>CAWEMN010000001.1:0-208795 GCA_963810155.1 uncultured Acidobacteriota bacterium
TGAACATCGTCGCGTTGATCTCCACCTTCGTATGGCAGCGCCCCATCCAGGGCCGTATGGCCGAAAGCGGATACGACGAGGCGAATATTCGCCGTCTCATCGCAACGAACTGGATTCGGACGATTGGGCATTGGCTGATTGCCCTCCTGGCGACCCGCATCCTGATGCGGCTTATCGAGGTCACCATTTCAGTAGCGCTCCACTGAGGCGCCCCGGCGCGCCGCCACCAATTTCGTAGTATCTTTACAACGAAGACCTATGGAATTACCCGAAGGCAAAGTCGTTATCGTCGGCGTCACTGGCGCTTCCGGCGCGGTGCTGGCGCAGACCATGCTGCGCCTGTTGGACGCCGACCCGCGCGTTGCCCGTGTTCATTTGGTGGTCACTGAGACGGGCATGCGCCTGCTTGAACACGAACTGCAGATTGCCGCGCCGCTGGCGGAATTGCCCGGCCGCATCGTGGGCTCGGGCGTACGTTCGAACGCGGGCAAGCCTGCCGGCAAAATCGAGATCCTGCCAAACACGGACGTAGGCGCTTCGATCGCCTCCGGCAGCTATCCCGTGGACTCCATGTGCGTCATTCCGTGCTCCATGGGCACGCTCGCTGCGATTGCCGGCGGCGCGAGTAACGACCTGGTCTCCCGGGCTGCCGACGTCACTCTGAAAGAGGGCCGGCGCCTGGTTCTGTGCGTGCGCGATACGCCCTTCAACCGCATCCATATGGAAAATATGCTGCGGGCGCAGCAAGCTGGCGCCGTCATCATGCCGGCGATCCCCTCGTTTTATCATCAGCCTCAGACCATCGAGGACCTGGTCACGCAATACGTCTGCCGTGTGCTGGCGCAGATGGGCTTGCCGCAGAACCGCCAGTTCGCCTGGCAGGGCCAGCCCCTGCGAAAAGCGTTTAAGATATAGGCTCGCGCGAACTCCTCATGAGCGTTACCCCTACGGACAAATCGACCGGCAAGTTGACTGGCAAACCAAATCGCATTCGCACCGTGCTCGAAATGATCAAATTCGAGCACTCGGTTTTTGCCATGCCCTTTGCGCTCACGGGAGCGCTGTTGGCCGCGCGCTATGGCCAGGGGCGGGCGTGGCCATCGCTGCGCCAGATGATCTGGATCATCGTGGCCATGGTCGGCGCGCGTTCGGCGGCCATGACCATGAATCGCATCGCCGACGTGCATTACGATCGCGCCAATCCGCGCACCAGCAATCGCGCCCTGGCTACCGGCGCCCTTTCGATGGGATTTGCCTGGGCGTTCACGTTCGCGAGCGCCGCCGTGCTGGTGATCGCCGCGTGGCAGCTGAATCGCCTCGCGCTCGAGCTGTCGCCGGTAGCTCTGGCGGTTCTTTTCCTTTACTCCTACACCAAGCGCTTCACCATCTGGTCTCACGTCGTGCTTGGGTTCTGCCTGGGAATGTCGCCAGCCGCCGCGTGGATTGCCGTCGCCGGAGCGCTCGATCTGCGCATGCTGATTCTCTGCGCCGCAGTTACGCTCTGGGTGGGCGGCTTCGACGTGCTTTACGCCTGCCAGGACCTCGATTTCGATCGCCGCGCCGGACTCTATTCCGTGCCCAAGCGCTTTGGCATCGCCCGAGCTTTGCTGATCGCCCGCGGGATGCACGCCATCATGGTTGTATTGCTGGCCTGGCTGGCCGCGAGTTTTCGTCTGCCCTGGCCGGCCTGGACGGGCATTGCCGTGGTCGCCGCGTTGCTCACCTATGAGCACTCCCTCGTGCACGCCGGGGATTTGCGGCGTCTGAATGCTGCGTTTTTCGCGGTGAACGGTTATATTAGTCTGTTGTTTCTGCTCTTTTGGGGCGCCGCCGTGGCCCTCGCGCCCTGAGCGCGCTTGAGTCATTTGACCGGATGAAGAGGATCGTTTTGCGGTGTGAGGCTACTTTGCGGTCTGAGACTACGATGATTGCGGTGAGTGTATGAGCGTGGCGCAGATAACGGGAATAAAGGCTTCCGCCCCGGTAATCGATGACGCGCGCCTCGCGCCCATCGCCGCCAAAGTAATGGCCGGCGAACGGCTCAGCCTCGAGGACGGCGTCGCGCTCTATCGTTCGCCCGATCTGCTTACGCTAGGCTGGCTTGCCAACGACGTTCGCGAGAAGCGTCACGGCAACATCTGCTACTTCAATATCAACCGGCACATCAATCCCACGAACGTGTGTGTGGCACATTGTAAGCTGTGTGCCTTCGGCCGCAGCCCGGACGCGCCCGGAGCCTATACCTTCGCGCTGGAAGAGATCTGGCAGCGCGCCGCGCAGGGCGTCAGCGAAGGCGCCACCGAATTCCACATGGTCGGCGGCCTGCATCCCGATCTTCCCTTTCAATATTTTCTCGACCTCATTCGCGGGCTCAAGGTTCGCTGTCCCGGCGTGCATCTGAAGGCCTTTACCATGGTCGAAGTCGGCTATTTCGCGCGCATCTCCAAGCTTTCGATTCGCGATACCTTGCTCGCGCTGAAAGATGCGGGAGTCGACTCCTTGCCCGGCGGAGGCGCGGAGATTTTTAACCCGCGCGTGCGCAAAGTGATTTGCGACCACAAGGTCAGCGGACAGCAGTGGCTCAATATCGCCCGCGCGGCTCATCAGATTGGCTTGCGCTCCAACGCCACCATGCTCTACGGGCACATCGAGAGCGATGAGGAGCGCGTCGAGCATTTGCTGGCTCTGCGCGCGCTGCAGGATGAAACCGGCGGTTTCGTGGCGTTTATCCCGCTGGCCTTTCATCCCGAAAATACCGGGCTCGCGCATCTGCCCAAGCCGACCGGCTTCACCGATCTGAAGACCATCGCCATATCGCGCCTGCTGCTCGATAATTTCGACCACATCAAGGCTTACTGGATCATGCTCACGCCGCGCATCGCTCAAATCGCGTTGCGTTTTGGCGCCGACGATATCGACGGCACCGTGGTGGAAGAGAAGATCTATCACGATGCCGGCGCCACGACCGAGCAGTTCACGTCGCGCGCTCAGCTCGAGCGCCTGATCCGCGAAGCGGGCCGCGTGCCCGTGGAGCGCGACACGCTGTACAACCCCGTCGATCGCTCGAAGATGCCGCCGCCGCAGACCGGCGCCAGCCTCTCCATCATCGTATAAACGTATAACTGCAGGGCCAGCTTGAGTTAAGCCGTCTCTTCGACGGCTCTCTCGACCAAGGGCGCGTCCGGCCGCCTGTGTTTCAGCAGTGCTCCGCCGATCAGCAGCGCGTAAAACGGCGCGTAGGTCAGCCATTGAAAATACGGATCGAAATGCCAGATGCCATTGATCTGATATTCGATGAGCACTTTGTACGAAAGAAATTGCAAAATGGTCAGGAGCAGCCAGGCGGGATTGGGAAAGAAGCAAAGGAGCGGGACCATCCAGGTGACGTACCAGGAATATGTGTTGGGCGCGAACATCAGAATGGCGCCGACCAGCAGAAAGGCTGCGCGCAACGGATCGATCTTCCGCGCCGCGGCCCAGATCGCCACGCCGAGCACGATGCCTTCGCCGATTCCGGCGGCAATCTCTGCGTGTCCGGTAAACCACAGCAGCACGGCGTAGAGGCTGGGATTGTAGTTTTGCCAGATGGCCTGGTACCGAACGAAAATTTGCGGGAGCTGCGCGAGCGCGGAGCGATAGGGCCAAAAGCATATGCCGGCGAGCAATGCTCCTCCGCTTAGGGCCAGCCAGCCGCGAGCTTTTTGGGGCCATCCCGCAAGCCGCAGGCCCAGGGGCAATAAGGTAATGGGAAAAAGTTTTGCGAGCGCTCCGGCGGTCAGAGCCAGGACGGATAGCGACGACCCCGACGCGCCCGGTCGCGTCAGGTCCAAGCTTGTCGCGCCCCGTCGCGTCACGGCCAGACCGCTGCGCCGCGTCGCCTTTCCATGATCGCCAGGGCGGCGATCATGGCGGCAATAGCCAGCGCGTCATTATGGCTGCTGGCTGCGAATTCGACGATGACCAGCGGGTTCCAGGCGTAGATGGCCAGCCGGTAGTTGCCATCGGGGTACGATTGCAGCCACTTTGCCAGCATGGCCAGCACGAGAAGATCTGCGAGAACGAAAGGCAGCTTGAAAGCAATGATGCCGGGCAAAAAGCGCGCCGTGAACCGGAAGACAAGTTGGGATAGCGGAGGATACATGGAGGGGATTTCCGGACCGGGCATGATGGCCCAGCCCGGATCGCGCAGGTAGGCCAGTCGTGGGTCGTCGGGCGGCACGGAATAGGGATTCCAGCCGGCGTTTTGCACCCGGCCGTCCCACCGGTAGCGTTGAATGTCAGTGGAAAGCGACGGCGTGAGCGAGTAAAGTGTCAGGCGAAACAGCACCGCCCCGGCCATGATGATCCAGAGGGCCGAGCGGCTTTTCGGGGAGTGTTCGAAGGCGTAGAGCGCCAGGAAATAAACGATGCCGGCAGCCAGTGCCAGGGCGATGGTCTCGATCACCTCGATCTTCAGGTCGCCGAGCCACGCCATTCGCGCGAAGAGCGCCTCGAGTGTCAGTGCGCCGGCGATGGCCGCCGCTGTTTGAGGCACGCGGGAGCCTGCGCGGCTGGGGGCTGAAGCGAACTGCACGGACTCAGACATCGAGCCGCCCTGAGTCCCGTGAAGCTCCCGAGCGGTTGGTCGGCGAGTCATTGACGAGGCGGATCGGTAAGAGTGCTGGCCGGTGAGGAGAACAGAGCTTGTTCAGTGCTAATAGCATGATGTTGATTGCGGCAGCCGCCAGTTATTGGTCACGGCTCACCGACCCCGCGCGAGATCCGTTTCGCGGAATCTACCAGCTCAACGCTTTCGATTTGGGCATCATGATTCCCTACTTCCTGATTCTGATTGTCCTCGCAGCATATGGGATCCATCGATACTGGCTGGTCTATTGCTATACCAAGTACCGCAACAATGTGCCCGCCAAGCCTCCCGAGCCGGTCAACTGGCCGAAGGTAACTATACAGCTTCCTATCTACAATGAACGCTACGTCGTCGAGCGGCTGGTGGATGCCATTGCGCGGCTGGAGTATCCGCCCGAGCTTCTCGAGGTGCAGGTGCTGGATGACTCCACCGACGAGACTCAGCAAGTGGCGCGCGGATGCGTGGAGCGCTATCGCGCCCTGGGACTCCAGGTCCACTATCTGCATCGCGCCAACCGCGAAGGCTTCAAGGCGGGCGCGCTCGCCGAGGGCCTGAAGGCTGCCACCGGCGAGCTCATCGCTATTTTCGACGCCGATTTCCAGCCGGCGCCGGATTTTCTGCGCCTCACTTTGCCCTATTTCAGCGAAGCCAATGTGGCCATGGTGCAGGCGCGTTGGAGCTATCTCAACCGCGATTACTCCGCGCTGACGGAAGTCGAGAGCATTCTGCTCGACGGCCATTTCGTGATCGAGCATGGCGCCCGCGCCCGCAGCGGCTGCTTCTTTAATTTCAACGGCACCGCGGGAGTCTGGCGGCGAACGGCCATTGAAGACGCCGGCGGCTGGCAGCACGATACCCTCACCGAGGATACCGATCTCTCCTACCGCGCGCAGCTTCGCGGCTGGAAATTTCTGTATTTGCCCGAGATCGATTGTCCTTCAGAGCTGCCCGTGGAAATGAACTCCTTCAAGACCCAGCAGGCACGCTGGGCCAAGGGCCTGATGCAGACGGCCAAGAAAATATTGCCGCGCGTCCTGCGCTCCGATTTACCCGCGAGCGTCAAGGCTGAGGCCTTCTTTCACTTGACCGGGAATATCAGCTACCCGCTGATGGTGCTGCTCTCCACGCTGCTGCTGCCCGCGATGATCGTGCGTTTTTATCAGGGCTGGGTGCAGATGCTGCTGATTGATCTGCCCCTCTTCCTGGCCTCCAGCTGTTCCATTTCCGGCTTTTATCTCACGGCGCAGCGAGCGCTTTATCCCAAAACCTGGACCCGAAAAATCATCTACCTCCCGTTTGTCATGGCCGTGGGCATCGGGCTTTCCGTGCGCAATGCCAAGGCGGTGCTCGAAGCGATTTTCGGCGTGACCTCTGACTTCGCGCGCACACCCAAATATCGCATCGAAGGCCAGGCCGGTACGTGGCGCCGCAAAGGTTACAAGAATCGGGCCGGCTGGATGCCTTACGTTGAAGTGGCCCTGGGGATCTACTTCGCGGCCACGGTCTACTACTCCATTCAGAACGAGAACTATTTAACCGCGCCTTTCCTTCTGCTTTTTGTCTGGGGATATTTGTATACCGGCTTGATGTCGCTCGGGCAGGTGTGGATCGAGCGCTACCGCGTCAGTGTGAGCACGACGCCCGAAGAAATTCGTGCCGCTGCCCCCGGCGTCCCAGTCTGACGATTGGCGCTTTTCTGTGTGGCTAAGCCCGGTGACTCGTCCTAAATCGCAGCGAGGTTCGCATATCTGGGCAGGTTTAGATGACGGTCAAAGATGCGCTTCGGCGGCAACCCTGGTTCGTAATTGCGGTATCGGTGCTCCTGCTGATCTTACTGCTCGCGATGTGGGGCAGATTTGCCCGTCAGCCGGCCGTCGGCCCGAAAGCGCCTCTCCCCATCCAGCCAACCCAGCAGCAGTAGAACGCCAGCCGTATCATTGATCCTCTTTTTCGTGCCGCGTCGCACTCCCTGGGATCGGAGCACTAGCGCATCGCGGCCTCGTAGTAGCTGGAATCGTAGTATTTCATCGGGTCCGCCAAACTCTTTTTGGGTGCTGCATAGCGACTACGCAAGGCCAGGACCGTGCGGAGCCCTGCCAGGTTTATGCGGCCCTTGCGAAAGAAACCGTCATGGGAGTCCAGGAGTTCGTTGTAGCTTTGCTGGGCCAGCTGCGGAGACATCTGCGGAAGATTCTTCAAGAGGATTCTGATGGCCTCGTCGTGGTTGCCCTTGTCATAGAGCCAATCGATGGCCTGCGTGTAGCCGCGGATGAAGGCAATCACTTTGCTTCTGTTGGCTCGCGCCCAGGAGCGCCGCGTAGCGGCTACATTGCCTTGATAGGGGCCGATCACCTTGACTACCTGCGCGAGCTGATTGAATTTTTGCTCCCTGGCCAGAATGTTGAATGGCGTCGAGAGCAGGGTGGCATCCTGCTTCCGTTGTCGCAGGGCGTCCCATCGCTGCGTCATGCCTCCCACCGTATCAATGCGATAGCTTTGCTCCGGCAGGCCATTTCGCCTGAGCATGTCAAATAACACAAAGGCATATCCCGTCGTGCGGGCATCCACCGACAAAGCCTTGCCTTTCAGATCGGCAACGCTTTTGATCTCGGGAGAGGCGACAAGACTCAAGAAACCGCTGTCGCTGCCCATGAACGCGAAAAACTCGGGTTGAGCGCCGATCGGGGCCTCTCCCTGGCCCTCCACATAAGCGACGATATTGTCGACGGCGGTAATCGCGATATCGAACTTGCCCTCGGAAAGCCCGGTCATCTGTGCCACTGAATTCGGCGTCTCCTGCAGCGTCACTTTGATGCCGTTGCGCTCGAAGAGACCCTTCTCCCGTGCCACAAAGCTCGGCCAGTTGAAGCCACCTGGAAAAACATTGACCGTCACTTCAGCCATCGCCTGCGCATGAGCGGTCGCCGCTGCAAAACCTGCCACAGCGATCAGCAGCGCAACTCCAGCGCACGGGAATCTGCGGAGCGTTTTCACCGCAATGACATCTGCTTGGGTTGAAGCGCTAGCGCAAGGCCTGCGGCAACGATCGCGAGCAGAGAAAACTGGATCTCTCCCGCCGCCATCCATCCGGCGTGGCCGGCAATCCAGCCCATCAGGTAGCCGGCCCCCGCAGCGGACGCGTACAGGCTTGTCACGAAGATGCCTGACGCACGGCTGGCCAGGCTGCTCCGTACTGCTTTCACGTGATAGCCCGCCAGATTCACGTAAATCGTGCCGCTGACGATCAAGCCCCAGCAGAACGACAGAATCGCGCGCGCCACGAATGCTTCCGATCCGTGAAACAGAAGATATCCCAGGCCCGCCGCGCAGAGGAACGCGGTGCTCATCAGGCACCGAGGCGAAAAGCGATCGCCAAGCCAGCCTCCGGCTATCGAGGCCAGAACTCCCAATCCATTCGAGCTCATTACGGTTCCGGCCGCGGTCGGTGAGTAATGAAGCGCTTCCCGCAGAAAGGTCGGATACATTCCGAGATAGCCATAGATGATCAGGCCCGCGATCAGGCTCATCAGGGTCAAGAGCACTGTGTTTCGGTTCAATAGCGTAGCGGCCCCGGTGAAATCCGTCAGCATATTGGCGGCTCTCTGTGTCTCGCTGAACCAGCGGCGCACGCTCACTGCGACCATGGCAATGGCCACGAAGCCCAGAGATCCGAAGACGACCATTGGAACGCGCCAACTCCGGGCGGGTCCCAGCAGTGCGCCCCCCAGAATTGGACCGACAATGGCGCCGATGCCGAAAGAAAAATTGACTGCGCCCACGGCGGCTGCGCGGTAGTGAATGAAATAGTTCGCCGCGATGGCCAGAAGCACCGTGAGCTGCATGGCTTCGCCGATACCCGTTGCGGCCCGGTAGATGAGCATGTCCGGAAATCCCGCAGAGACGACGGTAAGTATCGTGCCCGCCGAGAAAATCGCGATTCCCACTTGCAGCACCGTCTTGCGGGAAAATCGCGCCAGCAGGTAGCCGGTAGGCAGTCCCGCCAGGGCCATGCCCAGAGTAAAAATTGTGGAGAGGAGCCCAATCGCCGCGAGCGAAAAGCCGTACTCCTGCCTCACCTCAGGCGCGAGTATGGGGAAGAGCTGCCGGTCCATCGCATTAATCGCATAGGAAGCCAGGAGCACGGCGAACATGGCGATAGCCACGGAGCGCGTACCGGATGGGTGGTCCGCAGCGCTCGTCTGTGTTTCCACCGAGTTGCCTAGCTAGCGGATGACGCGGAGCTCGAAGAGCCCGGAGCTGATGCTTTTGCGCCCTGATGACCTGCGGCGCCGAGGTACCAGTCCAGGATTTGTTCGCCGGTCCAGAACACGACGCCCGGACGCGAGTGCATGTGCTCGAGAGCTTCTCGAAAATAGCGCAGGCGATGAGGCGCTCCCATGATGTAGGGGTGTCCCACCAGCGCCATGATTCGCGCCGATTGCTCTGCATCGGCATAGAGCTGATCGAACTGGTCGATGGCCCGGTCCCGGTATTCGTTTGCTTTGTGGTGTTGGATCAGCATCATGGCCACATCATTGCATTCCTGCGTGTACGGGATGTTCACGATCGGACGCGTGCGCGTCTTCAGCAGCACGGGCTGATCGTCGAGCACCCAATCGCAGACGTAATCGTAGCCCTCCTCGGCTAGGATATCCGGCGTATCCCACGTCTCGGTTAGTCCGGGCCCCAGCCACCCGCGCGGCGCTCGGCCCGTAAATTCACGGATCACCTGGGCCGTTTTTACAATGTCAGCTCGCTCGTCGGGAACCTTCTGCATGTTCTTCTGGCCGAAGCCATGGCCCATGAACTCCCATCCGCGTTCCAGTGCCGCGCGCGAGATCGCTTCGTAGCTCCGGATGGCGGAGCCATTGATGGCTAGAGCCGCGCGCACCCGAAAGCGATCCAAAACTTCCAGCATTCTCCAGAAGCCCACGCGGTTTCCGTATTCGTGCCAGGCCCAGTTGGGTATGTCGGGCATTGGCGAGCCGCCGGCAGGAGGTGTGAGGACCGTCCGCGGCATCGTCTCCTGCGGATTCCACTCCTCGACGTTGATAATCACCCAGACGGCCAGGCGCGCTCCGCCGGGCAATACCAGCTTCTGCCGGTCTTTGATCGGCGAATAGTCGATACGTTCGATGGGCAGCATGGTCATGCCTCCGGTGGTCCAATGGTAATGTGTAGCGATCCCAGTCGATCGATCTTGCCTTCCAGGCGGTCGCCCGGCACGACGGGTCCCACCCCCGAAGGCGTCCCCGTCAGGATCAAGTCGCCCGGCCGGAGCTCGTATTGACTGGAAAGATTCGAGAGAATCTCGGGCACATTCCAGATCATTTCGCGAAGATTGCCTTTTTGCTTGATCGAGCCGTTCACCGCGAGCGTAATCGCGCCCTCCGTGAGATAGCCCGTGGACGCAACGGTATGAATGGGCCCGCAGGGAGCCGAGTGATCGAAGGCCTTGCCAATCTCCCAGGGCAGGCCGCGTTTTTTCGCTTCGCGTTGCAAGTCACGCCGCGTCATGTCCAACCCGATCGCGTAACCGAACACAAGATCCAGCGCCGTGCCCGACGGAAGGTTCCGGCCGCCTCGCCCGATGGCCACCACCAGCTCGACTTCGTGATGCAGCTCCTTGGTGAGGGGCGGATAGGGCACCACTCCTCCGTCAGGCACCACCGAATCCGTCGGTTTCTGAAAAAAGAAAGGCGGGTCGCGCTCGTCAGCTTCCTTCATCTCGCGGATGTGCTCCACGTAATTCCTGCCCACGCAGTAGATCCTCCGCGCCGGAAAACGCGACTCCGCGCCCACGACGGGCAGGGTTGTCAACTGCGCCTGCAGCACGAGATTTTCCAAGTCAGGAGGAACTCCCATCTCGATTGGTGGTAAGTGCGTCCAGAGGGCGCTGATTATAGAGCCTATGGTCCCGTCTGGCGAAAACTTTCTGCCCGGCGCAGGCCTGGCCCCGTATTCCAGCGGGTTTGAAACTGTGCCAAATCGCACTGCATTGTTTTGCTCTTCCTGCCACCATGATCCATGGTTGGAAAGAAAGCCAAGGAAAAATCCCGCAAGGCGACACTCCTCGCCGTCCAGAAAGAGATGGCGAAGCCGCGCGTGGCCAAATCCGCGCGAGGAGAACAAACGAACGGAATCAAGTCGCCCCTGCCGCGTAAGGCCGACCGGTAGTTTCATCCGCTTTCACTGAGCGGAGGAGTGCGCGTTGATCCGGCGATCAAAACAGTATTCACCGGCCGCAATTGAGGGTATAGAGGGACTGTAAGAAAGCACTCATCTTACGCGATCGATGAGTACCGACGATGCCAGACGAAGAGTGGATCAAGACCCTGGAAGACGGCAGAAAAGTAAAATTCATCTATCAGGAGCTGCCCGAGGACGGGGCATTTATTACCGCGCAGCTTGCAGGCCATGAAGTGGTCTATTCGGTTGTATTGGCCAAAGCCGGAAACCCGCTGAGTCGCAAAGATGTTGAAGGTCATTTCCACGCCGAGCTCTCGAAGTAGCAAAAATCATGCGCTGCGAAGATCCATTGAGACCGCCCCGTTTCTCGGACTTGGAGAGGCGATTTCTACTCACTGGGCCGCAGCGCCAAGAAACTTCCGCGCCCGCAACTCTCCCCACTCAATCATCGACCGTCGATCAACTTCCTCCATGTATGCGGGCTCAAGGCTACGAGGCGGAGGGAATGCCATCGTTAACGATTCGGGTGGTCCAAGATAAAGCAGCGCGTCTGCCTCTTCGGATAGTGGCACATTATGGTTACCATAATTCATTGGCTTACCCGGAAGAGGTCCAGCGAGCTCAATGATCGCGGGCGGGGTTAGATTCGGTAACCTGAGTACATCCTGCGCCGCATTTGCTACGCCGCCATGGCAAATCAAGAGTGCAACGTACGTTGAGCCCGGTTGTTGTGCCTCAACGCGCGTGGTGGTGTTATCGTTTAGATCCCGGTCTCCGGCCTTCAGCACGTGATTGGTTCCGAGAACGACCAGAGCGTGATGCTTCTTCCTGAGAACCTGTTCGATGATCACGTCTGCAAACGAAGGGCTATTATCGCCGCCGAGAGCTTCCCAATCGGAGTGGGTACGAATGCCGCTCCAATCAACAGCAGTATCAGCGGCGAGCACGCGTAAGCGCCGATTTGGCGGTAGCGTTTTATTGACATCCCGAATCGCCCCAAGCCATTCCGCATAAATCGGAGATTCCCACGAGGCCACCTTGGTAGTGTCGCGCCAGATGTGACGGACTTCTGCGGTAGGGACGTCTTCCCCCGCGATGTATCGGTCCAGAAGGGGTTGGTTATTACGGCTAGCGAATTCGACGACTATGTCCTGAACACTTTGTTGAAACCGAACATCTCGGACCAACTGAATATAGAAGTCTCCCACTTCACGAAGCCAATGATCCTCACCGATCATCACCACGGGGTGCTGTTGGAATGCCGCGACGATGCTGGGAATTGCGTCCACTGGACCCGTCACCTTTCTGTTTGCTAGCGCTGACGCGCCGTCAGTCTGTGCATCTGCCGCCTCTAAGACTTGTGCCGGAGTCCCATTTTGCGTTCTTCGCTGCTCGCTCAAATACCTTCGCCTAAGTTCGGCGTCGCGCCGCGGATTTCCTCTGCGTAGAGTCTTGTCAAAAGAGGATTTCAAGGAGTATGCACAGCTAAGGACAACCAAAATTGATAGAGCAGCGCCGACCACCGGCTTCCAAAGATCGGAGTGGAACAACCACTGGCGAATAAGCGACGTCACAGAATCGGTGAACAATCGGAAATCTTGTCGGGCCGCCGCGTCGTCATAAATGCTCTGCATTTCATCGCCGAAATGCTCGCGGAAGGTGCGCGGGTGCAACCGGATCAGCCAGCGATAAGCAGCACGTCTCATATTTTGCTCGGGTTCATCTGACGCAGGCGTAGTCTTGCTTCGATTAGCACCTTTTCTAACCGAGCCAGATCAGCTAACAACACTCGTCGGCCAAATGAGGTCAAGCGGTAATAGCGCCGGCGCGGATCGTCTGCGCCTCGTCCCGCAGATTCCTTCACCAGCCCTTGATCGAGAAGCTTTTGCAGATTGTCGTAGAGCGTGCCCGGTCCCAACCGATATTGCCCTTCAGACTGGCGAGCGACCTCTTGCATGATGCCGTAGCCGTGACGGTCTTCGGTGGCAAGCGCCAGGAGAATATGCAAAATGGCTGGCGACAATGGCAGAAAAGATTTGATATCGCCACGCATACTCGGATACCGATATATCGGACTCCGAGTACCGTTGTCAACTGTTCTTTGAACCGCGCGTCGGGAGTGCTTTTGCCCCTGGCCAGGAGTCTTTGACTCCAACAGAGGCCGAATACATTAGCGCCGGCCAACTGTCATCTTCGTTTTTCGCTTGCAACTCTGCGGCGGACCATACATGCCGATAGCCTCGGGCAAAGTTGAGGAGAGCGAGGCGGACCTAGCGCCCAGTCGGTTGATTTGCCGCGCTATTGGTTTTGGACGATTCGCCGGGTTTCGACGCGCCAAGCTCGGCGGTATCCAATATCTGCCCGTCCGGTTTGCGAGCTTCGACGAAAGCCTTCCCGCCATCGACGTTTACCATGACAAAGTTTTCAGTGCTCTCCACCTTTTTGGTGATATCAGCCGGCGGCGAATCCACATCGTAGAGGGGCGCGCCTCCGCCTCCGGTAACAAAGTACGAAATGCCGTTCTTCACATAATGCTGGTAGTTGTGGTCGTGACCAAAAAAGGCTGCCGAAACGCGGAACTCTTCAAACATTGGTTCGAGGGCAGTCATGTGAGGATTGTCGCCCTGCCTGCGCTTCACGGCGGTGATGGGCGGATGATGCGCGAAGACGAAGCGGAGATCCGCTTTTTGGGCGCCGCGCAGGTCCGCTTGCAACCAGTTTACTTCCTGCTGCCAAAACGACGTTCTTTCCGCCTCGGTGGGACCAAAATTCGCAATGTCACTATCGATGACCGCGAAATGCGCGCTGCCCCAGTTGAACGAATAGTAAGGCTTGGCGTCCATATAGTCGTAGTAATTTGAAGCGTTACGCTCGTGATTTCCCAGCGCGGGGAAAAATGCGGTCTTGCGGAGCAGTTCCCTTTCAGCATCGAAGAAGATCGGCCACAGTGAGTTGTCCCCGCCATCTTCGACGAGGTCGCCGGTATGCATCACAAAATCGGGGTTGGCATACTTCAGGATCCCGCCGATCACCATGCGATGGACATCGTGCCGCGTGCGTGTGTCGCCGAAGACCACAAACTGGAATCGGGCAGGCCCGGAAGGCGGTGTCTTGAACGATCCCTTGCCGGCGTCGCCGGGGAACGATTGGTAGTAGTAGGTGTTCCCGGGTTTCAGTCCGGTGAGCGCAATCTTGGCGACGCGTAAATTCGGTATCGTCTTGCTCATCTTTTCCGGCGTCGTGCCCACGGATGCTTCGGCGGTCTGCACGACCCACATCAGGGTAGCCTCTCTGGGGCCTGCATTCACGACATAAGGTCCGCCGACAATTTTCTCCCCAGGAACGATCCGGTCTGCAGGAATCGTCTGGGCGGCCGTTGGCTGGACTCCCACAGTCCAATGCCACATAAGGGCCGCCACAATTGGCAATGCGAAGAGAAAAAGAATGGTTTTTTTCATGAAACGGAACCTCCGAACGCTCTCCGAATAACCCCCGAACATCGCACCACTCCATTACGCTCGCGTGAAAAATAAATTAACAAACGGCAGTAATCGAGCTGAGCGGTGAATATCAGCGCAATTTTTACAGGCTAGTAACGACACAGTAATCATTCTCCTTTAAATCTCTCCTGCGTTCAGATTCCCAGCAGGACGTCGGAGACCCGGAGAGGTTATGAAACGATCATTCCTGTGGATATTTGTATTTGTCTGCGTGACGAGTTCGCCCTTGCTGGCCCAGGATCGCGCGGCCATCAACGGCACGGTGACAGACGCGTCCGGCGGGGTGGTACTCGGCGCGAATGTCGTGCTGGAATCGCCCGTAACCGGGCTTCATCGCGTCGTGGTTACGGACGGAAAGGGGCTTTACGAGATCACGCCCCTGCCCGTGGGCACTTATACGCTCACCATCAGTAAAGAAAGTTTCAAACCAACCACCATTACGGGCGTTGACTTGGAGTATGGCGAAACCAGAACGGTCGACGCCAAGCTCGAGCTCGGCACTGTTTCCGAGGGCATCCAGGTGGTCGCTGAGGCCGAGACTCTGGACCGCACGAATGCCGAGGTGGGCGGCGTGATTGAATCTCCACAGATCAAGGAGATCCCGGTGAGCGGGCGGAATTGGGCCAGCCTCATGATGCTGGCCCCGGGCGCCATCAACTATGGCGACGGCGCGCAGCGCGCGATCCGATTCTCCGGCCATTCGCTCGACGATAGCAATTTCACTTATGACGGCGTTGATGCCAGCGGTGTGCAGGAGCAAACGCAGAAAGCCGACGCGCGGCTCAATATCGCGCTCGACTCCATCGCTCAATTCCGGGTCAGCACGACGGACTATACCGCGGAGAGCGGAGATGCCGGCGGGGCACAGATCAACGTCGTATCCAAGGGAGGGACGAACGATTTCCACGGGAGTCTCTTCTACGCGCTACGTAACGATGCCCTGGATTCCCGATCGCCCTTCGACGGCGCAACTTTGCCTCCTTTTTCTCTCCATCAGTTCGGCGCCAGCACCGGCGGGCCCATCCGAAAGGACAAGGCGTTCTTTTTCGCGAATTACGAAGGGCTGCGGCAGAGCCTTGGCGTGACGTTTCAAAACGCGGTTCCTAATGCGGCGTTCCGGTCGCAGGTGCTCGCGACTTCTCCCGTCCTGAAGCCGATTTTGGACGCCTATCCCGTCGGGCAAACGCCAATTGACAGCATCAGCGATCAGGTGAGTGTCGTCGCAACCAATACGGTTCGCGAAGATGCCGGAATGGCCCGCTTCGATTACCGCTTCGACGACAAGAACTCGGTCTATGTGCGCTACAACGTCGACAACGCGTATATCGATAACCCCACCGACGCGCTGGGAAGCCACAACGCGATTCCGCTCATCGCGACCAATGTCGTGATGCAGTATCAGCGCACCTTCTCCTCGAGCCTGGTGAACGAGGTCAAATTCGGGCTCAATCGCGCCAATTACCACAACTTTTCCTATGGGACTTCGCCGGTGGCGGTCAGCGTGCCCGGCTTCGACGGAGTCAGCGACACGTCGCTTGATACGGAAGTCGGCACGACGTTCTCCTATATCGATAACCTGACCAAGATCCTCGGCCGCCATACGCTGAAGTTCGGAGTGGATGTCCGCCGCATCCGCCTGGACAATTCCGGCAACACACTCACGACCTCGTCGGTCACGTACGCGTCGAACTCCGATTTCATCAACAACAAGGCTGATTCCGCGACCTACCTGCAGGGCGAAGGCGTGGTCGGCAACCGGCGGACCTTCGCAGCGGGATTCGCTCAAGACGAGATCCGCGTCACTCCGGACGTCACGCTGAACCTGGGCCTGCGCTACGAATATTACTCGGTGGCGCACGAAATCTTCGACCGTTCGGCCGTCGTGGACATCACCGCCTGTGGAGGGTTCTGCCCCAAAGGCACGCCCTATTACGATCCGAACACGAAGGATTTCGCGCCGCGGCTGGGCCTGGCTTGGGCGCCCGCTGCTTTGCATGGGCAAACTGTCATCCGCACCGGCTTCGGAATGTATTACGGCGGCAACCAGAACGACGACTTCAGCGATCCGGCCGAAAGCGCCGTGCCGCGTTACTCGCTTTCCTCCTCGGATTTTCCCGCGCTGGCGTTTCCGCTGGTCGCCTTTCTTAATCCTGCGAATCAACTCTTCAGCCCCAAGGCGATCGATCGCCACCGTAAGGACCTGTACTACGAAAACTGGGATTTCATGATCCAGCAGCGGCTGCCGCAGGACTGGCTTATTCAGGTGGGCTACACGGGTGGAGAAGGACACCACCTCTTCGATAAGTACACGGTGAATCTGATCAATCCGCTTACGGGTAAGCGTCCTCTGGCGGGCTTCGGCTCCTTCGGTTTGAAGGCGAATGATGGCAACAACGAATTCAATGCGCTACAAGTGGGGATCAACCACCGGTTCACCAAGGGACTGCTCTTCCAGACGAACTACATGTGGTCCCACGGCATTGCCGACGCATCGATCGGATCGGGGGAGGCCGTCTCGATCGAGAACATGGCCTGCCGTGCGTGCGATCGCAGCAGTACGAGCGTGGACGTGCGGCACAACATGACCACGAACTTTGTGTACGACCTTCCCTTCGGCCGCGGCAAGCAATTTTTGACGAGCGGCACGGCGTCGCGTGTCTTCGGAGGCTGGGAACTTTCCGGAATCGTTACGGCGCGCTCGGGTTTGCCGGTGAATATAACGATGTCACGCAAGTCCGGGGATCTTCTGGATGGCAATACCTCCAGCCAACGGCCCAATCTCGTTCCCGGAGTGTCGATCTACGCTGCCAACCAGACCATCACCAATTGGTTTAACCCGGCCGCGTTTGCGCTTCCGGCAAAAGGCACATGGGGCAACGCGGGGCGTTTTATCGCCTACGGCCCCAGCGCCTATGAATTCGACAACTCCCTGCAAAAGCGCTTTCCCCTCACGGAGCGGCTGGCGCTGAATTTCCGGGCCTCGGCATATAACCTCTTCAATAATCCTATTTTTAGCAGTCCATCCGGCAGCATTGGCAGTTTGACGGGCAGCCCGGCCTCGGTGAACGGCAGCTTCGGCAGAATTAACAGCATCATCAACACAGGCGCTGTGGGATCCGGCGCGCCTCGGCGCTTCGAATTCATGTTCCGCGCGGAGTTTTGATTCCGCGCGCTGCCGTCACTCGGCATCTCTGCGAACTCGGTTAAGCCCATCGTCGAGGTGGAACGCTCGATGCCGATCGGTGAGGCGTTGCATTCCTCAGTGTTAAGATTCGACAAATGCGACTTCAGTCAGCCATCGATATCAGCCGCTGCTGAGCAATGTGATCAGACTCATCTGCCTTGACACGCTAGCGGGGATGAGTTCTACTTCGGCCCTGACCCGAACGACTACGGCTCTACAGTAATTTCGCCCGCCGGGAGGACGCCATGAAGAGTCCCTCACGAGTCTTATGGATTGCGTTATTCGCGATTCCGTTGATCGCCATCGCTGCAATCGCCGCCCCGCAAGATGAAAAAGGAAAGCAGGGGCCGCTACCCTGGGCTTACGGTGCCGATGCGCCGCCAGCTCCCGCAGCCCCGCCCGCGCAACCCGACATGTCGCCAAAACACGTTCCGGGCAGCGACTTGTCGTTTACTCTGCCGCAAGTTCGTGACACCTATGGCCCTGCCGACTGGCATCCGGGCGATCATGGCCCGATGCCCGACATCGTCGCTCACGGCAAGAAGCCCGACGTACTCGCATGTTCCTTGTGCCACTATCCCAATGGCAAAGGCCGAGCCGAAAACGCCGGCATCTCAGGCCTGCCTGTCTCCTATTTCGTGCAGCAGATGGCCGATTTCAAAAATGGCGTCAGGAATAGCGCGGAGCCCAGAAAAGCGAACACCAAAAGAATGGCCCTTTTCGCCAAAGCCATGACCGATGATGAGGTCAAGGCCGCCGCTGAGTACTTCGCCTCGATTGCCGTGGACGCCCTGGATCAAGGTTGTTGAGACCAAGACGGTGCCGAAGACGCGCATCGCTGCGGGCTTGTTCTTGAAGTTGGAAGGCAACGAGACCGAGCCGCTCGGCAATCGCATTATCGAGGTTCCGGACAATACCGAAGCGACCGAGACTCTGCGCGACGATCACTCCGCATTCACCGCCTATGCGCCCATCGGCAGCATCAAGAAGGGTGAGGCTCTCGTTACCACCGGTGGCGGAGGCAAGACGGTGCAGTGCGGCCTCTGCCACGGCGCAAATCTCGAAGGTGTCGGTCCCGTACCGCCGCTGGCCGGACGTTCGCCAAGTTATCTCGCCCGCCAGATCTACGACATGCAGCAAGGGGCTCGCCACGGTGTGTGGACTCCCCTCATGCAAAAGCCCGTGGAGAAGCTGACTTCGGAAGACATTGTGGCGATCGTCGCCTACATCGCTTCGCGTCCGGTGCCTGCCGCCGCGAAGGTAAGCTCGGCTCAAGCGCAAAAGTGACGTTTGCTCAATTAAAGTAGCGCAAAGCAGAGCGCCGAAATCGCCGCGCTGAAACTGCCGGCGTTTTATTCTCTGCCGAACTCTCCATCCGCTTGGAGATCGGCATCGATATGGCCGTTGCAACCGAGCGGCCCTCCGAAGATACTTTCCCCTTTGCAGGCTCTCCCTATCGGAGGTTTGCGCTTAGCATCATAGTGTTAGGCGAAAATCCTCATGTACGAGACGATATGAGGTGCCAGGGATCGAAGATCGTTAGCTCGGCACAGCTATGAATATCTCCGCACCTTTTATTAAGCGGCCTGTAGCGACGTTTCTGCTGACCGCTGCCTTGTTCCTCTCCGGTGCGTTGGCCTACCGCTTTCTTCCCATGGCTCGTCTGCCTGAAGTCGAGTACCCCACGATTACGGTCTTCGCGAACCTGCCGGGCGCGAGTCCCGAAACGATGGCCACGGCGGTTGCCACTCCGCTCGAGCGTATGTTCGGCCGCATCGCCGGCATCACGCAGATGACTTCCAATAGCCAGCTTGGCAGTACGAATGTCACGATGCAGTTTGATCTCGATCGCAACGCTGACGCTGCCGCACGCGATGTGCAGGCGGCCATCAACGCGGCGCGCGGCCAATTGCCGGCAAACCTGCCGACCAATCCCAACTGGCGCAAGGTGAATCCCGCCGATTCGGACTTCATGAATCTGGCGGTGACTTCGGACACGGCCACCACGCCGCAGCTTTACGACGTGGCGGAGTCCATTCTGGCGCAGAAACTTTCCCAGATACCGGGCATGGGACAGGTGAATGTGGGCGGCAGTTCCCGGCCCGGCGTTCGCGCGGAGATTAACCCGCTTCTCTTGAGCAAACTCGGGCTCGGCCTGGACCAGGTGCGCGCGGCGCTCGGCGCGGCCAATGCAGACGTGCCCAAAGGTGCGCTTTCCGACGACAAGCGCGCCGTACGTGCTCAACAATAACGATCAGCTTTTTCTCGCCAAGGAATACGCTTCGCTGATCATTGCCTATCGCAACGGAGCGCCGGTGCGGCTGTCGGATGTGGCCACGGTGGTCGATAGCCAGGAGAACATTCGCAATGCAGGATTCGTGAACGGCAAGCCCGCGGTGACACTCGATATATTCCGCCAGCCGCAGGCGAACGTCATCGAAGTAGCTGACCGCGTTCGCGCCGCTCTGCCGCTGCTGCAGGCATCGATGCCGCCTTCGATGCGCCTGGAGGTGACCGAGGACAGCACCAGGATGATCCGGGCCTCGGTTAAAGACGTCGAAATGACTCTCGTCATCTCGATTCTTTTGGTCATTCTGGTTGTCTTCGTCTTCCTCGGCAGCGCTTGGGCGACCGATCATACCCAGCGTGGTGGTGCCGCTGTCTTGGTCGGCACCTTCGGCGTGATGTACCTGCTTGCACTACTCCATCGACAACCTCTCGCTGATGGCGCTCACGATTTCGCACCGGCTTTGTTGTGGACGACGCCATCGTGGTGATCGAAAACATCTCCCGCTATCTGGAGCAGGGCCTTTCCGCCCACGATGCCGCGTTGCGCGGTTCGCGTGAGATCGGATTCACGGTCCTTTCGATGAGCACCTCGTTGATCGCCGTGTTCATCCCCATTTTGCTGATGGGAGGCATCCTCGGCCGCATATTTCGGGAGTTCGCCGTTACGTTGAGCGTGGCCGTGGCCATCTCCATGATCATTTCGCTGACGACCACGCCGGCGATGTGTGCGAAGTTCCTCAAGGCGGAAAAAGACCGCCAGCACAACTGGCTCGGTCGCGCGACCGAGCAGGGGATTCAAGCGGCTTTACGACGGATATGCGAGCAGCTTGCGTTGGGTGTTGCGGCACCAGCCGCTCGTGCTGGGCATCACGCTGGGAACGGTCTGCCTGGCGGTCTATCTCTACGTTGTGATTCCCAAAGGTTTCTTTCCGCAGCAGGACACCGGCCGCATCAACGGCAACGCCCGGGCCAGCGAGGACACCTCTTTTCAAACCATGCGGCAAAAGCTGATCGATTACATGGCCATTGTCAAAGCCGATCCAGCCGTGGAAATTGTATCCGGCTATATCAATCGAGGCGAACAACGCTGGGCTCAGTATCTCGTTGAAGCCGCTCGCTGAGCGCAAGGTTAGCGTCTTCGAGGTCATCAATCGGCTGCGGCCCAAGCTGGCTCGCGTTCCCGGAGCGACTTTCTTCATGCAGCCGCAGCAGGACGTCTCCATCGGCGGGCGTGGTGGCAACGCGCAATTCCAGTACACGCTGCAAGGGCGACAACCTGCAGGATTTGCTCTCCTTTGCGCCCGTCGTGGAACAGAAGCTGCGCGCAATCCCGGATGCTTCAGGACGTGAATAGCGATCTGCAGAACCGCGCACTGAAGGCCGGCCTGGTCATCGACCGCGATACGGCTTCGCGTCTGGGCCTGACCCCGCAAATGATCGATAACGCGCTGTACGACGCCTTTGGCCAGCGGCAGGTCTCCACCATGTATAAGGGCATCAACCAGTACCACGTGGTGATGGAGGTGGCCCAGCAATTTCAGCAGAGCCCCGACGCGCTCAAGAATATCTATGTCCGTTCGACCACGGGGCAACAAGTTCCGCTCAGCGCCTTCACGCACTATGAGTCGTCGATGACCTCACTCACCGTCGCCCACCAGGGGCAGTTTCCGGCGATCACCTTTTCCTTTAACCTTGCGCCCGGTGTTCCGCTCGGAGACGCCGTCGTCGCGGTTCAGGACATGGAACATTCCATGGTCATCCCGGCTACGATTCATCCGGGCTTTCAGGGCACGGCGCAGGCATTTCAGTCTTCCCTCGCCACGCAGCCTTACCTGATCCTCGCGGCTCTGGTCACGGTCTATCTTGTTCTCGGAATTCTCTATGAGAACTACGTCCATCCCATCACGATTCTTTCCACGCTTCCCTCCGCAGGAGTAGGCGCGCTGCTGGCGCTCCTGATCTTTCGCACGGAGCTGAGCATCATCGCCTTGATTGGTATCATCCTGCTGATCGGGATCGTGAAGAAGAATGCCATCCTGATGATCGACTTCGCTATCGACGCGGAACGCCAGGAGGGCAATAGCCCCGAGCAGTCCATCTATCAAGCCTGCCTCCTGCGCTTTCGGCCCATCATGATGACTACGATGGCCGCCATGTTTGGCGGGCTACCGATTGCGATTGGCGGAGGAAACGGCTCCGAACTTCGCCGCCCGTTGGGAATCGCGATTGTCGGAGGCCTGATGGTGAGCCAGATGCTGACGCTGTACACCACACCGGTTGTGTATCTCTATATGGATCGCTTTCGCGCCTGGGTCAGCGGCGGGCGAAAGTTGCGCCCGCTGGCGGATAGCCGCAGCGGAAGCAGCCACGAGATCGGCCTGAACAAGATAAACGATGGGGCGATGCCCGCGAAGTTGCTTTGACCGCCAGCACCTGAGGAGGCACCACAGTGGGAGGTTTGATTCCATTAAGCGACGTTTCCCGGCGACCGGTGCATTTTCCCATCATCACCGCCGGCATCATTCTCACAAACGTCTTCGTTTTCTTTCTTGAGCTGCAGGGTGGCGATTCATTTGTGTACAGGTGGGCGGCGGTCCCCGCGAATATCACCACGGGCCGGGACTTGATCACTCTTCTTACTTCCATGTTTATACATGGCAGTTGGTTGCACATCATTGGCAACATGGTCTTTTTATGGGCCTTTGGACCCGAAATCGAAGACGCCATGAATCCGCTGCGGTATTTGATCTTCTATCTTGTCGGCGGCTTGGTCGCCATGCTGGCTCAGATCGCGGCTAGTCCGAGTTCCACGGTTCCCACCCTCGGTGCGAGCGGCGCGATTGCCGCCGTCATGGGTGCGTTTCTCGTAACTTATCCTCGCGATGAGATTCGCGTGTTGCTGATCATCTTCGTATTCGTGCGTTTCACCATGCTTCCGGCCGCCTTGATCATTGGGGTCTGGTTCGTGATGCAACTCTTCAGTGCCGGGTCGGTAGCCACAGTGCAGTCGGGTGGCGTGGCCTACCTGGCTCACGTTGGTGGCGCCATCTTTGGCGCCGTCACCGCGCGTCTTTTCGAAGACCGTCGCCGCCTTGCCGTCTAGTCTCACCGGCCCTTCGGTAGTGGGTCAGTTTTCGAGAAGAGGATTTATCAGGACTTATCCGGCCGCAATGTGCGGGAGTCTAGATAACCGGTAGGTTTTTTGGCGATTAAAATGAAGGCCACCATGAAGTTGGCCATCGTATCAACGATTGGCAGGGCCCAGATAATGACTGAACCGACCGGCGACAGTGTTCTGGTACAGCGTCGATGATCAATGGGGAAACACTATTAATGTTGCCAGACAAGCACACTTCCCAGAAGTAACCACAGTAATCGAAAAAAGGATGATGCCTTTAGCGAAAAGTGATCCTGCTTCTGCAACAGCCCGGGATTGATATGCATGCGAGTTTGAAGAGCAGTATCGACACGGAGGCGAACTTCCCGGTAGGGTCCACGGTTACGGAGTTAGGCGCGGTGCCCGCCGCGAAAGGCAAACCTGCCGCCACTAGGGCTCCAGTACCCGGTGCGATGGTGAACTCGGAAACATCGTTGGAACTGCTATTGGCCACATAGACGAACTTCCCCGTAGTGTCTACCGTCAGCCATACAGGGCCATGGACCCCGGCGAAGGGCGAGCCCGGAACCACGGTCAGACCTCCTGTAATTGAATCGACTGTAAAGGCGGAAATATGATGAAGCAGATTTCGCCACGTAAACGTACTGCCCCGAAGGATCGACCGCGACCGAGGCGGGGAGGTCAATACCGGTATCGACGAACGGCGAGCCCGGCACCGTGGTTAGAGCTCCCGTGTTCGGATTAATCGTAAACGCGGAAACGTTGTTGTCGCCATTATTCGCCGCATAGAGGAACCGCCCCGAAGGGTCAATCGCCACCGAAATGGGGAAGCTGCCAGCAGCAAAAGGCCAGCCCGCCACGCTTACAGCGCTCCGTTGTAAGGCATGAGGACAAACCGAGAAACTTGACTGAACCATCGTTCGCCCATAGACGACTGTCCCGAAAGGGTGACCATTACATTCTCGATTTGGACGTGGCGACTGCCGAATTAGACCCCGTTCAACAAGGCCCCGGTACTGGTATCGATTGTGTACGCTGCGACGTTGTTGCCATGGTATCGTGATATAGGCGAACTCAGGTATGAATGCAGCGGGTTGCATCTTGATGACAAGTGATGAAGGCCCTGAGCGCGCTGCGAACGCACTCTGAGGTGTCAGGAGCCCGGTGGTGGCGTCAACGGCGAACGCGGAAATGCGTTGGAACTCAGATGATTCGCTCACGAAGGAAATTTCCCGCAAGGATCCACTATAACGATCGGCAGTGCCCGTAGGGATCGAGCCCAACGCCGAAGTGTCCGTTAGCGACTTGATAGCGAGCTTGGAGACGTTTTAGAACGGGAGTTTGTCACATAAGCGAACGTGGTGGGATCGTCGCCAGAGAAGTCGGGTGAGCCCTGTAGGGAAAGGCGATCCGAAACTCCGGTCAGCACGCCTGTGCTGGCATTGATCGTAAACGCGGAAATGCTGTTAGAACCGAAATTAACCACGTAGACGAACTGTCCAGTGGGATCCACGATCACTGCGGTAGGGTTAGTGCCTGCGCCGAACGGTGAGCCCGGACGGGATGAGTGCGCCAGTGCCGGGACTGATCGCAAATGCAGAAACATTGCCGGAACCGAAATTCGCCACATATAGAAATTTCCCCGTGGGATCCACCCAAACGGAAACAGGATTAGCGCCCGCAGGAAAGGGCGAGCCTGCGACCGGCGTCAGCGCACCTGTGCTGGTATTGATTGTGAACGCGGCAACCGCGCCGGTATTATTCGCAACATAGACAAATTTCCCTGATGGGTCCACTGCCAACGATTCGGGGAAACTGCTCACAGCGTACGGTGAGCCCGCGACCGCCGCTAGCACTCCTGTGCTGGCATTAATCGTGAATGCGGAAACGTTGCTGGACATCAAATTCGCCACATATAGAAACTTCCCCATGGGATCGACTGTCACCGAAACGGGAGAGATGCCGCCCGTTAAGTAACGATTCGCACGCATCTGACCGCTAACTGCATCTACTGCGTAGACGGAAACCTGTTGTCGTGCCGGTTGGCAACATAGGCAAAGCGCGGAGAGGGCAGCGTCACTGTCAGCGCAGCCGACCCACTCACGGCCCCACGAAGCGGTAACGGACGTTGCCAGCGATCAAAGCAGTCCCCAGTCCAGCCGAGTTAATGTTCACCACGGTGGGCTTCGACGAAGTCCACGCCACCGATCCTGTGAGATTCGAACTGCTTCCGTGGCCGAACGCACGAGCGGCCTTGAAGCTGGCTGGTGCCTCGCGGATCGAAGCATTGGCTGGGCTGACCGCAACCGAAACTGGGGCTGGCGCCACCACGGTCCAACCCGTTGAACCAGTAATACTGCCCGAAGTCGCCAGAATGGTTGTAGTGCCCTGGGCCTTTGAAATCGCCAACCCGCACCGCTGATCGTCGGTTGCGGGCACCGAGGATCCCAGGTGACAGCACTAGTCAAATCGGTGCTACCGTTGCTAAGAATCCCCGTGCCGTGAATGGACTTGGTTGCGGCCATGCGAGCAGACGAATTGGCTGGGGTTACTTGGATAGCGCAAGTAAGGTGACGACGTGCCACGGTTGCCGCTGACACCGCACCACCGCTGCAGCTTGTCCGCTCAGCAAGCAGGACACACAGCAATACCATAACGGTTCGGTTTCACGTTCGGTCAGATTTTTCTCGGCGCGAGGTTTTCCCCGAAAAAGAACCATGACATTGCGGGGAGTGGATACCAGCATAGGCGTTCGAATGCTGGTAAGGCAATGTTTCAAGGCCAAGTGAAGCCTTGACGAGTCAAATTGTTCGACACGTGAACTTGCACCTGGTGATGTTCGGAGAACGATCCGCGTAAAAAACGGCTTGCCTTTCAATTGCAGGGATTGTCATGTTGAGACGAGCTTCTTTCCGTGGTAATTGCTGAGACCACGACTGGCTATGTGAGTTAGGACGGCGGCTCTGATAGCGCCGGGCCAGCTGAAAATGCGGAAGTTCATGGCGGCTCCCAACTTTACTACATAGTTGGCGGCGCTGAGGCTGGGTTGAAATTTTCATCTCCCAACTCCTGATAAACGGGATTATCGGAACGTGGCCTAACGACCAAAGGTTCAAACCGACCCACTACCGGCCCGTCCCCGCCGTTGACCGCCGAGCTCGCAAAGGTGCAATATCGGGAGCGCCTCGAAACCAACATCATGCAGGAGATAAAATGCGCCGAGGAACACTTTTAACGGTAGCGTTCGGGCTGGCGGCCGTGTTGTGCTTGACTGCTGGCTTAACATTCACACATTCGCCGCGGCCCATCCCGCGCCGCTGACAGCTGCAACCGCCGACCTTGCTCCGGGCAAGGCTCAACTGCAATCCGCAGGGCCTCTCGCCTTCGGACCGGACGGCATCTTGTTTGTCGGTGATTCCGTGGGCGCCTCGATCGTGGCCCTCGACACCAACGACCGCACCCCAGGCTCCGCCGCAAAGCTTGACGTCAAGGGAATCAACGCCAAGATCGCCTCGCTGTCTGGGCACTTCCGCGGATCAGATCTTGATCAACGATGTGAAGGTCAATCCCATCTCCATGAATGCTTACCTGTCCGTTTCCCGCGGACGCGGGCCGGATGCGACGCCCGTGATCGTGCGCGTCGATGCGGCCGGGCAATTGACCGCTCTTTCGCTCGACAACGTCAAGCACTCCAGCATCAGCCTTGTCGATGCGCCGAAGAATGCGCAGAGCACGGTTGGCGGCAACCCCCGCATGCAAACCATCACGGACATGGCGTTCTGTGAATGGCAACGTGATTGTGGCCGGCTCTGTCGAACGAGGAGTGGTCCTCGGCGTTGCGCTCGATCCCTTTTCCGTTCACTCAGGCGGCCAAGGGCGCCACGGTTCAGATCTGGCACGCGTCGCACGGAGATTTTGAGACGGAAGCTCCCGTGCGGACCTTCGTGCCCTACACGATCCAGAATCAGCAATACATCCTGGCGGCCTACACCTGCACGCCTCTGGTAAAGATTCCGCTCAGCGATCTGAAGCCCGGCGCTCAAGTGAAGGGCACGACGATCGCCGACCTCGGTGCCGGCAATCGGCCTCTCGACATGGTCCCTTACCAGAAGGGTGGCCACAGCTTCATTCTGATCGCCAACACCAGCAACGGTATTCAGAAGCTTCAGGCCGATAACCTTGAAGCCTACAAGCCCATCACCTCGCCGGACGGTTATGGACACGGGCGGCGTTCCATTTCAGAAGATCAGCGAACTAAAGGGCGTGCGACATTTGGCCCATCTCGACGATTCGAATGCCTTGGTGCTCATGGACGGCAGCAGCAACGGCTCGCTCGATCTGCGGGCGATCGCGCTCCCGTAAAGCGGCGGCATCTTTACAGAGAGTCAGGCTTGCGTCTGGTTGCGGTCACCCTCTTCCTGGGGGTGACCGCAGCCGCGCAAGATGTCGCGATCCGGCTCGAAGGCGGCGTATTCAAAGTTGCCGGCTGGAATCCTGGCCCGCGCGAGCCGGCGCAGGGTTGGTCCTCGATTTTCCGCGTCTACAGCGGCTCCGGCGATGTCCCCCCGCTCCTCGGGTACTTACGCTGTCGAAGGCGGCTCTCTCGTTTTTCATCCGCGTTTTCCGCTGGTCGCGGGCGTGCGCTATCGCGCCGTTTTCCAGGCGCCGCAGGGCAAGCTTGTCGAAGCCACATTTGACGGGCCGCCGCGGGAGACAATTTCCACCACGCGCGTCCTGCACGTCTATCCCTCCACGGACGTGTTACCCAGCAACACGCTGAAGCTGTACATCTATTTTTCCGCGCCCATGAGCCGCGGCGAAGCGTGGCAACGAATCCACTTGCTCGACGATCAGGGCCAGCCGCTGAAGTTCGAGTTTGTCGAAATCCAACAGGAACTCTGGGACGCCCAAAATACGCGGCTCACCGTGCTCTTCGATCCCGGACGAATCAAGCGCGGAGTGTTGCCGGAGATGGAGCTCGGCCCTCCGATTGTCGAAGGAAAGCGTTACACGCTGGTCATCGACCGCGAATGGAAAGACGCGCGCGGCGTGGCACTTCAGCAGGAATTTCGCAAGTCGTTTCGCGGCGGGCCGGCGGACCGAATGCCGCCCGATCCCAAGACCTGGCGCGTGACCGCGCCGAAAGCGGCGACGTCGGAAGCCTTAGTGGTGACTTTCCCCAAGCCGATGGACTACGCGCTGCTGCAGAGATTGTTTGGAGTCTCAGACAGCTCGCGGCAGTGTCGCCGGTACAGTCGAGCATCGCCCGGCAGGAAACGGAATGGCGCTTCACGCCACGCGAACCTTGGAAGGCGGGCGCGTACCAACTGGTGTTCGACACCGCCATCGAAGATCTCTCCGGCAATCACATCGGCCAGGCATTCGATCTCGACAAGTTTCAACAGGTGACCAAAAGCATCGAGACGAAGACGATCTCCCTGCCCTTCGAAGTTCGTCAGTAATGGTTGGAACGCCCGCACTAATGGAAGCCCGTTTGGGAATAGCGCCGCAACCACCGCCGCACATGGTCCTACGGGGCGAATAGAATCATTTCTTCTTTGAAGACTCGGGATCGTTGGCGGGATCGAAATATCGCGTGTCAGTTGGCCCGTAACCGGAGATCTCCACGATCACCGGAGTGTCGCCAGACCGCGCGAAATGAGTTGCGCTCGCAGGTTCCGAATACACGCTTCCCGGCGGCAGCATTTTCAGGGACTTCTCGTCGAAGCGATTGCCATAACCGAAAAACCAATCGCCCGAGACCACGGCTGCCATACGGTCATCGCGATGCGAGTGCGCCTGGATGGTGACGTGGCCGGGCACGACCAACAGGATCGTGTAAAAGCCGGCTTTTGACGGGTCGCCGAAGAGCACTTTGGTATGAACTCCAGAGAATCCGGAGCTTCCTACCTGGCTTGCATCGAAGGCACTCGCGCGGACTTCGGCCGGCGTCATGCGCATCTGAGGAAGGGTGGGACCGGCGGCGGAAGCGAGAAGGCAGACCATAAAAGTAACGACGAAAATGACTCCCTTTGACATCGAGTTTCTCCTAACGTTGTTGAGGCGCTTGGCCAGAACTCACAGAAATTTCGTCAGCGCTTCGGTCGTTTCCTTCGGTTGTTCTTCCATCACCCAATGTCCGGTGTTTTTCAGGACGACAACCGTGACGTCCGAGGCTACCAGCTTCATCTGTTGTCCTAGCACTTCTCCCAAAGATTTGTCGCCGCCAATCGCCAAAACAGGCATCGTCAGTCTCGTCTTGGAAAGCTGCGCGAAATCCTTCGCTGCTTGCTGAAACGAGACGAAGTAAGCCCACCCCGCATGCATGCGCCCTGGACCGGAGTAGGCCGTCGCGTAGGCTCGACGCGCTGCTTCGGGAATCGAGTGCGTTTTGTCAGCAGCGAAATCGTTCCAGAAATAATCGAAGTAAATGCGCTCGCGGCCCCGCACCAATGCTTCGGGCGTCGGCCCATTGAAGCGGAAATGCCAGATGCCCGGGTTGTTGTATACCGCCTCCCATCCCTGGACGCCTGGGAGAAAAGCATCCATCACCACGAGCTTCGTGGTTTCTGCCGGAAACTGCGCCGCATAGGCGTAGGCGACCATCAGGCCGATATCGTGGCCGACGACCTCTGCCTTCTGCACTCCCAGCGAACGAACGAGCCCATGAATGCGGGTCGCGGCCGACTTCATATCCAGGCCGTCCGCCGGGATGCCCGAGTCACCGATGCCCGGCAGGTCCGGCGCGATGACCGTGAAGCGCTCCGCGAGCACGGGCATAATCGGTCTCCACATCAGCGAAGTCTCCGCGTAGCCGTGCAGCAGGATTACCGCGGGGCCTTTACCAGCCGTGAGGTAATGCAGGTTGAGTCCGTCGACCGTCGCAGTACGCGAGCTGATGGCGTTGCCCGCCGGTGGAGCCTGCGCACGCACCGGCAATGCGCCGGATACCAGGAGAGCCGCGAACCATGCACAAAAACCGAGAATCCGGCCGCTTTTCATACGCATCTCCCCGAAGAACGTTAGCATACCCGGAGTAAGCCATGCAGAGCTGTGCTTCACACCGGTCAGCGGCGCTTGATGAAAGTGCCGGTATGCAACTCGGCAACCGCCTGCCGCAGCTGCTCCTCCGTGTTCATTACGATCGGGCCATACCACGCCACAGGTTCCTCGATCGGCTTTCCCGACACCAACAGGAATCGTATACCCTCGTCGCCTGCTTGGACTACGATCTCGTCGCCGCGGTCGAAGAGTACCAGCGAGTGATTACCGATATCGTAGACGGGCGGCCCGTCCGGTTTAGACACCTGTTCTGTCAGAACCGCCCGAGGCTGCGACGTGTCCCGAAACGTGCCGGAACCAGCAAATACATAGGCAAAAGCGTTGCGCGTCGTCTCGATTTTGAGCCGCTTCCTCTGTCCTGGTGGAACAGAGATATCGAGATAGTTCGGATCGGCTGCCACGCCTTGCACAGGGCCCCGCTTACCCCAGAACTCGCCGCAGACCACGCGCACGCGAGTCCCGTCATCGTCGGTTACCTCCGGGATCGCGCTCGCGGGGATGTCCTGATAGCGCGGGTCGGTCATCTTCAATGACGAAGGCAGGTTGGCCCACAACTGGAAGCCGTGCATGCGCCCCTGCTGATCGCCTTTGGGCATCTCCTGGTGGAGGATGCCGCTTCCGGCGGTCATCCACTGCACATCGCCGGCGCCCATTTTGCCCTTATTCCCCAGGCTATCGCCGTGCTCGACGGAGCCTGCGAGCACATAGGTGATGGTCTCGATCCCGCGGTGCGGATGCCAGGGAAATCCCGCCAGATAGTCTGCCGGATTGTCGCTGCGGAAATCGTCGAGCAGCAAAAACGGATCGAAATCCTTTGTCTTGCCAAAGCCGAAGGCTCGCTGCAGCTTCACGCCGGCGCCTTCGATCGTGGGCTTCGTTTGAAGGATCTGTCTAACTGGGCGTAGTGACATAATGTAAGCCCCCTCTTGAAGTGAATTACGTTCTCGCTATTTGATGCGTCAGAACGATATTCGTTGCAACGAGTAAAGTGATGCCCAGTGGGGCTTCAGAGGCGCGGAGCGCCTCGGCAACGCTGCAACGCTCGCAGTCCTGGAAGCTTGTTCACAATAGCTTCGACAGGGGATCTATCGGAGGTTCCGATAGACCAGTTCCTCGAAATCCCGCAGGGTCCGAATGGCGCCGTCGTCGTAGAAGGGCAACACCTGCATCATCTGGACGCCTCCGATATGCTTCACCGGATCGATCCAGAACTCGGTGTTGTAGATGCCGGCCCAGCTCATGCTGCCCGGGCTGCGGAACTTTGTGGACTGCGGATCACTTGACGCAATCTGAAACCCGAGGCCAAATTTGTCCCGGCCCGCGCCCAGCGGAAACGGCTTGGTACGCGACTTGTCGGCATCGGGCTGCAGCTCCACGAAGATCGACCCGATATTGTTCTCGCCCATCATCTTCACGGAGCTCTCGCTCAGTATTTTTACGGACCCCAGGTGGCCGCCGTTGAGTAGCATCCGGACAAATTTGCCGTAATCCTGCACGGTGGAGTACAGGCCGCCGTCGCCGCGGAACGGCGCCGTCGGCGTCGACGGTATGGGCGCCTTTGGCAGCTCCTGCAAGCCGCCGTTTACGCGGCTGTACTGCGTCAGCACCCGCGGCTGCTTGGCAGCCGGCACGGCGTAGGACGTATCGACCATGCCCAGCGGCTTGAAGATGCGCTGCTGGTCGTAGGCCTCGAGCGTCATGCCGGTGATCTTCTCCACGATCATGCCGAGCACGCGCGTGCTGGGGCTGTAGGTCCATTTGTCGCCCGGATCGCTCAGAAGCGGCAGCTCCCACTCGCCCTTTTTCGTCGCCTCCGTGAGGCGTTTCTCGATCGGGTTCGAAAATGCGTAGCCGATGCCTGAGGTGTGTGTCAGCAGGTGGCGGATGGTCATCGGCCGCTTCGCCGGACGCGTTTCGTAGGTCGCATCTTTATCGTTGAACTTTGTAATGACCTGCAGATTGTCGAAACCGGTGAGGTATTTCGACACCGGATCGTCCAGCGTGAGCTTGCCCTCTTCGAAAAGCATCATGATGGCTACAGACGTCACCGGCTTGGTCATCGACGCAATTGAAAAGATGGCATTCACAGGCATCGCCACATCATGCGCAACGTCGAGCTTGCCGGCCGCGCCTTCGTAGAGCGCGCCTTCACGACTCACAACGAGGGCGACGACGCCCGGCGTGTCGCCGCGATCGACGGCCCTGCTTAGTTGGTGCGAGATCGCGGCCTTGGCCGTGCTTGAAAAAGCCTGTGCCGGTGTTTGCTCGGCTGGCTGACGGAGTTGGCCGCTAGTTTGAGCGAGCCCACTTGGAACGAGCGATCCTGCGAGGATCACGAACGCGGCGATGCTGGCGGCAGCTTTATGCACTCTCACGATCGCCAGAGTCTACACCCAGCCACCGCCCTCAACCCATGCTTGGTTCGCCGGCCGGCGCTCCCGCGACACCAGCCGTTGGCCGCCCACGTCGGCGCGTACTAAGCCACGTCAGGAGGACCGCCCCGATTCCTATGGTCCACGCGACGTACTCAGCCAAGCCGCCGATTGCGGCCAGCGGCACGGCGACAACCACGCCAAATACGAAGCCTCCGGCCAGCGCGACAATTCTCGCTATGAGCGTGATGCCCACAACCAGCGCCACGCCCAGCGCCACCGACGCATAGGGACCTCCCTTGATTCCGAAGCGAGTGCTCCCCAGCCGGCCAATGTGGTACGCAACTCCGGTAAAGCCAACCAGCATGGGCACCACAGCCAGCACCACCGCGAACGGCACCAAAACGAGCAGTGGAATGCCAATGATCGAGACGGCCAGCACCACTACGGTTATGACCACCAGCGGCACAAAGAGCACCTCCGCCAGCAGGCCGGCGAGGCCCGACCGGAACGGCTCCGTTGCCGCGCGATCCGCAATCGCTTCCACAAATCGGCCGCCCAGCGCCACCACGACGAGCGCACTGAGCATCAGCAGCGTTAGCCTCAGCAGTGTGCCAACCAGGCCGCCCACGCGCCAGAACTGCGTCCAAAATGGAAAATTGCGCCCAAACCGCCGGCCCAACGGAACCTGTGTGCCAAAGCCGACGTCATCCACCTTCCCCTCGATGCGCGCGCCAGGTGAGCGGTTCAGAGAACCGCCGACCACCGTAACATCCCCTCTGACAATCGCCTCGGGTCCGAGGTTCAGAGAACCGCCGATCACCGTGACATCCCGCGTAACCTCGCCGTCGATATCAGCCGAACCACCGATGGCTACCGCGTCGCCTTCGACCAATTCGTCGCGGCCGACAGTGATGCCACCACCGATGCGCACCAGATCGCCGCGTCGTATCTGCGTTCGCGGGGGTGACGCCGGTTCCGATTCGGCGGTCCGGACAGAATCCGCGCCAGCCAGTTCCTTTTGCGCCGCGACGTCCAGGTAAGTCACTCGAAGAATGAGGTCGCTGTCTCTGCCCAGCCGCTCGCGCGCTTCACGCGCGCTTACCACGTCGCCGTTGATGGCCACGCCTCCGTTACGAATCTCGATGAGTCGGATACCGCGATCGCGTTGACGTGGCACCAGACCCACTCCATCTTGTAGTGCCACGATGTCGTAACGCGCGCGCAGTTGTTCTCGCAGATTCGTCGCGTTGGGCGATGTCTGGCCGTGCACGATGATTGCGATGCTCAGGGCCAGAAGGCTCGCGCATGCCAGGGCTACAAACTTTTTTGATCGACGCGTCATGTGCATAGCTACCTCACTTTATGCTGTCTCAAATCTTCGCCGAGCAGCCGCTGGAAGACGTATATCGCGAATAAGGCAATCATTCCGATCGCCGCGACGCCGGCGGACGCCCGCGGCCCGGCGATGGCGCCGCTAACTGCTGTTCCGATCTGTTCCGCGATCCGCCACCACTTGATTCCTTCGTTGGCCGACGCCAGGAACCACACCAACGCGTGCGAAAACACCACCGTAGCGCGCACAACCAGGCGGATCGCCAGCGGTGTTAGCTCGTAAAATGAGCCGACCCCGGCGATGCTGATCAGCAACCCCGCCGCGATCAGGGCCAAACGCCTCACGATGCGCCGACGCGTGCGGGCCCGCCACGCCGCTTGCGCCGTCCGATCCACGAACTCCGCGCTGGCCTCGATGGCAGGCATCTCGGCTACGAGGCGCGCAAACATCGTCTCGGCGAGATCGTCCTCACCACGCTCTTCGGCCTTCAGCCACTGTCGTTCGGCGTTTAGTCGCTCTCGTTCGTTCCGCATCCGTTTCCCTGTGCTCGCTGTCGCTCCTTGCTTCCTTTACGGAATTCTCTGGCCAGCGGTTTCAACCGGCGCCTGCCAGCGGTTTCAACCAGCGCCTGAAGGACTAGTGGCCCACCCCTGGGCCGAAAGAATCGACGCCAGCTCTTTGCGCGCCCGGTACAAATAGGTCTTCACCGTGCCGGTTGGCAGGCTCATGGTCTCCGCAATCTCTTCAATCGATAGCTCTTCGCGATACCGCAGCACGACCGCCTCTCGGTATTCGGGCCGGATCAGCGCCAGCGCCGCGTCCATGGCATGCGCCAGCTCAGCGTGTTCCGCCAGCGCCTCAGGCGAAGCTTCCCATTGAATTTGTGCCGGCCCCCGGATGCCCAGCCCGATTGCTGACCTGATAGCCGGCCTCCCCCAACTCATCGAGCGAAACCGTGGTCGGCCGTTTGCGCCGAACGTAGTCGATCGTTACGTTGTGAAGAATCTGAAAGAACCAGCTGCCGAACCGGCGCTCTTGGTTGTATGTCGATAGATGCTCGAACGCGCGTGCAAACGCTTCCTGCGCGAGTTCTTCCGCCACCGCACGATCCCGGACCATGCGGGTCGCTAGGTTCACGGCTGGCGTCGCATAACGTTTCACCAGATCCTGATAGGCCTGCTGCGATCCGGCGAGCGCCTGCTGCACCAGTTCAGCATCGCTTGGAGTCACTCAGTATCCTATACGGGCCGGTGTGGAACCAGGTTTCGACGCCAGCAAAACCACGACGCCATACCAACCCACCCGACGATGCCGAGGTAGCAAGAGCGAAATAATCCCGGCCAAAACGCAGAAAGACCATATCGGAACGATGAAGAAGAACGGCATCTTCTGTGCCTGGAATCGTGCCACAGGCTCATTTCTGACGTGCCTCGCAAAACCGTTGTGCGACGACAAGAGACAATTTGGTTGACTTGGCAAAGCGCTGGGTGTAATCAAAGCAGCCATCTAGGACTCCAGAATGGAAGTCACGGATAAATGGAGGGTTACATATGGCGCGCAGCTTAACGGCAACCCTGCTGATGCTGGGTGCGCTTGCTGTTTCATCGCCGCTCTTGGCGCATCACGGAAATGCGGCGTTTTCGGACAAGCCGGTAACATTAAAGGACGCGAAGGTGACGAGTTTCGGCTGGTCGAACCCGCACAGCCTGATTGAATTCGATGCGAAGGATGACAAGGGCAAAATGCAGCATTGGGTGGTTGAGACGGCTGCCCCTCAGGCGCTCGTGTTGATCGGCTGGACCAAGAGCTCCCTGCAACCGGGTGACGTGATAACCGTTACTACCTACCAGGCGAAGACAGGAGCCCCTGCGGGCCGCCTGCAGAAAATCGTGCTCGCTGACGGCTCCGAGTTGCATGATACCCAGCTCGGTGCTGAGGGCGGCGGCAAGGCTCGATACAACAATCCGGATGGCGAAACACCCGGGGTCAAGAAACAATAACGCGAACTTTAGAACGAATCGTCCATCGAATTCCGGCAGCGGGTGCCATGCTGTTCGAGCGAGCGGGCGCAGCATTTCCGCGCGGGGCTTGTTTTACGGAGTCTGCTTTACAAGCTCCTAGACTCAAGAAGGAGGAGCGACTGAGATGCGCAATTTGGCCGGCATAGTAATGGTTACGGTCTCTGCAGTGCTGGCTCTTTCGAGCGTGGCTACGGCCCAGCAACAGTGGCCTACAGGCGTGCCCAGCACCAGCAGCGCTGGCTACATCAAAGAAGGGATTCCCAAAATGCCGGACCCGCCGGGACCCGCCCCCAAGCGCGAGCTCACCGGTGCCTGGGTGGGCCCCCAAAACGTGATGCAGGATCCGGTTCCTCCCATGACTCCGGCAGGCGAGGCTGCATTCAAGCTCCATAAGCCCAAGACGCTGGCCCAGCCGTGGGGCGGAAACGATCCTTACCAGGTTTGTGATCCGCTTGGTTTCCCGCGTAATCTTTTCGCGCAAGCAATCAGCTTTAGAGGCCAAATGTGGTTTGAGCCGGTTCCAAACCGCATGACCATTCTCTACGGGCAGCAGAGGGTCTGGCGCGATGTTTGGATGGACGGGAGGCAACTTCCCGCGAAGGTTGACGCCAGGGGCTACCCAGACGCGCGGTTCTACGGCTACTCGGTAGGCCACTGGGAAGACGACTCCACATTTGTAATCGATACGACAGGGGTGGATGATCGTACCTGGGTGGATGAAGGCGCGCACCCGCACAGCACTGGGGCCCACTTTCAAGAGCGTTACACGCGCGTCGATCAGTACAACGCGCGCCTCACTGTTACGATTGACGATCCCAAATTCTATACCAAGCCTTGGGCGCTCCTGAAAGCCAACTACTACTGGATGAAAGATCAAGATTTTATAGAGACGTTCTGCGTGCCGAGCGAGGCTCTCGCTTATCGCGATAAACTTGCAAATCCGTCTGGGAACGCAACCGGCGTCAAGTAGAAGCAGGATCCAGTCCGAGCATGGGTCATGGAGTTGGTCGCAGGCCTCTTGCCTGGCGTCCTCGCATCAGACTCGTTCCCTCATCCCGATTAGACCGGGGCACTCCTCGTTCCCCGCTGCTTCCGGATCAAAGCCCACTCCCGAATCCCGAATTAAGAGGCGGCTGAAGTCAGTCAGAAACTTGACTTGGCTGCTTCACCCAAGGACAAGGACACGTTTTCGGAGTTCAGCGTCGCCGCCGATTCTAGCACTTTCAACTGTTTGCTCAATCGGTCCCACGCTTTCGTGTTTTTCTTTGTGATAATCGGCGCTCTTGGATCCTGGTAGTAGGCGAGCATATTCAATTTCAAGTTCACTGAAGTGAAGTAAAAATGATATTTGGCCAAATCATTCAGCAGGTTCGCGTAGGCCTGGTCCGCCATGAAGTAAGTACCAGGCTCAGTTGGATTACCGGTATCGAGATTCCGGTCTGGCAGGTCCAAGCGACCGGTACGTTCATCATCCAGCAGGGTTTCGTACTGTTCGATAGCCTTGTTGAAGCCTTCCCTGAACGTCAGTTCGGCCATAGGTGTTGGCACGCGCAGGCTCAGCGCCTTCAGAGGACCGACCTTTGGCAAAAGCCAAGCAATAGACGCCAGGACTCGTGTGCCCGCGCCTGGAGTGTTGTAATTCTTTCCCCATTCTTTACGGTAATTAGCCCGCGACATGTGATATAGGAATTTGTTTCGTGTGATTCCCGGAGTGCCTTGCTGAATTTCGTCATTCTTGAGTACCCAGGCAACCCTCACGGCTTGGGGGACAATGGAACGTATTGCGTATCGATACGAACCGATAGCTCTGTCCAGATTGTCGAATACCAATCCAAGTGGGATGCAATACGTATCCAGGAAAGCTCGTTGAAGCAGAGAATCGGCAACCTCGAAACCAATAAAATCATGGTAAGCATCGGGGGCATACCTGCCTTTTGCAACCTGCAACACATCGAATCCGAACTCTGTCTTTAGGTGCGCAACGGGATCCTCTTCGTACGTAACGATATTCCCATATTTTCTGACGAGCTTTGGATAAAGCTGAGGAACCGCTCGATTGACCGCTTCATGGCCATCGCTATCAGCAGCATAATGGGAGAGCGCTCCTAATGCGAAGGCGTACTCATCAAGGTCTTGGGCGTCTCTCAAGAGAGCTTCAATGAAGCGACCGCTGCGCACGTAATGCGTTAAATCGCTAAAGAAGCGATTTGCGTGTGGATAGTAGCCGAGATCTTGGATCAAGCACCCACCATGTGCATAACTCTTCGCCTGAAGCAATTCTTCCGGTGTGGCGCTCGGAAAACGCTCCAGAAGCAAAGCGCGAATCTGGTCCCAAGCGGAATCAATGATCGCTTCGTGAGCTAGAATTGAATAGGCCAACGCATGCGGCAAAACGAGAAACAGACACATTACCGCAACAATGACGAGAATTGATCCGCTGGATTTCGCGTGCGGCACGCGGATCAACCGCACGCTCGCCGGGGGGCAGACGCTTTTAGCGGGTCGTCCCATAACCATAGCCCCCTCGCACTGTGTGATGTGAGTCCGTGCTCCAACGTCGCACAGGAATCAGGCTACCGGGAACTGCGAGAACTGACAGTCCTTACTGCCTGAGCAGACTGCTTCGAACCCTTAGCATCTCCGAAGTTGGACCGCTGGGAATTGTGACAGTCGCACTCTCCTCGCAGAGCGCTAAAAGAAGCGCAGCATCTGGTTCCACCTGATATCGAAATAGTTCAGCCTCAGGTTGCCAATGGTTTCGCGCTTCTATCGACGTCATAGCTACATGGATTTCCAGCTCTTCTCGGCGAAGTTGCACCAGGAATTCGGCGATATCAGGGAGTAAAATTTTGCTCTTCCCGACTGCTAAGGATGTGAGATTTCGTGGACAGCTCTGCCAAGTCGGACATCGATTCCGATACGACCAAGATTGCGGCACGCAAGCTCACGCTGGAGGAGCTTGCCGAACATTTGAAGATTCCCATCGACGAGCTGCGTACGGTAATAAAGATCGTGCAGCAACCGATCTCCCCGGAAACACCCAGAGGCGAGCAGGAGAGTTCGCATGCGGAGCAGATGGCGTCATTGTTGAAGATACTGACCCCGCGCGAGGAGCGCATCATCAAGAAACGTTTTGGCCTAGAAGATGGTTCTGAGCAATCTCTTGAAGAGGTGGGGAGTTTCTTTGGTGTTCACCCTCAGCGCATCCGGCAGATTGAAAAGAAAGCGCTGCGGAAACTGCTTCGAGCCTTTCTCGAAGGATTGATCGTGAGAACCTAGAATAGGATCGCGAAGTCAGGGCAAGTCCCGACAAATCACTTTGACGCGCCAGGATTCTTCCACGCGAATTGATGCGAACCTGATCATCAGCGGGTCGGCTCCCCTTGGGCCGCACGACGTCACCGTGACAAACCCTGATGGCAAGAGCGCAACGCTCACCGGCGGCTTCACCGTCACGGCAGCCGCGCCCATCTCCGTAGCAGCCCCTTACATGGGCCTCATACACCCCTAAAAAAAGGACTTGCCAATACATTACACCTTATGGTGTAATGTACGCATGGATCAACTAAGCAATGTTCTGACCGCCATTTCTCACCCTACTCGGCGCGCAATTATTGGCCAGCTGGCAAGCGGACCTGCTCGATTCCTGGATGTCGCGAAGCCGTTCGACACCGCTTTAAACTCGGTGACGAAACACCTGAAGCTGCTCGAAAGAGCGGGACTCATTGAACGCACGAAACAGGGGCGCGAAGTCCTCATTTCTTTTCGAGGTGAACCGCTCCGCGAGGCAGCAGGATGGCTGCACGAGTACGAGCGATTCTGGAATGAACGCCTCGACCAGTTTCAGCAGTATTTTAAGGACAAAAAAAAGAAGGAGAAGAAGCGATGAATAAATCGGCGAAAACCATTGAGATTAGAGTTGAACGAACAATCCCTGCTCCTCCGGATGAAGTGTTTGATGGATGGCTCGAATCCAAAGATCCCCGGCAATCCCTGGAATGCAGCCGAAAAGTTTATTTTGGATCCGAAAGTAGACGGGCTCTTTTACTGGGCCCTCAAGGGGACGTCCCATTACGGGCGATTTACGGAGATGGAGCGACCAGGTCGAATTCAGCATACCTGGATGTCACCAAATACCTTGGGACAAGAGTCGATAGTTACTCTGACCTTTAAGAAACAGGGCGAAGACACGCTCATGACCCTCGTGCATTCCGACCTTCCGGATCATGAGCTGGCCAGGGGGCATGAGAAAGGTTGGAACTACTTTGTGGGAATTTTTCGCGACCAATTTGGAAATGGCTCGCGCAAGAAATTCAGCTGGGATGAAGCTCATTCGTCTGTGAAGAAATAATGTTTGAAAAACCGTGCCTGAACGTGCTTGGCAACCTGAAACGATGAATGGATAAAACCAATGGCTAAATCGACCTTCGCCTACGTGACCTATATCCGCACCACGCCGGAGAAGCTGTGGTCAGCGCTGACCGGCGTGGAGTTCATGAAGCAGTATTGGTTCGGCGTTCGCTGCGAAGAGGCCCTCAACAAGCAGGCAATGGCCAAATGAGCTACGGAATTAATCATCAAGTAGGCATTAAGGCATCACCGGAAGAGATCTACAAGGCTTTAACCGAGACCGAGAAGCTCGCTCAATGGTGGACAACGGATACGAGAGGCAGCGGTGCAAAGGTCGGGGACACTGTTGAATTGTGGTTTTCTGACCGTTGCCAAAAATTCAATGTCAAGGAACTCAAGCCGGAAAAGCGTGTCGCCTGGAAATCCCCGAAAGGCCAGGGTGCAGGCGAATGGGAGGAGACCGAAGTCACCTTCGATTTATCGACGGATGAGAGGCAGACCTTCATTCAGTTTCGGCACTCGGGCTGGAGAGAAAGTACGGACTTTCAGGGTCATTGCTCGATGAGATGGGCCGTCTTTTTGTTGAGCCTCAAAGACGTGCTGGAGAGAGGAAAAGGGCGTCCCTACCCCTATGACCTTGAGGTCCATTACCGATGAGCCCGAATACCATACGGTAACGCACCCTGAGCCGCCCGAAGCTGATCCAGTCCATCACACTTCTACACGCTTGAGTCCTGGTAGTGGCCTCGAAGGTCTCAAAGAGACGACGGGGTAGGCTACACAAACGGGAAAAGTGCTACACCCCGCTCTATTCCAATGGGGCCAGTTTCTGATAATCCCGTTTATCAGGACTTGGCCGCCGAGATCACAGCATGAACCGCAATAACAGACAACAGGCAGTCGCAGTAACCCTTTCGTGAACAGACTTCAGGTAGCCACCATTTGATTCTAGTCAGGAGTAGAATGACCCAGCAGAGGTAGCCCGTAATGCGCCTGCTCAATCCTGGAAGGGACACCCAGAAGCCTCATTGCGTTTCCGGCGAGGTCTTTCCCGTCTTTCCCGGAATGACGGTAGACCTCTACGTGATTCTTGCCGCACTAGTGCTGAGTTTGATCTGCGTGGAATTCGGGTGGGCGCAGCAAGAAAGCTGCCGGGAGCAGACGGTCCCCGTGAGCGTATACGACTCCAAGGGCCTTCGGGTACCCGATCTCACACCCGCCGATTTTGAAGGGTCCTACCTCGGAAAATCGATTCGCGTAAGCTCCGTATCACCAGAGCAAGGACCCCATCGCGTCATGTTGCTTCTCGATACGAGCGGCAGTATGGGGGCTCGATCAATAACAATACGAACTTCCCAATAGCATGCTACGTGTGTAGCGTCGAGCCGCCGAACGTACCGCCGGGAGCTGCCCAGAATTGGAGCTTCCCCGTTCTCATTGCCCGGGACCTGCTGACACAAATTCCGCCCGACACGGAAATTGGAATAGAATTTTTCTCGGGGAGCATCCGAGACACTTTACTCCCGACCACTGACCACAAGCAGCTCATGGACGAACTGGCAACACTTCGCAGCCGTAAGGACCTTCAAGGGCCAACGGCGCTCTGGGATGCTATTCACGAGAGCGTCAATCTCTTCGGATCCTCCCACGTGGGTGTGGGCGACGCTGTGTACGTGATTACGGATGGCCGAGATAACGCGAGCAGGTGGCGTCCAAAAGATGTCTCGGGCACCCTCCGAGGCGCCGGTATCCGGCTCTTCGCCTTCGAGCTTCACTCTGAAACACGAGTCGTTATGATGCGGGAACGTCCCCAGGCTGAAACTCTGCACCAAATCGTTCAGGACACCGGCGGATTGAGAATGGTCTACGCAGACGATGACGGAGCCCTGGTCGACAGATCGGGGAAACCTACCCAGCGGGGACGTGAACTGGACAATCTCTATCGGCAAATACTTCACTTCCACCTCTTGACGATTGACTTGCCAGAGGCGGTCAATGACCGGCAGGACTGGACGCTGGCTCTGACCGGCACGGTCAAGGCCAAAAGTAGAGTGCTGATTTACCCGCACTCATTGACGTCCTGTGCGCCCGCAAGCGCGCCGAAATGAACGGCGGTTGCGTCTGAGACAGGCCAAGTCCTGATAAGTCCGCTTATCGGAATATGGTCTCCGGGCGGCAAATCGTAGTTACCGAAGGCGGTTTATCGGGAATTGGCTCAACGGGACAAATGAGAGTACCCTCTCTAAGACGAAAGGGAGGAAGCGCAATGGGGAAACTAGCTATTTGGGCACAACTCGAAGCTAAGCCGGGCAAGGAAAAAGAAGTCGAAGAGTTTCTGAAATCCGCGCAGCCGCTGGCCGAGCGTGAAGAGGGGACGATTAGCTGGTACGCCATCAAGATGGGCTCCGGAAGATACGGCATCTTCGACACTTTTGCCGACGAAAATGGCCGCAACGCTCACCTTAACGGAGAAATCGCAAAAGCACTCTTCGCCAAGGCGAAAGACCTGTTTGCTAAAGCGCCGGAGATTGCAAAGCCTGACATTCTCGCCTCAAAATCCCCGCGCTAAATGCTAAGTGAGCGCTAGAGAAGACGCACACCGTAGTCGCCATGTAGTTCGCCGATGTTGGTTTGCGCCGAAGGGTCACCCTTCGAAGCCGCCGGTCGCATAAGTCTGCTTATCGGTAACTGGCTTTTGTCCGATTCCCACATTCCGATAATTCCGTTTATCGGGACTTGACGAATATTAGCTCCCTAACATCTGCGGTGGCATTACCACAGGCGTTTCCCAAGCGCTTTAGAGCAGCACGTGCTGTTTCTGCGAGAACTGACAGTTGTAGCCGGCCTTTACAAAAGGGATTGTGGGGGCGTCGCCGAAGGTGGGTAACCGCCGGCTCGATTGTCATTCTGTGACGGAGTTGGTGCGCTACGCCATTCGTAACAGTGTCATTGAAGCATGAGCGCTCAAGCTCCGATGTTTTTTCAGCGTGTCTGCCATGAATCTCCGGCCCATTGATAACTCGGATTTTGGACTTGTTCTTCACTGGCTCGCACAAAAGGAGAATTATCAGTGGCTGGATTTCGGAAACGGGATGCAGTCGGTAAATTCTGCGGCTCTGAAATTGATGATCGCGAAACGATCCAACGTGATCCGATTGTTTACGGCAGACGCGGGAGACGTGCCCATCGGCATGGTCAGCCTAGCCGACGTTTCATCCACATTCAAGACGGCAATGATTTGGTATGTGCTGGGTGACAAGACCTACACCGGTCAGGGGTACACCACGCGCAGTGTCCGCAGACTTCTCCATATCGGCTTCACTGAACTGGGTCTGGAAGCCGTGAACGCCTGGACCGTTGAAGCAAACATCCCCTCGGCTCGGATACTGGAGCGGAACGGGTTCAGGCTGATCGGCCGGATGCGCAATTGTCACGAAATAGATGGCCAGAGGTTGGACCGCCTGCTCTTCGACTTGCTGGCCACCGAGCACGCGAATGACTCGCAGCATAACTTCACCCGCACATTGGCGGGTCATGTTTCGTGAGGAATAAGCCAGCGGTAGCGTGGGCCGCTGTATCGCAGTAACCTGCGCGGCGACGACAGCATGATTGTACTGGTACTGGCATCGATTCTGTCAGTAGTGATTCTCATGCCAGTTACCGAGAATCCCGTTTATCAGGCGGGATTCGGAAATTATGTACCTGTCACATTTGACAGTACAAAACGGCCATTCCTCCCGTTAGCTTCTCTGTTCCTCTTGAATTCCGAGGTTGATAGCGTTTGCAAAAGAAGGATTTTCGTCGGGAGGGAGACAAGTTGGATAAAAGAGACGACGCGTACCTAATCCTCAGAAGAAGCCCTAGAGGCCAATATAGCCCAACAAGTACAGCGCTCGGACGCAAACAGGCCGATGCTCGAGTATTACGTCTTAGGGCCAACAGACCGGGCACATACGTGTTATTGAACGTATGTACGCAGATGATTGAAGAATGAAAACAAAAGGTTCCGAATCGTGCCCAAGTCCTGATAAGTCCTCTTCTGGAATGTGTCTTGTGGGCAGGCACGGGAGGGGCCCGACCCCACTCGAGCACTCTCGACGGCTTCAACAGGTCGAACGTTCGACGTGAAACAGATTCGAAAGCCTTGACGATTCGAATTCGAATCCACGCGTTCGAATACCACAATATAACCACAAAACTACTTGATAACTAGATAATAATATGCTATTCTTGCGGCGAAACGTCACCAACAGGATGAGCTTTCGCCGTTTAGAAAGTCTATGTTCTTTGGCAATCCTCGCGCTTCGCACTCGGCTGCGCTTTCCTCTTCGGCCGCCACGACGCTGCCTCCGCGCGCCTCTGCCCGTTTTCCCGGCAAGTCCCGCGGAATGAACTCTTGTGAATCGACCATCCGACCAGGATGGTCAACCCGAGCGAAGTTACGGAGCGAAGATACGGAGCGACGAACCGGAGCCGCAAAGGATCTCTCCGGGAATGGGCTTCCAAGGGCCTTCTGCGTCCGGCAAGTCCGGCAGAATGAACAGTTGCGCGATTCCTCCGCTTAACTCCTTTGGAATGCACACTTACGCAACGGGCGACTTCTTAAAGTCTTTTGGAATGAACACTTACGCAAAATATCCGGGGGGAGGGGGCATATAGTTGCCTTCGACGACGAAAAGACATCCCTCGCGCTAAGAGAAGCCAAGGCTGGCGTCGGCCGAAGCCTTTTGCGAAAATCTCAGCCATGCCCCCCACACAACCTGATACCGTCGTGCAAATCCGGCCCGCGAAAGAAGGGGATGCGCCCCTGGTCTTCGACTTCATTCGCAAATTGGCGGAGTATGGGGATATTGCCGGCGAGGCGACTGTCACTGAAGCCGAGGTGCGCAGCGCGCTTTTCGGCCCGCGCCCCGTCGCCGAAGCCATTCTTGCTTACGCCGGCAGCGAACCGGCGGGCTTTGCCGTCTACTCGTTTACGTTCTCCAGCTTTATGGGCAAGCCCGGAATCTACGTCGAGGATCTCTTTGTTGAGAATCAATTTCGCGGCAAAGGAATTGGCAAGGCCTTGCTCGTGACCCTCGCACGGCTGGGCCGGGAGCGCGGTTGCGGGCGCCTGGAATGGTCCGTGCTGAATTGGAACGAACAGGCCATGGAGTTTTATCAGGATCTCGGGGCCGTGCCCATGGACGAATGGACCACCTTTCGACTAACGGGCGACGCCCTCGATCGCCTGGCGTCGCCAGCGCTGGCCAAAGGCATGAAACCATGACGATGACACACCGCCGCATCATTCGCGTGCTTCTGGCTGCTGTCGCAACGCTTTTCGCCGTCGTTGCCGCTCCGCTCGCCGCACGCGAACGCGAGCCGAATAGCGTCTTCGCGGAGCGCCGCGCGCGTCTCGTCGCGCAGCTCAATGGCCCCGTGCTGCTCTTCGGTTACACCGGCAAAGAAAATTCCTCCCCTTCCTACGTCTTCAATCAGGAAGAAAATTTCTATTACCTGACGGGCCACAATGAAGAGGGCGCCGCGCTTTTGCTCCTGCCATCCGGCGCCGCGGAAAAAGGCTGGAAAGGTGCCAGGGAGATTCTATTTCTCCCGCCGCGCGATCTTGAGGAAGAGAAATGGAACGGGCCGCGCATGGGCCCCGGCGACGAGGGCGTTCACGAAAAGACCGGCTTTGCCGTCGTCGAACCCTTCACGAATCTCAAGGGCAGCCTCGGCGAATTGGCCCATGCCTACCGGGAAGTTTGGACCTTGATTCCTCATGCCGATGACACCGGATATCCGCATGCCCGCGAATGGTCCTCGTGGATGAAGCAGGCTGCGCCCGGAATCGCTCTGACGGATGTCGCTCCCGCGATTGGCGCCATGCGTCAGATCAAGTCTCCCGGCGAAATCGCCCTGCTTACCAAGGCCATCGAGCTCTCCGTGGACGCGCAATTGGACGCCATGCGCACGGTTCGTCCGGGCCTATACGAATATCAGGTCGCGGCTCGCATGGTGCGAGATCCACGCGAACGGAGGATGCGAGGGAGAAGCCTACGCGCCCATCGTCGGCACCGGCTTGCATTCCACGATCTTGCATTTCAACGAGCTCGACGCTCTGATTCAGGATGGCGATGTCGTTCTTCTCGATGTGGGCGGGCAATACTCGGGGTACACCGCCGATATCACGCGCACGCTGCCCGCAAACGGCCGCTTCACGCCGCGCCAGCGTGAAATCTATGAAATCGTGCTGGGCGCGCAGAATGCCGTTTTAGCGGCCATGAAGCCGGGAGCGACGCTGGGCCGCGCCGGGGACAACAGCCTCTACAAAATCGCCTACGACTATATCAATTCGCACGGCACCGACCGCGAGGGACACCCGCTCGGCCGCTACTTTATTCATGGCCTGGGACACCATATTGGCCTTGAGGTACACGATGCCGGCGATCCCAACCGCCCGCTGGAAGCCGGCATGGTGGTTACCGATGAGCCCGGCATCTACATTCCCGAAGAAAAGATCGGCGTGCGCATCGAAGACGACGTGCTGATTACGCCCACGGGCTATAAGTTGCTCACGGCGCGCCTGCCGCGAACCGCAAACGAGATTGAAGCCATCATGGCTGAGGCCAAACGCGCGCGCGGCCAATAATTACCGGCCGGTTTTTGTCATCCTGAGGTGCGTGGAGGTCGCTAACTCAGCGCGGTCGCCAGTGCTTCGATCAGCGCAGCTTCCTGTGACGCGAAGACCGTGCGCAGATCGAGCACCAGCCGATCTTCTGAGACGCGGGCCAGCACGGGCGTGCTCTCCGCATTCGCGGCCCCGTTGCGCAGCCGCGCTTCCAGTTGAGTCGCCGAATATTTCGCGCTGCTGACGCGCAGCAGGCGGGTCGGCAGGTGCTCGGCGGGAGTCGATCCTCCTCCGATCACCGACTGCCCTTCCGCGATCTCGATTTCCGCATTGGACGAATTCAATACGCTCTTCAATTCTCGCGTTATCTTCTGGGCGCGCGCTCCGATTTCATCGGCGCTGGCGCGAATCATTCGCAGAGCGGGCAACGCATCGAAATCGCCGCGCAGATAGGCGATCAACGTTGCCTCGAGCGCCGCAATCACCAGCTTATCCACGCGCAGCGCCCGAAAGAGCGGGTTCTTCCGCAGGCGCGTAATCAGCTCGCGCCGGCCCGCGAGAATGCCGGCTTGAGGGCCGCCCATCAGCTTGTCGCCGCTGAAGGAGACCAGATCGACGCCCGCATGGATGCTCTCGCGCACCAGCGGCTCCGCCAGGCCTTGCGGGGCGAGATCGATCAGGCAGCCCGAACCCAGGTCTTCGTACAGCGGTATTCGGGCTCGACGGCTGAGCTCGACGAGTTCTGCCAGCGTCGGTCTTGCCGTGAAGCCCACGATGGAGAAATTGGACCGGTGCACGCGGAGAAGCAGCCTCGTGCGCTCGTTTACAGCGCGTTCGTAGTCGCGCGATGGAGGTGCGGTTGGTGGTGCCGACTTCGCGCAGAGTGGCGCCGCTTTCCGCCATGATGTCCGGAATGCGAAACGATTCGCCGATCTCGATCAGTTCGCCGCGTGAAACGATCACTTCACCGCCGCGAGCAAGAGCGGCCAGCGCCAGGAATATCGCGGCGGCATTGTTGTTGACCACGCAGGCGGACTCCGCGCCGGTGAGGCGCGTAAGCAGGTCGCCGGTATGCGCGTCGCGTTTCCCTCGCGCGCCGGCGGCAACGTCGTACTCGAGATTGGTGTATTGCCCCGCAGTCTCGCGGATGCGTTCAATGGCGCTTTCCGCAAGCGGCGCCCGGCCCAGATTCGTGTGCAGGATCACGCCCGTGGCGTTAATCACGGGTCGCAGCGACGGGCTCAGCAGGGAGGCGATCTCGCGTGCGACTTGTCCAGCGAGAGCATTCGGCTCTGCCGGAAGTGTTGTGAGGCCTCCGGCGATATCGGCGCGCAGCCGTTCGAGCACGGTTCGCGCCGCCTCTACGATGAGGTCGCGGCTGACTTGACTCGCGAGTTCACCCAAAGGAGGGATCGCCAGAAGCTCATCCACAGCCGGAATCCTACGGAGCAGTTCTGTTCGCCGATCTCGAGCTGCATCCGCCGCGGAACTCATGGCTTGCATTTCAGCATAGGGGCGCCGCCAGAGCAACATGCAGGGCCGTCCAGGGCGTCGTGCTTGATAGGGAGCGGCGCGCAAAGCCGCAATTGACGTGTTTTTCGGGGTCTTTTAACATAAAAATGCCTTCATTCTGCGCCAATGCCAACGAACCAAACAGATGACGATATGGGCCGCCTGGAGCGCGACATCCGCCAGCTCAAGATCGAGTTTGAGCAGTACTTCGGCGGCGGAAGGCAGCGCCCTCCGAATGACATCGAATGGCGGATCGAGCAACTCATAAAACGCTATGGGGATCGCGCCGCGGAGATGAACTACGCGCAGCGATTTCGATACGGAAATCTGGCCCAGACCTACGCCAAGTACCGCGAAATTTTTCACAAGCGCATGCGCAAGCGCGAGGAAGGCACCGTGGACCGGCATTTTGGCGCGGCGGCGCGAGCGATTGAAGCGGCGCGCGCTCAAGGTCGAAAGGCGGAGCGCGCGCGCAGGGATCACCGTCGTTTGCTCCGATCCTTCCAGCGAATCCAGTAAGGTGGAAGAGCTGTATCGGGCCTTTCGTGAGGCCCTGGCGAGTTCGGGAGAGCCCGTGGACCGGCTTTCCCGCGATAAGTTCGAGAAGTTCCTCATGCAGAAGTCCGAGCAAATCCGCAAACAGAAGAGCGGGCAGCAGATTGAATTCATGGTCAGCGTGGAGAACGGAAAAGCGCGGCTGAAAGCCCGCGTGAAAAGCTGATCGTTTTTTCTACCCTTCCGTTTTCCGTTTTTCCACCCCTCCGTTGTGACCAGCGCCTCTCTTTAATTAACCAGCGAGAATCCGATTTTATTGCTCCAGAAGGTCCACTGGCCTGCGAAGTTCTCCGCGAGGAGGTGACTTTCGCCGGGAGCGCGCTACAATCCCAATTCGTAATTCTCGTCATGAAAGCGGGGTTCCGGCAGGTGACCATCGAGCGGGCTCTGGTCAGCGTTCACAACAAAACAGGAATTGTGGAGTTCACGCGGGCGCTCGCGCAAGCGGGCGTAGAGGTGGTGTCGACTGGAGGCACCGCCAAACTCCTGCGCGAATCCGGCGTAAAGGTCCGCGAAGTTGCGGAATTAACGGGTTGGCCCGAAATGCTGGGCGGCCGGGTAAAGACGCTCCATCCGAAGGTGCACGGCGGAATTTTGTTTCGCCGCAACCTCGCGGAAGACCGCGAGGAGACACGCAAGCACGGAATTGTTCCCGTGGATATGGTGGTGGTGAATCTGTACCCGTTTGAAGCCACCGCCGCGCGAGCCGATGTGACGGTCGAAGAGTTGATCGAAAACATCGATATCGGCGGGCCGGCCATGGTGCGTTCAGCGGCGAAAAACTTCGAGAGCGTGGCCGTGGTGACCGACCCGGCAGACTATACCGGCTTGCTCGCTGAATTTGCGGAGCGGCGAGACTGGTCCCTGAAGACCCGGCTGTCGCTGGCGCGTAAAGGCTTTTGCCATGACCGCGCGCTATGACGGTTTGATCGCCACGGAACTTGAACGGCTCGGTGTCCGCGACGGCGCGGCATCCGACGGCCTGTTTTTAGGCGAACGGCCGGCACTGCCAGCGCAACTGAGCTTGCAATTGTCGCGGCATGCTTCGCTGCGGTACGGCGAAAATCCGCATCAGAACGCCGCGCTCTACATTCCGGCGGGGCTGCCGGCGTCGGGGCTTGCGGGGGCGCGGCAGCTGCAGGGCAAGGAGCTCTCCTACAACAATCTGGTCGATCTGGACGCGGCATGGTCGGTGGCGCAGGAGTTCGCCGATCCGGCATGCGCGATCGTGAAGCACAACAATCCGTGCGGCGCGGCGGAGCAAGAAGTTTTAGCCGAGGCTTATCGCCAGGCACTGGCCTGCGATCCGGTCTCGGCCTTTGGCGGCGTGATGGCTTTCAATCGTACCGTGGATGGCGAGACAGCCGCAGAAGTGGCGAAGCTTTTCGTGGAGTGCATGGTGGCGCCCGGCTACGATCCGGCGGCGCGTGAGGCATTTGCGGGAAAAAAGAATCTTCGACTCATGCAGATGGATACGCACGGCGGCGAGACGACATCGTCGTGGGACCTGAAACCCATCTCGGGCGGCGTGCTGGTGCAGGAGCCGGACAGACTTATGATCGGTGAGTCCGATCTCAAGGTGGTTACGAAGCGGCACCCGACCCGAGAGGACTTGCAGGCCCTGTTATTTGGCTGGAAGGTGGCAAAGCACGTGAAGTCGAATGCGATTGTGTTCGCGCGAGCCGGCCGCACACTAGGGATCGGCGCGGGACAAATGAGCCGCGTGGACTCCGTGAAGATCGCGGTGATGAAGGCGCAAGAGTCGCTGGCCGGCAGCGCTGTTGCGTCCGACGCTTTCTTTCCGTTTCCAGACGGCGTGGAGGAGGCCGCGCGCGCCGGTGCTACTTCCGTGATACAGCCGGGAGGATCGATGCGCGATGCAGAAGTCATCGCCGCCGCCGACCGTCTGGATATGGCCATGGTTTTTACAGGCGTGCGGCATTTTCGTCATTAAGATCAAGCTGGCCGATGGGAAGGATCAGAAGTTCGAGGCCTCCGCTTTAAAGACTTGGCCCCCTGAAGGGTCGTCCATGCCAAATCACGGCGCCAAATCACTACGCCTAATCACTGAACAAACGACAAATCGACGAGAGCACCTTCTAACCAGCCGGCTGCATCGGATGATTAGCACCACCAAGGGTGGAACACACGAGCGGTGGGATGCTTTGAGGCTCCCCGGACTCATGGGATAATCGCAGATCCTGAGGGCAGAATGATGATGCGGCGATTTCTGATGGTGGCGTGTCTGATGGCTGGCGCTACGGGTCCCTTGGTTTGGGGCCAGAACCAGCAGCCACCCGCGGCTGCTTCGCCTGCGCAAACCGGCGTGTCAGCGGCGCAGCGCGCCGAGGCCTATTACAACCTCACCATGGGCCATCTGTACCAACAGAATTTTGAGGCTGCGGGGCGCGCCGAGGACGCGACAAAAGCCATCGATTTCTTCAAGAGGGCTTACACACTCGATCCATTAAGCCCGGAGATCGGTGAAGATCTCGCGGAAATGTATTTCCTCTCGCATCGTACGCGAGATGCCGTTACGCAGGCCGAAGCGATCATTCGGCGTAACCCCGACGATCTCTCCGCAAGGCGCTTGCTGGCGCGAATTTATATCCGTTCTCTGGGCGATCTCAACAACACGCCCGACCAGCAGGAGACCGTCACGGCGGCGATTGGCCAATTGCGGGAGATTGTGCGGATCGATCCCGTGGACAACGAGTCGGCGCTATGGCTGGCGCGGCTTTTGCGGCTTGCCAATCAGGACGATCAATCCGAGCAGGTGCTGCGCAGCGTGCTGGCGCGGGACCCGGAGGAAAAAGGCGCGGCCGATCAGCTCTCTCAATTGCTCCTCGACCACAATAATCCGGAGGCGGCGATCACCCTGCTGGAAACATTCGTGCAACGTGCGCCGACCGCTGACCTCTACGAGCGTTTGGGTGATGCCTATCGGCAGGTCCAGGAAGAGGCTAAATCCGAACAAGCGTACCGCCAGGCGGTAGCCCTGGAGCCGGACCAGTTGGAGCACCGGCGGCATCTGGCGCAGTCTCTATTCGACCAGGGAAAACTCCCCGAGGCGTTGAAAGAATACCAGGGGCTGGCTGAACTGGAACCGGAGAGCGCCAATAGCCACCTGCGGATTTCGGAGATTTACCGCCGCCTGCGCCAGTTTGACAAGGCGGAAGAGCAGATTCTGCTGGCGAAGAAGCTGGCTCCTGGAAATCTGGAAGTGATCTATAACGAAGCGGCGGTGTACGAAGCGGAGGAGCACTACGATGACGCGGTGCACGTGCTTTCCGACGCGGTCGCGCAAGTAAAGGCAGAGTCGGAATTCGCTCCGGCGCGAAGCCGCTCTCTGGCCATTCTCTATCAATTGCTGGGGCAGCTCTATCGCGACGAACAGAATTATATGGCGGCCATCAATACGTTTGGCGAGATGGTGCTGCTGGGACCGGAAGAAGATCTGCGGGCACGCATGTTGATCATCGACACCTATCGCGCCAGCCGCGATCTTCCGCACGCTTTTGAAGAGACCGGCAAAGCGCTCACCGAGCATCCGCACGACCGCGGCCTATTGATCAGCCAGGCCATTCTCTACGGTGAAAACAAACAGCCCGAGCAAGCGGCGCAAACGTTGCAGCCTTTGCTGGAGAATTCGGCGAACGACCTGGAGATCTACTCGAGCCTCGCTCAGGTGTATACGGAGAGCCGGCGTTTCGGCGAGGCGGAAAAGGCGGCGCGCGCGGCGGAGAAGCTGGCGCAGAATCCGGCTGACAAGGAGACGGTGGGCTTCGTAATGGGCGGCGTTTACGAACGGCAGAAGAAATACGATCAAGCCGAGCAGGCTTTCAAGGGAGTGCTGGCGATTAATCCTCAGAACGCCGCGACGCTCAACTATTTTGGCTATATGCTCGCGGATCGCGGCGTGCGACTGGACGAAGCCGACGGCATGTTGCAGCGGGCTCTGAGCCAGGACCCCGCGAACGCGGCATTCCTCGACAGCATGGGCTGGATTCTTTACAAACAAAACAAGCTGGCCGAGGCGGAAACTTACCTCCGCAAAGCCGTGGATCACGATTCGCACGATCCGACCATGCTCAGCCACCTGGGAGACGTGCTGGCCAAGAGCGGGCACGCCGATCAGGCAGCGGTGGAATGGGAGAAGTCGCTGGCGGAATGGCGTCGCGCCGTGCCGGCCGAGTTCGAGGAAGATAAGGTGGCGGAGTTGGAGCAGAAGATTTCCAGCGTGAAACGGCGTATCGCCCAGCAGAAGCCTCGGGCGCAGAAAATCCGCGCTGATCCCCGACATGCAATCCATTCGAGTCCCGGCATTTGCCAAGGTCAATTTGCGCCTGGACGTGCTGGGGCGGCGCGCGGACGGCTATCACGAACTGCGCACCATCTTTCAATCGATCAGCCTGCACGACACCTTGCACCTGGAACGCAAACGCAAGCCAGGAATCGAGCTGGATATTTTGGGCGATCCTTCCCTGGCGGCGGGCCCGCAGCGCAAGAATCTGGTGTGGCGCGCCGCGGAAGGCATTCGCCGCGAAGTGAAGTTCACGCGGAGGGGTGCGCATCAGCTTGGAGAAGCGGATCCCCGTCGGTCGAGGCTTGGGCGGAGGTTCGAGCGATGCGGCGGCAACGCTGGCGGCGCTGCTGCGCCTGACCGGGCGGCGATTGGCTCCCGAGCGACTTCTGGAGATCGCCGCCGGACTGGGCGCCGACGTGCCTTTTTTCCTTTCGGGCGGCCGGGCATTGGGGACCGGCCGCGGCGACGAGATCTATCCGCTGCCCGATGGCGAGAAGCGAACCATTTTAGTGGTATCGCCGCGCAACATCGCCGTGAGCACCCGCGACGCCTACGGCTGGCTCGACGACAGATTGACAAAGAGGCACTCGGTCCATAGACTATGGAGTTTCTGCGCTCTGTGCTGGAGCCCGCAGGAGGGGCATGTCTCGAATGATTTCGAGACGGCCGTCTTCCGGCGGCATCCCCGGCTGAATCGTATTCGGCGGGAGTTGCTTCAGCGAGGAGCAGCGGAAGCCGCGCTGGCGGGTAGCGGTTCGGCGGTGTTCGGAATTTTCCGAAACCCAGCGCAGGCGCGCCGAGCCGCCCAAGTTGTTTCCGGAAGACCAAGTCTTCCTTTGCACCACGCTTTCGCGCAAAGCGCATGCTCGCGCCTTGTGGGGATCTCCGGCAGGCGGTCTGCTCGGCGCCTGAAAACGGGCGCGAGTCACCTATAGGTAAGGTCGCGGATTCCAGCGCAGCTCGCGGAATCCGGAAACCAGAGGTGAGCTTTGGCTGCTCAAACATGCGGCCAGCTCGGTGGGAACTGATTGATCGACGAGAAATTCAAGATTTTTACCGGCAGCGCGTCACCCGCAGCTGGCGCAGCGAATCTGCGGCTATCTGGGCGTGAGCGTGGGCGGCGCGAAGCTGGGCCGCTTCAGCGACGGCGAGATCTATTTTCAGATATCTGGAGAACGTTCGCGGCGCGGATGTTTTCGTGGTGCAGCCGTGCTCGCACCCGGTGGACCACCACCTGCTCGAACTGCTGTTGATGATCGATGCGTTCAAGCGCGCCTCGGCGTGGCGCGTGACGGCGGTGGTTCCGTATTACGCGTATGCGCGGCAGGATCGCAAGGACAAGCCGCGCGTGCCGATCTCGGCGAAGCTGGTGGCCGACCTGCTGGAGACGGCGGGGGCCAGCGCGCGCGCTGACGCTGGATCTGCACGCGCCGCAGATTCAAGGCTATTTCAACGTGCCGGTCGATCATCTGTACGCGTCGCCGGTGCTGGTGGAGTATTTCAAGCAGCGGAAGCTGCAGAATGTGACGGTGGTTTCGCCGGATGCGGGCGGCGTGGAGCGGGCGCGAGCGTTTGCCAAGAGGCTGGATGCGCCGCTGGCCATCGTGGACAAGCGCCGCGTGGACGTGGACGTGAGCGAAGTGATGCACCTGATCGGCGAGGTGCGCGGGCGGCCGGCGCTGATCATCGACGACATTATTGATACGGCGGGAACGCTGGTGAAGACCGCGGAAGCGTTGCTGAAGGAAGGCGCGACCGAGGTCTTTGCGGCCTGCACGCATCCCGGTGCTTTCGGGGCCGGCGGTGGAGCGCCTCTGCAAGTCGGCGATTTCAGGAGGTGGTGGTGACGGATTCGGTGCCGCTTTCGGAGGCGGCGCGCAAAGTGAGCAAGATCAAGGTGCTGAGCGTGGCCGAATTGCTGGCACGCGGGATCCGTTCGATTCACGAGGAAACATCGATCAGCGAGCTTTTTATCTAGCCTTTGAGTCATTGCGAGCGTCCCAACGGCGCCGCGAGTGTTGAGAGGAAGAATATGGATCAGATCATTGTGGAAGCAACGCCGCGCGACGATCGCGGCAAGAATGCCGCGCGGCGCATGCGCGTGCCGGCCATGTGCCCGCCGTGCTGTACGGCGGCAAGGGCGGGTCGATCGCGCTGGCGGTGAACACCAAGCAGCTCTCCGCGATTATGCGCTCGGAATCCGGCCACAACACGATTTTCAAGGTGAAGCTGCCGACGGGCGAGCAGCCGGCGATGCTGAGGGATTGGCAGGTGGATCCGGTGCAGGGTTCGCTGCTGCACGTGGATCTGTTGCGCGTCGCCATGGACGTGCGCATGCGCGTTCTGGTGCCGGTGCACACGTTCGGCGAGCCGCAGGGCGTGAAACTGCAAGGCGGAATTTTTGAAATGGTTACGCGCGAAGTGGAGATTGAGTGCCTGCCTTCGGACATTCCCGGCGAATTTCGCGTCGACATCAGCGAACTGATGATCGGCAAGCAGCTTCGCGCAGGCGATTTACCGCTCGATGCCGCGAAGATCAAGTTGGTGACCGATCCACAGCGAGTGGTGGCGCACGTGGTGGCGCTGCGCGCCGAAGAAGAGAAGCCGGCGGAAGCAGTGGCAGCGGAAGCGGCTACACCTGCGGAGCCGGAAGTCATCAAGAAGGGCAAGAAGGAAGCCGAAGAAGGGGAAGAGGGCGCCGCACCGGCAGCGGAGGAGAAGGGCAAGAAGTAGCCGGCGCCGGAGGCAGCCGACGTTTTGGGTGGCACTGCGAATTTGGATTCGGCTGGCGCGCCAATACGGCTGATCGTGGGACTGGGGAATCCGGGCGTCGAGTATGCGTGGACGCCGCATAACCTTGGCTTCCTGGCCGTGGACGCGATCGCCGAGCGCGCGGGGATCCGAGTGGAGCGGCCGGAGGCCAAGTCGCTGGTTGGCCTGGGCCAGCTTCGGCGGCCGTGAGATTGCTCTAGCCAAGCCGCAGACCATGATGAACCTGAGCGGCCTGGCGGTGCGGGACCTGCTGGAGCGCCTGGAATGCGGGCCCGACGGGATGGTGGTGCTTTGCGACGACGTGGCGCTGCCTTGGGGCATGCTGCGAATTCGCCAAGCGTGGGAGCGCCGGCGGCCACAACGGCCTCAAGTCCATCATCGGCGCGATTGGCAGCAGCGAATTTGCGCGAGTGCGCATGGGCGTGCAGCCGGACCATCCGGTCGGCGATCTGGCAGAGTTTGTTCTTCGTCCGATGCGCAAGGCGGAGCTGGAGATTGCGGCGGAAATGACGGAGCAGGCCGCCGAGGCAGTGGAACTTGATTCTTACGCAGGGAATCGCGCAGGCCATGAACCAGTTTAACCGGCGCGTTCCCCCGCCGGACGAAAGCGAGATTTAAGAGATCGGGCGCTCGAGCAGGAGCCCCCGGAAACGGAAACGAGGAAAGATGGAAGACCGTCTGTACGACCTGATTTTTATCTGCATGCCGGCGACGCCGGAGGAAGAGATCGCGAAAATCGTGAGCACGCTGGAGCAAACGGCGTCCGAGCATGGCGGCAAAGTGGAGAAGGTGGAGAAGTGGGGGACGCGCAAGATGGCCTATCGCGTGGCCAAGCAACGGGAAGGGCTCTACGTCTATCTCTCGCTGCATAGCACAGAGGGCGGATTAATCAAGGAGCTCGAGCGGCGCCTGAAGGTTACCGACGCCGTCATCAAGTATATGACCGTGCGCCTGGATGAAGAGATCAAGCGGCAGCAGAAGCTCGTGGGTCGTCGCGAACATCGCGCGCGGCGCCGTCCGCGGAAGCAGACGGCCGCAGCACCGGTTGCTCCCGCGGCACCGCCCGCACCGCCGGCGGCATCCGAACCGCAGGCCCCGGCAACCAGTTAGCGGAACGAGATTGAGTCTGGAAAGAAAGGCGAGATCAGAACAATGAGCGAACAACAAGCACCACGGCCGTCACATTCGGGCCCACCCCGGGAAGGGCGCGTCCGGCCCTCCGGGCGGCGGACAGGGCGGCCCGCGCCGCGGCAAACGGCAATACTTTCGCAAGAAGAAGGTCTGCCGCTTCTGCGTCGAAAAGGTGGACTTCATCGATTACAAGAAAGTTGAAATGCTGCAGCCCTTCGTGCAGGACCGCGGGAAGATTTTGCCGCGGCGCATGACGGGAACGTGCTCGAAGCATCAGCGCTGGCTGGGCGTGGCCGTCAAACGCGCGCGAAATATCGCGCTGCTGCCATTTGCGACCGAACTCTAGTTCGGCGAAATCACGAGGTAGACCATGCAAATTATTCTGCAGGAAGATATCGAAAAGCTCGGAACGCGCGGCGAAGTCGTGAACGTGGCGGAGGGTTACGCGCGTAACTTTTTGCTGCCCCGCAAACTTGCGCTCGAAGCTTCTCCAGGAAACCTGAAGCGCCTGGAAAAAATTCGCGTCACGCTGGCAAAGCGCACGAGCACCGAACGCGAACAGGCGCAGAAGCAGGCGGATCTGCTGAACGCCGTGACGCTCAGCTTTTCACGCAAAGCCGGGGAGAACGATCAGCTATTCGGCTCGGTAACGGCGGCCGACCTGGCGGACGGGCTCAAGCGGCAGGGTTTTGAGATCGATAAGCGGCGCATCCAACTCGCCGAGCCGATCAAGGTGGTCGGCGAATACGAGATTCCGACCAAGCTGGTTCACGGCGTTACGGCCACCTTCAAGGTGAACGTCACGCGCGAAGGATCAGAAGCAAAGCCTTCGTAACGCAATCATTTTATATTAGCAATTTGAATGGGCGCGATCAGCGCGCCTTCGCGGGGACTTTTGCCCGCGCGCGCACAGCTTTTCCACCGTAAATCCTCAGCGGCATAACCATCGCGGTTTTCAACATTTAAAAAATATTCACAAAGGACCGTTGTTGACCGCCGCCGTCCCCCTCCGCACAATCAGGCCCCCTGCTCAACCAGCCGATCTGTGATCGGACTACAAAGAATCGAAGGACTTGCGTTCGAAACGAGCCCAGGCGAATATAGGGCGAAGACATTAATGGCTGAAGCGACTCTGGAAAGGCAGTTACCGCAGAACCTCGATGCCGAGCGCAGCGTGCTCGGCGCCATCCTGCTCGATAACCACGCGCTGAATACCGCGATTGAAAAGCTCAAGCCGGAGGATTTCTTTCACGACCCGCACCGGCGGATCTTCAACCAGATGGTTCAGCTGGGCGAGCTGCAGCAGGCCATCGATCTGGTGACGCTGGGCGACCTGCTTCGCCGCAAAGGCGAGCTCGAAGCAGTGGGGGGCGCCGCATACCTCGCGCAACTGATCGACGGCGTTCCGCGGATTTCCAATCTGGAGCACTACGCGCGGATCGTCAAGGAAAAATCGCTGCTGCGCAGCCTGATTCACGCCACGCATTCCATCCAGCAGACGGCCCTGGACGCGGAGGAAGACGCCGACGCGTTGCTCGACCGCGCCGAGTCTTCGATTTTCCAGATCGCAGAAGACCGTATTCGCAGCGGCCTCGTCTCCATGAAGGATGTGGTCGACGAGAACATGGAGCGGCTCGAACGCGTGATCACCGAGGGCAAGCGCATCACCGGGCTGGCCACGAATTACGCGCAACTCGATAGCTTGACCTCGGGGCTGCAGCCTTCGGAATTAATCATTCTGGCGGCGCGGCCGTCGGTGGGAAAAACGGCACTGGCGCTCAATATTGCCGAGAATATCGCCCTGCACCAGCCGGGTTCGGTGGCTATCTTCAGCCTGGAAATGTCCAAGGAGTCGCTGCTGATGCGCCTGCTGGCTTCGCTGGCGCGGGTGGACGCGCACGATTCCGCACGGGACATTTGCGCGCGAGGATTGGAAGGAGATGACGCAGACCCTGGCGCAACTATCGGTTTCGCCGATGTGGATCGACGATTCGGGCTCGGCGACGGTGACGGAAATCGGCGCCAAGGCGCGCCGGCTGAAGCGGGATCGCGGACTTTCGCTGGTCATCGTGGACTATCTTCAGCTGATCGCCGCGCGCGGCCGCTTTTCCAATCGCAATGAGGAAGTCTCCAGCATTACGCGCGGATTGAAGGCGCTGGCGAAAGAGCTCAAGGTACCCGTGCTGGTGTCTCAGCCAGCTCACGCGCGCGCCCGAACGCGAAGAGCGCAGCCCGCAGCTCGCGGACCTGCGCGAATCGGGCGCGATCGAACAGGACGCCGATGTGGTGCTCTTCATTCACCGGCCGAATCTTTTCAAGAAAAAGGGCGAAGTGACCGACGAAGAACGCGCGCAGACCGAACTGAAGATCGCCAAGCAGCGAAACGGGCCGGTGGACAGCATTCCCTTTGTATTTCTGGGCAAGTTCACGCGATTCGAAGAGGCCGCGAGCGGAAGCTGGATCGCCGGCGAGGAGTAGCGAGTCGTACGGCAACAGACTCCTTAACCATCTGGATCAGCGAGGAGATTGAATGAGACCTGCCGTGGTGCTCCTCCTTCTCATCGTCTCCGCTCGATTGGGCGCGGCTCAATCCCAGGCGCCGGACGAACCCGAAGCAAATCCCGGGCGGCCAACTGTCTCTACACCCGCCACGCTCACGCCTGTCGGATACCTTCAGTTTGAATCGGGCTTTGAAGCTGCGGGCCATTCGCCCGAATTCTCCTCACGATACAGTTTCACCGAAGTGGTGAAGCTTGCTGTTGCCCGCCGCCTGGAACTCCTGGCGGCTGCGGAGCCGGTGGCGCATTTCACCGCTGAGGGGATCACCAGGAATCGCGTGGCCGATATTTTTCTGGGGGCCCAGGGCGTGCTTTATCAGGGCGAAGCCGCCAAGCCAACGGTGGCAGTCAGCTACTTCCATCGTGTTTACGATGGAGGGGCTCCGGAATTCGACTTTGGAAGTCCTCTCAACTCGTTTCTGGTTCTGGCAAGCGCGGACGTCAAAGGATTCCACTATGACGCGAACGCCTTCCTAACAGAACTGGAGCAGGAGCCGGTGCGCCGTGCTCAATTTGGTCAATCGCTAACCATTTCTCACGCTCTTGGGCATCGGTTCACATTGTCTGGCGAGATATGGCATTTCACTCAGCCATTCCTGAAGAGCAATGCAGCCGGTAATCTGTGGGCGCTCAGCTACGCAACAAGGAAAGATCTGGTCTTTGACTGCGGCTTCAATCATGGGCTCACTGGAACGTCAACACGGTGGGAAGCGTTCGCTGGATTCACCTACCTGGTTCCACATCGCCTTTGGGGCAGGTAGGCTGTTTGCTTACGTTGAAATTACTCAGCAGCTGTTCGACCTGGCTCTCGCGAACTGGAAATGGAGTGACGCAACGGTAGACGCCGAGGACTCTTTCGCCCTTTCAAGGCGATCAGACGGCCAAGGCTTTGATCGAAGCGGCACGTTCTCCGGCACGACGCGCAGCGGAAGTAAAAGTGACGCACGCTGGGCGGGTGCGGGCGGTTACGAATCCACAGGCGGCTACTTTGGCAGTACGGACACTTCCGAGTTCGCAGAAACGGTAACACGATCGTTGGGTGGTTACCGGGCACCGTGGGCACGGCGCGCCCCTTCATATTTCGATACCATTTCCGGCAGAGAGGGCATCTCCAATAACGTGATTTGCGGCTGCATTCCACGGCGCAGGTTTCGCACTTGACCCTGCCCTTCAGTTGCCGCCAGTTGCCCCCTTTCAATCCGACGGGGTTAGCTCCGCCATGGCTCGACCAATAGCGACGGCCACAGACAGGGCACTTGAAATACCAATGCTGGCCGCGTGGTTTTGAATGGTTTGAGCCTACGATGTACAGCAAATGGTCACACGACCGGCAGCGAGGCCTGGAGAAGGGCAACGCCGCCGTGAGGCGCGGCTTGCCGGCGAGGCGACGATTGGCAAGCTTCCTGCCGCCGCGCTGGGCCAAGGAGACGAGTTGCTGTGCGCGGTGCGCATTCTGGCCAGGAACAATCGCATCCACCCGTTCGCCCTTGCGAAGGTCCGCGTAAGGAATCCCCAAGATAGCCGCGGCGGTGCGGCCTTTCATATCGAGCACACGCCTGGCGTTGCGAACCTGGCTGAACCTGAGGGCTCTCACTTGTGCAATCCGCCAAGGAGCGGCGGGGTGCCGGAGGATGAATCAACCGGCTCCCGCCACTCGCTGGCGCTTCAGAAGTGGAAGCCCAGTTCCACGGTTTGGCTGCGCGGCGAGACATAGTGCGTGCCGCTAAAGGTAGAAAGGAAATTGTAGAGGGCCACTTGGTTTGTCATGTTAATGATGGTGTACCGGAGACTGATCTTGTATCGTTCCGCGCCGAAGTGGAGCAGGTCATCGTGGCCCACGCTCAGATCAAAAAGATGCCTCGGAGCTACGCGGGGCGGATTGTGATCGTCATCTTCGGTTCCTGGAGCCGGAATCTTCAGCAGAGTAGAACCATATTGCGACGGAGCGCACATGGAGTCAGGACTGATCGGCGTGGTCGGTGTGGCGTGCACGCTTCCGCAGAACAGGCCGGCCTGAAACTGTTCGTCTGGAGTCAGTCCGCTCACGTCGACCGGCGTTGTCGCATCCGTAGCAAATGGCACCGCACCTGCGACAAGCCCGCTATCGTATCGCCAATTGAATCCGACCCAAGGCAAGCGTTTAAACGGCTGATACTGCAGGTGCGTCGTCTGCTGGAATTTCTGGTCGTGGTCGATGCGGAAGACTGCGTTACCTCCGCCAAGGACCGCGCCAAAACCGCCGATTTGAGGATTGAAGAAGCGAGCCGCCACACTGCCCATCACCACGAATGCCGTCAGACCATGATAATTCGGCACGTTGATACGGGCAGAGAGTCCCGTGATCTTGGATTTGTTCCACTCGATGGGGAAAAAAATGGGCGTCGTTGCCGTCAGCGCACTGAAATCATAGCCGCCGTCGGTATACTTCCACATGTAGTCGGCGTCCACAACGACGTGGCGCCCGAATGCCTGCTCGACGCCAGCGTGAAATTCATTGCGATGGCCGGGAGTAACCGGCGACGGCACGGGCGGGAAGCCAAGAATAGCGGCGATGACGGGACTCGCCGTGCTGGCCAAGATTAGATTTTCGTTGAACGGTGTTTCCATGACGCGCGCGTAGGAAGCGCGAAGCACGGTGTTGCTCCCTTTGATGTTGTAAGCCACTCCAAGCCGTGGTTCTGGCTGGCGTTCTTGGATGAAACCGTTATAGGAGTCTCCCCGAATCCCCAGATTAACGGTCCAATGCCCCTTGCTGATCGTGTCCTGAACATAGAGGGCGAGCTCCTTAATTGGTATATGGCCTTGAAATAGGAAAGGAGTTCCGCCAGTAGTCAAATCGAACGGGGCTAAAGTTGTACAAGGATCGGCGATTGGCGCACCGGCAGCATTGACGCAGGGATCGCCATTCGCATCGGTCAATGAGAATAGGAATGCCGGATCGGTGATTCCAATCGTGAAGTTTTCTGTAAGCAGGGTCTGCTGGTATGTGACTCCCGCCTTGAAATTGTGGATGCCCTTCACGTAAGAGAAATCGGTACGAAGACCGAGATTGGTAAGTTTACGGTTTTGACTAACTGTCTGACCCGCATCGGCGAAAGGATTGTTGCTCGGGAAGTAAAGGAACCGATCCTGCCGGATAAACGCGCCGAGCGTGTAAATCGTTGATGGACCAAAAACGTGCGACCACAGGGGCGCGATATTGAAGGTTTTGATCTCCGCGCGTTGGTCCTGAGGGCCGACGGGATTACCCGAAATAGGATCAACCACGCCCACGTTAAAGTTATCGAAGGAGTTCGGCGTTTGAAACCAGGAACGCGTGTACTGGCCGTTTATCTGGATGGTATCCGCGTTACTGGGTTTGAAATCGACGCGGTCAAAGATGTTTTCTTCGTTGCCTTTGGCGTGAAATACCTGAAACTCCGGCGGATCAAGAAAGCGGTTCGTGTTCAGCCCATTAGCGGCGATGAAGTTTCCCCACTTAGGCCCCCCGTAGCCGACATCGAAACCGGCGTTGGAGCTATGGAACGAACCGAATGATCCTGTGACGCTTCCGTGGGCCTGATTTTGTCCCAGGCCTGAACGCGTGGTTACCTTGATGACAAGGCTGGTTTTATCGCCAAACTCGGCCGGTGGCGCGCCTGAGATGACCTCGAGCGACTCAATCGAATCGGCGGGAATCTGGTTCGAAAAAATCTTGCTCTGCTGGTCGGTGATGGGCTGCCCATCAACAGAGAACGAATTCTCCGCGTGATCTCCGAGACCGTGGAACAAGCCGTTTGAATCCGCCACCACACCTGGAGACGAAAGCGTAATGAGGGAACTTACGGACGAAGACTGGCTTTCCAGAGGGAGTTTATCGAAGAGGCCGCGGTCCACATCGGTATGGAAATTGGAATCCTCTTCGACGAGATCGGCGGCACTCTCGGTGACGGTGATATTCGTGGCGGCGCTGCCTACGGTGAGACCTAGTTCCAGAGTGATCGGAACGCTTGAGCGCACGTCAACATCTTGGGACAGAGTGTTAAAACCGGTCGCCGTCACGGTGAGACGGTAAGGATTGAAGGGGATGTTGGGAATGCGGAAGTTCCCGTCGGTGCCGGTTTCGACTTCACCAACGTGGTGGCTGACCGGATTTTCAATGCGTACCTTGGCGCCGGGCACAGCGGCTTTGGACGGATCGGTGACGGTGCCCTGAATCATGCCGGAACTGGACTGCGCGCTTAATCTGGGAGCTGCTGCGAGAAACAACACACCCACGACTGCAAACAAAACCAAAACCCCACTTGAAACTCGCTTGCGTAGCATGTGGCCTCCTGAAAGCCAAAGCGCGAGCGCCGCTGCATGATGCACGGCAGCGCCGCGGATGCGGTTGTCTAGACCGAGTGAAACGATCGAGTTGAGCGGCAGCGCCCGTTTGGGCGCTACGGCCTAAAGCGAATCAGGAAGGACCGAAGGGGGAGCGCGAGGAGAGGCATCCAGCAGGGGCGGTGCTTCATGCCTGATGTGCTGCCGAGCCGCTACAACCCAGGCAACGGCGAACGGAGCGACCACGATCTGCGCCGATACGCCGCTAAGGAGGGGCGTATGCGCGACGTGACAAATCGGGCAAGTAGCCGCGGAACCGGGAGTATCTACGTGCCACAGGGTCACGCCCGTGGCCAGGAACGCGATGGCCGCGATCGCGACCGTCAAGGCCGCGAGGCGCAGCCATCCCAACGAATTCGTCTTACTGATGGGCCCATCACGTAACAACATATAGGCTCCCTTAGATCATTGCGCAGGCATGGCGACAAGTCGCGTCGCCCGCGGATGTGGTTGTCTTGAGCGAGTGAAACGATCGAGTTGAGCGGCAGCGCCGTTTGGGCGCTACGGCCTAAAGTGAATCAGGAAGGACCGAAGGGGGAGCGCGAGGAGAGGCATCCAGCAGGGGAGGTGCTTCGTGCCTGATGTGCTGCCGAGCCGCCACAACCCAGGCAACGGCGAACGGAGCGACCACGACCTGCGCCGATACGCCGCCAAGGAGGGGCGTGTGCGCGACGTGACAAATCGGGCAAGTAGCCGCGGAACCGGGAGTATCCACGTGCCACAGGGTCACGCCCGTAGCCACGAACGCGATGGCCGCGATCGCGACCGTTAAGGCCGCGAGGCGAAGCCATCCTAATGACTTCGTCTTACCGGTGGGCCCGTTAGGTAACAACATATAGACTCCCTAACCTTTCAAGCCAGCATTATACCTGCAAAAGGTCGCCGTCGCGCGCTACGAGTTCGTAAAGAACAGGATTGACGAAAAAGCCGATCAGCAGGCGCGAGAGCAGTCCCGAGACGATTACGATGGCGAATGGCTTCTGTGTATCCGAGCCGATTCCCGTGGAGAGCGCTGCGGGCAAGAGACCGAGGCACGCCACCAGCGCGGTCATCATGATGGGTCGCAGCCGCAGCAATGAAGCTTCCCTGGTCGCGGTGCGAATATCCTTGTTTTCCAGGCGCAATTTATTGATGTAGGAGACCAGGATGACAGCCGTCTCGACCGAGACGCCCATGAGCGCGAGCAAGCCAAGCACTGAGCTCACGCTAAACGGCGTATGCGTGAGCTTCAAGGCGATCAGGGCGCCTACGGGCTCGCTCATCACCACGCCCAGCGCGATCGTCACCGGGAATTTGAAATTGCCGTATAGCGCAAACAAGATCAGGAAGATGAGCACCAGCGCCAGCGGGCCAATGATGATCAGCTGTTGCTCAGCCTCGACAAGTTCGCTGTACTCGCCGCCCCAGGACATGGTGTATCCAGGAGGCAGGCGCACGGCCGAGTTGACCGCTTTTTGTGCCTCGTTCACGGCGCGTTCCAGGTCGCGTCCCTCGATGCTGTACTGGATGCCGATATAGCGTGAATTATTTTCGCGGTATATGAAGGACGCGCCGTTGGATTCGCGAATGTCGGCCAATTCGGCCACAGGGATCTGCTGGCCAGCGGGGGCGGGCACCAGCAGGTTGCCAATCTCGCGGGCGTTGGAGCGATATTGCGGTTCCATGCGCACCACGAGGTCAAAGAGTTTTTCGCCTTGTATGACCTGCGTCGCTGCCTGGCCGCCGATGGCGGCCTGGACGACCGTTTCGACGTCGGAGACATTGACGCCGTAGCGCGCGATCTTCGCGCGATCCACGTCGATCAGCAGGCTTGGCTGGCCGAGTTCGCGAACCACCGTCAGCTCGGTGAAGCCGGGAATATGTTCGAGCACCCTCTTGATCTCCAGCGCTTTGTCTTCGAGGGTCTTGAGGTCGGGCCCATAAACCTTCACCGCGAGCGCGCTCTTGAGGCCGGTCAGAGCCTCGTCCACGGCGTCTTCGGCCGGCTGCGTGAAGTTGAAAATAACTCCGGGGTACGACTCCAGCTTCTTGTTGAGATCCTCGACGAGTGCCTGCTTGTTGCGAATCGCAGTCTGCTGCCAGGTTTTATCTTTGTAGGGCCTCAGGCCAACGTAGAACTCGCAATTAAAGAAGCCGGTTGGATCGGTGCCGTCGTCGGGCCGGCCCAGCTCCGAGCCCACTTCCGTCACCTGCGGGTAGGACATTAAAATTTTGCGGACTTGGGGAGCGAACTTGCTGGCCTCATCAAACGAGATGGTGTAGGGCATCGTGGCGCGCACCCACAGCGCGCCTTCGTCCAGGTGGGGCATGAATTCGCCGCCAATGAAGGGTATGAGAAGCAACGTGCTTCCAAAAATCAAGGTTGCCACCAGTAACGTGGTCTTGGGGTGGTCCAGGCACCAATCCAGCTGGCTGCCGTATGTCCGCTTGATCCACTCGTAGGGGCGATTCACCCTTTCTTTCACGCCGCGAGTAAACCAGTAGGAGGCCATCACGGGCACAAATGTAAGCGTAAAAATCAGGGCGCCAACGAGGGCGTACGACATGGTGTCGGCCATGGGGTGAAAGAGCCGGCCGGCCGGGCCGCTGAGCGCATAGATGGGCAGATAACCCGCGATGATCACGGCGACCGAATAAAAGATGGGACGGTCGACATCGCGCGCCGCGGCGAGAATTACTTCGTGCAAGTCGTATTGCTGCCCCTGCCGCTCGGCGAGCTCGCGATAGATGTTTTCGATCATCACCACTGTGCCGTCGATGATGATTCCGAAATCAATTGCTCCAATGGAAAGCAAGTTTGCGGGGATTCCCTGCAGGTGGAGAAAAATGAAAGAGAAAAGCAGGCCGAGCGGGATGGTCAGAGCCACGATCACCGCGGCCCGCATGCTGACCAAAAAGAAAATGAGCACGAGCAGGACGAGCAGCATGCCCCGAAGCAAATTATTTTCCACGGTGTCAGTGGTCAGCCGCACCAGATCGCTGCGGTCGTAAAAGGGCCGGACCTTCACGTCGGGAGGAAGAAGGCCGTGGTTGAGGTCTTCGGTGCGTTGCTCGACACCCTTCAGCACGTTCTGGGTTTGCTCGCCGCGGCGCATCAGGATGACGCCCTCAACGGCGTCGTCATTATTCTGAAATCCAAATTCGCCCAGGCGCGGCGCGTAGCCGATGGTGACTTCGCCAAGGTCGCGAATGCGGACGGGCACGCCGTTGTTGCTGCCCACGACGACGTTGCCGATGTCGTCGGTGGTCTGCATCAAGCCGATGCCACGGACGTAGTAAAACTGGCCGCCCTGGGAATAAAAGCCGCCGCCCGCGTTGCTGTTGTTGGCGGTGAGCGCCGTGAGCACCTGCGCGACGGGGATGTGGTAGCTATAGATGCGGGCCGGATCGAGCAGCACCTGATACTGCATGGTCGTGCCGCCCAAACCCGAATCGTCTGCGACTCCGGGAACCTGCCGATAGGCTCGCTCGACGACCCAATCCTCAAAGGTCTTCAGCTCCTGGGGGCTGCGGTCGGCGCTCTCGAGAACGTAGCGATATACGAGCCCGCTTGGACTGAACAGGGGCGCCATCGAAGGGGCCACGCCACTGGGGAGCTGCGCGTCGCTCAGGCGTTCGAAGACCACCTGGCGCGCGAAATAGGGGTCAACGCTATCTTCGAAAGTGAGCCGAACGTCGGACAGGCCATAGAGCGTGATCGAGCGCATCACCACCATGTTGGGAACGCCATTCATGGCCAGCTCCAGCGGCAGCGTGACCAGCCGTTCCACCTCTTCCGAGGCATGTCCGGGCCATTGCGTGATCAGCTCCACCATGGGCGGCGAGAGATCCGGATAGGCGTCCACGGGCATGCGCTGAAACGAGATCGCGCCGGCGACCACGACAAAGAGCGTGACCACCAGCACCATGAAGCGCTGCCGCAGCGCAAACTGTACGATTCGATGAATCATCTTCCGGCCGGCCCCTTATCGCTGAAGCGAGTTCTGAAATTGCAGAAATAAGCTGCCGTCGCCCACAATCTTTTCACCCGCTTTGATTCCATCGGTGATCTGGGTGCGGCCGCCCTGGCTGATGCCCAGCTGCACCGATCGCCGCGCGAATTGATTGGCGTCGCCCTGCACATAGACAAAGGGCAGATTCTCGGTGTCGCGCAAGACGGCGGAGTCAGGGACGGCCAACGCATTGGGTATGGAGCCTGCGTTCACGGTGGCCGTCACGTACATATCCTTCTTCAGTTTTTGTCCGGGGTTACTGGCGACGATGCGCGCCTGCACACTCCGCGTGGTGGGATCAAGCGCCGAAGCGATATAAGAGATCTTGCCGCGGAAGGCGTTGGGGTAAGCGTCGTTCTGAATGGTCACCTCATCGCCGACGCTCACGTCCGCCAGATCCTTCTGATAGACGTTTACCAGCACCCACACGGAGCTCATGTCTGAAATCGTGAAGCATTGGGTGCCGCCCGCTTGCAGCAGCTGTCCCGGGGAGACCAGCCGTTCGACGACCTCGCCATCGATCGGCGCAAACACGGGAACTTCAGGCGAGAGGGCATGGCCGGCCAGAGAGTCGGGATCCTTGATTCCCATAATGCGCAGGGCGGACGCGGACGCGTCCATATCGGTTTGTGCCTGGTTGCGGTCGGACTCCGCCTGCTGGATGTCCCGCTCGGCGATGGCATGGTGGGCGTAAAGGTCGGCAGCGCGTTTGTAGTTTTTGTCGGCAAGGTCGAATGACTGCCGCGCTTTCAGGTAGGTGGCGCTTTGCGAAGAATAATCGGGGCTGGTGAGGTAGAGCATGGGCTGGCCGGTGCGAACGTGATCGCCCGGCGAGACCACAATCCGGCTGACCGGACCGCCCGCCTGGCTGATTACCGGCGTGGTTTGAAAAGCGTTGTAGGCTACAGCGCCGGTGAGGCGAAGCACGCGATTCAGCCGTGCCGGCGTTACGGTAACAATTTGAATATGGCTCATCTGTTCCGTTGGGACGGAGAAGAGGCCAGGTTGCGTCGCGGGATTTTGCCCCGCGGAATACGAAGTCATGGCACTGGCAGGCGCCTGAGACGAGCCACATCCGGAAATCATGGCAACGCACGCGGCGAGCAATAGAACTTGCGCGGCGCGAGGGCTGCAGTGGATCGGCGAAAAATCCCGGCGAGGGACAGAGTGAACGGCAGCAAGATTGGAATTCATGGCAAGCTCCTGGTGCCCACGGCCTGGCGCACTTGTTCGACAGCGAGCATGTAGGAAGCCAGTGCTTGCCGATAGGCAAGCTGGGCGGCGCGATAGCTGCGCTCTGCGTCGAGATAATCGAGCAGGCTGGCGGAACCGCGCTGATAGGCGTACTCGCTGATATCGCGAGAATCCTGGGCCTGTTGCAGATAGCCGGAGTTGTAGAGGTTCACGACTTCGACGTTGGTTCGAAAGTTTTGATAGGCATTGATTACGTCCGTCAGAACGCTTTCGGAAAAGACGGATTGGGTTTCCTGAGCCTGCGTCACGGCGAAGCGAGTGCGGGCAATCTCGCCCTGATTTCGATCGAAGATCGGCAACTGAATATTGAAGAAGGCCGAACCGGTATTGACTCCGCCCAGATGGCTGTAATCGGCGGCGACGGTCAAGTCGTGCTTGCCGTTAGCCTGCGCCAGCATGACCTGGCTCTGCGCGGCGGTAACGCCCAGCTGGGCGGCGCGATAATCCGGGCGGGTGCGCATCGCGAGAAGCTTCAGATCGTCGAGGTTGAGCTGTATGGGCTGGTACGTCAGTTCGCCATCCACGTCGTAGTTTTCCGGAACGGATTCGAAGCCCAGCAGCGCACGCAAGGTGGCAAGGGCCTGCACCTTGGCAAGCTGGGCCGAGCTCAGGTCCATCTGAAACTGAAGCAGCTGCAACTTAATCTTGAGCAGATCGCCTTCGCTGATATCCCCGGCCTGATAGCGCGCCTGGCTGATTTGTACCGAATTCTGGAAACTGTCCAGGTCCATCTGCGCCAGCTCCACATTGGCTTTGGCTTGCAGAGCGTCAATAAATTGCTGCGCCGCATTGGCCGTGACGGTGCGTTCGTTGTCCGATACGGTGGCGGCCGTTTCCGCGGTCTGATCGCGGGCAGCATCGAGCCGCCGCTGTCGTTTTTTGCCGCGTTCAATCAGATAGCTCAGGCCGATATCGAATTGCGCGTTGTTTTTCAGATAGTCGATGGAAAAGGCGCTGGGAGAGAAAAACGGCAGGAATTGAGCATCCCAACTCAGCACCGGATTGGGGCGCAGGTTCGCCGTGACCTCAGCGGCCCGGCTTTCATCGATGGTCGCGCGTGCCGCGAGTAACGAATGGTTGTGCTGCAGCGCCAGCTCAATGGCGCGATCCAGCGACAGGTGGGCTTCGGGCGGCGGAGTTGCCTGAGCGGGCGACGGAGCCTGAGTCTGCGGAGCGCCGGGGCTTGCGCCGGGCGGCGCTTGTGCCGCCACGACTGCGGCGGCGAGGAGGCTCAACGTCGCCGCAAAGATCACGCGAATGGCAATGCGCTTGCGTTCAAAGTCCATCGTCATTTTCAGTTTCCCTCTCCGACAAACGGAGACCCAGGTTACGGAAGTTGTAAAGAGACGAAATCCTCGAGGTGAGAGTGAAGCTAGTCCCCGAGCAATGATCGCTTCCGCGCGACACGAACTGCCGCGCCAAGGTCAGACCTATAGAGAGGAAGGAGGAGCGCGTGTGGTAAACAGGGGCACGCGCAAACTAGGAACGAAGGAAGGTTCCGGGGGACTCGGTGCCACGCCCAAACGCTGAGGCGTAAAAACGCATTGTGCCTGGGCAGCGGATCCGGCAACCTGCTGATTCAAGTGGCAAATCGGACAGAGTGGGTTGGCGCTGCACTCGTGATGCTGCCAAGCCTCACATGCCTCGCCCACTGCCGTGGCAAACAGCAGCACCGCCAATAAGGCAGAGGCGGTCACCAGTACGCGGATTGTTCTGTTAAACCTCAATTAAGAGCTATATATCTGTGTTGGTGGCAGACTCAAACTATCACGAAACTAAGACGCGTGAGAGGGATTTTCGGTTGTGCCGGCAGGGATGATAACTATCGGAAGGGCGCCGGTCCAAAAGGATGTTAACTAAAGAGGGCAGCCAAATCGCAGGCCGTTTTGCCCCCCTCGCATTTTTGGTTTACTCTGCATATTCCCGCTATGCAAAGAGGAATCCGATTTGATGGCCGTCCCGTCTGGGCAGAGATCCGGTTAAGCGCCCTTGCGCACAATATGAAGGCCATTTGGCGGCACGTGAACCCCAAGGAGGAGCGATCCAGTTCGGGCCGTCCGCCGCGAAAGATCCTTGCGGTCGTGAAGGCCAATGCATATGGCCATGGCGCCGTGCCGGTAGCGCGGGCGCTGGCCCGCGCGGGCGCGGATTGGTTCGGGGTAACGTGCACGGCCGAAGGAATCGAGCTGCGGGAGGGGAAGATACGCAAGCCGATCCTGGTGCTCACCGGATTCTGGCCCGGCGAAGAGAAGCATCTGTTCAAATATGGCCTGACGCCAGCAATCACGCGATGCGAGCAGTTGCGCATGCTGGAACGCGCCGCGGCGCGGGCCCGCCGCAGGATCAAATTCCACGCGAAATTCCAAACGGGCATGAACCGCCTGGGGCTTTCCCCCATCGACGTGCCGTGTTTCGCTCGGACGCTGGCGGATTGCCGGCATCTGGAATTTGAGGGCGTTTTTACGCACTTTGCCTCCTCGGAAGTTTTCACCGACGACCGCGTCGAGCAGCAGCAGAAGGCATTCGACGACATTTTGGAGCATCTTCGCCGCCTCGGGATTTCAGCCCCGCTTGTTCACCTGGCCAATAGCGCGGCCGTGGCTTCGAGACCCGAAACTTGGGGAAACATGGTTCGGCCAGGCCTGGTGCTCTATGGCTATCACCAGTCGTACGAGCCGCCCGCACTCACCGTACAGGCGAATGCGAAGCTTCCCCTGCAGCCGGCGCTGGCGTTGCGTGCACGGCTCATTTCAGTGCGGGAGATCGCGCCGGGCGAAGCGGTGGGTTATAACGGCCGATGGGTGGCACAACGCCGCTCGCGCGTGGCGGTGATCTCAGCAGGCTATGCCGACGGGCTGCCGCGCTCGCTCACAAATAAGGGACGTGTCATCATCCGCGGGCAGTTTGCTCCACTGGTAGGCACGGTTTCGATGGACCTCACCACTGCCGATGTAACCGACGTTCCCGACGTAAAGGTGGGGGACGTCGCGACGTTTTACGGAGCCGATGGCAATGCCACGCAGTACGTTTCCGAAGTAGCGGCGCAACTGGGGACCGTGACATCGGAGCTGTGCTGCGCCATGGGCACACGGGTGCCGCGTTTTTACTTGCCCTGACAGGGCTGGAAGACTCTGGCGCAGTCCGCAAATCCTTTTCCTGCAACGCTCTCCGAGGCTTGACCTGCGTGCTACAATGCTTTCGCTGCGGCTCAAGGAAGGCCGCTCCCACGTCGGTTCCGGGTCATTCTTCTTTTTATAGCGCATCATCCTCCCGGAACAGGTTTATAAATCATGCCGACTCCACGATTAGCATCCATCATTCAAAACCAATTTATGAGGTCCTCTTATGGCTCGCTCATATGCCCGCCCAGGGCAAAGTTCGGATCCGCCTGGTTCCGAATTCGGCCGCGGCAAAGCAAACGCTGAATTCGGATATCGCAGGGACGTGCGTTTTGGCAGTTGGTGGGATCAGTTGGTTGTACGGCTGGTGTTTTGCACTGCTTGCGTCGCGGCAGGCTATCATTTTCATCCCTTCGGGCTGACCCGTATCGTTGCCGCGGTAGTAGGTCTGCTATTTTCGATCGCTGTCTTTCTATTCGAAATACGTTTGCAGCGGGCCAGTTTGCGGCGGCTGATCGGCGCGGCGGTGGGCTCCATTCTGGGCATCGTGGGCGCGTACCTGATGGGCCTGGTTCTGGACCGAACCACCATACCGGAGGACTCACGCTCATTTCTGGACATTGGCGTTTTGCTGGTGATGACCTATATCGGCCTGGTGCTCGGCGCTCGCAAGGGCGACATGCTGAATCTGCAGGCTCTGGGCGGGCTTTTTGGCAACGAGAAGGGTAATCGCCGGCAGCCGAAGCTTCTCGATACCAGCGTAATTATCGATGGGCGCGTTGCGGATATCTGCGAGGCTTACTTCCTCGAGGGCGTTCTGGTTGTGCCCCAGTTTGTGCTTCGGGAGCTGCAGCTCGTGGCCGATTCGGCGGATAGCATGAAACGGCAACGAGGCCGGCGCGGGCTGGAAGTGCTGCAAAGAATGCAAAAGATGCCGCACCTGGAAGTCGAAGTTTCCGAAGACGATTTCCCGCAGATTCCGGAAGTGGACTTGAAGTTGATCGAGCTGGCCAAGCGTTACGACGCGAAGATTGTGACGAACGACTACAACCTGAATAAGGTTGCCACGCTGCAGGGCCTGGACGTGCTGAACGTCAACCAATTGGCGAACGCGTTGAAGCCGGTGGTGCTGCCGGGCGAGGCCATGCGCGTCTTTATTCTCCGCGAGGGCAAGGAGTACAACCAGGGAGTGGCCTATCTCGACGATGGCACGATGGTGGTGATCGATGGCGGCAGGCGCGCCATCAACAAGACGGTGGATATCATTGTCACGTCAGTTCATCAGACCACAGCCGGAAAGATGATCTTTGGCCGTTATGACGACCGCGAGCCTTCGAAGAATCACGTGACTCAGCCTGTCGAGGCCGCTGGACGCAGCGCCGAAGGGTCATCGGGTGCTGAACGGTTGCCGCGGTCCGTGGTGCCGGATCCCAGCCAATCCTGAGCGGTGCTGGGCACAGGTTGCGAACAGCAGAGATCTACGATCAAAATTGACGGATCAGTGTTAGACTTTTGACCCTTTCTGCGCGCCGTTGCTAGCGAGCAGTGCGCGTTTCATACAGATATGTCCTCAATTGTCGCCATATTACCAGCCGCAGGAATGGGAACCCGCATGGGCGCCGATTCACCGAAGCAGTTTCGGCTGCTGGACGGGATGCCTGTAGTCATTTTTACGTTGCGGCGGCTGGCGGCGTGCCCGATGGTTGGCGAATTCCTGATCGCCACGCGCGGCGACGAAGTCGAAGCGCTGAAGACGCGGATTGCCGCTGAGCGCCTGCCCAGACCCGTTCGGGTGCTGGAGGGGGGCGATACGCGGCAGGAGTCGGTGGACAAAGCGCTTGCCGAGGTTCCCAAGAAGACGGAATTGATTCTGGTGCACGATGCTGTGCGCCCCTTGGTAACGCGGGATCAGGTGGAGCGCGTCATCGCGGAAGCCGAACGGTGCGGCGCGGCGATTCTGGGCATTCCGGCCATGGATACGGTCAAAGAAGTAAAGCGCGCCAGCTTGCCGGAAGACGTCGCGCTCATCACGGCGACGATTCCACGAGAGAGGGTTGTTCTGGCGCAAACGCCGCAGGTATTCCGCAGCGCCCTTCTTCGCGAAGCCTTTGCGCGCGCTGCCGCCGATGGGTTTACGGCTTCGGACGAAGCGGCGCTGGTGGAGCGATTGGGGCACAACGTCCACGTCGTGCTGGGGTCGGAACGCAATCTGAAGATCACCCGGCCCGGCGATCTGGAGATTGCGGAGTTTTATTTGAGCCGGGAGCGTCTGGCGGCTGAGGCTGGGCGATGAGCCAATCGGGCATCGGTTATGACCTGCATCGACTGGCCATAGGCCGCAAGCTGGTGCTGGGCGGTATCGAAGTGCCATTTGAAAAAGGGTCTGTGGGACACTCCGATGGAGACGCGCTGGCGCACGCAATCTGCGACGCTATTTTGGGAGCCGCGGGCCTCGGAGACATCGGCACTCATTTTCCGGACACCGATCCCAAGTGGAAAAATGTCCATAGCCTTCTGTTTCTGGAGCATGTGCGCGGGCTTCTCGCTGAACGACATTTGCGAATTACACACGTGGACGCCATCGTGATTACCGAGCGGCCCAAACTGGGCCCGCATTTTTCGGCTATGCGCGACGCGCTGGCGAAGGCGCTGGGCATCGAGGCCACACGGATCAACCTCAAGGCGAAAACGAATGAGGGCGTAGGCGCGGTGGGCCGCGGCGAAGCCATTGCCGCTCAGGCGATCGCGACGCTGGAGAGCTAGGGCTCGGGTTGATCCGGAGTTCAGACAAGGCTTCTCCGCCATTGCCCGAACGAGCTACGCCACGCATTGAAAATTCATGGACAAACTAACTGGCATCCACGCTGTACGTGAAGCTCTGGCTGCGGGACGCCCGCTGCAATCCATTGTGATTGCGCGGGGGCTGCATGGCGAGAGGCTGGAGGAGATTGTGCGCCTGGCCCGGCGCAATGGAGTATCCGTACGTTTCGAAGAACGCACGCAGGTGGATCGGACCGCCGGAACGCGCAACCATCAGGGCGTGGTGGCGTTGACGGCTGCGCATGCGGCCGTCTCTCTCGAAGAGCTTCTCGCCGGTAAGGGCTCTCCCGGTACACCCGGGCTTCTGGTGCTGCTGGATGGCATCGAAGACCCGCAGAATCTGGGGGCCATCGTGCGAACCGCACTCGCGGCAGGCGCGGGAGGAGTGGTGATTCCCGAGCGGCGTGCAGTGGGGCTAACGGAGACAGTGGCTCGCGCGTCGGCGGGCGCGGCGGCGCACATGCGCGTCGCGCGCGTAACAAATTTGGCTCGGGCCATGGAAGAGATCAAAGAGGCAGGTTACTGGCTCGTAGGGCTGGATGAGCACGCGGACAAGCGCCACACGGATATCGACCTGAGCGTGCCTATTGCGCTGGTGCTGGGGGGCGAAGGCAAGGGACTTCACCAGCTCGTGCGGGAGCGCTGCGACTTTGTGGTCTCCATTCCCGCGGTTGGGCCGATACGCTCGTTGAATGTTTCGGTAGCCGCGGGAATCGCCCTGTTTGAGGTAGTACGCCAGCGCGCTGCCAAGCGCAGCTGATACGAATTCGCCGACAGCCTGGTTAGGCGTCGTAGCGGATCAGCGAAAAGACGTCGAGGCCGGGCAGTTTGGCGCGGCCGTTCAGGAACGTCAACTCGACGGCAAATGCCGCGCCACTCACTTTTCCGCCCAGTTTCTTCACCAGTTTCACCGTGGCAGCCGCTGTTCCTCCCGTCGCCAGCAGGTCGTCGCTGATGATCACGGTCTGGCCGGGCTGAATGGCATCTTCGTGGATCTCGAGCGTATCGGTGCCGTATTCGAGTTGGTATGAAACTTGGGTCGTTTTGCCGGGTAATTTCTTGGGTTTCCGCACGGGAACAAATCCAGCCCCCAGGCGGTAGGCCAGCGCGGGAGCCAATATGAATCCGCGTGCTTCCACGCCCACCACGACATCCACCTTGTGGTCTGCGTAGTGATCGCAAAGCTGATCCACTAAAGTTCGGAAACCGGTCTTGTCCTTGAGCAGCGTGGTCAGGTCATAGAAGAGGATTCCCGGCTTGGGGTAGTCGGGGATTTCGCGGATCAGCTTTTTCAGATCGTTCATGCATTGTCCTTATATTGGGATATTTTCAGCCATTTCAATTCACGGCGAAGCCGGAGTCAAAAGCGGACAAAAGCTCGGCGTCGAGCTCCTGGACATCGGCCACGTCGGCAAATTGGGGGCCTCGCAGCAACTGCTGGGCGAATGCGCGAAGCTGCTCCGCTGTGCCGACTGCATAGACCTCCACGCGTCCATCAGGCAGGTTCTTGGCGTATCCCGAGATGCCCAGTTCCTCAGCGGTATTGAGGGCAAAATAACGATAGCCGACGCCCTGCACCCGGCCCGAGACAAAAAATCGCTTCGCTACCTTCGACGGACGCATGCCGCGGTTACATCTCCAAGCCCGCAGGACGGGATTCTACCAGACGAGACCACCAGAGCAGGCCACGAGAACAGACCATCCGACAGAGGCGACCGGCGGCAGGCGCGAGTGTTACGGATCACGGCGAGCGTTTATACTACAGGGGGTACGAATCCGAATGAGCGTAGTGCAGCGTCGCATGCGCGGGCTGCATCGTAGAGAGCATGAATATGAATCGCCACATTTTGGTGGTCGCGGCAACGGCGGCGATCATTTGGGCCTGGGGTCTCCGCGTACCGCTCGCGGCGCAGGGGCCGACGGGGCCACAAACACCCCAGAAGCAGCCTGAGATTATAAGAATTCCGACCCGTCCGGCTGCGCCCACGGACCAGCCGCCGGTCGCGGTGGACGAGATCATCCGGCGATTTTCAGCGCAAGAGGACGAGCTTGCCCGGCTCATGCCCACCTATGGCTATCGCAAGACCGTACGGCTGGAGGAGATCGGAAGCGACGGCAAGATCTCCGGGCAGGCGGAGATCAGCGCTTCTTCGGGCGTAACTTCTGACGGCGCCCGGCAGCCGAGACCCAGCGGCGAGCCGCAGTCAACTCTCAAGTTCGTGAATCTGGAGCGCGACGACATCGAAGCGCTCGCAAAGATTCCTGCGTTTCCGTTGGTCAGTTCGAATCTGTCCAAATATGAGATCACCTATCAGGGCAAGCAGCCGGTAGACGAGTTGAGTACGTACGTATTTCAGGTGAAACCACGGCAACTCGAACGCGCCAAGGCCTACTTCAACGGGCTCGTCTGGGTCGACGATCATGACCTGGCGATCGTCAAAACGTACGGCAAGTGGGTGACCGAGACAGGCGACGCGAGGGCTTCACAACTTCCATTCACCATCTTCGAAACTTATCGCCAGGTCGTTGCCAATAAGTATTGGCTGCCGGCGTATTCCCGCTCGGACGGCACGTTTGACAATCGTGGGTCCGCGGTTCCCGTTCGCCTGATCATCCGGTGGGAGCAATATACGTCGCTTCAGGCCGACAAGCTTCCAGCCACGCAAGGCCAACCTGGGGAAGGTTCGGGGCGTTAGCTGTTGGACAAGAGTCCGGGGAGCGCCGTGATTGTTTTGATCAGGGCGTTCGGCCGTGATTCACGCAGCCTTTCGGCCACCGGGGAGTGTTGGAGGACGCCGATAACGGCGACACCGGCATGCCGAGCCATCTTGACGTCTTCGGGAGCGTCGCCAACATAGACGCAGGCGCCTGGCTCGATTTTAAGCCTTCGAATGGCCAGCTGAAGTGGGAGAGGATGCGGTTTGCGGTAAGGAACTTCGTCTCCCAAGACGCTTACCTCGAAGAACGAGTCCAGGCCGAATGCGCGAATCTGCGTGCGCACACGCAACTTGCTGCCGCTGCTGACAAGCCCCAAGCGGAATTGAGCGGCGAGCTGCTGCACCACCTGGCGAGCGCCGGGCAGGAGCAGAGGCCGCTCCAATCGGTAGAAGGATCGCCAAAGCTGGTCGGCCTCCGCCCAGTGCTTCTCGGGACAACTGGGCGGCGCGATAGACGCGGTGCCAATCCGGCGAGTAATGCCGCGCCAGATCCTTCAAGCTCCAGGCAACGCCCAAGGCCCGAAACGTCTGCATATAAGCATTGGCGTCGGCCCGATAGGAATCAAGCAGCGTGCCGTCCCAATCAAACAGCACAGCGCGAAGGCGTTTGTGCGTCAACACGCCGGCAATCGTAGCAGACGGTGGCGACCATGCCGGCCCACGCTCGCGCGCAAGTTAGCCAAGATAAGATTGTCCCGCCGTACCCGTGCCACGTCAGCTGGGCGAAAATCGTTCGAGCAAATTTTCTTCGCGCCGGTAGCTGATATCGTCGAAGGCGGCAGCAACGCCATACCAGTCGGGCTTTTCTACCGGTTCAGTGCGAACGACATGAGCCAGGGCGCTCATGCGCACGGTGGCCCTCCCCAGGGAGCGAATCAGCAGCTGTACCTCCACTTCGATCGGCGTCTCCGATTCGATCTGAAACGGCGAAAGAAAGAAAAGGCCGCTGGAACTGATATTTGAAGTGTGCAGGGTGTAGTGCTGCGCGTGGCGTTGCCCAGCCACCCGCTGTAAGCAAAGGGGCAGCAATAACCGGGCACGAACGTACGCTCGCCGTTCGCGAGCGCGTCCCACCGTATACGTGGGTACGCGGGTGATGCCGCGCAGTTGCAGGCCGCTTGCCCATTCGACAGTATCCGTGCGTGCGGCATGTAGAGGTGTGGGCGAAGATGTGGATGGAGAATTCGGATCGCGGATTGCCGATCCGGTCGGACAGTCTGTTTCAGCAGGCCGAAAAACGCGCATAGTTCCCCCTTTAGGGATACGCTTCCGGCACTGCGGGCATCACTATGCATTGAAGCCTTCCGAGCGTCAACGAACTGCGGGGGCAGGTGTTCCAAAATGCAACAGCGGGCCTGCGCACGTGATCTCCAGTGTGAACGCAAAAACCAGTTTGAACGCACAAAGCGGATAGCCGAACATAGACGAGGGGTGTAATTTGTAATCGCGGAGCAGATCAGATGCGCATTGAAAACAGGCAAACAGACCTTTTCCAGGCCACCAAGGCGCCGGAGCGTCGATTTTGGCAGGCCGTCACGGCGCGGGATGGCCGCTATGACGGGACTTTCGTCTACGCCGTTCGCTCCACCGGCATTTATTGCCGGCCCTCGTGCCCGGCACGGCGGCCGCGGCGGGAGCAGGTGAAGTTCTTTAACGTACCCGAAGCGGCAGAGTGCGCGGGCTTCCGGCCGTGTCGCCGCTGCGATCCGCGAAGTGTGCCCCGGGGGGTGGAGTCACTGCTGATTCAGCAGGCCTGCAGCCTCATGGAGCAAAGCTCCGACGATCCAATCCGGGTCGCCAGCGTGGCGCACGCGACAGGCGTAAGCCCGTTTCGGCTGCAACGAACATTTCGACGGCTGGTGGGGATCAGTCCTCGTGGCTATGCGCAATCGATTCGCCTGCGCCGGTTAAAAAAGCAATTACGGGAGGGTAATGACGTGACCACGGCATTGTACGAAGCAGGATATGGCTCATCGAGCCGCCTATATGAAGGGTCGAACGGGCACTTGGGGATGACTCCCGCCACTTATCAGCGTGGAGGACGAGGCATGGAGATCCGCTACACAACGGCTTCCACGCACCTGGGGCGGCTACTGCTGGCGGGGACGGACAAAGGTGTCGCGGCCATCTATCTGGGCGACGCCGATTCGACCCTCGAAGCCGAGCTGCGGCGGGAATATCCGGCAGCGGAGATACGCAGGAATTCCGCTCCGGTGTCGAAATGGATTCGTCAGGTTGTAAGCCACGTGTCAGGTGAGCAGCCGGAGCTTGATTTGCCGCTCGACGTGAAAGGCACTGCGTTTCAACGGCGAGTTTGGGAGGCTCTGCAGCGAATTCCACGCGGAAGCACGCGAACATACAGCGCGCTCGCGCGTACGATTGGGGTCCCTAACGGGCAACGTGCAGTGGCCCGCGCTTGCGCCACCAACCCCGTCTCGATCCTCGTGCCCTGCCACCGCGTGGTGCGAGAGGATGGAGGCTTGGCGGGATATCGCTGGGGAGTGAAACGCAAACAGGCGCTGCTGGACGGCGAGAAAATCTCGCTCACAAAGCGCTGAAACCCGATCTCTGATTTGAATGTTTGGGAATTAAGACGCAAGCCAACCTTTTCAGCTCTCTCTCAAAACTGCCTTGCAGGCGACTGTTATGCGACGGGAATTTTGTCGCGGCCGGACCCCCATGGGTGTAGCATGCTGCCGAACTTGGCGGGTCAAAACGTAGATTCTGGATCGATATCAGGAGCGGTAAGAACAAGACTTGGCGTGCGTAACTGCCAAGTTCCGGCCAGGCAGGGAGGGGGAAGCACTATGCAGATGTGGAAGAGATGCGCTGGGGTGTCTGCCGCGGTGATCGGCCTATGCAGCTTTTGGATATTCGTTGCCGGTCCGGCGGCACGAGCGCAAGACAAACCCATGTACAGGGTGGACCCCTACTGGCCGAAGCCGCTGCCAAATAAATGGATCATGCAACAGGTCCCCACGCTGGCGGTGGATAAGGACGACCACATCTGGGTGCTGAATCGTTCGCGGCAAATCATGCCGGATGAAACCGGCGCATCGACGACACCTCCGCGCACGGATTGCTGCATTGCGGGACCCGGGGTGATGGAATTTGATGCCCAAGGCAACTTTCTCAAGGGCTGGGGAGGCCCGGGCTTCGGAGGCCCGGAAACTTTGCCCGGACAAACCATCGAGGTGGATAAAAAGGGGAACGTTTGGCTATCCGGAATGGGACGAGGAGACGGCCTATCTAAATTTTCGAGTGATGGAAAGTTACTCTGGGATTTTGGTCACCGCGGACCCGGCCCCACGCCGGGCCAAGCCGCAACTCCTTTGAAAGACAATAACCAGCAGACCGACATTCTCTACAGCGGAATGGCAGGCTTTGAGTTAGACGACGATGCGCATGAGATCTACATCGCCGAGGGTGAGACCATGAACAAGCGCATCCTGGTCTATGACATGGACACCGGCGTCTTCAAGCGCGGCTGGGGCGGTCACGGGATGCCATTGAGCGAAATCAGTAATGACCCTGTGCCGCCATACTGACACTACGGGTCCTCCTCCAGATATCAAGGAGCTCGCAATCCTCCACTGCATCCACATCTCGCAGGACGGGTTGGTCTACGTCTGTGAACGCGGCAGCGACCGGGTGCAGGTATTTACGAAGCAAGGCAAGTTCGTGACGCAATTTTTCGTGCACCCCTCGACGCCAGCCCGCGGACCGGAATGCGGAGGCCCCGGCAGCCTCAAATTCGGTCCTTGCGGAACCATTCTCAACCTCGCCTTCTCGCCTGCTCCGGAGCAGAAGTACGTCTTCATCGCAGATGCCGCGAACGATAAAGTCTGGATCGTCAACCGCAAAGAGGGCACGACAGTCGGCTCGTTTGGAGATAACGGCCGCATGGCCGGACAGTTCCATTTCATCGACGGCATCGCCTCAGATTCCCATGGGAACGTTTACACCGGCGAAGTAGAGACCGGCAAACGGATTCAAAAGTTCGTTCCGATCAAGGGAAAACAAAAATGAGCCTGAATTGAATTCGGGGCCGCGCACGTATCTTCACTCCCGCGTCAGGGGTAGGGATTTCGCGCTTAACTCTGCGGTCGAACGCGGGTAACGCCTTTAGGCCAAGCCGGACGGAAGCGAGCATCGGGGACAGGGATGTTTCGCGCCGCGTTGTGATATTGAATGATGAAGTAGTCGCCCGATCCGGTCTCGTAAAACTTCTGCTGCACGCTCATCCAGTTCGCTTCATTCAGCCACAACTCAATCTTCGAGATCTGCTTGCGAACATCGTCGGAGCGCGGCCCTAATTCCAAATGTGCGACCTTTTGACCGTCGAGGCTCTCTTCCCCGTCCAGGGTGATCTGGTAGTTCTTCTTGAGATTTTCTCCCGAAGTACCAAAGCCCAACAGGAGGAATTGATCGACAAGGTCGCGGTGCTTGCTTAAATCATACTCTTCGACCCGGCGAATTTTCGGAGTGTAGAGGTAAAGATGATCGCCATCCCGCAAGATTGTTTTTGGGTCGGGCGATGTGAGGTCAATGCGCATCTTGCCGTCGCGGCGGATTTCGATCTGACCGGATTCCGTGGAGCGATCATTTACGACGACGGTGACCTTGGTACGGTCGACGGTGGCGGTGAGGCTTTGAAATTGACCTCCCTCGTGATCCATCTGCTTGAGGACGTCGTCCAGGGTTAATGGGCCGGCGGAGACTGCCGCAAATAGGAAAAGTGGCGAGCCAACTGAGCGCCGGGATCGCGATCGCAAGGCAAAAGAGCAGTCGGATGATCTCTCATCGTCATTGGGTTCTGCAGCGGCCTGTGTTTACGCATAGTTGCCGTCCGTATGCGGACAGCCCGCGACCGTGTGCCGTCCCCACATGATATGTCTTTCAGGCACGCGTGGTTTCAACTTTTGGGCTTGATGGAGACGTCGTAGGACACGATCGCACCATCATCCCCTCGGATCGGCTCAATCCTGAGGATTTCAAAACGGCTCTTCTGCAAAGTCTCGATGTTTCGACGCATGGCTTCGTACAGTTCGTGCTCCAATTCGGATTCCGGGACCCGCGCCGCTGACGTCACCAGTTTGGCGTTGACGCGATAGGTCCTGGTGCCCCCGCTCACATCGGCATCGCGCAGTTGCACCATGGCGGCATCGACGGCGCTCTCAGGGGGCAGTTGATCGTGAAACCACGAGCGCGGCGAGAGCAGAACAAAGACAACAATGAGGACCACGGCGACATCGTAGGGCCATGTGCCGCGCTCGTACGACCAGAACACCGTCCGCACCAGTATGCGCCAGAGGGTACGCATAAGCGTCAGTCGGCCGGCACGCCGTCGACCATGAGGCCGTCGCGCATGTGCACGACGCGATCGGAATAGGCCGCGGCTTCCGGATTGTGAGTAATCATCACGATGGTTTGGCCGAGTTCGCGATTCAGGTGGCGGAGCATTCCCAGCACGGTTTCCGAATTCTTCGTATCCAGATTGCCGGTTGGCTCGTCGGCCAGCACGATCTTCGGCTCATTGATGATCGCGCGAGCAATGGCCACGCGCTGCTGTTCGCCTCCGGAGAGTTCCGCGGGGCGGTGGCGCAGCCGTTCGGACAGGCCCAGCATCTTGGTGACGACTTCGAAGCGGTGCGGATCGAAGCCGTCGCCGTGAATGTGCTGCGCGATGGCGATATTGCCAAAGGCATCGAGCGTCGGCAGCAGGTTGAACCGCTGGAACACGAAACCCATCTTGTGCCGGCGCAAGCGCGTGCGCTCTGCATCGTTCATCGCCGTCAGATCGTTGCCGTCGACCAGCACCCGGCCCTCGCGTGGCTTGCGCCAGCCCGCCGATCACGTACAGCAGCGTGGATTTGCCGCATCCCGAAGGACCCATGACCGCTACGAATTCGCCCGGCAAGAACGTCGAAATTTACGCCTCGCAGCGCGGACACCTCCACCTTGCCGGAACGATACGTCTTCCACAGATCTTCGGTTCTGAGAATTGGTTCCAACACGTTATTCTAGGCAGAACCCCTCATCGAGGGCCGAAATATTCTAGCCGCAGTCGGCGCTGCAGCCTAGCGATTTAGCCCTGTATTGTATTCGGAGCGGGCCTTACTCGTAGGCCAAAGCTTCGATGACGTCTTTGCGGCTGGCCAGCCAGGCGGGATAGGACGCGCCGAGCACGCCGCCGCCCACGGCAATCAGCGCGGCGCGGACGATCCAGTCGGCGGTAATCAGAATCGAGAGCGTGGGGAAAACGGAGAGAAAGAGGCCGCGCGTTACATAGCTCATGCCGATTCCGAAAACGATCCCCGCGCCACAGATCACGCCGATCTCGCTGAGCAGCGCGCGGACAATATAAACCTTGGATGCACCCATGGACTTCAGGACGCCGATATCGCGCGTGCGTTCGACGACGGTGGTATACATCGAAAGAAAGATCACCAGAAAGCCGATGGCCACGGCCAGCGCAATCATGCTGCGGACGAAGGTATCCAGGCCCGGAAGGCTGGTCGAGGTCATCAGCGAAAGAAAATCCTTCAGCGGCCTGATCTCATAGCCGGGCAGGATGCCTTTCATCTGGCTGATCACGGCGGCGGTGTGGTCCGGGCGCGTGCATTTCAGGAAAAAGATCGACGCCTTGTCGCGAGCGCCGGAGAGCTCCTGCAACGTCGCGAGCGGCACGAAGATTCGCGCGCCTTTCCCGTGGTCCACGATCCCGGCGACATGAAAATCGTGCTCCAGGAGACGCACGGTACTGCCCACTTTGATGTTTTTCGCCTGCGCAGCCCAATCGTCCACCAGCAAATCATCCGGGCCGGCCATGTCGTGTCCTTCGAGAAAAACGAAGCCGCCGGAGACGGCGCGAAAGCTTTCCGGATCGATACCGTAGATGATGTCGATTCCGCCGGTGGAATTGAACTGCAGCAGAACGGGCGCTACCGATTGCACATATTTCAATTGGCGCAGGCGATCGCCGATGCGGATGGGCATTGGCGCGCCATTGAAGGCCAGGAAAATCGATGCCGAGGGCGGCTGCAACATGATATCGGCGCCCACTCCCTCAATGCGCTTGGCCGTTTCCTGAAGCATACCGCTGGTCAGGCCCACGATAATGATTACGAGAGTGACCTCGACGCCCACGGCAAGGATGCTTACCAGGGTCCTGAGCGGCCGATGCAGGATATTGGCAAGGACGACGCGGCCCATCATGGCTGTGACTCCTGCTGTCCGGCGGCGACATTTACAAGTTCAGTTCCGGCCGGCTGCATCAGGCTGAAGCGATCCGCAGGAATCTGGGCGTTCAGCGAGAGCTTGGTGATCGACGACGGAGAGCTGATAATCCTGCTGGGGTCTTGCGACTCGAATGGTGCGTGGGAATACGAGCCCAGCAGCGGATTGATCCACTCCCGGAGCTGGAGCCGTCCCGTCGAGAGGATTTGGAGGCGGCACCTCTCGCCAATCGGAAAAGGTGATGTCTGAATCGAGTCTTCCGGCGGGGCCGTAGATTTGCAGCCTGAAGACGCGCAGGTCAGAGCGATCGAACCAAATCTTGCGGGCAATCTCGAGATCGGAGCCCGATCCCCGCAGGACCGTCAGGACGTAGTAGCGCAAGGGCGGTGCGTCAAACTGTTCGAGCACGACGGGCTCGCCTGGGTTGATCTGCGCCCAAAAGAAAGCATCCAGCAGGTGCTGCGGTCGGAGATTTTCGATTGGATTTTTTGTGGAGCGTTCGAGCTGGGTGGGGCCGACCAGGAACTCGTTCTTCGAAGGAATGTAGATTCGAAAGGTCTGGCCGTCACTCACCATATCGAAGATGTTCGTCGAAACGACCGGAGCCTGCCCGATGACGCGGATCATCGCCGGCCGGCTGGCCAGCACAAATCCGCCGACTTCGTGATACTGCTGGATCACTCCGCTATATGCAGAGCCCGCGGTGGGACTCATCTGCACGGAAGCATTCAGGGAAAGCACGGCGCCCGCCTGGCGGTTGTACGAGGCGATCAATTGCGCCTGATCGGCGTCGAGAGCGGGAACAATCTGGCCCTGAGGAACGGCGCGCCTCTGGCTGACGATGCAACCGGCCAGCGCAAGCGATAGCAGCAAGAGCGGAGCGAGGCGGAGGCCTCCAGTAAAAAGACGCGTCAGTCGGATTCTCCCTAAAGTACTCTAACAAAAAAGCTAACAGCCCCTCGATGCGAGGTCAACTGAAGAGCCGCATGCATGGCGCTAAGACGGGCGGGCAATCTGCACGTGCAGACTCTGCAGAGCACCTTGCGCGCGGCGCATCACTTCGGAAGCCCAGAGGCGGGCGCTCAACACCGTCAGAAACCCCTCTTCAAAATCACAGACGGAACAAAACAAATATTCGCGGTATGCGGCCTGATAGGCGTCCACTCCACGTTCGGCCAAGGCGCCCTCCACCGCAGAATCACCTCGAAGAAGTGGATCACCCGCTCGCACCCCAAAGGTTTCGCCGGCAAAACGCTCGAATAGCGGGTGCAGGCGTGACGGGTCGGGCTGCGGGATTACGACCGCATGAGCATTTGGCTCCTGAAAGGCGATGGCATTTCGGCGGCAAAAATCCCGCACGCGCTCCAAATGAGCGAAAAAGTCGAGAACCCAGGGCTCACGGTCGGCAAGCGCAGGCAGCAGCGCAGCCCAGATGCCGGCCGCATCGCTCCCCGTTACCGGCTCACGCGTTTCCGGTTGCAGAAGCTCCAGCCCGACGGCTCGGACCTCCGGGCCTAAATCGAACGATTCGACCTCCAAGCGATACAGGGTGTCTTCCACTGTGCCGGGCTACTCCTCGACGTCCGAACTATCCTGGCCAAACCGGCCCTGATACTCGGGAGACTGTTTGCGCAGGTCCAGCCAATCAAAAAATGTATCGGGGGTCTCCAGCCAGATTCGGAACCATTGGAGGATTTCCTGCTTCTGGTCGCGCTTATGCGCTTCGACGCGAGGGTTCCGGGCGATCATCTCGGCGCGGCGCCGGCCCAAACGCGCCACTTCCAGCACGCGTTCGGCGGCAGCACGCTCGCCTTCAGAGCGGAATTTGCGCCAAAGCTCGTCCAGGCGCATGAGGCATATCTCCGCTTCTTCAAGCGTCGCAAAATGGAGGAGGTCGTGGAACTCCTCTTCATATTGGCCATTGGTATCGGCCTGCGTCGACCAGACGACGCGCAGCCCGGCGGCCGCGAGCACTTCAGCAATGTAGTCGGGCGATGTTTTTCCCGGCGCGCCGAGCTTCACGATGAGTTGCCGCCGAATCTGCTCCACTTCCGCGGGCGTGAATTTCTGCAATCCGAGGTCCCCGGCGATGGCCAAGATCGCCTGTTTTTTCGTTTCGGGGCTATGCGCACTCATCGGAGCCTCGAAGGGCGTGATGCCACGGCATCGGGCCGCGGTGTTGACGAGGCACTTGCAGGAGCGGCGGCATTGCGCTGTTCCGCGAGCCTGCGGCGGTACAGCGCTACGTTGTGATTGTGCTCCGCCAGCGTCTTGCCGAAGAAATGTCCGCCTTCTGTATTCGCGACGAAGTAGAGATAGTCGGTTTCGGGAGGATCGAGAGCGGCTCTCAGGGAGGCGCTCCCCGGATTGGCAATGGGGCCCGGCGGCAGGCCCGTATGGCGATAGGTGTTGTAAGGCGAATCGAATGGGAGCATCGCCGCGTCGAGGGTGCCGCTATAATGCCCGGCCAATTCGAGCGAATAAACCACGGTCGGATCGCACTGCAGGGGTATGTGGTGCTGCAGCCGATTGACAAAAACGCCGGCGACGAGAGGCCGTTCTTCGGCCTTGGGAGTTTCGCGCTCGACGAGAGAAGCGAGCGTCACGACCTGCTCGAGCGGGAGGCCGGAGAGATTTTTGTGCTCCGCGCTGATTGCCGCCCACTCCTGCCGAAAATGAGCCACCATGGCAGACACCATCTGTTCGCCGGTCGGATGGCGCGGAAATTCGTAGACCGCGGGGAAAAGAAAGCCCTCCAGGCTGGGCGCTCCAGGAACCAGGTCCCTGATCAGCGCAGGATTGCGGGCAGCGGCCAGGAAATTCTCCCGGGTGGTGAAGTCCTCGCGTGCCACTAAATCCGCGACGTCAAACATGGAGAAGCCTTCCGGTATGACCAACTCGCGGACGTAAACGCGTCCGTTGGCAATGGTTTCAAAGACCTCGCGGCTCGTGACGGGACGATCAAAAAAATACTCTCCCGCCTGCAGCGTATTGCGCGTGCGCCACCGGCACAATCCCTCAAAGACCCATCGGCTACGCACCACGCCCTGATCGGCCAGGAGGCGCGCAATCGTGCGGAGTGAAGCCCCGTGGGGGATGTCCACATAGACTCCCTGCGAAGGGAAACCCTGGTAGGGCAGATAGATTGAGGAGCCGATCCATCCCCCTACCAACAAGGCCACGAATACGACAATGGTAGCGGCTCGGCGCATCGTCGGCCTACGCCGCCCCGTTCGTGCGATGCAGATAGTCACGCAGAATCACGGCGGCGGCGACTTCATCGAGCGCCCGCCGCGTGCCGTTGTTGCGGGATCGGGATTTTCGGGGAGTGCTTTCGGCAAGCGCCCGTTCAGCGTCCCAGCTGCTCAAACGCTCATCGACCAATTCGACGGGAATTCGCAGATCGGTTCGCAGGCGCTCGCCAAACCGCGCGGCTTCCTCAGCCATTTCGCCGCGGGTGCCATCGAGACGTAAAGGCAACCCGACCAGGATCGTGGTGACGTTGTGTTCGCGGCATAGGCTGCGCAACCTGGAAAGATCGTGCCTCCGGTTTGACCGCCGCCAAGTGGCCAAAGGACGCGCCGTGAAGCCCAGCGGGTCCGACAGAGCCAGCCCCAGGCGGCTCCGGCCATAGTCTATGGCCAAGACATGGCCACAATTCGCGTCAGTTCCTGAATCGGACAGAGGCACAGCCGAACGACTCATATCTTTATTATACCCGCGGGGAGAGGACTAAATGGCTGGTAACAAGCGGCAATGTTTACTTTCGCCTACTGTCGCCGGCCGCGCTCACCGCTTTCCCAGGAAGGCCATACTTCGAGGGTCTTCAGCTGCGAATCGAGACCGGTCTGCTTCAGCAGAGCTCCGATCTCAGCGCGGGAGAGCCGGGGTCCAATCGGTTTGGCAAATTCGGCCAGGCTGAAGGCCAGCACGCCGGCTACGGCTGTATTCAGCTTCAGATTAAGGAGATCGACTTTGTCGTAGGTGTCTGAGGAGGCATGGTAGTTGGCGACGTAATTGGTCTCTTCCTGGTTGGCTACCAGGTTCGGCACACCCTCCAGCAGGAAATCGAGATTGTCGGTGCCAAGAATGGCGTCGTAGGTAAGGCGATTGACGTCCCAGGATTCGACAGGAGATAAAGCCTGGCGGACCGCAGGCTCCGCGTCACGCCGGCCGCCGAGCGAGAATCCAGTTACGCGTCCGCTTCCCTCGTCAAAGACGATCGCCGCGTCGGTGCGATCCATTTCATCTCGATGCGCACGCACGTAAGCCCAGGAGCCGAGCATGCCTTCTTCTTCTCCGCTGAAGAGCACAAACCGTATGGATCGTTTTGGCCTCAGGCCGGTCAAATGGATATCGCGAGCCGCTTCGATAACGAGCGCGGCATTGCAGCCGTTGTCGAGCGCCCCGGTGCCCAATTCAAAGGAGTCAAGGTGCGCCCCCAGCACGACAAATTCGTTGGGCCGCTCCCTGCCGCGAATTTCCGCCACCACGTTCTGTTGCTCGACCGGTCCTCCGATCCGGTTTGGCAGTTCCAGCCGAGCGCGGATTCGTTGGTGCGCTGCCAGATCGCGCGCCAGGCGTTCGGCATCTTCGCGCGCCACGATGGCTTGGGGCAGTTTCTCGATGGAGCCGTTCAGACCCAAGCCAGTCAGGTGACGATAGAGAAGCATGCCGGGACGCGTTCCCATCCAGAGAATTGCGCCGGCGCCGGCGGAAACCGCGCGCGCGATGATCTCGGGATTACGCAAGTACTCGGCAAAGAGATCGTCAAAGGTATGTAGCGCGTCCGTGTGGAGGAGCAGAATCGCACCGCGGGCGGAGGTCCCTATGTGAGTGAAGTCGTCGGCGGTGCCGGTCCCCGCATCTACAACGTCGGCTTCGATACCGGTCGAAGGTGTCGCAGGCGACCAGGCAACGGATACGGCATGCACGGGAAAGGGAGACGGCGAGAGGATCTCGATGCGCGTCGCGCCTTCACTCCAGGTATTGGGGATGGTGAATTTCTCAGCGTGCACATCGTCGACACCCGCATCGCGGAATGCCGCCACGGCCCATTCCACTGCGTGTCCCATAGCCGGCGATCCGGTAAGACGGCCGCCAATCTGGTCCGTGAGCCGCCGAAGATTTTCGGCCAAAGGTGACGCGCCGAGCGCATTGGCGATAATTTTGGGCGCCGCTTGAGCGCAGGCGGATATCTCGCTCTCCGAACAGGCCTGCGTGCTGGCGCTGGCGGCTGCCTGGCGCATGCGGGCAAGCGGGTCCGGCTCCGGCGAAGAGATTTGTGCCGCCGCGGAGATCGCGGCGCCGAATAACGCCGCCATAAGCCCCATTCGCAGCAAAAGATTGCGTTGAGACATCAGCCGTCCCTAAAGGGGAGTGATTAACACGCCCGGTCACGAACGATTATAGCCCGGAGCGCCGCGCCGGATCGATCATCCCCTGCTCGATCATTCCCTGCTCGATCATCCCCTGCCCGCAGCCGAAGCAATGCCGTCCGCGATGCGCGATATCTGTACCGCTTCGCTGACGTCATGAACCCGAACCACATGCGCGCCATTCAAGATCGCCGCGGTTACTGCGGCGGCGGTACCCCATTGGCGCTTTTCAGGAGGCCACGGCTGGCGGTTTTCGCCAAGCGCCCAGCCGATGAATCCCTTTCTCGAAACCCCGGCCACAACGGGATATCCAAGGCGCGCCAACTGCGGCAGGCGAGCCAGCACTTCGAAATTCTGCTTGTAGTTCTTCCCGAAGCCGATGCCCGGATCGAGGAGCAGCCTCGATCGTGGGATACCCGCTCGACGCGCGAGGAGAATCGATGCGCGCAGACCCTGAAGGATATCGCGCATCACATCGCGTGCGAATGGCCCCTTCTGCATCGATTTCGGAGAGCCGCGCATGTGCATCAGAATCAGAGAGCCGCGTTGGCGCTTTACCACTTCCGCCATCTCCGGATCGGCCCGCAGTCCGCTGACATCGTTAATAATTTCCGCCCCGGCTTTCAGGCCCGCCTCGGCGACTTTGGCCTTTTGCGTATCGAGCGAAATGGGAATCCGTAATTTGCCGCGCAAGCCTTCGACCACTGGCAAGACGCGCGCCACTTCCTCCTCCAGGCTGATTGGATCGGCTCCCGGGCGCGTCGACTCTCCACCGATGTCAATAATGTCCGCGCCAGCTTTCTCCAGCTCAAACGCCTGGCCGACGGCGGATTGCGCGTCAAGATAGCGGCCGCCACCAAAAAAACTGTCCGGCGTAACGTTGAGGATTCCCATAATCAGCGTGCGCTCGCCGAGCTTGAGAGTACGCGAAGCCAAGCGCACCTGGTATCGCAGGCGTGTGAACATAAGCGGTACATCTTAGATGCGAACGATGCGGATGCCAAACGATCGGTTTGCTTAGGGAGAGGAAGCCGGGACGTAATACGCAGTGCGATGAGCGATCCGGGAGTTCGCCGGGGCAGCCTGCGAGCGCAACTCCACTTTTAATTGCCGCCAGCCCGGTTTCGCAATGCCCGCGGCCGGATAGTAGCCCAGCGTGTATTCCGCTTCGAGCTTCAAAACGATGCTGTGATAGATCTGTGCCAGGCTGCCCACTTCCCTCAGAAAATACAATTCGCCGCCGACCTGGCGGATCATCTCGGCGAGATAGAGTGTGTACTCAGGAATTCCCGAGGTACGCGCGGCAGACGTTGCGAGGGGCTGGTCCCGATGCGCGGAGAGCCACTCATTGGTCATGGCACGAGGCCGCGGCTCGGTTGAAATGATGTAAAGCTCAATACCACGCGCGGCGATTCCACGTGCCACGTCCTCGAACGCGAGAGGGCTGTTTGGGCCCGCAGGCAGCATGCTCGCTGGATTCCATGTCAGGCCCAGGCCACTATCCTGACCATCCGTCACCAGAACAATGGCTTTTCGCCCTGCGCGTCCGCTGAAAAGTTGGACCGCGGAAAGATAAGTCGCCTCGTAAATGAACGACTGGGAAGAGTTCGCCACCTGAGCCAGGTCCGGGGAGGTGAGGGCGGCGTCCAGCAGATTACGGTCCCGCGAAAAAGGCAGCAGCAAATGCGTCTCGCCTGCGAAGGCCACAACGGCAACTTCGTCCTCGGGCCGCAGCGATTTTGCGAGTGATTGCGCGGCACTGCGCATCTCGCCAAGTTCGCGATAGATGCTGGGGCTGGCATCGATCACGAGCGCGATACTTGCCGGCGTGGCAGCGGCATCAAAGGAAGCTACCTTCTGCTCGGCGCCATCTTCCAACACGCGAAAATCATCCTGCGTCAGGCCACGCACCTGTACGCCATCGGGAGCGGTGACGGTGCACTGCACCTCGACCAAAGCGACTCGCGAGCGAATAACGGCTGCGCTATCCGCCGGCGGAGATTCCGGTCCTCGAGAGGGATTGGCCCGCAGGTCGCCTGTCGCGGAATCACGCGAGAGTTCGACCTCGTGTTCGAGAACGCGCGGCTTCGGCAGCTTGGCTTTCTGCGCTGCTATGGCCAAGCCAGCTGCCAGTCCGAAAGCCATCGCGGCAACAGCAAGAGCTCCCACCGAAGAGCGGGAATTCAGAAGAGCTTTCATGGAGGATGATGCAAAAGCAATTTCAATTGCAAAAAGACAGGCGACTCAAAGATCGAAATCGCGCAGCGGCTTTTCCACCGGTTGTTCCTTGGCCTTCTTAAGGGCCTCCTCGAACTTGCGGGCGAGCACATCCTCTTTCTTGCTTTCCGCTTCCCACGATTCTCGAAACTTATCTTCCCGGCGCTGAGCCTGATCGGCCAGGATTCGCGTCGCATCGTCGATATCCACATTGGGAGCAGCTTTTGGCGGCGGGGTGTGAGAGAGCACCGCGGCAAGGCGAGTGTCGATCACCAGCTTGGACTGACAGCACGGGCAGACAACTTCAACGCGCGCAGGGGGCTTTTCAGACATGACCCCATTCTACGCCTTCCGGGGGCGTTTTCATCAGGTGCGCGCCCCCAGAAAACCGAGGTTTGGGAAAGACGCCGTTAGCCCTTGCTGAATCCGGGAGCAGGGCGCAGCTCCGGCCGCGGAGCCGGCTTCGGCTCGACGCCGGGCAGCGGCTGCGTTGGCGGAACGGGCGGAGCGGGCTTGGTCTTCTCCGGCAGCGGCTTGCCTTCCATGAGCAGCCTCAACTCGGCGGCGTCCAGGACTTCCCGCTCGAGCAGGGCCATCGCAATGCGTTCGAGAATCTGCCGGTTGCCTTCCAGGATATTGCGCGCGGTCTCGTAGGCCCGCGTCACGATCTTGCGCACTTCGCCGTCGATGTGAATCGCGGTATCTTCGGAATAATCGCGATGCTGGGCAATTTCGCGGCCGAGGAAGATGGCTTCCTCCTTCTTTCCGAAGGCGAGCGGCCCCAGTTCGCTCATGCCCCAGTCGCACACCATCTTCCGGGCAATATCCGTGGCTCGCTCGATGTCATTGCCCGCGCCAGTGGTGATGTGGCCAAGGAAAATCTCTTCGGCCGAGCGGCCGCCCATCAATACGGTCAGCGTGCCGACCAAGTAGTCTCTTGTGTAGGTATGTTTGTCGTCGATGGGGAGCTGCATCGTCAAACCCAGCGCCATGCCGCGCGGGATGATGGTGACTTTGTGCAGCGGATCGGCGCCCGGGGTCATGGCCGCCACGAGTGCATGGCCCGCTTCGTGATAGGCGGTGTTCTTCTTTTCCTCTTCCGAGAGAATCATGGACTTGCGCTCGACGCCCATCAGGACTTTGTCCTTGGACATTTCGAAATCGGCCATGGTAACGACTTTGCGATTTTGCCGCGCGGCCCAGAGCGCGGCTTCGTTCACGAGATTGGCCAGATCGGCGCCGGAGAATCCCGGTGTGCCGCGCGCAATCACGGAAAGGTCGACGTCGTCGGAAATGGGGACCTTGCGCGTGTGCACACGCAGGATCTCCTCGCGTCCCTTGATATCCGGCCGAGGCACAACCACGCGCCGATCGAACCGGCCGGGGCGCAGGAGCGCCGGATCCAGTACGTCAGGGCGATTGGTAGCCGCGATCAGGATGACGCCTTCGTTCGATTCGAAGCCGTCCATTTCGACGAGCAGCGCGTTCAGGGTTTGTTCACGCTCATCGTGACCGCCGCCCAGGCCGGCGCCGCGATGGCGGCCGACCGCGTCGATTTCATCGATGAAGATGATGCAGGGAGCGTTCTTCTTTCCCTGTTCGAAAAGGTCGCGTACGCGGCTGGCGCCGACGCCCACGAACATCTCCACGAAATCAGATCCGGAGATGGAGAAAAACGGAACGTTGGCCTCGCCGGCAATGGCCCGTGCGAGCAGGGTCTTGCCCGTTCCTGGAGGTCCCACGAGCAACACGCCCTTGGGAATGCGGCCGCCCAGTTTCTGGAATTTCTGCGGGTCTTTCAGGAACTCGATAATCTCCTGCAGCTCTTCCTTGGCTTCATCGATGCCGGCCACGTCCTTGAATGTGGCCTTTTTCTGCTGCGCGGTCAGCAGACGTGCGCGCGACTTTCCGAAGCTCAGCGCTTTGTTTCCGCCCGCCTGCATCTGCCGCATCATCACGATCCAGAAACCAACCAGCAGGAATAGCGGCGCGGCGGTGAGCAGGAAATTGATCCAGTCGGCGCGCGTCACTTCCTTGACGTTAATCAGGACGCCCTTGTCCCGCAGTTCCTTGGTGAGATCGGGAGCGGATTCCTTGAAGACGGTGACGCGGAATTTCTTGGCGGGCTCGCGCCACTCGCCTTCGATTTCGTAACTGTTCGGTGAGAGATAGAGCGTGACTTCTTTCACGTTCCCGCGGTCCACCTGGCTCATGAACTCGCTGTAACTCGGCTCTTCCTGGCGCGCAGACTGGCCGCTGGCCGATACCATGCGCCAAAGGACGACGCAGAGAAGGATGATAAACATCCAAAAAAGTATGGTTTTTGCCGTGGAACTGGAGTTCACGCTTTACCTCTTTCTCTTGGTACGTGCCGATCGCCCGGCCAGCACCAGCCCTCGCGCGCGGCGGGGCTGCACACCTACGTAGGGCACATTTCGATACCACCCGCGGCTTCCCGCAAGGCCGTATCCCGCCAGATATTTAGATGCCGCAGCGAAGCAAAAGTAATCGGGTTTCAGGTCCACCCTGCGCTCAGATGGCTTGTCAAAGAGCGCGGCCAGCTTTAAAGAGCGCGGGCGGCTCTCCTGGAGCCGTTTCAGCAGAAAGTCCTGCGTCAGCCCGGATTGAACCACGGCATCGATTACCAGCACATCGCGCTTCTCCAGCCGCGGCGGGCGGCTGAAGTAGATCTCCCGGCGATCGTGGCCGGCGAACTGAACGTCGCGGATCTCCGCCCAGACGAAATGGCATACCACCGGGCAGGAGATGCGCCGGATCAGATCCGAAGCGAAGATAAAGGCGCTATCGAGCATTACGACAACGTCGAGGGTCCGATTGCCGTAATCTTTGGAGATGCTGCGCCCCATCGTCGTTACGCGCTCGGTGAGCTGCTTGGAGGAATAAACGGGCTGTAAAGCCGGTTTCAAAGCTTCTCCTCTGTGATCATTACACCGGTGCGAGTTGCCGATCCTGGCGCGAAATCTGCAGCAACGCGCAGACCGCGAGCCCACACCAGCGTATTTGCACTCGTTAGAACCGGCCACCCCTCGCGATCGCGCAACGCGACGCGCTCCATCCGCAAGAACTGCTTGAGCTTACGGGCGCCGTGCCGCCCTTGAGGGCGGATAGAGTCACCGGGGCGCCAACTGCGCAGAACCAAAGGCGAGTCAAGCAAGTCCCTGTCGAGAGCACCCTGATCTGAATAAGTGTCGCTCCCACAGGGGTGCCAGTCAACCACTTTCAGGTGGAAGCGGCACCTGATTTCCGGCACGGCAATTGCGGTCGATTCACCAGGATTTCCGAGCTCGACAACGCGCGAGAAGGCCGACGACGGCAGTGAACGCCCGCTCGCGCGCCTTCCGGTTTCCTGCGCGGCCAGGGAAAAGGAGAGCCAATCGAAGCTCCGCTCCACGAGCACGCCGGGCAGTTGGAGGCGGGAGCCGCTCGAGCCGTCCGTGGCCAGCTCGACGACGCGTTCCACGTGATCGGCAGTCCACTGCCGGCAATCGCCGCGCAGCTCCTCGACGATTCCGCGCACCATGCGTTGCGCGACCGCCGATTGCGCTTCCCTGGGGAATTCCACACCTGGCGGCAGGGCGCCCGCGAGCAGATCCGCGCAACGGATGCTGAGGCGGTCAGGATCCCGCCGCAGAAGCGAGGCGATCTGTGCCCCAATCAGGGCACCCCAGAACGCTTCGTCTTGTCGCGCCATGCCGGCTAACCGGCCCAGATGGCTGACGATAGCGGGCTGCAGCTCAGCCTCTAGAATAGGCAGGATCCGGTGGCGGAGCCGCGAGCGCATTCGCGCAGGATCGTGGTTGGTGGCATCCTCGCGCCACGGCTGCCCCAGGCCCTCCAGATACTCTCGCAGATCGGCGCGCCGGATCTCGATCAGCGGGCGCACGATGCGGCCCTTCACGGGATAAATGGCCGCGAGCCCCGACGGGCCCGTGCCACGGAGAAGGCGTGCCAGAACCGTTTCCGCTTGATCATCGGATGTATGCGCGACAGCTACCCGATCGATACGGCCGTCGCTAATCAGCGAACGGAAAAATCCATACCGCAGGCGGCGTGCGGCGTCCTCCAGGTTCCAACGCTCGGCGCGCGCAACGGCAGCAACGTCTTCGCGGCCCGACAAAAAGGGCAGATCATGGTGGCCGGCCAGGGATGCGACGAAATGCTCGTCCTGCTGCGAATCCATCCCGCGCAGACAATGATTGAAGTGCAGCACGACGAGCCGGATCCCCATCTGCTCGCTCAGTTCCCGCAGAAGCCGAAGCAGCGCCACAGAGTCGGAGCCGCCGGAAACACCTACACCTACACGATCGCCGGCGCGCAGCATCTGGTGGCGCGCGATCGTAGCCAAAATCCGATGGGTGAAGTCGATTGGCACGGGAAGGGCCCGCAAACCCAGCCTTGATGAGTCGTGAAATAATGGGCCTGAGCGAGCCTGAATAATAGACGCCGGAGACTCGGATTCAGTTCCCGGGTATTCGCATGCGCGGCGGCCAAATTGACACGGTTGGCACGTCGTCGAGCCGTTTTCGCCTCGTCGAGCGCTGCAGTTGGGCCCGGCACCAAATTGACACGCGGAAATGCCCTCTGATACGCTCCTCCGTCAGCCTAACGTTACGCTCTAAATTCGGCTTCACGAGGTGCCCGCATGCGCAGCAAGTTAGCGCCTTTTGGTTTCGTCGTTGCTCTCCTGGCGGTTTGCAGTCCTCTTTTTGCGCATCACGGTGCCGCAGCTTATGACATGAGTAAGCCGTTGGTCCTGAAGGACGCGGTGGTGACCAAGTACACCTGGGCGAATCCTCATACCTTGATTTACTTCGACTCCAAAGATGAGGGCGGCGCCACCACGCATTGGGCGGTGGAGCTTGGGAGCCCCTCTGCTATTGCGCTGATGGGCTGGAATAGAACTACATTGAAGCCCGGCGACGTGGTTACGGTTTACATGTTCAAATCCAAGAACGGTACTTCGGTCGGGCGCATCAATAAGGTCATCCTCCCTGATGGGACGTTGATGAGGGATAGCCAAACTGGCGCAGACAACGGCGGACGAGCGGACGACGGACGGAGATAGCGGCGGACGAGCCGACGGAGCACGTAATCACTCTCCTGGATACGATAGAAAGCCGGAGCGGCGCGAGAACTAAGCAGCCAATGCCCCGTTTCCACGGTTGCAGGTTAGTGGCGGGAAAGGGATTCGAACCCTTGACCTTGGCGTTATGAGTGCCACGCTCTAACCACCTGAGCTTCCCGCCGCTGGCTGATTATCGCAGTTTTTTGAGGGCTTTCATTTTTTCTGATCAGCATCTTTCTTCTTGCCGGCAGAATATAGAAGGCCGGTTCGGTTGGGCTTCCTGATTATTGCACGTCGCTATGCCGGCTTGGGCGGTGTTCCCGCAAGAGGGGCGTTTGGTTCCTTCCGCTATCCCAGCAGTAAACGCCGTAATGTCCGTAGGTCATTCAGAATGCCGCGGCTTTTGGCGACGTGCGAAGCCAGGGTGGCCAACTTGTGCCGCACGAGTTGCAGGGCCTGCCTCCTCCGCGCCAGCGTTGCGTCGGTAGTGCGCTCGATTTCGGTCTCGATTTGCTTCTGAGCTTCCTCGGTTGCTTCCAATAGATAATTTACGTATTCCAGGCCGCTCTCGATGTTATCGAAAGGTGTTTCCGGCTCGTAACTCATGCAGCGCACCTCTGAAGACACGTACTTGAGATTCAATAAGCGCAAGTATCCATGGTCGGGCCCGCCATGCGTACGAGTCTCCGCAATCGGTAGGTTGTCAGCTTCGTGAAGCAGGTTTGCGTTGCTACGAAATTCCTGCGCGGCGCGACTTTCGCGGTTCAGAGGCCGAGGGTATTTCAATAAGACCACTTAGCGTGGGAATCAATTGGGTTCCCGCGTCGGACTTGGACACAAATCCATTTGACCACGCTCGAAGAGCGTGCACAACCGCGGGACTGTTGTGGATGGTCAAGAAAACGATTTTCGTTTCAGGGGAAATTCGCCGAATCTCATGGGCGGCTGCGACGCCATTCATTCCCGGCATATTGATATCGAGCAAGATAATGTCCGGTTTTAACCGGATAACTAGTTCGATGGCGCCTTGCCCGTCTTTGGCTTCGCCGCATACCTGGAAGGAATGCCAATCGAGGAGTTCTCGAAGGGCTATCCGCGCCCCGGGAAGGTCATCTACGATAAGTATTCGGGAGGACAATTTGTGCTCCACTGTAAATCGCCAGCAACGCGGATAGGTGCTGCCCGGGTTCCAGCGAGCGTATGGTCTCGCTGCGGCGTTGTCTGTACAATACGGGAGAATCTGTAATCGAGGGCGAAAGGTTCGACGGACGGCTCAGCGTCGCATCAACGGAATCGCCGTCATTCTCCGACCACCAGCACTGAAAACGAGCCCGGAACCATTCGCGGCCTGGGCCGCGGATTTTCAGCCGTCGGCGCGGGAGCGGCGCTCATGTCGGCTACGGGCAGGTACACCTTGCTCGCCTTGTGATCGAGAGCCATCGTTCTTGCTCCGGGCAGCGTCTTCACGTTTTCGACGAGCGTATATTTGTCCGGGCTGTCTTCGTGGAAGATAGACAGCGCGCCTTCGCCGCCGCCGGTTGAGACATAGACCAGTCCTTTGGCGGCATCAAATTCCAGCGCGTCGACGCCGGGTCCGATCGGTTGCGTGGCGACGACCTTTCCGTTCGTGGCGTTTACAACCGCTAAAAGGGTCGGGGCCGGCGGTTGCGTTTGTCCGCCTCCCCTGCACCCGATAAAAATGCGGTTGTGCACGGTATCCATGTCCATGCTGCTGGGCTGAACGCACGTCGGCGCCAGGTCCCAGGTTTCCGCGATCTTGAATGCCTGCACGTCGAGCTTGTGAAGCTTGCCGACATCCTGCATGTTCAGGAAGACGTGCCCGGCTCCGTCGGCTGCCAGGTGTTCGGTTCTGCCGCCGAGATTCTCGATCGTGCCGGCGATCTTGCCCGTCGCCGCATCGATAGCGGTGAGACGTTTGCTGCCGCGATCTGCGGTGAAAACGCGCTTGAGCTTGGAGTCGTAGATGATCCCGTTAGGATCGTCCCCGACTCTCACCTTGTCGATCACCGCGAAAGTCTTGAGATCGAAGATGGTCACCGAACCGGGATCGGTGGCGCTGATGAAGCCGCGCCCAAACTCCGGCGCGACAGCCACGCCGTGCGCGCCCTTGAGGCCGGTGACTTTTCCGAGGGTCGCGCCGGAATCGAGATCCAGTACCACCACTTCGATGCCATGCGGAACGTACAATCGACGGCCTGTTGTGTCCGCCGTGATGTAGTCCCATCCCGTATCGCCGGGGATGGGAATCCGCTTGATCACGTGATACCCGCCGGCTGAGACCAGCATTGGTGCAATCGCCAGAAGCAATGCGGCAACGGCGACAACTCGAGATAACGTCGTTTGTATTTTCATGCCGACCTCCTCAGATTTGAATAAGGAGCTATTGGTGAGGCCGATACAAAATCACGCGTACCTTCTCCAGCGTGATGAGACCCCCGCCGATCATTTCATCCAGCTTCGGAAGCACTCGCTCGATGCGCTCGGAGTCCTCCACCACTTCGACCACCAGGGGCAGATCCTGAGAGAGCCGCAAGATCTTGTCGGTGTGATAGCGGCTCGTGGAGCCATAGCCGCCGACCCCGCGCAAAACGGTCGCGCCGCTCAATCCTTCGCCCCGAAAGTATTCCACCAGCGCCTGGTGCAAGGGTTTGCCGTGCCACTTGTCGGATTCGCCGATGTGGATGCGCATCAATGTTCGCTCGCCCTCGAATCTCTCGTGTTCCATCGAGCCTCCTTATAGCGCATTGCCAACGCGCATTCCGATCATCATGGCAATCAGTCCGCCAACCACGCTCGCAGCGATATAGGCGGAGGCCTTGGTCCATTCCGCCTGTTCCAGCAGACGCACGCTCTCCCATCCGAACGTGGAAAACGTAGTGAACCCACCCATCAATCCGGTCGTCAGGCCGATCCGCAAATCCGGCGACATCGAAAGATGATTCAGGCCGTATTGCCCGATGGCCCCCAACAGAAGGCAGCCCGTGACATTGATGGTGAGTGTGCCCACGGGAAACGCCGGCCCTACACGATATTGAATCCAGCCATCGAGGCCGTATCGGGCCAGGGTGCCGGCCGCACCAAACAGAATCAGGAATAAGATTCGCACGCTCCCCCTTCATTTATTGCTGCTGAGCATTTAAACAAAAAACTCCTGAGCGCCTCGCGGCACGCAGGAGTCATCAGTCCCGTAGGGACAGTTTAGGCGAACTCCATCGCCATATTTGTCTGTCGAATCCTATTATGTGCGTCGGCCACGCGGCAAGTAGTCTTATCGGTTGGCACGCTTGGCGTCTTACGTAAAGCGAGTTAGCCGGTGGAACTTCACGGAGGAAGGAAAGAACCGAACCCCGTCACGGAAAGAGGGTGCCTTGGTGGGTACGCCGGAAGAGTCCATCGGGACCCTTCCGGCGTTTTGTGACCGGGCCCTCATCAGGCCCCGATCACACTCGTTTAATGCTTGCCCGCACGCTGGGCCTGCGAGGCTGGCCGGGTAGCTTCGTCTTCGGCGCGCATTGTGCGTACGTACTCGTCAACTTGCTTTTGGGCCTCTTCTTTTGCGATCCCGTAGCGTTCCTGGACTTTCCCTACCAGCTGATCGCGCTTGCCTGCCACCACGTCCAGATCGCTATCGGTCAGTTTGCCCCATTTTTCCTTGAAGCTGCCTTTGTACTGCTTCCATTTTCCTTCCACTTGATCCCAGTTCATGGACTCTCCTCGCAGCGTCTTCCGCCGCTTGATCTAAGGGACCACGAATAGGCGCCGGTAGAAATACCCGAAAGAATTGAGGGCCCGGGGTAAACCGATGTACGGCCATTCGCAGCCGCAACTTCCGCATGAGATACGAAGATGTAAGTACTTGTTAGGGACTCGAACATCAAAAACCATGGAGCCCTAATCAAGAGCCATAATTACAATTGGGACTTGAATCAACCGGCAAAAGCGGACGAGCTGCAATCGGACATGCAGACGAAACAGACGACTGGCTGGCGAAATTCGCTCGCGGCCTACACCGATCGGCGGGTGCTGCAGGTGCTGGCGCTGGGTTTTTCCAGCGGCCTGCCGCTGCTCCTTACCTATTCGACTCTTTCGGCCTGGCTTGCCACAGCCGGTGTAAGACGCGCCACCATCGGCGCCTTCGCTCTGGCCGGTACGGCTTACGCAACGAAATTCCTTTGGTCGCCGCTGATCGACCGCCTGCCTCCCCCTTTGCCGCTAGGCCGGCGGCGCGGTTGGGGAATAACGATCCAGTTTGCTCTGATCGCCGCGACGCTCGCCTTGGGAGCATGTGACCCGAAGCGAAATTTGCCCCTCATGGGTGCGTTAGCGGTGCTGGTGGCATTCCTCTCAGCCAGCCAGGACACCGTCATCGACGCTTGGCGCGTCGAAATGCTGCCGCTCGAGCTTCAGGGCCCGGGGGCTGGCATGACCCAGACCGGCTACCGCGTCGGCATGCTCGTCGCAGGGGCTGGTGGATTGGCCATCGCGGCGCGCGCGGGCTGGTTCGCCGCCTACTCCACAATGGCAGCCCTGCTCTCCGTAGGAATGCTCGTGTTTCTGTTTGGCCCTGAGCCGGCAGTTGCGGTGAAACCTTCGAACTCTTCCCGAGCCCACGGATGGGAGGCGGTGCTTGACTGGTTCTCAACCGCGGTGGTTGGTCCCTTTTTGGATTTCATGCGCCGGCCGCTCTGGCCCCTCATCCTGATCATTATTCTCGACTACAAATTAGGCGAGGGAATGACGGGCGTGATGTCCACGCCGCTCTATGTCGCGCTGGGATTCTCGCTCAACGAAATTGCCGTCGTCTCCAAATTTTTCGGATTTTTCTCCATCGTATTCGGCGCCCTCCTGGGCGGCATTATTACGGTGCGTTTTGGTCTACTGCGCTCGCTCATGCTTTGCGGAGTCCTGCAGGCGCTGGGCAATCTGTTTTTCGTGCTACAAGCGGTCGGCGGCCACAAGATCGGCTATCTCGCGCTATGCGTTACCGCCGAGAATATAACCGGCGGCATGGCAGGCACCGCGCTGATTGCCTACATCTCCAGTTTGTGTTCTCCGGCGTTCACAGCCACCCAATATGCGCTTCTCATTTCGTTCGCATCGCTTGGCCGCACGATTATCGGATCGACGGGCGGCGTAATATCGGAAGCGATCGGCTGGGTGCCTTTCTTTCTGCTCACCACGGTCGCCTCGTTGCCATCGATTTTGCTGCTTTTCTGGATCGAACGGCGGAACGCCGCGCCATCGGACCGGCCGCACCCCATATCGTCCCTCGCTCATTAAGCCGACCTCCGCCCAAAACATGTTTTCGGGGCCTTGAACGAACCGGTGCTATCATCTCGCGGGTCATTCTGGCGCTGATTTTGCCCAGCTTCTCACCTGGAAATAAGCCCGGATGCTTGATGATATGGCAAACGAATCCGAAACTCGGATCAGCGGATCAAACCTTCTTCCGTTCATCCTGATCTTGTTTACCGCCAGCGGCTGCTCCGCTCTGATTTACGAGATCGTCTGGTATCAGCTGCTGCAGCTGGCGATTGGTTCCACCGCAATATCCCTGGGCATATTGCTTGCGACCTTCATGGGTGGCTTGTGTTTAGGCAGCATCGGCGCGTCGCGTTTTCGCGCTGCGATGCAATCTCCTTTGCGCGTCTACGCCTTCCTGGAGCTGGGGATCGCCTTGTGCTCGATCGCGGTGCTCTTCGGAATTCCCTATATCGATCGGGTTTACATCGCTGTCACGGGTTATGGCTTGCCGGGAACGTTGCTGCGCGCGCTGATCTGCGCCGTGTGCCTGCTGCCGCCCACGGTGCTCATGGGCGCATCATTTCCCGTGATCGCACGCTGGGTGGAGTCGACTCCTCGAGGGATCAGCTGGTTGGGGCTGCTGTATAGCGGGAACACAGCTGGCGCAGTCTTCGGCTGCTTGTTCGCTGGTTTTTATTTGCTGCGAATCTACAGTGTCTCGACAGCAACCTATGTTGCCGCAACGATTAATTTGCTGATCGCCGTGAGCGCTTTTTGCCTGGCGGCCAGGGTTCTCTCGCCGGCACCGGCACAGTTCTCCGTCGAGATCGTACTCCCCGGCACGCACCGCGACGAACGGGCCAACGGCACCCTCGATCGCAGGACGATCTTCGCCGCCATTGCTCTCTCCGGCGCGACTGCCTTGGGGGCGGAAGTGATTTGGACGCGGCTGATGGGCATGATGCTGGGCGCCACGGTTTACGTTTTCTCCATCATCCTGGCCGTGTTCTTGATAGGGCTGGCAATTGGTGGCACGGGAGGCTCATTTCTGCTGCGAGTGGTAAAGCCGCGCCTCGCCTTCGGCTGGTGCCAGATATTGCTGTGTCTCGCAATTGCCTGGACTGCCTACACGGTTGCCGGCTCGTTGCCGTATTGGCCCATCAATACTCTGCTTTCCCCCGGACCGTGGTATACGTTTCAGTTGGATCTGGTGCGCTGCCTGTGGGCCATCCTGCCGGCGACGATTTTGTGGGGGGCGAGTTTCCCGCTGGCGCTGGCGGCTCTGGCCTCGGCCGGTGAGGATTCAGCCCTCGAGGATTCCGCCCTAGAGGATGCGGGACGACTCGTGGGCCGCCTCTATGCCGCTAACACATTGGGTGCCATCGTCGGCGCACTGGGCGTCAGCCTCGTGCTGATTCCCTGGATCGGCACGCAGCAATCTCAGCGGCTGCTGCTGGTGTTATCGGCGATCGGCGGATTGGTGGTGCTGGCGCCGTATGTGCGAGGTTACCGGCCTCTGCAGGCTGCGGGATCTGTCGCGGCGTTCTTGCTCTTCGCCGGCGCTGCTTGCGGCGACGGTCAAACCAATTCCTGGCGAAGTCATTGCCTACGGACGACAGAGCGCGATGAAAGTGGGCACGTCCGATATTATTTATGCCGCTGAAGGCAGGAACTCCTCGGTGGCTATTTCGCGTTGGAGCGACGGAGCCGTTGGGATCGACGTCAACGGCCATGTCGAAGCGACCACCGAGCCGTACGACATGAAGCTGCAACGAATGATCGGGCACTTGCCCGCGCTGCTCCACTCCCGCCCTCAATCGGTATTGGGAATTGGCTTCGGCGCCGGAGTATCTGCCGGCACCTTCACGACCTATCCGAGTATTCAGAAAATCACGGTCTGCGAAATCGAGCCTATCATTCCGCCGATTTCTACCCGCTACTTCCGGTCGCAGGATTATGACGTGATGAATAACCCGCGCACGCATATCGTCTATGATGACGCGCGCCACTACTTGCAGACGACGAAGGAAAAATTCGACATTATCGCTTCCGATCCCCTCGATGTATTTGTGAAAGGCACCGCGGCCCTTTATTCGCGGGAATATTTCGAAGCCGTGAAGGCGCACCTGAATCCGGGCGGCATGTTCACGCTCTACGTTCCTCTGTATGAGAGCGACGTAAAAACGGTGCAGAGCGAGTTCGCAACCTTTTTCGACGCTTTTCCGTACGGTACGATCTGGGCCAATACCAGAGATGGCCAGGGCTACGACATGGTCTTCATGGGGCAAGTCGACGCGCTGAAGATTAACGTGGACGAAATCCAGCAGCGGCTGGAACGGGCGGACTACGCCCCGGTCGCGCAGTCGATGCGCGAAATCGGATTTAACACGGCCGTGGACCTGTTCTCGACCTACAGCGGCCAGTACTCCGATTTGAAGCCGTGGCTCAACGGTGCCGAGATCACCCGCGACCGGGATCTCAGGCTGCAATACCTGGCCGGGTGGGGTATTGATTCGCAGCTCGCGGACATCATTTACAACCAGATGCTAAGTTATCGCAGGCCGCCGAAGGATCTGTTTTTTGGCTCGGACCAATACACTCAGCCACTCCTGAGCATTCTGTCGGCCTCGTTCAGGAGCGGAACGCAACCCTGACACTTGTCTGCCCGGAGGATCGAACGTGGCATTTACAGAGCGTCGTCATGCTCGCCGTTTTGAACTCCAATCGCCGGTCATTATTCGTTGGAAGCATGGCTCCGAGATGCGCGAAGCCCTAACCGTGTCCGAAGATATAAGCTCAAACGGGCTGTATTTCATCCTGCCGGAGGGCATTCAAAACGGCACGCCGGTCGAAGTGGAGATGACCTTGCCGAACCAGGTCACTCTGGGGGGCCCGGTGCGTGTACGTTGCCAGGGACACATTCAACGTTGCGAACCAAAAGAGGGCGCGACGACAGGTATGGCCGCGGCCATCGAAAAATACGAGTTCTTGCCGGGCGGCAGTGAGCCTTCCTCCGAAAAGGACTCTCCCTCACGATCGGGTGGTTAATGGGTTCGCCAAATACGATTTAACCGGTTCGATGGCTCCGCTGAAAACGCACGCACCGCAAATCGGGAGGATTGGCAATTGTCTAAGGAGTGGCCCCGTTGAGTCCCAACCGTGAAGGGCTGCGAACCGTTTGATGGAAGTCCTCAAAAAACTCTTTGAAGAGCATTTCCATTCACCCGCAACGCGGGAGCAGTCCGCTCCAGGGCAACCTGGGCGGGTCTGGGCGGAAACTGAGCCGCCTGACCAACGACAAATTCAGCGCGATCGGCGTCGTTTACGACGTGCGCGAAGAGAACATAGCTTTCCTGGAATTTTCAAAGTATTTTCGCCGCCACGGCCTGCCGGTCCCGGAAATCTATGCTGAGGATTTAAGCCAGGGCGCGTATCTCGAAGAAGACCTTGGCGACACTACGCTTTTCGAGTATTTGTCGGCGAATCGCACCGGCGAGAAAATCGCTCCTCCCGTAATCGAAGCCTATCGCAAAGTTGTCGCCGTGTTGCCTCGCTTTCAGGTCGAGGTCGGCCGCGACGTGAACTACAACGTCTGTTATCCGCGCGCCAGTTTCGACCATCAGTCCATCGCCTGGGACCTGAATTACTTCAAATACTATTTTCTGAGGCTGGCCGGCATTCCCCTAAATGAGCAGGCGCTCGAAGATGATTTCGGCCGGTTGACGGAATTTTTGTTGAGCGCCAACCGCGATTACTTCCTGTATCGGGATTTCCAGTCTCGCAACGTCATGTTGCGCGACGGCTCGCCGTGGTTTGTCGATTATCAGGGCGGGCGCAAAGGCGCGCTGCAATACGACATCGCCTCTCTTCTGTTTGATTCCAAGGCGGACCTGCCGCCGGACCTGCGCCAGCAATTGCTCGATGAATATCTGGATCGGCTTGCGGGTCATATCAAACTCGATCGCAAAGCGTTCATGCACTATTACTACGCTTACGTCTACGTCCGCATCATGCAGGCATTGGGCGCCTATGGCTTCCGCGGCTTCTACGAGCACAAAGCCCATTTCCTGCAAAGCGTGCCGTACGCACTGAAAAGCTTGCGCTGGCTGCTGCAGCACGTCGAGTTGCCCATCGCACTGCCCACGCTGATGGACGCGTTCAAGAGCATGGCGGCCTCGGAGAAGTTGCAGTAGCTTTGGCGTCTGAATCGGAAAACCTCGTCGTCCGGGTTTTCAGCTTTTCATTTCACCGGGGTTTACCGAAAGACGAGACCGGGCATGGCGGCGGATTCGTATTCGATTGCCGCAGCCTTCCGAATCCCGGACGCGAAGAGCGCTTCAAGCCTCTCACGGGCAAAGACGCGCCGGTGATGGATTATCTCAATCAGCAGGAGAGCGTGCATCAGTTTCTCGCCAGCGTCATGTCGCTGGTGGACGCCAGCCTGAGCAATTATCAGAGCCGCGGCTTCAAGAACCTGATGGTCTCGTTCGGTTGCACCGGCGGCCAGCATCGGTCGGTCTATCTCGCGGAGCAATTGGCGAAACACTTGCGCGCCAGGAATGGCGTGGAGGTGGTGGTGCGGCATCTGGAGTTGGAGAAGTTGGGCAGATGAAAGCGATGATTTTGGCCGCCGGCCTCGGCACGCGCTTGCGGCCGCTCACCGACAATCGGCCCAAGGCGCTGGTGGAAGTCGCCGGCCGCACGCTGCTGGAGATCACGCTGTCCCGCCTGAAGTCCTTTGGCATTCGAGACGTGATCATCAACGTGCATCATTTCGCCGACATGATTGTCGATTATCTGAAAGCGAACGACAACTTCGGCATGCGCATTGAAGTTTCTCGCGAGGAGGTCCTGCTCGACACCGGCGGCGGCCTGAAGAAAGCCGCTTACTTCTTTCTGGAGAATTCGAGCCCGTCTGGATGAGCCGTTTATTTTGCACAATGTCGACGTCATCAGCACCATTGATCTCGCGGCGCATGGTGCAATTTCACACTGAGAATCAGGCTCTCGCGACTCTGGCGGTGCAGGACCGGGAGACCTCGCGATACCTGCTCTTCGACGAGCAGCTTCAGCTTTGCGGCCGGCGAGTCCGGGCGCGATCAGAAAACGGAGTTGGTTCGGTCCGCGCCACACGCGAAAGCCCTGGCTTTCTCCGGCATCCACGTTATCTCTCCTCGTATCTTTGCGATGATGAAGGAGGAAGGCGTCTTCTCCATCATCCCCGCTATTTGCGTCTGGCCGCCCAGGGAGAAAAAATCCTCGCCTTTCGGGCCGACGAATACTACTGGCGCGATCTGGGCAGGCTGGACGACCTGATGAAGGCCGCTCAGGACATGGAGCATGGCGTCACGCATTGACGGCGAGCGGGGTCGGTGTTAGCCTCGGTTGAAATCAGGAGCGCGCATGTCAATCCTTGTCATTTGTTGGGCTTTGCTGGGGGGCCTGCTGGGCCAGCAACCGGCTCCTTCATCCGCCGCGGCGAAATCGCTGGATTTTGATTTTTTCAAGACGAAAGTACAGCCCATCTTTCTCGCCAAGCGCCCAGGCCACGCCCGATGTGTCTCATGTCACGGGGGGTCGCAGGCCTCAGGCCTAAAACTGCAGCCGCTTTCACCGGGCAGCAAGACGTGGAACGACGAGCAGTCGCGCAAGAACTTTGAGTCCGCCAAGCTGCTGGTGGTGCCCGGAAATTTGCAGAGCCCATTGCTCCTCCACCCTCTCGCCGAAGACGCGGGTGGCGATTTCTTTCACAGCGGAGGCAAGCATTTCAATTCGCAGAACGATCCGGAGTGGCTAACGTTGAAAGCCTGGGTATTCGGACAAACGGCCGGTGGTAGCCGGTAACAGAACGATCTCGTTGGAGAATGGAGTGACGATCATGGCAAACGAACAACTGCTTCCTCGAGTTCTCGCGACTTTGCGCCGGAATCGTTTTGTGCGCAGGTTCCTTGGCGGCCGCGCCGAATAAGGTCCGCATTATCCAGACCAACAGCGCCGGCGACCACGTCGACGTCATCGATCCCGTCACGAATAAGGTTGTCGGACAGATCAAAGGGATCGAAGTGAACCACGGCGCCGCGGTAGCTCCCGACGGCAGCCGAATCTACGTCAGCGACGAATCGGAGAGCACCGCTCGACGTCGCCGACGGCAAGACGCTGAAGGTATCAAGCGGATTCCCCTGAGCGGCCATCCCAACAATATCGCGGTGAGTCCCGATGGCAGGCGCGTCTATGTCGGAATCATCCAGGCTCCCGGCGGCGTCGACGTGATTGACACCGACTCGCATGAAAGACATCAAGACGTTGCCGACAAAGGGCAGCATACACAACCCGTACGTCACGCCGGACGGCAAATACGTGGTGGCCGGCTCCATCATGGGCAAGACGGTCAACGTCATCGACACGCAAACCGACCAGACTGCTTGGACGCTGCAAATGGACCTGGGCGTTCGCCCCATGGCTTTCGCCAAGAATCCCGATGGCTCGACAAAGTGGATCTTCGTGCAGCTGTCCGGCTTCAACGGGTTTGCGGTGGTGGATTTTGCCACTCACAAGGAAATCAAGCGCATTCAGAATCCGGCTTTAGCTGCCGGGAAGAAGGAAGTTACGGCCGGAGCCGATCCATCTCACGGCATGGCGGTCACCCCGGACGGCAAAACACTGGTCGTCTGCAGCCGGTTGAACAATGAGCTCTATACCTACTCTCTTCCAGATTTGAAAGTTATCGGTGGTGCGGATCTGGGCGGGAAGGGCGCCGCATGGGTGACGCTCACACCGGATGGCAAGACGGCCTACGTGGCCATGGCGGTGACCAATGACGTTTCGGTCGTCGACGTGAAATCCCTTAAAGAAGTTGCCCGCATCCCTGTTGGGTTCGTTCCCAAACGCAACACCACAGGCATGCTCCCATCCCCATCGGAAGATTAGGTTCTCCGTAGCTGGGGACTGAAGGGCTCATCATCAATTGAGAAGCAGAGAAGTCACGTAATCGCCAAATCCGCTGCCTTATGGACTCTGCAAGCAGTTTGCAAACTCTTCTTATTTCCGCTGCTCGTTCTTTTGCCCCTGGCTTATTCCGTTGCACGCGCGCAGCAAACCCCCACCTTGTCCGAAGTACGCTTTCTTGCCGACAATCAAGCGGAGAGAGATTCCGGCGTTTGGATTGACGGGAAATATGCGGGCTTTGTGAAAGAGCTGAACGGGAAGCGGAAACTTATGCTTCCGCCGGGCGAACACGAGATCTCTGTTCGGCAGGCCGGATACAAAGAGTTCACGAAGAAGGTTGTCCTCGAGCCGGGCCAGCTGCAAACAATCGATGTGGTGATGGAGGAGGACACCAAGGCCATCTATCCCGGCTCCGACGCAGCCGAGCTACGGCTGGACATCCGTCCAAAAAACGCGGCCGTCTTCGTCGACGACGGCTATCTGGGCCATGGCAGCGATTTTGGAGGCAGATTTCACTCCATGCTCGTCAGCCCCGGGAAGCATCGGCTCAAGATCACGCTCGATGGCTACCGGCCCTACGAAACACAAATTGATGCCATCGCGAGCCAAAAATCCCAGATGAAGATCGTCCTTGAGAAAAGCGGCGACGCGAACGAAAAGCCCTGAGGAATGGTTTGCTGCTTTGCCTCGCCCTTGGGTAATGAAGTGTCGGTCACGGCGGCAGGCTCATCAAAAGGGTATGGGCGGCCATGTCCCTCGGGAGTGACTGCACACGGTAGCCCAGTCGAGCCTTTGCAGTTTGATCGACGTGGAAGCTGCCCTTGGCCGCCACATCTAAGCGCCTCGGCGCCCTAGACTCTTAGTTCAGATTTGAACCCGCCCGACATGATCGGCCGCGACGTGGCTCGAACTTGAGCCTCGCGTCCCATCCCCCAGGCGTTGACACACCTCTGAAAGCGATGTAAGAATCGCCGCCGCCGGAGGCTTTTTCCATACCAGGATCGGGCGCCACAAAAAGACCGAATCGGTCCGATTCGTCTCCGCTTCGCCATTAGGCTTTGTGCCACTTGCGATTTCTGCACACGGAGGGAACGCCGATGGGATTTGAAAGATTGTCGGGCTTTGGAAAAATGACGCGCTTTGGAAAGATGTCCGGCTCTGCGAAAGTTTGGAGCTGTACGTTCGAACTCGCCGTTCTTGCCTGTCTCGTTATTTTTTCTCCCGCGCCGCCCGCAGGTGCGCAAGCCAAGCCGGTTTACAAAGTGGATCCCTTCTGGCCCAAGCCATTGCCGAATAAATGGCTCATGCAGGGCGTTCCCGTCATGGTGACCGACAAGGACGATCACATCTGGGTGATGAATCGTCCGCGCGACGTCAATCCCGATGAGAACTGGGGCATCCACCACGCCGCCGCGCACCGATTGCTGCATCGCGGCGCCGGCGGTGCTCGAGTTCGACACCGAGGGTAATCTCCTGAAAGGCTGGGGTGGTCCCGGATATGTGCCGGGCTGGCCGGCGCGAAGGCAATCCGCGCCCGGGAGCCGGCGCCGAACACGACATTGTGGTGGATCGCGAAGGCAATGTCTGGATCTCTGGAAGCGCCCGCGGCGACAGCATTCAAAAGTTTACGCGGCGATGGGAAGCTACTTTGGGACTTCGGCCATCGTGGGCCGCGGCCGCGCCCGGAGAAAAGGTGGAACCCATCGTCCGAGAACAATCAGAACACGGACGTGTTTCCGGGCGGCATCTTCTTCTTTAATCTGGATGAGGACGCCCAGGAGATCTACATCGTCGACGCCAAGCGCGTGCTGGTCTACGACTACGACGGCAACTTCAAGCGGGGTTGGGGCGGCCACGGCATTCCGCTGAGCGAGATCGATAACGACCCGACGCCGCCCTATGACTGGAAGTCGGGCCCGCCGCCCGATCAGAAGCAGTTTGCGCCGGCCCTGCATTGCGTGCATTTCGCGGTCGACAACCTCGTCTATATCTGCGAGCGCGGCAGCGACCGCGTGCAGGTGTTCACGAAAGAGGGGAAGTTCGTCAGCAGCTTTTTCGTGCATCCATCCACGATCGCGCGGGGAATGGAGTGCGGCGGGCCCGGCAGCACCGTCTACGGCATGTGCGGCACGATCTACAATCTTACGTTTTCCCACGACCCGCAGGGCAAGTACGCGCTGATCGCCGACGGAACCAACGATAAGGTGTGGATCCAGGACCGAAAAACCGGAGAAGTGGCCGGATCCATCGGCGACAACGGACGCATGGCCGGTTATTTCCACTGGATCGATGCCATCGCCATGGATTCCAAGGGCAACCTCTACACGGGCGAAGTGGACACGGGAAAGCGCGTGCAGAAATTTATTTTGACCAATGGCGACGGGAAGACTCGGTTCCACCCCCACGAGTAGGCTGGTCTATCGCATCCGGGTTTGACGAGCGCATCCGGAGTGCGTAGCATGCCCAAAATGCCTGACGAAGCTCGAATCGGGCATCGAATGGGCGAACTCTTGCGCAACCCGGATCCTTCGTGGCGCGTTTCAGATGAGAGTGGACGCCAGATTCAAGCCGTGCGGCAAATTTCGAGATAGGCTTGCACAGATCGGCGAATGTAGATGGGCAAATCAAGCCTCTTCTTGCTAGCGGTTACGCTGGCGATTTTTGGAGCCGCCGTCCTCGCCGGTTATCCGCCGTGGGGTACAGTCACCGGCGGTGCGATCCTTCTCGTGGCCGCGGGAGTGGCGGCCGGAGCGATCCCCACACAATCCGAAGGCTACACAGTAGAGCGAAGACAGGCGAACCAGAAAATTTCGAATAGTCTGGTCACCTTAAGTTCCGCCGCGATTCTCGCCGTCTACGCAGCTGGTTATCAACGTACTCGTGCTGCGGAAGATGAATTTGAGGCGCAGATCGCCCGGCGGAAAGCGCCGGCCCCGCTCGCGGCCGCAGCTCCCGCACTCGAAGCGATACCCGCAATTCCGGATTCTCCGGCTCCGTCCCCGAAGAAAGTTCGCCCGCGGTCGTCAGCTCCGGCCGAGGTTCCCAAAGCAGCGCCAAAAACAGTCCCGCAAGCGGCGCCGGCCGAGTCCCCTGCGGCTCCGGCAGCGGCCCCCGCAGTCCAGCCGCGAATTCAGTATAAGGACGGAACCTATCTGGGCTGGGGCACTTCCCGCCATGGCGATATCCAGGCATCGGTTGAAATCGAGAGCGGAAAAATTACTTCAGCGGCAATCGTGCAATGCCTGACGCGCTATTCGTGTTCCTGGATCTCCCCGCGAACCCGGGCACGGGTTCGCCGAGTTCGATTTGCCCGGACAGGTGGTAACCAGGCAGAGCGCCAAGGTCGATTACGTCTCGGGCGCCACCGAGAGCAGCGACGCATTCTTCGATGCCGTCTCCCAGGCATTGTCCAAAGCCAGTGAGTGACGCCGTCTATCTCCGCAGCGTCGCGTTGATGGGGACCGTCGTGACCATTCAAGTGGTCGGCCACGAAGCGGACTCGCAACAGCGCACCCGGCTCGAGGAAGCCGTCGACGGCCGCGTTCGAATGGTTTCGCCGCATCGAGGAGTGCTGCACGCGATTTGAGAGCGCAGAGCGAAGTGATGCAGCTTGCGGCGCAGGTTGGCGTTCCCGTTCCGGTCAGCGCGATCCTTTACGAAGCGGTCCAGTTTGCGCTTGGCGGTGGCGGAGGAGAGCGGCGGCGCATTCGATCCGACGGTCGGCTACGCCATGGAGACGCGCGGCTTCAACCGGGAGTATCGCACCGGAGCAAACGATTGCCACCGCACTCGAACCCGGCGGCTCGCGTCAGCTATCGAGACGTTCGCCTGGATCCGGACCGCAAGACCATCACGCTGCTTCGCCCGTTGATTCTCGATCTCGGAGCCGTTGCCAAGGGACTGGCGATTGACCTCGCCGCGCGCGAGCTTCGGCCGTTCGAGAATTTTGCCATCGATGCCGGCGGCGATCTCTATCTCGGAGGCTGCAACCCAAGCGGAGAACCGTGGTCGGTTGGGATTCGTCATCCGCGCCGCGAAATACGAGCTGATCGATTCCTCTGCGCGTTCCAACCGCGCCGTGTGCACCTCGGGTGATTACGAAAGGCGCAGCTCCGCCGAGGACAACGGCCATCACATTCTCGATCCGCGCACGGGCGTTTCGCCGCGATGCCGTGGCCAGCGTCACCGTCGTCGCGCCCACTGCGATGCTGGCGGACGCGCTCGCAACGGCGGCATTCGTTCTTGGCCCCGCCGACGGCATTCAGTCTGTTCGATCGCCTGGACGTGGACGGGCTGATTATCTCTCCGCGCTTGGAGCGGTATGCGACCAAGGGATGCGCAGTGACTGCTGACGCCGTGCTTCGCGATTCTTCCGCACGCCCAAGGGCCTTCTCATCATCGTGCTGGCGATTCTGGTCGTTCTGGCCGCGCCGAGTGAGGGAATCAGACGCTGGTAGCTCCTGGCCTGGCGAGCGCCGTAATCGTCGCGGCTCTGATTGACGTTGCTGGTTCTTCGCTGGATACTGCAAGCGCCTGGGAGTTTCCCAGCGGAGCCGTTCTCACCGGCCTTGTTTGTCGCGATGGTATTGACGCCGCACGAGCCCTGGTACGTCGCCGCCTGCACCTCCGCGGTTGCCATTGTCAGCAAGTACATCGCCCGCACTCGTTCGGCGAATATGTTTAATCCGGCGGCTCTGGCCCTGGTCGCCACGTTTTACGTCTTCAACACCGGCCAGAACTGGTGGGGCGCCCTGCCGGAGATTTCACCGTTCGCCTTGATCGTGCTCTTCGCCACCGGCGTGTTCATCGCGGACCGCGTGAACAAGATTCCGCTGGTGCTGGTTTTCCTGGGCGCCTACTTCCTGCTGTTTACCGTCACGGCGTTCGCTGGGCAATCCCGGGAAAGTCGCCGAGATCTTTCGGGCGCCCGATCTCCATGCCGTGCTGTTTTTCGCGTTCTTCATCTTGACCGATCCGCCGACCTCGCCCGTGAAGTATTCCGATCAGGTCTGTGTGCGGCGTGATCGTCGCGGTCGTCAGCTTCGCGATCTTTCGAATGGGTGGGCGCGGCCTACTATCTTCTCGCGGGCGTGCTCGTGGGCAACGTCTGGGAAGCCTGGAATCGGTGGCATTCATTCTCGCGCCGCCGTTGGCCCTCCCATGCGGATGGCCGCGTGGGCGCTTAGCCGCTCACCGATGCAGCACCGGGCGCGAACCGACGCGCTTTCGCAGTTCGCACCCGGTTCGGTCGGTTTACTTCGCCGGTTTCAACTCGGCGTAGAGCTGCGTGACAAAGCGTTCCGTGGTCTCCTTGGAGTTTGGAACGCGAGCGTCATACTCGGCAGTCGGATGCGCGGCGAGTACTTCTTCCTGCGTCTTGCCTTGTGCCACCAGCTGCGCCACGCGGTCGCGAATCCCCAGGATCATGTCCCGGTGCGCCATCACTTCCGCTCGGCTAACCACGGGGCCATGTCCCGGCACGATCTTCGTATTCGGGCCCGCCAGTCCGATGATCACGCCCAGGCCGTCGAGCATGCCGTTGAGGCTGCCGCCGTTTGCGCGATCGATGTTCGGGTACTGGATCGACCGATAGAAATCGCCGGACATGATCACGTCCGAGTTGGGAAAGTAAACCAGGGTGTCGCCGTCGGTGTGAGCCCGCGGAATCGCGATCAGCCTGATCTCCTCGCCGTTCATATGAAACGTCATCCGCCCCTCATACGTGACCACGGGTAGCGCGGCTGCGGGCGCCGGCGTACCCGGCGTGCCATTCGCTGCCGGTGCGGGATGTGCCAGCCGGTCGCGCAATTCGTCGCGAGATATGAGCACCGCGCCTGTCTTGGCGAAATTTTCGTTGCCACCGGTGTGATCCGGATGCACGTGCGTATTAACCAGAAATCGGATGGGCGAGTTCGAAATCTGCTTGATCGCAGCCATGATTTTCGGGCTCAACGGCGCGAACTGATCGTCCACCATGAAAATGCCGTCCGGCCCTGCCAGCACGCCGATCGTGCCGCCCTGGCCGTCGAGGGTATAAAAGTTGTTGGCGAGTTTCGTGGTCTTGATCTCAACTTTGCTGAAATCGGGTTGGGCCTGGCCACGGGAATACCCACACACGCCAGCACCGCCACTGCCACCAGCGTTACGCGTCCCAGGAAAAGCGACCTAGTTTTCATCGTTGTGACTCCTGCTTTGGACATCGATTCGGATGGTCCAGCACTTCCGATGCCGAGAGTATATACCTTCTCTCGCGCGGGAATGGAACGCTCGAGGGGTCCGGATAACCGCGCGGAATTGCGCTTCCGCAGGCTCGTCTACTGCCTCCTGCTACGCCTCTCCATGGAGGGTACAGGTCTCCCCTGAGTTTATCTCTCCTGACGCATATCTTCCGGCGTCACCTTTAGGCGTATTCCGCTCCGCGATTACACGCGCTTGTGGATTGTTGGAAAGTTTCTCCAGGACTCACCATCGAAGGCAGCGAATCTCACTTCACTGGAGCCAACCGATGAATCATGAACAGCTCAAGGAAATTCTCGTGGAACAACTTAAGGATATTTATAGCGCGGAGAAACAACTCACTAAAGCCTTGCCGAAGATGGCTCAGGCAGCCACGACCGAGGAATTAAGCAGCGGATTTGAAGCGCATTTGAAGCAGACCAGGGGCCACATGGAGCGGCTTGAAACCATCCTGGAGGAGTTGGGCGAAAATACCAAAGGACCGGCGTGCAAAGGAATGGAGGGCCTCGTTGAGGAAGGTGGCGAAGTGATTGAGAACGACGAATTCGAAGGTGAAGCCAAGGACGTCGCCTTGATCGCCGCCGCTCAAAGGGTTGAGCACTATGAAATTGCCGCTTACGGCTGCGTTCGGGCGTACGCCGAACGGCTTGGCCTGGACGAAGCCGTCTCGCTCCTCGAACACACCCTGGAGGAGGAGAAGCAGACGGATCAGAAACTCAATCAGATCTCGGAAACCCTTATCGAAAATGCCCAGACGGAAACAGAAGGACAGCAAGGAAGAACCAGCGACCGCGCGCGTAAGGCAAAAGCAGCCCGGGCGTAACGACGGGGACAATTGAGCCAGCCCTTGTGTTTGCCAAACACTTGGGTCGACGAGCCACAGGCGTGGAGATGCCGGGCGACCCCCCTCGGCTTGCAATCGCGTTGCGCCACGCCTGTGGTTCGATCCTCGATGGTTTCGATTCATCGCGAGTCTTTCGATGCCAGTGCTGCGCGCGACCCGCATAATGCCCTCCGCCATTCGAACGGCGCCCACAGAACCCCTGACCATCCGCCGTATTTTCGCGAAGCTCGGTCCCGGCCTCATCACCGGCGCTTCCGACGATGATCCCAGCGGCATCGGAACCTATTCGCAGATAGGCGCCCAATTCGGCTACGGAATGCTGTGGACCATGCTCTTCAGCTATCCGTTAATGGCCGTAATCCAGGAGATCTGCGCGCGTATCGGCCGCGTGACCGGCTTCGGTATCGCAGGAAATATCCGCCGCCACTATCCGAAGCCCATCTTGTACTCCGTCGTTTCTCTGATGCTTTTAGCCAATGTCTTCAATCTTGGAGCGGACGTCGGGGCGATGGGAGCGGCGCTACAGTTGCTGGTTCCGGGGCCTTTGTGGCTCTACGTTTTGTTATTCGGAGGTTCGTCACTGGCGCTGCAGGTCTCTATCCCCTACACGAAGTACGTGCGCTATTTGAAATGGCTCACGCTCGCTTTGTTCGCTTACGTAGCGACAGCTTTCGTGGTCCACGTCTCCTGGCCGGAGGCCATCCGGCACACCTTGATGCCCTCGCTCTCCTTTAAGGCTGGCTTTCTTACCGCTCTGGTCGCTGCGCTCGGGACGACCATCAGCCCTTATCTTTTCTTCTGGCAGGCGTCGCAGGAGGTGGAAAACGTAACCACGAACTCTCTTGAGCAGCCGCTCAAGCAATCGCCGCGGCAGGCTCCTGCGCAGCTCGGGCGCATTCGTGTGGATACCTTCATCGGCATGGCGATCTCTAACGTGATCGCGCTTTTTATCATCGTCACCACGGCCGCCACACTTCATGCTCACGGCGTCCTCAATGTCGATACATCCGCGCAGGCCGCAAAAGCGCTCGAGCCCCTCGCAGGCCGCTTTGCCTTTGTTCTTTTCGCCTTGGGGATTATTGGCACGGGCTTGCTGGCAATACCCGTCCTCGCGGGTTCTGTTGCCTACGCGGTCAGCGAAGCGTTCAAATGGCAGGCCAGTCTGGAAAAAAGAGCGCAAGAACTCCCTCGGTTTTATTGGATATTGACCGCCGCCACGTGTGTCGGCCTTTCTCTGAATTTTGTAGGCATTGACCCGATCCGTGCCCTGTTCTGGGCCGCGGTCATCAATGGCGTCGTCGCGGCCCCCATTATGGCTGTGCTGATGCTCATGGCCGGCAATCGTCGCGTGATGGGAAAGTTTACGATTTCCACTCCTCTCAAGGTAATCGGCTGGTCGGCCACGGGGGCAATGCTGCTTACGGCTATTGGCGTGATCGCTACGTTGAGGTAGCCTCGCGCCCGCGACGCTGCCAAGTTTGCGTTAAGATGTGCGCACTGAAAGTTAGCGCTTGAGTGGCGCTGCACCATGGACAAACGGGTGCCCGGTTCTCCCCAGTCTCCTGGCGCCGATCGCCGTAACGATGAACGCCGCCGCCATCAACGCTTTCCCTTTAACGCTACAGCAGACATCGTGGAACCTCGGTCCAACACGCACATTAATGGGCGCACTTCCGACCTCGGGCAGGGAGGCTGCTATGTGGATACGCTCAGCCCTCTCCCGGCGGGCACGCTGGTAAAAATACGCATCAGCCGCGAGAACCAGTCCTTTGAGGCCGAGGCCAAGGTCAGCTACTCCGTCGTTGGCATGGGCATGGGCCTTGCGTTCACTGCCGTTCGCCCGGAACATCTGAAAATCTTTCGGAGCTGGATACTTGACCTTGGCGGCACGCTTCCTGCTGAAGTCGATGTTCCTTCTCCCGAGAATAAAGCGGCGGGCGGTTCCGGTGAGTTGAGCGAAGGTCATTCTCGCGTGTTGCACGAACTCATTACCGCGCTAATGCGCAGGGGTATCCTCGCCGAAGCCGAAGGAAAGGAATTCCTGAGAAAGCTCAAAGGCTGACGCCACGGCACCCAGCGGGGGCCTGGTCAGCGGACGTCGATTCGAAACCCTCCGCGCACCAGCAGGGGCGGTCCGAGCGAAAGGACCGGCGTTGCGGCGGTGGCATAACGCGCATTCGTTAGATTTTGGATCGCCACGAAGAGTCTCGCGTGCGGCAGAACCTGACGCGAAACCTCGCCGTCCATGGTAAAAAATCGGGCCAGCGGGAATGTATTCAGGTCATCGTCAAACGCCTGGCCCACGAACCGCCCCTGCAAACCGGCATCCCAGACGCGCCCGCTATAGCCCAGCGCGATGTTGATCTGATTTTTCGGTATTTCGGGGACGCGCAGGCCTTCGAGCAGCGTGTTCGCCGGAAAGCGCAGCACGGTGCTGTCCGTCAAAATATATTCGCCGGATAGCTGGACTCTTTCCGTCAGCCGAATCTCTGCCCCCAATTCCACGCCGCGCGCTTGCACCGCGCCTAGATTTTGTCTCTGCCGGGTAATCAGAGCGGGCGTGGTGGAGAGCGTGACGTTAGCCACTGGATTGTCGATGTCGCTCCAGAAGAAATTTCCTCGGATCGTCACCTTCCGCTGCCAGCGCCTCAGGCTGAGCCCTGCTTCGCCGCCCGTGAGTCGCTCGGCAGTGAGATTCGCATTTGCGTTGGTCACTACGTTTCCGACGCGGAAATTCCGGTACAGCTCGTTGAGCGTTGGAGCGCGAAACGCGCGATAAACGGAAGCGCTGAGCGCCAGAGAACTCGAAAATGTGCGCAGCAGGCTCACCCGCGGGCTGAATGCATTCTCGGTGCGATCGGCAAAGTTATTTATGGTCGGCGCTCCCGTCGGCACAGGCGTGCGATCTGAGAAGCCGCGGCTGTTGAGCCAGGTGTCCTCGCGCCCGCCCACGGTAAGCAGCCAGTTCCGCGCAAAGTAAAAAGCGTCCTGGAAGAAGAAGCCGGTGATCCGCTGTCGCCCTCCCGCGTTTACAAGTGCCGTCGGCCGGCCGGCGTTGAAGGTCGTTTCGGCGCTGTGTCCGCGGATATCGTGATCTTCGACTCCCAGCGTGACCGTGTGTCTCTTCGCAAATGTTCGCCGCCACTGCGCGGCAAATCCGATCTGCTGCGAAGGGCTTCTCTGAACGTTCGTGAGTGATTCCGTGCTTCGATCCGCCGAAATGGAGGTGAAATTCTGGTGGAAAACTTCATCCGATCGAATGAGACGCACCGAAAATAATCCCGCGGTGGCGTTCGTCCAATCGGTTCCGATGTCCAGCTCGGGAATTTGAGTGCTGTTGCGTCTGCAGGGGAGTGCCGTTTTTCCTGCTCTCGCCAAACGTCATGGCGCGCACAAAGAGGCGCCCTCCCTCGCCCAGTTGCCGGGAGAGTTCCACAGAGCCCGCCAAATCGCCTGTGCCAGCGGGAGTGTCCACCAATCCGCGCTGGTTCTCTGGAACGAGCACGTATCCCCGCGTGCGCAGCGCTTGGCCCGCTGCCGAGACTCCCCAGCGCCCCGCGGAAGTTCCAGCGTCGAACGATACGTCCTGTGTATCCTCATTGCCGTACGCAGCTTCCAGGTGGCCGAATGTAGTTCTCTCGTGCGCGGTTTCGATGTTCACCGCGCCGCCCAGTGCGCCGCCGCCATACGTATCGGAGGATCCGCCATTCAAGATCGTCATTGATGCGACGCTGGCGTTTGGAATGCGTTCCCAATAAACCCAGCCGCCGAAAGGATCGTTCAGCGGCACGCCATCCAGCAGTACAACCGCGCGGCTGGATCCGCTCGCGCCCATCCCGCGCAAAGAGACGCCTTGCGAAGTTGGGTTGGCGAACAAACTGCCCGAGCGGCGAAAGAGCGAAAAACCGGGTGCCTGCCGCAGCGTATCATCCAGCGCCAGAGTGCCAGAACTATCGATCCGATTGCTCGTAATCGAATATTGACTGCTCGGCGTAGCCGCAATGCGATCGTCGTCGCCCGGCGTGACCACGATTCTTTCGTTCGTGGGCGCCGGCGCCAGCTGGATTTGCAGATTCTCGCGGTTCGACTCCGGCGTTACTTCTATGCGGACAGGCGCAAATCCCGGATAGCGAATGAGCAAGTCGCCGGACGCCGCCGCGTCGGGCAATGTGAAATTTCCCTGTGCGTCGCTTGTCGTGGATTGTCTGGTGTCGGAGGAACGGAATTCAATTTCCGCGCCTGCGATGGCCGCGCCCGTCGCATCGGTCACTGTGCCCAGAACTGCGGCGTGCTCCTGAGCGCCGAGGGACAGGATCGCGGCAAAAAGCAAACAAGATAACCCGCCGAACAGGATGAATATCTTCCTCGAATCACCCCAGAGAGGTTTGAACATGACGGGAGTATATCGAAGCCCGGGCAAAGTCGTACGTGGGGTTAGGCTGCCTGCGGGAGAAACGATTAACCCCTCCGGAGGCCGCGCCGGGAACGATTCACGTGGTTCCTGGGCGTTCTGTGGATACAATAGCCCCGCCAAACGCGTCAGGAGCGGCTCATCCGCCGCAGCTTCCCGCGAGACGGCGAAAATCACGAGCGAAACCATGAGCACAAAGTCAGACAATGCGCTGGAACGCCCGTCCGGCAGGTTTGCCCGTCTGGGCTTGGCTCTGGCCGATTGGTCGCAACGCTGGTTTCCAGATGCGTTCGTCTTTGCGCTCCTTGCCCTGATCATCGTCTTTGTCGCCGGACTTCTTTCGGGCTCTTCACTTCGAGAGCTCGTCGACTATTTCGGGCAGGGCTTTTGGAGCCTGATTCCTTTCACCATGCAGATGGCCATCATTATTATTGGCGGATACGTGGTGGCCAGTTCGCCGCCCGTCTTCCGAATGATCCGATGGCTCGCGCGGATTCCCCGCACCCCGCGCAGCGCCATCGCCTTTGTGGCCCTCTTTTCCATGCTCAGTGCGCTGATCAGTTGGGGATTCAGCCTGATTTTCTCCGGACTCCTGGCACGGGAGGTCGTTAAAAACGTGCGCGGAATCGACTACCGCGCCATCGGCGCGGCGGCCTACCTCGGCCAGGGCACCGTTTGGGCTTTAGGCTTTTCCTCTTCCGCAACGCTATTGATGGCCACGCCCGGGGCGATTCCCGCCGTCCTGCTCAAAATCAGCGGAGTGATTCCCTTGCGGCAAACACTCTATCTTTGGCAGAGCATCGCCATGGCGATCGTCTTGATCTGTTCCGGTGTACTCGTCGCCTATCTTTCTGCCCCGGCTCACTCGGTAAAGACAGCGGAATGGTTTGGAGTCGCCGAGGTGGATGCGGCGCGCGCGCCCGAGCGCACCGGTCCCGCAACCAAGGGCGAGTGGCTCGAATATTGGCCGGTGCTTTCTCTAGTTGTAGGCGCGATTGGGGCAGCCTACCTGGTGCAGCTCATCGTTGCTCGGGGGCCGCTCGCGGCCCTGGACCTCAACAGCTATAACTTCTTGTTCGTGATGGCCGGATTGCTGCTTCACTGGCGCCCGCGCTCCTTTACTCGCGCGGTGAATAACGCTGTACCCGCCACTTCCGGGGTCCTCATCCAATTTCCCTTCTACGGGGGAATTTTTGGAATTGTGACCATGTCGTCGATTGCGCGCGGCATGGCTCATTTTTTCGTGCGCGTCTCCTCGCAGAGCACCTTCCCGATCCTCGTCTCCATCTATTCGGCGATTTTGGGATTATTCGTGCCCTCGGGCGGTAGCAAATGGATCATCGAAGCTCCCTACGTGCTGCAGGCAGCCAAGGATCTGCATGTCCATCTCGGCTGGACCGTGCAGGTCTACAACGCGTCGGAAGCGCTGCCCAATCTCATCAATCCTTTTTGGATGCTGCCGCTTCTGGGAATCCTGCATGTGCGCGCGCGGGATCTGATCGGCTTCAGCGTGCTTCAGTTGATGGTCAACTCCATTCTGGTTCTTTTCATGGTGTGGTACTTCGCTCGCACACTGGCGTATTTTCCGCCCATCCTGTAAATCGCCCGCGATGATCGTCAGTGCGGGAAGCCGAGCTAAGGGCTCCTTCTTGCCTTCTGGCAATGGCGCCCGCGACACGTTCATGATCATGGCCAGCGTCGTGTAGTAGCCAACTAGCCCCGTCATATCGATCACGCCTTGTTCGCCAAATTTGCCCACCGCTCGCGCATAGGTGGCGTCGCTCACGCTTTGGTTCTGGCGCAGTTCGGCGCAAAAATCGTATGCAGCCTCTTCGTCCGCGGCCATCCCGGTGGGACGGCGTCCGTCCACGATTGCGGTGATGAACTCCTGCTTCACGCCGGCCTTCAACGCCAGCGGTTGGTGCGCATCAAACTCGTACTGCTGTGTCCATTGCCTCGCCGTCAAGAGAATCACGAATTCGGTGAGTTTTTGCCCGATGCTGTTTTGGAAGCGCACGTACTCGCCCGTCTTTTGCAGCCGGTTCATGAACTCTGGGCTGCGTAGCAACGGCACAAAGGGTCCGGCCACGGATCCCGCCCCGCGCGGGCCCGCGGCTAGCTCGTCCGCCGCTTTCTTCTGTGCGTCGGTCCATTTTTCTTTTGGAATGGGCGGCATGCGATTCTGCGCGGCCGCCGCGCTCAACATCGACAGCAAAAAGCAGCCCGCGAGAGCGAAATTCGCGAAGGTCATGGGTAATCTCCTCCTCTGGAGTATGGCGGTGGGATATCGATGGCCAGCATCATACATGCCCCAGACTTGCCTGCAAGGAAGAAGACGATCGCAAAAAAATGGTATCTGCGGGCCCAGACTTGCCTGCCGGGAAGACGTTGCGCTTGTGGCGGGCGTCGGCCCTTGTTCCGCGATTTGACATGCGCCCGCGCTGGAAATAGCATCCTATTCAACTGATGGCGCAACCCAATCGCTTCCGATCGAATTTCGACCCGCGACGATCCCGTCGCTTCCTCCACACCGCGCTCGCGGCATTGCTGGCGCTCGCGATTGTTGTCGCCGCCCCGGCACAAGCGCCCGCGCCTGCACCGGCGTTCGGCAAAGCCGACGCCAAGCGCTACCTCGACAATGTGAAGGAGCTCAGCGCGCCCGCCATGGAGGGCCGCGGCGCCGGCACCGCGGGCATCGCGCTTGCCGCAAAGCTGCTCGAAGAGCGCTACCGGAGCCTCGGCCTCGATCCCGCCGGAACGCAGGGATTTTTGCAGCCTTTCACCGTGATTACCGGCGCGAAGCTGGCCGCGCTCAATCAGCTCCAGGAGCAAGTCGGCGGCACGAAGAAAATTCTGAAGCTCAACCAGGACTTTGTCCCCTTCAGCTTTTCCGCCTCCGGCGACGCCGAAGCTCCCGTGGTCTTCGCGGGCTACGGCGCGTCGGCCGGTGAATTTGGCTACGACGACTACGCCGGCCTCGACGTGCAGGGCAGGATTGTCGTCTTGCTGCGCTATGAGCCCTCGGGCTTCGCCGCCAAGGGCGGCCATCAAGGGCTGACGCAGCACGCCGCGCTGATTACCAAAGCCATCAATGCGCGCAATCACGGCGCTCGCGCAGTCGTGGTGGTGAATGGCAAACTCGGCGACGGTGAAGAAGATCGGCTGACGCAGTTCGGCACCGTGAGCGGGCCGGAAAATGCCGGCATCCTGCTCGTGCAGGTCAAAAATAAAGTCGCGCAGGACTGGTTTGCCGCCGCCGGAAAATCGCTCGGTGCCGTGCAGAATCAAATCAACCAGGCCACCAAGCCTGCTTCTTTTGCCTTTCCCGCCACGCTCCGTTTAAGCCTCAACGTCCACGTCGATACCCTTCGCGCCACCGTCAATAACGTACTGGCCTATCTCCCCGGCAAGACGGACGAGTACATCATTGTGGGCGCGCACTACGATCATCTGGGTTACGGCAATGCGGATTCGCTCGCGCCCTCCCAGATCGGGCAGATTCATCCGGGCGCCGACGATAACGCCTCCGGAACTTCCGGCGTGCTCGAACTGGCGCGTTTGCTCGCCCCGCTCAAGGGCCAGCTTCCGCGCGGCATTCTCTTCGAATCGTTCGCTGGCGAAGAGCTCGGCTTGCTCGGCTCGGCGAATTGGGTCAAGCTGCCCACTCGCCCGCTCGATAAAGCCGTGGCCATGCTCAATATGGATATGATCGGCCGCATCAAGGACGAAAAGGTCTATATCGGCGGCGTGGGCACCGGCTCAACGTTCCAAGCCTTGCTTACCGCCGCCCAGAAAAATTCTCCCTTTCACTTCGAGTATTCCGCGGGAGGCTACTCGGCCAGCGATCACACCTCTTTTGTGGCGCGCAAGATTCCCGTGCTCTTCTTTTTCTCCGGCTTGCACTCCGATTATCACAAGCCTTCCGACACCTGGGACAAGATCAATGCGCCCGACGCTGCTCGCCTGCTCGACGTGATTGCCGGCGTCATCATTCAGCTGGATACCGCGGCCGAGCGCCCCAAATTCATCACGGTGACCGAGAACGATCCCCATAGCGGCGTCACCGGCAGCGGGGGCGGCGGCTACGGCCCCTGGTTCGGCTCCATTCCTGATTTCGGCCAATCCGAAAATGGCGTGCGCTTCAGCGACGTGCAGCCCGGCTCGCCGGCTGCAAAAGCCGGGCTCAAAGCCGGCGACGTCCTCGTTCAATTCGGCGGTGCCCCCATCAAGAATCTGTACGACTTCACGGACGCCCTGCGCCGCAGCAAAGTCGGCGACGTCGTCGAAGTCACCGTGCAGCGCGACGGCAAGCCCCTGAAAGCCTCCGTCAAACTCGAACAGCGCCGCTAACCCCCGTCGCGCTTGCCCGGCGTTTGGCGGTCATTCTGAGCGGAGCGCGGTGTGTGCTCCGGTCGAATTTGCGGTCGCAGAATCTCTTGGCGCCAGCTTAGCCACCGGCTACTAAGCCAAATTGGTGTCATTCTGAGCGAAGCGAAGAATCTCTCTGGAGGTTTTGCGCGTGTCCCGCCCGGGGAGAGTAACTAGGCGCGCTTTTTGCGCCCCGTAAGCCATCGCGGGGGGATCTGTTTTTTCTCTTCTAGCCCACGGCGGTGCTTTGATGCTAAATGCTATTTCGCCAGCGGCTTTGTCACAATACGCCCGCTTTCGAACCTGTAGACGTATGGCTTCAGGTCGGCTTTCACCACACACTTCTGCGATTTGCCCGTACCGATTCGGCTCACCAACATTTCTAGCTCTCGATCCGGCTTCTTCCAGCGCGCACTGTACAGCTCGTCCCCGTGCGACACCATGAACACCTCGCCGCAAGTAGACTCATAATCAAATCCCTGCTCTTGTTGGTCAAACAGGTCCGCTCGTCCCCACATGCGTATGCCGGAACCGCCGCGGCTCGCGTTCCTTTCCAAAATGCGAATCTTCAGCGGATAGGCTGGATCTTGAACCTGGGTTGGGCCGCCAACTGAGACTTGAGCTAAGGACAAGAAGAAGCGAGGCAAGAATCCGCATAAAAGCCTTCCTTTCACGCAGAAGACGCGTGCGTACTTACCCGGGAGTGGCCGATTTCGGGCGGATTCTACCACTAAAAAATAAAATCCTGGTAGCATTGCGAGCCCGGCCCGAGCACTGTGCGGATTCACTTTACTCGTGCGGTAAAACGATCATCCGACCGAGGATGGCCGTGCCGAGTGACAAGCTGGAGCGAGGCATCTCTCTGGAAGCTGCCCTTTACGCATAAGGTAAAATAGAACATGCTCGAAATTCGTGGACTCGAACCCTGCGCGCCGTTTCGAATCGCGTGCTCAGAATCTTTTGCTTTTGCATCGTTTCAAGAAAACCGTGGCGTTCGGCCTCTTACAAAGAACTTTAAACGATCAGCGCGCAACTCGCGCAGAATGAACACTTACGAATTTATTGGACTTAAAGTGCGTGTAGAATCAACACTTGCACAGAAACCGGGGTGGGGGCCCTGCCATCAATCTGCCCTGAATCTGAAAATCTGGCCCCCTCGGAAAGTTCGAGACTAGAGAATGAGAAAAAGTAACCTGCCTCTTGCCCTTCTCGGCCTATCAATATTCGTGGCGACGGCTTTGCCTTTTGTCCTCGCTGCGCGGGGACGCGCGAGGCAAGCGGCGCAAACCAAAAAGCCCGTGGAATCGAGCGCCCACACGCTGGCATATCCCGGCGAAAAGCATCTCGCCAATGTTCGGCAGCTCACCTTTGGAGGCCAGAGCGCCGAGGCCTATTTCTCCGCCGACGATAAGTATCTGACCTTCCAGCATCAGGGCCAGTTCTACGACCCGCGCACTCACGCGCCCGTTGGTCCCAATATCGCCTGCGATCAGATCTATACGCTCCGCCTCGATACGCCCGCCGGCCAGCCCGCCACTCCGACGCCGCTAAGTAATGGCCAGGGCCGCACCACGTGCAGCTACTTCTTTCCCTCGGGCGATCGCATGCTTTACTCCTCCACGTTCGCGGCAAGCCCTGCTTGTCCGCCTCCCGCCGACTACTCGCTCGGTTACGTTTGGCCGATTTACGACACCTACACCATCTATACCGCGAAGCCCGACGGCAGCGACATTCGCCCGCTTTCCACCGGCCGCGGTTACAACGCCGAATCTACGATCACGCGCGACGGCAAGCACATCACCTTCACCTCCACGCGCAACGGCGATCTGGATGTCTACACCATGGATGCCGATGGTAAGAACGTGAAGCAACTGACGCACGAGCTTGGCTACGACGGCGGACCTTTCTGGTCTTACGACGGCAAAAAGATCGTCTACCGCGCCGAGCATCCGCAAACGCCCGAGCAGATCAAGGATTACAAAGCCCTGCTCGCGCGCGGCTTGATTCGTCCGGGAAATTTGGAACTCTGGGTTATGAATGCGGATGGTTCCGGCAAGCACCAGGTAACGCACAATGGCGCCGCAAATTTTGCGCCGTATTGGCTACCGGATGGCAAACGAATCATCTTCGCGTCCAACGTCACCAATACAAAGGATCCCAGCGGCTTTGACCTGTACCTCGTCAACGAAGATGGCTCGGGAACAGAGCGGATCACCGACTACCCCGGCTTCGATGCCTTCCCGATGTTCTCTTCCGACGGAAAGCACCTGGTCTGGGCCTCCAATCGCAATGGCACCGTGGAACATGAGACGAATATTTTTATCGCCGATTGGGTCGAGTAGCGCGTGTATACTCGCCGTCAGTAGGGGCGGTCTGAACTCTGCAATTCCGCATTCAGTGAAAGGAGAATCAACACATGAAGAAACTTCTTATGGTATTTGCCGCGGGAGCGATGATCTCGGGCGTCGGCCTCGCTCAGCAACCCATGACCTATCGTGGCGAGATCATGGATAGCGACTGCGCCAAAATGGGGTCGCATCCTGATCCTAACGCTCCGAAATGCACGGTCGAGTGTATTGCAGCCGGCTCCAAATATGTTCTCTTCAACGCCGCCGGAAAAACGGTCTATCAACTCGACGACCAGAAGAAACCCGTGCAGTTTGCCGGGAAAAAGGTTGTCGTCAGCGGCACTCTGGACAAAGCCACCAGCACAATTCACGTCACCGACATCAAAGCCGGCGCATAGTTTTTTCGATTTCCCTCTGCGGAGTTTTTGCGGAAAACCAGTCGGTTAGTGGTTCGGAATCTCTACCGCCGCGGTGATGACGCAGATCCACAGCAGAATCTCGGTCAGCGCGGCAAGCTTGGCGAATCCCGGAACCTCCATCGTCCGGCCCCAGTCGCGCGCTTTCCGCTGTACGAAGATGTGCCAGATCAGCGCCAGTGGGACGAAGAGTCCCAGCTTCCATTGAAAGGCGATGTTGCCGACAAATGCGGTGGCGATTCCGGAGAACAGCATGAATCCGCCGGTAACGACGATGGCGAAGCCAATCCAATTCCACACAAATAGCTCCTGCGCCACTTGCGCGGCGTTGCGCGCTTGCTGCCTGCTCCCAGCAGCCGCAGATCCAGATGCCAGGCTTGTTCCCAACCAAAGCGAGAGTCCGGTGAAATGCGTCAACTGGACCAGCGGATACGCATACAGCGACTCGCGAGTCATCAATCCCCACGGAGTCGTTTCCAGCCACTTCGCAATCGCCAGTATGGTGTCATGCATCGGAGCGAACCTTTCCGCCTATGGGGTCTCGAGATCGGGGCCGACGTTCCAGGGACGACGTTCAGGACTGCTGCCTGTGCTTTTAAGCTCTAACCGAGCCCTTCCAGCGCCGGAATCTCCGATGCGGAAAGGATCGTGATGATCCACAGCACCAGGGAGATCAAGGCAATGATCTTCGCCGCGGTAGGTATGTCGACGGCCTGCGCCCATTTCGCCGCGCCGCGCTGCACGATAATCGCGAAGATCAGTGAAACGACGATCAGCGCCAGTTTCACGTGGAACACTTTGTCGGGCGCCCAATCGCCCGCATCGGTCGCAAACATCAGGAAACCGGAAATCACGGCAAGCGTGAATCCGATCCAAGCCCAGGGGAATAACTGCTCCGCGAGTTCCCCGACGTTTCGCTTGCGCGCGGCCAGGCCCAACACCCGCAAGTCCACAATGGCGATCGATCCTATGAACCAGAACATGGTCAGATAATGAGTCACCGCGACGCTCGAATACATCCAGCCCGTGCTGCCCAAGGTTTTGATCCAGGCCATCTGTTCCAGGTTTTCCCACATTTCACAGCCTCCCGTTTACTCCGCTAGCTGAAGCTCTACTTGCGGAGCGCCGCTGGCAGCGCAGTTATACATCAACTTCCATATCGATCAAAGCTCAGGTTTAGGCGCGACGGGATCGCGAAGCCGCCAGCGAAAGAAGATTCCGCCGCAGAGAATCGGCGCATTCCAGGCGCCTTACGCAAACATCACAACGGCCCTATTTTGCCGCCTGGCTGATGGTGATCGAGGTCAGATTCGACATCGTCCAGTCCCAATGCTTCCCGGCTTCGTCGACGACGGTCTTGACGTCCTCGGGCAGCAGGTAGCGATCCTTCGCCAGCGCATTGGCCGCCGCTTCCACGCGACGCATATAGTCTTCGCGCCCGGAGTAGCGTTCTTCAAGGGACAAACGCGGATCGTGGTTCTTCTCGCGTTCCGCCTTCGTCTTGGCAAACGGAATGTACGATCCCGCCATGGAAACGAGAGTATCGGGTTCGCCTTCGCGCTCGCTGCGGAAGGCCCACCCGGTGTAGGTTCCCAGGGGCACCGACTGCTCGGGCAGGCGAATGCCGCTGGTATCATTGCCGTCCTTATCCACCTGCGGCACCAGGAAGGGCAGCGCTGCCATCGGTCCCGCCGGCAAATCGTTGCGCTCTCCGCCGGGCACGTGATACGGCCACTGCACTCCCGGCACATCCGGGAACTTGATCTCGCTCTGCAAGACCGCCGTATGGTCGGACAGCATCGGATGGCGGCTCGGCTCCGGCGCGACGCCTTGCCTTACCCATTTATCCAGAGAAGCCAGCAGCGCGCGCTGCGCCCACCTGTAGTCGAGCGGATCCACCCGGAGTTGTTGCGCCTCGCTTTCGGTCGGTGGCCACGCGCCCGAACCGTGCTTCGCTCCGGCAAGGAAGAAAATACGCATATTTGGCGGGTCCGGTAAGTCCTTGCGCCCGTCCATCGATATGGCGCGGAGCGAAGAGAGGCGGCCACGATCGTAATATTCCGATTCGGTGTCCACGAGAAAGATTTTTGGCTCCAGGCCCGCCGGGATGCGAGCGCCCAGGCCGTCGCGCTTCCCGGTGACCGGATCGGTGATCGTCTCATAGCGAATCGGGAACTTCGTCTGCGTGTAGGACCCGAGTTCGTCAGGCTGCGCCCAGCGTTCGTTGAAGCTGCCCAACCCCGTGGCCGCAGTCTGGATGAAAAGCGCATCCACGGCCTTGCGCCCCTTTTCGTCGATGGTGAATCCTTCGTAGATCATCTGGCGCTGCCAGCGGCCAACTTGCGAGGCGCCGAAGGTGTACACGTACTTACCGCGCACGATTGCATTTGCGTCGTACTTCACCGCCGAAGCCAGGTCGCGAACCGCTGCAAAGCCCACACCCGCCACGGGCGGATCCTTCGATTCATAGTTGAGCTGGTAGACCATGCCAGGTTTAAAGCCGCCCTTCATGGTTATCCAGTTCGGATCCGACTGAAGTTTGCCGTTGTCCATGCGCCCAAACTGCCAGTCCTCCCGCGGGACCAGCGTGGGCGCCCACACCAATGCCCGGCGTTCCGTCAGCCGATACGCAGTGTTTTTCAGATCCAGCGGCGGATAAGCCGGGGTGAAATCACCGGAGGCGTAGTTATAGGAGTCCGCCTGCTTGCTGGGAATGAACCAGGGTCCCGGGGTGATCCACCCGGTAATCGATTTGCCGTTGTCCGTAGCAACCGGAGCGTTGAGCAGGACCAAATTCGGCTTCTTCGGAATATCGAATTCCCAACCGACCGACACCAGTGTGTAGCCTTCGCGCATCAGCAAGCCATCGCCAAACTCTTCTTCGGTCGTGGGGTCCTGCGATCCTTTGGCGTGGTTGAACGTGCTGAGCAGTCCCTTGCCTCCGCGGTTCGGAATGTCAAAGACCAGCACTCCATTGCCTTTCGAGGCATCCTTGGGCCTGATGATGAAGAGGTCCGCCGAGAACTCCACTTTGCCCTGGGCGTTTCGCGGGGCTTTATCCAGGTCAGCAATGATCTTGTTGTGCTGATTTTGCGGGTCGATGGCGAAATAGACCTTGCCCGTAAGCTTTTCATAAGCGCCGACGGCGCCAAAGGATTTGCCGTTGAGCACATCCTGTCGGTTTGTGATCTCGACGCGCGTGACCTCGGCTCGTATCGGCGGAGTGAGCGTAACGAAGACGATCGTCAGGACCGGAAGCACAATCCAGAACCTGCTGTGCATAGTTCTCTTCATGGGTTTCACCTCGATTAGCCGCGACTTTATACCCCTTGCGGGATGCTTTTCAACGCCCTGTTCATTGACACGCAGGAACGGCGGTGGGATATTGCCGGTCATTAGCATTCCTCGACTGCTCATTGGGGGAGGCGCCGGATGAACAAGCAGATCCCGATCGTCTTTTTTTTGGTTTTGCCACTTATAGTTTCCGTTCGAGCGTCCGCGCACCATGGCGATGCGGCCTATGAGACGGCCAAGCCGATTTCAGTAAAAGGAACGGTGACCTCGTATAGTTTTATAAATCCTCACGTGCAGATTTTCATCGAGGCAAGAACCGACAAAGGCGAGGTGGAAAAATGGCAGGGCGAACTCAATAGCCCCAACCTGCTGGCGCACCGAGGCTGGAGCCGGACCACGATGAAGGCGGGAGACGAGGTTACCCTCGTGGGATATCCCGCGAAGAACGGCGTGAAATCGCTGCGACTGCTGAAGGTTCTCGGCCCGGACGGCAAAGTGCTGGGTGAAAATCCCAGCGGCGGAGAGAACTGACTTTCGCGAGGGATGCCGCCATGGCGAGCCATAATCTCACTTTGATCTTCGCGGTCTTGACGCTGACGTTTAGCTTCGGAGCTGCCAGCGCCGAGGCACAAAATGCGTCGGGAGCGACCAAGTCCAACAAGGCGTCGGTGCCCGATCTGTCCGGAGTGTGGACGCCCGGTCCGGGTTCGGGCAACGGAGGTAACGCATTCCGGCGAGGCGACGAACCACCTATGACGCCGTGGGGCCAGGCGAGATTCAATGAGAATAAGCCCTCCTTTGGCCCACGCGCGGTGGCCCAATCGAACAATCCCACGTTCAATTGTTATCCGCCGGGGGTGCCGCAGATCTATTTCTATCCGTTGCTCGTGGAACTCGTTCAGCTTCCCGGCAAGATCATTCAGATTTTCGAGTATGACCATTCCGTGCGTTACATCTACACGGATGGACGACCCCATCCACCCGCGGATCAACTCGAGCCAACCTATATGGGCCACTCCATCGGGCATTACGAGGGCGATACGCTGGTGGTGGACACGGTGGGTTTTAATGACAAAACCTGGCTCGACCGCGTAGGCCATGCACATAGCGACCAATTTCACTTGATCGAACGTTTCCGGCGCAGCAATCCGAGCACTTTGCAAATCGACACGACGATCGAAGACCCCAAGACGTATACGAGGGTGGCAGGCGGCCAGTTTGTCTACAAATTCCAACCGAAGTGGGACGTCGGGGAGTATGTCTGCCAGGACAATGCTGAGTTTTTGCAGAACTTCTACGAGAAGAGCGTGGCGCCGCCCGCCCCCGCCAAGTAGCCAAGGCGGCCTTTGTGTCTGAGATTGAGACGCAACCTTCCCGCATCTGGGCATGCCTGGCCGAGCCAATTCATGGGAGAATGAAGTTCGCGCCATGAAACCTTTCGCCATCCCGAAGCTTGTCTTGATGTGCGCGGCGGCACTCTTATGCGGGGCTACTTTCCTTCAGGCTCAGCAAAAAGATATGACAAATCGCGGATCGTGGTCCGGAGTGATCATTAACGGCAACTGCAGCGTGGACGAAGCCTTCGCCGAATCTGCAAAGTGCACCGAGAAGGCCGCGGGCGCAAAACTGGCTCTGTATGACGACACCGTCAGGCAGATTTACAACCTGGACCCGCAGGACCAGGCCAACAGCCGTTTAGGCGATGCCGTAACGGTGGAGGGTGCGCTCGAAGGCAATACGATTCACGTCCAGTCCGTGCGGACGCTAACGGGAATCGGACTCGCCGCGGGCCAGAAGGCGCCGGCTTTCGCAGCGCGCGACCAGTTCGGCCGCGAGCAAAGCCTGGAAACCCTGAAGGGACCGAACGGCACCATTCTTTTGTTTTTTCGTTCGGCCGATTGGTGACCCTACTGCAAAGCGCAGCTGGTTCAGCTGCAAAGCGCCAAGGCCAGATTCGAGAAACAGGGGATCAAGCTGGCGGCCATCAGTTACGACAGCACACAAATTCTGAAATATTTCGCCGACCGAAAGAAGATCGACTTTCCTCTGCTTGCCGATCCCGATTCCCGGATCATTCGGACGTATAAGGTGTTGAACAGTGAGGCCAAGGGACAGTTTGAAGGCATGGCCCGGCCCGGCTATTTTTTCATCGACACGAAGGACACGATTCGGGAAAAATTTTTCGAGGCAAAGTACCGGGAGCGGCTCTCCGGAAATAACGTGATCGCCAAGCTCTTTCCGGAATTGGGCGAGGAAGTGACCAATCCCGTGGAAGCGCCGCACTTGCAGCTGGCCATCGAACAATCCGATCACACGGCGTTTCCCGGAGAGCTGGTCACGCTGACGATCGAAATGCAGCTTCCCAAGGATATTCACGTTTACGCGCCGGGAGTTAAGGGCTACAAGCCCATCAAGCTCACGATCGACCCCGCTCCAGAAATGGACCCGCGGCCGGCGCTTTACCCACGCTCAACGGTGCTCTATCTCCCGGCAATAAAAGAGCGGGTTCCGGTATTCGAGGGGAAATTCCGCATTCGGCAGGATGTGAAGGTGAACTCCACCGCGGAGTTCAGCAATTCGCTCGGGGCCGACGGAAAAACTTTCACGATTCACGGGGCGGTCGAATACCAAGCGTGCGACAGCAAAATTTGCTTTCTGCCAGACTCGGTGCCCTTTCAGTCGCAATTGCAGGTTCTACCGCTCGACCGGCAACGAGCTCCGGCGGATATCCAGCACAAATAAGCTTCATCCGCGCATCGAGTTCTCTGAAGCGCAACTAGCCCAAGAAGCCAAGATTTTTCGTGGTGAAATTGGCGAGATTAGGGAAGATCGCCGGAAGATCGGCGGCTTGCACTCCGAACCAGGTTGCCAGCGTTGCGCCAAACTGGTCGATCGAGGTCGTTGGAATCCAGCGTCCATTGCCGTTCTTGTTGGTGGAGTCATCCGGGCCGCTCAGCGCAAAAGTGGGCATCTTTCCGTAAATGTCGCCGCCAAGTACCGCTCCTCCCGCGATCATCTGCACGCTGCCCCAGGCATGGTCGGTGCCCCCTCCGGAGGCGGGCTGGAAAGTGCGGCTGAAATCGGACATGGTAAACGTCGTGACCTGCTGCTGGATACCGAGCTCAACGGTGGCGTCATAAAAGGCCTTCATCGCCGGGCTCAAACTAGAAAGCAGATTTCCCTGCAGCGCGATCTGATTGCTGTGCGTGTCGAAACCGCCGAGCGAGCAGAAGAATACCTGGCGCTGCAAGCCCAACGCGCCGCGAACCTTCAAGATTTTTGCTACCTGCAGGAGTTGCGCGCCGATGGGGGTACCGGGAAAAACAGTGGCGATGGGGCTGATAGAGGCCAGAGCGCCCGCAAGCGTTTTGCTGTCCGCCAGCGAATTTGAGGTTATTGAGCTGGCGGGCTGGATCAGCGATATGCCCGTATCGAAAGTCAGAAGTTGTTGCAACGCCGCGAGCCGAGCGGAAGAGGCCGCGGAGCTATCGAAACCGGAAAGCCCGGCCGTTGCGACCGACCCAAAGTTTGTGCCTGGAATGATCGCGTAAGGCTGCGTCTGCTGGCCGGTGCAAAAGATCGCCGAGCCGGCGACCGAAATGATCGGCGGGAAAGGCGATGCCGTGTTGAACGTGGCCTCAATCTTATCGGCCATGCGTCCGGCCCAACCCGTCGTCCCGAAGATCGCCGGCGCACCAAAGCGCGCCGGGTCCGAGGTTTGCCATTGCTGCTGCTGATCGGCATGAGAGAACAGGTTGGCGGGCACGGGGAGCGTCTTAGCAAGGTAGGAAGCCTGCGTCGTCGGTGCGACGAGACTTCCCACGTTGGCGAGGAAGGCTAGTGCGTTGGCATTGAAAAGCGTCTGCAGTTCCGTAGCGTTGGGGTGCAATCCGAAAAGAGTTGTTCCGAGGTTAGGTTGCATAGTCTTGGCAGTGACGGGCAGCAGAGAGGCTTGAGGGATCGCAAGTCCCCCGGGCGAACGAATATTGTTGTAATTCGTGTAGTTCGTCGTGCCCGCAACCGAGTCGAGCGGCACAATCAGGTTATTCGAGTCGTTCCCGCCGAATAGAAAGATGCACACCAGCGCGCGGAAGCCGGGGGAGCTCTGAGCCAGGGCGTTGATCAACCCCAGGCGGCTGAAAGCGGTAGCAGCGCCGAGTGTGCCGGCCGTGCAGCAGGTCTTTCGGATGAACTCTCTGCGGGAGTCTTTCATATCGTTTTTGCGCTCCTTTGAGTTCGCTTGGCCGGACTACTGCTCGACCTGATATTGCGAGGACGAGGCGATCAAATAGATCGCCGTTTTGGCGCGCAGCATATTTTGCGTCGAACCGCTGGGAACCGCGTTCACCGCGGTGATAATGCTGCTCCGCGCCGATGTGGAGAGCGTCCCGTGCAGGAGCAGCGTGTTGAGCCCATCGACCAGTTGATTTGGATCCGCGGCCAGGGTTGCCCAGGGTGTGAAGTCCACAGTGGTGCCGGCGCCAATTGGACCGAATACAAAAGAGTTGACGAAATTGACGCGCACAAGTGTCACCGCGGTAGTTTGCAAATCGAATTCCGGCCCTAACATATTCGTTCCCGGAATCTGGAAATCCGGCGGGAAGAAATTGAAAACGCTAGGGGCAAACAACGGCTGCTGGCTCATGTTGGTAGCACTGCTGACCGGAAACACGCCATCCGACGCGGCGCCGAAGGCGCGCAGCAAATTGGCGATAAACAGAATCGGCTCACGAAGGTGGCCGTCGGCCGGGTTTGCCGTGGAAGGGCTATCTCCTCTGCGCGCTTCGGGGTCGAGCAAGATCGCGGCGATAACCGCCTGCATATCCCCGCGCTGGCCCGAGCCGAAGCTTTGAAAGTTGCCATTCACAAAAACATCGGCCACGCGCTTCACATAAGCGGGGCTGGGATTGCTGGTCACCAGGTGCTGGATAAGCTGCTTGCAAACGAAGGGAGCAATGTTCGGTTGATTAAAAATGTTGTCCAGCGCTCCATTCAGATCCTGCAACGACGTCTGACCCGCCGAGAGGGTGGCGCCGCCCAACAGGGTTTTCGGCTGTGTATCGTGGTTGCTCTCGAACGCCACCATCGGGCCGAGCCAATTCGGCGGATTGTGAATTTGTGGTGTGCTGCCAGACACGGTGGGATAAGTCCAGCCGGTGAATGCGCGGGCAAAGGACTGGACTGCATTTTGATCGTACGTGGGGATGGGATTGCCGGTGGAATCGAGTTGCAACGAGCCATCCTGATTGGTCAGGTATAGCCCCAAAGTGAACAGCTGCAACAGCTCGCGGGCGTAGTTTTCGTTCGCGTGAGTATTTGCCGCTACGTTGGGCTTGTCGTTATTCACCATGTCGAGGAAGCGGCCCATCGCCGGGCTTAGCGTGACGTCGAACATGATGGTCCGGTAATTTGCGAAGGCATCCTGCGTCAACAGGCGCATGTAAGGCGCCATGCCTTGCGGAGGGATCGTGTTCCCGGAGGTAACCCAGATCTCGCTGAGGGCGAGGGCCACGCGCTGGCGCAATTGATCGTTTCCCGTCAGCGCGTTGGTGAAGAAGACCTGTTGCGTGGACGTCAAAGTGTTCACCGTGGACGCGGGATCCGGGTAGGTGGACATGGGCTGGGTGAACTGGTCATTCAGGAAGGCGGTGAAGCCCGTTTGTTCGAGCTGGCTCATCGACGCCGAAGTAGGTCCAAATGTCGATTGCTCGAGGAAGCGATCCGCCGCCACCGGAGTCACCGCCTGGCTCGTAGTGGTTGTTGTTACCGGGGCTGCCGAGTAGCTCGAGCCGCCGCCGCAACCCGCGGCAAGGAGGCAAGCCGACAAGAGGAATAGGAAGGCTTGCGAACGCGCTGGTTTCCGTGCGTTGCTGACGTCAAATTTTCGCGGTCGGCTATTTAGCGAACGATCTGCCAGAAAAAAGTTCATGAGGTTTCCCTCAATAATGCTCGGCTGGGTGGGAATTGCTGGGGGCGGATTGTAACACCTTTTGCAAGGTTTGGAATTAATTCGCGCCCACCGGAGACGTCCGAAGTCTTCAGCCCCATTTACGGATGTGTTAAGCTGCTGCGAATACACGCCACGGAGGACTCCATGAAACTCGCGTTCCATTCGACGGTTTACATTTTGATCATGGGATTGATTGGCGGTCTCGGGACGCGCGCCAGCGCCGCTCCCCAAACCCGACCTGCGGCTAGCGGGCAGGCAACCGTGTCAGGCGATCTGCTCAAGGATTGGCAAGATCAGAAAAAAACGATGATGGATATTGCCGAGGCCATGCCGGAGGATAAATTCAGCTACAAGACGACACCAGCCCAGCGAAATTATGGCGAGCAGGTGATGCATGTGGCGATCGTCAACGTAGGGATTCTGAAACTGATTGGCGGCAAGACCGCAGCTCCAACGTTCACACCGCAAAGCGCAAAGACTAAAGCGGAAATGATCAAGGCGATGGCCGACTCTTACGACTACGGCATTGCGCTGATTAAAGAGCAAAGCGACGCAACCATGATTCAGACAGTTCCGGCGCCGGCTTTTTTGGGGCCCTCCACGCGGGCACGCATCTTCTGGTTTCTGCTGGGTCACTCGATGGATATTTATGGACAGATGGCGGTGTACCTGCGCATGAATGGGGTTGTGCCTCCAGCCAGCCGCAAGGGCGGGGTCTAGGCGCACCAAGCCGAAGCCGGAACCAGATTAGCGAGGCGGAAGGATTGTGAGATTGCGGGATTCTGTGCTAATAGTCGAAGAACCGGTCTGGAGGTAAGGAGATGAAGTTAAAGCTCGCGCTAGGTCTTGCTTCAAGCGTAGCCATTCTCGCTGCATGCGTACCGCTTTTCGCACACCACGGAACTGGTGTTGCCTATGAGACAGAGAAATCAGTCACGGTGAAGGGAACGGTTGTGGAATGGATTTGGGCCAATCCGCATTGCGGTCTTTTGTTTGACGTGACCGACGATAAGGGAAATGTAGAGCATTGGGGCGCCGAACTCGGTAACCCGCACCAGGAGTCTGGTGCAGGCTTCAGCAAGGATTCATTTACAGCCGGCGAAAAGATCACGGTTACGGGACACCCCGCGAGATCGGGCGCGCCGCGCATGACTCTGGCCCGCGTGGAGCTTCCCGATGGCCATGTGCTTCCAGAGAGGCGAGCTAAAGGGAATGGCGAGGCCGCTCCAGAGAATTAGCTGCCGGAGGCAAAGATGATGAATGCGAAGGCCGCAAAGCTTGTAGCGATAGGGATTCTACTTGTCGTGCCTCTGACGATCACTTTGGCGCGGAGCGCGGCGGGAAAGCCCGCTGATTCGGGCGCTGCCGGAGACGAAGCGGCGATCAAGCAGGTCGTCAGCGGCTTCAGCGCCGGGTGGAACGGCCATGATGCCCACGCCATGTGTGGCTCGCTAGCCGACGACGTCGAGTGGATCAGCTGGCGAGGAGATGTCTCCCATAGCCGTAAAGAGGTCGAGGATCAGCACGCAACACTCTTCGCCGGGCTTTACAAGAATACGCACCGCACCGACACGGTGAAGTCCGTCCGGTTTCTTACACCCGAACTTGCCTCGGTGGACAACTACTGGACGATGACGGGGGCGAAGACGCGCGAAGGGGCCGATTGGCCATACCGCGAAGGCTACGTCAACTATCTAATGGCGAAGCGCAACGGGCGCTGGGTAATTATTGTCTCGCACACCGCTGACTTCAACGCCAAGGCCCCGAGCCCAGCCAGCCATTAGGCTCGTTACGGCGGCTTGTCCGCCGCCGTCAAGAGAACTCAAGCTCAGAGCGTTCGCGGCCCCACTTTAGGTCGCCCTCTTGCGACCTCATTTACGAAGCGACGCGTTGCCTGCGGTTCCTAGAAGATCAACTTCAAGCCCAACTGAATTGACCGGCTCCCCCCGGTTCCCAACACTGGATTTGCGCCTGCCTGGTCGGGTGTCGAAAAGCCACCGCCGAAGAGCCCTCCTGTGGGGCTAGCGCTGGGGCTGTTGAACGTGGGATGGTTGAGGACATTGAAGAACTCAGCGCGGAATTGCGCGGTGAGCCGTTCCTTAAATCTCCAATTCTTGGTTGCCGACAAGTCCCAGTCCGCGTAGCCGGAGTTGAACAAGATATTGCGGCCGGCTGTACCGTAGCTGCCCAAGGCCGGAGCGACCAAAACGGAGCTGCCCTGCGCGTAGCAGCCAACTGCATTGAGTACCGCCACCGTGCCCGGGCCCATGGCCGCTGCCGCCGTTGCGCACGCTGCCGGTTCGGTCTTAAGAGAGCAACCTTTCAACGCAGATCCTCCTGTGCCGCTCCAACAAGGAATCGTCACGTTGGGTACGGGCGCGAAGTCCGCGGGAGTGCCGGTGCCGCCTTGCGCGTTGAGAAAATCCCAGCGCTGGCCGGAAGTGGCGAGAGTGGCATCTTGGCCCGTTCCGCTGAAGTCGTTCGAGGTATCACTAGGGCTCCAGGGTTGGCCCTTTTGCAGACTAACGACGGAATTAAGCTGCCAGCCTTCCAGCATCTGCCCCGGCGACTTGCGTCCGGGAAGGTTGTAGCTCGTCGTAAAGGTGAAGCGATGGCGGATATCGAAGCTGCTGCTCGCGTACTGCAACCCCGGATTCGTGCTGTCCAGCGGGATGGTGTTACTGAAATTGCCTGAAGCATCATCGAGGGCATGAGCGTAGGTGTAACCGGCAGTGAATGTGAGTCCGTGCAGGTTGCGCGCGCTCAGGACCGTCTGCAAGGCATTGTAATTGGACTCGTCGAGGTTCGATTCCAGATCGATAGAGCCGAGGTAGGGGAAGCGAGAGTAGTAGGGCCGTGCGGCCTGCTCTTGGGTGGAGGAGGCCAGACTGGGGTCGCATGGGGTGCCCGCGGCACCGAGAAGCCCGTTAGCGGTGCCCGTTGTTATGCAATTCGTAAGCAATCCCTGCCCAAATCCGGCGCCTAGAGTAGGCTGGTTGATGTCCTGAAAGCCCAGCAGCTTCGTTCCATGCGTGCCGACGTAACCGATCTCCAACGACAGGTTATTGGCGATTGCGCGCTGAATATTCAAGGTCCAGGTATCGGCGTACGGGCTGCGCAGATTACGAGCGACGTCCATGATGGTGCAAGGATTGGCGTCTGACTTGCCCGCCACGGTCTGACCGTCACCGCAAGTGACAGCGAGCGTGCTGACAGGGAAGATCGGGGCCCCGCCGACTGATGAGCCAGTCCAGTTCATGCTGCTGCCGGGAACGTTGACTTGAGCCACCGCGATGGTGCCGGTGCCGGCAGTTGTAACGCCGTTCACTTGAAGTTTAGCTCCAGTGGGAACCAGCACAGCTCCGAGCGAGTTGGCGATGGCGACAAAGGCGACCATGGGCAGTTGCTCGTAAATGATGCTGCCTCCTGCACGCACCACGGTCTTACCATTTCCGCGGACATCCCAAACCAAGCCGAGACGCGGCGAGAAGTTGTTATGGTCTCCGTTGAAGGCGGAAGTGAGACCGTTGCCAACCTGCACCAATCCGGTAGTAGAGGTCGGATCGAAGCTGCCAATCAGGTTGTTGTTCTCCTGCAAGACGGTGTTCAGTTCATAGCGCAGGCCGATGTTTGCGGTAATTCTCGGAGTGATGCGCCAGTCGTCTTGAGCGAAGAGGGCGTACTGTTCGTCATGCATATGCCGCCGCGCATCCCCAACTAGAATCTTGGCGCCGGTAGGCTTTACCGTGCCGGTAAGGAAGTTTTCCACGGTGGTGAACGGAATCGCGCCCTTGCCGTTTGAAGTGATCAGCGTAGTGGCGGAGTTATAAATGAACTCGCCGCCGAATTTGAAAGCATGCTTCCCGCGCAAAACCGAGACGTGGTCCAGCAACTGCACGCTGGCGTCGGGCCCCGTTATCTTCGGCCAGCCGGCCCCCGTCGAGCCGCTGAAGCCCGTGATGGAGATGGCCGGAAATCCGAAGAAATCCGGATTTGTGACGCCGGTGTTGATGCCGTAAGCGGTTGGGTTTACGTTGTGGTCGACGGAAAGATAGGGATTGTAGAAGTGGTCGTAGCCAACCCGGAGCTCGTTCACAAGTGTCGATTTCGGCGTCCAGGTCCAGCCTGCCGCAGCCAAGTGCGCGGTGACCGGCCCCAGAGCCGACATCCACGGTGAGTTACTGGATCCGGCCACGCCGAGTTCGCTGGGGCTATCGTTCCATATTCCGCCGCCGTGGCCGATAAAGTACATGCCGCTCAGAGAATGGCGGTCATTGATGTGGTAATCGATCTTGCCTACTCCGTTGTCCTGCTGATTCGTGCTGACCAAACCCAGAATGATGGGAGCAATCCCGGTGTTCGTCGGAAACAAGGATTCCGTCGGGCCCGGAGTAAAATTAGCGGGCGCTACGGTGCAGGTCGTGGTGTTCAGGCCTATGAGCTGCGCGCTGAGCGCGCTGATGGGCAACTTCTTGTTGTTCAGATCCGTACAAGCATCCACGAAGCTGCTTCCTGGATTAAAAGGAGTCAGCCCGACCGTCGCCGGGGTGGTTAGAGGCAAGACACTGGCTACGTTGTAGCGTTGCCCTTCGTAGTTCACAAACCAGAAAATCTTGTCTTTCTTGAGGGGGCCGCCCAAGCTGGCGCCGAATTGCTCCAGGCCCACGGCCGCCTTCGGTTGGGGCGCCTGGTCGAAGAAATTACGCGCATCGAGGGCGGTGTCGCGGCCAAACGCGAGCGCGGTACCGTGAAGCGTGTTGGTGCCCGACTTTAATCCCGCGTTGACGGTGGCGCCTGGCTTCCAGCCGAATTCCGCCTTGGGATTTTCTTCGGTATTGAATTCCTGAATGGCGTCGATCGGTAAGACTGTGGATGTATCGCCTGCGGCTATGGGCGCGTTAAGCACGCTCTGGCCGGTATAGGCCTCGTCACCTCTGAGGCCATCAATCATGTAGACATTATCCTCGGGGCGCATGCCATTCGAGACCCGGTTGTAAGTTCCGCCGCCCACGTTGACCGTCACTCCCGGGCGCAGCGTGATCAGGTTGATGTAGTCTCGGCCGATCACGGGCAGATCATTGATGGTCTGGTTGCTCAGCGTTCCTCCCAAAGTGGCGTTGGTGGTTTCCACCATGGGGATCTCCGCGGTGACGGTAATTTTCTCGGTCTGTTCGCCTGGCTGCAAGGTGAGGTCGACGCGCAGTTCCTTGCCGACCTCCAAAAGAATTCCGGTGCGTTCGGAAGTCTTGAAACCCCTGGCTTCGGCGCGAACTGTATATGTGCCAGGAAGCAAATTTGGAGCGTTATACTCTCCGGCATCATCGGCCGTCAGCGTTCGCGAAACGCCGCGCTCCGAATCCGTCACCGTAACCAACGCGCCGGCCATAGCGCCGCCGCTTTGGTCCGAGACGGCGCCCAGAATTCGTCCCTGATTGGCCTGAGGAAATGCCGGTACGCACGCCAAAAATAGTCCGGCGAGCGCACCAAGGACCAGAATGATTTTCCCCGTGAGAGTCACCCAAGGCTTCATTCCACACCCCCTATTCGTGCCTCGTTGGCCTCATGGCGGCCAAATGAGGGCCATAACCACATGCTGATCGAATTGCGGAAGGCAAATTCTGCTAGCTTGCTACTCGCCGTAACCTTACGGGAAGCTTAAGATGGAATCGCAGGTGAACCGAGACTCTCGACGTACCTCAAAACTGACTTGGCGAATTTGCCGTCCATTCGCGGCGCGCCAATCCGCAGGTTAGGGAGTATGATAGAAACCGAAAAAAGGGTCAGCACAAGTGCCGGTAACATCGATCGGGGAGGCGTCATGATCCGCCAGATTTCTCGTCGAAAAGCAATCAAGGGAGCCGCGCTGGTTGGAGTCGCTGCTCTAGGATTTCCCAGGTGGATGTGGTCCGCGGGGGAAGAAGGTGGCGAAGTCATCCCCTGGAGCGATATTCCGGAAGGATTCAATCCGAGTCCGGCCACTGGCGGCAGGAGTCTGGATACTCGAACGCTTCAGAAATCTTCGTTCATTACGCCGACCGACGAGTTTTTTGCCGTACAGCACTACGGCCCCACCCAGGTGGATCCTGCGACGTACAAACTGCGGATCACCGGGCTTATCAACAAGCCGATGGAGCTGACATTAGATGAATTGAAGCGGCGGCCCCGGATGGAGCAGATCGTAGGGTTTGAATGCTCGGGGAACAACCCCGCCCGCTTGAATACGCTCGCGGGAAATGCGCGCTGGGCAGGAACCAGCCTTAACGCACTACTGAAGGAGGTTGGGCTCAAACCCACCGCGAGAGAGGTGGTTTTCTTCGCGGCCGACAAGGGGACCGAGGAGATTACGCACGGAGGCAGCCCGTCGCAGAAATATGAACAGACCTTCGGAAGAAGCCTTGCTGTGGAAGATGCGACGAAGCCCGACCTCATGCTCGCCTGGGAGATGAATGGCGCTCCCATACTTGCCAGCCATGGCGCGCCCATCCGTTTGATCAATCCCGGTTGGTACGGCATCGCCAATGTGAAGTGGCTGAATCATATCCATGCCCAAGACACACGGTTCATGGGGAGGTTCATGGCGAGGGATTACGTGACGCTGATGGAGAGAAAAGTTGGAGACGAGAGTGTCTGGGAAGAGACGTCGGTATCACGCATGCAGCTGAAATCGATGGTCGCCAGGCTCACTCGCAACGGCAGCAGATACGCAATCAACGGATTCGTGCTCAACGACGGGACGCCGTTGCGGTCGGTTGAGGTTCGAGTGGATGACGGACAGTGGCAGCCGGCTACCATCGACAAATCGAGCACCCAGTACTCCTGGAAGCTATTCACGTATGAGTGGACCGGGCTAACTCCCGGGGACCACACCATCGTATCTCGCGCAACGGACGCGAATGGAGTTCAGCCCGAAGCGGCGGCGCTGCAGACGAAGACCACTCGCTGGGAGAATAACGGCCAGTTCGTCCGAAAATTCAAGGTGTAGCCGGGGCGGAATTGATCCGCCCCGAGGTGAAGCCAGGTTAGTTACCTGCCGCGGCGCAGGTTCCCAAGTCCTTGACAACCTTTGCCGTGCGGAAACTCTGACTGCCGTTTTTGTCCTTGATGATCTTGCCCTTTAGTTCGACACGCTCGCCGGATTTAATGTCAGCGTTGCCAGACACGAGCGATAGCGTCTGCCTGCGTTTCGTGTCGGTGAGGCGTAAGCCGTCGTCGCCTCTCTCCACACAACCGCTGATCGTGCTGGCACGATGCATGACTACGTAGAGTGTAATTGCACCTCCGGCGGCAGCTCCGACGCCGATGCCGATGGCCTTTCCATTTCCATAGCTTGGAGTGCCGGAACCCGATGTTCCAGTCGTGCCGCCGTACTGAGCATATGCCGGAATGGAAAGAACCAAGACCACAGCCAATTTCGAGCCCCATTTCAAAAACGATTGCACGCGCCGCTGCGAGATCGACATTTTTTGTTCTTGGCCCGTCAACACGTTATCCCCTGTCATGATGAATCTCCCTCCGTTTGTTGTATTTCATCCGCGTACTGGGGAGTGAGATGCGAAAATCGCGACGGCACTTAGGCGGGTTTGTAACGGGGCCGTCAAATCAATGTCATTTCGCGGCAAATTTGTTGCTGCTTCGGGAATAATGGCAAAGGCAGCAGTCCGGTACGCCAGCGCCCTCGCTTTTTGGTATGAAACTCGGCAATCGAGGTGTAGAAGAAGGGGTGCAGAAGAGTAATAAAACCAGCTGTGGCGCGGGCGTGAACCGCGGAAACATCTTTATCTGGAGGATTCTTTGATGCGGTCAAAATTTTTGCCGCGAACGATGCTGGGTCTGTTTGTGGCTGTTTTGTGGCTGTGCGGCAATACGGCGAGGTCCCAGACCGTTCGGCCCGAGGCGGGACCATTCGACCCGTCGAAAATGGAGATGCAGTCTCCGCCGCCGCAGGGCGTGGCGATTCGCGCGGGCAGGCTTTTCGATTCGAAGTCGGGGAAGATGCTGACGAACCAGGTGATCGTGGTGAAGGGCGACCGAATCGCCGACGTTGGACCCGCCGACAAGGTGCAGATTCCGGATGGCGCTAGAGTGATCGATCTGAGCCGCGCGACGGTGCTGCCCGGCTTGATCGACCGCCACGTTCACCTATTCCAGGACCAACAGCCGAACGATGGGCGCGCTGCGTTCATCGGGCTGAACTATGCGCTGAAGGATATGTACGCGGGGTTCACGACGCTGCAGGATATGGGATCGCCGTTTACGTACGCGAGCGTGGAGCTGCGCGACGCCATCAATAAAGGCTGGGTGGCGGGGCCGCGATTGCAGGTGGCCGGACCTCAACTCAACCCGAGAGCCGCGGGATACTATCCTGCGCCGTCGTTGCCGGCGCCGTTTGGGCGGGCTCCGGGTGATCCCGTGTGGCAGCTCACCGGAGACATCAATTCGCCGTGGCTCGCGCGCGCGGCAGTGCGAGATCGCTCTCATTACGGCACCGATTGGATCAAGATCTACGAGACGGAGGATTACGAGGGCGGCGGATACCCGCAGCCGCTGGGCGCGGGCGCCTTCAAACCCGACGGCACGATGATCAATGTTCCATCGCTGACGCTGGAAGAGAACCAGGCCATCGTGGATGAAGCGCACCGCCGAGGATTGAAGGTCGCGTGCCATGCCTATGGAGGAGAGGGCCTGCGCAACTGCCTGGAGGCCGGCGTGGACCTGCCGATGCACCTGACCGTTGGCGTCACGAACGCGCCGGGACTGGATGACGAGACCATGCGGCTGGTAAAGAAGCCGATGCCCGACGGCACGATCCGCCCAGTCAATCAGACCCTGTGGGATTTGATCGGCGATCTCGAAACACGCGATTTGAAGGCCACCGGCGGCAAGACCACGCGCTTCCAGCTGACCGAACTCAGCTTCAAGAGGCTGGTTGCCGCGGGCGTCAAGGAAGTTTTTGGCAGCGGCGCTTACACGGTGGGTCACGGAGTGCAAGCGTTTCAGTTTGCGTATTATGTGAAATGGGGAATGACGCCGGCGCAGGCTCTGCAAATGGCCACGAGCAATGCCGCGGAAAGCTTGAACTTCGATTTAGGGAAGCAAATCGGGAGCGTGGAGAAGGGGAAGTTCGCCGATCTGGTGGCGGTTTCGGGCGACCCGCTCGCGGACATCACCGAGATGCAGCGCATGAAATTTGTGATGAAGGGCGGCGTGGTTTATCGCGACGATCTAAAGAATGATTTGAAGCCGGGTGACGCGAAGTAGCGGCGAGGAAGAGACAAATGCAGAGTGATCGGGAAGCAAGGTATCGCTGTGCCCGAAGGTGGCCGAAGGCTGCAGCCGCCGGAGGATTTTGAAACAGGCGGGCTTGGCGATTGTTGCCGCCGCATGCCGGCCGTGGCCAGGACTGGCGGTGGATCATGTCAGCCCAGTCATGGCCAAGCTCAGCGCTTACATGAGCGAGGCCCGCAGCAGAGCTCTGCCCGAGGAGGTGATCGAGAAGGTCAAACAACACGTCCTCGACACCCTGGCTGCGATGGTCTCGGGCTCGGAACTGCCTCCCGGGCGAAAAGCCATCGAGTTTGCGCGAGCATACGGCGGCGAGAAGGTCGCGACGGTCGTGTGCTCGAATGTTCTCTGCGGGCCGATCGAGGCCGCGCTCGCCAATGGCGTGCTGGCTCAAGCCGACGAAACGGACGATTCGCACGCCGCGTCGCTGTCGCATCCCGGCTGCGCGGTGGTGCCTGCGGCGCTGGCGGCGGGAGAGCGCTTCGGCATTGACGGGACGCAGTTTCTGCGCGCCGTGGCGCTGGGCTACGACATTGGCACGCGCGTGTCGATGACGCTGGGCGGGCAAAACTTCATGAACGAGACACACCGGGACACGCACAGCCTTTCGGAAGGCTTTGGCGCGGCCGCGGCCGCCGGCAGCGCGGCGAACTTGAACGCGGAGCAGATGCGCTGGCTGCTCGATTACGCCGCGCAGCAATCCTCGGGCATCGCTTTCTGGCAGCGGGACACCCAACATATCGAGAAGGCCTTTGTCTTCGGCGGTATGACTGCGCGCGACGGCGTGACGGCTGCGATGCTGGTGCAATCCGGCTGGACCGGCGTCGATGATGCCTTTTCGGGCTCCGACAATTTCCTGCTGGCCAGCTTGCCAAAGGCCGATCCGGCGGGCCTCGTTGATAAACTCGGCGAGCGCTACGAGGTCGTGCGTACGAACATCAAGAAGTGGAGCGTGGGATCGCCCATTCAGGCGCCCCTGGATGCGCTGGAGAATCTGCGGAAAAAACATCCGTTTGAGAAGGAACAGGTGAAGCAGGTGATCGCGCGGCTGGCCACGGACGAAGCCGCCGTCGTGGACAATCGCGACATTCCGGATATCTGCCTGCAGCATATGATGGCGGTGATGCTCATCGACAAGACGGCATCCTTCCGCGCGGCACACGACAAGGCGCGGATGCAGGACCCAGGCGTCCTGCGCGAGCGCTCGAAGATTCAGATTGCGCCCGACGCAGAGCTCGAAAAGCTGCTTCCGAAGCGCGTAGCCATTGTCGAGCTTACGCTTACCGACGGGACTCGTTTGAGCGAGCGCGTCGAGGCGGTGCGCGGCACGGTGGAGAACCCCATGACCCGGGAAGAGGTGGTGGCGAAGGCGCGCGACCTGATGGCGCCCGTTCTGGGCGCGGCGATTGCGGGTAAGCTCATCGACAAAGTGCTGGCGCTCGAGAGCGCAAAAGATATTCGGGAACTGCGTCCTCTGCTGCAGCGCGCGTGATGGAAAGGCCTGGGCTCACGCGGCAAAACGGCGAGCCCGCTCGGTAACCAAGCGATCCCCGAAATGCCCAATCTGACAGAATCGTGTGACGTCTTAGTTGTCGGTGGCGGAAATGCCGCCCTTTGCGCAGCGATCTCCGCCCGTGAAGCGGGAGCCTCCGTGATGATTCTCGAGCATGCGCCGAGAGCGTTTCGCGGCGGCAACAGCCGCCACACTCGGAACCTGCGAGTCATGCACGATTCTCCCACCGCTACCCTCACCGAAAGCTATTCGGAATCCGAATACTGGAACGATTTGCTCAGCGTGACCCGGGGCAAAACAGACGAGCCGTTGGCTCGCATGACCATTGCGGCCACGGCTGAATTGCTGCCGTGGATGCACGCTCACGGCGCGCGCTTCCAGCCGGCATTAGGAGGCACGCTGAGTCTCTCCCGCACGAATGCTTTTTTCCTGGGCGGCGGCAAAGCGCTGATGAATGCGTACTATGCAGCCGCTGAACGCCTGGGAGTGAGCGTGGTCTACGACACTGAAGTCCGGACGCTTTGCCTGGTGAATGGCACCGCGCGAGAGGTGGTGGCCGTGAAGGACGGAGTGTCCGCCACGATCCGTCCAAAGGCGGTGGTGGTTTGCGCCGGGGGATTCCAGGCCAATATCGAGTGGTTGCGTGAATATTGGGGAGATGCAGCGAGCAACTTCATTATCCGCGGGACTCCTTATGCAAAAGGCGTGGTGTTGAGGAACCTGCTCGACCAGGGCGTTGCTTCCATCGGAGACCCGACACAATGTCATGCGGTGGCGGTCGACGCGCGCGCGCCGAAATTTGACGGCGGAATCGTCTCTCGCCTGGACTGCGTGCCTTTCAGCATCGTGGTGGACAGAAACGGGCGGCGCTTTTATGACGAGGGCGAGGATCTCTGGCCGAAACGGTATGCGATCTGGGGCCGGCTGGTGGCCGGACTCCCCGAGCAGATCGCTTATGCGATCATGGATGCTAAATCGGAGAACCTGTTTATGCCTTCGGCTTTTCCCGCGATCCGCGCGCAAAGTCTTGGCGAGCTGGCGCGGAAGCCTTGGCGTTGAAGCGAGCGCGCTCGAATCGACGGTGCGAAATTTCAACAAGGCCGTGATTCCGGGCAAATTCAACCCGAACGCCCTGGATGGTTGCCGGACGGAGGGAATCGATCCACCGAAGACGCATTGGGCGCGGCCGATCGATGAGCCGCCGTTTATAGGTTATCCACTTGCGGCCAGGGATCACGTTCACGTATCTGGGAGTGAAAGTGGACCGGGATGCACGCGTCCTGATGAAAGACGGGCGACCGTGCCGCCAATCTATTTGCCGCGGGAGAGATCATGGCCGGCAATATTCTGGGCGAAGGCTACATCGCAGGCGTGGGCATGGCGATCGGCACCGTCTTCGGTAGAATTGCCGGAAGAGAGGCGGCCAAGCTTGCGCTCCACTGAAGCTGCGCAGGAGGTGCAGCGCTGCATCGAAATTTGTAACGCGTGCCGCTACTGCGAAGGATACTGCGCCGTTTTTCCCGCAATCGAATTGCAACGGCAATTCACCACCGGCGATTTAACGTATCTTGCCAACCTTTGCCATGACTGCCGGGGGTGCTACTACTCCTGCCAGTACGCGCCGCCTCATGAGTTCGCGCTGAATTTGCCGAAGGCGATGGCGGATCTTCGCCTGGAAACGTATGAGCATTACGCCTGGCCGCGTGCACTCGCCGGGCTATTCCGGCGGAACAGCGTCACGATAGCGGTGGCAACCTTGCTCGGCACTGCCGGTTTCGTTTGGTTCGCCGATCAATACCGATCGTTCGGTATTTTTGGCCTGGAACAGACGGGTGCGTTTTACGCCGTCATCCCCGAGGCGGCGATGATCACGGTCACCGGAGGCGCGATGCTTTTCGCGCTTCTGGCGCTGGGCATCGGACTGCGCAATTTCTGGCGCGATACAACCAAGCCGACAACGTTCGGCGCGCCATCGCTCTTGGCGGCACTCACCGATGTCCTGACGCTTCGGAATCTTGGCGGAGGGGGAGATGGGTGCAACGTCCGCGATGAAGCGTTTTCCCAATCCCGCCGCTACTTTCACCAGGCGCTGTTTTACGGATTTTTACTTTGCTTTGCCTCCACGTGCACGGCGGCGATCTACGAACATATCTTCGGCTGGATTGCTCCTTATTCTTTCTTCAGCCTGCCCGTTTTACTTGGCACCGCGGGCGGCGCAGGAATGCTGATTGGAGCCGCGGGGCTGCTGAAGATTAAAATCAGTGCCGACCCGGCGCCGGCGTCGAAGGCGCTATTCGACATCGATTATTCGTTTCTGGCGCTCGTGTCCGTGGCGGCAGCATCCGGGCTGCTGCTGCTGGCGTTGCGGAACACCGTGGCCATGAGCATGCTGCTGGCGGCGCATCTTGGCGTCATTGTGGCGCTCTTCCTGATGCTGCCGTACTGCAAGTTTGTTCATGGGATGTATCGGGCGGCTGCGCTGCTGCGATATGCCACGGACCGGCAAAGGCACTTGCAGAAAAACGCCGCTGCCGCAGAGAGCGTGGGCGCCTGAGAGTTATGTATGGCGATGACTAATCCCGAGATCCGTCAGCGAAGCCGGCCCGACCGTGGGCTCCATTGTGCGCGTAGCCAGCGGCAATTTTCTGGAGATGTACGACTTCATGGTGTACGCCTACTATGCGTCGTACATCGCGAACGAGATCTTCCCGTCCGACAATCATTTCGCATCGCTGATGCTCACGCTGGGAACCTTCGGCGCCGGCTATCTCATGCGCCCGCTGGGCGCGATCGTTTTGGGCGCATACATCGACCGGACCGGCAGGCGAAAGGGTCTCATCCTCACATTGACTCTCATGGCTGCAGGCACATTCGTCATCGCCTGCACGCCTGGGTACCGCACGATCGGCATCGCTGCTCCCATCATTGTCGTTCTGGGCCGCTTGCTCCAGGGTTTCTCCGCGGGAGTGGAGCTGGGCGGTGTGTCGGTATATCTGGCGGAGATTGCCACGCCGGGCCACAAGGGTTTTTACTGCGCCTGGCAATCCGCGAGCCAGCAGCTGGCGGTCATGATGGCTGCATTTCTCGGAGTGACGCTTAGCCTGATTCTGCCGCCGCAAACGATGAGTGCCTGGGGCTGGCGGCTGCCTTTTCTGATCGGCTGCCTGATGATCCCGCTGATTTTTTGGCTGCGGCGATCGCTTGCGGAGACCAAAGCGTTCATGGCACGCAAGTTCCGCCCGGAGACCTCCGCGATCTTCGCTTCGCTCGCAACCAATTGGAAAATTATTGTGGTGGGAATGCTGCTCTCGACCATGACCACCGTCTGCTTTTACCTGATCACCGCTTACACGCCGACATTCGGCCGCGAGGTTTTACACTTAACCAGCCGCCAGGCTTTGTTCGTTACCCTCTGCGTTGGCCTGTCCAATTTCATCTGGCTGCCGATCGGCGGCGCGATATCCGACAAGGTAGGACGAAGGCCGTTGCTGATCCTGTTTACTGTTGCCACGCTGGTTACCGCTTACCCTGCGATGTCCTGGCTCGTTGGCAGTCCTTCGACCAGCCGGTTACTGCTTGTCGAGCTTTGGTTCTCCTGTATCTTTGGCTGCTACAACGGAGCGATGGTGCCATTTCTCGTGGAAATCATGCCGCTCGAAGTGCGCACTTCAGGTTTTTCGCTGGCGTTTAGCCTGGCCACCGCGATCTTCGGGGGTTTCACGCCGGCGATCAGCACTTACCTGATCCACGTCACAGGAAACCAGGCTATTCCCGCTGTCTGGCTATCCGTAGCTGCCGCCTGCGGACTCGGCGCGACGGCATTAACCGGCCTGCGACGATTTGTCTGGCAGGCTGCGGAACCCGAAGCGTCGCCTTATTAGGCGGATAAAAGTATTAGGGGGTAAAAGCTAATGACCATCGCGGTCGCCCTGCCCTGCAAGGAAGCCTTGCTGATTTGCGCGGATGAACAAGTATCGGGTCCAAACGGAGAGAAGTATTTCGAAGAGAGAATCTCCTGCGTGGAGCTGTTTGGATCGGTTGTGGTTTCCAGCTACGGCGGCGTGTCCGAGCTGTGGAAAGAGGCCACCGATAAAATCGGCCGAAGGCTGCTCGAACTCCAGGGGCCGGACGAAGAGGGCGATGTTTGCGTGACGCCGCAGGCCATCTACGACACGGCGGACGAAGTCTTCAACGGGATGGGCCGGCCCTTGAACCTGCAGATGGTCATTGGCGTAGGCGGTGTATTTGACACGCCGGAGCTTCTGGTTTTCGACCAGGGAGCCATCCATCGCGCGACCGGAATTACCTGCGTGGGCGCCGGCGAGTCGTCTGTGATCCGATACCTGGCGGACAATCTTTATTCGCCGTCGCTGAATTTGGAGGCGGCAAAGAATCTGGGTATCTACCTGATTTCAAAGGCGGCACAGTACGTCAACGGCGTCTGTGCGCCGATCGACGCTGTGGTGATCGCGGGGCACCAGCCCGAATGGCTGGGCGACACGGAGATCAAAGAGAGAGAAGCTGCCATGCTGGGCCGGGAAAAAGCGCTGTTGAAGCAGATACTCGTGCCACCCTTTTCTTCGTCGGCCGGCTGGCCGTGACACTCTGCGCCAATCGGGTGTAAGCTGATACGAATTCCCCAGCCTAAATGGAGGATGACTTGAAACTCGAAAAGATACTCAAAACGATGGCGATCATGGCTGTTTTGACCTTGGTTGCGCTTACCGTGGCATCTGCCCAAGGTAAGCAAATGACCCTGACCGGCGTGGTAAGCGATGTCGCTTGCGGCGCTACACACCAGATGAAGAACATGACTCCCGCAGACTGCGCACGCGCATGTGCCAAGAAGAGCGGCTATGCCCTGGTTGTAGGGAAAGACGTTTATAAGGTGATGGGGCATGAGGCGGACTTCGACAAGTATGCGGCCGAGACGGTGACCGTAAAGGGCACTGTGGACGGCAAGACTATGACTGTGGACTCTGTGATGCCAGCGAAGAAGGCTGCTTCTTACTAGTCCATTTTTAATCCTAACAACGACCTGCCGTGGTTGAGTGAATCCCGGAATCGCACGGTGGGTGCTCGAGGGCGAAGCAGAGCGGCACTACCGAATTGAAGCAATCTTCAATTCGGTAGTGCGACCGCCCATCCTACGCGGGGGTTTTATGCGCAAATGGGTCTCTGCGGTGGCGGTACTGGCTGTCGTCACTCTCGTCTCCGGGGCATTCGCTCAGCGCAGAGGGCTTCCGCCCAACGTGCCTCCGAATCCGAATTGGGTGGTCACCCAGTGGGGCACCCCTCCGGCCGGCAAAGACTGGCAAAGTCTGAAGTCCGTGGATTCGGTAAATTACGATCCCAACGGCAAGGGATCCATCGTGGTTCTGGTCACGCCGCAAGCCGCCTCCGACCCCTCCGTGTGGGTCTTCGATTACGACGGCAAGCTCCAGAGGCAATGGGGCGCCAATCTCTTCACGCGTCCGTACGATATGGTTGTGGATCGCTTCGGGAAGCTTTGGATCATCGACGAAACTCAGAACTTTATCGTCAAGTTTACCGAGGACGGAAAGCAACTCATGACGCTGGGCAAGAAAGGCGTCGCGGGCGACAACGCGTCGCACGACAGCTTCAACGGTCCCACCGACGTCGCGGTAGCCAAGAACGGCGATATCTTCGTTACCGATGGCTACCAGAATTCGCGCATCGTGAAGTTTGATAAGAACGGCAAGTTCCTGACGATCATCGGCGGCACCAAAGGAGCCGAGATCGGCCAGTTCAATTTGCCCCATCGCGTGTTGATTGATTCGAAAGGCGAACTGGTGATCATGGACCGGGTGAACAAGCGCATCCAGTTCTGGACACAGGGCGGCAAGTTCATCAAGCAGTGGACCGACCTCGGATTCATGTACCCCTCGGGGCTTGCGATCACGCCGGACGATACGCTGTACATCAGCGATAGCGACGGCCAATCCGTGAAGATCGTGAAGGACGACAAGATCCTCGATGCCATCGGCGGCTTAGAGGGGATGCGCCCGCACCAGGTAACCGTGGACCGTTTCGGCGCGCTCTACATTTCCGACGAGCCGGACAAGATCGTCAAGAAAATCGTGAGAAAGAGCACGCTGAACTCGCGACTGGCGGGTCAACCCTGAACCCGGGGCCTGAGCCGGGCCCGCGCTGAACGCGCCCGCTCCTTCATTTCACCAGTGCTTCGAAGCCAGCCGTCTGAATGCGGCCCGAACGCTTGACCTGAACAAATATGCGGTAAAGGCCGGGCTTCGGAAATCCGTAAGGGAACGAAATCTCCGGCTGCGACTTTATTGTCCGTCATCTGCTTCATATCCATTTTCATGTCCATCGGGCCATTTCCGCCAATTCCCAGGTTCCCGGGTAGATTTGCCTGCGCGAGTTCGAACGAGGCCATGGGCACGGAACCCGTGGGATGGACGTGCGCGAATACCGAACTATCTGACCGAATGATTGCCGCATGCGCCGGCATGCCCATGTAGGGCTCGAGATCGGAGGCCGGGTTTCCGGCGCGGTCGGCAACCCGGAAGCGCAAAATCAACGGAACGCCGGCCTGGAGCGGCTGCCCATCGCGCTCCCATATCATGCGGCCACCATCGGCAAGAGCAGACTCCGTCTTCTCCGTTGCGTCAGAGGTGATGGGAGTTGCGACGATTCCGCTGTCGTCACCGGTGAGCGGAGTGCCCGCAATCGCGGATGACAGGTCAAGTTGCCCCACCAGGGTCACAGGAAATCCTGTGTTCAGCACCACGTCCGCGAAAACCTGATAGTGGCCTGGCGGCATGGCCGGCAGATTCTGAGCGAAGCCGCCGAGCGTGGCGCGCGCGGGATGCAAATGCCAGAAGCTGTCCATGCCCGGACTGCGAATCAGGAAGAGGTGCATCAGATGCTCGTGATCGAGAATGAGATCACTGAAATCGACCGACTCCGATGGGCGGCGAGGGTTCCCCGAGGCCACTCGGATCGGTTTCGCGCGCAGGGTCAAGGCACCGCTCGGCCCGACCAGCGTTTCTATCTCTGGAGGACTGTAGATATTGCTTGCGTACTGATGCGCGTCGGATCTCCACCAAAGCCCGCCGACAGATAGAAGCGCGAACGCCACGACGCCCGCGATGACGGCCGCGAATTGGGCTCGCCTCTTCCTCCTGGCGGGTGGAGAGGCGCCCGGCTCCAGGTCTCCCTCCCGAACGGCTGCCGCAACGATGGAAATCAGCGCCGTCGCAAGCACGACCATCAGAATAAAAAGCACCGTTCCGAGAGACCTCTGCATGGGCAGCGTGCTTTGCGCCGTCGCCGGAACAGGTACGGCAAGCTGGCCCTTGCCGTGGGTTCCGTCGGCATCGATGCGGACCTGTAGCGAACCGAACTCCATCAGCCAGAGGCTGCCACGGAAAAACTGCGGGTCATTTTTTGAACGCTCGGCTGCCTCCGGCGCCGGAGGATATTGAGAGCCGGGCCCGGTGAGCTGCATGGGTGCGACACGGATTTCGCTGACGTCGTTCGATTCGCTGCGGATTTCAATTTCAGCGACGCCGGGGATCACTTGTGGGACGCGCACGGTGACGAACAGCTTATAGGGTCCGGCATTGCCCTCCACGAAGACGTCGGGGCTGCCGACGTGGGCGGAGAGTGCCGGAGAAAAGGCAAGCAGAAGAACGAAGATCGCCGGAACGTATTTCATAAAGGTAAGGTCACTGACACGTTGGAAATTATCGCCGAATCGCGCGGATCCATTCTCCCGCTGCCAGCCCCAGGCGGCTGCTCAGGATCGAGAGAAGCAAAGCCTCCACCATGATTACCCAGAACCCGAGTGCAGCATGGTCCACCGGGACAAAGATGTGCCGGATGTCGAATCCGTTGGGAGACGCGAAGTAGGCGAAATATTTTGTGCCGAAAAACCAGTTCGCCGAGGCCGGAGAAACCAGAAAATTAGCGAAAGGCCACTGAACCGCCAAGAACACACCCAAGAAGATTATCCCGAATGCCGCAGCTTTGGACCACGTCTTCCATGCGGCCATTCGCGGCTCGATCAGGTCCAGCACGAGCGCGGGCACGATCACCAGAAGCGGGAACTCCATGGGGACAAGATGGGTGATCGGCTGATAGACGGGACCGAGTTTCGGCGTCGCCGGAAAAAGCGGGAAGATCCACAGCATCACCATGGCATACGTGGTGTAGATGCCCGCCACAATCGTGCGAGCCCAGCGATGCTCGGAGATTTTCGCGAATCCGGCCAGGATGACGGGAATCACAATCGCTACCGCCCGATAACATTGAGCGGTGTGCATCAGCACGCGATACGTGGATTCCCAAACTACGGTAAGCGCGAGCATCGTAATCATCCCGCCCAATAGCAGCAGGAACCAGTCAAGTCTCCGGCGGAGGATGCCGCTCGCGCGGTTCCGGGCGCTGGCGACTAGCACCAGAGCGCCGAGTTGGATGGCCAGCACTCCTCCGTCAAGGACTACGTGGGGCGGGCTGAAAATTTTGACGTCGAGACCGTAGGCGTTATGCCACCAGTTATCAAAAGGCGCTGACGTGAGCATCGTCGCGCCGCCCCACGCCGCGATGAAGGCGCCCAGCGGGCCGCGAAATTTCCAGACGCTGACCGTACCCGACTTCCACGCCGCCTCATGGCCAAAAGTGCAGGAGAAAATCAGATAGCCGCAGGTGAGCCCCGCCAGGACTCCGCACAACTGGATGGCCATGTGGGCCGGAGTCCAAAACGAGTCCCGGCCGATGGACATGTGCCAGGAGATATCCCAGTAGCCACCGACGACTACAGAAATTACCGCGGCGAAAAGCGACCAGATATACCAGGGCACGGCTGCCGCGTTCGCCCGCGTTGCCGCCGCGGCCTTCGGTGAGGCGTGAGAAATTGAGTCAAGAGTGGAAGCCATATTCAAGCCCATCCCGCAAAGTAGCACACCAAGAGCCGCAGCATGCCCAAAAGGCTCCCGATTTCATCGTAGGAGGTAAACGTATCAGACGCAACAACGGCGGCACTGGTTGCCTTACTCCTGAAGCTTATGCAACTTGCGCGCTCATTGTAGTAAACTCAGCGCGAGCCGTCGGACCCGTTGCCTGAAGAAACTCTCTCCGTCGTAAATACGTCTGATGAGCCAAGGCTAAGTACATTGCAGGTCAGGGAGGTCGTCGTGAAACTACGGATTTCGAGTCTGGCGCCGGTCGTGGTCATTGCAGGATGTCTCGTGCTGGCGATGAGCTGGCCGGGAGCACTCAGCGCGAAGAAGGCCGCCAAGGCCAACTCTGGTGCTGGAGCTTCGGCTTCCATCCCGACGTTTCCGACCGACGATCTGGCGCGTACGGGAATCTTCTATGCGGGCGGCCACTATGTCGGTGAGCCCGGCAAGGAGACGATGGGCGGCGACTCCTATGTCGTGGTCTGGGTGCCGAAGCAGATCAAGCACCCGTACCCGATTGTGTACGTGCATGGCGCGGGGCAGACGGCGACGGACTGGGAGCAGACGCCCGATGGGCGTCCCGGCTGGGCTTATTATTTCGCCAAGCAAGGCTACGTGCAGTACATGGTGGACTCGCCGGCGCGCGGCCGTTCGCCGTATGTTCCCGGAATTGATGGCGACCTGACGATCCGCACGGCGCCGAATCTCCAGGAGATTTTCACCGCTTCCGCGAAAAAGGGTAATTTCCCGCGCGCCCATCTGCATAACCAGTTTCCCGGCACGGGGCTCATGGGCGATCCAATCTTCGACAATTTTGCCAAGACGCAGGTGCAATTCCTGGGAGCAGGGCCGGTCAGCCAAGATGAGCTGACGCATCGGGCGCTCGTAGCGCTGCTGGATGCCATCAATTCGCCGGTCATTCTCTTAACGCACTCGCAGGGAGGAACACCCGGATGGCTGACTGCCGATTCGCGGCCAAACCAGGTGAAAGCTATCGTGACCGTCGAGCCTGCCGCGCCGCCCATCAAAGGCGTGAATACGGCGACACTCGCTTACAACACGGGCGGAGGCGGACTCAGCTGGGGAGTTGCCGCTCAGCCGATTACGTACGACCCGCCGGTCAAGGATCCCGCGGAGCTGCAGCCGGTTCTCGAGGCAAAGTCCGACGCTCCCGGCGACGTGGTGCCGTGTTACGTGCAGAAAGAGCCTGCACATAAGCTGATCAACCTCGAGAAGATTCCGGTGGTCTATCTCTCGGCAGAGGGCGGATATCACCGCGAGTACGATCCGTGCCTCGCCAAGTGGCTGAATCAGGCGGGCGTGCATACGCAATTCGTAAGGCTCGAAGATGTGGGCATCCACGGCAACGGCCACGAAATGATGCTCGAGAAGAACAGCGATGACATCGCCAAGTTCATTGGCACCTGGATGGAGAAGAATGTCCCGCAGAAGGACAAACTCTCGATGGCGACGCCGCCTTCCACAATCCCGACGTTCGCTACCGACAGTATCGCGCGCCAGGGATTCTTCTACGCGGGCGGCAAGTACGTGGGCGAAGCCGGCAAAGAGACCATGGGCGACACGATGTATACCGAGGTCTGGGTGCCCAGGCAAAGCAAACATCCCTATCCCATCGTGTTATTCCACGGGAATGGACAAAGCGGCGCCGTCTGGCGGCAGACGCCTGACGGGCGGCCCGGCTGGGCGTACTACTTAGTGGCGCAGGGGTACACGGTTTACATGGTGGACTACCCGGCGCGGGGACGCTCGCCCTACGTTCCGGGCGTCGACGCCAAGCTCGGAATCCGCACGGCGCTCGATCTCGAAACCATCTGGACCGCGCCAGTACCCTCGGGCGGAAATTTCCCGCGGATGAAGCTGTACACGCAGTGGCCCAGCGACTCCCCGAAGAAGGGCATGATGGGCGATCCGGTCTTCGACTAATTTCACCAAGGGGCAATTGCAGTTCGTGGCCAATCAGGAACAGCTCACGGTGCCCGCGGGCGTAGCCCTGCTCGATCAGATCGGCAAGCCCGTAATTCTGATCTCGCATTCACAGGGAGGCGGAATGGGATTCGACGTCGCCAATCTGCGTCCGAAGCTGATCGCCGGCATGGTGGCCATCGAACCCGGCGGCCCGCAAATCGGGAACGCGGATACAGCGAAGGTGGAGTACACGCGCGTGAATCCAAATTCCTGGGGGCTGACGACGATGCCCTTCAATTTCGATCCGCCGATCAAGAGCCCGTCAGAGCTGAAGGTCCATCTCGTGCCTTCCGAGCGGCCCGGCGACGAGGTGGGCTGCTATCTGCAGGACGAGCCGGTGCACAAGCTGGTGTCCTTCGAGAACATGCGCATTCTTTCGATCTCCGCCGAGGGCACGTATCATCGCGTGTTCGACGTTTGCATTCCCAAGTGGCTCAATCAGGCTGGCGCAAAGGATGACTTCGTCCGCCTCGAGGATGTGGGCATACACGGGAATATGCACGAAATGTTCCTCGATCGGAACAGCGACGAGATCGTCAAGTTCATCGACAACTGGATTGGCAAAAACCTGAAGTAGAGCCGGCGAAGTAATTCCTGCGCCGCGTTTGCGCCGGTGTTTGCGACCGCTGGGGAAGCGAGCCAATATCAGGCGGGTGCGGGATCTGCAGGTCGAGCAACGCATTTTCGCCGCCGAGTCTGACGCGGACTACGAAGGCGGCGCCGATATCGTCTACAACCCAATCGGAAGTGGCCAGAGGTTTCGCAGGCCGATCGGTGAGGCTCCACAGAAGTTCCCCGGACTTGCGTTCGATCTTCGATGGGTCGAGCTCAAAGACTTGCCGATCGTGAGCGTCGATAAACAGGAAGCGGCTCCCCATCTGCAGCAGTAGCGGCTCGTTCTTCTTACCGGTGCGATAAATTCCCCACTCCTTGGGCGGCGAGTCATTGACGCGCAACAACGCGTCTTCAATCGGCTTCCAGGAGAGAGGCTTGTCTTTTGCGAATGCACTGGCTGCGAATCCGCCGGCGCCAGGGGCGAAGGCGACGCGTTCCGGAGCCGTTCACCGCGCCCAAGATCGTTAGCGCAAGCAGCGCAACAATTCCCGACAAAGCATGGATGATTTTCCGGCCGGGGCGTCGAATTTCTGAATCATCGGAACTTTGGTATGAGAGTCGAGGGTACGGGAGTCGAGCTAAAAGGGCCATATCGCGGTTGCCACTGCGGTCGTGTGCGAGGAGATATTACCACGTTCCAAGCAGCGTAGTGCCGCAGGCGGGCAACCAGAAGAACTCCTGGCGGAATCTGTGCATGTGTTCGTAGAATCGCGAACGCAAGGGCTGCTGATGGAAGCAGCGGGAGGATGCCAAGTGCAGCATTTTGATCGCCAAGACTCTCCTCACCGCAAACGTTGGCGTTGGCTGCTCCGGGGATCGATCTGCTCCCGGAGGTTATGGCCTGTGTGCGGCTTTGCGTTCACCGTTCTCTTGTTGCTGAGCGCGAAACCTGCGCTGCGCAGCCAGGAAAAGCCCGGCATCTCGGTCGACGTCAAAGTGGTCAGTGTACTTGCCACCGTTCGCGACAAGCACGGGCAGATCATCTCGAATCTTGGCCAGGACGATTTCAAGCTGGAAGAAGACGGGCGTCCGCAAGCGATCACTTATTTTGCGCGGGAGACCGATCTTCCGCTGACGCTGGGCCTGCTCGTGGATACCAGCATGAGCCAGCGACGCGTGCTGCCCGAAGAGCGCGGTGCGAGCCAAAGCTTCCTCGACAACATGCTGCGCGGGGGCCAGGACCAGGCCTTTCTGATTCATTTCGATCGCGAGGTGGAACTTCTTCAGGGTCTGACCTCTTCGAACCAGAAATTGGAGTCCGCGCTCAAGTTGCTGGAGATTGGGCAGCCTGACGACGATCCAGGAAGTCAGAGTGGCCGGTACCCAAGAGGGCGGGCCCGCGGCGGCACGGCGCTCTATGACGCGATTTTTCTAGCGTCGGACGAAGTGTTGAAGAACCAGCAGGGGCGGAAGGCAGTTGTGGTTCTCTCGGACGGAGTGGATCGCGGAAGCAAGGAGACTTTGGAGAGGGCCATCGAGACGGCGCAGAGGGCCAATACGATTGTGTACTCAATCCTGTTTGCGGGTGAAGAGGCTTTGCAAAGCAGGGGCTTCGGGCGACCGGGCGGAGGTTATGGCGGCGGGGGCATGGGGCGTCGCGGCGGACCGGCTCCGCAGCGATTCCCGGAGGAGCGGCCGGACGGCAAGAAAATTCTGGCGCGCATCTCCAGCGAAACCGGCGGCCGCCTGTTTGAAGTTTCAAAGAAGCAGTCGGTGGACCAGATCTATCGCCAGATCGAAGAAGAACTGCGCAGCCAATACAGCCTGGGCTACACTCCCGACGCTGCCGCCGGAACCGGCTACCACAAGATCCATCTCACGACCAAGCAGAAGGATCTCGTCGTGCAAGCGCGCGAAGGTTACTACGCAGACCGCTAGGCTCCAAGTTTGCCGGTTGTTTAGCTAACGGAGAGATCCATCGCTCCAGTTTGTCTTGTTAAACCGGCGAAAGCTCATCCTGCAGGTGACTTTAGCCGGAAGACAGGATGACGAGGGGTGTTTCCCCAGGGACCCGTGCGGGAATTGCACGGGCGCCCCGGGCTACAAGTGACAAGTTTTAGTTGGGTTGATTGCAGGTGGAGACGGGACGAAGGCTGCCCGGCGCTGCGCCACTGCCAACGGGCTGGGCGCCAGGATTCGCACCGGGTGCGGCGCTTGCGGAGTTGCTGATGGCGTCGCCATTGACGACCAATTCAACGCGGCGATTTCGCTGGCGGCCTTCGGCGGTATCGTTCGACGCCACCGGCTGCGTTTTACCGAATCCCTGCGCGCTCATGGCCGATCCCGCAACACCCTGTTCAGCCAAAAAGTCCCGGACCGAATCCGCGCGCCTGCCGGAAAGCTGTTGGTTGAATTCGTCGCTGCCCACGCTGTCCGTATAGCCCTCAACCTGCAGCATAAGTCCGGGATGCCCGAGGAGGATGCCGGAGATTTTGGCCAGCTTCTCGCGGGCTCCGGGCTTGAGCGTGAAGCTTGCGGTATCGAACAGTACGTCGGACATATTGACGATGAGGCCACGCGCGGTATCGCGCGTCTGTAAAACCGCGTTGAATTGCGCCAGAAGTTGCGCGCGCAACTGTGCCTTTTCTCCCTCGGCTCTGGCAGCTGCCGCACGGGCGCTGGCGGTCTCCGCTTGTGCCGCAGCTTGCGCCTGGGCAGCCTCTTGCGCCTTGCTTTCGGCCTGTTGCTGCTGAGCGAGGGCAGCTTGCCGCGCCGCGTCGGCCTCTTCCTTCTGCTTTGCGGCCTCGAGCGCAGCCTGCTGGGCCTCTTGCTTCATGCGTTCCGCTTCAGCCTTGGCCTGTTCGGCTTGAACGCGTGCCTGCTCCGCCTCCTGGCGTCGTTGCGCTTCGGCTTCCGCGTCGGCGCGAGCTTTGGCCTCGCGATCTTCCGCAGCTTTCTTTTCCGCGGCAATTTTAGCCTGCGCGTCTTCTTCAGCCTTTTGTTTCGCGGCCATTACGCGAGATTCCTCGGCGGTCTCGACGACGTCGCGCGAGGCGGCTTCCACAGTCTTGCGATCGCGCTTCTGCCGGTAGGCATCTTCGGCGACGCTCAATTGCTGTTCCGCCTTGGCGAAAACGGCGGTGGCATACTTGGGGGCCTCGGCATTGCGCGCCACACGAACGGCGTTGCGGGCTTCAAAGAGCGCCACGGGGGTTTTCCGGTCGATGCCAAAGATGGCGTTGTCGATCTTGGTGTTCGAGGACGAATAAGCACCGCGGCCCAAGAGTTCGTAGGTGGCGTCGATGTTTTCGACCTTAGCGCCGCTGGCACTGGCGAGAACGTTTTCGAGGACCACCATGTTGCCGGGCTGCTGCACGGCAAAGTAAGGCTCCGCCGTAACGATCAAGCCGAAAGTCTGCATGTCCGAGAGCGCCTTTAGCTCAGCCGCGCCGTCCTTAATGCTGACCTCGCCAAGGTTTTGCGCGCGTCCCTGCGGCGAAACGGCCCAAAAGACGTAAGTCAGATACTCCAGGCCGAACTTGGTGGCGTCTTGGAGCCCCTGGAACTTGGCCTCGATTTCCATGCGGTTGTTCTTGCTCTCAACCTTGGCTTCGCCGGAGGCTCCCTGCATGAGGTCGGTGCCCTGGAAGCTCACTGTGACCGAGCCTTTAGCACGGCGATAGTTCATGGCTTTTGTGGTTCGGGAGACACCATTGGCGCCGGCCGAAGTCGCCGGCGCGCTTTGCGACCAGCCTGTAGCCGGGGTCACGACCAGGCAAATCATCACGACTGCTGCCAGTTTGAGAGGGACGATAGTTTTCACGACGCACTCCTTAAATTAAGTCACTGAGATTATTGCTAGATACCGCCAAAAAAGTGGTCGCTTCCGGGGGCCCGGCTATATAGCGCCAAATCTGCTGTGGTTTTCAGGCTAGCAAAGAAGCCGTGGAAAGTGGCACCGGTGTGGCTTCGCCTTTGCGCAAAGAATAACTGTCCCCGCGGGATGGGCTCGACTGCCCCGCGGCAACGCATGACTTGACGCGGGACCAGCCTTGGCCATACCTTGGGAATATGGCAATAACCCTCAAAGTCAACGGCCAACAGCATTCCGTCGATATCGATCCGACGACGCCGCTTCTCTACGTACTGAGCGACGATCTCGGATTGAATGGGCCTAAATTCGGCTGCGGGCTCGGGCAATGCGGAGCCTGCACCGTGATCGTGAAAGGGCAGGCGATCCGCTCCTGCATCACGCCGGTCAAGACCGTGGAGGGGGCGGAGATCACCACGCTCGAAGGATTGGGCACGGCCGAGAAACCTCACCCGCTGCAGCAGGCGTTTATCCAAGAGCAGGCCGCGCAGTGCGGTTTCTGCGTGAACGGCGTGATCATGACCGCCAAGGCTTTTCTCGACAAGAATCCGAAAGCCAGCGAGCAAGAGATTCAGCAAGCCATGTCGGGTGTTCTCTGCCGTTGTTTCACGCATGTGCGGATGCTGCAGGCCATTAATCGTGCGCGACAAGGAATGGGCAAATGAGGACGCCGTCGAAAGCCATTCTCAATCCGTCGCTCACTACTGAAGCCTCGGAGGCCTTGAATCGCGCGGGTTTCTCGCGCAGGGCGTTTCTGGCGGGCGCCGGGGCGCTGATTATCACTTTTAGCACGAAGGGCATGCTGGGAACGGCTGCGGCGCAGGAGTTCGAAGGAGCGGGAGGCACCGGCGCGCCGCCGGCGAATCAACTCGACTCCTGGATCGCCATTGGCGCTGACGGGAGTGTGACGGCGTACACCGGTAAAGAAGAACTGGGGCAGGGCATTTCCACGGCGCAGATTCAATTGGTCGCGGAAGAGCTATGCGTGCCCTTCAAGCGCGTCAACATGATCTTTTGCGATACGTCGATGACTCCGGATCAGGGCATCACTTCGGGGAGCCAGTCGCACCCGACGAATTTCAATCACAATAATTTGGCGCAGGCTGCGGCCACGGCCCGCGAAGCGCTTTTGGAACTTGCGTCGAAGCGGCTCAACGTGCCTGCCGAGCAGCTCACAGCGGCAGACGGGGTCATCAGCGCGAAGAGCGATCCCGCTCAGAAATTGACGTATGGCCAATTGATCGGGGGGAAGAAGTTTGAACTGAAGCTCGAGCCGAATGCGAAACGCAAACCCGCCAGCGAATGGACCGTGCTCGGCACGCCGGCACAGCGTCCGGACCTGCCGGATCTCGTTACGGGCAAGTTCGAGTTTGTTCACAACGTGCGGCGGCCAGGAATGTTGCATGGCCGCGTGGTGCGGCCTCCCGCCATAGGCGCAACCGTCGTCAGCGTGGATGAAGCCTCCGTGCAGGGCATGCCGGGCCTGGTGAAGGTTGTGGTCAAAAAGAATTTCGTGGGCGTGGTCGCGGAGAAGCCCTGGCAGGCGATTCAGGCCGCGAACAAGCTGAAAGTCAACTGGACCGCAGGCGCCGGACTGCCGAGCCATGCGGATTTTTACAACTACCTGCGTACCCAAAAGCCGACGAGAGATACGCTGCTGGTCAATTCGAAAGATGTGGATGACAAGCTCGCGCAAGCTGCCACCGTCGTGAAGGCCACTTATCACTATCCCTACCAGATGCACGGATCGATGGGCAGTTCGTGCGCCGTCGCGGATGTTCAGGGGGATAAGGCGACTCTTTGGTCGCCCACGCAAGGTGTCTGGCCGGTGCGAAGCAGCACCGCCATCCTGCTTGGCTTGAAGCCGGAGAACGTGCGCGTCATTTTTCGCAGAGGGTCCGGCTGCTATGGAATCAACGGCGCCGACACGGTCACCTATGACGCCGCGCTGCTTTCCCAGGCGGTGGGTAAGCCCGTGCGCGTGCAGCTTACGCGAAAAGATGAGATGGCCTGGGGCGAGAATTACGGATTCGCGTTCGTCATGGATGAGCGCGCGGCACTGGACGGGCAGGGGAATATCACCGCGTGGGACCATGAATCGTGGTCTGCGGTCTTCGGCAACCGCCCGGGTTACGGGACGCCGGGGAATGTGATTACCGGCATGCTGGCGGGTTTTCAGCCGGAGCCGTTCATGGCCAGAACGCCGGCACCCGAGCCTCGAGCGTACAGCAACAACAGCAACGGAGTGCCTTCTTATGTCGCGGGCAATGTCGGAGGCACGGCCAAAGGCACAGGCACGGTAAAATCCGAACGTTCTCTTACGCACAACATTGTGTCGCCGTTTTTTACGGGGCCGCTGCGCTCCCCCGCCAGGCTGCAGAATAGTTTTGCTCACGAATGCTTCATGGATGAGCTGGCGGCGCGGGCCAAGGCCGATCCGGTGGCATTCCGGTTGCGCCACCTGAGCAGCCCTCGCGTGAGCGATGTGGTGAAAGCGGCGGCCGAGCTGGCGAATTGGGAAGCGCGTCCGTCACCCAAGCCGCAGGGGCGCAAGACGGGTATCGCCACGGGCCGCGGCTTCGCGTGCGTTGCTTATGAGGGCGACAACGGATTTGCCGCGATGGTCGCTGAAGTCGAGGTGAATCAGGATACCGGAAAGGTCAGCGTGAAGAAGATATTCTTCAGCAATGACTCCGGCCCGATCTCGAACCCCGACGGCCTGCGGAACCAGATCGAAGGCGGCGCGCTGCAGGGCATGAGCCGCGCTCTGGTGGAAGAGGTTACCTGGGACGACCAGAAGGTGACTTCAACCGACTGGCGAAGCTACCCTACACTGCCGTTGGGTTTCGATATTCCGGAGTTTAAGGTCAAACTGCTCAACCGGCCCGAGGAAAATGCGACGGGAGCCGGCGAGACCTCCATCACCATCGTCGCGGCGGCAATCGGGAATGCCATCTTCGATGCCACCGGCGCACGCGTCCGGCAAGTTCCGTTTACACCTGAGCGCGTCAAGGCTGCGCTTGGCCAAACCGTGAGCCAAGCGTAAGGCGCTTCGCGTTTCGCGTTGGTTCCCGTCGTATTTGTCCCGAAAGCCACTCTGCGGTCGGTCTTCTGAAGTCGAGGTGGATGATGAGTAGATCTGTCGGAATCTGTGGAGGCTATCGCTTCAGGGAGACAGCCAACCCTGTCCGGCTGGCAACCGCGCGACCCTGCCGGAAGGCAGGGATGAATTTCCATCTTCGTACCGCATCCTTCAGTTCTGCGTCGGACCAGGCCGCGCCGCCGGAGGGTTGAGCGGAGCGTACTTTCCCGGCCGAGTCAATCACCAGGTCCAGCATCAGCTCCGAGAAGGCGGAGCTCTCCTCCGAGAAGTCCAGAGGAGGAGACCGCCGAAGCATGATGGGCTGAGGCACGACAAGCTCCGGCTTGGCCCTCTCCGGTACGTTTATAGCATCGAAGATCCGGGCCTGAGTTGAGCTCGCCGGCCTCGCGGTGGACACGCCATCCAGTTGAGCGCTGATTCCGCGAGTGCGTGACCTCAATATCTCCGCATGAATCCGATCGAGATCGCCGCTTGGCCACATCTCCGCCAGGGAACGCCAGGCCTCCTGTTCACGACCGCTATACAAGTACGACCAGACGATTTCGAGCACTTGTGCCTTCACGCCTCGCAGATAATCCCTTCGCCGCAAGCCTTCCACGGTGAATGGAACGGGCGGCGGCAATCTACCATCGCTGTTTTTGAAATCGCGGAGCTTCTGCGCATCGAGTTGCGCCTGCAACTGCGCAATTTCAAGGTCAAAATAGGGTTGGAATTCCGAGCTGACATCCAAAAGTTTGCCTTTCACGAATCGGAGCACGATCGTAGGCGGGAAAGCCAACTGATCTCTGGTTAGGTCTTCAAACCCATCGACTGATGCGGCGTCGTCCGCCCAGATTTCGACGTGGCCGTCAAGATCGGTATCGGCGGCGCTGAAGAATTCCGCGCCGGTGAGGGTGCGAAGTAATTTCGGCGGCTTGTGCAGCACGTAAATCTGGTAAGACATGCAGCAGTCGGCGGCCAATTTCTTAACCTGAAACATAACGAGAGGAACGTTCATGCCCAGATCGACGCCGAATCCATCAACATCCAGCTCGGACGCAGCGGTGGCAACGTGGAGTATTTGCCTATTCCAGGTTAAATCTGCTTCACAGGAACGAGTCGCCAACCTTCCATTTCTCACCGGACCTACAAGCACGCTTACACCGGTCTGGAAGGACGCCTCGAAGTCTCCGTTACCGCCTTTACAGACGACGTCATGAGCTCGGACGCTTTGCGCGTCGCAGATGCCGGCCATGGAGCAGAAAAGCAGAAACGCCGCGATTCCCGTTCGAAACGCAGCGAAAAGATGCCTGGCAGGCGTGTTGCTCATCCGCATATGCGCCTGAATTGTAGTCGGGTTAACGGATGCACAGATTCTATCATCGTGGCATAGGACCGCGAGGAACTCCGCACGGCAGTGAAAGTTGAGGAACTTGACGAATGAAGAGTGCGCCAACCGGCGCCAATATCATAGAATATCGGCTCATGTGCCGATGCCCGGCCAGCTCTTGGCACCCTTCGGCTTCGATCGGAGCGTTTGATGCCCAAATGGCTCTCGCCTCTCGCGCTACTGTTTGCTTCGCTTGTCGCTGTGCAGCTTTGCGCCGCCCAGGATGATCCAGCACCTACCGCGGCCTTCGATCCCACCTCAGAAAGCACTTCTGCAGAGCCGGCCCCCGATCCGGTACAGCCTTCAACATTCGCACGCAATCCTTCGGAATGGCAGATCCTCGGAAGCCAATGGCGAAGGAGCGTACCGGACATGCTCCACGATCAGAAGCAGATCTGGCTATTCCCCTTGTCCATGGCACGCGGACACCACCTCAAGCCTGCCCTCGCATTGCTGGGAGCCACCGTCCTGCTGGCGACAACAGATCCGCACAACGCCGCGTATATCCGAAATACGCCAGCGTTGAGCGGCTTCAACAATGCTTTCAGCGGTTTTAACACTGCTACGGCTACGGAAGCATTCGCCTCCGCTTTCTACATTGCCGCAATCGCCCGCAGGAATGCGTATGATCAGAAAACGTTTTTGTTGGCAGGCGAGGCGGTCATCGACTCAGAAATCCTGACAACGGTGATGAAGGACATCGACCGCCGCGAGGCTCCCGTCAGCTATCTTCCGAATGGCAACTTCAGGGATAGTTGGTTCAAAGTGCCCACAAACGATGGGGGCTATCTCGGCGGGCTTGGCAGCATGCCTTCCGGCCACGAGATCGCAGTCATGGCGGTGGCCACGATTTTTGCCGAGCGCTATCCCCATCCGGCGTGGCACCGTTGGCTGGCCTATGGACTTGCCGCCGCCGTGGGCGTGTCCCGCGTCACCTTGCAGTCCCACTTCACATCCGACACATTTGCCGGGGGCGTTCTCGGGTTTGCGATTGCCCGGTATGTTGTTCTTGCACGGCAACCAGCTAACTAGGACGCACCCAGCTGCGTCAAAGTACTTTTGGGCCGAGAACTGAACGAATCGGCGGCGAAATGGGATTTGCCGAATCTCCGCAGGCCGGTGACAATACAAGATAGTGCCGGATTGAGTCTTTCTCTCAGGCTAGTCAGGAGTAAGAAATGGCCTCCCCAATCGTTCGAGTATCAGCAATCGTTTGTTTATGTCTGGCGTCCGCCCTGATCTTCGTGCAAGCAAGGGTTCAGGTGAGGGCTCAAGTAAGGCAGGCCGGCGAGGGCGAGGTCACACGCGCCACGCTCGATAATGGACTGCGGGTGGTGATTTTACGCAATCCGCTCGCGCCGGTGGTTACCGTCGAGCAGAACTATCTGGTCGGTGGCAATGAAACGCCGCAGGGTTTTCCGGGCATGGCACATGCCCAGGAACACATGGCCTTCCGCGGCTGTGCAGGTCTGACCGGCGATCAAATCTCCGCGATTTTTGCGCAATTGGGGGGATTTGGTAATGCCGATACGCAGCAGAACATAACGCAATACTACACAACTCTTCCTGCAGCCGATTTGGATATCGCCTTACGGGTCGACGCCGCGTGCATGCAGGACATTCAGGATTCACAGGCTGAATGGGCTCAGGAGAAAGGCGCCATTGAGCAGGAAGTCGCGCGGGACCTTTCGAACCCCACCTACAAGTTCGTCACGCGCGTGAGCGAAGATATGTTTTCGGGGACGCCCTACGGCCATGATCCTCTGGGTACCAAGGAGTCCTTTGAAGCGACGACCGGAGAGATGCTAAAGGAGTTTTATAAGACCTGGTACGCGCCCAATAACGCGATTCTCGTCATTGCCGGCGACGTGGAGCCCGATGCCGTACTGGCCAAGGTCAAGGAGCTTTACGGGAAAATCGAACGCAAGCAGCTGCCCCCACGCCTGCCTGTCAATCTGAACCCGGTGAAAGCAGAATCTTTCACGCTGGATAGCAATCTTCCTTACGTCCTGGCATTTCTCGCTTATCGCATGCCGGGAACGGATAGTCCCGACTTCGCGGCGGTGCACATCCTGGCTGATGTGCTGGCAAGCCAGCGCGGGAATCTGTATGCCCTGGTTCCACAGGGTAAGGCGCTCGAAGCGGAATTCGGTCTTGCGGAAGCCTATCCCAAAGCCAGCATGGCTTACAGCGTGGCGGTCTTGCCTGCCGATGGAGATGCGGCGCCTGTGATTCAGGAGATGCGCAAGATCCTGGGGGATTATGCCGCAAAGGGCGTCCCTGCGGACCTGGTCGAAGCGGCCAAGAGACGCGAAATCGCTTCCGCCGAGTTTCGTCGAAACTCCATACCCGGCTTGGCAGAGGTATGGTCGGACGCCCTGGCCGGCGAAGGCCGAAACTCGCCGGACGAGGATGTGGACGCGATGAAGCGGGTGACTGTCGAAGACGTAAATAAGCTGGCGAAAACGTATCTTGTCGACAAGGATTCGATCACGGCCACACTAAAGCCTGCCCAGTCGGGCGAGCCGGTTTCTTCGAACGGATTTGGAGGGGCCGAGCAACTCACCTCCACTCCCACCAAAGCTGTCGAGTTACCCGCCTGGGCGAGTTCCGAACTTCTCACCCTGAAACTGCCCGCGCCGCAGCCGCCATCTACCGATATGACGTTGTCGAATGGGCTGCGCTTGATTGTTCGAACCGTGAAGGTTACTCCCACGGTGACGCTGGTGGGACATGTGCAGCACGATCCGCAAATGGAGGCGCCCGCTGGCCATGAGGGCGTAGACGGAATCCTGGAAGATCTATTTTCCTATGGCACCAAGAATCTGGATCGGCTGGCTTTTCAAAAAGCCCTTGACGATATAGCCGCCGAAGAGTCCGCAGGCTTTCAATTTTCGCTCCTGACGCTGAAGCAGGAGTTTGCCCGTGGCGTGCAATTGCTAGCCGATAACGAGCTGAACCCCGCGCTTCCCGACGAAGCTTTCAAGGTGCTGAAGCCGCAGACCGCGCAGTTCGTGGCCGGTCAGATGAGGAGTCCGGGTTATCGCGCCGGCCGCGCGCTCAATGCGGCGTTGCTCCCAGCCAAGGATCCCGTGCTTCGGCAGACGACCCCTGAAACTGTTTCGTCCCTTACTCTGGATGACGTAAGGCAGTATTACGCCAAAGCCCTGCGACCGGACCTTACTACCATCGTTGTCGTCGGCGATATCACGCCGGCAGAAGCCAAGGAGATCATCGAGAAATCGTTTGGAGGGTGGAAGGCTGCCGGTCCTAAACCCGAGGTCGATCTCCCGCGTGTTCCGCCAAACAAAGCAGCAGCCGCGAACGTGCCCGATCCGACTGAGCTGCAGGACTCCGTCGATCTTTCCGAGACCATCCCCATTACCCGGTTTGATTCCGATTACTACGCTCTGCAGCTTGCGAATCACGTCCTGGGCGGCGGCTTTTACGCCACGCGGCTCTATCATGACCTCAGGCAAGTCAACGGCTATGTGTATAACGTCGATGTTGTCCTTAATGCGATGAAGACGCGCACCATCTACACCGTCACGTACGCATGCGATCCACAAAATGTGTCCAAAGCCCGGCAATTGATTCAGCGTGATCTGATCGACATGCAGAAGGAAAATGTGACGCCGGCGGAGTTGCAGCAGGCTAAGGCTTTGGTCTTGCGCCAGCTTCCGCTCGGCGAGTCGAGCGTAGATGGCGTTGCCAATGCGTTGGTCGCACGCGCGCAGATTGGGTTGCCGATTGACGAACCCGACCGCGCGGCCAAGCGTTTTTATGCGCTTACCGCGGACGAGGTCCGCGCGGCATTCGGCAAGTGGATTCGCCCCGATGATTTTGTGCAGGTCGTGCGCGGCCCGGCGCCGCAGTAAGAGACGCACGCACCGAGCTTCCCTACCCACACAAGACAGCCGCAGGGCGGATTAAGATCACCCCGCGGCTGAAATGCTCGGTTTGACGAGGACTGCTAATCAGCGTCGGCCGCCGCCACCGCGCATTGCTCCCCCAGCCCTCGGGACTTGAGGAGCTCTGGCTCCGCTACCACCCGCTGCCCCTCCAGCCCTGGGGACCTGAGGAATTCCGCCGCGAACCACCGGACCGTGGAAGCCACCCTGCGGCTCAAATCCGTGGCCGTAGGGATAGTGGTACTCTCCGAAGCGATGCGGCTGACCGTAGTAACCATAGAAGAACGGCGACCGGTAGACCGCAAACGGCGAGTAGAAGCCCCAGCCAAAGGGGCTGTACAAAATCCCGCCACCCGGAATGAACGTGTAAGACGCGAACCACGGGTCCCAATACCATCCAGGGCCGTACCAACCCGGTCCCCCGTCCACATAACGGCGTGCTTCATCGACACTTGCTTCGGCCAAGTATCCAGATCGCAGCCCACTCCAGCGGTAGAAGTCGTCATCCTGATACTTGCGGGCGTCGAAGTCTTCAGCCTTCAATTTTCCGCCAGTGTTCAGGACAATTTCTCTGCCCTGCCCGAGATCGACCTTCTGCCCACCATCGCGGACCTCGACTTTGCCCTTGAATACCCGAATTGAGTCCTCATCGGCGTCAAACTCATACAATCCGTTCTTGAGGATCTTCGTGTTCGTACCGTTTACATCGATGCGGATATCGTTTTCCTTGCGGATGTCCGTGCCTTCCACCATGGCGCGGCCCTTATCCACCTCGACTTCGGTAGTGGCAAGCTCGGGTCTGATCATCTTCACCGTGCTATTCTCCGCCACTCGGAGAAAGACGCCCGGAGTCAGGAGAATCTCGACTTTGCCTGATTGAGTCGTCAGCTGATTGCCCGGCCCGAGCTGCGAGGAACCGACTGAGCTCGAGCTGAGAGGCTCGCCATCGATAGAAGCCTGTCCTTCAACGTAATTGATACTGCCGGGAGTTGCCGGCCGTGAATTCGAATTTTGGGCCCAGCCGCTCGGAGACAAAAATCCTGTAAGAAAAAGAGCGGCAATGGGTATCAGTTTTGAGGTTCTCATTTTCGTTGCTCCCACTTAATTAGATGCTTCGCAGCGTACGCGCGAACTACGCGTCTACCCGCAGCCTGCGTACGAGCCAAACTACAGAAAAAGCATGCTATTAGAGTAAGTCGCTCTACTTGCCGGGTTTGTGAGGGACCGCCAATGTCAGCGCGTCTTCGACGATACGAAAGTCCGCGGGCAAGCGGCCAGCAGGCTCGCCATCCACTTGCACCCAGATGGGTTCGTCGTCAATCGGGTCGCAGCGCATCGCCACCGCCCGCAAGAAATGCGTATGACGAGCACGCCGCAACTGGCCCGCGAGGAGAAGGGGAATGTAGGAGAGATACTTCCAGCGGCTCTTCGTGGTACAGAGCATCAACTCGAAGTCGTTGCCATAAAGATCGGCGCCGGTGGTGATCTGAATCGGGCCACCGTAGTGCTTCGTACGCCCCACGATCATCAGCGTGGCTTCCGACGCGTGCCCATCGAAGCTCACGCGGAACCGAGGGAAGCGGTAGGACACCATCTGCCGCACTCCCTCCAACCAAAACGCTATTTGCCCGGTACGCTTCTTGAGCGCCGGGTTCACGCCCCGAACGATGGCTCCGTCGGGTCCGGCACCAGCCAGCGAGAGGAAATGGCGGGCTCCGCCTTCGGAACCATGCGCGGTTACATGGCCCAAGGCGATCCGCCGCAGGTTGCTGCCACGAATCAACGAAGCCGCGTGCTCAATATTCCAGGGAAGGCCCAACTCCTTGGCGAATACATTCGCGGTCCCGGCGGGCAGCAAAGCCAGCGGCATCGCGCTTCCGGCAAGCCCGTTTACGACTTCGTTGAGGGTGCCATCGCCGCCGCAGACGATTACCAGCTCCCTCCGCTCGCGAACCGCTCGCCGAGCCATCTCCGGCGCCGACCCCGGTCCATCGGTGGGCGCCAGTTCCGATTCGATGCCGTGGTGCTCGAGCACCTTGCGTACTCGATCGAGCGCCCCGGATCGAAATCCGCGAGCGCGACCGGCCATCGGATTGAAGATCAACAGCGCATCGCGAACCTCAATGGGCATCAAAGCTCCAAAGTCACGGCAAAACCGGTTGTAGCAGAGCAACCGGAGGCTGAAAGGGAGAAGTGCCTCTAGCTTGTGGATGTCTGCAGAATTCGAGACAGGATGTCCGGGATCTCAAATAATGCGCGGTTGTGCATTTTCTTGGCATTGCCTTGAAATTCGGCAAACGTCGGTCCGTCGAGCAACCGCGCCACGTCGTTGGCAATTGTATCGAAATTGCGCACCACTAATCCCACCTGTTTTTCCTGTACCCATGTTGCATTATAGCGTTCCTGCGGGAGGGTCCAGGCGTTCCGCTCAACAATAACCGGCAGGCCCATCTCCAGCGCTTCAGCGATGCTGCCGGGGCCGGGCTTGCCAATGAAGAAATCAGAGAGCTGCATGTAATAGGGCACGTTGGTGGTGAACCCTTCGATTAGCCGCGGCATGGACCGGGGCTGTGCCCGCAACTCGCCCAGCAGGCGCTCATTTTTCCCGCACAGCAGAATCAGTTGAACCGTCAATGTGGATTGGCTCAGGCGGCGGTCAATTTCGAGCATTTTTTTCCGAGCGCCCTGGCCACCGAAAAGCACCAGCCCCGTCATACGAGAAGGATCGAGACCTTGCTTGGCCCTTTCCGCTGCTCGATCAACCTGGCTGTAGTTGTAAAACCGGGGATTCAGGATCATTCCAGACGTTTGGAATATACGCTCCTTCGGGTGCCCCAATTGCCGGGCTTGCTCCACGGCTCGCTCAGATCCGCAAATTAAGAATTGTTGCTGCCGTTCGATCCAGAAATGCGGCGGGTAGTCCGCGATATCGGTCAAAATTGTCACAAAAGGTTTGCCGGGGCAGGCCTTTGCGAGGCTCTGGCAAAGCGCGCGATTGAAATGCGGAACGAGCGACACGACCAAATCCGGCTTCAAATCCCCCCAGTATTTCTCAAGTAAGCGAACCGTCTTTCCGTGGTACAGGCGAATAACGCCCTGCAGCACGCGCATCAGTTGCGGGCTGCCCAGCGTCCAGCCGTTTTGCAGCATGCGGTTGTAAACATCCTGAATGCGCAGTCCGGTGAACCGGAGAACAAAATCAATGGAGTCGAGAATCTCTTGCAGATTGACGAGCTGCACATCCCACGGAAGATCGGATTGTTTTATCGCTGCAGCGAGGGCCATGGCGGCATTGCGATGACCTCCGCCGGCGTCAAAGTAAACAAAGGCGATACGCCTCATTGGTGGCCAATTCTCGCACAACAGACTCTGGAGTGAGCGGCTATCTCTCTGAAAAGATGAGGCAAACGGTATTATTCGATCGGTGCATGTAATTGCACTTTATTAGGGCATTCTTGCGGCTGTAACAATAGCACTCCATCGTGGTAGGCGATGAAATGCGATCTGCACGTCCATTCCATTCACTCGGGGATGTGCACCGTCCCCCTGCTGAAGCGCATCTGTCGCGAATCTTATAACGATCCGCAGACAGTTTATTCCACCTTGAAAAGAAAAGGGATGGATCTGGTCACGCTAACTGACCATGATTCCGTCGGCGCTGCCGAATCGCTGCGCTGTCACGCGGACTTCTTCCTGAGCGAAGAGGTCACTTGCCGCATGCCCAGCGGTACTACGGTGCATATCGGAGTCTTTGATATCACCGAACGGCAACACATCGAAATCCAGCGCCGCCGCGATGACTTCGTCTGCCTGCTTGCTTATCTTACCGAGCGTCGCCTTTTCTTCAGCATGAACCATATTTTTTCCGCCCTAACCGGACGGCGTGACTTGGACGATTTCGCCTGGGTGGAAGGCTACGTTCCGGCGCTCGAGGTGCGCAGCGGCCAAATGCCGGCGTTTCACAACCGGCAAGCGGCAGAGTTGGCGCGCAGCACGGGTAAAGCCGGTCTGGGCGGAAGCGATTCTCACGCCATCTTTTCAGTCGGGGCGGCCTACACCGAGGTCCGCGGCGCGCGCGATAAAGAGGAGTTTTTTGCCGGATTGAGAGCTCAGACTGCGGTCGCGCATGGCGCCAGCGGCGGATATCTTCGTCTTACGCGCGATGTCCTTTGGATTACGGCGAAGATGTTTCAAGAGCGCCCTTGGACCTTGCTCTTTAGTCCTCTCACCCTGCTGGTGCCCGTAGCTACGATGGCCACGCGACTGGACGAGAGCTTATTCGCCCGGCGCTGGAGCGCTCGCGTCAATAGCTGGCCAAAGAGCGCGCCCAGAGCCCGTGGAATCGCTGATGAGCCGGACTGCGGAGGTGTGCGCATGGCCGTAGCCAGAGCGGTGTGGGGCTTCATCGAACAGCGCGACCTGCGATTGATGCGCCGCCTGCACCGTTGGCGCGCGCCACGACCCATCAGAATCCTAATGCTGATGATGAGCCGGCTGGGCAACGGCTGGCTTTGGTATTCGTTGGGCATCTTTGTGCTCGTCTGCGGAGGACAAAATCGCTACCGAGCCTTTTTTGCCGGCGCACTTTCGGCTCTCACGGCCATCTTGATCTTTCAGCGCGTGAAGCCCCTCAGCCGCCGCCGCCGGCCCTGCGAAATCGAGCCACACTGCTGGGCCGTGATCACACCGCCTGATCGTTTCTCATTTCCCTCCGGCCACGCCATGACTTCATTCGCCATCGCGATTGCGGTGGGCAGCTTCTATCCTCAGTGCCAGCCTTGCCTCCTGGCGGTCGCCGCTATGATCGCAGTCTCCCGCATCATCGTCGGCATGCACTTCCTTACTGACATTATTGCCGGAGCTTTGATCGGGGCACTGATCGGGTATTTGTCGGTCTGGCTTTTTCTCTAGGCTGTGGATTTCGCCAGACGCCGGAGAACCGGCATACGCGTTAAATGCTTTAAATATAGACACATAGAGAAACCTGCGTTTCGGCTGACGAGGCTTCCCATGAGGGGTATATCTGGTGGACAGAGTGGCACCCCGGCGGTATCATCTGTCTCCCCTTAAGCTACTTGATCCTAGTTCTGGAGGGTCTTATGACCCAGAAGCCACAAAACGCGAGCGATAGCATTGTCATCTGTCTTTTCTGCGGGACGCATACAGCCGTTCCTGTTTCCCACTCCCGTGACAGCGCGAGCAGGCCGGATTCTGGCGTAGGCGTTACCCTCATCCGCTGCCAGGTTTGCCGCAAGGAAGCGCCATATTCTGCGAGCGATATCGTTAGACCCCAGGAAATTCCCGTGCTCGACAGCAACTCTCGAACTCGCGCCGCCGGCCTCTAGAAATTTCCCGATCTGCGCCGGCGGCTCAAGTGCTCGTTCAATAGAGAACTTTTAGAATCTGTGTGTAAGGTCGCGAGGAGTGCAGGCGTGGCCGCCCTGAAACAAATTGCCGCCAGCGTAGGATTTTGGAGGAGGCCCTACGGTAAGAACACTACAGATTTTACCGGCGCACTTTCGTCACCACTTCATGCGCCGGCAAATCTGTAGTGCTGTTTCCTATCGATGTGCCAGTGAAAGCAAGCTTGTTCGTATCCAGTTCTGCATGAGGCCCGTCGAAAATTGCAAGCGTGCCGTCAACAGTGCGACCGCAATATCCGCCAGCGAGTTGCGGTTTCCCAATGTCGGCCGGGCAAAATGAGCCATCACCAAGGCGATGGGATCGGTGCCATTGAGGTAGTTTTCCAGGTACGTGAAGCCGTTCATCGTGATCGCATTCGCCACGGTCGTGTCGGCTGCCCTGAAGCCATACTTCGCCTTCCAGGCGTCCGGGAGTCCGTCGTGCGCTGTCGATGTGCACGGCGTCCCCGCTGCGATCGTTGGGAAGCCTCCCACGTCGTCTTGGCTGGTCGGAATCTGTCCCGTGCCCGCGGAATAGTCACTCACCAGCCGCGCGTCGACGGTATCGCGATTCACCACCCAATTTCCGTTGCAGTCCAGCCCCTGTGAAGCGCCAACTGGATGGAGCGCGTTCGAGGGAAGCAGCAAATCTTCGAGAGTATTTACATCATTTGCTTGAATGGGAAACTGCTCTGCGGACATCGGTGAAGAGCGCTGAAAACCAGTGGCAGGTCCGGTCTCCGACCCGTTTTCCCCGCTGATCCGGGCTGCCATCAGCCATTGATTGCCTTGCGGGTTTACCTGATTCCAGCCCTTGTTTCCGGCCAGATACACCGAAGGCGAGCCCGAGGGGCCATCGCCGGAGGACACTTCGCTTAATTGAATTTCGTGCACCCCGTCCACCATCGAGCCCTCTTTGTAGAGATTGCCAATCACGTCGAGGGAGATTCCGCCCAGCGCCTGCGTAGAATAAAAATTGGAGTTATAAATAATGTTGTTCACCAGCCGGGTGGAAGTGTTCTTCAGCAGCGGGCGCCGATGGCTGGAATCAGCCCAAAAATTGTGATGGATATCGATGTCCGTTTCCTGATCGAAAAGCCCGACGCTCGACCCAGTAATGAGGTCGGTAGAGTGCCCGGCAAGACCCTGTCCAATCGTTGACCACTGAATACTGACCTTGCGATTGGCCATTCCCGGTGTGTTCATCCAGAACGTCACGTTCTCATCGGTAGTCCAGCTAAACGAGCAGTGATCCACCACCACGTTGTAAATATCGCCATTACCAATCCAGATCGGTGATCCGGATTGCGATCCCGGCGGCCGAGCCGAGCTCAAGCCCATTCGCACGCGGATGTAGCGCACCACCACGTCGTGGGTGTTAATCATGAATCCTTCGCCACTGTCATTCAGACCATTGATCAGGATTCCGCCGCCCGGAGCGCTTTGGCCCGCGACGGTGATGTAGGGACTTGTGATGCGAAGGGGCGATTGCATCATGATTGTTCCGCCGACGCGGAAAACGCATGTCCGCGACCCAGAGGCTTCCAGACAATTGCGCAAACTTCCTGAACCGGAATCATTCAGATTTGTCACCTCTATCACTTGGCCGCCACGCCCGCCAACCGATGCTGCACCGCCTCCCTGGGCGCCAGGAAAGGCCGGAAGCGGGCCCGACGCCGAGATGGTTTGTCCATTGCCAGAATTTGATATAGGGCTCGTGCTCGCGGAATTCGACCCGCTCGTGCTCGCGGAATTCGACCCGCCGCCCGACGTTCCTTGACTCGTACCGGCTGGTGCGCTCGGGTTCGCCGGCGTCCCCGAATTAGAATTCGCGCTAGAAGAAGTTGTCCCTGAACCTTGTGTAGCGCTCGGTGTAGCGCTCTCAGCTTGCGGGCTAGGGTGTCCGGCAGTACCGCCGCAACCCATGATCGAAACTGCGCCGGCGATGACAAGCGTCGCTAACGCGTGTGAGTTTCTTAGCTCCTTTGTCAGTTTGTTTAATAACGCCAGTTTTCTTGCCACGGTTAAAATCCTCCGTGCAAGAAGCTACATGGAATGGCGTAGGTTCCATACTGTACAGCGGTGCCAAAAAAGGGTAAGGCTTCTTACTTAGTATGCGTCAGGATTTTGGCAGGAGGGTCTACAAGAGGGAAAGACAAACCGGGCGAACATGCGGAGAAGGCCACGAGAATCAGGCGGAAGTACCAAACATATGTGCACAAAGGGGGTAAAGCTGAAAGTGATGCGGTGCACATGCCCTAAGGAGGCGCGCTCCTATCTTAGGGCTTTCGAGGACGCTCTACTCTAAGGACACTAGTCCAATACCCTACTTGCCTAGGTTTTCCACGAAAAACTGCGTAACGCGATTAAAGATGTGAATTCGGGCCGCGCTATCGCTGATGCCGTGCCCGCGGTCGGCATAGATCTCGAACTCCGCATATTTTTGTGCTTCCACCAGCTTTTCCGCGAGGGCCACCGAATTCGCGAAATGCACGTTGTCGTCGCCCGTGGCATGGGCGATCAGCAGCTTGCCACGCAGCCCGGCGGCGAAATTGACCGGCGACGAGTCGCGATAGCCGTCGGGATTTTCCTGCGGCGTGCCCATGTAGCGCTCGGTGTAGATCGTGTCGTAGCGCCGCCAATCCGTCACCGGCGCGCCCGCAAAGCCCGCCTTGAAAACGTCGCCGCCTCGCAGCATGGCCACGCAGGTCATGTAGCCGCCGAAGCTCCAGCCCCAGATCCCAATGCGCGCGCCATCCACATAAGGCCGGCTCGAAAGCCACTTCACGCCGGCGAGTTGGTCCGCCAGTTCCACGCTGCCAAAGTGATGATAGATGGGCGTCTCGAAATTATGGCCACGCCCGGCCGTGCCTCGATTGTCGAGAACAAAAATCACGAAGCCCTTTCTCCGCCATCATTTCGTGCCACAGGAAATTCGAGCCCTGCCAGGCATCCCGCACCTCCTGCCCGTGCGGGCCGCCGTAGAGATGCACGATCACCGGATATTTTCGGCCGGCATCGAATCCGGCCGGCTTGATCATCGCCGCTTCGAGCGGCGTTCCATCGGCGCCTGGCACGGTGAAGAATTCCACGGGCTGAAGGTGATAGTTTGTCGAGCTCCGTCACTTTATTTTCAGCGAGCGTGGATACCAGGCCGCCGTCGGCGTTGTAGAGACGCTGCTGCGGGCGGAGTCATCGCCGTTGAATACGTGTCCAGGAAATGCTTGCCGTCGGGCGCCAGGCTGACGCTGTGCGTGCCGTGCTCGTGCGTCAGCGCGACGGGTTCGCCGCCCGAGAGCGCCACGCGATAAAAGTGCCGCTCGATGGGACTTTTTTGCGTCGAGGTGAAGTAAGACGCCTGCGCTTGCTCGTCCATCTTCGCGACGTTCTCCACCTCCCAATCGCCGTGAGTGAGCTGCGCCAGTTGCTTGCCGGCAAGATCGTACAGATAAAGATGGCGGAATCCGGAGCGCTCGCTCGACCACAGAAAGCGCTTTCCGTCCGCCGAAAGAAAATGCGAGATCGGATTGAACGTTCCGGATAAGTTGATCCAGTATTTGTCCTGTTCCGTGAGCACGCGTCTCGGACTTGCCGGTGGCGGCATCCGCGAACAGCATATCCAGACGGTTTTGCACGCGATTCAGGCGCTCGATGGCCACACGCCGCGAATCCGGCGAGCCACGCCACTCGCGCCAGCAGCGCCGTCTCGTCGCTGCCCGTGTCCATCCAACGAACGTCGCCGCCCGCCATGTCCACCACGCCAACGTGCGCGACCGGATTCGGCGAGCCGGCCTCCGGAAAGCGTTCCTCGGTCACCTCGCCGCCGTAGGAAAGCTCATCTCACCAGCGGATATTTCTGCGACGGCGCGCTCGTCGAGTTGCAGCAGAGCGATTTTCGAGGAGTCCGGCGACCACCAATACGCCGTCCCCAGATTCCAGCTCCTCCGGATAGACCCAGTCCAGTTCGCCGTTGCGTAACTCCTCCGTAGCCGCCGCGCGTAAGCTGTCGCGCTCCTCCGCCCGCCGACGCTGACCACCCACACATCGTGGCTCGCGCAGAAAGCTCACCCAGCGCCCATCTGGCGAAATTTTGGCGTCGTCGATATCCGCCGCTTCGCCCGCGGAGCGCCTTTCGCAGGTTTCGGCGAGCAGGTGTTTTCGCGGATTCGCGTCTTCAGGTCATACCAAAACAGTTCCTTGGCCGAGATGAAGAGCAGCGCCTGCGCCTCCCGGCGCCCACAAATATCTCGGCGGCGCGAGGCGCCCCAAACCGGTTTGCTGGCCACGCGATGCCGGCGGCAGCAGGACGTCGCGCAGGTGCTGAGCGTCCACCAGACACGCGCTTCTGCCCTGTCGCTGCGTCCACCGCCCAGATTTCCGGGCCGGCTCGCATTGTCATCGAGGTAAGTCAGCAGCTTGCCGTCCGGACTCCACATCGTGTCGCGCAGCGGTCTGCCGCTCAGGCTGGGCGCGGAATAGATGCGCTCGACGGTGAGCTGCTTCTGCGGCCGCCGGTCTGCGCCGCCGCAGTTCGCGGCCATCGGCGGACCAGCCAAAACCAGCAGCGCGAATGCCGCGCAAACCGGAAAGCCCAACGGCAAGACGTCTCCACGACCGAGAGCGCCGCGCTCCGCTGCGATTTTCATATCGCGTTCCTCCAGCTTGAGCTCTCAACGTCCGCTCCTGCGAATACTGCTTTCGCCGCTCTTGCGCGCGCGTCGCGCGCTGAGTTCGCGCTCGCTTCCCGATTTCCCGAATTCGCCACAATCGCCTCGGCCTCGATCTCCACCAGCATCTCCGGATTGATCAGCCGGCTCACTTCGACCATCGCCGTCGCCGGTCGAATCTTACCGAAAACTTCGCCGTGCGCGCGTCCGATTTCCTCCCAGTCACTGATCCGCGTCACGTAGATCCGCGTGCGCACCACATCTCCAAGCGACGCGCCCGCGCGCTTCAGCGCGCTGCGCGATATTCCTCAGCGCCTGCATCGGTTTGCGTGTAAGGATTGCCCGCGCCCACGAGGCTGTCCGCTTGCATCCGTGGCCGTCGTTCCCGAGACGTGCACCACGTTGCCCACGCGCACCGCCCGCGAATAGCCCACAATCGGCTCCCACATCGTTCCCGAAGAAATGTTGATCCGTTTCATGCCCGCCCCCGTCAATACGCCCATCCTGATTGTACCTTCTCGCGTCTATTCTCCCACGACCGCGCATCAGTCCGATGCAGTCGCGTGGTACACTCGCCGAGACTCGCGAGAAAATTGCCGCGCCCGTTTTGGCGCCAACTGCTGGAGTGGCTCACGACCCAAATATGAAGCTGCAAAAACATCCTCGAAGCCGTCGGCCATACGCCGCTGATTCGCCTCAATCGCCTGGCCAGCGATTGCAAAGCCGAAGTCTACGTCAAAGCCGATTACCTGAATCCCGGCGGCTCGGTCAAAGACCGCATCGGCATCACCATGATCGACGAGGCCGAGACGCAAAGGCCTGCTCAAGCCCGGCGGCACCATCATCGAAGGCACTTCCGGGCAACACCGGCATGGGCCTGGCGCTCGTCGCCGCCGTGCGCGGCTACAAGATGGTTTTCACGATCACCGACAAGCAGTCGAAGGAAAAGGTCGATCTCTTAAAGGCCTTCGGCGCCGAAGTGATTGTCTGCCCCACGGCGGTCGAGCCCGACGATCCTCGCAGCTACTATTCGGTGGCCAAGAAGCTGGCCCGCGAAATTCCCAACTCCTTCTATCCGAATCAGTACGAAAACCCCATGAATCCCGAGGCCCACTATCGCGTCACCGGCCCGGAAATCTGGGAAGACTCCGAAGGCAAAGTCACTCACTTCGTCTGCGGCATGGGCACTGGCGGCACGATCAGCGGCGTCGGGAAATTCCTCAAGGAAAAGAATCCGCAAGTCAAAATTATCGGCGTGGATCCGATCGGGTCGCTCTACTACGAATATGTGAAGACCGGCAAAGTCGGCAAAGCCCACACCTACGTGGTCGAAGGCATCGGCGAAGATATCTTCCCCTCGACCATGCACTTCGACGTGCTCGATGACGTCGTGCAGGTCACCGACCGCGAATGCTTCGTCGTGGCGCGCAATCTGGCGAAAAGCGAAGGCATTTTCACCGGCGGTTCAGGCGGAGGTTGCGTTTCGGCCGCCCTGCGAACTCGCCCGCGACGCTTCCGGCAGGCAGTCTCGTCGTGGCTTTCCTGCCCGATACCGGCATGCGCTATCTGAGCAAAGTCTATAGCGACGCGTGGATGCGCGAACGCGGCTATCTCGGATTCCGAAGTTCCTCTTTGCGCTGCCGACGTGGTCTGCCGTGAAACATCGTGCGGGCAAGGTGCGCGAACTCATCATCGTGCGCCCCTATCAGACCGTCTTCCACGCCCTGCGCACCATGCAGGAGCAGGATATTTCGCAGATTGCCCGTCTTCGAGGACAACACCATCGTCGGCACCATCTACGAAGACCAGATCCTCAACATGGCCTTGCAAGGGAAAGACCTGCGCAAGCTGGTGATCCGCGAAGTGATGAGCAAGCCGCTGCCGCAAGTTCCTCGCAACGCCCCGGTCGAACGCGTCACGCATCTGCTCAGCCACGAAAGCCCGGCCGTCTTCGTGGTCATGGACGACGGCCGTTACGAAATCCTCACCAAGTACGATCTGATGGGTACCATCGCGGAACTCGTCGAGCAAGTGCGCTAGGGGTTTGGCAAGACCGCAGAGTCGGTCGTCTCCTATCGCAAGAGAATGGCTCCTAAAAAACCAAAGCCCCCAAAAATCGGGGGCTTTAGCGCGTTCACGGCTTGTAAATCAAGCGGGTAAGCTAGTCGCCGGCTGGAGCGGCAACCTCTTCCACGTCTTTAGCCTGATTCGCGCCGGCATTCGCGATGGTGGTGAGGGCTGGGCCGGTGGCCGATTTGATTTGTTGCACGGAACCGATCTGCACCACGGAAGGCTGCGGCTTCTTTAGCACCATCTCTTCGTAGATGGCCCTGACCTTGGCCGCTTCTTCCAGTGCCTGACGGCGGCGAATCTTATCTTCTTCGGCCGCAGTCATCGGAATATCGTGCTCCCTCTCACGGACACGCGCAGCGTCCTGCGAATCGATGACCAGTGAGTGCTCGTAGTTTTCCAGGTCCACGGGGCGGCCCTTGGCATAAATCTGGTGCTTGCCGTGCGTCTTATACCACTGGGCCACGGTCGCGTTCTTGTACATGTTTTCGATAATCTTGCGCCATCCGATCCCGGTGTTGTAGGCGCAGAAGGAGATTTCTCCCTGCTGCGTCGCGTACGGGATGATGCACATTTCGGTACGGCGGAAGTCGTAGTTAAAGAGGTCCTGGAACCACATTCCCGCGATGAACAGGAAATTCCAGGGGTCTTCCTCGCGCCGCTTCTTAGTATCTTCGAATGTGCGGTCGGGCCCCGAGTTTCCGTACTTCTTTACGTGGTTCGGAGTCAAACCCCATGACTTATCGAATTTGCGCCACAGATCGACCAGAGCAAGGCTGGGGGGCGCCTCAAAGGGATTGTAGTTTTTCAGCAGGGCGAGGCCCATCATCACATTCGAGAAAGTCTTGCCGCGGGCCGCGTCGGTGATCTTCTTTATGTCCTCGACTAACTGAGGAACATTGAGGAAACGCGGGACGGGAGCCCACTCCTTGGTGTTCTTGTTGATCATCAGGGCCGTGCCGACACCACAGTTCGGATGGCAACCGCAGCTCACCGTGCCCCAGTGTGATTCCGGGCCGTGGGACAAGTCAGCAAAGGCGGAGAAGGCGCTGATCAACGAAATTGGGAACCAATCACGTGTCGGCTCCACCCTGCCCATCTGGTTGCTGACGTCATTGGCCAGATGCGAGAGCGTGTAACGCTGGCGGAGGCGCCGCTCCGGGGTGATGTCTTCATCGCGGCCGGTGAAGGAGACAGGCTGGAAGGCCACGAAGGAGATCTTTCTGGGATTTTCCATCGCAAACTTCACGACCGATCCAACCTGGTCGTTGTTGACGTTATTGACGATGGTGACCACCAGAATGATCTCGATGCCGGCCGCATGCATGTTCTCGATGGCGCGCAACTTCACGTCAAACAGATTGCCGACCTGCCGGTGGCTGTTGGCGTCGTTTCCGATGCCGTCGAATTGCAGGTACGCGTAGCGCAAGCCAGCTTCGAATGCCTTCTTGCAAAAGTCCTTGTTCTTCGCGAATTCGATTCCGTTTGTGGCTGCCTGCACGCTGTTGTACCCGAGCTTCCGGGCGTAGCGAATCGCGTCCAGAAAATAGGGATGCATGGTGGGCTCGCCGCCGGAAAACTGTACGGAAAGCTGGCGGCGCGGCTTGATCTTTACGGCGTTGTCGAGAACTTCCTGAATTTCGTCCCAGGTCAGCTCATGAACATAGCCGACTTGGTTCGCGTCCATAAAGCAAGGGTCGCACATCATGTTGCAACGATTGGTGAGGTCCACAGTCAAAACTGCGCCTCGGCCATAGCGGACCGTGCTGGAGCCATGCTTGTGCAGGCCCTCATCGTTGTGCGCAGGGATATCGCGGCCCGGGAAATTCTTTTCGATCCAGGACAGGAACCGCGAATCGATGGCCATGAGGTCTTCACAGGTGCCGTGGATAGGGCACTCTTTCACCATCCAGACTTGACCATCGCGCTCGATGATCTGCGCCTTGATCTCGCCCACCTTCTCGTACATAAGGTCTTGCCAGTCCTTCTTACCGCTGAAAATGGCGTCGCGCGCTTCCTTCACGCAGCCGGGGCAAAGCGAATCGGTTTGCCGCGGCCATCCCAGGGTGGGCTTGGTCTTTTCCCAGGACTTCAGCAAAGGTTTGTCAGACCACTTCGGTGTGAACGAAGGGTTGGGATTAAACTTGTTAAAATATTGGAGCGTATCGAAAGCCACGCCGGCTGTCTTACTCAGAGCCAAATCGACCAACTTCAAGGCTCGCGAACCTGCTCCTGCTTTTCTAGGCATGTGAATTGCCTCGCTTTCCAGCTACGATCCATGAGTTTCGAATATGTGAAAGAAAGTGCTGTGAAATACCCAACTGTAACCCCCAATGTGCGGGCCCTATCATAAGGCCAATAACGCCCTGCACGCCCTGCCGCGTGCGCGAAAGTTCCTAACTATCATTAGTTTCGCCGGGTTCGTCCGCTGACGTCCAGCCGGATACGCCCAAGCGCGAAAACGGGGGGTCGAATGGCACTCCTCTGGAGGCAAATGGAGGCCTTAAAAACGAGCCAAAGCGGACGGGGGGTTACCGATAAGTCGCAGTACCACAGGGAGTTGAGTGACACCTGACAGGCCTCAGTCGTGAACGATAGGCCGAAGCACCGCTATGGCGAAATGCGCTAGTTGAGCTGCGCCTTCGTCAAGTTGCAGCCAGCGTACTGCGCAGTGTTCCTTGAGATAATTCGGCACGCGCGCTTCAGCAATCCCAAGGTTTTCGGCCAACTGTTCCTTAAGGCGGGGAGCTTCCTTGGCTGGGCGCCCGCCGCGAACCAGATTGCCTATGGCAATCCGCAAGGTTTGGCACGATTCGATGTAGTAGTGGGTCACCTGGTCCGAATCCGAGAGCAGCAGCACGCCGGGACCGGCCGGGGCGGAATCTGCCTGAGCAAGCTGCGCCTGGGGGCACGCGAGCAAGCGCCGAAGCTGAGACTCTAATTGTGCTATACGAGAGGCAAGTGCCGGTTCGCCGGCGCGGCTTCGCCCCTGCCACGACGTGACCGAGGGCATCGACAGGGTTTCCCCGGCATTGGGCGGGCTGCTCGCTTCTGGAATCCGCAGCGGCAAGGAAGTGTGCGCTACCGGTTTTACCGGAGGCAGTTCGTCCGCTGCACCTTGAGGCTGGGTGCGCGACGGGGACGGAGTGGCGCCGGAAGGGCGGCGACTGCGGCCTCCCCTGCGGCCACGACGGCGCGGTCGCTTGTCCGCCATCGGAGGGCGCCCCACGGTCGAAGACGGCGGCGGCTCGCTCGTCGTGGCCATACCTAGATCCTCAACAGGACTCTCAGGAGCTTGCTCGGGCATGGCTTCGGCGCTCGATTCGTTTTCGGATTCACTTTGATTTTCGCGAGCTGAACCGGACGTCCGGAAGTTCGCAGAAGGTGCGTCGCGATGAGGCGAACGGGGAACAACATCCGGCCCAATCTCTTTTTCCTCAGAGCCTCGCGTTGTATCGCCTTCCTGGAGCGGCTCCGCAGCCGAAGCGGGAGCGGGAGCGCCAAGGCGTGCTAGCGCCGCCTCCGCTTTGCTTCGCCACTGTGAACGACGAAATCGTTCCGCCGCCGAGGTATACCAGCGCGCCGCTTCAGCGTGCTCGCCAGCCTTCTCATGCCACTGCGCAAGTTCGAACGCCACCATGGCGTCGCGGGTCCGCTCGTAAAGTTCCGCGAGCTTCGCCGCTGCATCAGCGCCTGATTTGGCCTTGCGGATACGCGCTTGGATTTGTCGCCAGTCTGCCATCGCCCAGCATTGTAGCAGCGACTGGAGTAAGCAGCCACAACCAGCCTCTTGACTTTCGGCGCCGGGCGTTTTTCTGGATTCGAGCGCGGTGCGAATGATTTATTTTTTGCAGCGGTATTATTGCGGCAAAATCAATTCATGCATGCCGCCACGGATACCGCCTGGATCGTCGCCAAGGCGCAGGAGCTTGGCTTTGATCTTTGCGAAATCGCCCCAACCGAGGGTTTTGTCGACTCCACACTTGAAGGAGTGGCTGGAACGCGGCTATGCGGGCCGCATGGGCTACCTGCATGACTCGCGGCGCGCTGACATTCAGCAGGTGCTTCCCAACGCAAAAAGCATCATCGTCTGCGCGCGTTAACTACAATACAGGCGATCCTCCCTCCACCGAGATTGCCGCGCGAGCAGCCGCCGACCTGGAACCGCGCGGATGGATTTCGCGCTATGCCTGGGGCGATGACTATCATGCGTTCGTCGGCGAGAAACTCGAAACGGTCGTCGCGGCCACGCGCGCGCACTTCGGCGACGAATGTCAAATGCGGGCCTACGTGGATACCGGACCGATTTCCGAGCGGCTCGCGGCGCAACACGCCGGATTGGGATGGCAGGCGAAGAATACATGTCTGATCCATGAGGAACTCGGATCGTGGCTCTTCCTGGGAGTGATCCTGTGTTCACTCGAACTGGCCCCTTCGAATGCGGCCATATGGCACGCCGCCGACTGATCTCTGTGGGAATTGCACACTCTGCCTGGATGCATGTCCGACGGGTGCGCTGGTTGAGCCTTACGTGATGGACGCGCGCCGCTGCATTTCTTATCTCACCATCGAGCTTCGTGAATCGATCCCGAATGAGCTTCGCGCTCCGATGGGCTGGCAAGTTTTCGGCTGCGATATTTGCCAGGATGTCTGTCCTTGGAATCGACAAGGCGCCCGTGACTTTGGCTCCGTCTTTTCAAGCGCGGGAGAAGATACTCGCGCCGGAACTTGTGTGGTTGCTGTCGCTGGACGAAAAAGAGTTCAGGCATATTTTCTCGGGCAGCGCAGTTCGCCGGACAAAATGGCGAGGGCTGGTCCGCAATGCGTGCATTGCAGCCGGCAATGCCGCCGATAAATACTCCGCTGATACGTCCGAAGCCTCCGGCGCTTGCGCGAATGCTTGAGGGGCCTGGCAGCATCGGCTGATCCTCTACTCGCCGAACATGCCGCCTGGGCGCTGGCGCGCTTCAAATCACCCACTGAATGAAGATTCTCCTCCGCAAGCGGGACTGGTTGTGCTGCGCTCGCAAGCGGCGATAAGATTAGTCGGTGCCCGAAGCTGCCCAGCCTACATCCAAATTTATAGCTCCCCAGGCCAAATTTTCGTAGGAGGCAAATCTATGGCACAGCAAGCAACCTCACCTAAGGAGGGTCACGTGACCCACGTTCTTCCTCCGCTTCCATATCCGGCGGACGCGCTCGAGCCGTACATCGACAAGACCACCATGGAAATTCATCACGACAAGCACCACGGCGCTTACGTTACGAACCTGAATAAGGCGCTCGAAGGGCACGCCGATCTGCAGGGACTCTCGATCGAGGAGTTGCTGACGCATCTGGACCGCGTGCCGGAAAACGTTCGCACCGCTGTGCGAAACAATGGCGGCGGCCACATGAACCATTCCATGTTCTGGAAGATTATGAAAAAGGGCGGTGGCGGAGAGCCCAAAGGGAACGTGGGGGACGCGATACGCTCCGCATTTGGATCTTTCGCTGATTTCAAAACTAAATTCAATCAGGCCGGGGCCACGCGGTTTGGATCCGGATGGGCCTGGCTGCTCATCAAGGATGGGAAGTTGACCGTCGACTCCACACCTAATCAGGACAACCCGGTGATGAGTGGAGGCAAACCGGTGATGGGCCTCGACGTATGGGAACATGCCTATTATTTGAAATATCAAAACCGCCGGCCGGACTATATGGAAGCCTGGTGGAATGTGGTGAACTGGGAAGAGATCGAAAAGAACTTCGGAACGGGGAAATAGCGGCGACTGTCGCTCAACCTTAGGTAAATGAAGCAAGCGGCCCGCTGGTTGGCTCCGAGTGGAGCAAACAGCGGGCCGCTTTATAGCAGAATGCGGTAGCCGAAGTTCCCGTGCACTGCGGCACGGTAGTGCGTCACACGCGCACTGCGGCACGTGTGGTCTTCGTCATCCAACGCGCGCATTCCCCGGCATCCGTAGTACCCGCTCGTCCGGAGATTCAATTCCGGAAGAGTGAGCTTCACCGGTCGACTGACCCCTGACCGGGAAACCAAAGAGCGTGTCTACAGGAGCGCCGGCGGACGAAGTACGAAGACCGCTCGTTGCTTCGCGCATGAGGCTCACGCGATCGCGGACATTGAACTTCGCCAGCAAGGCAGAAACGTGATACTTAACCGTACGCTCGGAGACATTTAGCCGAGCGCCGATCTCTTTGTTGGAAAGGTTTCGCAGGACGCACTCGAGTACCTCTCGCTCGCGCGGGCTCAAGCGAACTTCGGAGCCGATGGCGCGTCCGGCGTCGAGCAACTCCTGCGCGCGCCGCCCAACAGAATCGAGAAGGCTCCCCCGAGGTACAACCAGGACCGTGTAATCGGCCGGGGCCTGGCCGCGAACCAGACAATGCATTGCGAGGAGGCTGGCCGCTCGTTCTACCGGAAGCGTACCTTCTGGGGCGGCCTCTACCTGGAATCGTGCTGCTCCGGATGTGCGCTCGCAGAAAACGAAAGCTCCGGGATGCAGCGAGTGTTCTTTTGCGGGAATGGCATTGATGACCGTACTCGTTCTTGTTTTGTTCAGGATGCCCTCGCGTTGTCCGAACCCAGCTTCGGATCTCAGACACACTGTGGATTTACTGGGGCTGGGTAACGCTACGAGGAAGGCGGCAGAGGGCATTCAACGTACAGCCATTTCCCGATGTTACCCTGCTCCGCCAACAAACCTCGTACAGCCTTCTAGCAAGGCGTCTGCCATTCTTCTCAGGTATTTGCCGTATCAAAGAATCAATGGCTTGCGACGCGATCTCAGGTAAGGACCTGGCCCGCAGGGGAATTGTTTTCCGGTGGAGTGCAGAATTTGCCGGTCTATTTGGGAAAAACAGGCATTGAAACCGCGAGAAATGGGACTAACGCATGACAATGCGGGTCCGAAACGGCGAAAGAAGCTCGTAACGGATACCTCGCCAGGTAATTTTCCGGGTCAAAGCGGCTGCGAGGGAGTTGTAGAGGTATACGAAGGGAACGAGTGGAGCGAGCAAAACCCATACCCACCCCTCACTGAGGAGCCGTTCTCGTATCTCGGGGAGCAGTTCCAGCGCAGCCACCAAGCGTAACCCGCCTCGTACCGCCGCGAAAATCGGAGGTATCGATGCAAGCACCAGAAATTGCATGCTCGGCAAACCAATCATCGAGCTTACGGCCCAGGAGGCGATGCCCATCAAGATCGCCGCGCAATAGAACAGGTGCCCGAGCATGGCAGTAAGCCATAACTTGGGCGCATAGACGCGGGTGATTACCATCTGGCGATTGGTAAATTCAAAGAAAGTGCCGGCGGCGAAGGCACAGGGCGACGGTACCAAACATTCGGGAAGAAAGGCGATGCGCAGCCCGTTATTTTGCAGGGCCCGAGTCAGCGCATAATCGTCACTGACCGCACCACGCCAGCTGTCCAATATCCGGAGTTCGTCAAAGCGCTTGCGCCGTATGGCTGTGCCGCCGCCCCAGCAGAAGTTGTGCTTATGTTCACCAAGATAAGTGGCCGCGGAGGCGCTCCATGCCGATGCCAGCGCACTCCAAAACCCACCTGCTCTTGGAAATAGCCAGCGAAACGTGGTGACGGCGCCAAGGTTGGTATCCGCGAGCGGCGCCACCAGCCGGGCGAGCCAACGGCGCGGGGGGTGGCCATCGGAATCCGCAAACACCAACACCTCGGACTGATCATTCACTTGCCCGACCGCTGCCGAGAGATTGTGGACCTTGTCACTGCAATCCACTGCGCGGCCGGCACGAATAATGCGCACGGGCCGCTTACTCGCCGCAGCAACTCGCTCGAGCACGCGATAGGCAGGATCCTCGGAACCTGCAACAGCGAAGAGAATTTCGTATTCCGGATATTCAAAATGGGTGAGTGCTAGGAGGTTCGCTTCGAGATCCGTTTCCATCCCTTTTACAGGACAGATCAGCGCCACGCGAGGAGAGTAGAATCCGGTTGCGGAACGCAAATGCTGGCGCGCCATCTTTAGCCATTCGAGCCCCTGCCAGAGGCTATAGAAGCCTTGCAGTATCTGCTCGACAATCAAGAAATAAAACAGCGTGATCACAGAGCGAGAATATCAAAAGCGTTATCTTACAGGTGTGTGAGTTTTGTTCTTGTGGCGCGATCGCAAACCCTGCGAAGTAACTTCCTTGAAGGCAGCTTTTCTGCTGCAGCACGGGGCTCTGGGACTGCTGGGGGCAGACGGCGCAACCGAAGCGTCAATGGCGAGATCGCGTACTCATGCGCCTCTTTGGCTTAGCTGTAGATCGTGCCGGGCGCTTTTTGCCGCGTGCGGAAAGCCTCTTAGCTGTGGCACGGGTTTTTGCCCCAGCCTTCGGTTTAGTGGTTGGCCTGGCTTTTGAGGCGGGATTTTGTCTGTTCCTGGAGGACGGCCCGCTACGATACGAAATGGGGCGTCCGAGTTGTCCGAAGATACGCGTGCCCGTGCGCAAGAGATGTGCCTGAAAGGCGACCGCGGCGCGCCGAGCCTGCTCCATTATCGCCGGATCGAGCAGAATAGCGCAGCGATCCGGAAACGGACTGTCGCCGCCTGATGCCCCCCGAGTGGGCATGTCTGGATTGCGTTCGCGCCACTTGGCATACATCTCCAGGTCGCGGCGGAAAGTCTGCGTTTCAACCCCGGCTTCGGCCGAGGGCCATTCCAATGCGCGACCCAGGGCTTGGAGAAACTCGGTATAAAATACTTCGCATAAGGCCAGATCTTCAGGGCGCGGCTTGCGTGGCAATCCAAAAGCCCGAGGCAACAGGCGGCGCACTTCCGCAGCGATGAGAAGGAAGGCTTCGCGACTGATGGTGGATTCGATCTCGCGGAGTCGCTCGAGATTCGCAATGACTTTGTGCCGGTCGTGCCGCTCCGCATAGCCGCGAACAAATTCCATGGTCATGGCGTCGCGGGCGATGGCCCTAACGAGTAAGTGCGCCAGCTCGCCTGCGTGAGTGAGAAAAAGTCTTCGCCTCGCGGCCATGGCGCTCAACGTGAGGCATAGTGCGGGAGTAGCGCAAGCAAAATTTACAAAGAAAAGGCCTGACCGATATCGGTCAGGCCCTTTCTTCTGTTGAGAACGTTGCGTTGCCGCTTCAGTGTACGGCCGGTGAAGCGGGCGAGGGTGCCTGAGGTGGTCGAGGACCCACTTCCAGCCCGAAGCCCGATGGAGCCGGGCCAAGCGCGAGATCAAGCGCCTGCTCGGCTGTTTTGACATAGTGGATCTGCATTCCTTCAGGCAGTTCGGGGAAATCATCGGCCACGTTCAGCTCATTTTCAGCAGGCAGAATCACCTCGCGGATGCCGGCCCGCTTGGCCCCCAGGACCTTTTCTTTGATCCCGCCAACCGGCAGCACGAAGCCGGAGAGCGATATCTCTCCAGTCATAGCCACCCTGGGCCTGACCGGACGTCCGCTGAGCAGGCTCACGAGCGCTGTGACCATGGCGACGCCAGCCGAAGGACCGTCTTTGGGCACGGCGCCCGAGGGCACGTGGATGTGAATGTCCTGCTTGCGGAAGAAGTCCGCATCGATGCCATAGCGCTGGGAATTGGCACGCACCCAGGAAAGCGCCGCGGTCATTGATTCCTGCATGACCTCACCCAGATGCCCGGTCATCGTGAACTGCTTGCCGCCGCGCATGCGAGTAGCCTCGATGAAGACGATATCGCCGCCAGCAGGTGTCCAGACCAGGCCGATGGAAACGCCAGGCTGCTTGACGCGGTCCTCGACTTCGCGCTCTGCGCGGAATCGCGGAACCCCAAGGGACTCACGAACCACGGCCGGTGTGACGACCATACGGTCCATTTTTCCCTCAGCCAAACGGCGAGCTTGCTTTCGCACGATCGTGGCAATTTCGCGTTCGAGATTGCGCACACCGGCCTCGCGCGTGTAACTGTGAATCACCTCGCGTAAGCCCTCATCGGTGAACTCGATCATCTCGCCCACCTTCAAACCGTGCTCGGCGGCTTGCTTGGGGATGAGATATTTGTTCGAGATGTGCAGCTTCTCGACCTCGGTGTAGCCGGCGAGCTCGATGATTTCCATACGATCCCGCAAAGGCTCCGGGATTGGATCGATCCAATTGGCCGTAGCGATAAAGAGCACCTTGGATAGATCGAAAGGCACGTCGAGATAGTGGTCACGGAACGCCGAGTTCTGTTCAGGGTCGAGGACTTCCATCAGCGCCGAAGACGGATCGCCACGGAAATCACGGCCAAGTTTGTCGACTTCGTCCAGCATGAAGACCGGATCGTTGGTTTCCGCGCGGCGCAGACCCTGGATGATCTGTCCGGGCAGGGCGCCGATGTAGGTGCGGCGATGGCCGCGGATTTCCGCTTCATCATGCATGCCGCCGAGGGAAATGCGCACGAACTTGCGTCCGAGCGCTCGAGCGATCGATTTGCCGAGCGAGGTCTTGCCCACGCCCGGAGGCCCGATGAAGCAAAGGATCGGCCCTTTCATTCCCGGCTGCATCTTCTTGACGGCAAGATAATCGAGGATGCGCTCCTTAACCTTTTCGAGGTCATAGTGATCCTCGTCCAGAATCTTCTGGCCGTTGGCAATATTGATTTCCGGCGCTCCAGAAGATTTTGTCCACGGCAGCGCGGTCATCCATTCCAGATACGTGCGCGCCACCATGTACTCGGCCGAGGCCGGAGTCATTTTTTGCAGGCGCTTCAATTCGCGGTCGCACTCCTTGCGCGCCTCAGCAGGCATGCCAGACTCATCCAGTTTGGTGCGCAGCTCGTCGATTTCCGCCTGAGCATCGTCGGATTCGCCCAGCTCCTTCTGAATCGCCTTCATCTGCTCGCGGAGCAGATATTCGCGCTGACTCTGGCTTACTTGCTCCTGGACCTGCTCTTGAATTTTATTGCGCAGATCCAGCACCTCGATCTCTTTCGACAATTCCCGGACCAAGGTCTCGAGCCGCCTGCGTACATCGGCGGTCTCCAGCAACTCCTGACGAAGGAGAGTCGTCAGAGACGGGAGATTTGCGGCAATGAAATCGGCCAGCCGCACGGGGTCTTCGATATTCAAAGCCACCGTTTGCAGGTCATCGGAGAGCTGTGGCGATCGCGCCACAACGTCGCGGAAAAGCTCGCGTGCGTTGCGCTCGAGAGCGGACAGCTCGGTATCTCGCGCCCCGATCAGATTTGTGACGGGCTCGACGTGGGCACGCAAGAACGGCTTCAGGCTGACTACGTCCACGATGCGAATGCGCTCCAAGCCTTCGACAAAGACGACCAGATTGCCGTTGGGCATCTTCACGGTCTTGTGAAGCTTGGCCATCGTACCTACGCGGTGCAGATCAACCTCGGTGGGATCTTCCACGCGAGGATCAAGTTGCGCGATCACCGCCAGGAGGCGCTCTTCGCCCTCCAGGGAATTCAGCAAGGCCAAAGAACTCTCACGGCCCACGGTCAGCGGCAAAACTCCGCCCGGGAACAGCACGGTATCGCGGACAGGCAGTACGGGTAATTCAGATGGAACCACAATTTTGTCAGGCATAGTCCCCTCTGGCGAAAGACACAAGCTTAAGGAGCATGTGTGTCGCCATGTCCGGTTAGATGAAACCAGTGCATTAAAGGATGCAAATAATCAACATTCACACGCTAAATAAACATGAGTATAGCACACTAAGCTAGCCTAAACAGACGAACTACAGGCGCTGCGAAGCGTATAGGTAAACTTAGTATCTTCAGCGAATTATCGGCACAATGAATCATCTCTTCTTTAGATACTCCTGCTCGCACAAAAGTCACAACATCTTCATGGCTGCGGAGGCGTCCCTCCAGCTGCCCTTCCTCGACGGCCCGTAATATCTCGCTAAAGATCGGTCCCGGTTTGAAACCCAGGGCCTTCAAGTCCTCTCCAGTCAGCAGCCGCGCGGGGCGGACCTCGTCGGGCGGCGTTTCCCGAAGAAAGCGCGAGACAAAGTCATAAGCCTCAAGATTGCCATGGCTTGCCAGGCAATCGAGCTGGTGGAGCGGCAGATGTTCCTCTTCAAACCTTGGCAGGCGCACAAAGCGCTTAAGCGTCGCCTTGCGCATCTGAAAGACATCTTTGAAGCGAAGGTGGTTAGCAATGAGCGTTGAAATCTGCTCGGTGTCATCGACCGAGAAACGGAGTCGACGGCAGATTGCGGCAGCCATTTGGGCGCCGACCTCAGCATGGCCGTCGAAGCGAATGCGATCACCGGTATCCTGAGCCGACTTGAATGTTGGAGGCTTGCCAACGTCGTGCAGGAGAACGGCCCATGCAAGCGTTGGAGGCGAACTCCTGGGCAAGCGCTCGAGCATAAGCAGAGTGTGCACCCAAACGTCGCCCTCCGGGTGAAATTCCGGAGGCTGAGCGACTCCCTTCATAGCGGAGACCTCCGGCAAACAAGCGTCCAGCAGATGGGTTGAGTCAAGAAGCTCGAAAGCTCGGCGGGCAGCTCCCTCGGTGAGAAGCTTCGTCAGTTCATCGCGGAGCCGCTCAGCCGAGACCTGGGTAATATGCGGCGCCGCCGCCGCAACGGCCGAAAAAGTCGCCGGTTCGATGGCGTAGCCGAAACGGGCGGCAAAGCGGACGGCGCGCACCATGCGCAGTCTATCTTCTCGGAAGCGAACTTCCGGCGTGCCGATAGCGCGCACAATACCTTGCTGCAGGTCGTCGCGTCCGCCCACGAAATCCAGGATCTGCTGCGTGTCGATATCCAGCATCAGTCCATTGATCGTGAAGTCCCGGCGGCGAACATCTTCTTCAGGCAGATCAGAGTATTCAACGCGGTCGGGATGGCGCCCATCGGAATAGCCGACGTCGGAGCGAAACGTAGCGACTTCAACCTGCGCGCCATTGGCCAAGACGAGAATGACGCCAAAGCGAGCGCCCACATCGACACTCGAGGGGAAGAGTTGCTGCACACGAGCAGGATGGGCGTCGGTAGCTACGTCGTAATCCTCGGGTTCGCGGCCCAGCACGAGGTCGCGAACGCAACCGCCCACCAGATAGGCCTTGAATCCGGAGGTGTGGAGCGTACGGCAGATATCCGTCGCGAGTTCGCGCGCGGTCATAGTTCGATTATGCGGCAGCAGGAGTGCGAGGCCAAGCGAGGAGAATATCAGTCGTTACCGTCGCAGCGAGCGCTGCCAAGAACTAATCATCTTTGGAACGACCTGGCTGCCGAGCGATCCGCCAAACTGAATCTTTCCAAAACCGAAGCGATCTCGAAGTTGATCGGCGGCACGGGCTAATTTTTCGAGCTTCTCCCGCCGCTCGGGGTTGAAAAGATCTATCTGGTTTGCGCCGTGCGAAAGCGTTGCGAATTCGATCCCGATCAGGCGCACGGCGCGGTTGTCCCAATGCAGCTCGAAGAGCCGCCGCAACGTCGCCAGGAATAGGGGGTCAAGATGAGTGGGATCCGGCAAGGTCTTCGAGCGGGTGATGGTTTGGAATCCGGCGTACCGAATGGTGAGGGTAACCGTGCGAGCGTCAAGCCCCGAGTCGCGGAGGCGCTTGGCTCCCTTTTGGCAAAGCCGGCTCAGCATCGATTCGAGCACTGAGCGATCGCGCGTGTCGGAGCCAAAGGTGTGACTATGAGAGATGGATTTGGGCTCGGCATCGACGAAAAATTCGTAAGAGTCTTCCCCGCGCGCTTTCCGGTAGAGCGCGACGCCCCAGCGCCCGAACATCTCTTCCAATCGCTCCATTGGAATGCCGGCGAGTTGCCCCACTGTTTCAATGCCCATAGTTCGAAGGGCTACTTCGGTGACGCGGCCGATCCCCGGAATGCGGCGCACGGTGAGGGGATCGAGGAACTTGGCCTCCGCACCCGCGGGAACCCACAACAGGCCCTGCGGTTTGGCTTGGTCCGAGGCGACCTTTGCGACCAAGCGCGTACGGGCCAGACCAGCGGAGCAGGGCAATGCCGTCTTCACGCCGATTTCCGTCAGTAACGAGTGAGCAGCCGCAAGAGGAGGTCCGTGCAAGCGGCTTGTTCCGGAGAGATCGAGGTAGGCCTCATCGATGGAAGCCATCTCCACAACCGGCGAAAATCTGGAGAGAATCGTGGCGATGCGATCGCTCCATTCGGTGTAGAGATCGTGGCGTCCTTCGAGGAAAACGGCATGAGGGCAAAGCCGTCCGGCGGTGCGCAGGGGCATGGCCGAGTGAATGCCAAAGCGCCGCGCTTCGTAACTCGCGGCCGCCACTACACCGCGACGGTCGGGCTGTCCACCGACAACGACAGGCTTCCCGCGCAGTTCAGGATGCTCAAGCAATTCCACCGAAACGAAGAAGGCATCCATATCCACATGGAGAATGGGAGTCGTATCCAACGGAAGCGGAGAGGCCTCACGTTTGGCACGGAAATGGGCGAGGCGAGGCATGGAACGCTGTCGCTCATTGTCTCACCATATCGGCTCACATCCTATTGGTCGGCAAGGACAGGCGTGGCAGACCAAGCGGAGCGGTGAGAGTCAGGTCGAGAGCTGGGCCGAAACAACGCGCTCAATCCCAGCCAAATCGCGGGTAACTTCTACGGCGCACCATCCGCTGGTGGACAGGAGGGACCGAACGTAGTCCGCGCCGTCGTATCCGACTTCGAGCACGATCATTCCCTCTGGGCGCAGCAACTTTGCGGCTTGCTCGATTAGCCCGGGATATAGATCGAAGCCGCGATCACCGGCAAAGAGCGCCTCCGCCGGCTCGTGCTCGCGCACCTCGCGCGGCAGTTTCGCGGCGTCGTTGCGGCCAACGTATGGAGGGTTGCTGACGATCAAATCGAACGAGTTCCGGGCCCGGTCCGAAAATTCCGCGAGAGCCCGAAGCAGATTCGTCTCGTAAAACTGGATGCGATTCGATACGGCGTGGCGCACGGCATTTGTTCGTGCATAGTCGAGGGCGAGAGCAGAGATATCTGTGGCGACGATCTCCGCATGGGGCAATTCGCACGCCAGCGCGATGGCAATGCAGCCGGAGCCTGTACCGACATCCGCAATCCGCACCGATTGGCTCCGCCGCGAGCCGACGCGAGCCAGCACAACTTCGATGACGTGTTCGGTTTCGGGCCTGGGAATCAGCACGCCCGGACCTACTTCGAAGTCCAGCCCCCAAAACTCCTGGTGGCCGGTAAGGTATTGTGTGGGAATACCGGCACTGCGGCGCTCGATGAGGTCATCGTAGGCAGCCGTCTGTTCGGAGCTCAATTCGTATTCGGGATGGGCGTAGAGCCAGGCGCGGTCACGTCGGAGGACGTGCATCAGGAGCAGTTCAGCCGCCAACGGAGCGGAAGGCACGGCGCATCGATCGAGGTGCGCAACACCTTTTCCCAAGGAGGCTCGAAGCCCCCCAGCACGGAGGGCCACGCCCGAAGGCTCCGCCGCTTTCACGCTTCCACCAACTCCTGCTTCAGTCGTTCAGCTTCGTAGTGCGTGACCAGGGCGTCCACCATGGGCGCAAGCTTTCCATCCATGACGTCGGTCAGTTGATGCAGTGTGAGCCCGATGCGATGGTCGCTCACTCGATTTTGCGGGAAATTGTAGGTGCGAATTTTCTCTGAACGGTCGCCGGTTTTGATCTGGCCACGCCGCTCGGCAGCGATCTGGTCGTGCTGTTTCTGCTGCTCCATTTCGTAAAGTCGCGCGCGAAGCACGCGCATGGCTTTTGCGCGATTTTTGATCTGCGACTTCTCGTCCTGCTGTGAGACAACCAATCCACTGGGCAAATGCGTGATGCGCACGGCCGAATAGGTCGTGTTTACAGACTGCCCGCCGGGGCCTGACGAGCAGAAAGTATCGATGCGCAGGTCCTTGGCCTCGATCTTGATGTCGATCTCGTCGGCTTCGGGCAGCACGGCGACGGTGGCGGCGGAGGTATGGATGCGACCCTGCTGCTCGGTAGCGGGCACGCGCTGAACGCGATGCACGCCGCTTTCGTACTTCAGCTTGGAATAGACTTTGTCGCCCTGAATCGCGGCGACAAGATCTTTCACGCCGCCGAGTGAGGAAGGCGAGCTTTCCAGCACCTCAACACGCCATTTCTGGGACTCCGCATAGCGGGAATACATGCGAAAAAGTTCGGCGGCGAAAAGAGCGGCTTCGTCGCCGCCGGTACCCGCGCGAATTTCGAGAATTACGTTTTTATCGTCGTTCGGATCCTTTGGCAGGAGCAGCCGCTTCAGTTCGGCTTCCACGATATTTCTGCGCTCGAGCAGTTCGCGCTCCTCTTCGTGCGCGAGCTGCTTCATGTCCGCATCTTCGTTCTCGACCAGCATCTGCTTGGTATCGCGCAGGCCCTTATCCAGCTCTTTTAGCTCGCGATATTTCTCGACAACCTGGGAGAGATCCGCATGAGTGCGTGCGAGCTTCTGGTAGCGCGAAGAGTCGCCCAGAACTTCCGGCGAAGATAATTGAGCCGTGAGTTCCTGGTAGCGCGATTCAATGTTGTCCAGCTTTTCGAAAAGCGTGACTGTGGCCATAGGTGCACCTGTATGCAAGAGATCGAAATCTGTAGCCTCGTTTTACAAACCGCAGAAAAGAGTCGGGACGACGCCAAACGGGGCGCCTTTCGGCAGGTGGACGAGCTAATAAAAAGCGGCAAACATCTCGATGAACCTGTTTCCAGAATAGACGCTAATCGCAGCGAAAGCAATCCTCAGACGGCGCCGTTTCATGCCGGCGATTGCTTTGGCGCGGCAGTTTCGTCCATGCGATCAAAGGCGCGATTTACCAGGCAAAGGACAACCGCGGTAATGGCGCCGTCCACCGGCGCTTGCCACAGGTTGCGGCCGGCCAGCGCGTCCGCGGCTTTCAAAACAGCGCCGAAGAGAATCTCGCCGAACTCGCCCGAGCGGATCGACAAGAGAGCGCTTTGCGCACGAATCAGGCCCAAAATCAGTAGAAACGCGAGAGCCGCTCCCGATGGCAACCAGACCCACACGGAGTGCGTTCCCAAAACTCGCATCGATCTGCGCAGCAGAAAAGCAAACAGCAAAACTGCAGTTGCGCCGAAAACGAGAGAAAAGAAATAGGTCGTCAGCAGATTCGCGGCAGTCTCGAAATCGCCCGCCAGCGCGTCCCCCGCCCATAGAAGAAGCGAGACCACAAAGCAGCCAATCACCCAGGCAGCGAGATAGTAGGCCAGAGTTCCGCGCCGCGTCATATGCGGCGCTCAATATTGGGGAACTCCTGCCAGACTTTGACGCCACAGAAGTGGGACCCCTCCGTACAAATGGGAGTGGCAATTCCGGCGCGCACGTAGCAGGGAGGGCCGATGTAAGGGGCAAGTTCGGGCATGGCGGTGCGCACCTGCGCTACCTCTTCCATGGAAGCCTGGTAGATCTCCTCTTGAGCATTGAAGCAGGTACGCATGGTCCATTTGTGCAAAAGGTGCAGCAACGAGCCGGACTCCACCAGGCGGATCGCTTTTGCGTTTGGCAGGAGGTACAGAGCGAATTCCCGCGGAACGCCGCGATCGAGCAACTCATTTTTTGCCGCCCAGGCATCGTGCATCGCACGTTCGTAGACCTCGCGGGCACGTTGGTTATCGCGAATGAGCATGGGCATGATGAAGTCCGGAGCAGACGTATCGGTCAGGATGAGCAAGGGCCGCGATCCCGGAACCATACGGTGGCGTTGGTCCTGACTATCGGCACTATGGCTGAGCTTTTTGGCAAAGGTGAAATTTGCGTGCTGCAAAGGGCGCATCAACGGCGCATGTACGCCGACATTCAGCGTCTCAAGACGATAAGGATTGCATGCGGGATTGAGCATGCGGTCCAGCGCTTCCTTATCCGGGCACTCGGTCTCCGTGAGGCCGACGACGGCCCGATAGGCTTGGGCCATGACACGCGGGGCTGAGGGAGAATAATCGACCAATAAGGAGGTCCGGCCACCGAGTTGGGCGTCGAATTCGCGAGCCTGCGCGTCGCCAGTGGTTCCCGACTGACCGGGTTGCCATTCGGGAAGTTCTTCGAGCGGACCTTTGTCAAAGCGGTCAAAGAACTCCGCATCCACTTCCCGGACGCGCGCAAGCATTTCGCCAATGACGGCTCGCGCTTCGGCCGGCGTATCCGAGGCGCCCTGCATACGCCAGAGGCGATGCAAGACCACACCAGAAAGCGTGTGCACCATCGTAGTGGCCGCGGCCACAGGCAAGACATAACGCGCAACTTCGATGGCACGCTTTTCGGCTTGCCGCTCCACTTTTTCGATCCGGCGGGGGTGCGACATGGTGCCGATATTCCAGATGTCGCCCAGAATGCGGCGAGCGTCATCCTTCAGCAATGAGGTCAATTCACGATAAGCGCTCCAGGCGCGGGCGACGGCGCGCTCAAAGATCTCTTTTTCAGCAACGCCGAAATGGTCCCCAAGTTGAGGAACATAGGCGAGCGCGCGATCCAGGCGGACGTAGCGCTGGCTCTGCTGCTCGGAGTTGTAGAAAGGATGGGCGTGTAGAAAGGACCAGACGAATTGGCGGCTAACGTTCTCTAAGCCAAATTCGAAATGAGCGTGCTGATAGACGGTATGGTGGCCGGCGTAGAAGGTGGCCGCACCGATGGTGGTGCGCTGCTTTTCGGTGACCTCCGCCGGAGAGATCAGGCGCGGGGCGTAGCAGGTGCGCGCAGCGGCAATGGCCGAATCATAGGGATGCGCGAACGAATTGCGCAACGTCACCCGCGCGACGGCGTGCTCGACGGCCAGCGCCGCCGCCTGGACTTCACCCGGAGTGGATGGAGAGGCCATGCTCGGCAGAATTCTACACCGCGCCTGCGTGACCGAACAGCAAAGCTATTTCTTGGCTTTGGCGGCTTGCTGAGCTTGCTGCGCCTGAGCGGCCTTTTCGTATTTACGCGTGAACCGTTCGACACGGCCGGCTGTATCCAGCAATTTCTGTTTGCCGGTGAAAAAGGGATGGCAACTGGAGCAGATTTCAACTCGCATCAGATTGCCCTTATACGTCGAGCGCGTCTGGAACGCATGGCCACAGGCGCAGTGAACGGTAATTTCGTGGTAGTCGGGATGAATGCCGGTTTTCATGTTGGCTCCCTCCGCATGCCGGTCTGCGCGTCTTCCCGCCCTTGGCAGGACCTGCAGTCGCGTCGCTTGGCTTGCGGGCGATACTAATAGTACGCGATCGGGCGACCGGTTTCCAAATGGGCGCATTTGGGCGGGGCAGCACTTTTCGGTAAATTGGCGCGTGATTTGGCTTGTTCGTCTGTCAAAGCAAGTATAGCGTGCGGTAGATGCAAGTCGCCGTTATCACCGACAGCCCGCAGAACTGTAGCAGTGGTGGCACGCTCGATCTTCGCGAGGATCCCGGGGCAGTCGAACGCATTGAAATCGCGCGTCGGCACCCGGCGCTTCGCGGGTTTTTACTGAGTTTAAACGCCGAAGAATCACCGTTTTCGACCTTGGGTTGCAAGGTGTGGAATGACGACCAGGAGGGCGCCGAACGCTGTATCTTTGCTTCGCGCGTTGACCTGCTTTTATCTCACGGTTCCTCACGGGTGGGTCAAGAGCAGTATCAGGAGTTCGCGCGACGGCTGGCTACGCTGCTTGAGCGCGAGCCGGGAGACTCGATTCGGGCGGAACTGCATGTCGCGCGTGCGGAGATCTCAAGGGGCCCTCAAGGATTCTGCCTGCGGCTTTTTCTCTACGCCCGCGGAGCCCGGCCGGAGCAGGCACAGTTGCGGTGGGGCTTGGGTATGGCGCGTGTACAGCAGGCGTTGCTTTTTGTGGCACGCGCGATTCGCAACCAATCCGGCGCTGGGGTTATGAACTAAGAGACGCGATCCTCTTACGAAACGAACGCGCAACCCACCCGCACTTTGCCGCTGCTTGCCTGGACCTGATATATCTTCTTAAGGGCGACCCGCACGGGAGGGAGAATAGGAACGTGGAGCACCGCTGAAAAGCGGGCCCCCAACTCCTCCGAGGCTTCCATTTCCAGCGCCACCCCTCCATAACCCAAGTCCACTACACGCGCCGTGCTTTGCGGACTATCGGCCAACTGGGCGTAGGCGCGGGTTCCGGCGAGTGAAACTCGTTCCCACTTCCGTTTTTCGGATGCCGGCAGTGAAGCAGGCAACGGAGGCGTTTGCGTCGATGTTGCCGCTGGAGCGCCGACGGGACGATACGGGGCAGTTACTGTCGCAGAGGGAACTTGTAGTTTTGATTGCTGTGCGTTGGCTCCGCGCTGCAAATGCTTCATTTCGTACAACCGTTGATCGGCAATACGGACCAAAACGTCTTTCTGGTCACCGTCTGCGGGGAAGACCGCAATCCCGAAGTCCAGAGCGAGTCCAACACTTGCCTGTACAGACTCTACAGCGGCACCGAAATTAGCGCGGATGCGGCGGGCCAGCGTGTTGGCCTGCTCGGCATCGGAATGCACAAGCAGGAGCGCGAATTCGTCGCCGCCAATACGGAAGGCATAGTCTGATGTTCGAAGGGATTTACGCAGTGTCGCAGCGGCAGTCTTCAGGAATAAGTCACCTTGAGGATGACCGAATCGATCGTTGACCTCTTTGAATTGGTGAAGATCAAGAATGACCAGCGCGAGATGCTGGTTGTATCGGAGCGCACGGTTCAATTCCTTATCAAAGTGCTCCTCGAAAAGGCGCCGATTGTAAAGCTCGGTAAGGGGATCGGTAGCGGCACTGAACTGCAATTTCTTCAGATCTTCATACTCCATCAGAATGGGCACACGCAAATAGGTGGAGGAGGCGAGGACATCCACCATGGCAGCTTTGAGTGAAATGGGCTTGCCCAGGGTGTCCGCCAGTTGGCGACGCCGCTCGAGGATCTGGTCCCAATAGTCGGAACTGACGCTTTCGCTCAGATCTAGTTGAGCAATGGTTTTGAAAAAGCGCTGTAGAAATTGGCCGCGTGGTACGCGGTCGAGGTTTTCGAGCGTCTCCGCCAGCAACTCGAGGAACGAATCCTCGGGAGGCGTGCCGCCGTGTGAGGGCTCACTTGGGCTAGCCATCGGTTTCAATCCGACGAAAAACCCAGCGTACCCCAACGGGGATTTGGGATAACAGACTGGTTCGGTTTAGTAGGGTGCACGCCTAGGGCCATTTCATTCCTCACGTCCGCGGGGCAAAAGCACCAGCAAGATCAGCATCCGGTGTAACTTACGGGCGTTCCGTAGAGGGGGATTTATGGCAATCGTCGTAATTCGAGGGAAATGGTTTTCACAAATGCGACGAGCCTGTGGCCGGATAGGCCCGGGCAAAACGCCGGATTCGAGCCGAACGATTTCGGGCAAACAAACGAACGAACGAGACGACTGCGCATGGACCATCCACTAAAGGAGAGAGAGCGCTCCATTTATGTTGCGATGTACTAGTACTTATCGGCATCGTATGGTCCCCGCTACTTACTGTCTTTCGAGAAGGCCGTTTTACTTTCATCCTGAGGTCAGGGAGCCACTTATTCCGCATCGCGACGAGGTGGAAAACGCTTTCCTTTCAGCCCTGTAAACCCCTTATTTTGTTAGGCGGTACTCTAGAAAATCCGCCAAAATGGAACTTATTTACCATTGACACTTTGCTGCAGCATTTGACACTATTCTACCCGATAATCGATCGCAGACGATCGAAGTTCGGCCTACGTCCCTTAGCGTCAGACGCATAAAAGGATTTGGGAGGCGATTTTGCGGCACGCTACTACTGTCGATGCTCAAGCAAATGAATCGGTGCCGCTCACTCTGACGTTGGGCCTGCTCGACCGGCTTGAAATTCCGTTGCTGGTGACCAATGCCAGCCGGGCGATTGCTGCTGGTAAATGATCGTGCCCGGGGGGCTCTAGGCTTGCCCGACGATGCGGGGTGGAAGCGCCTCAATCTGTTCGCCGACGTCTTGCGGATGGATCCGCAGGTACTGCTCGGCCAGATCGAAAGCGGCGAGAGCGAAGTGGATTTGCAGTTGGATGGCACGTCAGGAAAGCTTCGCGCGCGGCTGGAACGGCTGCCAAATTCCGAGTGGCTGGTAATGCGGCTCGAACCAGCCGGGAACGCACCCTCCGCGATCGTGGAGGACCAGGCGAATCAGCCGACGGTCCAGTCGTTATTGCAGGAACGAGAGATTACCTACCGAAATCTGCTTGCTGCTTATCTGCGTCTGCAGGAAGTGAATCGGCAGAAGACGGTGTTTCTTGCTTCAGCGGCTCACGAGCTGAAGACTCCGCTGGCAGTAATCAAAGGCTATTACGACCTGTTACTTTCGGGCTCGCTGGGCAAGCTCAACGAAAAGCAGTGCGACATTCTGCAAGAGTCGAAAGAGAGTTGTGAGCGGCTGGTCCGGCTTGTTTCCATGTTCTTGAACTACTCGACGCTGGAAAGCGGCAAACTCGTGCTGCATTTGCGCGACAACGATCTTCGCGATTGCCTGACGGAGCTCGTCACGCGCTGGCACGAGGCTTTCCAGCGGAATCATGTGCGACTGGAATCTTCGTTGGATGAAAACCTGCCGATCTTCAAATTTGATTACCAGAAGGTGCAACAGACCGTCGCCAATTTGCTCGACAACGCACTGAAACATACGCCCACGGGCGGTTGCGTCACGATGCGTGCCGATCTTCATTTCTGGGAACGCCGCGTGGCGAAGGAGCTTCCCGCAGCAGACCGCCGCCGGCAGCGGAATCAAGAACCGAATTGCGTTCGCATCGCGGTGAGCGACAGCGGCGCCGGCATCGCTCCCGAGCATCACCAAGAAATCTTTGAGGATTTCGTCCGGGTCGACCGGACATCGTCCGGGATGGGACTTGGGCTGGCCATAGCCAAGCGGCTGGTTCAAGCGCACCGGGGAAAAATCTGGGTAGACAGCGAGTTACGCCGAGGCTGCACGTTTACGTTCCTGCTGCCAACGGACAATCAATGAGCCGCACACGTGTGGCCACAGACAAAGGTGGAAATGCATGAGTGAAAAAGAGCGCATTCTGGTCGTAGACGATGAGCCCAGCATTCGGAAATACCTGCAGACATTGCTCGAGGTCGATGGCTACAGCGTGACCGCTGTAGCGTCCGGCCCAGAAGCCCTGGAATCGGTGCAGGAGGGGCCACGTCCTGACTTCATCATTCTGGACGTGCTCATGCAGGAGATGAACGGACTCGAGACGCTGCGCCAACTCATGCAAGTGGACCGGACGCTCAGCGTGATCATGCTTTCCTGCTCGAACGAGGTCACTACGGTCGTCGAAGCCATCCGTCTGGGCGCGCAGGACTATCTGACCAAGCCGTTTGAAAAGCCGGAACTCGATGCGGCGATGCTGAAGTGCCGCCAGAAGATGGATCTGCGCAAAGAGAATCAGGCGCTGCGGGAATATTGCGATCATTTGACCGAGGACCTTTCATTTTTGGCCGCCAGCCCTCAGATGGTGCGCATACGCCAGCAAATCCTCCAGATCGCTCCGGTGGATGTGCCGGTGTTCATTTGCGGAGAGAGCGGGGTAGGCAAAGAAGTAGTTGCGCGCATGATTCACATGCGCTCCTCCCGGCGAAATCAAGCCTTCATTAAAGTCAACTGCGCTGCCCTTCCGGGAGAATTGCTCGAATCAGAGCTGTTTGGTTATGAGCAGGGAGCATTCACTGGAGCCGTGCGTTCCAAGCCGGGGAAGTTTGAATTGGCAAGTAAGGGCACCATTTTTCTCGACGAAATCGCCGAGATGAGCCCGCATCTGCAGGCCAAGCTTCTCCACGTGCTGCAGGACCATCAATACTCAAGGCTCGGCGGGCGCCACATGGTTGGGGTGGACGTACGGGTGCTCGCAGCAACAAACGTGGAGATTCAGGAGGCCATGAAATCCGGCCGCTTGCGCGAGGACCTCTATTACAGACTGAACGTTCTCTCTATTAATGTTCCACCCCTGAGAGAGAGGACGACGGAAATTCCCTTACTCTTCAGGCACTTTCTCAACAAGTATAGTGAGAAGTTCCAAAAGGAGCCCCCAAGTCCCTCGGAGCATTTGATGGAAGCTGCAATTCGCTATGTCTGGCCGGGCAACCTCCGTGAGTTGGAGAACTTTGTAAAGCGCTACGTCATACTCGAGGATGACGAGGGCAGTTTCCGCGAGCTGGTAGAGATGGCCGCCGCTCGGCAGCGCATCTCCCCGCGCGAAGAGCCCTCGCCGGCAAGGCAGCAAGGTCTCAAAGCACTCGTCAGAGGGCTCAAGGACGAGGCCGAAATGGAAGCTATCGCAGACGCCCTGGAAAAAACGCATTGGTGCCGCAAGGATGCGGCAAAGATGCTGGGAATCAGCTATAAGGCGCTCCTTTATAAGATACGGCAGTTTAACCTCGATGCGGGACGAGGATCTCGCTCCCAGCAAGCAGCTACTCCTTTGGCTCCGGTAAGCAAA
>CAWEMN010000002.1:0-298841 GCA_963810155.1 uncultured Acidobacteriota bacterium
TGCACAATCGCCTCGCGCCGCGACAAAGTCGTTCCCCGGAGTGCCTGTGGGCCCTCCCGGAAAGTAGATCTCTCCGGTATCGAAGATTGCGCTGAAGTCGGAGATCGTACGGGCGGTATGCATATAGCCGACGTAGGCGTCGATTCTGCGGGTGAGGTCGTATTTCACCTCAAACGTGTTCGACCTGATGTTCTGCCCCAAGAATTGAGAAACGACTTCGTTCGTCACATCGGAGAGGGAACTCGAGTTGTGCTGCGGGCAATTGGGGCCGTTGTAAGGAGCCGCCGGACAAAGCGCGGCAAACGTGGCCGGAGTTACCATGGCGATGGGCAACAACAATCCTGTCTGACCCGGCTGGGGTGGCAGGGCAAACAGGTTCGTGTCGGCCGTGGCCCACACGGAGGGGATCCTCCAATTTTCGTAGGAGAATTGATCCACGATATCCAGCTTGTCCGTAACGCGATAGTCGCCGGACCAATTGGCGTTGACGAGCACGCGGTTGGCCCGCGCCGGTCCACTTGTCGTGCTTCCGCGTGTGATCGTCCTGGTAGCCCAGCCGCTGATGCTATCGTTAAAGCCCGTGACCGTGTTATTGCCGCTGCTGTAACTGGCCGAGCCCGTCATCGACAGATTCTTAAAATAGGACGATTGAAAGCTGAACCGTTCCGTCGGAAACGACGACCGCGGATTCTGTATCTGGCTATAAGACAGGTATCCGTTGCAATTGGCGGTAACCGTGGCAGGGACGGTCGCCGAATTCGTGATCGGATTTGCGCACGGCGTCGTGCCGACAAAGACGATGCCCAGATCCACTGGAGTGCCGTTCGAAAGCTGAAAGAGAAGATTATGGTCCGCAGCCGTGTTATTTATCGCGGAGTAGGTGAGCATTTCATCGAAAGAGAGCGTGGTTTTCGAAAGCCCCCGGTAGTCCACCCCCATCCGATAGGCGTTCGTAATGGTGCTCACGCTTTCCGATAGAATCGTGTCGGTTCCTCCCTCGAGCGTCGTCGCTGACGGTCCACTATCGACGTTGCGGGAATACCCCAATCGGAAGCGGAGCCGCGACTGGGGGAAAAGAGTCACATCGTAATCCTGCATCCGGTGAGATAAATCGAGCGCGTGCGGCGAATTGGCGACGGCTGCTCCGGGAATCGAGCCTGTGGGGTTCAGCGGATTCGCGAGCAGATTGTAATTCCAGAAGTTCTTGCCGCGCCGGAACATCCCCCGAAAGTCGTACCACCTGTTCTTGTCGATATGCAGGCGCGAGACGTCGTTTGGATCACCGCCATAGCCAAAGTTGGTGAATGACAGGTTGTCGAAAAAAAAGCCTTGATGGTTGATCGAACGCATATTCAGCGTGTAATCAAACAGCCGCACTCCCGACGACAAATTTTCAAACGTGTTGTAGTTGTTCAGGTTCCCGTTGATCATGCTGTCCCGGTACCCAAATTCGACCGATTGTTGAACGTTGTAATTTCCTTCGGTTTTTCCCGTTGGTTCCGACGCAGTGGGCGCTGCGGATTGAGCTGGCGCTTGCGCCGGAGGCGTCCCTTGCGCCTGACCCACGGCTGACCTTACAAACATCACTGCTAAAACCAAAATAAAGATCGGAATCCTCGTCCAGGAATCCCGCAGAAACGCAATTTTGGTTGCCGGGCCCGGCACGCCTTCTCGGCCTGCTTTGCCATTCCGTTTTGTTTTTCGCAAATCGCTGGCAGTCATGGCGTGCACTCTATTTGAAAAACGTGTGGTCGACATTCGACCCATGGATCTGCGTGTGACAAAGGGTGCAAGCCTGATACTGGGTCGCCTGGTTGTGAAACGACGGCGCGCCGGGTGCATTCGTGAAAGACGTCGTATGGCATGACAGGCACAACAAATTCACGGTGCTCATCTTGAGCAAATGAGTATTGGGCGAGCCGTGCGGTGTGTGGCAGGATTCGCAGCCTTCGACCTTGATCGGCTCATGTTCGAATACGAACGGGCCGCGCTTATCGGCGTGACACGTGTAGCAAACGACGTCCTGTGCCGCTGAGGTCCGCACTTGTTTTGCCGCGACTGTGCCATGCGGGTTGTGGCAATCGGTGCACTGGACCAAGCCCTCGTTCACGCGGTGGTGAAAGGGCATGCTGAATTGCGGCTTTTGCTGAAGGTGACAGCTATAGCAAAGCTCCGGCGTCGCTTTTACCAGCAGGAACTCCGGAACCTGTGCATGATGCGAAGAATGGCAGGAGATACAACTGACGTCACTCTTGGCATGCAGGGAATTGATCGCCTGCATGTGTTCGGTGCCGGACGCGTGACAGCTGAGGCAGCGGTTATTGATCTCCTTGGTCGAATGCTCCTTGAAGATGAATATCTTTGTGGGATCGCCACCGCCGACAACGTGATCTGTCCCGGGACCGTGGCAGCCTTCGCACCCTTGGTGTGAGGGACCTCTCTTGGTATCGAGTGTTGTCTTCCAGTGGGGGGTCTTTTCCCAACTGTTATAAATAGCCTCGTGGCAAGCCTTGCAGGTCTCCGAACCTATGTAGCCAGCCGTTGAGTCCTGCGGATCAGACGTGACCGAAGATTTTGCCGCTATGGACGGTGCAACCTTCTTCTGAGCTCTTAGCCCCGGCACCCATAAGAAGAGCAAAGCAGCGAGGATCAAGGGCGGCAATTTTCGAAAAGTCACTCTACTCCATCCCCACAATCTGCGAGGTGCTCGAGGTACGAAGCCAAAAAGTGTAGATTCGCGCTGCGATCTCCATCGTGCCACCGCTCTCGATAAACGTCGCCGCGACGCATCAACGGGGCGATTACACATTGAACAGACTTACCTGTCAAGTTGTGCAGCAAAAAGGAGTCATCCAAAAATAAAACACGCCCTTCGCAGTTCGCCGCTTCCACGGCTCAGCCGACGACAGTTGAAGATTCTACTGTGGGTACGCTTTGGAGTTCCTCAGCCGGGCTCGGTGCAATGCGCACAATAAGTACCGAACAAGATGCGTGGTGTGCAACTGACTCCGCGACGCTGCCGAGCATGAACTTTTCTAGTCCCTTTCGGCCGTGCGATCCCAGCACGATCAGTTCGGGCTGCCACTGCGCGGCAATCTCCAGGATTCCCGTACGCGTTTCGGCGTCGATCACGCGCATCTCAACGTGCCGGAACCCACTGTCCTCCAGTTCACGGGCCGCGGCGTCTAGCAGTTCCTGAGGGCGCCTCAGACGCTCCTGCACGCTCGCATCCTGCTCAAAGAAGGCTGCTGGTTCAATGGCGTGTACCAAGAGCACCTGTGCGCCTTCTGGACGGATTCGTTGAGCTACAGCCCGAACTGCCAGCTGAGAAAACATCGATCCTTCTATCGCCACCAAGATCTTCATGTTCTCCTCCACGAGGACTATGCGCTTCCGTTACTCTCGCGTTCTGTGATGCCCGTCACACTCCCGGAACCGTCGTTCAACACCGTTCAGCGCAAGACGGAACAACGAGCAATGCGGGCGGGGCGCGTCGCCCGTTGTTCCTCCCCGTGTTGGCGCTCAAGCGCGAACGGTCATTACCGGGCAGCTTGCGCCACAAACCACCGCGTGGGCCGTGGCAGGAAATAAGTGCGTCGCTGCAGCGGTGTGCCCCTTCGCGGACTTGGCACCGAGCACAATCAAGTCGGCCCTTCGCTCCTGGGCTACCTTGAGGATGTTCTCGCCGGCCTTACCGAACTCCACTACACACTCAGGCTTACACCACAGTTCTGCCTCCGCAGGAATAAGCGCACGCAGCCCCTTGGTCCGGTCGAGCGCGATTAGCCGTGGCTCTATGCGCGCGTCAATGCGCTCGCTCACGACATTCAGCAGCGTGAGCCGCGCCTGAAACTCTTGTGCCAGCGAAATCGCATAAGGTGCGGCCGCAAGAGATTCGGGGCCGAAGTTCGTGGTGAAGATAATTTCCTTGAATTCCGCCTTGCCGGGCCCACGGGCCGTGACTCGGGGCCCGACTGTGAGAACGGGGCACGTGACCCGCCGAAAAATCTCCTCGGCGACTGAGCCCATCATCAGGCGGTCGAAACCCTCTCTGCCATGCGTACCGAGCACAAGCAGGTCAATGCCCAGTTCCTCGATTTCGGCGGAGATCGTTTCTAAAACTCCACCATGCTCGACTAATGTCTCGTGGGGGATGCCTTGCAGTCTGGCGTTCAGTTCATGCATTCGCCGCCAAACTGCCTCCTCGATTTGCTCGCTCGAAACCCAATATTCCGGAGGCACCCATGCTGTCTCCGCTGGAGAGACGACATTTGTGACGAACAGTTTGGAGTCGTAGCGCCGCGCAATCGCCTGTGCAAAGCGCAATGCTGAGTCCGAAACAGACGAGAGATCAGTCGCCACGAGCACCTTATTGAACGCCATTCGTGTTGTGGCGGATGCTGGCTTCACGATAGGCTCCTTTCCCATGCAGGATTTGAGGATCCCGCGTTAACTGTTGAATCCAATCCAGACCCAAACGCCGGCCGTTGCTGCGAACAGCAATCCTGACAAGATGGCGAACCCGACAATCACGCGCGCCAGGCGGTTCATCTTTGCGATCAGCACATTTTGCTCGGCAGCCATCATTACCTGTTCAGCACGATTCAAGTACAGCTCGTCGTCTTCTCTTGTCGACAGGGTATTCCCGTAAATCACAAGGACCATAAGAATCGCGGTCACCGCGATCCAAGACGAAAGCAAATATTCCAACGCCATCGATTCTGGGGCCATCGTATCCCTCCCGTGATAGAAGTCGCCGTCACTCTCTTATCGGCCTGGCGCCATTTTTAACCAGCAGGAGGATCTGGTCTGTGAAGCGCCGTACCTGCAGGTGTGCGCCAGATCACAGCTGCCTGCTGAACATCGGCTGGTTGCTCACACCGGCGTTGGGCATGCTGAAAATGCCCTGTGACCTGGATCACAACCAAGTCCGTTCGGAGTCACTGCGACTTCCCGAGATGTGATTGAAAATACAGTTGGTTTTAGACAACAAGAACCCGTGATTTGGAGTAAGGGGGCACAATGATGCGTGCGCTGTACAGTGGTTTACTGATAGCTCTTTTCGCAATTTGGATCACTGGGGTCAAGGCTTCGCCGACTGTGGACGAGACACTCCCTCCCAGTTACGTACCGTCGGGCAAGCTGATGTACCAACAGTACTGCGCCACTTGCCATGGCACCGATGCTAAGGGTACAGGGCCTATGGGCTCATTTCTAAAAACACGGCCCAGCGATTTGACATTGCTAACAAAACGTCATGGCGGGAAATTTCCCAAAGAATACGTGCGGAGCGTGCTTGAATTCGGGCCGGGTCCGTCTGTGCACGGCTCGTCGGACATGCCCACGTGGGGTCCGATCTTTAGATATTTCGACAAGCAGAACGAAAGAGCCGTGCAGCAAAGGATTATGAATCTGTGCAACTATCTGACATCTTTGCAGGAGCCTTAGCAGCAATTCGGGAGATAGGTGCCATACAGAGCGAAGGCGGCGCTGTTGGGCCATTTGGGGAAGAGGTTTACAACTTTCGTGCGATCTGGACGTTGTCGCGGATCAAAGGCAGCGGATACCAGGTTGGAAGGAAGAGAAGCGATTCGAGTCGCCAAAAGGTAAAGCGCACTCAAATCGCTTTTTGGGTCAGCTTTCGCGCGATCTCACTGTAACTCGTGTGACTGAATTTGCGCGGCTGAAGCGTCCCTAACCTTTGGGGCCCCGCCGAGTTGCAGCAAAGAGCGATGAAGTGACGATCGTCCTCGATCTCTACGCCTAAACCGTCACAAACTCCTCGAGAGCTTCACGGTTTTCGATCAGCAGAGTCGAGCCGCGAAGCTCGACGAGGTGCTGGCTCTTGAATTCGCTCAGAGTGCGTGTGACCGTCTCGCGCGTGGTGCCAATGAATTCGGCAATCTCCTCGTGTGTCAACGGCAGCTTGATGCGAGTGCCGTCTTTTGTTTGCTGCCCCGTGGCTGCGAAATCCAGCAGGAGCTTGGCCAATTTTTCGGGCGCAGAAGCGCAAAGGCCCAGATTCCGGAGTTGCTCGCAGGCAACCTGATAATGCGAGCCAAGTTGGCTCGCCACGATCGGATAGGCCTCCGGGTGCTTGGAAAGGAAGCGCAAGAAAGCATCGCGCGGAATGAAGGCCACTTGGCACGGCCGCAGCGTCTCGGCGGTCACTTCGTGCGGCTTCCTGAAAGCGTTGAGACCAAGCCCAGAACCTCGCCCGCCTTCGTGATGCGCAGGATCAGCTTCTTGCCTTCGCTTGAGCTGATGGAGAGCTTCACCTCTCCGTCGCACAGCACATAGACTCCGCGAGCGGTTTGCTTCTCGATGAAGAGAACGGCGCCCGCTGGATATGCGGACGTGAACCTGATGGCGTCAAGGTCCTTCAGCGCGGCCGCGGGCAATTGGCAGAAAAACCCATTGCCTGCGAAGCTTGCAGTTCTGGCAGTTATCGTTGAGTTCAAAACCGTATGGACCTTTCATTTTGACGCTCCTTTTGCACATTTCCATTCCTGGAAGCTCGTTGCTTCTGGCTTCTTGCACGAAATATTCCGTGAGCGGGGTATTGGCTTCGAACACAGCATGGGCCTGCCGATAGATGTCCGCCAGAACCCCCCGTCCCTCGCGATCGATATAGCTCACTCCGCAAAGATCGACCGATAGCGTTTTCCCGTCGAGGGAAGGACCGAGCGAATGCCAAGTTCGATCTAGCTCGGTAACCCAAGGCCCGACGATCCTTCCCTCGAGCTTCAGCCTAACCTTCTTGGCTTCTTCCTGGATGGTGATCTTCAGCACGTAATACTATGTGGCAATCGCGGAACCAAAGTGAGGGCCGTCACAAAGAAGCGGTCATTTCGTAAGGAAACGAGGGACTTATCACTATGCGCTGTGTTTTTGCAGGCGTACTATTTCGGGAAACTGACGAAGCGACGAAGACGACTAATCGTCTCCGAGACTAGATATAGTCTTGGCGCTTGATTCCCAATTTCTTCAGCTTGGAATTCAGAGTGGTACGCTTTAGGCCTAGGCGCGAGGCCGCACCGTCTGGCCCCCCGATCATCCCCTTTGCGTCACGCAAGACACGCAAGATGTGTTCCCTTTCCGTTGACTCGAGGGTTACGTCTTCTTCTTGTTGTGGCGTCGCTGCTTCCTGCAGGATCTGCAATTCGGAGAGAGGCGCTCGCAACGCAGGTCCCTTCGAGAGTATTACGCAACGTTCCATGAAGTTTTCGAGCTCTCGGATATTGCCCGGCCATTCCCATTTGGTCAGCGCCGTCATAACCTCTGGAGGAATCGATGCTATATGTTTGTTCATCCGGCGAGCGTGCTTGGCGACGAAGTAACGAACCAAGCAGAGGTATGTCTTCACGGCGCTCGCGCAAAGGTGGAATCGAAATGGGAAAGACTCGCAAGCGGTAGTAAAGATCGCTTCGAAACTCCCGATCCGCTACCATCTTTTCGAGGTTACGGTTCGTCGCCGCTACCAGGCGCATATCGACGGGAATGGTGCGCGTTCCGCCAAGCCTCTCGAACTCCTTCTCCTGAAGTGCTCGCAACAGTTTGGGCTGAATCTCCAGTGGCAGATCTCCGACTTCGTCGAGGAATAACGTGCCCTGATGAGCCAATTCGAGGCGGCCAATTTTCTGGGAAATGGCGCCGGTGAAAGCGCCTCTCTCATGCCCGAAGAGCTCGCTCTCGAGCAGGCCGGTCGGAATCGCGGCACAATTCAGTTTCACCAAGCGTTCGCGCGCTACGCGGGCTGAGCTGGTGGATGGCGCGGGCAATCAGATCTTTTCCGGTGCCGGTCTCTCCGAGAAGGAGAACGGTTACGTCTGCCTCGGCGACCGTTTCGACTTGCTTCAAGACCCGTTTCAGCGCGACGCTCTCTCCGATGATGTCTTCGAACCTGTGCTCGGTATTGAGCTCCTCTTCGAGGTAGCGCTTCTCTCGTTCCCTGCGCGCCAACTCTTCTTCGGCTCGTTTCTTCTCCGAAAGATCGCGAATCACGCTCAGTACGAATTTGCCGCCCGCCGTATTCACCGGGCTGAGCATGATGTCGACGGGAAACTCGCGCGCCGTCCTTGCGCCTGCCGTAAAGCTCCAGTCCGATACCCATGTGACGGGTTCGGGCTTGGGCGCTGTATTCTCTTCGATGGGCGGGGTGTGCGTGTCGGAATCGTTCGGGGATCAGGTTTTCGACTGGCTTGGCCGACCAATTCGGCGCGTTCATAGCCGAAGAACTTTTGAACCTGTCCATTGATTTCGGCGATCTTTCCCTCGCTAATCGCTCACAATGATGGCGTCAGGCGAGAATTCGAAGAGCGACCGAAAGCGCTCTTCGCTTTGGCGCACGGACTCCTCGGCTTTTTTGCGTTCGGTAAAATCGCGCGTGATTTTCGAGAATCCGAGCAACTCTCCCTTCTTGTCCCGAACCGCGGTGATCATCACGTTCGCCCAGAAGCGAGTACCGTCCTTTCGGACCCGCCAGCCCTCGTCTTCAAACTGCCCTTGGGCGGCTGCTGTCTTTAATTCGCTATCGGGCTTGCGCGCTCGTCGATGTCTTCTTGCGTGTAGAAACGCGAGAAATGCTGGCCAATGATTTCGTCAGCACGGTAGCCCTTGATCCGTTCTGCTCCCACGTTCCAGGTGGAAACTCGCCCTTCAGGATCGAGCATGAAGATCGCATAATCTCTTACTCCTTCGACGAGCAACCGAAATCGCTCCTCACTCTCGCGTAACGCTTCCTCCATGCGCTTGCGTCCCGGTGATGTCGCGGATCACCGCCAATACGACTCGGCCATCCGGCGTGTCGACCGGGCTGAGCATTATGTCTACGGGAAATTCGGTTCCGTCCTTGCGGCGGCCGTAGAGCTCGAGTCCCGCTCCCATGGGGCGGATGCGCGGCTCTTCATTAAAATGACCGCGGTGCGACGGATGTCCGTGGCGAAATCGCTCAGGAATCAGAATTTCGACGAGATTACCCAGCAATTCGGAGGACGAGTAGCCAAAAAGGTGCTCAACGTGCGGATTCGCTTGGATAATCCTCCCACCAGCGTCAGCCACCAGGATGGCATCGGGAGAGGAGACAAAAAGCCGTTCGAAAATTGCCTCGGTCTCTGTTGGTCCTGTCTTTTGAAGCAGCGGGTCTGCCATACGTACGATCTTAGTGGGTCGGCCGTCTTAAGCGGGGGCAATTTGCAAAGTTAGTACAGGCAATCCTGTAGGTCAAGATGATACCGAGCTTTGGTAGGTGACTCAATTTGATGCTTTACCATTGACGCGCCCCAAAAAGCCTGGAGCCCCTATACCCCGCCGACAGGGCACAAATCTTCCCATGACTGCTTCAGATTAGTTCGTATTCGGCTTTATTCGCTCTAGCTCTTTCCGCAACAATCAGCCCGGCCGTTACTGATCTCCACTCCCCAACAGATCTCAGACCTAAATAATGGTCGTCTAAAGCGAAAAATGGGAACGGCATGGGACTCGAAATCCAAGGCCTCTCGTTCGCGAAAACAGCTGCGAGGGGCACCAGCCATAATTGAATGGTTATAGCTTGCATCGACGTCGCTTTCAGAGGCTTGTCGATTTTCTTTGCTACTAAGACCAAACGTCCCGCTCACTTGGACGCGCATGACCGGCGCGGTTTAAGCCAGGTTTTGTCGTTGAAGCCCACCATGTCCACAAAGCGTATCTATTGGCGCGTGGCAAAGCTCACGAATGCAGAGTGGGGGCGCTCAAACGCCCGCAACAGGGAATTGCATTCCCTGTCATTCCCCTGTTCGATCCCTGTTCCGATTCGTCGCAAGAACGCAGTTTTTCGGGCCAAACCAGTCCCTTGTAACTACTTATCTCCTAAGCGTCGAGATCCAGGGCGCAATATTCCCTGTATTTTTCCCTGTTAGCAGGGAATTTGCGCAGGAGAAAGGTTCGCGCGAGACTGCGTCCACCGCCATCCTTTCATTTGTGTTTTCATAAGGTTACCGTGCTCCTATTTCCCACGTATCATTGGCGTATCGTTCGTTCGGCTTTGCTCTCCAGAATTGCCAGGGGATCATGCGCCCAAGTGCGGCGCACGTCGGCCTCGGCCTGCTCCGGCCTCTCGCGTATCCACGGTGCATAGTGTCGCTCCGTCACCTTGATGCTCGAATGGCCCAGGAGAATTGAGACGCGCTCGATGGGTACCCCTTCGAGCAGGAGCGAGACACGAGCGACGGGCAAGCAGCCGAGGCAGCACAGGCAGCGATGATGAAGCTGTACTAATTCACAAGTATGGACAGGCCCGGAGTTCGAAATCGTGGTTCGGCGAATCGACTGTTTTTCCATCGGACACCTACTCAGGCGCGGGGAGAAAGCGGACGGAGCCGAGCCGTAAAATGACGCAAGAAAGGCGCCTCGTAGCTGATTTCGAGGCCGTATATTTCGGAGCGCCGACGCCACACTTCGAGAATCACCTCCACTACATAATCAATGTGACTTTGCGTGTAGACACGGCGCGGAATCGCTAGGCGCACTAAGTCCATTGTCGCATGCTCACCGAACATGAGTGTTCCGATCTCAGCCGAACGGATGCCGCCTTCGACATACAGCGCTGCGGCGAGAGCTACGCCTGGGAACTGGGCGGAAGGAATGTGCGGAAGGAACGCTCGGGCGTCAATATAGATAGCATGGCCGCCCGGCGGCTGCACGATGGGAACCCCCGCAAGTGAGATGTGCTCGCCCAAGTATGCCGTCGAGGCAATGCGGTAGCTTAAGTAATCCTCGTCTAACGCTTCGTTCAATCCCACGGCGATAGCCTCCAGGTCGCGGCCGGCGAGCCCACCGTATGTGGGAAAGCCTTCGGTCAAGATGAGCAGGTTCCTCTCCTGCTGCGCAAGGGAATCGTCATTGGTACCCAGGAATCCTCCGATATTTACTAGGCCGTCTTTCTTTGCTGACATCGTGCACCCATCGGCATATGCGAACATTTCCCGTGCAATCTCGAGCGGCGTTTTATCTGAGTAGCCGGGTTCGCGCAGCTTTATGAAGTACGCATTTTCTGCGAATCGACAGGCATCAATGTAAAGCGGGACGCCATGCCTGGAACAGATCTCCTTCACCGCGCGGATATTACTCATTGAAACCGGCTGTCCGCCGCCCGAGTTATTTGTGATCGTCAGCATCACCAAGGGGATGCGCTCGCGGCCTTCCCTCTCGATCAATTTCTCAAGGCGGCCCGTGTCCATATTGCCCTTAAAAGGATGCAGTAATGACGGTTGATGCGCTTCCGCAATCGGCAAGTCGAGCGCTTGAGCGCCGCAAAATTCGATATTCGCACGCGTTGTGTCGAAATGCGTATTGTTCGGCACAATGCTGCCTTTGCGGCACATCACCGTGAACAAAATGCGCTCCGCGGCGCGACCCTGATGCGTCGGAATGATGTGTCGGAATCCGAATATGCCCTGCGCGGCAGCCCGAAATCGCTCAAAGCTCGGTGAACCCGCGTAGGACTCGTCACCACGCATCATTGCTGCCCATTGTTCGGTGGACATGGCTGCGGTTCCCGAATCTGTGAGTAGGTCGATCAGAATCGCGTCGGATGAAATGAGAAATAAGTTATGGCCGGCTTGCTCAAGCAAGCGCTGACGCTCTTGAGCTGTCGTACGGCGGATGGGCTCAACACTCTTAATTCGGAACGGCTCGATGATGGTCTTGAGCACCGGCGTCCTCGATAAGGAGGGATCTCAGGAGGAGAACATATAGGAATGCAGAGCGCAAGCAGGGAGGCGTCTCTAACTTGCAACAAACTGGCTGTTCTGTTGCCTTTTCGGATCACCTTATCCGTATAACAAAGCACTTGCGGCCAACTCGGGATACTTCATTGTTGACATAATGTTGCATTTTGACTTGCTTCTAGGGATGAAATGACTTCCAAGTCATTAGAGAAATCTTCCACGGGAGATCAGATATGCTTGGGCTGCAGGATAAGCACCTACAATTGAGGTGCCTCGCGATTCCCGTCATTTCATTAGAATGAATTTCTGAACCCTCTTGCCTGTTTCCACCTCGCCCGTGTACAGATTCCCGGTTGAATCAGCGACAACTTCGTGGACATGATGGAACTGCCCTGCATTCCGACCGGCATGACCGGTGCTGCCCAAGATGGCACCGTCGCTTCGACGGAGAGTCCATATCACATTGTTTTCGCCGTCGGCTACGAGCAGGTAGCCCTGACTTTGGTCGCGTGAAAACGCCAGGTCATAGGCAGAGCCGTTGCCAAGAGTCTGCTTTCGCAGGAAAAACTCCTTCAAGAACTTGCCTTCCTTTGTAAAAACCTGAATTCTGTCGTTGACGCGATCACAGACGTAGACAAGTCCATCGTTTGATAGATGGACGCAATGAACTGGTGTCCGGAACTGTTTGCCAGGGGCGGCGCCGGGATCATAGGCTCCCGGATCCGCATCGGACGGCGTATTCCCGTATGCGCCCCACATTCGTTTGAATTTTCCACTGTCGGAATCGAACACAATCACCCGCCGATTCCCGTATCCGTCTGCGATATACAATTCATGGGCCTTCTCATCTACCTCGATACCGGCCGGACGACCTAGGAGCGCCGTGTCCAAGCTATTTATTTCTGCCTTGGATGAATGGCCAATCTGCACGATGAATTTTCCGTCATTGGTGAATTTAAGGGCCTGCCGGTCCGTTGCGCCATTTCCAGTGATCCATATATTCGCGCTCGCGTCGACGAAGATGCTGTGCTCCGAAGTCGGCCAGTCGTAGCCAGGACCGGGACCGCCCCACGATTTCAATAAGTTACCTGCCCCATCGAATTCCAAAACCGGCGGCGCAGCGAAGCAGCATTGCGACACCGGCGGAGATTGTGCGGCTCCGAGATCGTCCTTCGCGTTAGAAGCAGGACGCTGTAGAACCCAAACATGATCCTCATGATCGACAGCAATCCCACTGACCTGTCCAATGATCCAATTGTTTGGCAATTGCTTTGGCCAATTGGCGTCGACCTTGTAAGTAGGCTGCTCTTGTGCCATCGCAGATCTGCACACGCCAATCGCAACGATAGAGAGCACAAATAGTTTCACATTCTTGCTCAAGGTGATCATGGCAAACCCGCCGTCAGGGATACGCTACGCCATCGGTCACTTTGTACTCCAGTTGACGATGAATGATCAACAGGCCCCCCGGGCTAAACGGTGTTCTCGGAAGTTGGGACTTCCGGCCCGGCCAGGGTCCGAGAACAGGACTTATCAGGCCTTAGGCGGGTGGCGCACCCTTTCTAGCTTTAGACACCGCAGTCTAAGCAGGCTGATGCGCCTTGAGGAAGGAATGGATTTGACGCACCGCCAGCGGAATCCGCTCTTTGGGCTCTTTCCAAGGGAAGATGCTCACTTCGGCTTTCGGCGCGAGCATCGCGCACTCCATGGCGACGGCGTAAGGGTGGGCGGGGACGTCGTCCGGCAGGACCAGGATCGGGTTTTGGCAGCTACGCACGAAATCGCGTGTCACGGTAAAGACGAAATCGGGATTGGTTTCGAACATCCTGGTCACAAATTGGTCGGTCGTCTGCATCGTAATCTCGGGTCGCTTAGCGGTCAGCATCGAACCCCAGGTCGTCCAAAATGCGCCCGGGTACTTACGGTCGCGCATCTCCGGACGCCACCCCACGGGCTGCGCCAGCACAGCCGCGGCAATACGATCAGGGGCGCGCTTCAAGAGACTCCAGATGAAAGGGCCGCCAATGCAGAAGCCCATCACCATGAACTTGTCGATGCCCAAATGATCCATCAGACCGAGCTGGTCGTCGGCGTATGAATCCCAGGGCCGGTCGACCTCGACAGGGCCGGTGGACTGGCCGCTAGGGGCGTTGCGCAGGTCCGCTGTGATGCAGCGATACTGTTCCTTGAACTCCTCAACGGCGTTGAAGGGCGAGTTGCCGGTGAAGAAGGATATGGTGGAGTTCAATCCCCCGCCGGGAAGCAGCATCAACGGGAAACCGGACCCGGCCTCCTCATACCAGATACGAACGGAGCCTTTTTCGTAGAACTTGCCAGTTCCTCCTTTGCTCGCCAGCTGAGCAAAAGCGCGCGGCAAGGCGGCCGTTGCCGCTGCCGCGGCGCCCGCTGCCAGTATGATGCGTCTGGTTAAACCCATAGTCGGCGTCCTCCTTGGATCAGGAACACTTATTAGTGCGGTACAGGTTCGCTGCCTTTTACCGGATGCTCGTTATCCGAGACAAATGTAGACCATGTGCCGCAGACCGCCACAGCCATCATGAAATAAGGGGGCTGATTTTGTGTGCCAGGACATTTGCGTGCGGCGAACGTATCGCAATAACTCCCGAATGTAAACCATGAGTCACGCTAAGTAGGACCGTTCCAACTCCCGAAGAACGGGGCTCTCGGAAGGTGGCTTTCGGCGTGGTCCCACATTCCGATAACCCGACTGAGGAGGTGGCGTGCCCAAAGGAAAGGATTAGGTCAACGGTGTAGAAACCAGTTGCGCGGCTTGTCTGGGTCGGATGCACCGGGAGACGTTTCAATGGAGCCTGTGACCGGCACTGGATGAGTTAGAGGACGTGGAGGACGCCTAAATCTGGGCGGCCGTCTTCCGGTAAATAGCAACACAATGATAACCACTACGATCAGCCAATGAGTTGGGCTGAATTGTCCCATCGAGATTGGATTTTAGTTCTTAGCGTCCACCTTAAGCAACTCGTCCCCGCTCCACGTCTTGGTTTAGAAGTGGCCAGTTTCCGAAAATCCGACTTCTCAGGCAGCGGCCCAAAGGTCGCCGTGTCAACGAACTTGTGTCGCTCACAAAAGTAGAGATAGACTGCCGCCATGAAGAAGGCTGGGGGCCTTGTTTTATTAGACTTTGTGGCTGTCGACTCAACCAGCGGCCCAGCGCCGGTGAGAAGCGAAAGACAAGGAGCGAAATTATGTGCGATCGAGACCATTCTACGGAGGATCAGGAAAAGTACGAAGCCAGCGGTTTGATCACGCGAAAGCAGTTCGGCGTCATGCTGGCGGCAGGCATCGCCATGCTGCTGCCAGGAGTAGCCAACGCCGTAACGGTCACTGAATCAGACGTGACCGTCAAGACGCCGGACGGCACGGCGGACTGCTACTTCGTCCATCCATCTGTCGGCACCGCGCCCGGCGTATTGGTGTGGCCGGATATCTTCGGGCTGCGGCCGGCATTCCACCAGATGGGCAAGCGGCTCGCTGAGTCGGGCTATTCGGTGCTCGTGGTGAATCCGTTCTACCGGACCCAGAAAGCTCCGACCGCGGCTCAGGGCGCAGCGACTCCGATCCAGCAATTGCTGCCGCTCGCGCAAAGCCTGAACGTGACCACGCAGGTGACGGATGCGAAGGCATTCATCGGCTGGCTGGACCAGCAGCCCTCGGTCGCCAAGAATCGCAAGATGGGAACGCAGGGTTACTGCATGGGAGGGGCGATGGCCTTTCGCACCGCTTATGCCGTGCCGGACCGCATCGGAGCGGTGGCCTCCTTCCACGGCGGCAACGGGCTGGTGACCGATAAACCAGACAGTCCGCATCTTCAGGCCGCTACGACCAAGGCACAGTTCCTGGTGGCCATTGCGCAAAATGACGATAAGCAAGCCCCGACCGAAAAGGATGTGATGAAGGAAACCTTCGCCAAGACGGGGCTGCCCGCGGAAGTCGAAGTATACCCGGCCATGCACGGCTGGTGTCCGCCGGATTCGGGCGTCTACAGCGAGCCGCAGGCCGAGAAGGCATGGAGCCGTCTGCTGGTACTGTACGGCAAGGCTCTCGCGTAACCTATTCCCGATTGTTGGGTGCGAGTTTGCCGACCGCGGCCCCGGCCACCGCGCCCCACTGAAAATGTGGCGCAAGAATCTCGCCGCCTTGAAGAATACCTGAACGCCGGAGGCCGCTGGCCGTTGCTAGGGTAGGTAGAAATACAACGGAAGTTTATTTTCCCGCGAGCCCAGCCAACTCCCGAGAAACGGCCTTATCGGATACTGGCTTTCTGCCTGCGGCCACATTCCGATAAGAGGACTTCTCAGGACTTGGCCTCATTCCCAACTGCCGCAGACCGTCTGAACAGGCGAGATGTAAAACGAGATAGCCATTCGGGAGCCCGTCGATTCGATCAGTAACCTCCGTAGCACTGTCCAGTATTGCCCAGCGAACAAGTGTAAAAAGTGGGGGTAATTGGAACGATTTACTAAATTCGGTTCTGGGCGCCGCGAAGTAGGATAATGGACGGGAGCGAAGTCGCATGCACCAACAGCAGCCTACTGCCGTTGCGGTTGCCCTCCTTGCGCCGCTCGCGCTTCTCGCATGTGTAGTTGCTCTGGCGCAACAAAAAGTGCCACCGCCTTCTGCGGCAACCGATCCCTCCGCTGAAGACCTTCCGCCCTGGAACGCGCCGCCCACGCCCAGACAGATCCAGGCGCTTGTGGTGCGCGTGACCGAAAATCAGCACCGAGACGATCTGGCCGTTCAGCAGTACGAACGGAAAGAACGCACTATCAGCCATCGCGGAAAGGGAGTCGACACAAGCGAATGGGCCACGGAAGTTGTGCCCGCAGGCCCTCGTCTCGTGCGCATCGAATTGGAACGCAATGGCAAGCCCGCCGACCCCGACAGTCTCGAACAACAGTGGCAACAGGCGATACAAGCGCTCATCAGAGAGACCAAAACGGACGATCCCGACGTGAAACAGAATGACGATCGGGAAGGCCATCGCGAGCACGAGCGATATGAAATGGTGGATGCCGTGGGGAGGGCCTTTCGCTTCCACTTTGTGGGCCGAGTGAACCAGGGCGGCCGTGCGGTCCTCGAATTTTCCTTCGAGCCCAATCCAGCATATAAGTCTTCAGCACTCTTTGCCGCTGTTTACGCGCACATCGTGGGAATCGTTTGGGTAGACGAAGCGGATATCCAGGTCGTCCGCATAGATGCCAAGCTTAAAGACGATCTCTCTATTGTTGGGGGCTTGATCGCCAAGGTTTATCGCGGTGCGGAGGCCACCCTGCGGCAGGAAGAAGTAGGGTCCGGCATCTGGGAGCCGATGCACTATTCGTTCGATTACGAAGGCCGCAAATTCCTGTTCAGCACCTTGAGCGGTCATGAACAGATGGACGCCAGCGACTACCTTCGTCTCGGTTCGCCGGAAGAGGCCCTCGCAAGCCTTCGCCGCGAACACCCCAATGCTGCCGCCAGCAGTCGTTAAGTTCAAAGTGGTTCAGCTTGAGGATTGAACCCAAACGCGACCGGGTTGGGTCGACGCAACACTCGCTCGCAGTCTACTGGCCGGAGTCTCAAGAGCTAGTGGTGTTGCAACAACCCGTTGAGCCCGCAAACATTATCGGATACTGGCTTTGGCAACGTTGCTGCCCACATCTGGAATCGTGATGTCAATGCGCAGCTAACGCCGGTGGCGAATTGGCTAGTGCACCCAGTATTTTGGCCGACTGCGTTTTTTGAGGGAACGTGCCAGATACCAGATGCGGAAGACCATGCCGAGAGCGAAAATGAGCAGAATTATGCCGACAATGATTTGGTCGCGCGGAAGGATTCCAATCATATTTGACACCCCCATACGTAAACGAAGGACAATTTGAAGGCGCACCTTTCTCTAGATAGCTGTCAAAAGTACCAGTGATGTCAGCGGGGCGTGGTTTTACTTACCTGCGGCGGCTGAGCGCGCCTTTTTTGCAACCACAGGTGTGTGTGTATTCAACTCTTTTAGTTGGCGCTCGGCTGTGAGCCAATCAGAAAGGTCGTGCCCATCTTCGCTTCCGCCCGCGAGATAAATCTCGTAGGCACGTTCACGAATCTGTTGCTCAGTGGGCTCGTCGAGAGGGTTTCTACTCTCTGACATGTTCGAGGTCCTCCTATGGAATTTCAAGTTCCGAACGGGCAGCCCATAGTGCAAACTCCAATTTCGAATTGCTGACGCCATTCGTTACTCCACGTGCGGCTTCCTGTTCATTAGTGTGCTGCCTATCGTTCGGACGAAACTGTTAGTTTCTGAAGCAGGTGAAAGTGCTGTAGTGACGACGATTCCTGTTAGGCCAACTCCTGATAAACGGGATTATCGGAATGTGGGAATCGGACAAAAGCCAGTTAATGGGATGGTCCGCCGCCGAGAACTCTCGGCTCGTGTAGTGCCAAGACGCGCGGGCAAAAATCTCGGTTTAAGGAGTATCCTGGGTTTGCTGGCGGCAACAAAGATGGCAATAGGTCGATCCACGTTTTCGAAACCTGATATCGGAAATGGTCTTTCGAGACCGTCCAGTTTATAAGGGACGAAGGCGAGCGGATGTCCATCATGGCCCGGAGTCTTCTAGAGGCCGAATACATTAGCGCCGACCAACTGTCATCTTCGTCTTTCGCTTGCAACTCTGCGGCGGACCATACATACCGATAAGCGGACTTATCAGGACTTGGCCCCTAGTTCTGTCTACTTGCTTACTTGGTCTTGGCGTTCAGTAGCGAAACCAAAGGTTTGCCTCCCGCTGTCGGCTGTGGGCCACCCGGCATGACGATTTCCTTCGCAGTAATGGCTTTGCCATACAGGTTTTGATTCGCGTCGTTGTCCGGTTCAAGGGTGGCTCCACCAAGCGACATTCCAGCGAACAATCCTTTGGACCGACCATAGGACAGCATGTCGACCCCTCCGACCGTCCCGCTGGACGTTGCCCCGCTGGGCCCCGCCGCGATAGAAGCGTTACCGCCGAGTTTCGTTTCGCCTTCAAGAATGGTATTTAAGCCTTTCGCTGACATTACCAAGACGATGAAATCAGTGGAAGAACCACCGGCCTGAAGTCCCACGCTGGCGCTGCCGATTGAGTACATCGCCGGCGCAGACCATTCCTTGCCTGTGCGGCACAGCATCGGGCCCCGTCCCCCGCTTCCGCCCACTATGAAGCCGCCCTTTTTGACGCTGGGCAGAATGATGACGCAATTCGCCCGCGCCAATGTATCCGGAGGAACCGTGTTGCTTTCGACCATCGCACCCAACACAGTGGCGGCATTCCTCAGCGTTTCTTCGTCTTTGGCCTTGTCGGCCCACGCGGGAGCCAAGAAAACCAGTGATGCGACAAACAGGCTCAACGACCGCCGAACGACCGACAATGTCGATTTCTCACCGTGACTTTGGAACATACGATTGGTCCTCCCCTCACGTGGTCGCGTCGTACTTTTGGCGACTAGCGACCGTCCGCATCATCGGCTACCGAAATGCACCTTGGGCACTGGCAAGACTGACAGGAAGAGCTTCCAGCGCCCACGATTGGCCCCTTCTTGCACTCCGAAACGCGTACCACAAAAATGTGGAGGTCGCTCCAAGCAGGCTGATGGCGACAAGTGCGGTCACACGCCGTGTTCGCTTAATGGACATCGTGGCTACGTCACGGGTACTTAGCGAGGGTCCGCAGCGCCTTTGCTTCAATCCGGCGGATGCGCTCGCGGGTGACCGCAAAGGAGTTCCCCACCTCTTCCAGTGTGTGCTCGGAACCGTCTTCCATGCCAAAACGCATCTTGATGATTCGCTCCTCGCGCGGGCTCAGCGTCTTCAACAATGACGCCGTCAGCTCCAGATGCGAACTTTCCTCCTCGCCTATGGGTGTTTCCGGGGAGATCGATTGGTGCATGGTCTTTATTACCGTACGCAGTAAGGGAGTAGAGCCCCACGATGAGAATCACTACTGACAGAATCGATGCCAGTACCAGTACAATCATGCTGTCGTCGCCGCGCAGGTTACTGCGATACGGCGGTCCACGCTACCGCTGGCTTATTCCTCACGAAACATGACCCGCCAATGTGCGGGTGAAGTGATGCTGCGAGTCATCCGCGTGCTCGGTGGCCAGCAAGTCGAAGAGCAGGCGGTCCAGCCTCTGGCCATCTATTTCGTGACAATTGCGCATCCGGCCGATCAGCCTGAACCCGTTCCGCTCCAGTATCCGAGCCGAGGGGATGTTTGCTTCAACGGTCCAGGCGTTCACGGCTTCCAGACCCAGTTCAGTGAAGCCGATATGGAGCAGTCTGCGGACACTGCGCGTGGTGTACCCCTGACCGGTGTAGGTCTTGTCACCCAGCACATACCAAATCATTGCCGTCTTGAATGTGGATGAAACGTCGGCTAGGCTGACCATGCCGATGGGCACGTCTCCCGCGTCTGCCGTAAACAATCGGCAGGGCGGACTGGAGGAACGCCAACTTTCTGCATCCCCGCAACTACAAACTGCTGCTCGAATCTACTTTGAAGCCACCGGGGAAATGGACGACTGTCAAAACTAGCAGGACCAATACTGCGAACATCGCAACACAGGCTCGAGATCTACTAATTGTCGGATCAGCCGATTAGATGGTGTTGCAATGACCGGTTGAGCTGGCAGGACTTATCGGGAGTTGAAACACTAAAAAGAATGCCGATCAAAAGCTGATTGGCAGTAAATTTCCTCTTATCTTGCTATACGAGCATCTTCTCCGGCCTCAAGACGATGATCTTCCCGCGATCCTTCATTATGGCACCGACTCTTTTCCATTTGTTCAGTACCCTGCTGGTTGTGTAATACCCGACGTCAGCAAGTGATGAGAGACGCTCATTCGTAATCTCGAATTCAAGGCCCCTGGGATGCCGGTGTCCCACCTGGCTTCCCAGATGTGCGATCGTTTTTCTTAGTCTGTCTTCGGCAGCGTCGGAGACTAGCGCAAGGTGTCTATCCGAATATACGTTGATGTACTCTAAAGCGATCCGAAAGGCATTTTCCATCAACCTCGGCTCCTTAGCTATGAAGTGGCGGATCCACACATGCTCCCAAACGTAGACTAACGTTTCGCGCGTCGTTTCCGCCGTACCCATGTACCCGACAGGTTTGGCGAGCATGGTTACAAAGCCCAAGTGGTCACCAGGGAGAAGCTGCGTCATTAAAACTTGCTGCCCTTGTGAGGTCAACCTGTAATAGTCAACCGCACCGGTCTTAACCAAAAATAGGTGGGTTCCCGGAACATCAGCATGGAAAATGATTTGGCCAGCCTCAAGCCTACGGAGGACTGCTGCCGACATGATCTCAGCGATGTCCCAGTCATTTAGGCCATTGAACAAGGGCGGGACGGATCCGGCTAGTTGTGAGGTGGATGCCGCCAAAACAACGTTGGGCTCTGTCGCCTTCCATCCTGGCCCAGCCGCAGCACGGGAGCGCATACTCCAAGTTGGCCACTCTCATGGAGAGCAGCAACTGCAACAATCAACAGGGAGGTTGCGCTCTTTTGTCACAAGTCTCGAGTCCGGATAAACGGGATTATCGGAATGTGGCTTTTTGGAGCTGGTTCACATTCCGAGGATTACTTCCGGTTTGCCGACCAACCAGGCACAATCCAAAGAACTCACTTCAAGTGACTTCGATACATGCAGCTGGCCGGATTTCGGGCGACATTACTTCGTTCGAGGCTGGCCGATTATTTGCCGTTGAGCGGGACGTTTCCGCCGCACTCCGTCGAAGAAGCTCTCAAGGAATACATATCCCGACCGGTGCTGCCAATCTTGCGCTCGCCAAAAAAGAAAACCCGGCCGCCGGGCGTAAAGCCGGGCGGCCGGGGATGGTGGTTTTCGTTAGAAGATCAGCTTGAGGCCCAGTTGAATGTTACGGGCCCCTCCGATGCCGAGCACGGGGTTGGTCTGGGCCTGATCGGGCGTCTCGCAAGCGCAGCCGAACGCGGTGGGGGAGTTTGGGTTGCTGCTGCCCTGGTAAAGGATCTTGTGGTTCAGGATGTTAAAGGCCTCCGCGCGGAACTGAGCGGTAAGCCGTTCCTTGATCCTTATATTCTTGAATAGAGAGAAGTCCCAATCGACATAGTCCGGTCCACGAAACATGTTGCGGGACGCCGTGCCGAACGTGTTGGGTGGCGGCGCGATCATCACCGAGCTTCCCTGCAAATAGCAGCCAAACTTAGCCAAATCGCCTGTGATTGCGGCTGGATTAGCGGGATCGTACGTTCCAAGTGCTGTAGCCTGTGAAATGCAGGCGGCTGGCATATTGGGGTTGACCACAGTCGTAGTCACACCGTTCACGCTGGCCTTGACGGTCCCGGCATAGAACGGGATCACGTGGGAGGTCTGTGTGAAGTCGGCGGGGTTACCAAAGAAATCCCAGCGGTCTTTCTTCTCGAGACTTCCACTCAGGTTGGTGGTCGTCGAGGCGTTCCATGGGAGCCCCGAGGTAACCAAAATGGCCGACTGCAAACTCCATCCCTCGAGCAACTGCAAGGGCGATTTCTTGCTCGGAAGGGTGTACGAGGGAGTGAAGGTGAAGTGATGACGGATGTCGAAGTTGGTGGGGCCGTAGTCCGCCATTGGGTTGATACTATTTTGTGCTACTGCCACTCCGTAGCCCGTGCCGGGTTCCTCGGTCAAGGCATGGCTATACGAGTAACCGGCAAGAAAAGACAAACGGTGGAAATTCCGCGCGGTCAGCGTGGCCTCCAGGCCGTTGTAGTTGGATATTTCGTTATTCTGCAGGTAGTCGACGTAGGCCAGGTAGGGATACGAGGCGGCTAAGGGGAGAGCCCCAGTCGTCTGGTTGGGCTGATTCAAGTCCACAACACCGGGCAGCCTGCCGCCGTGATTGCCGATGTAGTTAAGGTCCAAAGCGAGCGTGGATGTCAGAGCGTGCTGAACGCCCAGATTCCAACTGGTGATCATAGGAGAAGGCAGGTTCGGAGTGGTCGCATAGATGCTGCACCCGCTAGGATTCGTGAACCCCGCCTGAACACCGGGACCCGCACCACCCGGGGCTGCACTCGCTTTTAGCCCGTTACCGCATGCCAACGATGTCGGCGAGAAGGCCGGAAAAATGGGAGTTGCCCCGTTTAAGGCCCAGTTAAGGTTCGCCCCTGGTACCTGGACCGTCTGCGTACTCATGCCCGACCCATTGGGTGCGACTGGCCCCGAGGGGACGCCATTCGCCGCGTACAGTATCGATCCCGTAGGAATCGCGTCGATACCAATTTGCCCACCCGGCAAAGTGCCCTGCAGGCCGATATACTGCGCGGAGGCCGGGTTGTCGTAGTAGATGCCGCCGCCGGCGCGGATCACAGTGGTGCCCTTTCCGCTGATGTCCCACGCAACACCGAGACGGGGCGAGAGGTCTTTGCGATAGCCGTTGTATGCTTGCTTGAGTCCGTTCACCCCCACCTGCTCCAATCCGAGGGTCGGATCCCAATTGCCGATCAAATTGTGGATCTCCGCAATAGGCGTGTAGTATTCATAACGAACGCCCATGGTTGCGGTCACTTTCGACGTGACGCGCCAGGAATCTTCGAAGAAACCTGAATAGTCCCACTGGGTGTAGGTGCGAGCGGGGCTGCCTTCGAGAAGAGATCCGCCTGATTTAGTATCGGGAAAGCCAGCAAGATAAGCCTCCAAGGAGTTCATATTGGCGCCAAGGGGGTTATTCACTGGTATACCGTTATAAACGCCGGAAGTAGGGGCAAGGCTGCCGCCAGTGAAGGTAAATGTCCCCCGGCCGTTGGGGATCTGATCGAAGAAGGTACGTAAGTAAAGCACCTCGCCGCCGAATTTAAAGGCGTGTTTGCCACGCAGATAGGAAACGTGATCCACGAAATCGAAATCGTTCCCTGGGCCGAAGTTTCTCGGCGACTTGGGACCGCCACCGGCGTTGGAGGTGAAATTGGCGATGGTGATAAGGGGAAATCCTTGCAATTGCGGGTCCGTCACGCCCGTGTTGAGCCCGTACGTGGTGACGGGCGTCAGGTAGTCGCCGGTCTGCGTATTGCGAAGGTAGTGATTCCAACCGAAGCGCACATCGTTCACCCAGGTGGAGTTCGGGGTCCAGGTCCAACTGGTGGTGAGGAACTCGGCGCGCATCTTGCCGATGGAATCAAAAATCGCCAATGTGTAAGGCGCGTCATAGCCGCCGGTGGTGTTACCTCCACCGTAGAAGAAGGAAGAAGTGAACGTGTGGTGGTCGGTGGGGTGGTAATCCACTTTGCCGACCACATTATTGATCGTAAACGATGTGGGGAAACCGAGAGTTATGGCGGACGTCGGGTTATTATTTGCGCCGAAGTACTGCAACATGGCCGCGCTGAGAGGATTCACACTCGTGGCCGAAACGCCGTCGATGGTGCCGCTTCCTTGCCCGCACCAACTGGCTCCAGGGCATAGGGCGTTCAACGCGGCCTCGGCAGCGGGAACGCTCTGGGTCGGATCTCCGCTGTTAAACGAGGTGGGCGTCGATGACGAGGCTGCATTGCCCACGCTGTAATACTCCCGCTCGAAGGCGCCGAAATAGAAAAGCTTGTTCTTGATGATGGGCCCGCCGACCGTGCCTCCCCATTGCTCCAAATTCATCGGCTGCTTGGGCGCAATAGGGGCTACAAAGTCGGTGGCGTTCCACGCGCTGTCGCGGCCGTAGGCGAAGGCCGAGCCGTGAATCGCGTTCCCGCCCGTCTTTAAGCCGACGTTGATGACGGCGCCGGGCCGGCGGCCGAATTCGGCGGGAGCATTGGTCTCGATGTTGAGCTCCTGGATCGAATCGACCGGAAGAATGGTGGCGGCATCGCCCCAAGGCAGCGTCGTGTTCGTAATGTTCTGCCCCGTTAGAGGATCGTTACTATCAAGCCCCTCGATGAAGTTGTTGTTTTGTGAGGGGGCCAGTCCGTGCACGGCGGTGGTCAGCGTACCGCCGCCTGGCGTTTGTACGACGCCGGGACGGAGCGTCAATATGTCCTGGAAATTGCGCGCCTTCATAGGGAGGTCGGCGATGGTATCCGTGCTCACGGTTCCGCTGACCACCGCGCTGGTGGTGTCCAGCAAGGGGGCTGCCTCTGACACTACCACGGTCTGTGTGAGCTGGCCGGGAGTCAACTGCGCATCTACTCGCGCATCCTGCCCAAGCCCTACAGCGATGTTCTGGCGCTCGAAAGTCTGGAATCCGTTCGCCGAGGCTTTAACGGTATATGTGCCGACATTCAAGTTGGGCGCGACATATTCGCCGGCCTGATCGGTAATCAATGTGCGCGCGACACCAGTCGCCGAGTTGGTGACGGTCACGGTAGCGTCGGCGATGGACCCGCCGGATTGATCGGTAACAGTCCCCAAGATACGACCCGTATTAATCTGTGCGAATAGTGAGGCGCACATCAAAAGCACTCCCACGCTCACACCCATTAGCCGGATGATCCGAGGACCATCGAGTGTAAAACATTTCATAGAGACCCCCCTTTTTGGCACAGCGCTCGCGGCACCTAACAAAAAGAAACACAAGCTAGCCGGCGGAGTCTAATCGAAGCAATGCTTAAGGGGAACTTAAGAACAAGGCAGGATGCAGTTTGCGCCGGCAAAGACGCGGGGGGCCCTTCGCTTGCGTCGCGCTAGATTGCGGCTCGGAGTCATGGAACCTGCGTCAAACACTAGAGCATCAGCGCCAGGACAAGCGCCCCATGGAATCATCCCAGACAACGATACGCCGCCGCAATACGACGCCGATCTGGCCTTGGCGGTACTCAAGGGAATCGGGGGGGTATCCAAGATCGGGATTGTGGACGGTTGACGGGCAAACCGGAAGTTATTCCGTAGACGAAGCGGCCAGTGCCTGAGAAACGGGCTTATCGGAATGCGGCCTCTGAGAGCCCACCATGGGGTGAAAAGCCACATTCCGATATGGTTTCAAGGGCGCGAGACCACATTACCCGTGATGCTAAGCCTTATTGGGAGCCACTCACATGAGATGAGTGTGGAAAGGCCACTCATTGTTCGGGCGCTATCTTTTGAACTCCGACAGCCTCATACTCCGCGCAGAGATCGACATCTGATGGTTGTCACTTTAGCTGAGCGGACAAAAGTGGATTTGACGGCTCAAAGAAGGCCCTTAGCCGAGCTGTTTGAGAAAAATCCGCACCATTTACACTTGGCCCTGGAAATCAAGGCGATTGACGATAAGATTGCGGAGTGCGATCAAATTATTCGACTGGAACGGGAAAAAAGTGGGTTGTATTGACGCAGCTACAAAAAATCAACGTCGGCCAAATTGAGCAGGGAGGCCTAAAGATCGCTGAATCACCGTCACCCTTCGGCCGGAGCCACATTCCGATAAGCGGACTTATCAGGACGTGGCGAATCGACCGAAGTATGACCCGCTCTTGACTGCGGCTAATCGGCATCTCTAGTATCGGGTTGCTCGCTTTCGCTAGAGCGAAATGACTCCGACCAATCCTCAGCTTTTGGATGCATTTCCTACGGAATTGCGAGTGTCTAAGGTTGTGATCTTTTAGGACTTGGCTCAGCCTAGCTGATAGCCGCATGCGTGTCTGTCCCCGCTTCACAGGGAACTCGTGGGTCGCGCTACCATGAATTAACTACCAGTAGTTAAGCGTGGCAGTAGAGTAGAAGTGCTGAGTGACTTATATTGTTAAGTACATTACTGTTGACAGATCAACTGACAATTGGATTTGGGAGGTAGAACATGAATACCATTACACGTCGGGACCAGTCCCTAGGTTTGACGTCGTTACGAGACCAGGTCAATCGTTTGTTCGAAGGGAACTTTACTCTCGAGCGCTCCAGCCATGCCGATCTGGCCACCTGGGCGCCGCCCGTGGATATATACGAGACCGAGAACGAGTTGGTCGTGAAGGCCGACCTGCCGGATCTTCAAGAGAAGGATATTGACGTACGCGTCGAAAATAATACCTTGACCATCCGCGGAGAGCGGAAGCTTGATGAGGGCGTTGACGAGGACAGTTACCTGCGAGTTGAACGCGCCTACGGTCCGTTTACAAGGAGTTTCTCCCTGCCAAACACGGTCAGCTCCGAGGGCATTCGAGCCGAGTATCGCAACGGGGTTTTGACCCTGCATATGGCCAAGCGTGAGGAGTCGAAGGCCAAGCAGATAAAGATCAGCGTCTCAGGAAACGGCAAGTAGTCCACAACGGAGGGTTGCCGTTTCCGGAGGTTAGCCAATGATCAAACAGAGAGAACCATCGGCAGAAGAGATCACTCGCCAAGCCCATGACCTGTATGTTCGACGCGGCGGCGAACATCGAAAGGATGTTGAGAACTGGGTCGCCGCTGAGAAGGACCTCACCGAAAAATCTCTCTTTGGACCAGCCAAAACGAGAGCTGCCTGAGTAAGTTGGCAGGCCATAAATTGATGTCGCGTGAATAATTAATCATCTGTTCTGCGAGCGGGGCGAGTGAGACGACAGCCGCCCCGCTGTCCCACGGCAGGCTCACGTTGTCGATCTTCTCCTGCAATCGCAGCCATGCAGGCCAAAAACCGATAGATCCACGAGATTCCACATCACCTACGAGATCCCAAATGTTTACAAAAACTAGAGAACGCGTCCTTGAGTTGTTGCCCCGAGATAAAGCCCTCCGGGCAAGTGACACAAAATTTCGCGTGTTAGCTAGCACCACCGAATCCGCAATGTTCACTTGTTGGGGAGAACGACTTCTGCTCCGGATGGCAGACCTCGAATTACGCCGGATGAAGAACCGCGGCGGGAAAACTGTCAGCACCGAAGAGACGGACAAATACGTGAGCATTCGCTAAAAGGGGATGTATGAGGGGCTGAACTGTGCCGTAGAGTACAGCCCGGCACCTGATGTCGATGGTAGGGTACGGGCTTGCCCCGGATTTTCTTCCCAGAAAAGTGCGGGACATGTGGAGGAACCACGTGGACCGTCAAAGTACCCTTTCGCGCCGCCACTTTGCGGAGAATCGGATTGGAGGCACACTGGCTAAGGATAAAAGGATAATCGGATGGGTGGACGTATCGGAAGAAGTAGTGAAAGCGTTTGAAGCCGGTATCGTGTTCGGACGAATGACGGAAATTAGACGCCCAAGGCGCGACCCGCTGTGGTCAGAGGACGAATGGTGTCAAGCCTTAATCAAAGCGGTTGGGAAGAAAGTGGAGTCCCCGAAGTTCGAGAATGGGAATGCGCGCATTGGCCGGAACGGACAAAAGAGGCGCGATGGCTGACAAAGACGATATTTTGCAAGAAAGCTAACCGACTTTAGTGGTCTTGATCATTCGCTCTGAGCTTTTCTAACACGACTTCTTTTGTAATTCCCGCCGCTAAAAAGACTTTTACGGATTGGCTCGCCTCGTGTGCAAGAACAGCCGCCAGCAGGTGCAGTGGTTCGATTTGCGTTTGAAGGAACGTCTTCTGAAGATGTTCTGCTTCATCGACAGCCAGTTGAACCTCCTGCGATAGTGGCACCTCAATCGTGTGTCCAATGGGTTCTGAGCGCGGAAGCAAGCTTTCGATTCCGCTCAATAACTTAGTGGCCGCTTCCGCAGAGAAAAACGGACTGTGCGGCGGGAGACCTATCGCTCTGTCTTTCTCACCCATATATGGGAGCAGGTTTCCCCATGAACCTTGATCCGCCACAATCACGCCTAGAAGCAAGTCCCCTAACTCAATCGCACGTGCGCCGCGTTGACCGGCTTGAAGGCGAGCCGCCATCAATGCCTGCAGTGCGTGGATCGAAAATGCGTTGAGATGCGCGAGGATTTTGCTGTCAGCTTCACTCATCCGGCGCAACATTAACGTGTTTCATGCAGCAATTCTACTTCGCGCTTCTCAACTCCTGATAAACGGCCTTCTCGGTAAGTGGGATTTTGGGGGAAAACCAGTCTCCGAGAAGAGGACTTCTCAGGGCCTATCCGAAAACTCGACGGGACTTGAGAAGAGGGGTGTAAATTAGAGAGCATCTTCGTTTTTGCGAGGTGTCTAATGTGGCTGATCGCATTGCTCTTGCTCTTGTCGCCCCAAGTCGTATCGGACTCGAATCCGTGCTGTCGCGCATCCACTTCCGCGTCCGCTCCTATACAACCACCATTCTTGATTGTCCAGGTCGTCGATCCAAGTTGGTTACCTCTTCCGGGCGCTGCAGTAACCGTCACCGTTAAACCAGTAACTGGGCAAAAAGAATCAAAGGTTGCGTACACGATGGACGATGGTGACGCGAAATTCTGGATTCCCGGAGATGCGGATTATACAATTGAAGCTAATTATGGAGGATTCAAAACCAAACGCCTAAAAGGCGTGCATTTGGGAACTCATTCAAGCTCGCACCCCAGCCTATATTCAAGTCCAACTACTACAGGGGGTAGGACCCCCGGTCATCGTGTATTAGGGAAGCCACTTTCCGAGAAGAGGACTTATCAGGACTTGGCAACGTACGAGACTCGCTGACATCCACGAAAGCCCACGGGATTCAAAATCATTCAGTTCGCAATACGGTCGGCAAGTAACGCGACGCTGAGTGCATAAGCATGAGCACAATTGTAGGCCAGCAGAGCATCGTAATTGTCGTAGAGAAGGAAACTCCGGTTCGAACCCGAAAAAAGAGAGGCAGGGAAATTGGCCTGTGAGAGGGGGCGACCCCGGGGCAGCCTAACACCTAGGCGCTGCCATTCGCTGAGGGGCAGCGCGACGGTCATATCGCGTGTAGCCTGGCAGGACCCGTCGCGTCGTGGGACGTTTATGTCTCGGCCGCGCGGCACGATTACCTCGCGTCCCCAGCGCTGGCCCCTGACCCAACCGTGTTTATTAAGATAGTTAGCGATCGAGGCAAAGATGTCTGCAGGCGACTCCCAGATGTCACGGCGGCCGTCCCCGTCGAAGTCCACGGCATACTCGAGATAACTCGAAGGCATGAACTGCAGCTGCCCCATTGCGCCGGCCCAGGAGCCACGCATCTGCTTGAGATGGATGTCCCCTCGATTGAGAATATCGAGTGCGTCGAAAAGTTCTTGGCGGAAGAAATCTGCGCGGCGCGGGTCCCAGGCTAGCGTGGTCAAGACCGGTACCGTGGTCTCCGTCCCCGTAAGACGACCGAAATTCGATTCGATGCCCCAGAGTGCCACAATGACGGGCGCCGGTACGCCGTAGGTCTTTGACACGCGCTCGAGCAGTGCTCGGTGGCGCTGAAGCATTTGCCGACCCGTCCTGACGGTGGAGGCTCTCACACGGCTGGTGATGTACGCTTCTAGCGACAGGACCGTTTCCGGCTGCTCTCGGTCGCGCTCGAGGGATTCCACGAAAGGCTCGTCGATCCGTCCGAGCGCTTCTTCAAGGACCTCCTGCCGGATGCCGCGAGCGAGCGCCTCGGCGCGAACGCCTGCGAGCCACTCTGAAAACGACGACCGTTCGCCTTGAGCGAACGCTTTTTGCGGGAACGCTTGGAAAGACAACAGGGCTGCGACGATAAGGAAGATGTGGCTGCGCACGCACACACTCTACAAGACCTTGCTCAGATCCGCTCTGCCAAGTCTTTGTTCCGTTGCCACTGTAATGCAGAGAAACGGCGTTACCCGAATGTGGCTTTTCGCAGGTCTCTGGACGCATACAAAGGGCGGCTTCTACCATGATGGGCGGTTTGCGCCACCTTCTCCACCGAGAATCTGTCGCTTCCCGAAAGCTTCATGCTTTGTGAGACTCTATTCCATTTTGGCAGCAACGAGTTGATCGCTCTTGATACGGATTTCAATTCCTAGAGGAGGACGAAAGCCGTAGCCCTTCACGATAGCCCCGCGAGCCCAGTCACCGCCGGGCAAATCTGCCATCTGAAGAGGATCAAAAACGGCACGGCTACAAGGATCGCCCACCATAGGATGTTTTGCCTGAAACCTGTAGTCGTACGAGAGCTTCTGCAGATCGGTGATGTATTCGAGCTGGCAGTGTCCGAATGGTGTCTGCAGTGAAAAAGCCCAGTAGGATCCGGGCTGGTCCGGTGCGCTGTCAGGCAACCGAATCACAATCGACGAAATATTTTCTTTGGTCTCTGGTCTGTGAAAGATGAAAGTCTTTGAGGACCAGGGCTCAGCCAGTTCCTGTACAGTGGCCACTCCACCATGGGCAGGCAGCTCGACTTGGGCGGATTGCGACAATCGAGCCTGACGCGAATTGCGTTTGAAAAACATCAGACCCAACAGCGCGATTGCACTGACCACCACTGCAGCGGTGAGACCCAGAAATTTCCATGGGGTCGGCGAGAGGTTTGAACGCATATTGTGGTTTGGCTTCATCCGTACGAACAGTTTAGGAAGAACGCTCGCGACGCCGACTACTGGTCAGCGGAACAGGATTGGGACAATGTCCTTCCTTACTCTTGCCATGCATCTTGAGTTTGTCCGGAAGGGTCATTTTTCGTGTGAGCGCTTTCCGGCGCGAGCGGGCGTTCAGGGAAATCTGCTACCTTCGCCACACACCGATCGCTTGCAGCGTCTCCCCGCAACGGTTCATCATTTCAGGGTAGCGTAGCCTTTGTTCTCTAGCCTCTTTTGAGAGGCGCCCTTGCGAGGAGGGTCTGTAATAGGGATCGTAAAATCACAAGATGTTTAATTTCGGAGCGGGGCGGTACTCTGCAAGTTTGGAGCTGCGAAAGGACGTATTCGACATTGTCGCCTACCGCGGGGTGCCAAACTCCAAGAGAGCTTTCGAGCACAAATGTAAGGCACGGATGGATGACTTTCAGATGCGAGCGTGGCTAATTCCTTCGTAGTTCGGCTTAGGTGTCCCCATGGGGACCAAGATGGTCGTCTGGTCTTGAAAGACCGAGAAGAGACGCTTATCCAAGTCCTCGCAACACCTTGGGACTTTGAGTGCACGGTGCACGGCGTGCAGCGAGCGCTACCGCTGGAGCAAGGGAAGAGCGCCGGTCATCCACACACATGGTCACGTCCTCGTCTCGCAATTGAAATCCGGATCAACAGCGATCAACTCGTTGCCGCCGCAATGGAATAGAGATTCACGAACGAAGCAGCAACTTCGTTCTGTCGAAGTTCCGTCAAACGCAATAGAACGGCTCAAAGGATCACATGCGTCTCCTGGCCCGAAACGAGTCTTTAGAACAGTGGTTTTCGGAACTGGCTAGGGGTTAAGTTGTGCCTGCAGGCCCGGGACCATGCCAAGGGGCACAAGCCGAAGGCAAAACCTGGCACTTTTACCAGATTAGTTCTGTAGGTCACAGTAACGGCAAACATGAGTATTGATGACTTAACACGTTCGTACATTGCGAAGATAGAACGGCAGCAGCGCGCACAATCCGCTGGCCCATTCCGAGACAGAACTGAGCGTGCACCTCATTTCTCTGCGGGAACGCGGTTCCAATCAACGTCAGGAGGAAGAATTCAGTATGAGGAACGCGCTTCTCCTACGCGATTGTGGCTTCAATTCGTCAGTCTAGCGACGCTAGGAGTTTTGACCGCGTACAACTACATTTTCGTCCTGAATTTTCTCCCCACGCGTGTTCCGCGCGAATACGTGGCTAGCGTGTGGCTAAATGCCAGCGAATTTGCATGGCTCTACGGCTGGATAGTATTAGGAGTGTACCTTCTTGCCTGGGCCTACTACTGGTGGAAGAAATATGGTTACAGCTCAGAAACTGGGGTGCGGGTCGGGATCGGATTCGTTGTAATTCTTCTGATTGGGGCAGTTGTACGGCCCATATTTCCATGGATGGGATGGACCTGGGCAGAACACCTTCGAACCTTGTTGGATTCCCACCCGGAACACGGAATCGTTATGGGTTGGACAGTTGTAGCGCTGGCGTTGGTTTCTATCTGCTGCAATTGCGAGTCACGAGACCGACTCCTGGGCAGAGGCAAGGGAATTGCTCTCTTAGCCCTCACGGTTCTTTGCATTATCCTTGGATTAAGTTTGTTAACGGCTTGAAGCTGCGGTGGTCCCGTCATCTTAGACTGTTTGCTTTCCGGCTCTTCGAAACGCTTCTGAATGCACCTAGCCAAATCGTTGTAGATTCCGCGCGCCATGCTGTTGGTCAAACGTAATGTCAACACATTCGCCGTAATGCCATTTGTGGCGTGCACGACGCCAAAGTGCAGCCGATCCCACGTTGCGTCTCTCAAGTTAAGACTCAGCTTGCAGGTTTGCCGCTGTGAACTCTCTGGGTGTTCCATAGCGGCACAACGAACAGGTCCTCCTGTACCGTCGCGTCCCGTTCCAATTCGGCTCATGAGAACAGTATACGGCGCCGTGCCATTCTGAAATCCTAACAGCAGCAGTGGGTGGGGACCTCGGGGGCTTCCAGCTTCATTTCATACTCGAGTGCACAAGGAGTGAAGTAGATGCGTTTCCGTTCGCTTCACACTGCGGTCTTTTTCGGTTTGGTCGCGCTTGCGCTGATGGCCAACGGGGAAAAGCCCATTGTCGCGGCCCAACTGGCGCCGCCAGCGTCCCCGAAGGTCGCTTTGAGCGCCTCGCCGACTTCCGCTCAAGCAGGCCAACAGGTCACGCTGACGTGGTCGTCGACGAAGGCCACATCCGTCACTTTGGAGCCCTCGGTGGGCGGCGTCGCCGCGCAGGGTTCTACGACAGTGAGGCCTTCTCAATCGACCACTTACACCGTCACCGCCACGGGCCCGGGCGGCTCGGCCCGTGCCAGTGCCCAAGTCATTATCACACCCGAGCCCCCTGCGGCTAAGGTCCAGGGGCCCTCCCGGGAAGCGATCCCGTCCGACGAACAGCAGATGAGGGGCCTCGATGAGCAGATCCAGGAGATCAAGTCGGACGCCCTCCGCATGTCGGCGGAGCTGAGCCAGCTGGAGGAAAAACTGCTGTACCCATCTGGGACGCAGGTCGCGATCTTCGTCGGGCTGGCCAAGGGCGACAGGATGCGCCTCGACGCCGTGCGGCTCCAGATTGATGGCGAACTCGTTGCGCACTACATCTACAGCGCCAAAGAGCTCGAGGCCCTCCGCAAGGGCGGCGTGCAACGGATCTACGTCGGCAACGTGGCGAGCGGAGATCACAAGCTGGACGTGCTTGTTGACGGCAAGCTTGAGGGCGGCGCGGACTTCAGCCGCACCGGACAGTTTACTTTCCGCAAAGAAGTGAAGCCAAAGCTGGTCGGACTGACTCTGGCCGGACCGGGTTCCGGCAACAATGCGATCGCGCTTGGGGAATGGTAATCCATGCGAGTGACTCGCCGACTCATCGTACTCGGCCTAGTCCTGGGCTTCGCCGCCCATCCCGTCACGGGCGGCGACCTGAGGGACCTCTATTTCGGCGAGGCGCTCTATCGCGCCTACCAAGGACAGTTTTTCGATGCCATCCAGCGGCTCGACACCGAGCTCGCCATGTACCACGGACTCGACGAACCCGGACTCGACACGCTTCATTTTCACGTCAACGACGCCGAATTCTCGGTCGGCGACTTCGAGCTCAACTACCGCATGCACCAACGGGCTGGGCGCGCCATCAAGGCGGTGCTCGAGGGCACCGTCGATGAAGCGGTACGAAACGAGGCCGCGTTCAGGCTCGCCCGCATCCTCTTCCAGAAGGGGCAATTCGATGATGCGCTGCAGGCGCTAGCGCGGATCAAAGGTACGGTGCCCGACGAAATCAAGGGCGACGTCGAGTTCCTGCGGGCGAACGTCTATATGGCGACAGGCCAGCCGAGCGAGGCCGCTAAGGTGCTCGCGCAACTAAAGAGCGATGAGAGCCTGGCCGGTTTTACTGCCTACAACCTCGCCATCGCGCTGTTGCAGGACGGTCGAAAACAGGAAGCGATCGAGCAACTGGACAAGGCCGGGCAGCTACCGGTCGGTGATCCCGCCGGTCTTGCGATCCGCGACAAGTCGAACCTGGTGCTGGGCAGCATGTTCTTCGAATCCGGCAATTTTGAGCGGGCCAGGAAGTCACTGGACCGCGTCCATCTGGAGGGACCGTTCTCGAACCAGGCTCTGCTGCGGGCTGGCTGGGCCGAGGCCTCGGCCCAGCAGTATGACCGTGCGCTCGTGCCGTGGAACATCCTGGTGGACCGTGAGCCGACCGATGCCGCGGTTCAGGAAGTCATGCTTGCCCTACCGCATGCGTACGCCAGCATGAACCTGTACGGCCGAGCCGCGATCGGTTACGGGCGAGCGCTCGAGTTGTTCACTAACCAGATCAAGAGGGTCGACGCATCGATCGACAGCATCAAGGAAGGACGGTTTCTCAGTGCCCTGATCCGCGAGGAGAGCCGGGAGGACGAAACCTGGGTCATCACCCTGCGCAACCTGCCCGATGCGCCGGAAACATACTACCTGATGGACTTGATGGCGTCTCACGACTTCCAGACCGCGTTGCAGAACTACCTCGACCTCGAGGAACTGCGGTCGAAGCTCGGTGCCTGGAAGATGAGCCTCGATGCTTTCGAAGATGTCATCCGACTCCGCGGTCAAAACTACGAGCCGCTGCTGCCGGAGATCGATGCGCAGTTCCAGCAGCTGGACGCGCGGATGCGCCAGCGCCTCGAGCAGCGCAAGCACCTCACCGAGCGCTTGCACGTCATGCTGACCGCGCGGCGGCCGGAGTATCTGGCGACCGCGGAGGAGCGGAGTGCTATGAGGCGCATCGCTCTAATCGAGAAGCAGCTCGGCGACTCTGAAAAGCCCGAATCGCTCGCGCTTCGGCAACGCGCGGCTCGCCTGCACGGGGCACTCACGTGGCGGCTGGAAACTGAGTACGACGACCGACTGACCGCGGCATACGTACACCTGAACGAATTGAATGCACCCATCGACGTCCTCACTCGGCAGTATGACGCCTTTGTCAGGACGAGGCAGGCAGCGACGCACAGCTATGTCGGATACGACGACCAGATTGCACAGCTCCGCGAGCGTGTCGGGGACGGATTCCAGCACGTCGACAGCTTGATGACCCGTCAGGGAGAGATGATCGAGAAGGTTGCTATCAATCAGCTCGAGGCCCGCCGCGAGCGACTGGTGGCCCAGCAGAATCAGGCTCGCTACGGGGTCGCCGATAGCTACGATCGAGCCGCGCGCCAACCCGGAGGACAGGAACGCTGATGAATGGCCTGACCATTCCGACGGTGCTCGCGCTGGCTTTCATGGTCGGCTGCGCGGCGCGTCCGAACAAGCTGGTGGGGACGGCGGGGACACTGGCGGACCTGCGGAACGTGCGTCCGGACGTGCAGGACGTGAAGATCGAACAAGGCCTCGATCAGGCCATGCTCCAATACCGGCGCTTCCTCGAGGATGCACCGGTGAACGCGATGACTCCGGAGGCGATGCGGCGTCTCGCGGACCTACAACTCGAGAAGCAGTTCGGGATACGCACTGGCAACGTCAAGCCACGGGAAATGTCCGCCCCTCAACCCGCCCGGGTACTCGCGGGCGCACCGAGCGGCACGCCCAATTCGTCCGCCGCCTCGCGGGAGTCCGATCAGGATTTCGAGCGGCGCACGACAGCGGAGGCCGGAATCGTGGCGGGCAATAACGCCGACGCCTCGCCGACGGACGCGGTGCGCGGAGATCCCAACGGTCCCCTCGAGGCCGTCGCTCTCTATGAGCGGCTGCTGAACGAGTATCCGGGTTATGAGCAACGAGACAAGGTCCTCTATCAGGAAGCGAGGGCGTACGACGAGCTCGGCCGCACCGAAGAGGCCATCGCGACCATGGAGCGCCTGATCGGCGAGAATCCGCATTCCGAGCACTTCGACGAAGTGCAATTCAGGCGGGGCGAGTACTTCTTCACGCGCAGGCGCTTCCATGACGCCGAGACCGCCTATTCAGGGATCATCAGCCTGGGTACACGCTCCTCGTACTACGAGCTCGCTCTCTACAAGCTCGGGTGGACGCTCTACAAACAGGAGTTCTACGAAGAGGCTCTGCAAAAGTACGTCGCCTTGCTCGACTACAAGGTGTCGATCGGTTACGACTTCGATCGGACGCATGATGAGGACGACGATCGCCGCGTCGCTGACACCTTTCGAGTCATCAGTCTAAGCCTCAGCAACCTCGGCGGGCCGGAGACCATTCAGGAGTACTTCTCCAAGTTCGGGAATCGCTCCTATGAGGACCGCATTTACAGCAATCTTGGCGAGCATTACCTCAGCAAGCTGCGCTACGACGACGCGGCGAAAACGTACAAGGGTTTCATTGCGCTTTATCCCTTCCACCGCGCCGCGCCGCAGTTCAGCATGCGTGTGATAGAGACCTTCACTCAGGGCGGGTTCCCCAAGCTCGTGCTGGAGTCGAAGCGGGAGTTCGCTTCCAAGTACGGCCTGAAGTCCGAATACTGGCGACATTTCAAACCGGAGCAGTCGCCGGAAGTGCTGGCGTACCTGAAGACGAACCTGAAGGACCTCGCGACGCATTATCACGCGCAGTATCAGGACGCGAACGAAGCGGACGAGAAGCTCGCGAATTATCGCGAGGCAAGCCGATGGTATGGCGCTTACCTCGATTCCTTCCCGACCGAGGCCGATTCGGCTCCCGTCAACTACCGGCTGGCGGACCTGCTGCTGGAGAACAAGGATTTCGGCGAGGCGGCCAAACAGTATGAGCGCACGGCCTACGGATACGCGCCGCATCCACAGTCGGCAGCCGCGGGCTACGCTGCGATCTTCGCATACCGCGAGCAGCTGAAGCTCGCCGGCAAGGAGCAGCAGGACGCCGTCAAGCGCGATACGGTCGCAAGCTCGCTCAAGTTTGCCGACGCATTCCCGCAGGATGAGCACGCTGCGGCGGTTCTCGGAGCGGCCGCCGATGACATGTACGAAATGAAGAATTACAAGGCCGCCGTCGAGGCCGACCAGCGCGTCATCGATAAATATCCGGGCGCGGATGCGGCAATCCGGCGTTCCGCCTGGATTGTCGTTGCGCACGCCTCGTTCGAACTCGCCGAGTACCCGCAGGCCGAGCACGGCTACGCCGAGGTGCTGAAAGTCACGCCGGAGGGCGACGAGTCGCGCGCCTCCTTCGTCGACAACCTTGCCGCCTCGATTTACAAGCAGGGTGAGCTCGCAAACGAGGCGCAGGATTATCGCGCGGCCGCCGACCACTTCCTGAGGATTCGCACAGCGGCGCCTACCTCATCGATCCGTCCGACGGCTGAGTACGACGCGGGCGCCGCGCTAATCCGGATGCAGGACTGGCAGGGGGCGGTGGATGTGCTTGAGGCGTTTCGCACGACCTTCCCGGAGAACAAGCTGCAACTCGAGGCCACCAAGCAGATCGCCTACGCCTACCGGCAGAGCGGCCAGTTGTCGCACGCCGCCGGCGAATACGACCGCATCGCATCCCAGTCCAACGATCCGGCGTTACGCAGCGAGGCGCTGCTCGAGTCGGGAGATCTCTACGCGCAATCCGATGCCCGAGATCGCGCCTTGGATGCGTACATGCGCTACGTCAAAGAGTTTCCCAAGCCTGTAGAGACGGCCGTCGAGACCCGTTTCAAGATCGCCGAAATGTACAAGGCGGCGCACGACGAGACGCTCTATCACCAGCAGCTGGAAGAAATCGTAAGCGCTGATGCGGGCGCCGGGTCGGAAAGGACCGTCCGGACCCGGACGCTTGCGGCACGTTCGGCACTGGTCCTCGCGGAGCAACTCTACGGCGATTTCGTCGTCGTGAAGCTGCGGCAACCCTTCGAGACCAGCCTGCAGGATAAGAAGCAGCGCATGAATGCCACAATCGCGGCCCTCGGCCGGCTGGTGGATTACGAAATCGACGAGGTGACGGCCGCCGCGACGTATTACATGGCCGAGACCTATTCCAATTTCAGTCGCTCACTGCTCGAGTCGGAGCAGCCGGCCGACCTGAAGCCCGAGGATGTGGAAGCGTTCAAGAACGACCTCGATGAGGTAGCGTTTCCGTTCGAGGAGAAAGCCATAAACGTACACGAGAAGAACATGGAATTATTGCACGCCGGCGTCTTCAACTCGTGGACCGAGAAGAGTCTTAGCAGGCTCGCTGAGCTGATGCCGGGCCGCTACGCGAAACACGAAGTGAGCTCCGGCTTACTCGACGCGATCAGCAGTCCTACGGACGCATCGCCTCAGTCGCAGGCCTCCGATAACCGGCAGGATTCGCCGAACGCCGCTACTCAGGGCGTGACCATCCCGGATGAAATGCGTGCCGACTACGAGTCGGCAGTGGGCATGCTGAAGGAGGAGCGGTACGAATCGGGCATTTCCTTGCTGCTCAAAATGACCGAGAAGATGCCTGCGTTGACGGCAGCGCACATCGATCTCGGCATTGCATACGCGCGCACCGGCGACCTGGACCGCGCCGAGGCCAGCCTGAACAAAGCGCTGGAATCGGATCCAAAACAGCCTGTCGCCTATAACGAACTGGGTATGGTGCAGCGGCACAAAGGACAGTTTGCGAAGGCGCGCACGAGTTACGAGGCGGCCCTGGCACAGGCGCCGGACTTCCAATATGCGCACAGGAACCTCGCAATTCTGTGCGATCTGTATCTCGGGGATTATATGTGCGCGATGGAGCATTACCAGGCGTACAGCAGGATCGTTCCGGACGACGCCGAGGTCGTCAAGTGGATTGCCGACCTTGGCAACCGAGCAAAGAAACGGGAGCAGCGATGACGAAGACAAGCCTTCACTGGATTTTGCTTGGGGTTCTTGCCTTGTCGCCCGCGAGTGTACTCGCGCAGCAAGCAGCGCAGCCAAAGAGGGAAGCTGCACAGGGACAGACCGAAAAGCCGCAGGCAAAGAAGGAAGAGGCAGAGAAACAGACTGAAGAAGCGCAGCCAAAGACGGACGAAGACGGGAAGTTGACGTCCGTCCCCGGAGGAAAGGCGCTCGGCATGTCCATTTTGGGCAATGAGGAAGCACCTAAAGCACTGGTCATCGTTCCCTGGAAGAGTTCGGAACTCGGCAATGGTCCCGGTGTCTCGACGTTGCTCGATGACTCGAGGCTACCTGTGGACAAGGAGGTATTTATGCGAATGCTCCGTTACTACGAAATCCGGTCGGAAACGGCGCGCCCCAGCGGTGCGACGACAGACGGGAATGCGGCAGCGCCCGCCAATGCGGCGCAAAGGAGGAAGCCATGAGTTTAACTGAACTGTTAGGGCACGTCGGTATATTCGGAGGCGCGGTGATGGTTTGTCTCGCCCTGCTCTCCGTTTTTTCGGTGGGGATGATTATAGATAAGCACCGCCGCTTCCGTTCGGCCTCGCGCCAGACGGAAAAGTTCAAACAGGAGTTCAAGAAGTTCCTTCACGGGGGAGATGTCCAGGATCTGATCGAAGCCGCGAAGCCGTACCAGAGTTCCTACGTGGCGCAAGTAGTGTTGGCGGGCATCACCGAATACGACGGGGTGCGCGAGAGCGGGCGTGATCCGGGCGCTTCGCTCGAGCTCGTCACGAGCGCACTCAGGGACTCCATGTCCGAAACGCTGATTCAGTTGAGGCAGGGTCTCGGGTTCCTTGCCACGATCGGCTCCACTGCCCCGTTTATTGGTCTTTTCGGCACCGTGGTCGGAATCATTAACGCTTTCCGAAGCATCGCGGCCACGGGGTCCGGCGGAATGTCTGTGGTTTCGGGAGGCATCGCGGAGGCCCTGGTCTCGACGGCCCTGGGTATCTTCGTCGCAATTCCGGCCGTGGTCGCTTTCAACCACTTCACGGGCAAGGTTGAGACTTTCCATGTGCAGATGAATCGGGCGTCGTCCCAGCTCCTGAACCGCTTGTTCAAAGTACCGGGGCTCAAGGAGCTTGACGTCGAAGTGGCGGAAGTCAAGGCGCCGATGGTCAAAAAGGGAGGGCCGGCCTATGCGGCTCGGTGAATCCGGCAAGATGCAGGCGAGCATCAACATCACGCCGCTCGTCGACGTGGTGCTGGTGCTGCTGATCATCTTCATGGTGATGGCGCCGCAGATGCGCAAGGGACCAGACGTCAAGCTGCCGAACACGACGAAACCGAACTCGCAGGGCGACGAAAGAGGCCGAATCCTGGTCTCCATAGACGAGGCTGGCGGGCTGTGGATCAACGATCAACCCGTCGCGGCCGAGCATTTCGGTGAAGCCCTCAACGCTGCAGTGGGCACCGAGCCGAACCCAAGTGTCGTAATCCGCGGCGATGCAAAGCTCCATTTCGTGCAGGTCCGGGAGGCGATGGTCGCGATCGAGCAGGCCGGCTTCCGCGGGGTGGGGCTGATCGCCAAGCGCGCCGGCGCAGAAGGAAAGTGACATCATGCAGTTCAACGACAACGGTTCCGGATCGAGTCTGCAGTCTGAAATCAACATCACGCCGCTCGTCGACGTGGTGCTGGTGCTGCTGATCATATTTATGGTCGTAGTGCCACTCCTGATGGAGGGCTACGACGTCGATATCCCTCGAGCCTCCGCCGATACGGCGGCTCATGTCGTCGAATCCCAGTTGATCCTGAGCATCGGGTCCGCAGCGTGCCCCATTCTTGGGCCGCCGGCAGGGGAGGGGATCCCGAAGGACTGTCAGGTGACCCTGGGGGATCAAAAGATCCCCGCAACCGAATTGCCCGTGCGCGTGGCGGAGATTCTTGGCGGCCGACCGGCGGAACAGCGCGCTCTGTTCCTAGCTGTCGACGATCGCCTCAACTACGAGGGGGTTCTACGCATCATTGATCTCGCGAAGTCGGGCGTTGCGGATTTGAAGATCGAATTTATTGCGACCAATTGAGGTAGGCCGCTTGGTGACAACTATGGAAGTGAAGAATATTTCCAAAACATCCGGGGCTCCGACGGTCCGCAGCATGGCGACGAGCCTGGTGCTCCATGTCTTTGTGGTGGTCGTGCTAATGCTCATACCGGCGCAAATGCTGCTTCGCAGCGAGGCCCCCAACAAAGAACTCGACATCGTCTTCTATCGTCCAGCGGAGATCCCAGTCAGCGCACGAGCCTTTTCGCATCCGCTGCCAGGGACGATTTCTGGGTCCCCACCGGGGGCGGCTGCACCTGCGCTGAAACCGAAGCCGAATGCCCAACCGGGTCCAAACCTGCCTGGCAAAGCGGAGCTGCCACCAGGTCCGGAGATGGGCTTTCCAGTGGAGCCAAAGCCGGAGTCGAATGTGGGAAAGGCCGGGATCCTGGCACTCAAGGAGAAGTTCGCGAGCCTGGCACAGGACACTGTCGTAGCGCCTCTCGGAGCCGATGCGCGTCACGTTGCCGCCGATGACGTGGGCCGGCCCTCGTCACGCTCTATGTTGACGAGCAATGCGCCGGGATCGAGCGGTGGCATCAACCTTGCCTCGCTGAGCCGCAGTGTGGGAGGCGGTGGAGGCGGTGGAGGAGGCGGCAATGGCGGTGGAGGTGTGGGTGGCCGCGGCACTGGCGCTGACGGTGGCGGAGGAGCCGGGTACGGTGGTGTGGGGGTAGGCCGCGCCGTCAGCCCGATCACCCCGATCACCGGCACCGACCGACCGAAGGCACGCGGCGGGCCAGGTCCTTCCCGCACCGACGAAGAAATACAGATCGTGTTCGATCGCTACAAGGCCTCGTTCTACCGGCTGTACAACCGGGAACTGCGAAATAACCCAGCGCTGAAAGGCCAGATGGTTCTGCGGCTGACGATCGAGCCGGACGGCAGCGTGTCGACGTGCGTGCTGCAGTCGACTGACATGGATACGCCGGATCTCGCCACGCAGGTCGTTGGCCGCGTCCGGACAATCAATTTCGGCGCGAAGGAGGGTGTCCAGGCCGTGACGATCGTGTACCCGATCGACTTCCTGCCAGCGGCGTGAAGCCTGCGGCCGAAGCGGAATGGCACGAACGTCAGGAGGTTTGGGGGAAGCTGCAAATCTGATCAGTTAATTCCAACGCGATTTTGATAAAGGCAAAGCCACCGAAAGGTGGCGACGCAAAGTCACCGGTCTAACGGGCGCTAGGCCCCATGACGGCGGGACCGCCGAAATCCAGTCCACAGTGTGGCTGCCTCGGTCCCTTTGGTGACGAACTCGGTTGGCAGGGAACGAGGGCGTAGATGACTTCTAGTAGCACAATTCATGTGAGTGCGGGCTACAGCTGGATCGCAATCCTGCTCGACAAGCTGCGCCTCAGTCTCCGCTTCCGCCTGCGACTTCCCAAGATCGATGATGTGCGGAAACCCCTCATAGCTCATGCGGCTATTGGCAGCCCAGGAAGGGCACGGCTCTTCAAGGCAACACGCGCTACGAACGGGATTTTACTTGTTTTCGGCATCGTCGTCCTGATGATCGGAGCGAACTCTGCGTCTGCCCAGACGCAGACGTGCGCCATTATCACAGGCGGCACTGCCGGTCAAGGAATGGGTGTTAGTCCCACCTATCTCGCTAATCAAGACGGACGCGCCAATGAGGGTTGTACCATCTTGATCACGCTCAACGCTGACGGGTCTATCGTAACAACTTTCCCCAATCCTTCCCCCTCTTACGATAACGGCCTCGACGACAACCTGATTGGTGTTGTAAACAACACCGCCCAAACCATCACCGCCCTGCAGCTCACTAGCGCAACAATCCCGATTTTTGGTCTCGAGGACGATGGGGTTTGTGGCAGCCCCCCGGGATGGACTTTTAGCGCTCTTGGGCCGAACCCCAATTGCGCAATCGCAACGGACCCGCACCGTTATGGTCCCGCAGGAATTAATTTCACAATATTTAACGCGAACAGTGGGATCGTCAATTTCGGCAATGGCGGCATTGCACCAAATGGTAACGCGTTTTTCAGCCTCGAGGGGGGGCACCTCACTAAGATCGTCGTGGTAGTGGTCGCAGGCCTGGCAATTACGAAGCAAGTCAGCGTGGTAGGCGGCGGTGCTGCGCTACCCGGCGGACAACTCGACTACCTGGTGCATGTGACCAATCCCTCGACGAGCCCCGCCACCCCGGTGGTAATCACCGACGATCTCAGCAGCGCGGGTGCAGGTCGCCTCACGTTCGTGAACCCAGCGGCAACGATGAACGGCTCCCCTGCCGGTGTCACGGTCGTGGGTTCCGTACTGACCGCGGACTACTCTTCTATGAACGGGCCGTTGCAGCCCGGACAATCCATCGACGTGCGTTTCCGGGCGCAGATTGCTGCGGGACTTCCCGCCGGCACGACGCTCACGAACACGGGCGTCGTGACCTGGAACACTCCTCAGCAGACTTCGAGCGCGAACGTCTCGATTGTTATCGGAGGAACCTCCACACCCAATCTTGTACTGACAAAAACAGGACCGGCGACGATGAGCCCCGGGCAGTTAGGGCAGTTTGGTCTTAACGTCCAGAATACCGACGTGAGCGACGCATGGAACGCCACGATCCTTGATCGGCTCCCCAAAGCCAGCCCCACCGGCGGCATGTGTTCCTTTACACCCCAGATACTCAGCGCGCAGGTTTTCCAGGCGGACGGCGTCACGCCGGTTCCGGGCAAGGGGCCTCTGGTTCCGGGCACCGACTTTTCCATCAACTATAACGGCGCGCCCAACTGCGAGCTCACGCTAACCATGCTCACGGCGGCCGCCACGATCAGCCAGAACCAGCGTTTGATCATCAATTACCGAACCCAGCTCGACGCGAGCAGTCAAAATGGCGCTACGCTGACCAACGTCGCCGGCGCCATCCAGTGGTTCGACGCCGACAGCAGCGTTTCCACTCGCCAAAGCTTCACGCGCACACTCACCGATGGCACGCCAGGCGTCCTCGATTTCCAAGACGCCCACACCGTCACGGTAGTGGTCACAGGCCTCGCCATTACGAAGCAAGTCAGCGTGGTAGGCGGCGGTGCTGCGCTACCCGGCGGACAACTCGACTACCTGGTGCATGTGACCAATGCCTCGACGAGCCCGGCCACCTCGGTCGTAATCACCGACGATCTCAGCAGCGCGGGTGCAGGTCGCCTCACGTTTGTGAACCCGGCGGCGACCATGAACGGCTCAACCGCCGGCGTCAGTGTTGTGGGTTCGGTAATAACGGCGGACTACTCCACATCGAACGGGCCGTTGCAGCCCGGGCAGTCGATCGATGTGCGGTTCCGGACTCAAATTGCCGCAGGTCTCCCCGCCGGCACCACGCTCACGAACACGGGCGTCGTGACCTGGAACACTCCTCAGCAGAGTGCGAGCGCGAGCGTCTCGATTGATATTGGTGGAACCCCCGGCTCCGGAATGTTGAACGGTACTGTGTGGCACGACGCCAACTTCAACAAGGTCCCCGACACCGGCGAGCCGCTGCTGCAGGGATGGGCGGTTGGGCTGTATCACAGCGGAGTGCTGTTGCAGTCCGTCGTCACGGACGTGAACGGTGTTTATCACTTCACGGGCATCCCGCCGACGAATGGAACAGATCGGTATGAGTTGCGGTTCGCCGCAGCCGGCGCCGGCCCGAACACCGCTAAGCTCGGTAAAGCTGACTCTGCCTTCACAAACAGTCTGCAGCAGATCACCGATATTGTCGTGCCCTCGGGCAGCAACCTGCAGAATCTGAATCTGCCAATCGGACCAAACGGAGTCGTGTACAACTCGATCACGCGCGCGCCGATTTTGGGCGCCACGCTCACGATGCTGGGAGCCGGCACTCCGCTCCCGGCGAGTTGCTTTGATGATCCGGCTCAGCAGAACCAGATTACCCTTGCGGCCGGTTACTACCGCTTCGACATCAACTTCTCGGATCCTGCCTGCCCTTCCGGCAGCAGGTATTTCATCCAGGTGACCGCCCCGGGAGCGAGCTATGTGGCGGGTGAGTCGAAGCTCATTCCGGCGACTTCGGATGCGGCGACCGCTCCCTTCTCGGTACCGGCGTGCCCGGGATCCGTCAACGATGTGCTGCCTGCGGTCCCGTACTGCGAGGTACAGGCTTCGGCGTTTGCGCCGCCGGCATCCGTGGTGGCGCGCAGCGCCGGGACGGACTATTACCTGAATCTGCTCTTGGATGGTAGCCAGGTGCCAGGCTCGAGCCAGATTTTCAACAACCATATCGCGCTCGATCCGCAACTCAGCGGCTCCATCGCGATCACCAAAACGACGCCGCTGCGCAACGTGACCCGCGGCCAATTAGTCCCGTACGTGATCACCGTGAGTAACCTCGTCAGCGTGCAGCTCACGGGTGTGAGCATCGTGGATCGCATGCCTGCGGGATTCACGTACGTCAAGGGCTCTGCACTTCTCGATGGCGTCCCGACCCAGCCGTCGGTGACCAGTCTAGTGCTCAACTGGAACGACTTGACTATCGCGACCAGCCAGACGCGCACGCTGAAACTGCTGCTGGCGGTGGGTGCCGGCGTCACCGAGGGCCAGTACGTGAACCGCGCGCAGGCGCTGAATGGTGTTTCCGGCAGCGGCTTGTCGGGTGAAGTCACTGCCACAGTACAGGTCGCGCCCGATCCAACGTTCGATTGCACCGACGTTTACGGCAAGGTCTTTAACGACCTCAATCGCAACGGAGTCCAGGACGAAGGCGAACCCGGCCTGGCCGGCGTGCGTGTGGTGACACCACAGGGGCTGGTAGCGAAGACCGATCAGTACGGACGGTACCACATCACGTGCGCCATTATTCCGAATGAGAACCGCGGCAGCAATTTCGTGCTGAAGCTCGATGACAGGACGCTGCCGAGCGGCTTCCGGATGTCGACTGAACCGGTACAGATCGAGCGCGCCACCAGTGGCAAGGCTCTGCGCATCAATTTCGGCGCGTCGATATACCGGGTGGTTGCCATCGACCTCTCCGATGCGGCGTTCGAGCCGGGTACGACCGAAATCCGCGCGCAGTGGCAGCCGCGCCTCGGCTTACTCCTCGAGGAATTGCGCAAGGCACCGGCGGTGCTGCGTCTCTCCTACGTCGCCGACACGGAGGATGCGGCACTAGTCGACCGGCGCATGCAAGCGGTTAAGCGGCAGGTGGCTGAAGCATGGGATGCGAAGCGAGACAGCTATGCGCTGACCATTGAGCCTGAGGTCTTTTGGCGCCGTGGCGGCCCGCCCAAACGGCTCGACGTACGTGTGCCGGGGAGCAGGTGAGCGGTATGACCAAGAAGCGCCATCTACTGCTGATCGTCGGATTCCTGATGATGGCCGCCTCCACGGCGGCCGGTCAGATCAACGCGCCTGCCAGTCAGGTCAACACAGCCGCCAGTCCATCTAACAGTCCGTTCAACACGACTGCCAGCCCGTTCAACGCGGCTGCCGGTCCATTCAACGCCGGTCACGTCAACACGCCCACCGGTCAGGTCAACACGGCCAAGCCCGGTGAGCCGGTCGAGCGGCATCTGTCCGACGACCAGAAATTCCGGGAATGGTCGCTGGACCCGAAAGTGGCCGATGACATCAAGCGCATCAAGGTGTGCCGCGTGGAGACCGTCTGCACGATGCGATTCAAGGAAGGCGAGACGCCGCGGATGCGCGTCAGGAACCTCGTCATGCCACTGCGGTATGAGGACGAGAACATTCCGATTTCCGAAGCCTTCACCAGACAGGTCCAGGAGGCGCTCGACAACCTGCGAGACAAACACGCCGTGACGGTCCGGTTCATCGGCTACACCGACGACGCGCCCCTGACAGGCCGCGACCAGAGCACTTACGGAAACCAGTTGGCATTGTCAAAGGCAATGGCGCACCGCGTCGCGCTTGCCATGCAGAAAGCCCTGGGATTGCCAGCGTCGGCGATCGAAAGCGAGGGTCGCGGAGCGTCCCGTCCGGTTGCGTCCAACGAAACTGTGCAGGGACGAGTGTTGAATCGTCGCATCGAGGTGGAATTCTGGTACGACGATCCTCTCCAGGAGTTATCCGAGGAGCCGCAACTGTGCCCGGACGATGTCGAGGAAACGGTGACCAAGGTTTACGATCCCCCGTGGGGCAGCATCCCGAACCTCGAGCTCGCGAACGGCCAGCCGATCATTCCGCCCGGCTACGCGGAAAGCTTGCGTCGCGCACTGACGGACGTCTCGGATCGGACCAACGCGCGAGTGCGGTTTATAGGTTACACGAAGAACGAGCCACTCGACCGCCGCACCGCGTCCGTGTATGGCGACGACATCGGGCTTTCCGCGGCGCGGGCTCGCCGCGCTATGGATATCCTCATGCAAGACCCGCTGTTGTCGACTGCCCGGGCCGAGCACGAGGGACGCGGCTACGTCCAGTCCGACGACGTCGTGAACGCCGGCTTCATCCAGGGCAAAGAGTCGTTCGTGCGCGTGCAGGTCGTGTACGACGAACGTTTGCCCTTGGACAACTACGGGGGCGTGGATATTACGCACGTCAACCAGGAGCTTAGTCCCAAGAGCCCATACGAGCTGAATACGATGCATATCACGGTCGATGGCAAGCCGATCGATGATCCAGGCCGCAGCTCTTCCGATATCCAGCGTTGTACCGACGTCGCGCTCGACAGCGCCAATATCCAGTTCCACTTCGATAATCTCGAGTCGCGGCGGCGGCTCGCCGTCGCAGCCCATCCAGGCGTGGTGACCGTCAGCGAAAACGTCGACGAGCCCGCGATCGTACATTTCTCAATGTACAGCAATTATGCAGCCTTCATTCAGCGTGCCGAAATCCGAATATTCGATCAGCAGCAATCATTAGAAGCCGTGCCGTTGAAAATCATCGCGGTTAACGATGCAGGCCTTGCGGAATGGCAACCCGCGGCAGAATCTTTCGCGGGTCCGACACACGAACTCAAGTACGTACTGCGCGCCTATGATTCAAAGGGCAATTTCGATGAAACCGACGCGCGGCCGCTGGTGCTAGACCGCGGCCAGTCGCATGAAGCAGTCGCGAAGTCCGATGAGGCATCTCCGCACCAACTGCTGGCCGCCTATGGCCAGAATGACCTAGCGAAACAGCACATTCCGCTCGGTAGCGGCACGGTGAAGGTGCAGGGCAGCGGCATACCGGCTGGCCACACGGTTTGGCTTGCGGGTCACGAGGTTCCGGTCGACCCGCAGGGCAAGTTCGCCGCAGAGGAGATCCTTCCCAACGGTACACAGACGGTCGAAGTCGCAGCCCTCGACGACGCGGGCAACGGCTCGCTGTATCTTCGCGACCTGGATTTCAAGCGGAGAGACCTGTTCTACTTCGCGGTTGCCGACTTGACCTTATCGAAAGACAGTACAAGCGCGGCGGCAACAGCGCTCGAGGGCCAGAATGACCCGCTCCCGTACGATTCTTCGTTGAATGGCCGCTTGGCGTTTTTCGTGAACGGCAAGGTGAGTGAGAATTGGCGGTTGACGGCGAGCGCGGATACTCGCGAAGGTCCGGTTAAAGACCTGTTCAGCAACTTCCTGGACAAGTCGCCCGATGAATTATTCCGGCGCATCGATCCCGACTATTACTACCCGTCGTTCGGCGACGACGGTGTCGTGGAAGAAATGGCGCCGACAATGGGTAAGTTTTACCTCAAAGCAAGCTATCACGACGATTACGCGATGTGGGGCAATTTCAAGGTTGGCTACATGGACAACGAGCTGGCTCACATCGATCGCGGCCTGTACGGAGCCAACGTGCACTGGGGGGCCGAACAAACGACCAGCTTCGGCCAGCGACGGATCGCCATGGACGGATTCGCCGCTGAACCAGGAACCATGCCGAGCTACGAGGAGTTCCTCGGGACAGGCGGTTCAATCTACTTCCTGCACCACCAGGATATCCTGACCGGCTCTGAGCACGTGCGCATCGAAATCCGTGACAAGGCCTCCAACGTCGTCACGGGCGTCGTCAACCTGCAGCCCAACGTGGACTATGACATCGACTACCTGCAGGGCCGAGTCATGCTTACTCAGCCGCTCTCATCCACCGCTAGCGACAACCTGCTAGTCCGTAACAGCGGCTTGAGTGGCAACCAGGCCTACCTGGTGGTGCAATACGAGTACACACCTGGATTTAACCAGCTGAGTGAAGTTGCCGTCGGCGGCCAGGGCCACTACTGGGTGAACGACTACCTACGGCTTGGCCTGACGGCCGACGCTAGCTCAGGAGACGATACGAGTAATCTCGGCGCAGCAGACCTGACCTTGCGGAAGAGCAACGATTCCTGGATCAAGGTGCAAACCGGCCGCAGCACGGGTCTTGTTTCAGAGACTCTGCAATCCACCGACGGCGGATTCGCGTTCTCCGGCCCTGACAATACAACGTTCTCGGGAGGGAAGGCGGGGGCCTACCGCGCCGACGTGAGCGTCGGGCTCGGCGACTTCTTTACAGGCCGCGGCGGCCGCGTCACGTTATACACGCAGAGTCTTGACGCCGGTTATTCGGCGCCGGGAGAGGCGACGCTCAAGGACACCATGCAATATGGCGGTACCTTCAAGATTCCGGTAACGAGCAGCCTGAGCTTCGCGGCTAAGGGCGATCAGAGGATTGAGGATCAGGGGCTCGAGACGCGAGCGGTTGAATTGGACATGGTCTATAGGTTCACCGAGAGATGGAGCCTCAACACTGGCGTGCGCGACGATTACCGCAAGGACAATTCGCCCATTGTTCCTCTGACCCAGGAACAGGGCGAACGCACCGACGCGGTCGCGCAAGTGAAGTTCGATGCTAGTTCCGTCTGGAGCGCCTATGGCTTCGTCCAGCAGACGGTCGCAGGAAGCGGAGGCCTTCCAGACAACGGTCGAATCGGTGCCGGCGGCTCTTATCGCCTGTCGAAACGCCTCCGGATCGACGGAGAGGCCTCCGACGGTGACCTCGGCCCCGGCGGAAAGATCGGCACCAGCTATCTCGTTTCCGACCGGACAAGTATGTACCTGAACTACTCGCTGCAAAACGAGCTGACGGATAATAACGGCGAGTTTCTCGCTCGGGGCAGCCAGGGAAGCTTGGTTTCGGGTATGAAGACGCGGCTATCCGATAGCTCCAGCGTCTACGTCGAGGAGCGTTACCAGGATGGCGGGCTAATGAACGGCCTAACGCATTCCACCGGGGTCAACCTCGTGCCGAAAGAGCACTGGACCGTTGGTGTCAGCACCGAGATCGGCAAGCTGCGCGATTCCCAGACCGGGGCCGACACCAATCGCAGGGCGGGCGGGTTTCGCATGGGCTATGGTTCGAATAAGATCGCGTTCTCCAGTGCGATCGAATATCGTCGAGACAATGCCGAACAACTCGACCTGTCACATACCCTCATGACCATGTGGCTGCTCCGCAACACCGGCAAGGTCCAACTCACGCCCAACTCGCGTCTCGTCGGCAAATTGGACTACTCGGTCAGTCACAGCTCGCTCGGCCAGTTCTATGCCGGCGGCTATACCGAAGGCGTGATCGGCTACGGGTACCGTCCGGTGCGGAACGACCGGCTGAACGTCTTGGCCAAGTACACCTATTTTTACAACGTCCCGACGCCAGATCAGCTCGGATTGCTGAACACCGTGGCCGAGTTCCTTCAGAAGAGCCACATCGTGTCGCTCGATGTTACTTACGACCTCACGGCCCACTGGTCCGTCGGCGGGAAGTACGCCTACCGCCTTGGAGAGGAGAGCCTGGATCGCGTGGCGCAGGACTTCTTCTCCGATCCCGCTCAGCTTGCTGTGCTGCGCCTCGACTGGCGCTTCTTCAAACAATTTGAGAGCATGGCTGAAGTGCGAACGCTAGATCTACCGAATCTCCATCAGACCCGCCGCGGCGTTCTGACTGCGATTTATCATCGCCTCGGCAAGGACATGAAGGCCGGCGTCGGCTACAATTTCACCGATTTCTCCGACGATCTGAACGACCTGAAGTACAACCACAAAGGCATATTCTTTAACATCATCGCGACCAAGTGACGCACGGTTGCCTTCGATCTGGTTGCGGGGTTATCACCTAAATATTGCTGCGCCTGTTTTACGCCGCACGACGTCGGGAACTATAAGGGGATGTCAAGACAAACAGCTCCGCTGCGACTGGAAGGGATCTGGTCATCCAGCCCTGCGTTGTGATGAGGTGCTGTGGTTTCAGCTCTCCCTAGATTCATCGTCCTGTCGTAGCGACGTCCTTGGTTTCTGACGCAGACAAGCAGAGTGGTTGTGCAGTGCCAACCATGGTTCTATCGGAGACTGTTCGCCTATGATTTTTTCTGGTTGTCCGAGGGGGCATAGAGTTTATCGAGAGACTCGGTGCCTCAGCACCATTCCGCCTAACGGTGTTACGGATACTCGCCCTCGAACCCGAGCGTCACAAGAACCAATAGGCCACCGCCGGAGATGAATCCTGGGATCGAAATGGGCTCTCCACAGACGCTCAAGCTGCTTGTTGTTTCAGATGTTCGGCGTCGAAACGGACTCCTTTCTTCCAAACCAGCAAAGTGATCGCCGCAATCTTACGTGCCAGAGTGAGTCGTGCCATGGAGGGTTTCATTCCTCTAGCAACTAAAGCGGCGTAGAACTCCTGAAACGGTCCCGGCACCCTAGCAGCTCGGCTGGCCGCACCCTTGAAGATATTTTTCAGATCGTGGTTATGGTTTGTGTTGAGTCCCCGAATGGCCAGGAGTCTTTTGGATCTTTTGAGTTGACCCTCGACAAAACGGTATTCCCCACTGCTGTAGGTTTTCAAAGCCAAACCGCTGTACGCCCAGAGTTGCCGTTTGGTGCGAAAACGATGGGGCGTTTGAATCAGAGCGATCAGGAGAGCCGCCCGAATGGGTCCAATCGAAGGAATCTGGCGTAGCAAATTCACCGCGCTGTGCTTGCGGCTCTCGGCTAAGAGATCCCGCCGTACTTGCCGGTGCAACAGAGCCAAGGCATCGAGCTGCTGGTAGTAGAGTTCGGCCCGACGGCGCACGCCGGCCTCAGTGATCTTGCCGAGCCATTCCGACCGATAGCGTGGTGCGTAGACCTGCTGGCCGGCACAGGGAATAGCCCAGCTTCGGTAAAGAGCCTTCAGACGGTTCATCACCCGCGTGAGATCTTGAGTGACGGCCAAATAGCTGCGTGCCAACTCCCGCAAAGTTCGTAGGCCATGGTCTCCATGGTAGACCGCTGAGAGAAGTCCAGTCCTCAGCAGATCGGCCAGCTTTCGGGCATCGATGCGGTCACTCTTGTTACCCGCTTTCAGCAGGGGAGTTTTTGCGCGGGTCACACACCAGCACTTTCGTGACGTGTGGTTTGAGCAGATCGTGCAGCCACGCCGCACAAGTCCCTTCTTCCAAGGCCGCGTGCACACTTCCGCGAAGTCCCTGGAAAAACTGCAGAATGGTTGTCGCTTTCGTTTCGAGGATAGACTCCATCATGAGCTTGCCGCTGGAGTCCAAAACCGCTGCCGAGATCGTTGCTTGGTGAACGTCGAGCCCAATATACTTCGCGTCAGTCACGAGGGTGCTCCTTCCTGTAGGCGTTGATGCGAACAATCAAAACCTACTCTAAGGGGCGCCCTTTTATAATGCGTTTCTCAGGAGTTGAAGAGATTCCCCGAGTTGACTGGAGCGGAGGAGGGAGTTAGCGTGGCGCAAAGTCCTCCGAAAGACCAAACTGGAGATTGACGCAGTTGCTCTAGGAGTTTCGGGATGATTACGTTCAACGGGATTGCTCTTGTGCCAGCTGCTGTAGTTCTCTTTAGCTGCGCGAATCCAACCGTGATTGATGGCGCCGACTTGAAAATCAGGACCATCCAACAAACCTCGGGAAGTCCCGTGGCGATGAATCCTCGGCATGAGGAACGCGTCGTATACCTTCAGGGAAATCGCAGGCGCGTCGAAGAGCGTCGCGAGCAGCGGAATCCGCTTTGGCCAGGCGGACCTGAGGTCACGTTCTACGAACCGCATGGTGCCCTGATCGAAAGCTGCGAAGGGGATACCAAGAAGGCTTTCAGTCTGAATCTCGACAACCGCACATTTAGGCCCATTGAGATGAGCCGAAGATTGACGCCTGAGGAAATTAGGGCCTTCCAGAGCCAGATTCCTCCCAAGGCCGAAGGACCACCGCAGCCGACGGTGTTGCATGAGACGACGACCATGGACAAGGGCGAACGCAAAAACGTTTTCGGCTTTACCGCGCGGCATGTCATCACAACTTTCAAGGTAGTGCCTCTGGCGGGCAACACGAACGTGGTGGGTGAGGAGATCGTTACCGATGGCTGGTACATAGATTTGGATACACGCATTTCGTGTGACCCACCCCGCACGGACCTAGGCGAGGGAACAACCTACGCGTACGCGGCGCTTTCGGTTAGTACCTCGGGCCAAGCCATAGGTGCTATCTCGGCGCCCAACCCTAACTTGGTTCAGACGACGTATCTTGGAAAACCGGAGACGGGTTTTCCGATTTGGCGCAGGACCACCATTCGAAATTCGGTTCCGACGCGCACCGGCAATTCAGAACAGGCGAACATAGTGGAAACTGAAGTAACCGAGTTGTCGGCCAATCGTCTGGATCCGAATTTGTTCGAAGTGCCGACCAACTTCCGCAGCGTGCCCTCACCCCAAGCCCAGCCCGGACTTCGGGTGGCCTGGTGGGCGCAATGGCTGGCGTGGGGTCACTATTATTGGGTGTGGTTCAGAAAAGCGATTTAGCGACTAAAACCGAAATACCAGGCCATAAGCGAAGCACCGGCCACTCTCCGAAACATACAAAACAGAAATCGAAGAGGCTACCTCCAAGTCCTGATAAGTCCTGCTGGCTCAACCGGTGGATGCAACACCATCTGCTATGAATGTTTTCTCTAAAGGTGGTGTTTATGATGCAACGAATCCGGGTGCGGCTTTCGTCTGCGCAGAGGGCCGATCTGTGGCGGCGTTGGAAAGCGGGGCAGTCGTTACACGAGATCGGGCGGACCTTTGGCAAGAGTCATGTGATCATTCACTTCCTGTTGGCGCGTCATGGCGGGCGGCCGCAGTATCGAGCGAGTGAAGCGGATCAGCAAGCCTGGGAGTCGGCCTTGCGGCCCAAGACCTGCTTGCTGGCGATCCACGAGCCGCTACACACGATCGTTGCGAGTAAACTGATTCGGGACTGGTCGCCGGAACAGATTTCCGGATGGTTGAAGACTCAGTATCCCCAGGACGGAAACCTGCGCGTGTCTCACGAAACCATTTACCGCAGCCTGTTCATTCAGGCCCGCGGAGTGCTGAAAAAAGAGCTGATGCAGCACCTGCGTTCCCAGCGGCGGATCCGTCGCTCGAGGCATTCGCGTGTGAGTGGACATCGCCGTGGTCAAGTCGTTGATGCTATCTCCATCCGTGAGAGGCCCGCAGAAATCGAAGACCGCGCCGTTCCCGGGCATTGGGAGGGCGATCTGTTTACGGAAACGTCCTAACGCCACTCTCTGGTTTCATCTGACAGGTACAATAGTCAACATCGGGACATGTCTTCAACGCGTTTCTCGACCATTTCCCTTGTCACCAATTGTTGCCGACCGCGCCGATCGATTTTGGTCTCTTGCGCTCGGAGGCTGATTCGAGCAAACGCACGGGGATCACATCGCCGACGCGGATGGCCACAGGCAGCGGAAACGTCGCCATGGCAAAACCTAGTGTCGCAGTTCTTTCCAGGCCGCCATGCGTACCCACCAAGGTCACCAAATAGTTGAAAGAACCCTTGCCGTAGAAATAGCCCGGACGAAAGCTCACCATGATGTCCGAGGGATTGCGTACTCCGCCGGTCGCCCAAGCGTGAATGCGTCCCGCAGCATCGGGATAGAGTGCCGACGAAGTAGCCGCGAACACATCGGCATCGGAGGCGAAACCTTGTGCGTCTAATTTGCCCGACACGCGTAAGCGGTCGAATAGATCCGTCAGATCGAGTGGGTCTCCCTCTCGCGCGCTGTATCGATAGCGGCTTCCATCAGCGGCCCATTCCAACTCAGCGATCGCGTTTGAGTCCGCTGCCCGGATCGTTGCCATCTTGCCGCCGGGATCACGACTCAAGATCAGATCCGCTCCTTCGATTCCGCGTAATTGTTCGGCAAGCTGCTCCACCGATTCCGGTTGACAATAAATCGCGGCGAAACCGACCAGGCCATAGGGGGGAATAGCCACGTCGCTCGGCGTTTGCAGAGAGTCGCTAACTCGCCAGCCGTGGCTAGTCAGAAACGTCTCGAGCGGGACAGCGTGGCTTGGCACCTGCGTGTTGCCGTGATCGCTGAACACGATAATCCCCAGGTCTCCTCGCGCGTCGAGATAGAGTTCCCTGAGCACGTCATCGAATTCAAGCAACAGCGGGCGTGCCTGCTGCGACGTCCGCACGTGTAGAAACGCATCGCTTGCCGTGATGTGAGCGAGGAACACTGGCTCGTGGCTCCGGAGAAACGCCTCACGAAACCTGCCTAAATCCGCGTCATAGCTTTTTCGTAACATCACGTAGGGCGCCGCTTTGGACCAGCCCGGCGGATCATAATCTAGCTTCTGAATATACGGGATGCCGTATCCCGAGAGCGTCACCCACGCCCCGCCACGCATCGTATTTTTCGCGCGGTCGAAGTAGCGGTGCTCGTAACCAGGAGCAGGCTCGGCGTGCAGCGCCGCAGTCAGGGCCATTTCGCTGTCTGAAGGCAGCGTGCTGACGGTCGCCGTGGGGCGAAAGAATTCGCGAAAGTGACCGGCATCCCACAGAGATTGCATCGCAGTAAGCGGAACGCCGTCGAGACACAGCACAAGCCAGCGCCGTGGGGAGGATGAAGTTGGACGCGCGAAGGTCCCCTGCGGAGTAACGACTTCGTCCCACGTGCCGTCGCCGTCGGTGTCCAGCGCGACCCAGCGCCCCCCGTCGGAATGCTCGGGTACTATGGCCCATTCGGCGGCAACGCCGGCCGTTTCTGTCTGGATTTCATCGATGCGATAGCGCGGCCGAAGGGCTGCACCCCAAAAATAGACTTGCAGCACCAAAAACACGATGGCGGCAACAGCTGCCAGCTCCAGGAACACTTTACGCATCGACTTATGATTCGCTGCGTGGGAATTACTTCGGTACAAGACTCGTCGATTCCTCACGGTCAATCTCCGCATTTGGGAATCGGTCTTCTTCTGAGTCGACTACCGACTTCGGTCCGAATTCCAAATGCAAATCGGGACGTTTCATCGTTTTGGTGACGTAAATGGATTTCTTCTGAGATTCGTAATAGGTGCGCGACAAAATCTCCGATGCCAGTCCGAGGCACAGAATTTGAACACCGGCCAAAATCAATGCGATGGCCGCGAAAGCCAGGGAGCTGTTCGAGGCTAAGACCGCTGAGTGAGCGATCAGCTTCTGGAAAAGCAATAGTAGACCGCTTGAGGTACCGACGCCAATCGCCGAAAGCCCGAAGAAACCGAAGAAATGGAGCGGCCGGGTCGAATAGTCCAGCAGAAACTTCATGCTGAGGAGGTCTAGGAAAACTCGGAAGGTTCTAGACAGCCCATACTTTGACTTACCGTGTTGACGGGGCGGGTTCGCGATGGGGATCTCGGTGATGCGTGCCCCTGACCACCTTGCGAGGGCAGGAATGAACCGATGGAGTTCACCATACAGCTGAATATTCTGGATAGTCTCTCTGCGATAAGCTTTGAAGGTGGTGCCGAAATCATGCAGCGCGACTCCGGAAAGCCTGGACATCGCCCAATTTGCGATGCGGCTCGGCAGCCGACGTGTCAGCCAGGTGTCTTTTCTTTCTCGGGGCCAGCCGCTGACGATGTCAAAGCCTTCGTTTAGCTTTTCAATGAACGCGGGTATCTCGGCTGGGTCGTGCTGCAGGTCACCAAAGAAGGGCGCAAGCTATAGTGGGCTATGCCACGTTGTCAGAACGACTAGTCCGCGCCGCTTTGTTCATGACGTGCGTTGGGAGGAGGGCTTTTCTCCCGATGCGAGACCATGATACTAAGGGGCGGGCTCAACAATGACCCGCGATCTCCTGCTAAAGATTGAGTTGCTCAGTAATCCAAACGCGCTTTACGTCGTGCGCGGCGCCGTGGAGCGTCTCGCGGAGACGGTGGGTTTTGCTCCGCCGGAGTGTGGATCGATTGTTCGGGCGGTGGACGAAGCCCTGTCAAACGTGATGCGGCACTGCTATTGTGGGCGGCTCGATCAACCCATCGAATTGCATTTCCTGCGACTTCGTCGGCGGTCCAAGGGCGCGCGGAAGGAAGGGATCGAGGTTCTGCTTTGTGACCGCGGACCGGCGGTGGATCGAGCCAAGCTGCGTGGCCACACGCCAGGCAAACTGCGGCCAGGCGGACTGGGATTGCATTTTATTCGCCAGGCGATGGATGCGGTCGAGTACGAGCGGGTGGGTCGCACGAACCGGCTGCGACTAGTCAAGTATTTGCCGCCTGCAAAGGCTCATCCCGAGCAGTGAGGAGAGACTCGGTGCAGATTTCGATTCGGCGCGTAGGCAACGCCACGATTTTTGACGTATCTGGAGATATCGATCTGGCGAATTCGCCCGAGGTGCGCAAGGCGCTCTTGCATGAGGTGCGAGAAAATCGCAGGCCTCGCGTGGTTTTGAACCTGTGCGATGTGAGGTACATTGACAGCTCGGGCGTGGCGTCCCTGGTGGAGAGTCTCAAGGCTTCCCGCGATATCGGCTCACGCTTTATCCTGTTTGGATTGCAGGGCCCCGCCCGCGAAGTCTTGCAACTTTCACGCCTGCTCAAGGTTTTCGAGATCTACGATACCGAAATCGAAGCATTGGAGTCGTGAGTTTCATCTAGAGCCGTCGAGGGCCTCGGTAAAAACAGCATGGAGTTCGTTTCCCAAATCGGCGGCGGCGTAACAGACGCCCTCGCGTATGTCGGCTCTCTCGCATCGCTCGGAGGGCGGGCGGCATACGACAGTTTCATCGGGCCGTTTCTTGGGAAGCCCGTGCGACTCCAGCGCGCTGTGTCGCAGGCGATGGATGTTGGCGTTCGCGCTCTGCCCATCCTTTCCCTGATCACGTTCTTTATTGGCTTGATCCTGGCCCTTCAGGGTGCTTACGAACTCCGACGATTCGGGGCGATCAACTACGTTGCTGCGACCGTCGCCATTTCCATGACGCGTGAACTTGGCCCTCTGATTACTGCGATCGTCGTGATCGGCCGTTCGGGTTCCTCCTTTGCCGCGGAAATCGGCACCATGAAAGTGACCGAAGAGATTGACGCTCTGGAAACCATGGCGATCAGTCCCGTCGACTTCCTGGTCGCCCCGAAGTTCGTCGCCATGGTCGTGATGGTGCCCTGTCTCACCATTTGGGCCAATGCTATGGGAATATTGGGAGGCTCTCTGTTTGGCGTGTGGCAAGCGGGATTTACGTTTGTACGCTACATGCAGGTCTCGGTGGATGCGCTCATCCTGCGCGACATCACCACCGGGCTGATGAAGAGTGTCATTTTCGGCGCCACGATTACGGCAGTCGGATGTTTGGAAGGTCTGTCTACGGGAGTGGGTGCCGAGCAGGTGGGTCGCGCGACCACCGCCGCCGTCGTGAAATCGATTTTTTTGGTGATTCTGGAAGATGTCGTGTTCACGGCGCTTTTCTTTTTTGTGGGGACGCCGTAACACCTTGGGATTCCGTTAATGGAAAAGGACGACTCAGTCTCACTCAGCTCGGAACCAATGATCTCGGTGCGGGATCTCCGCGTAAAATACGGAGCTACCGAGATTCTTCATGGCGTAAGCTTTGATGTGAGACGAGGCGAGACGCTGGTCATCATGGGAGGTTCGGGCTCCGGGAAGAGCACACTGGTCCGCACACTGATCGGCTTGGAAAAGCCCAGTTCGGGGCACGTCTGGATCAAGGGTAAGGATATCGCCACGATCTCGGAGGCCGAGCTGGATGAGGTCCGCAAGAAGATTGGTATGTCATTTCAAGGAGGGGCGCTTTTCGGCTCGATGACCGTCGGCGAGAATGTGGCCTTACCTCTCCGAGAGCACACCAAGTTGGAAGACTCTACCATCGAAATTATGGTGCGGCTAAAGCTGGAACAGGTGGGTCTGGAAGGCTTTGAGTACTACATGCCCTCCCAGCTCAGCGGTGGCATGAGGAAACGCGCCGCCGTCGCACGGGCTTTGGCGATGGATCCGGAAATGATCTTCTTTGACGAGCCCTCCGCAGGATTGGATCCCATTATTGCGGCGGGCATCGACCAGTTGATTTTGGAGCTGAAGCGCGCGTTCCGCATGACCATCCTGGTTGTCACCCACGAACTGGCGAGCGCGTTCCTGATCGCCGATCGCATGGTTTTGATCGACAGGGGCAACGTCGTGGCCATCGGGACCGCTGCGGAAATGCAGTCAAGTACCCAACCGCGCGTCCGGCAGTTTCTGGACCGCGTGCCGGAATCGGAGACGGCGCATGAATCGGACTATCTCCGAGCACTCACCGAGGAACATAGGTTCGGACGGCCCTAGTCGTCCAGGCAGGGAGCATGATGGAGTCCAAACGCGAACAGACCTTGGTAGGCCTCTTTGTACTGGCTGCCACGGCGGTGTTGATTGGCACGATCTTTGCGATGAGTGGGACGTTTGGCCGTGCTACAAGAACGTACCATGCTTACTTTGCTTTCGCTGGCTGGATCGAGCCGGGCATGAGCGTGCGCTACTCGGGCGGCCCCAGAGTAGGCCGCATCGAAAAGGTCCAAATCGATCCGCGGAATCTGTCGCGGATGGATATTACGTTCAGCGTGCAATCCGATCTGCCCGTCAAGACCGACAGCCTCGTGAAGATCATGAGCACAACGCCGCTTGGAGATAACCATTTGGAGATCTTCCCGGGAACGCCCCAGGCTGTCGATGCCCCGAACGGAGCCCTTCTCCCGTCGCAGCCGTACGTTGACTTGAATTCGCTCATGGTCCAGATCAACGACATCGCTCCGCACGCCCAGCAACTGCTCCTCGACCTCTCTGATCGCGTGGGCGAGCTGAAGGAGACGGTGGCGCGCGTAAACGATTTGCTGAGTGCGCCCAACCGAGCGAATTTGTCAGCGACGCTCGCGAATACTCGCGGATTGCTCGAAGAAACCCGCCCCCAAATCAAATCCACTCTGCAAAACGTAAATGGCTTCAGCCAGAAGCTGGAACCACTGATCGAGGACTTGCGCAAGACCTCGGCAAAGACAAATGAAACGCTGAGTAACGTGGACGCACTCATTGGAGAGAATCGTCCCGATGTGCGCCAGGCCATCGCCGAGCTGCGGCGCTCGCTGGCCACGCTAACGGGCGTCACGGGCCGGCTCGACCAGACGCTCGACGTTAATGCCGAAAACATCGACGAACTTCTCGACAATCTGCGGCAGGCGACGGAAAATCTGAATGAATTTACGGCCACCATCAAGAATCGGCCGTCCTCCCTGATTCGTTCGACGAATCCTCCGGAACACAAACCGGGGGAAAACAGATGAATGCCAAAATCCTTTTCTGCGCGCTGCTACTGTGTATCGGCATCGGCGGCGGATGCGGTGCTGCGCGGCCCAGCAAGTACTATCAGCTGACCGTGCCCATCGACGCGGCGCCACCCACCGGTTCGGCTCCGTACCACGTGACTCTGATGCTGGGCCCGATAACGTCCTCCCATCTCTACCGCGAGGACCATATTGTCTATACGGGCAACGGACAGGATATGGGCGTCTACCAATACCAGCGTTGGGCACAGCCGCCCAGGGAAATGATTGGGGAGGTCTTGCTCCGAGACCTGCGCGCCTCGAATCGCTTTCAGGCGGTCTACTCATGGGGCAGCAACGCTCGGGGCGACTATATCCTTCGCGGACGCCTTTATGATTTCCGGGAGATCTCTGCGACCGCCCTGATGGGCCGTGTCACCTTCGAACTGGAATTGCATAACGCCCGCAGCGGCGCGACGGTGTGGACATACTTCTACACTCACGATGAGCCCGTCGCAGGCAAGGATGTGCCAGCGGTGGTCGCGGCTCTCGACCGGAATGTCCAGCGAGGTGTCGCGGGATTCAGAGCCAGTCTCGACCAGTATTTTTCGGCGCATCCCGAGCTCAGCACGCCGCCAAGCCAGTAGGATCGGTGCAAGTAGTTCCAGCCTGCGGACTCGGCCAGTACGACTGGAATACCTGCTGCCTTTGGGAGAAACGACGTCGGCCTCGCCGAGAGGAGGGCAAGCATGGTCGGGAAGATCGTGGCGAAAACGTGCTTTGACCGGAGGGGTCGTATTTCTGCTGACCGGACTTTGTCTACTAGGAGAATCACTAGGACAACAGCGCCCGGCAAACTCGCCTTCGGTGGGGATCGCGTCCCAGACCCCTGCGTCTCAGCGGAACGCTTGTACCGCTTCACCTTCGAGCCCAACGAAGGGGGACGAAGCACGAGCCGCAGCGTGGGCATGCTTGCGGGAGGGGTTGAACAATAAGAACGTCGATCACCGCATACAGGCAGTCTATGCGCTCGGGACACTCGGCGTTCAGTCCGATATCGTTCTGCTAATCGATGCGAAGTTGGAAGACAAAGACAGTCTGGTCCGTCAGGCGGCGGCGAAGACCCTGGGCGACATGCAGGCGTACCAATCAATTCCCAAGTTACGTAGGGCGCTCGACGACAAGTCCGCAGCAGTTAGTTTCGCGGCGGCGCAGGCTCTTTGGCGAATGGGCGATCAGAGCGGCACGAGTATCGTCGCGCAAGTGCTGGCCGGAGACCGTGGCGTTTCACCCGGCCTGATTCATTCGGAATGGCATGACATGCACGAGCAGCTGCACAATCCAACTTCGATCGCGGAGTTCGGTGCTGTGCAAGCAGCGGGCGCTTTCCTGGGTCCAGCGGGATTCGGCGTGGCGGCGGCCGAGGAACTAGCTAAGGACAAGACCGCGGGAGTGCGGGCCGTTTCGGCAGGGTTACTCGCCGGTGACACCGACTTGGGTGATCGAGCACTTTTGGAACAGGCGCTTAACGATAAGAGCTGGCTGGTCCGGGCGGCGGCGGCCGAAGCTCTGGGACGCGCCGGCGGCCGGGTCGATGTTGAGAGACTCATGCCCATGATGGGCAACAGCCATCCGGCGGAGAGATATAAAGTTGCGGCGGCGATTGTGCGACTGACTGCTCAGTGAGTGCACCGATCGTGCGTAAATAGAAGGCGAGACGAGTCTGGTCGTGATTCCCTCAATGTCGCCATAGGCCCCGCAAATCTCACCCGGCCATTAAGAGCGAGGCGGTCTCTGCGTACTCAAGCCTAGACTTCCACGAGCACGAGTGAAATGTCGTCGGCCGGCGGGCCTTCGCGCCATTCCGCGACGCGGTCCAAAATGGCCTTGTTCATTTCCTGCAGCGGCAACATCGCGGTCTCGCGAACAAATCTTTGGACGCCTGCAACACCCAGCATTTTACCTTGCGAATCGAACGCATCGGTGATCCCGTCGGTGTACAGGACGATCCGATCGCCGGCGTCGAGCTGAACTTCGAGCGTGGCTTCCGCATCTACCGCATCAGGGAGTACGCCGAGCACGGTGCTGCGCGATTCCAACACTCGGGGCTCCTCTCCCGGATGGACGATCATCGCGGGCGGATGGCCCGCACCAGCAAAGACCATGCGCCTTCCGTTGCGATCCACCCGAGCGACCGAGAGCGTAAAGAAGAACAGTGCGCCTCCGATATTTTGCATCACGAAGTGGTTCAGCTGGCGCAGCATGTCACCTAACGGCGCGCCATTATTTAATTGTGAAATCGTTTCGGAGTAAATGCGGTTAGCAATCAGCGCGGAACTGATGCCGTGACCGGAGACATCGCAAACCAGGACATTGAGGTGATCTTCGTCAAGCGGACTGACCAGGCCGAAATCGCCGCCAATCGTGCGCACCGGATGATAGAACGTTTCGACACGAATGCCGCCCCATACCATGGATTTCGGCGCAATGCTCTGTTGAACGCGCGCCGCGAGGACCAAATCTTCATCGATCTCCTTTTGGCGCTTTTCGAGTTGCGCGTTCGCAGTGCGAAGATCCTGTTCGGCGGCCTTTTGTTCGGAAATATCGATGAGTGCCACGATGTCGAACGATCGTCCATCGGGATCTTCGACGGACCGGACGCTGGCGACGATCGGCAAGCGTCCGCCTCCTTTTGTCGGCAAATAGAATTCGTCTCTGCCGCGACCCATTTGTCGGGTTTTCCTCCGTAATTCCTGGAGGACCAAGGAGTCTTCGGGGCTATAGAGTTCTGCGGGGTCCCGGCCTACGATATCGGCGCGCGACATTCCGGTCATCTCCTCGAAAACCGAGTTGACGAAAAGAACGCGGTCGCAATCGTCGGAAATCAAGATACCCTCATTCAGCATCTCGAGAATGGCCTCCATTTGCTCAAGCCATTCCGGCTTCGCGATCTCCATCGGCTATGCGCCTCACGCTCGAACTCAGGAACGTATCTTATCGAATCCCCGCGAATCCACCTATCCTTCGTCCGGACTGGATTCACTCGGTCCGTGAGGTCACGTCGGTACGGAGATTTTCGATGAAATCTCTAGGTCCATTACTCGCGACAGAATGGCAAAATCTGCATCGAACCTCTTCGAGGGAGAATCTAAGTGCAGAGCGGAAAAGTCATGAATGCCCTGGGATCTTGGTAAATCGAAGACAAGACTGCGGGTGAATCGTCACAGAGCGAAAAGAGAAGGGTGGTTCCATTGAGACTGAGTCACGTACCTGCGTGCACGTTCCTGGCCGGAGTCTTGTTGTACGGAGCAGCCACATCCTCTGCGCAAACCGAGACAGCACCCAGTTCGAGCACTCCGGGCCAAGCCATACCCGGAACGCTCGGAGTGAGCCCGTTCGCGGGCAGCGTGCCGGCAAAGCTGGTTCCGGGAGTCATGCCGCTTTCGTTGCAGGACGCCATCGACCGCGGATTGAAGCAAAATCTCGGACTGCTGCTTTCGAATGCGGACATCCGCTCGGCCCGCGGACAGCGCTGGGAGCAGTTGAGCGCTCTTCTGCCGCACGTGACGGCGGCGCCTTATGTGGCTGCTTCGGAGATCAATCTCGCTGAGCTCGGTTTTACCAGTCTTGGTGGAGTCAACTATCCCGCCGTCCGTTGGCCCTTTTTCTTATTTTGATGCGCGTGCAGCGGTGACGCAGTCGCTTGTTTGATTGGAAGTCGATCAACGCTACCCGCGCGGCCAGCCAGAGCTTGAAATCCGCCGAATATACCTACAAAGACGCGCGCGATCTCGTTGTGCTCGCCGTGGGCTATGTCTATTTGCAGGCCATCGCCGACGAGGCCCGCATCGAAACGGCGGAAGCGCAGGTCGAGACGGCGCAGGCGCTCTACGATCAGGCAACGGACCAGGTGAATGCAGGCACTTCGCCGGACATCGACGGCCTGCGCGCCAAGGTCGAGCTCCAGACCCGCCAGCAGCAGTTGATCCAGGCAAAGAACAATTTCGCCATCCAAAAGCTGACCGTGGCGCGCGTGATCGGCCTGGCTCCCGGGCAGGAATTCGAATTCACGGACAAGTCGCCCTACCAGCCGTTCGAGGGCATCACCGTCGATGAGGCTCTGAAACGCGCGTACGCTTCGCGCTCCGATTACCAGGCGGCCATGACCGACGTCCGCGCAGCCGAATTCTCCCGGAAGGCCGCAGTGGCCGGCTATCTTCCCGTCGCTCTCCTTTAACGCGGACTATGGCACGGCGGGAGCGCATCCCTCGACAGCAACGCAAGTATTCGACGTGCGCGGAACGCTGTCGATTCCGATCTTTCAGGGAGGCAGCGTTCACGGCGACATTTTGCAGGCCGATGCGAGACTCGAGCAGAGCCGCGAACGCCTGGACAATCTGCGCGCGCAGATCGATTCCGACGTTCGCGCCGCGCTGCTGAACCTGCAGTCGTCGGCGGATCAGGTGAACGTGGCGCGCAGCAACATTGATTTGGCGGAAGCAGACGCTGACCCAGTCGCGCGATCGTTTCAGCGCGGGCGTCACCGATACCGTGGAGGTGGTGCAATCGCAAGAGGCGGTGGCCAGCGCGCACGAGCAGTACATATCGAGTCTCTACAGCTACAATTTTGCAAAAATTTCCCTGGCTCGCGCTCTGGGCGTCGCCGAAGAGGGCGTCAAGGAATATTTCAAAGGAAAATGAACATGGCGGACGAGAACCCACCCCGTTCGGCTGCCTGATGCAGACGAAGAATCCCCGGTCGAGCCATCGCCCTTGGCGAGACGACAGCGCGCGCCGCCGGCGTACCGGCAGTCCAAGCGCCGCAGAAACATCGTGATTCTGGTCGCCGTCGCTGGTGGTGCTTGTCGGCGGCGTGTTCTTGTGGCGCTACTTCAGCAGCTATGAATCGACCGACGACGCCCAGGCGGATGTTCATCTCTATCCCGTCAGCGCGCGTGTTTCCGGCTACGTGGTGAAGGTCAACGTGGACGACAACCAGTGGGTGCAGAAAGGCGACCGTCCTGGTGGAGATCGACCCGAAAGACTATGAGGTTGCGGTCGCGCAGGCGCAAGCCAATCTGGCCAGCGCCGAAGCGACGGCCCAATCGCTGAATATCACGGTTCCCATTACTTCGGTGAATACTTCGAGCCAGCTGAAGTTCACTGCGTCGGACATCGAAAACGCCAATGCCGGAATCATCGCCGCCGAGAGGCAGCTGACCGCCGCTCATGCCCAGCTGGAAGCGGCCGAGGCGAACGATGTGAAGGCGCAAGACGATCTCCACCGCTACAAGCTGCTGGTCGACAAGCGGGAAGTGGCCGAGCAGGTTTACGATCAGGCATTGGCCGCGGCCAAATCCAGCACCGCGGCGGTAGCGGCAGCCGACGCCAATGAGTCCGCCGCGCAACAATTCGTGCAACAGGCCCAGCAGCCGCGCTGGCGCAAGCGGATGCGAACCACCAATCCGCGGAAACCGGGCCGCAGCAGGTGTCGTCCACCCGGGCTCGCGTGCGCGCGGCGATCGCCGATGTGGAGCAAAAGCGCGCGCTGCTCGAGCAGGCCCAGCTGAATCTCCAGTACACCAAAATCGTTGCGCCGGTCAGCGGTGAAGTGAATAAGACGGTTGTCGTCGGGATGAACGTTCAACCCGGGCAGCAACTCCTCACCGTGGTGCCTCTCGATGAAGTCTGGGTCACCGCCAATTTCAAAGAGACGCAGCTCAGGCACATGCGCGTCGGACAGAAAGCGGAAATCCATGTGGATTCGACCGGCCGGACTTTCAAGGGCCACGTGGACAGCATTGCCGGAGCCACGGGCCCGCTCTTCAGTTTGCTTCCGCCGGAGAATGCCACCGGCAACTACGTGAAAATTGTGCAAAGGATTCCGGTAAAGATCGTTCTCGAGCCGGGAGAGAACCGGGATCACCAGCTTCGGCCGGGCATGAACGTCGTGCCGGACGTATACCTCCAATGAGTTCCGCTGCTCTCACAATCGACCAGGACGTCTGGCGGCCCAAATACAATCCCTGGCTGATTGCCGTTGTTGTGGCGCTGGCGGCCTTCATGGAGGTCCTCGACACCAGCATCGCCAACGTGGCCCTGCCGTACATGGCCGGGAATCTGGGCGCGAGCAACGACCAGAGCACCTGGGTGCTGACTTCTTATCTGGTCTCGAATGCCATCATCCTGCCGATCAGCGGCTGGCTCGCCGGCGCCTTGGGACGCAAGCGTTTTTTCATGGCCTGTTTGGGCGTGTTTACCGTGAGTTCTTTGCTTTGCGGGATCGCGCCGAGTCTCGGGTTTCTTCTTCTCTTCCGCGTGCTGCAAGGCGCGGGCGGCGGCGGGCTGCAGCCGATGGCTCAGGCCATTCTGGCGGACACCTTTCCGCCGCAACAGCGAGGCTTGGCGTTTGCGCTGTATGGCATCACGGCCATCATGGCGCCCACGATCGGACCAACTCTGGGCGGGTGGATCACCTTCAACTATTCCTGGCGGTGGATTTTTTTCATCAATCTTCCGGTTGGCATGGCCACATGGTTTCTGGTGCGGCGCTTTGTCGAAGATCCTCCCTATTTAGGCCGGCTCAAGGCGGCCGGGGTCAAGTTGGACTACATTGGCATCGCTCTTCTGACTCTGGGTATCGGGGCGTTGCAGGTGCTGCTCGACAAGGGCCAGGAAGATGATTGGTTTGGGTCGCACTTCATCACGACTTTAGTCGTCGTGGCGACCGTATGCCTGATCTCGCTGGTTATCTGGGAGTGGTTTCAAAAGGCTCCGATCATTGACGTTCGCATGTTCAAGAGTTTTAACTTCGCCAGTGCGAGCCTGATGATGTTCACGCTGGGAATCTTGTTGTTCAGCAGCCTGGTCCTGATGCCGCAGTTCCTCCAGACGCTTTTGGGGTACACCTCCGAGCTGGCGGGGCTTGCGCTTTCGGCCGGAGGGCTTGTTTTGCTGATTGAGATGCCCATCATGGGCCAACTGACAACGAAGATTCCAGGCGCGCTACCTGATCGCCTTCGGTTGGCTTGCCTTGTCCATCGCCATGTTCTATTCCACGAAGCGGATTGACTTGCAGATCAGCTTCAGTGCCGCTGTGTGGCTGCGCATCGCCCAGGTGATTGGTTTGGGATTCCTGTTCGTGCCGATTACGCTGGTGGCTTACATCGGAATTGCGCCGGAGAAGAACAACGCGGTCGCCGGAATCGTCAATTTCATGCGCAATATGGGAAGCAGCGTGGGAACCTCGCTGGTCACGACGTTGATTGCGCGGCGCTCGCAATTCCATCAGGCAAGGCTGGTGGAGTACGCCAGGCCCGACAATCCTAATTTCCAGAATTCGGCTAACGGCCTTGCCCAGCACTTGGCTCACTCCGGACTGGGCGCGCATGAGGCGCAGGCGCAGGCTTATGCCAGAATTTACCAGGCCGTGCAGGCGCAGGCGGCGAGCCTGGCATACATCGATACCTTTATGGTTCTTGCCGTGGGAGCGGCGATCATGTTCTTTCTGAGCTTTTGTTTTGAAGAAGAATGATCCCGGTGGTGGCGGAGAGTGGCGGTGGATTAAGCAAGTGGCGGTAGTGAATGAAGTGAACTGATATGCAACAGGATGGCGTGCAGCGAATAGTCGGCCTGGGAACCTGAATGATCAAAATCGTCACCATCGAACGGGAGTACGGAAGCGGCGGCGGCGAAATCGCTCAATTGCTTGCGACGCAGCTGGGCTGGAAGCTTTGGGATCAGTTGCTGACCGAGGAGATCGCCCGGCTTGCGAATTGCCCCAAGGCCGTCGTCGAGGTTCGCGAGGAACGCACCGATCCGCTCTACTACCGGCTCTTCAAATCGTTTTTGCGCGGAAGTTATGAAGGAAGCCTCAATGCGCACAAGCTCAACCTGGTCGACAGCGAAAGCATTTTGAAGTATTACCGAGCGGGTCGTTCAGCACGCCGCGAAAACGGGAAACTCCGTCATCGTCGGAAGAGGATCGCAGCATTTTCTCAGGAATCGCGCAGACACGTTGCGCGTATTTCTTTACGCTCCGAGGGAAGATAAAGTGCGGCGGCTTGCTGGCTCGCGGCAAGAGTGAGAAGGAAGCCGAACAGCTCGTGGATACCGTCGATCGGGAGCGCGCCGATTTCATCCAGAAGTATTTCCACGTCGAATGGCCTGACCGCGCCATCTACCACACCATGATCAATACCGCGATCGGCGATGAGGCCGTCGTTCACATGATTCTGGACTTCATGGTTAACGTCGATGCCGCCACCTAGATACTGCGGCCTCACACCATCATGCCGCTCCGTCACCTAAAACTTCAGAGCCCGCCTCCGTGGTATTTTTTTGTCGGTACTCCCTGGGTGGCATGCCCAAGACACGCTTGAAAGCCTTGCTAAACGCGGCGTCGGAGTCGTAGCCAACCGACTTTGCTACCTCGAACAGCTTCCTATCGTTCCCGTGCAGCAATCCGGTCGCCTTGTACATACGCCAGTTCGTCAAATATTCGAGTGGCGTTTCCCCGAGCAGCTCTTTGAATCTCAATGCGACTGGCCGACCATCCGGGAATCTTGTCCGGGAAAAAACGCCGATCACCACAATGACCGTTCTCCTTTTCAGGTTCTGGATTTGCTTTCAATCTATTTTCGCGTTTCGGGATGGAGACGGGAAGCATCCTCGCGCGACCGCTCGGTTAGAAATGCCGCGCTTGTCTTGAGCGTTGCCGCCATTCATCGAGAGTCGCACCCAGATAATCGAGTAATCCGCAGTTCGCATAAGGCCGCTTCCGGCTCGGTTCTTCGTTGACCGATACCAGTTGTGGGGTGAGGTCCAGCATTTGCCGAGGCACGCCCATTGGCTGATCGCTGAATTCTGAGCATTGCACCCCATTGATGAGACCCATGCTTTACAAATGCAATCCCAGATCTATTGGGAACGCGCTGAAAGAAAAAGGGTTAATTGCCATCGAAGCGCACGATCTTTCGACAATTGGAATCGAACCGGTGGGACCAAACCGAAGTTCCCGCATCTTACCTTGCTTAGCTGCCCTTGTTTAAGCGGCTCGGAAGGCTAGAATTACCTGGAATATCAAAACCAGGACCATCATGGCGAAACCAATTTTGCTGAGTGTGGATGACGACTCCGATGTTCTGCGGGCGATCGAGCGCGACCTGCGCTCAAAGTACGGCGCTGAATACCGTGTGATCGGAAGCGATTCTCCCGAGGGAGCGCTCACTCTTTTGAAGCAGTTGAAGGTGCGGAACGACAGTGTGGCTCTGCTTCTTGCCGACCAGCGCATGCCTCACATGGATGGCGTCGCATTTCTGCAGGAAGCGATGCATATATTCCCCGATGCGAAGCGGGCATTGCTCACCGCCTACGCCGACACGAACGCCGCGATCAGCGCCATCAATCAAGCCAACATCAACTATTTTTTCTTGAAGCCGTGGGATCCTCCCGCCGAGCACCTCTACCCGCAATTGGATGATTTGCTCGATGATTGGCAAGCTTCCTACCGGCCAACATTCGAGGGAATCCGGGTATTGGGGACGCGCTGGTCGCCCCGATCGTATGAGTTGCGAGACTTCCTGGCGCGCAATCGCGTTCCTTATCAGTGGATTGATGTCGAAGCTTTCCGCCAATGATCCGGAAACCAAGCGACTTCTGGAAGCGCTGGGACCCGAGGCGGCCAGTCTTCCGGTCGTGCTTTTTCCGGACGGGACAAAGCTTCTCGAGAGCGTGCCGGCGGAGGTCGCGCAAAAGGTTGGTCTGCGGACACGCGCGCAAACCAATTTCTACGATCTGGCGATCGTCGGCGGAGGGCCGGCGGGTCTGGCTGCTGCCGTCTATGGCGCGTCGGAGGGCCTGCACACGGTGATGATCGAGCGGGAAGCGCCCGGCGGGCAGGCGGGAATGAGTTCGCGCATCGAGAACTATCTGGGATTTCCGATGGGCCTCAGTGGCGGCGATCTGGCGCGGCGCGCGGTGGTGCAGGCCCAGCGTTTTGGAGTGGAGATTCTGTCGCCGCAGGAAGCCGTTGGCGTCCGAACCGAAGGGTCCTATCGGATCATTAAATTGGCGGACGGGAACGAGATCTCCTGCCACGCGTTGATGATCGCGACCGGAGTGCAGTGGCGGCGGCTCGAAGCTCCGGGAATCGATCGGTTGCAGGGAGCGGGTGTCTATTACGGCGGCGGCGCGACGGAAGCTCTCTCTTGCAAGGGCGAAATCATTTACGTGGTGGGGGGCGCGAATTCGGCGGGTCAGGCGGCCATGAACTTCGCGAAATACGCGGAGCGCGTGGTCATCGTCGTGCGAGGCAGTTCCCTATCGAGCACGATGTCGCAGTATCTGATCGACCAAATCAAGGAGACGCCCAACATCCAGATTTGGCCGCATGCCAGCGTGTCCGAAGCGCACGGCGAAACGCATCTGGAAGAGATTTCATTCCTTTGTTCGGATACGAACAAGGTGGAGCGCGTGCCGGCGAGCGCGATGTTCATCTTTATTGGAGCGCTGCCGCGAACCGACTGGCTGGCGGATCGTCGTCGAGCGCGACGAACGCGGATTCATCCTGACGGGTCCCGATCTGATACGAGACGGGCCAGCGCCCCAAGGGGTGGGCGCTCGACCGAGATCCCTTCCTGCTCGAGACCAATGTTCCCGGTCTTTTCGCGGTAGGCGATGTGCGGCACGGTTCGGTGAAACGGGTGGCTTCCGGAGTCGGCGAAGGATCGGTGGCGGTGCAGTTCATCCATCAATATTTGAGCAAGGTATAAATGATCGAAAAATCGGAACTACTTCGCGTCCCGGCATTCGCCGATCTGCCCGACGATCAGATCGCCTGGTTTATCAGCCAGTGCGGAAGAGATGCATCTCAAGGCGGGTGACACCTACTTTCGCCAGGGCGATCCGCGGACGCGATGTTCGTCATCCTCGAGGGACAACTGCAGGCGCGCGGCGAACTCGGCGGCGAAACTGTCGTGATTCTCGATGAAGCCGGGCGACGTGACCGGAGTGCTGCCTTTTTCGAGAATGAAGCAGTTTACCGTGGGCGCCCGGGCCGTCACCGACGCCACGCGTCCTGCGTTTTCCCTCTTCTCTGTTTCCCGATCTCGTGCAGAAGATGCCGGAGCTGACCCAGCGCCTGGTGGGCCTGATGTCCGACAGAATTCGTGAAACCACTCGGATGGAGCAACAGCGCGACCGCTTGGCTTCTTTGGGAAAGCTTTCGGCAGGACTCGCGCATGAACTCAATAATCCGGCTTCCGCCGCCAAACGCGCCACAAGCCAGTTGCGCGACGTCCTGAAACGAATCCGGGACGCAAGCCACGAATTGGGAAGGCGCGATCTCACCGCTGCTCAGAAATCGGAAATCGAGAAGCTGGAAGCTTCGTTCGTCCAGCGCGACGAAGTTCCGCCCGATGCGCTGACCATGAGCGACCTGGAAGACCAGATTGATTCCTTGTTGCGCAGTCACGGGCAGAACGACTTGTGGCAAATGGCGGCGGATCTGGCGCGGAAGAACGTCAAGCCGGAGGCGCTGGAATCGTTGTTCGCGACTCTCGATGCGGACACCGCCCGAGCCGCGCTGGTGAGGATCGCCGCTTCGGTGGAGGTCGCGACCCTGCTGAACGAAATCGAGAGCAGTACGTCGCGAATATCCGATCTGGTCCGTGCCATCAAGGAATACACGTACATGGACCAGACGCCCGTGCAAAACGTGGACATCGTGAAAAGCCTGGAAACCACGCTTACCATCCTGAACCACAAGCTCAAACACGGTGTAGCTGGTGCAGCGCGACTACCAGCGCATTCCTCTGCTCGTGAATTCATTCGGGAGCGAGCTGAATCAGGTTTGGACCAACATCATCGACAATGCCATTGACGCGATGGGCGGCAAAGGCGAACTTCGAGTTCGAACCTATCGCGAGGATAATTGCGTGGTGGTTGAGATCGCCGACAACGGTCCGGGGATTTCGCCCGATGTACAGCCGCACATCTTCGAACCTTTCTTCACCACCAAGGGAGTCGGAGAAGGCACCGGGCTGGGACTCGACACCGTTCAGCGAATTGTGAAGAAGCACCGGGGCAATATTCAAGTCACCTCGAAACCCGGCGACACACGTTTCCAGGTGTGGCTCCCGTTGGCGGAAGGACTAACTTAGGAACGCCATTGACGGAAAAACCCTACCGGCTGCTGTTCGCGGCGCCCGATCCAACCCGCGGAACTGGTTTACCGTAAACCTCAATCCAGTCGATCCGCGAACCTGAAGCTCCGTGACCGCCTCCCCTCATCAGTTCGGTGAAACCAATCTCTTCCACCCTGCTGAGGTTTGGATTCTCCACCCACTTGTCGCCCCGGGCTTCAACCACGTCTGCGATGTTGAGATTTCTCCAGCGCACGTCAGCCAGTTGGATTTCCGATTCCACCCAGTCCATGGAGTAAGGTGTTGCATGGTCGCCCACGAGCCACGTTCCGTCGGCGAGCTTCAGAATGGGATGGAGTAAATGAAACCCGCTGATCTTGGTGCGCCAGCGGATGGTTGCCAGTCCGGTCAAATCCACATCGTTGTTTTTGTCTCGGAGCGTGATCGCGCAGTTTGACGTACAGAGTAGCGTCATCAGGTAGGTGATGTCATTGTTGTAGGTTTGTTTCACAGCCACTGGGCCAACCTTGTCGCCGTACAGATGCACTACCAGATTTGCGTTCGCCACGTCCCCTTGAACGACCGTATGCTCCGGTTCCTCTGGAGTATTGGTGTTGGGCAAGCCGCTAGCCAGCTTCCAGTCCTCCCGGAAAAATAGCGGGGGGCGTTGGGCCCTTTGTGGCGTCTGCGTCTGTTGTCCTGCAGCCCGCGCGGGCTCGCCCGCCAGCCAGTTAGATCCGGCCAGGCACAAGCTAGAGAGTCCCAAAATGGCTACGGCCCGAACAAATCTCGGCATAGTGCACCCTCTCTTTTTCTCTTTCCGCATTGCCAATCGGGAACCGCCAGACCTGAGGCGGGCCCGTTTTAAATCAGGGGTCGCAATCTGGCTGTGTAATCGCGTTTGAAACTGGGCAGAGTATAAATCAAGTGGCCCGAGTGTTGAGAGCAAAGTTATTCAGGTTGAAATCTCCCTGCGAAGGGCACGATGTGGTCGTACCGACGGCACGATCGCATTTTACTTTCCCATATACGTTTTTACGCATGATAGCGGTAACATCGATCATCCCAATTTTTGATTCGCCTCAGCCTTGGGATATGAGGTCCAATTGTTGGCGCGCTGGCCGGAAACCTTTAACCAAACGGTTACGGGAACAGCGAGAGCATCATGTATAAATCTTCGCCAAACCTTCGGCACGAAGAGGTTGCAAGATTGGCCTATGAACTTTGGGAAAGAAACGGGCGACCAAAAGACTCAGCCGAGCGCGATTGGCTGCTGGCTGAACAAATATTGGAGTTTTTGGATCCGGCGAAACCAGCGTTCGGGGCTCTTTCGTTAGAGGCCAGCGAAGAGTAGAAGCCGCCACCGAAACCCTGTGGTCAACGGGAACATCCCGATTTTCTAGCTGCCGGGATGGTCGCATGGCTTGAGACAAAAATCTACGACGCCGTGGAGAATTTCCTTCTCATTGAGGTGACCAGTGAAGGTTAATGCCGCCGCCGGAAAGCCGGCTGATCCCTCGATCCTGGTAAACGTTCAGAAACTCGTCACGACCTACTACGTCTTGCGGCCTGACGCCGGTGATCCACGGCAGCGCGTTGTCTTCGGTACATCCGGTCATCGTGGATCTTCTTTCGACGGTGCGTTCAACGAGTGGCACATTCTTGCAATCACTCAGGCGATGTGCGACTACCGCAAGCTCCAGCGGATTGACGGGCCACTCTTCCTTGGAATGGATACGCACGCGCTGTCTGAGCCCGCATTTGCAAGCGCGTTGGAGGTGCTCGCGGCGAACAACGTCGAGGTAATGCTTTCCGAGGGGACCGCGTACACCCCGACTCCCGCCGTGTCGCACGCGATTCTGCGCTACAACCGCGGAAGGAAGGCAGGCCTCGCCGATGGTATTGTGATCACACCGTCTCACAATCCCCCGGATGACGGCGGCTTCAAATACGATCCTCCCCACGGGGGGCCAGCCGATTCACACGTGACGTCCTGGATCGAATCGAGGGCTAATGACTTTCTGCGGGGCAAGCTTGAGGGCGTCAAGCGAATGCTCTTCACGGAAGCACTCACAGCCTCGACGACACATCGATACGACTACCTGCACAGGTATGTCGGAGATCTCGATGCTGTTGTCGATATGGCGGCGATTCGCGATGCAAAGATTACGTTGGGCGTCGACCCGCTGGGAGGAGCGGGTATTGATTATTGGCCGCTGATCGCCGAACGATATCACCTTGATCTGAAGATCGTGAACGAATCTGTTGATCCAACGTTCCGATTCATGACGGTGGATTGGGACGGCAAAATTCGTATGGACCCCTCCTCGACGTACGCCATGCAAAGGCTGATCGGATTAAAAGACAAATTCGACATTGCCTTTGCCAGCGATACCGACCACGACCGGCACGGGATCGTGACCCGGGGGAGCGGCTTGTTGCCGCCAAATCACTACCTTTCCGTTTGCATTCACTACCTGTTTGCGAATCGGAAAAACTGGGGCCAGGACGTCACGGTGGGGAAAACCGTGGTGAGTAGCAGCATGATTGATCGCGTCTGCGAACGGCTGAAACGCCGACTGTACGAGGTGCCCGTGGGCTTCAAGTGGTTTGTTGAAGGCTTATTGGACGGCAGCCTAGGCTTCGGAGGCGAAGAGAGCGCGGGCGCATCTTTTCTCCGGCGCGACGGTGACGTGTGGACCACCGACAAGGACGGAATCATCCCATGTCTGCTCTCGGCAGAGATCACGGCGCGAGCCGGAAAAGATCCGGGCGAGGTTTACCGTGAACTTACTCGCGACCTCGGAGATCCGGTTTACGAACGCATGGATGCACCCGCTACGCCGGAACAGAAAACCGCCCTCGAGCGATTATCCCCGGACGATCTCCATATCACCGAAGTTGCGGGCGAGAAGGTCCAGAAGATTCTGAACAAAGCTCCCGGAGACGGCAACCCTCTTGGCGGAATTAAAGTGATCGCAAAGAACGGCTGGTTCGCGGCTCGCCCTTCGGGTACGGAAGAGATCTACAAGATCTACGCCGAGAGCTTCATTGGCCAGGATCATCTGCGACGGCTTCAAGAGGAAGCTCAGACCATTGTTTCGCAGGCGCTCACGCGGAGCGCCCAAGCAGCGGCTGGCACTGGGGCCGCACGGAGGAGTCATTAATGAGCAGTCCTGCGTCCGGCAATCGTCCTGCCGCAACGGCTATATCGGAGGTTCTCAATGAATTGGCCCTGGACCTGAGATGGTCGTTCAATCACTCGGCCGATCAGCTTTGGAAGCGCCTCGACGCGGAACTTTGGGAGTTGACGCACAACCCGTGGGTGGTATTGCAAACAATATCTCAGGAGAGGCTGCAGGTTGTTACAGCAGAGCCGGAGTTTCAAAAAATACTGGCTGAGGTCAATCGCGAGCGACAGGCTGCCGAACGCTCAGAGGGTTGGTTCCAACAAGCGCATCCTCACTCCGGCCTTACCGGTGTTGCCTATTTCTCCATGGAGTTCATGTTGAGCGAAGCCTTGCCCATTTATTCGGGCGGACTTGGAAATGTGGCCGGCGACCAGCTCAAAGCCGCAAGCAACCTCGGCGTCCCGGTGACTGGTGTTGGTCTCCTCTACCAACGAGGCTATTTTCGTCAGGAGATCGATAAGGACGGCCGCCAGCAGGCCCTATATCCATTCAATGACCCTGGCCAATTGCCGATCAAGCCATTGCGCGAGCCAAGTGGTGAATGGCTGCGGCTCTCCTTGGACTTTCCTGGGGGCAAACTCTGGATCCGCACTTGGCAGGTGCAGGTTGGCAGAGCGAAGTTGTACCTCCTGGACACAAACGATCCTGCGAATATTGCAGCGTACCGCGGCATTACCAGCGAGCTTTATGGGGGCGGCCCGGAGTTGCGCCTAAAGCAGGAGTTGGTCCTGGGAATTGGCGGCTGGCGACTGCTGAATGCCGTCGGCTTCCGGCCGGAGGTCTGCCATCTCAATGAGGGTCACGCTGCGTTTGCGGTGCTTGAGCGAGCCCGGTCGCACATGGCCAACAATAAACAGTCGTTCGACCTGGCTTTCACGATAACTCGTGCCGGGAATCTTTTTACGACCCATACGCCGGTGGACGCGGGCTTCGACCGTTTCGCTCCCGACTTGATGGAAAAGTATTTCAAGCGGTACACAGAGAAAGAACTTTCGATCCCGTTCGACGAACTACTCTCTCTCGGAAGGCGCGACCGCGGAAATTCATCCGAGCCATTTAATATGGCCTACCTTGCGATCCACGGCAGCGGAGCCGTCAACGGTGTCAGCCAGTTGCACGGTCAGGTCAGCCGGCGAATCTTCCAGCCGTTATTTCCCAGGTGGCCGGAGATAGAAGTGCCGGTGACGCACGTCACCAACGGCGTACACACGCCCAGTTGGGATTCTGCCGAGGCAGACTCCCTGTGGGAGCTCACCTGCGGAAAAGAGCGCTGGCGCGAAAGCACGTCAGGTGTGGAGGAGTGTTTTCGCAGAGCCAGCGACTCCGAGCTCTGGCGACTGCGGTCCAGTGGCCGCAAAGCGCTGGTCCGCTATGTTCGCAGACGCCATGCGCGCCAACTGGCTGAGCAAGGAGCTTCAGCTGACGATCTTGCACAAGTGGCGCATACGCTCGACAACGACACACTGACTCTGGGCTTCGCGCGCCGTTTTGCTCCTTATAAGCGCCCTAACCTTCTCTTACGCGATCCGCAGCGGCTGGTGCGGATTCTGACCAACCCGGCTCGCCCCGCTCAGATCGTTTTGGCCGGGAAAGCGCATCCCCAGGATGTCGAAGGACAAGAAATGATCCGCCAGTGGATCGAATTCTCCCGTCGCCCAGAGGTGCGGTCTCGCGTAATCTTCCTGAGTGACTACGATGCGCTCATGGCAGAGCAACTAGTGCAGGGCGTCGACCTGTGGGTGAATACGCCACGGCGGCCGTGGGAAGCGAGCGGCACGAGTGGCATGAAGGTGCTTGTCAACGGTGGATTGAATCTCTCCGAGTTGGATGGTTGGTGGGCAGAGGCGTACTCTCCCGAGGTGGGCTGGGCGATAGGCGACAAGCGCGAACACGATGGTGACCCAGCCTGGGACGCTTCAGAAGCCGAAGCTCTTTATGGGTTGCTCGAACGGGAGGTCATTCCCGAGTTCTATACTCGCGATGATCGAGGAATTCCGGCCGGCTGGGTTGCTCGCATGCGGGAAAGCATGTCCCGGTTGACGCCTCTTTTCTCCACGAACCGCGTGATCCGTCAGTACACCGAGCAGCATTACCTGTCGGCCGCCTCGGCCTTTCGGGACCGCAACACAAATCAAGGCTCCCTGGGCCCTGATTTGCTCAACTGGCAGGCCCAACTTGCGAAGTGCTGGTCCAAGGTGCGGTTTGGCTCCGCCAGCGTGGAACAGAAGGAGATGCAATACCTCTTTCAGGCACAGGTCTTTCTTGACAGTCTGGACCCTGATGCCGTCAGCGTCGAGCTTTACGCCGAGGGGCAGAATGGCAACGCCCACTTGCGGCTTCCTATGAATCGCGGCGAACACCTCGTCGGTTCTGAAAACGGCTTCATGTACACTGTTCGTATCCCAGTGACTCGTGCCGCGGCTGACTACACGCCACGCATCGTCCCCTTTCACCGCGGGGCATCCGTGCCGTTGGAGGCTCCTTTCATCTTGTGGCACGAATCGGCCTCGTAGCGATGACGGGAGCATACGAGCACGCCCGAATCGGTGTGACTTAAATCCGGTGAACCTGGGTCGGGTCTCGAACCCGGGCAAAAGAATTGGCGGGTGGTAGATAACCATGGGCATTGTTCCCCTCGTCGCAAAGGAAACGACCGCAGGCACTAAGGGTGAATCGAGTACCGGACAAAGCTCACCACTCGGCGCCACGGTTGTTCCCGGGGGCGTCAATTTCAGCCTCTTTTCGCGAAGCGCTTCCGGCATTGAGTTGGTCTTCTTTGATCGGGAAGACGATGCCCGGCCGGGGCGTGTGATCACGCTCGATGTCGCGATCAACCGCACCTATAGTTATTGGCATGTATTTGTGCCCGGTGTGAAGCCGGGTCAGCTTTACGGGTATCGAGTCCAGGGACGCTTCGATCCCGCAAGCGGGATGCGCTTTGATCCCACTAAGGTACTGCTGGACCCATATGGTCGCGGCGTCGTTGTTCCCCGGAATTACGACCGGGAGGCGGCTCGCCGGGAGGGTGATAACGCCGCGACGGCGATGAAGAGCGTTGTGGCCGACCCCGGCGCGTACGATTGGGAGGGCGACGTTCCCCTCCACCGGCCTGCCTCTCGAACAATCATTTACGAAATGCATGTGCGAGGTTTCACGTGCCATCCCAGCTCCGGAGTTTCGGAGGCACGACGCGGGACTTACGCCGGTTTAGTGGAGAAGATTCCCTATCTTCAGCGGCTCGGCATCACAGCGGTCGAACTTCTTCCGGTGTTCCAGTTCGACTCGCAGGATGCCCCGCCTGGACTCGTTAACTATTGGGGCTATGCGCCCATCTCATTCTTCGCGCCACACCAGGCCTACAGCTCACGTCAAGATCCGCTCGGCCCCGTGAATGAATTTCGCGACATGGTGAAGGCGCTGCACAGCGCTGGCATCGAGGTCATCCTCGACGTGGTTTTCAATCACACCGCTGAAGGCAACCACGATGGCCCGACACTAAGCTTTCGCGGTCTGGAGAACAGCGCCTACTACATGCTTGAACAGGATCGTTCACGTTACGCGAATTACAGCGGCACGGGGAACACGGTGAACGCGAATCACCCTATCGTTCGCCGGATGATCGTGGATAGCCTCCATTACTGGGTGGAACAAATGCACATCGATGGTTTTCGGTTCGATCTTGCCTCGATCCTGGAGCGGGACGAATCGGGCAATCTGCTGCCGAATCCGCCGGTGCTTTGGGATATCGACTCCGATCCGGCGCTTGCCGGAACCAAGCTCATTGCCGAAGCCTGGGATGCAGCCGGCCTCTACCAGGTCGGGACTTTCCTTGGTGACAGTTGGAGGGAGTGGAACGGGCGATTTCGCGATGATATGCGCAGCTTTTTCCGCGGCGATGACGGTTTCGTCCCGCCCCTTGCCGACCGGCTGCTCGGTAGCCCCCAGATTTACGGCCATAAGGAACGCGAAGCTGAGGCGAGTGTGAATTTTGTAACCTGCCACGACGGCTTCACGCTCAACGACCTCGTCTCTTACAACCAGAAGCACAACGAGGCCAACGGTGAGGGTAACCGCGATGGCATGGACGACAACCGAAGTCATAACTGGGGCGTTGAGGGTCCAACCGATGATCCCAAGGTAGAGAAGGTGCGAAATCGGCAGGTGAAGAACTTTCTGACGATGACCATGATTTCGTTGGGTCTGCCCATGATTCTCATGGGTGACGAAGTCCGGCGCACTCAGCACGGAAACAACAACGCCTATTGCCAGGACAACGAGACCAGTTGGTTTGATTGGACGCTGGTCGCAAAGCATGCCGACGTGCATCGCTTCGTTAGGCTGCTCAACGCACACCGCTTGATGCGAGACTTCGAGCCGGAGCTCCAGCGCTTCAGTCTGAACCAGCTCCTGCGGGAGGCGAGAAGAGGTTGGCACGGCGTGAAGCTGGGGGAACCGGATTGGAGCGTCCACTCACACAGTCTGGCGGCCAGCATGGCATCTCGAAACGGGAATTTGCTCCTCTACCTGATACTGAATGCTTATTGGGAGCCGCTCGAGTTTGAGCTGCCGCCGCTCGCAAACGGCAATGATGCATGGCGTCGATGGATCGACACTAGTCGCGATTCACCCGACGATATTACCGAACGGCAGTCCGCGCCAACCGTCACGAGCCGGACTTATCTAGCTGGGCCACGTTCGGTGGTAGCTCTTTTCGCTCGCTTGAGCGACCGTGCAAGTTCCAGGCTCGTAACCCCATAGGACGGGCGGCATCGCGTTTGTGGAACGCAGTTGGCGCATTTCGGGCATGCACAATCGCAGTTTGACTCGCGCAAGCAGCCAAGCGTATGTTGCTCGCAGCCTGAGATTGACTTACAGCTGGCTTGAGATACATTCGTGGTTCCTGTGCCACTCGTGATCGCCGATTTGTCGTGCAAGTCGCGAGCTCACTTGCCGAGGTCCAAACGACGGGAAGGGTTGGGTTTTTTACAATGACAAAAAGTTACGCAGCCTTAGCGATCGTCCTGCTTGCGGTATTGACTCTCTCGCCTGCCACGCGCGGTCAAACGGCTCAGCGTAATCAGGCAGGCGCGTCGAAGGACCAGAAGGCAACTACAGAGAGTGCGCTTAAACTTCTCGATGGCTGGGGGCGGCCTGTAACTCGTCCGCCGAAGGGCGAAAAACCAGGCCCCGCTCCAAAGCACGACGTTTCGGGTATTTGGGAACCTGCCCGCGGGCCCGGGGATGGGATCATGTCCTGGGGGCCGAGGGATATGCCCTATGACGGGGCTCCCGAGCACGATCCTCCTTACACTCCGCTGGGGCTGCAAACGCTAAAGTCCCATAAGCCGCTGGAGGGATTCATAAGAGTCGTCACGGGACTAAGTAATGATCCGCGAAACAGATGTGATCCTTTAGGGTTTCCGCGCGCAGACTTTTATCAGATCCGGCACACGCAGATTATGCAGGACGAGCGCCGCGTTGTGGTCTTATATGAATTTGAAAAGAGGTGGCGCAACATCTGGACCGACGGACGAGAGTTGCCCAAGGAAATTCCTGAGCCGAGGTATTACGGGTATTCGGTGGGCAAATGGGTGGACGACAATACGCTCCAGGTGGAAACCATCGGCACGATGGGGGACGAGAAAGTCTGGCTCGACGAAGCTGGCCGGCCGGCAAGCGATGAAATGCGCGTGATCGAACAGTTCCACCGCGTGGACCACGACCATTTGGAGCTGACCGTTACGATTGACGACCCCAAGATGTACACAAGGCCGTGGGTCGCGATGAAATTCCCGATGACGCTGCAATCGCCCGATTTCGACGTGGTGGAAATGATGTGCATCCCATCGGAGATGGAACAATACAATAAGGACTACGGTGACGTTGCGAGTGGGACAGAGGGGAAGTAGCGAGTGTCGATGACGCGAATCCTAAAGTTCAGACGCTTGCGTGGTCTCTTCCGGGCCACGTTGTAGCGCGGCTTGCAGTGTCGTCAAGTCGACGGCGCGCTCCATGCGAGCCATCACAATGGTCGCCAGCGAGTTGCCCAATACGTTCACCGGCACGAATGCGGACGACAACAGGCTATGAACGCCGAGAATCAGCCCCACGCTGGCGACGGGAATCACGTTCGATGCTGAAAGCGTCGTCGCGAGAATGACAATCGCCGAACCGGCCACCCCAGCGCCGCCTTTGGACGTAAACAGCATGGTCGCCAGCAGTCCCAGTTGTTGCCCAATCGACAAATGAATGCCGACAGCCTGCGCCAGGAACACGGAGACGGTGGCCCAGTAGAGGCACGTGCCGTCGTGATTGAACGAGTAACCCGCAGGCAGCACGAGGCCGACGACGGATTCCTCGACGCCGAGACGCCGCAGTTTGGCGAGTACCGACGGAAACACGGATTCGCCCGAACTTGTGCCGACAACGATCATCAGTTCGGCCGCGAAATAGCGAATCAGTCGCAGGATGTTTACGCCGGCAGCCCAGGCGATCGGAGTCAGCACGATGGCAACAAAAAGCGCGCAGCAGACATAGAACTCGCCGACCAGCTTGCCCAGGGATAGACAGCGACGATGGTCCGAATTTGCCGACCGTGAACGCGATGGCTCCGAACGCGCCGACGGGCGCGACCCACATCACGAAGCCGATCATCTTGAACAGCACCTGCGCGACCGAGTGAATGCTGTCGACCAGAGGCTTGCCCTTCGGCCCCAGGGCGAGCAATCCGAACGCAAACATCAGAGAGAAAAACAGCACTGGAATGACTTCGCCGTCCGCGAAAGGCTCCCACGGCGCTTGCGGGCACGAGGTTCAGCAGAAACTCGGCGAAGGTGAGTGGCTTTGCGGGCGCCTTCACGCCGCTGTCGGCAAGGGTCTTCAGATCGATGTGCATGCCGGCGCCAGGCGCCCAGAGGTTGACGAGAACCAGGCCCAAGGATCGAGGCCGATGGTCGTCACGACTTCGAAGTAAACGAGCGATTTGATCGCGACGCGGCCGACCTTCTTTGCTTCACCAACGCTCGCGATCCCGTGCACGACGGTGCAGAAGATGATCGGCGCCACGAGCATTCGCACGAGTTTAATGAAGAGGTCGCCAAGAGGCTTCAAGTGCGTCGGCGCTTCCCGGCCAGACGTAGCCGACGATTACGCCCAACACCATCGCAAGCAAGATCTGGACGGAGAGATGTTTGTACCAGGGACGCACGCGCGGCGTGTGAGCGACTTGGCTGACCTCGGAAACGTCTAGCTTTGCGGCCGTCGTTTGCATGATCGAGCACCTAGTCGAGCGCTCGCGTGACGTCGTTGAATAATTCGTCGACCGAAAAGCGGCGCGGGATCAAACCCTGTTGTTCGGAATACTCGAATGATGGTCTCGAGCGACTTGCGTACCGCTTCGACGCCGAATCGCAGCACGCCAGAGACTTTTCAAGGGACCGGCAGCCGCGCTCTTCTTGAGCAGACGGTAAACCTCGCGGACAACATCCGGACGGGCTTGCGTGATCGATTCTTTGATCACCATCATGTGATTAATCGGAACACCGCCGTGCTCGTCGGCCCAACGCGCCGCAACCTCTGCCGCATCGGGGATCAGAGGCTTAAGACGGCGTGCCCTCGGGATTTTCGCTTCCGAAAATGGCCGCGTCGATTTCGCCATCGAGCAGCATCTGCAACAGCTGCTTGCCTTCCGGCGCGCGCTGCACCCAGGGCGGATCGGTAAACTCGGCGACGTGCGGATCTTCGAAGGTGATCCACTGCACGCGCCGGAAGTCGACGCCGTAGTCTTCCTGCAGGAAACCTCGGACCCACGCACCAGTCGTTTGCGTGTATGCGCGGACACCCACCTTGCGGCCGTTGAGATCGCCGGGACTCAGATGGCCGCGTTCCGGGTTGTAGAAGGATCGTGTGATGCTGACCGCGCGCCACGACCACAGCAGGCATCAGAACATACGGCTTGCCGTACGCCTTCGCTTGCAAAAATGTGACGATGGCAAGCTCGCCCAAGTCGAATTTCTGCTCCCGAACCAGGGCTTTGAACGCCTTGTTGGCGGTCTTGACGTCCGCAAAAGCAAAGTTTACGAGCGACGATTGCAGTTCTCCCTGTTCCTCAGGGCGCCGGTGTTCGGGTACGCAGCCAGGAGAGTCTGAAGAGTCAGGCGGGTGCTGTGTTTCGGGCATCGATTTCCTTCTACTTCCCGGCCAGCACGGGATAAAGAGTCAGCGCCGTCTTGGCGAAGATCCAATCGCGATCTTCGGCGGACAGCACGGACAAAGCCGCCTGGGAAACCTTCAGTAGTTCCGGGAGCGTTCCTTCAGATGCCGGATAGTTCGATCCCCACGCGATCCGCGAAGCTCCGAATTTCGACACGAGTAGCGGAAAGAAGGTCGCGTGAGTGGCCTTCCCTTTCTGGGCTTCCGCGACGGTGCGCGGGGTCAGTTTCAAGTAGAGGTTCTTGTAATCCGCCAGTCGAAAGACATCGGTCGCGCCGGTGTAAGGAGGTCCGTCCGATAGGGTTGGCTTTGCCAAATGATCCAAAATGACGCGGGACTTTCGGAAAGCGCTCCAGCATGCGGATGAGCTGGCGGAATCGCCTTCACCGTCATTTGCATGCACACGGGGATTCCGAGTTCGCTCGCGCACTCCCAGGCCGGGAAGGATCGCGGGTCGTCGACCCAGTCCGCCTGATTCGGCATCGTGCTGCCTGCGGTGAATAGACGCATTCCGGTCAGCTTCCGACCTACCCAATAGCGGATCTTCTCCGGAGCGTCGGCGCGAGAACATCGACGGAAAAAACGCCGGTGAAGCGATTCGGGTGGGCGGCTACGGCATCGGCAATATACGAATTATCGTGACCGTAACAAGTGGAAGCCTGCACCAGAACCGATTTCTGCGATGCCCGCCTGATCCATCGCGGCAATCATCTGCTCCACACTCACCGGTCTTTCGCGCGACCAGTCCGATTTATGACCGCCGAGCGGAGCAATCGGATAGCGCCGGGTATCGGTGCTGATCACGTGAGGATGGATGTCGATCGTCATACCGCGATTAGGCTATCATCTGGCAAACGGCAGGCGGCACACCGCTCCGTGGCGATCCGGGCCCGAGGGAATCATAGGTGTTGCGATTCTTCCTTGCAAGATGCCAAGGCGATGACCGGCCCCTTCCGTAGGAGTCAGAAGCGAAGAGGATCCTTTTCCTATCGAAGTCCCAACGCATGTGGCACATTATCTACCGGCCGTTCAGTTGCTCTTTTCCGGTTCGGGCATCAATTCAGTGATCCTGATGTTACTGTTGGGCTGTTACTTGGTGATGTTGAGATGAAAAAAGTCATCCTGATCGTTTTCTTCGCATGCATCGCAGCCGGCTGCACAAAAAATGCCGGCTCCGCGCAGACTGAGGCTCAGAAACCCGAAACGTTGATCCGAATGGCCATCGAATCCCACTTGGCGCACCGGGGAACGCTTAATCTGCAGGCCTTCGATACCAATGTGAAGCAAGTGGCAATTCAGGGTGATCACGCCACGGCTGAAGTCGAGTTTCGCGTCAAAGGCGGCCCCGGTGCCATGCAGTTGACCTATGCCCTGGAGAAACGTGACGGCGCCTGGTCAGTTATCGACAGCGATCCGGGGGGCAGCAACTTCTCCCATCGTTCCGCGAACCAGGGGCAGACCCCAGACGCAAAGAGCGTGCCCGGCACAAGCCATTCGCTAGACGATACCTTGAGGTTCTTCAAGAACAGCCCTCCCCCCGCACAACGCTGACCAGACTCCCAACGCAGCGGATTCCTGCCCGGACACGAAGCGCCCGTCGGCGCTGGGTGATGAGAGCCGACCTCGCATCTTTGCCAAGGGATTGATCCTCAAAAAGCGGTCACGATCTCCGGCGTGATTTTGGTCACGCGGACTGTCAGATCTACGAAACTGATGTCAAGGATATGGACGCCTGCATTAAAAAGATGAGGAAACGCGAAACTCTAGACGAAAAACACAAAAGAACAGATGAAGCCCCGAACAGGGCAAAGGGTTCTTCTTCGACGGCAGTCCGCGGCACGAAAACGGAAACCACAATAACCCTGATCAAAGAAGACCAAGGTTAGGCAGCTTTATCGGCCTTTAGCGTCCACCACGATCGCCGCGATCCCCACGGTCTCCACGATCGCCACGATCGGGTACCGAGCCCGTCCGGTTGGGGTTGAACTCGGTTTTTGGGGCATGATCCTGGGCCCAGTAGTCTTGCCAAGACTGAGCTACTGATTTTTGTTCAATTTTGGGGCGCGGCTTTACTTCGTGATCACCAGATAGCTGATCGAACTGTTTGATTGTCCATCACCGCATCGTAGTTGTTGATGACGCCTGTGTCGAGAGTATTCGCTAAACCCCACTTCGGTCACCAAGTTCTACCGCCCGGGATCCAAATCTCTCATCACGACGTGGAGGACCTGGCCGGCCAGTCGCGCATCGCGCTCGGAAACCGCGACCTCTGTGCTCGGGTCGCTGCCTGCCACGTTGAGGTCTCGATACCTCCTCGCCACTGCCGGCAACCGCGCGCATCCGCCGTGAATGAGTCCCTCCCGCTCGGCAACGGCGAGGCGCGTCTCGAACGGCCAATCAGCGATCTTGCCCTCGGGCGTCCCGGCGGCAGCCAGCGCGCTGAATCCTTTGTGTTCCAGCGCGTCAGTTACGATCGCCTCCAGGATCCCGCAGGTAGTGCGCAGCGCCACGCCATAGTGCAATTCTTCGAAATCACGCCGGCTATCCACGTACGCCTGCTCGAGGACTGGTCGGAGCTGAGAGTTGTGAACGAAGTCAAACCGGCGCGGCGCAGGCGCTGCCTGGGACGATGCGGAGATGGCCAAGTCACCGCCCATTTGGGAGAGCGAGCCAATAGCTTGCTCGAGGACGTGAACAAGTCGATTGACGATCTCCTCCGGCGCCACCGATTCAACCGCGATGCCGGACTTTGAGCGCATCAGGAACGCTTCGCTGAACGACCGTGCCAGCCAATGGGCCTTGCTGCCACCGGATAATTGATTGACCGTTACGCCGCAATCTTCCTGCCATGCGCGGGTGGCTAGGAGCGCTGATTTGCTGGAGGGATCTGTCGCCAAGGTGTCGTGAAGTTGACGTCCGCGGCGGATCAGGCCGGCTAGATGGGAGAGATACGTGTCGATCTGGGCTCGCAGGCTCTCGTCCATGGACCGGCGTACCTCTTATTCGCCGCGCTCACGGGCAGGTTCGTGCGCATGGAGTTGCAGATCGGCAATCTGATCGATGTGCGTGTACATGGCGTGCGCCGCGCCCTCGGCGTCTCGCCGGCGCAGCGCGGCAACCACGGCCTCGTGTCCCTCAATGGATTGCGCGGGGCGCCCCTTCTGTTTCAACGTGAGCTTGCGCGATTCCACGAGCAGATCGTTCAGGGTTGCCATGATGCTCACAACCACGCGATTGCGCGTACACCGCGCCAGGGCGGCATGAAACGCCGTGTCCTCGACGATGGGGGACTGACCGGCCTTCAAGTTTCCGTCGCTGGGCGTCGAGAATACGTTGCAGATCCGTCAAGTCTTCGTCGGTCACGCGCGTGGCCGCGACGCGCGCGACGGCGGGCTCGAACATGCGGCGCACGTCCATGCAGTTCGTCCTGCAGGTCGTGCCGGTAGGTCATCATCGACGCCAGGGGCGCGACCAGGCGGTCCACCGTCAATTCGTGCGGAAACGTGCCTTGCCCGTGTCGCGTCTCGAGCAGGCCGATCGTCTCGAGCATACGAAGCGCGTCGCGTATCGATCCGCGGCTCACGCCGAGGCGTTTCGTCAGCAAGCGTTCCGCGGGCAGCGGACGGCCAGGCGGGAATGTGCCGTTTAGAATCAACATGCGGATGCGATCGGCGACTTCCTCGGCGATCCGCGTTTTCTTGATGGGCTCGATGAAGCGGGGTATCGCTGCGGCGGGGATGAGCGATCGCTTGACAGTTCGCAGGCATGGGATGTTAGATTTTCACTCCCAAGTGGTACGATCAGTGGGCCAGTGTACCACACTTTACCATGGCCGAAGAGATCCTCCATTTCACCGCTGCCTCCTCCCCGTCCGTCGTTTCCCGTGAGATCGAGCAATATGCCGCCGGCCAGGGGCAGGCTCAATGCGCTCGTCGTGCCGTGGGAGAGCGATCGAGTCACTTTGAGCATGGCGGTCACCGCTGTTAAGAGCGATGGGTGGGCCATCGAGCACACCAATCTGGGAACAATCCGATTGACGGACTTGGGAAATGACTTGACCCTTGTGGCTATCGCGGCTCACGAGCCGGACCACGCAGAGAAACAAAAGTTGCTCGCGCTCTTCGACGCATTCGCCCGACAGATCCAGAGAAGCTCCAAATCGCGACGCTGTCATGAACGAGATCGTCACATCGCCTCTGGCTGCAACCATCATGCTTCGCGTCGCGGAGGCGCGCGTCGAGGACATCGGACACGCCATCGCGCGGCTCTCGCCCGCCGATCTGAAGCGCATCGGCGCGCGGCCCGGGGACGTGCTGAAGATCACCGGCGGGACCGTCGCCGTCGCGCGCGCCGAAGCTTGCGGACGACGGCCACGACGGCGTGATCCAGATCGACGGCACCGATGCGCAGCAATTGCGGCGCGGGATTGCAGGAGCAGGTGACCGTGGCGCCAATCGAGTCACGCCCAGGCCGTCGCCGTGCGCTTGACGCCGTTGTGGGTCGGGGCCGCGCCGGCGATCATCGCGCCCGACCGGATGCTCGAGGATCTGGACGGCGTGCCGGTCGTCACCGGCTGCGTGGTGCGCGTGCCGACGTTCGCCAAGGCGGTGAACTTCCAGGTGGTGCGCACGATTCCGTCCGGACCGGTCGTCATCGGAAAGCGGACGGACATCCGCGTCGTCGAAGGCGAGCCGACGGCGGCGCGAGCGCCGGCGGTGTCCTACGAGGACATCGGCGGGCTGGAGCGCGAGGTGGCGCGCGTGCGCGAAATGGTCGAGCTGCCGCTGAAGCACTCGCGCATCTTCGAGCGGCTGGGAATTTTCGCGCCGAAGGGCGTGCTGCTTTACGGTCCGCCCGGCACCGGCAAGACCCTGCTGGCCCGCGCTGTCGCGGCGGAGAGCCGCGTGCACTTCATCCACCTCAACGGCCCCGAGATCATGCGGAAGTTCTACGGCGAGAGCGAGGCCAAGCTCCGCGAGGTCTTCGAGGAGGCGGCGCGCCACGCGCCGGCGATTCTGTTCATCGACGAGATCGACGCCGTCGCGCCCAAACGCGCCGAAGTGATCGGCGAGGTCGAAAAGCGCGTCGTGGCGCAGCTGTCTCAGCCTGATGGACGGCTTCGTGTCGCGCGGCCAGGTGATCGTCATCGGCGCGACCAACATCCCGGAGGTTCTCGATCCGGCGCTGCGCCGTCCCGGGCGCTTCGATCGCGAAATCGAGATCGGCGTTCCCGAACACGCAGGCGCGGCTGCAGATCCTGAAGATCCACACGCGCGCGATGCCGCTCGCGCCCGACGTCAACCTCCAGGAGATCGCCGAGCATTCCCACGGCTTCGTCGGCGCGGATCTCGAGGCGCTGTGCCAGGAAGTCGGCATGATTGCCTTGCGCGGCTTTCTCTCGTCGATCGACCGGTCGAGACCGCCGGCCGGCGATCCGCTGATCTGACCACGCTGCAGGTGACGCGCGACGATTTCCTCGCCGGTTTGAAGGAAGTCGAGCCCAGCGCGACTCGTGAGTTCTTCATCGAGAAGAGCACGTCGACGTTTGCGACCTCGGTGGTCTCAACGAGGTGAAGCGATTGCTCGATTCCGTCATCGAGCATTCGCACATGCACGACGAGATCTACGAGCAGGTTGGGCTGGCGCCGCCGCGCGGCATCCTGCTCGTCGGACCGTCGGGTACCGGAAAAACGGCGATGGCGCGAGCGCTGTCGGGCGAAAAGCAGATTCCGCTCATCGCCATCGACGGCCCGCAGCTGTATTCGAAGTGGCTGGGCGAATCCGAGAGAGCGCTGCGCGAGGTCTTCAAGAAGGCGAGGCGCGCCGCGCCGTGCATCCTGTTCTTCGACACGATCGATGCGGTCGCGCCAAAGTTTGGGGCCGATCAATTCGGCACCGACGTCTATCAGAGAATTCTGAGCCAGCTCCTGCGTGAGATCGACAACCTGCGCGACGTCAAAGGCGTGATCCTGCTGGCGGCCACCAACCGCCCGGAGCGCGTCGAGCCGGCGCTCTTGCGGAGCGGACGGTTCGACTATGTTCTTCCGTTCGCCAAGCCGGACGCCTGCTGATCGGGCCGCCATCCTGAAGCTCTGCTGCCGGCGGATACCGCTCGCGCCGGACGTTGATATCGACGAATTGGTTTCTCGAATGGACGAGTTCACAGGCGCCGATATTGAAAGCCTGTGCAAGAAGGCGACGCTATCGGCGATTGCGGAATTCCAGAACCGCACGCACGGCGCGCCGTTCATCGTCCGGCGCAGCGATTTTCTGGCGATTTTGGACTCCGATCGTGGTACTCCTGGGCCGTTGAAAGGTGCGAACGCGCCGGGCGACAGCGAGCTCCGCACATCTGAAAAAGGACGAGGGCCGATCATGAGCTATACGGAACTGACAGTCTGGACACGCGGCATCATCATGGACAAGGAGGGCCGCGACATCGTCAATTCGGTCGCCGCCTCGGCCCGTCTCGAGGGCAGGTTCGCGCAGGCGATGGAAAACTATGTCGACAATCCCGATCGCACCAATGCCCCGACGCGCAAGTACTGCCGCGTGAGCGACGGCGAGATCGAAAACGCGCTCACCTACGAGAACGATCATCCCAACATCGTCGTGCTGGTCGAGCAGACCATGGTCAAGGGCTGGGATTACATGCGCGGGATGCCTCCGGGCGGAACGTTGGTGATCAACACGCATTACTCACCCGAGTACATGATCCGTTTCGTGCCCGGTCCGGAACGTCTGAGCCAGCTCGTCTGCGTCGACGCCGCGAAGCTCGCAGACCACAAGTGGCTGTACTACCGGCTGGGCGAACTCGGCCTCGATCGCCTCTCGACCGAAGGCGCGGCCGAGCGAAGTAAGGCGATCGCGCCCGACATTGCCGCTCCGCTCATCGCGGCAGTGGTCAAGACGACGGGCATCGTAAAGCTGGAGACGATTGAACCGATGATTGCGAATAAGGCGGCATTCCACACTGCGCTGAACGAACTGCACATCCTGCCGCTGAAACCTGTGGCTGCGTAGAAAGGTACTCATGTCGACCAAAGGTACGCACATTCCCGACTGGCTCACGGTGCCGTTTGCCGGCATCACTCCCGCGCCCTCGCAAGACAAGGGTCAGGATCTCTTTCCCACCGGCAACTGGCGCGCGATCCGGCCGGTCTACCGTGACAAGTTGCCGCCCTGCAACAATGCCTGCGGAACCAACGAAAAGATTCAGGGCTATCTCGACCTGGTGAAGCGCGGCAAGTATCTCGATGCCTATGCGCTCATCAAGGAAGACATGCCGTTCCCGTCGGTCACGGGGCGGGTCTGCTACCACCCGTGCGAGCAAGCTTGCAACCGTGGGCAGTACGATGAGGCCATCTCGATTCGCGCAGTCGAACGGTTTCTTGGCGATCTGGGGCAGGCGTTGCCGCGCGATGTCGTAAAGGCTGGGCCGTCCAACGGAAAGAAAGTAGCCGTCGTCGGATCGGGTCCGGCAGGCCACAGCGCTGCCTACCAGCTTGCGCGCCTCGGCTACGCGGTGACCATCTTCGAGAAATCTCCGAAGGCAGGCGGGCTGAATCGCGGCGGTATTCCAGACTGGGTTCTTCCGCAGTACGTGCTCGATCGCGAGATCGAACGCCTCATCGAACTCGGCATCACGATCAAGACGAACACCGAAGTTGGCAAGGACATCACCTGGGACGATTTGAAGAAAAAATACGACGCTTGCGTTCTCGCCGTCGGGCTCACCGAGCCGAACAGCGTACGGGCCGAGGGCGAAAACAAAGACGGCGTGATTTACGGGCTTCCGTTCCTCCGCGACATCGGCATGGGCACGTCGAAGGTCAAGCTAGGCCCTCGTGTCGCCGTCATCGGCGGCGGAAATACCGCGATCGATTGCGCGCGCGAAGCGCTCCGGCAAGGCGCCCAGGAAGTGACCATGATTACGGTGGAGGCCAATACCAGCGAGATGCCGGCCGTGCCCGAGGATCTGCACGACATGGTCGAGGAAGGCGTCGAGCTGTTGCACGGCCGGGCCATGACCGCCGTGCTCGGCAATGGCAAGGTCGAGGCGCTGCAATTGCATCCGGCGCGCTTCTCCGGCGCGATCAACGCTTCGCCGATCGCCATCGACCGAGACGCTCCCGCCGAGCGCTTCGCCGTCGACAACGTGATCATCGCCGTCGGACAGCGGGCGTCGCTCGGCTGGTTGCCGGACGAGTTCAAGACAGAGCGCGGCACGATCAAGATCGATCGGTTCGGGCGCCTCGGCGACACGAACTTTTTCGCCGCCGGCGACGTGGTGCAGCTCGGTTCGGGTCAGCCGCTGATGGTGGTGAATGCGGTCGGCGACGGCAAGCGCGTGGCATTCAATCTCGACAAAGTGCTCCGCCGGGAGCCGTTGCAGCCGCGAACCGTCTCGATCGACGTCATCATCGATCTGAATCGGATGAACATGACCTATTTCCCGCACTTCCCGCGTGTGCAGCAGATCGATGCTGCCGCCGGTCGAGCCGGCGCAGCACGCAGGAGGAAGTCATTCAGGCGTTCACGGAAGAGCAGGCGATCGAAGAAGCCAGCCGCTGCTTCAGCTGCGGCACCTGCAACGCCTGCGACAACTGTTATCTGGTGTGTCCGGAGCCATGCATCGTGCGTTCGGTGCGTTCGAACGGCCTTTACAAGATTCTGGTCGATTACTGCAAGGGTTGCCGCGTGTGCATCGAGGAATGCCCGACGGGCTGCCTCGAGGGCGTGCCCGAGCTGGACTTCGATACCGGCGTCGTGCGGATGGACACGGCGTTCGCCATCACGCCTGGGCTGCACGGGCGGCAGGCCGAGGAGCTGAGCAAACCTTGCGGACCGTCCGGCGAAGGACATTGAGAATTGGCGCTAGGTGTGATGAAGTCGGACACTCGGTGTGAATCCATCGCGGTGTCTGCGTAACGATCAATCGCGCCTGACTTCAGGCGGACTGCGGAGCGAACTATGGCAACGGCTACCGAGACAAAAAAGAAGAAGACGGTTCGGATGAACGGCTGCGTCGCATCGGCGCAGGCCGCCAAGTATCGCCGACGTCGATGTGATTACGGCCTACCCGATCCGGCCTTACACGGCGACGATGATGGCGCTCGCGCAGATGGTCGCCAACGGGGAGCTCGACGCCGAGTACATCGTGGCCGACAGCGAGCACTCGCAGTTGAGCATCGCGCACGGCGCTTCTTCGAGCGGCGCGCGTGTTTTCACGGGCAGCTCGGGCGTCGGCGTGCAGTTTGCCTACGAGCTGTATTCGCCGATTTCGGGCAGCCGCATGCCGGTGCAGATGATGATTGCCGACCGGACGCTCGATCCCCCCGGCGATTTCGGTTCCGAGCATACCGACGCGCTGTCGACGCGCGATATGGGCTGGCTCATGGGCTGGTCGTGCGACGCGCAGGAGGCGTTCGACAATCACCTGATGGCCTATCGAATCGGTGAGGACCCGCGCGTGCTCTTGCCCCAGATGGTCTGCCAGGACGGTTTCTTCGTTTCGCACATCACCACCGATGTCGAGTTGCCCGATCCGGGACAGGTGAAGGAATTCCTGCCGCCCTACAAGCATCCTTATCCGCTCGATCCGCGGCATCCGGTGTCGCACGGACCGCAGATCATGCCGGAGCAGGGTCCGCCGCTCCAGCTGGAGCGTGCGCGCGCCATGGAAGGCTCGATGGCGGTCATCGAGCAGGTTCACGACGAGTTCGCGCGCATTTTCGGGCGGCGGTACGATCCGTGGGTCGAAGAGTTCATGACCGAACGAGCCGACGTCGTCTTTTTCCTGCAGGGCGGCCATGCGGTGACAGCGCGTTACGCGATCAAGCACATGCGCGATCGCGGCGCAAAGGTCGGCATGGTGCGGCTGCGAGACCATCCGGCCCTACCCGACCGATCAGGTGAAGGATGCCCTCAGCAAGTTCAAGGTGGTCGGCGTCATCGAAACCAACATGGGACTCGGCAGCGTCAGCAGCGGCGGATCGCTGTACGCCGAAGTCTGCGCGGCGCTCTACGAAAGCCAGAAGCGCCCGCTGGTCCTGTCGTTCATGGCCGGAATGGGCGGCGAGGCGATCGTGCTGAAAGAGTTCTACTGGATGACTCAGAAAATGATCGAAGCCCAGAAACGCGGTGACGATTGAAAAGCGCACGCACTGGGTCGGGATTCGAGGAGTAACATGGTCGAGTTGGGCCTATCGTAAAGGTCCGCCCGATGGCAAGCAGGCGTGCGGGATTTCGGGGCCACTGACCTGGAGGAATGGATATGCCAGCGATTGAAGTTCAGCGACAGACTGCTGCCGATTCTCGGACAGCCCGAATCAGGGGGCGCGATTCTACAATCCCGAATTGCCGTCGACCGAGCCGTTCGTCCCCGGCCATCGCACGTGCGCCGGCTGCGGGCCGTCCATCCAGTACCGGATGACGAGCAAGGCGGCGGGCGACAACACCATTCTGGTCGGACCGACCGGCTGCATGTACGTCGCCAACAGCTCGTATCTGTGCACGCCCTACAACGTGCCGTGGGCGCACACGCAGATCGGCAGCGCCGGCAGCTTCACCGCCGGCGTCGCGGCCGCCTACGAAGCGATGATCCGCAAAGGGCAAGTGGAAGGGCGCCTTTCCCGAACATCATCTGCGAGGCCGGCGACGGCAGCGCGTCGGACATCGGCCTCGCCTCGATTTCAGGCGCGCTCTATCGCAATCACGACTGCCTGATCATCTGCTACGACAACGAGCAGTACGCGAACACCGGCATTCAGGCTTCGTCGCGCACGCCGTACGGCGGCATGACGACGTTTTCGCCGCCGGGGCCGATGGTTCCGGAAGCGAAAGACGCTGTTCCCGAAGGACCTCGCGCGCATGATGGCCGCCGGCCATCCGCACTGCTACGTGGCGACCGCGAGCGTCGGCTATCCGATCGATCTGATGAACAAAGTGCGCAAGGGGCTCAACTCACAAGGGCGCTGCGTACCTGATGATCTACACGCCGTGCCAGAAGGGCTTCGTGTACGAGACGCCGCGCTCGATCGATCTCGGCCGGCTGGTCGTCGAATGCGGGCTCTATCCGATCTGGGAGTGGAACCCCGAGAAGCGCGAGTACGATTACAGCTTCCGCCCGCAGAGCATGCGGCCGGTGTCCGAATATCTGAAGCTGCAGGGACGCTTCGGCCACCTGCACGCCGAGCACATCGCCAAGCTGCAGAAGTTTGCCAACGAGCAATGGCGGATGATGGGCGTGCAGCTGCCCGAGGCCTTGATCCAGGCTGCGGATCCGAAAAACCTGGTGAATATGGCGTCCGCCAGGCGGCAGCAGCAGTCGCGCAGGCACTATGTGCCCGAAGACAGCTATCGAGTTTCGTAACAGAGCAATCCGTCACGACCGTGCCGCTCCAGCAGCGGCCCTCCAGGAAAGCTACATCGTCAGCGGAAGGCAAGAAGCGCGGATCGACGCGCGACGTGCGGCCCGAGGCCGCGTACGACCGTTACTACACCGTCGTGCGCGTGCACGCGGGTGACGCCATCCTCACCGACAACTGGCACACGAACGAAGTGCTCGACCACACGCGCAACAACTTCGAGGGATACACCTTCGCGATGCGCACGCTGGAAGCGTGGGGCGCGATGATCGAGAACGACCATCGCGCCTACTACACGGCCGGCGGCCGCGTCTGGGTGCTGGATCTGGAGCCGTCCGCCGGCAAGAAGAAGCGGCTGCCCGGCCGGGCACCGGCAAGAAGTAGTCTTCGATTGCCTCGCATCCTGCTGATTGACGACACGCCGGAGATCGCGGAGCTGCTGACGTTTGCGCTGCGCGACCACGGATACGAAGTTTTCGCGACGGGCTTCACGCTCCGCGGTCAACGAGCTGATTCCGATCAACACGTCGACGCGCTCGTGCTCGACTGTTCGTCGCTTCGACATGAGCGAATCGCTCTTCGACATGGTGCGCGACGATCCGGCTCACGCCGAGTTTCCGATCGTGATCATCAGCGACACGCCGGAGAAGGCCGACGCGAGCCTTCGTCCCGCGCAGCGCGCAGCAAGTTCTGCTGATCCCGAAACCGTTCACCGGCTCGCAGGTCGCCCGAGCGCTCGCTGAGTTGCTGGGTTAACCATGCCTTTGTGGAGCATGGACGACTGGCAATACGTCGAGCGCCAGGTCGTCACCGACCCGAAGGGTCGGCAGTGGTCGGTGCGCGCTGATGGACGTGCTCGGGCAGACCGGCGATCCCGGACATGCCGAGCAATACGCTCGAGCTCCAGTACGCGTCGGGGCGGTATTTCACGCTCATTTACTCGACCAGTGGCGCGCTTCAGTGGGAGCGGGGGCACACGTCACTGGCAGAGGCTTCAAGTACGTACGAACGCCTGCTCATGGACGTCGTCGACGGTCGTCTCGATCCTACTCAACCGGTGTTCCGGGAAGACCTGGATGATTAGTGTCGGGCTCTGGCCCAACGAGGCGACGGTAGTACTTCGTTTATGGATTGCCCGCAAATAGTTGAATATACATAGGTTATGATGAGTCGGACCACAGTCCTGCCCAGGTACTAGATTTGTTGCTATTTACCTCAAAGTACTATTCCCCACACCCAGCCGAGGCACGAAACTGTGCTTAGAACAGCGTGAGTACGAGGAAGACGTGATTGAACGCCGCCAAATGACGCGCTATAACTTCGGAGCAATCGCCCAGGTGATTGACTTGGACTCGCGAGAGGACGTGATTGCCGTTACCCGTGATTTGAGCTTCTCGGGCTGTTTCGTCAAAACGAACTCGCCTTTTCCCCGCGGAAGAGTCGTCACGGTGAGAATCACTTGCTTGGGAGCGGACTTCGCGGCGACGGGCACCGTGACCGGAAATATTACCTGGGAGGGCATGGGAATCGAGTTTATTAAGATCGCGCCCAAGGATCAGGCGGTTATCGAACAGTGGCTTGATCCCCATCCTCGGTATCGCCAGGAACACTCGGTTCGAGGCGTTCCCGTAACCACATTCCGCCAATTACAGACGAACCGTCTTAGTGACGAGACGGAAAGGCACGAAGCAACCTCCGGCGGCACTTTGCTGGCACTGGTGGCTCCATCCATGCCCGGCCAAACTGTTCGGCTCAAGAATCGATTGACGCACGAGAGCCACAATCTTCGCGTGCTTCCGGTGGAGCCTGAGTCCAAAGCACACAAGCCCAGGCAGCGTGCCATGGGGTTCTTACAATCGGCGCTAAATTTCTGGAAGTTCGAGGGCGAATCGCGGCAGAAGGCTCCCAAAGATTCAGAGCTCGAAGCGCATTCCGTACGTCACGCATAACCGGAAGCTTCCATAAAGCGCCGTTCGTGGCTGTCCCGCTCGTTATTCAGCACTCCGCAGCCCTCTGCAATTCACCTTCTGTGCTAACATTCGTTTTCTCGACGTTTGAAACCCAAGTTCCGAAGGGTGCAGGATGAAAATCAAACTCGTAACCCATTTGTTCGTGATTTTCGGCCTTCTCGCAATCTCAGCCCGGACGACGTTCGCACACCACGGAACTACCGCCTATGATCCCCAGCGCAAGGTCACGATGAAGGGAACGGTAGCGAACTTCGAATGGACGAACCCCCATTCTCAAATTCACTTGGATGTAACGGACGATCAGGGCAAGGTCGTGCATTGGAATTTCGAGGCTCAGCCTCCGAACATACTGATTCATGCCGGATGGACGAGGGAAACGCTCAAGCCTGGAGATCAATTAACAGTTGTTGTAAATCCCGCGAAAAATGGATCGCCCATCGGCATTATTCAGAAGATCGTCTTGGCAAACGGCCAAGAGCTCACGATGACGGAGAAATGATGCGCCGATCGTTGCGACATTTGCGCATGGCTTTGGTGCCCGCGGCACTGCTGGCATTCTCGGGTGTGGCGTTGGCTCAGAATGAGTCGCAGACGCCGATGCCAGGCACTCCGGCGTCCGCATCCGCACAGGACATCTCCGGAGTCTGGCTCGGGGACGGTGGCAACAACCGGCCCCTCCTCCTTCAGCCGGCTTTGCCGTTGATGCAGCCTTGGGTTAAGGCGAAATTCAACTCGCAGGGGGTCGCTACCGACCTGGATCCTTTTGTAGAGTCTTGCGAACCTCTTGGCGTTTCGCGCGTACTACTCGAGAATACCCCGCTTAAAATCGTCCCGGCCTCTGGCGAAGTGGTCATCTTCTACGAAAGGAACCACGACTTTCGTGAGATTTACACCGATGGCCGGCAACACCCCAAAGACCCGGATCCCTCTTGGTGGGGACATTCGATTGGCCGGTGGGACGGAAATACCTTTGTTGTCGACACGGTCGGCTTTAATGACAAGACCTGGGTGGATTGGGCGGGTCTCCCGCACACCGAGGCTCTGCATCTCGTGGAGCGTTATCAGCGCGTGGACCACGACACGATGCGCCTTGACCTTACCGTCGACGACCCGAAGGCATACACCCAGCCCTTTACCGTGAAAAGAATGTTTACCTTGAAGACCTGGGACATTGGAGAAGATATCTGCACTCACTCGACGGAGCAGCATTTTAGGCAGGAGATTGTGCAGCCTGCTACCGTCCCTCCAGGCAAATAGGCGAGTTCAGCGGCGGCCGGCCGGTTCCGGGCGAGACTTTGCCTCATCCCAGGCAGGCGAGCGAAGATACGTTATCCGTCGTTCCCTTCATAAATACATTGGCTCCTCCCGCGCTCCGGGTTGGTAACAGATGGTAAAGTAATCTTGTGGAGAGTGGGCCCGGCGTGGGGATGGCGGACAGCACGTTGCATTCCTCGAAAGGGCAAGCATGAGCCGCGGAACTATTGGTGGGCCGCCTTTTCCCGTGGATTACCGCGCGTCCGGCGTTCTATTGCACGTCACTTCGCTGCCGTCACCCTACGGTATTGGCGATTTCGGACCCACTGCGCTGTCGTGGATCGACCGCCTTGAGCAAGCGGGCCAAGCCAGCTGGCAAGCGTTGCCGCTCGGTCCCACCGGATACGGCAACTCGCCATATCAATCCATATCGTCATTCGCGCGTAACGCACTGCTCATCGGCCCCGATTGGTTGATTGAAGACGAGCTTCTTAGCGCCAAAGATTGCGCCCACGACCCATTCCCCGCGGCCACCATCGACTACGACGCGATTGCTCCGTTTAAGCATCGGCTGCTGGAAAAATGTTGGAAGAACTTCCAGTCTGGTGCCCGCTCCGATTTGCGACCCGCGTATCAGCAATTCTGCCAGGATCAGAGTCATTGGCTTGACGACTACGCCCTTTTTCTGGCGCTGAAAGCCAAGTTCGACGACGCGCATTATCTCGAATGGCCGAGGGACTTGGTCGAACGCAAACCGCAGCCCTTGAGCGAGCACGGCGTCAGCTTGCCGGCCAGATCGCCCAGGCATCCTTTGTTCAGTTCTTGTTGTTTCGTCAGGCTGAGCGGATAAAGGAGCACGCTCACTCCAAAGGTGTGAGTTTAATCGGCGACCTGCCTTTTTTTGTTTCTGCGGATTCGAGCGACGTGTGGGCCAGCCCGGAGCTTTTTCTTTTGGACGAACAGCGTCGGCCGCTCTTTGTCGCCGGTGTGCCTCCCGATTATTTCAGCGCGCAGGGGCAACTCTGGGGCAACCCCCTCTACAACTGGGATAGCCTTCGCGCTTCCGGTTATTGCTGGTGGATAGATCGTTTGAGTTCGCTGCTATCCCACGTTGATGTCATTCGCCTGGATCATTTCCGCGCATTCACAGCGGCGTGGCATGTGCCGGCGGGAGCGCAGACTGCGCAGTCGGGAAACTGGGTGCCGGGTCCGGGTGCCGAATTTTTGCGCTCGATGGAAAAAGAGCTGGGCCATCTGCCATTAATTGCCGAGGATCTCGGAACGATCACGCCCGAAGTGTATGCCCTGCGCGATCAATTTCATCTTCCGGGGATGCGTGTCCTGCAATTCGCATTCGACGGTCACTCGGACAACCCCTATCTCCCGGAAAACTTTGTGACCAATACGGTGGTGTACACCGGCACCCACGACAATCCCACCACTCGCGGCTGGTTTGAAGATTTGAGTCACGACCAACAAGAAGGTATCTGGAAGTACGTACGGGGGCGAGGAGCCAGGAGCGGTGAGATGGCACGCGCCTTGCTGGAAGTGGCGTGGTCCTCCGTCGGTATGCTTACGATAGCTCCCCTGCAAGACGTCCTGAACCTGGGCGCAGAGGCTCGAATGAACGTCCCCGGCCATCCGGAAGGGAACTGGCGCTGGCGCTGCACCGACGCCATGTTGTCCGATGCGACCTTCGAATGGCTGCGCGATCTGACGAAAAATGCAAACCGGTCGAGAGTTTTGATGACTGTGCAGTAGTATGGAGAGATCTCTACCTCTGGGTTAGAACCGAAGGTGAAATCATGAAAACGACACAAGTGCTCCATAATTTAGGCCAAAGCATCTGGCTCGACAACATTACGCGCGGCCTTTTGGATAGCGGCACGCTCAAACGCTACATCGATGAGCTGTCCGTAACGGGCCTTACCTCAAATCCGACGATCTTCGACCACGCCATCAAGAACAGCACTGCCTATGACGCCGCCGTTCGCGAGAAGCTGGCTCAGAACAAATCGGGCGAAGCGCTCTTCTTCGAACTGGCTCTTGAGGACATCTCCCGGGCTGCCGCGCTATTTCGACCTGTCAACGACCAGACGGATGGTGTGGATGGGTGGGTGTCTTTGGAAGTTTCGCCCTTGCTGGCGTATGACACAGCCAGCACACTGGCCGAGGCCAAGGATTTATACAAGCGGGCGGGCCAGCCGAATGTATTCATCAAGATCCCCGGAACAAAGGAAGGTGTGCCCGCGATTGAAGAGGCGATCTTTGCGGGCATCCCGATTAACGTCACGTTGCTGTTCTCCCGTGAACAATATCTTGCGGCTGCGGACGCGTTCCTGCGTGGTGTCGAGCGGCGTATCGATGCGGGGCTGAAACCCAACGTTCCTTCTGTGGCCTCGCTGTTCGTCAGCCGCTGGGATGCAGCCGTCATCGGTAAAGTACCCGATCCGCTGAGCAATCAACTCGGTATCGCTATCGCCAGGCGCACCTACAAGGCGTACCGGACGCTGCTCGATTCACCACGGTGGCAGCGCGCCTTCAACGCCGGGGCGCGTCCTCAGCGTCTCCTTTGGGCCAGCACTGGAACCAAGGATCCCAAGGCGTCCGACGTGCTTTACATCAAGGCTCTCGCCGCTCCACTAACGGTAAACACCATTCCTGAAGCGACATTGAAAGCTCTTGCCGATCACGGCGAGATCGGCGCGATCATGGCTGCGGACGGGGGTGACTGCGAAGAAGTGCTGGCGCAGTTTGTGAGGGCTGGCATCGATATTGACGCGTTGGCGGCGCGACTCCAGGACGAAGGAGCAAAGTCATTTGTTCAGTCTTGGAATGACTTGATGGCGGTGATCACTGCCAAAAGTGCCGCGCTCACGCGGGCAGCGGCCCAGTAAGCCGGAAGAGAAGGGAGCATGAAAATGGCAACACGTGCAACACCGGGCGCCAACCCCAGCCTCTCGAACCGCTGACGAAGCGGAAGGCATGGCAGGCTCTGCAAGCCCACTACGACAAGGTTCGCGAACTACATCTGCGAAAGCTCTTCGCGGACGACGCCAAGCGCGGCGAACGGATGACCGCCGAGGCCGTCGGGCATTTTCCTGGACTACTCGAAGAATCGCATTACCGATGAAACCGTCAAGCTTCTCATCCGACTGGCCGAAGAGTCGGGCCTGCGGCGCAGATCGACGCGATGTTTCGAGGGGAGAAAATTAACTTCACGGAGAAGCGCGCCGTCCTGCACGTAGCTCTGCGCGCGCCCAAAGGCACATCCATCCTCGTGGACGGAGAGAACGTCGTGCCGCAGGTCCATGCGGTCCTCGACAAGATGAGCGGAATTCTCCAATCGCGTCCGCAGCGGCGAATGGAAAGGGCACACCGGCAAGCGCATTCGCAACGTCATCAATATCGGCATCGGCGGCTCCGATCTCGGGCCGGTCATGGCTTATGAGGCGCTGAAGCATTACAGCGACCGCGCGATGACGTTTCGCTTCGTTTCCAATGTCGATGGCACGGACTTTGCCGAAGCTGTCCGCGATCTCGACGCGGCGGAGACGCTCTTCATCGTCTCCTCGAAGACTTTCACCACGCTGGAAACGATGACCAACGCGCACTCGGCGCGCGACTGGTCGCTGGCGAGTCTGGGTGGCGACGAAAAATCAGTGGCCAAGCACTTCGTCGCGGTATCCACGAACGCCGCGGAAGTAGCGAAATTCGGCATCGATACCGCCAACATGTTCGGCTTCTGGGATTGGGTTGGCGGACGCTACTCGATGGATTCGGCGATCGGTCTTTCCACGATGCTGGCCGTGGGACCGGATAATTTCCGAGCCATGTTGGACGGCTTCCACCAGATGGATGAACATTTCCGCACCGCGCCGTTCGAGCAGAACCTGCCGGTGCTTATGGGCCTCCTGAGCATTTGGTACAACGACTTCTTCGGCGCCCAGACGGTTGCGGTGCTGCCTTACGAGCAGTACTTGAAGCGATTTCCCGCCTATCTGCAGCAGTTGACCATGGAGAGCAACGGAAAACACGTCGACGATCGACGGGACCGACGTGACGTATTCGACCGGCCCGATTTACTGGGGCGAACCGGGCACCAACGGCCAGCACTCCTTCTACCAGCTAATTCATCAGGGGACTCGGCTCATTCCCTGTGACTTTATCGCCTTTGGCCAGCCGCTCAATCCGCTTGGCCGCCACCATGACATGCTCGTGGCAAACGTCTTCGCGCAGACCGAAGCGCTGGCTTTCGGGAAGACGCCGGAGCAGGTCAAGGCCGAGGGCACGCCGGATTGGCTCGTTCCTCATCGCGTCTTCGAGGGCAATCGCCCATCGAACACAATCCTCGCCTCGCAAGCTCACGCCGGAGACGCTCGGCAAGCTCGTCGCTCTTTACGAACATTCCGTGTTCACCCAGGGCGCCATCTGGCAGATCAATTCGTTCGACCAGTGGGGCGTGGAGCTTGGCAAGGTTCTGGCCCAGCGCATCGTCCCGGAAGTTGAAAGCCAGACGGAACCTTCACTCGGGACACGATAGTTCCACGAATAACCTGATCCGCCGATACCGAAAGCTCAGGGACGCATCCTGACTCCGGGACGCAGTCGTGTCTCCGCAAGAATCGACCGGGACGAATAATTGGAAAGCGGGAGTTACGACCTGGCTCGGTAACTGAAAAGTGCTTGACACTCTTTTCGGAGAAAACCGCCGATGACGGGAATCGGATGGTTGCCTTTCGCGAAGACGTATTGGCAGGGGATCAGGCACGCTCGCCACTTATACTCTTCGGTACCGCACTTCCGGCCGTAGGCGGCAATGTCCTCTTGGGAGACGCCATAGACCACCGCGCCAATTCGAGACCACACGCAGGCGCCGGCGCACATGGCGCACGGCTCGTGTGTGGAGTAGAGGACGAAATCCAGCAGGTAGCGGCCATAGCCGCTCGATACATACTTGAGTGTTTCCAACTCGACGTGTTTGATGCTTGATCCCGACGTTTTTACCCGGTTACCCGCATTGGCAATCACCACCTCCCGCTTCCCGGTGACGCGCGTAATGACCGCACCAATCGGATAGTCGCCTCGGTCGCCGGCACGTTTTGCTTCTGCCACGGCCAGTTCCATGAACTTCTTTTTCGCTTTGTAGGAAGCGGAGATCACGTAGCTGGATTATATCCGCTTGCCGACGGCGTTTATTAGTTCCTGTGGGAATATTGCCTCAGCAGAGTCACTGACGCCGTGGATCTTCAAGCTTTCGGTTGATGGACGAAGGGCAAATTCGGTTGACTCGGACAGAGTCCAGGGTGTATGAGCCTGCACATCTGTGCAGGCTCATACGCGAATTCCAATGGTACATCGTGAGGAGGTCGAGCTATGAAGCGCTACTGGACACCTTTGCTCTGCGCCGTTTTGCTGGCTAGTTGTGTCGCAATGAATGCGAATGGTCAGGCGTCAGTGGCGGAGACCCACGTGGCCGCGGCCAAGGCCGCGATGTCGCCTATGACTGCGAGCCCGCGGCCATGGCAGGTTTACGACGCTTTATTCAAGCTGATATGCACGCAGCCGAGGTCGGGTGGACGTCCTCCTGCAGTGGGCCCGGGAGAACCGGATGAGAAAGCGAAATTGGTTCCGACGCCGCGTGATAAGTGGTACGTGCCGCCGGCGAAGGTGTTTGATAACCTGTATTTCATCGGTACACAAACTGAATCCACCTGGGCGCTCACCACGTCCGCCGGCATTATTCTACTCAACACAAACTTCCCTTGGGTCACTCCGGATCTTGTGGATGAATTGAAGACATTTGGTCTGGATCCGGCGAATATCAAGTACGCCATTATTGTCCGTTCCCACTCGGACCAGGCTTGGGGAATCAACGCCCTGAAGAAGATGGTGCCATCCGCGCGAGTCATCATGTCCGAGGGCGATTGGGAGCTTCTCGCGAAAGATAACACCCCCGCGGACGTCAAGCCCACGAAGGATATGGTGGCCAAAGATGGTCAGAGGCTGACCCTCGGCGACACTACCATCACGATTTACTCCACGCCCACGTCCACGCCGGGCAATCTTTCGCTCATCCTGCCGCTGAAAGACGGTAATCAACGCCATGTCGGCGCGATGTGGGGCGGGGACTACATGAGAATCGTACAGGAAGGAATTAAGATGTGGCCTGATCTGCAGACCATGAACAAAGGCTATGTCGCGTCGTCCAAACGCTTCAAGGATATCGAGGATAAAGCCGGTGTCGACGTGATTGTTCATCCTCACGCTGAATACGACGGCACATTTGAAGAAGATCGACGCTTTGCGTTCCCGAAAGCCCGGCGATCCGCATCCATTTGTCGTTGGCAAAGACGACGTCGACCGGTTTGCCACCGTCCACGTAGAATGTGGCGAAGCCCAGCTTGCCTGGGCCAAAGGCGATTAGCCTTCATCCAATTTCGCTGCCGACAGGCATCTTTGAAACGCCGCCTCATGCTCCATCTCGTGTGAGCATTTCTTGTTCTTTGAATCAAGCCTTCCGTGGGCTCGTTGGTCAGTTCCTAATTCAGCCACCATCAGCATGCGGAGTTTTCGATTGACACTCCGCATGACCTGTGCCAATACTCCGCGCACATTCCCGAAGCCAAATGAACTGAAGGGGGAGAGTTTATGAGTTATTTCCGCCTGGGCTCAGGGTCCCTGTCCATCCATGCCAAAAAAGTGGGGCAGTGCCTGCTCGTGGGCATTGCCGCCTTTCTTTTTTGTCTGCCTCTTTTTTCACAATCCAGTCAGGGCACCATCCAAGGAGGAGTATTTGATCAGAGCGGCGGCGCCGTTGCTGCCGCTACCGTGACGGTGATCGACGTGGCCAGAGGCGTCACGCGAGCATTGGTAAGCGATGGCGCCGGAGAATATGTGGCTACGAGCCTGACCCCCAGCACGTATACCGTACGGGCGGAGGCCAAGGGGTTCCGGACGGTGGAGCACAGCGGTGTGCTGGTTGAGGTAGGTCAGAACATTCGTGTCGATCTGGTGCTGCAGCCGGGCGAACAGACCCAGACGATTACGGTTACGGGAGAAGTTCCGGCGATCAACACGACCGACGCCACCTTGGGCGGTACGGTCAGTAACGAGGCGATCAATGCGCTGCCGTTGAATGGCCGCAATTTCAATCGCTTGCTCCAACTGCGCCCGGGAATTGTTACCTCGACGGGAGGAGGTAATGCCAACGGAGCACAAACCAACGGCCGGCGAAATACCGACAATATTTTGCGGGTGGATGGCATCGCCGGAATGGCGCAAGCCCAAGGCTCGGATATTCTGAATGCCACGTACGTTTTTGGAGATTCAGACTCTCTCATGCCCATTGACGCGATCCAGGAGTTCAATACGGAGCAGAATCCCAAGGCGGAATATGGCTTTAGGGACGGTGCGGTCGTCAACGTCGGGGTGAAGTCGGGCACCAACAGCCGTGCATGGTACGGCTTACGCGTTTGGGCGCGACGCCAGCGCCACGGATGCAGCCAACTCCTTCACGCATGCCGTTACTCCGGCAACCCTGGAGCAGTTCGGCGCCACGGTGGGCGGACGTATTATCAAGGACAAGCTCTTTTGGTTTGCAGGTTACGAGGGTCTGCGTGTCGCGGTGGGGGATGTAAATGTGAATACGATCCCTGCGGACGTCTCCATGGGCGGGAACACGGCGTTCAGTATGGTCGACGCTTGTCAGGTGCTGGGAGCCGCAAAGATTAACGCGCTCAGTGCGCAAATTGCGGGATTGAATCCCGCCACCTGTGCGGTCACGCCGTCCTCGTCCACTGTTGAGAACTTATTCCCGTTCACCACGAACACGTCCACGCAGGGAAATTACGTAGCTCCTTTGACCAGCACCGGGCCCCTCAACAACGGGCTTTTCAAGGGCGATTACATCCTCGGCCCCCACCACCATTTGAGTGGACTTTATTTTGTGGCCAAGTCAACCGACCTGGTTAACTCCATTGCCGGGCAACTCGCGCCTCAATGGGAAGTCGCCGTTCTCAACGATATCCACCAGTATGACGGAAGCTGGACCTGGACTCCGAATTCCACCTGGGTGAACGACTTCAGAATGGGTTACGTCTACATGAACAATTCGAGGTCCTTCGCGGACCAGAACGTTGTGGCCTCGAATCCCTGGCCGTCCGGCTATGGCATGAATACGGGTGTGACCAATCCGCTGTATGGCGGGTTGCCGCAAATCCAGATTCAAACCTTCACAGGTTTTCTTGGCGGAGGCAACCGCTCGTCGATCCGCGGTCCGGAAGGCGATGTCGATCTTGTGGAGAGCGTCTCGCATTTGCGCGGCAAACACTCCTTCAAGTTTGGATTTGAGTATGTGGATGCCATTTTGGACGGGGACACATATAGCCAGGCGCAAGGCAACATTGTTTTCACGAACTTGACGAACTTCCTTACCGGCACGCCCAGTAGCGGCACGATTCTATTGGGCGATCCCACCGAGCAGGCCCGCAGTCGCTGGTTCGCAGGTTATTTTCAGGATGACTGGCGCGTGAAAAACAGAGTTACCGTAAACCTGGGACTGCGCTACGAGTACATCGGGGCTCCGGTTGTCCGCAACAACTACTTCGGTAATTTCAATCCCAACGTGAATCCCGCTACTACTCCAGCCATCCAGCAGTTTGGTCCTGGCGCGCCGCTTTCATCCGAATATCACGCTACACGCCGGAATATCTCTCCGCGCCTCGGCGCAGCCTGGGACGTCCAGGGCAATGGCAAGACCGTGGTCCGCGCCGGAGCGGGTGTCTTTAGAAACCCCTCTATTTTGAAGTCCCTTCTTGAAGTCGTCCCTTTCGGGGCGAATTTCTTCGGCGGCACCGCTGCCGCTCCGGTGCTCATTGGTCCCAATATGAGTGGCACAGCGGCAAACCTTCATACGGCCGTTCAACCCGCCTGCCCGCCCGGATGCGCTGGCCTCCTCAATTGGGACACTACGGGCGCCACTGTTTTCCCCACCGCGTCCTCCCAAACCATTAATGGAGTCGCTTACACTGGTGCTACGTGCACAGTCGCCGCGCCCTGTCCTACTTTTGCCGTGGATCCGAACTTTTTGGATCCCTACTCGGTCCAGTGGAATTTGGATCTCCAGCGTGCCATCACCAATAAGTTGACGTTGGACGTGGCCTACGTTGGAAACCGCGGCTATGACGAAGTGGCGCAGGTGGATCTGAATCAGCCGCCGCTGGGTAGTGGCTGGGCGGGCACTCCGGCTGCAAATTGCGTCGCGAGCGCGCCCCTCTATAACAATTGCAAGGTCAGCCCGGCGCAGGAACTTGCGGCTGAGCCCTACGGCACCAAATTTCCGTACCTCAAATATATAACCGAGGAAACGAATGGGGAATTTTCGAACTACAACGCCCTGCAGGCGACATTGCAGGCACGGAACTATTACGGTCTATCTTTCCTCGCCGGATACACCTTCGCGCATGCTCTCAGCGAGTCAGACGGGAATCCCACCGGCAACACCAATGTGGTAAGCGACAAGGATAACCTGCACTCGAGCTACGGAAACAGTGCCAGCGACCTCCGGCACCGCTTTACCTTTTCGCCCAGTTACGCGATCCCCGGGAAAAAATCCCCTGGGCAGATGCTCGAAGGCTGGTCGCTCAGCGCCATTGTGGTGTTGCAGAGTGGTTTCCCTTGGAATCCGAACGATACCGGAAAAAATAACGACTACCTTGGCACCGGCGACATCGGCACGGGCACTACGCAGTACTGGAATTTCAGCGGACCTGCCTCCGCGTTCACTGCCAGCAATATCCCCATTCCTTGTTTCGGTAGCCTCTCAGGTTGCACACCCTATCCCCTCGTCGGCGGCGTGCCGCAGCTACCAGCGGCCTGCGTCAGCGCCGCCCAGGCTCCGTACGCTGGCAACGCGCAACTCCAGGGGTTGGCTCTTGCTTCGCTCACAAACGCTGGCTGCTACGTGCAAAATGGCGGCGTCTTGACTCCACCCGCATACGGAACCCTCGGTAACGCGGGAAACGGCATCTTCCGTGGGCAAGTCTATAAGAATGTGGATATGTCAGTCTCTAAGATCTGGAAACTCAAGGAACGGTACAGCGCTCAGTTTCGCGTGGAGTTCTTCAACCTCTTCAACCGTACCGATTTTGGAGCCTCATCTGGTGGAGGCGGAACCGGTCCTGCGGGCACCAATCCGGCTGCGGGAATTAGCGGAACCTTCGGGTACGGTAATACAACGCCGGATTCATCCAACCCGGTGCTTGGGTCGGGCGGGCCGCGGCATATCCAGTTTGGCTTGAAGCTAAGCTATTAATATTTTGTTCCAGGAGACACCTCGATGAGACTTAGTTTTTTCGCTGTTTTGATGGCGGCTTTTGCTCTAATCGGCGCGGCAGTTCCCGTGTCCGCCCACCACGGATTCGCCGTAGAGTTCGACGGGAGTAAGTGCATGGATCTGAAGGGTACCCTGACCGGTATCGATTGGGAAAACCCTCACGCGTATTTTCATATGGATGTGAAGAATGCTGCTGGGAAGGTGGAGGCCTGGAGTCTGGAAATGATTACCCCCAACGCCCTGAAAAGGAATGGCACCACCAGGCAGGATTTCACCGGCAATATCGGTAAGCCCATGGCCGCAAGGGCCTGTCCAACCAAGGCTGGCGGAACGCAGTACAGAGGTTCGGCGGAATTCCTCGAGCTGGCGGATGGCCAGGTGCGTATCGTCGGGCAGTTGGTTGAAAAGATTACGCCCGAGCAATTTCACTTCTAACCGTGCGGGCGGGATCGAATCCGAAATATGCCTCAAGCATGCCGGTGTGATTGTCCGAGTCGGGCGTGAACAAAGGAGAAATGGGAAATGACAGCAACGAAGCGACGGTTCCGCAATTGTCTTGGGAGTGCTGGTGTCGTACTGGCTTTGTGCATGGCTTCCACGCCCGCTTTTCCTCAGGGCCAGGGCAGCTATAGGCCCGGACCTGGAAAAACTCCTGGATCGGTGGTCGGGGGTTTCGACAAGATCCATCCATTACCGCCAGGCGGACCGGCTCCGCGCATGTCCGACGGGCATCCGGACTTGACGGGGCGTTGGTATCCAAACGCGGCTGGAAAGATGCTGCAATTTGCTTACCCGCTCGACCCGGCTGCAATAAGGCAATTCGATCCCAAGGCAACGCCGGAGTCGGCGCCATCCTACAAGCCCGGTATGGAAGCTAAATACAAGAGACCGGTTCCTTACGGAGAGTGTGATCAGGCGGGTACTCCAAGCACGACACTGGAGCAAGACGCGCAACACGCTCCGATGGAATTGATTCAAACCCCGGGAAGGTTGGTAATGCTGTACGAATATCCTCTGGACGTCCGCATGATCTACATGGGTGGGCGGCAGCATCCCAAAGATCCGGATCCCACGTTCAACGGTGACTCGACTGCCCGTTGGGAGGGCGATACGCTGGTTCTGGACGTAATCGCCATCGATGAGAGGATGAGGAATTTTGGCGGCGAGGGTGGGGGCGGCGGATGGTTTCCCAGCGCTCAGGAGCATATCACCGAGCGCATTACCCGTAGCTCGAAGAACTACCTCACCTACGAAGTTACCATCGAGGATCCCGTAGTACTGGCGAAACCCTGGAAATCTGCGCCTCGCACGTGGTCGCTGGCGCAAGATCCCCACGACGAGTGGGGAGAAGTCTTCTGTACGCTCAACCAGGAGCCGGACGAATACAAGAAGATAAAAGAACACGACGCGCAAACGAAGGGTAAGTGAGAAGCGGATGCATCCCATCCGGTGCACGCGTCGAGTGATGAAATCGCATCCTCGGGATTTCGATATCCGGGAGATGTGCCAGCGAAAATGACCTGCTCGTCTTAACGATTCCATCGGGTACGGCGAGAGCCAGGCCTCCGGAAAAATAGGGAAGGGGCAGCCTCGATCCAAGCTCTTCTCACTCACTCTTGTTAAAGCACTGTTCGCGCGCAAAGTCTGCTTATCACAATTCGGGCGACGTTTTGGTGCGTACGCAAGGCCAATGAGCAGGCGGGACTAAGACCGTTTCAGCTTGACACGAGAGTGGCCCAGGAGTATTAGCTTCTGCTAACCTTTGTAAAAGCAACCGTAATATTAAGAGTTAGATTAGGGTGGAGAGCGTTCCCAAGCTCTTCTAGGAGAGATCCCATGCGAGCTAAGGTTCCCGGTGTTTTGATCGCAACTGTTGCGCTGATCGTTACGGCGACTCCCGCGTTCGCGCACCACGGATTCGGGGTGGTGTTTGACCCGACAAGGTGCTTCGACATGCAGGGTACCCTTACCGGCATCGATTGGGAGAACCCGCACGCATACGTTCATATGGATGTGAAGGACGCCAGTGGTAAGGTAGTTTCCTGGAATCTGGAAACGATCTCACCTAACAGTATGAAAAGGGCCGGCACCGAGAAGGAGGATTTCCTTGCGGGCGTCGGCAAGCCGGTCGCTGTAAGAGCGTGCCCGACCAAGGCCGGTGGCCCGAAGTACAAGGGCGAAGTGGAGCTCCTGGAGATGACCGACGGCGTACCGCGCGTCCTTGGCCAGAATGTTGAAAATTTGAATGCCGAACAAGTGCGCCAGCATTTGCCGGATATGACGCAAAAATGACGAGCAACTGACGGAGCCCTCTCCGTCCGCGGTCGAATTGGCACTCGCGGATTTCGGACTTTTCGGCATGATCGGTGCGGCCAGCGAACTTGAATGGGAGTCTGGAAATGAAAGGATTGGAAATGAAACGACGATTCGGAGGTTACGTTCGCAGCTCTGGAGCCTTAGTGGCCGCTTTGTGCATCGTTTCCATGGCCGCTCTTGGCCAGCAAGGGACAGCGCCGCCTAAACCGATCGCCGGGGGCCTTGAGCAGGTGAAGGAGTTGCCGCCGGGCGGACCGGCACCCCGCACCCCGGATGGGCATCCGGACCTGAGTGGACGCTGGTATCCAAACGGTGGTGGAAGAATGCTACAGAGGACGTACATGACCTTCTTCGGCAAAGACGTACGCCGGCAATTCGATCCCAAGGTCGTGCAGGAGGAGCCGCCCGTCTTTAAGCCTGGGATGGAAGCAAAATACCGGGGGAAGGGCGGCTTAATCAATTTCGCGGATCTGTGCGGCTGGGCGGGCGTTCCAAGTGCGATTTTAATGCAAATCACTCAAAACTGGCCCATGCAGTTGATTCAAACCCCTGGACAGTTGGTGCAGCTGATCGAATTCCCCAGGGACATTCGCGTTATACACACCGATGGACGTCCCCATCACAAAGATCCGGATCCTACCTTCAATGGAGATTCGGTCGCTCACTGGGATGGAGACACGCTGGTCATCGATACGATCGCTCTTGACCCGGCGATGGGGATTACTGGGCTGGCGGGACCGGACGGACTAGCAGGGGGAGGCGCCGGGTGGGCACCTAGCGATCAGGAGCATGTGATCGAGCGCATCACCCGCCCCTCCATGAACTTCATCAATTACCAAATCACTATTGAGGATTCCGTGGTGCTGGCCAAGCCTTGGAATTCGGCGCCCCGTCGTTGGTCGCTGGCCGGTCCAAACGATGACTGGGAAGAACAATTTTGTACGAACGAGTCGGATTTAACGGACGCAAAGAATGTGGCGGCACAGGCAGCAAAGGCGAAGCCCAAGGCCAAGTGAGAGGCGATGGCCTCACACCGTTCGTAAAATTTGCACTTTGTACGCGAAACCAGATTAAGAAGACCCAGCCCGGAAGCAGGCTGACCAGGAAAGAAGTTTCACCTGCAGCGATTAGCCTGGAGCGTTGCGCTCTGGGCGCTGCGTTTCTTGGAAACGCAGGGTAAGCCAACCGCTCGCAGAATGACCAGCCTGAAGCGAAGAGACCTCCAACAGCCCCAAATGTTTGTGTGCCCCACGCGACGCGCATGGAGCCTTAAACCGCATCAATCTAGAAAGCCAACTTCAGACCGAACTGTATGTGCCGCGGACCACCCGAACCGAGCACAGCGTTACCGGAGTCCGGCGTCGCGGTAGAGAAACCGAACGACGATTTGGACGGATCGGTACCGGGAGCCCCGAAATTAGTGTGGTTGAGAACGTTGAAGAACTCCAGACGGAACTGGGCGCTATAGCGTTCTTTCATCTTCCAGATCTTGGAGACCGAAAAATCGACATTCTTATAGCTTGGCCCGACGAAGAAGCCGTGGCCCGCGTCACCGAGGGTTCCGTAAGCGGGAGCAGTCAGAACGCCTGAACCGGACATGAAGCAACCACCGTTAGCCAGCGCAGCGACGGCAAGGGCCTGGAGTTGGGCATTGCCAGCATAGGGCGCCTGAGCATCAGCCAGGCACGTGGCATTAGCCAAGGCGGACGCCCCCGTCAATTTAGTCGGCGGAGTCGCGTTGTGCGAGAAGGCAGTGGTAGGCCCGACATAGTTCCAATACTGAAAGGAACCGCTGCCTTCCCCGGAGTTAGCGATCTCGTTGGTTCCGAGCCAGTCAGTCTTTTGATTATCGGACACGGTATAGTGCAGCCCGGGCTGCAAAGTCAATATCGCGTTCACCGACCAGCCTTCGAGCATTTGTCCCGGCGACTTTTTCACAGGCAACAGGTAAGTCGGCGAGAAAAGGAAGCGATGTCGGAGGTCGTAAGTGGCGTTTCCGTAGCTTAAGGACAGATTATTGCTGTCGGGCGGCAAATTGTTAAAGACGATCGTAGACTGGCCGTCCAGGATGGAGAGAGTGTGGGAATAGGTGTAGGCAGCAAGGAAACTTAACCCGCGATAGTTCCGCCCTTGCAATGTCGCCTGCAGGGCGTTGTAGTTGGAATAAGCACCCCGGTTCGAAACCTGGTCGATCTGGCTAAGGTAGGGGAACTTGCCCACATATGGCTGGGCTGCGATTTCGGCCGGCGTATCGGGCGTGCACTTACTGTAGAGCGGTACTGCCGCGGAATTGAGGCACGCGCTAACTGCACTCGAGTCCCAGCCGGTTCCAACTGGCGCCTGGTTAATGTCCCTGAGAACTTCTTCCTGATAGCCGTGGGTGCCCACGTACGCTACGTCCACTGTCAAGTTTCTGGCGATGGCCCGCTGGATATCCAAATTCCACTGGACGGATTTACTTTGACCGTAATTGGGGTCTGTCGCGCCGGTCTGGCAGGGTGTGGGAACATAGCCCGCGGGCAGTCCGGGTTCTCCAGCAAATGTGCACGTACTTCCCGTATAGGTAACCCCATTAATTATCACTGGGAAGGCAGTAGTGGGGAATATGAAGACACCTGCCGGCAGGTTGGCCGCGAGCTTCCAGGTTGTAGCCAGCTGGGCGGCGGACAAATTAAATCTCGTGAAGGTGTTGAAGTTGACTGCCGTTCCGCTGGTATTGACACCAATACTGGGGAAATTCGCCCCGAAGGGGGTGCTTGTAATAACAGCCTCTATGGGAGTGCCGTTTGTAAACATGCCTGCTCCGGCTCGGATCACGGTTTTCCCGTTGCCCCGGACGTCCCAGGCGACGCCCAGACGCGGCAAGAGATATCCCAAACCGGTCTTGTATTCGGACGAAATGGGCGCGCCGGGGCCAACCTGCTGAACCGCCGGCGTGGTGGCCGGATTGACATTAGGGTTAAAGTTGCCGATATCGTTGTATCGTTCTACAGGGGGTGTGTAGAGCTCGTAACGCAGGCCCAGGTTCAAGGTTACCCTGGGTTTGATCCGCCAATCATCCTGCACGAATCCGGCAAACAAGTTAGCTCGGACGACAATCTTAGGATTGCCAACGCCAATCGATCCATTGGTCGGGGTTCCCCGCAGGAAGCCTGACAAGCTGGGGAAAAGAAGGGTGCCTTGGGCGTTCGTGAAGTTGTCTGCATCATGAATCTGGTCTACATACTCAAAGCCATACTTGAAGGCGTGTTTTCCGCGCAGGTAAGAGACACTGTCCACGAGATCGACGTCGCCTGACGGACCGCCGGCGCTCGTCCGAGCGTTAGCCCCCGCGACCCCCGTGAAGGTGCTAAACGTGATTGCTGGCAACCCACCATACAGTGGGTTCGTTACGCCCGTAGGCATGCCGTAGCCGGATGGCCAAGGATTCCCCGGAATCATGTTCGCGTCGCCGATAACGGTCTGATTCCTGTTGAAAATGTAGCCAACCCTGAAGTCATTCACCAAGGTGGAATTCGGAGTCCAGGTCCAGTCTCCCGAGTACTGCTGCACGTTGTTGACACCGCCGGTGGAGTAGATCGGCAGCAGTTGATTAGCGCCTAGGGTATTAGAGAAGGACTTGGAGATATATAGGAAAGCGCTGAAATGATGGTGGGCGGTAGCATAGTCGCCTTTAGCGAGTCCATTGTTGAGCGGCAGATTATTGATCCCGTTTTGGAAAAACGTGGTGCTCGTGCTGTTAACGAACGGGAAGATGTTCTCAACGGTGGCGGACGCGGGGCTTACGACGCAGGTGTTTGGGTTCAGGCCTGCCAATTGCGCGCTAAGCGGGTTAATATTTGCGGGTCCCAGCGACAGACACGCGTCTACCATACTGTTGCCGACTCCCGCCCCCGCGACGGAAGTGGGGGTCGTCGTGGTGCCTGTGTTTCCCGTCGTATCGCGGACCGCCTCGAAGTTTACGAACCAGAAGAGCTTGTCCTTGATAATGGGTCCCCCCGCAGTCGCGCCAAACTGCTCCAGATTTGCCGGGGTTACCTGCCCAGTGAAATAGTTGGCCGAATCCGTGGCGCTGGCATCGCGCCCAAACGCGTAGGCCGTACCGTGAATGCTGTTGGTGCCCGACTTGATCCCAACGCTTACGACCGAGCCGTCCCGGAAGCCATATTCTGCTTTGGGATTGTACTGGGCATTGAACTCCTGGATGGCGTCGATGGGCAGCAGGCTCCCTGAGTCTCCCCCTCGGTAGAACTGGTTCATAATAGTTGAGCCGGTGGTGTTGACGGTTTGGATAATTCCTTCTACCCGGAAGGTATTGTTTTGGATGCGTCGGCCGTTGGCATTCGCGCTGCCCGTGCCGGCGCCTGGCGTACTAACGGTCCCCGGCCGCAGGTCGAGCAAGCGTTCGAAGTTACGGCCGTTCAGGGGTAGTTCCATAATCGACCGGTTGGTGACGGTGCCGCCCAGTGTGGCATCCGTGGTATTGACCGCCGGGATTTCTCCGGTAACTGTGATCGTCTGAGTCTGCTCGCCGGGCTGCACTACCAAGTCCACACGAATCGTCTGTCCAACCTCAACCAGCACGCCGCTGTGCTCCACAGTGCGGAAACCCTTGGCTTCGCCGCGAACGGTATATGTGCCTGGAGTCAGGTTAACCGCCGCGTACTGTCCGGCGCTATCTGTCATCAAGGCACGCGTGATGCCTCGCGCCACATCGACTACGGACACCGTCGCGCCCGCAATGGCGCCACCGCTTTGATCAAAGACACCCCCTTGGATTGTGCCCTGGCTGGTTTGTGACGATAGTGGCAGGCATACCAGGCAAAGCGCGAGGATGGCCCAGAGCGCCTGTGCCGGTTTTTTCGCGTCGTTCCACATGCGTCCGCGGCAACTCACAAATATAGAATTCATGAGCCACATCCTTTCGGTTCAATCCTAGGTTTCTGCAGGCACTCCCCGAAACTTGGGTTTGTGGATAGCACTCTTTTAAACAAAGGTCAATTGGAATCCAACCGGGAAATCGTGCTTCCGTCGAAAAAAGATGGAATCCAGATGCGCGCAAGCCTGGCCGGAGCATTTGGACGCAGCTGAGTGTTCTTTCTCTCGTGTCGCTTCAGGGAAAGCTGTTGACATGTTTCGACGAGCAGTGCTACATGAGGCCTGCCCCAGCGGGTATATGTGTAAGCTCTTCCATCGCTATCTCACTTGGTCGTTGCCCTCTGGAGGCCTAAAGGAGCGGGCATGAGCGAAGACGAAGCCAAGGATATTCAACACGAGGACGGGTTTCGCGGCGTTTCTTCGGGGACCGCGCGTCGAAGCTTTTTGAAGTCCGCCGCGGTCGTCGGTGCGAGCGCCCTCTTTCCCGCGGGCGCTGCGACCGCTTTGCTGGGCCAGGCAACTTCGCCCATCAAGTCGCCGTCCGAGCTTCCCAAGCTTGGCCGAATTGATATCCACGGCCACTTTACGCCTCCGATTTTGATCGAAACGATGGGCGCCGATGAGCTGGGCGGCTTCGCCAAATGGACTCCTGAAAAAGCGTTGGAGGAGATGGGTACCTACGGTGTGGCCGCGGCCATGACCTCGATACCGCCGCACTACGATTTGGCTACCGTGGACAAGATCGCGCGGCCTGCGAATGAGTTTGCCGCGAAGTTGGCCAAGGATCATCCGGGGAAGTTTGGCATCTTCGCGTTCCTTCCCCTGCCGCACATTGATACCACGCTGAAGGAGATTGAGTACGTTTACGACACCCTCAAGCTCGAGGGTGTGGGGATGTACACGAATTACGGCGATAAGTGGCTCGGCGACGCCTATTTCGATCCCGTCTTCGAGGAACTCAACCGCCGCAACGCGATCGTCTTTACCCACCCCATTACCGGCGATTGTTGCAAAGACCTCATTAAAGGCGTCGGCGACGGCACCATCGAGTGGCAGACCGATACCACCCGCGCCATCGCCAACATGCTCTTCAACGGCGCCGCGTTCCGCTATCCCAACGTGCGCATGATCTTCGCGCACGGCGGAGGCACGATGCCGTATCTGGTCGAGCGCTTTCGCGCGGCGGCCCGCGCGCCCAAGCAGAAGGCGAATTTCCCCAACGGTTTCGACGCTGGCGCAGCCAGGTTTTTCTACGACACCGCGTGGACCTCGAACGAAGTAGCCCAGGCGGCGCTCAGCAAGGTCGTGCCGCTGTCGCAGATCGTCTTGGGGACCGACTATCCGGCGCGCGCTATCGGCGATCACGTTATGGGGATGCAGAATTGTGGCGTCTATACGCAGGCTCAGCTCCAGAAAATCGAGCGCGAAAACGCTCTCGCGCTCTTTCCCAGGTTCAAGACGTCTACGTAGACTGGGCGTTTTACAGAGCCCGGCTCTCGGGCATTTCCGATCACTTCTGCGAGGCTGCGCTGCCCGCAATTACGTCGCTCTATCTTGCGATGAGCACGGCCGCGTAACCAGCCTTCAATTTTCGGCCTGCCTGGGTCGCGCTCCTTGCTTGTGGGCCCGGCCCTGCCACGCGCTACAATCAAAATGTCAAATTATGGGATCTAGAGGAGTCTTCCAATGGCCACACAATCACTTGGCAGAGGGCTCAGCAACCGCGAGTTCTTCATCCGGAGGTGGGAACAGGAATACCCGGCCTTCGTAAGGACATTCAAAGCGCTGCCGGCCAGCCGCCTCGATTACCGGCCCCATCCACGCTCCCGCTCCGCCGGAGAGTTGGTTGCCCTGTTGGTTTCTGCGCAGCAGAGCTGCCTTGGACTCTGTAAAAGCCGGAAGAGCCTGTACAGCGGGCTGCGCTGGCAGCCGGCCGCCAGTTTTGGCACATTGGAGCAAATGATTTCAACGTATGAACGCGACCATGAGGCGTTCGCTGGGCAACTGCACGCGATGGACGACGAAGGCTGGAATCATCAGGCGTGGTTGCTTGAGGGCACGCAAGAGATCTTGCTCAAAGATACCGTAGGAGGACTGCTCTGGATCGCCCTGTTCGACGTCGTTCACCATCGCGGACAATTGAGCGCCTATATTCGGCCGATGGGCGGCTCAGTCCCGAGCATTTATGGACCCTCAGCTGATGACCCTGGTGAGCTGCACTAGTTGCAGCAGGAGCTTACATGACCGAAGCACGTCAGGAACTGAGCGAGACACCCAGGAAGAGTGGCGCAGGGGAGGTGATCGTCAGCGGCAGTGCGGCGGGGTTTGTACAGGAAATCGTTGCCGGCCCGCATCGCATGATTGCCGATGAGCCGGCGTCTGCGGGCGGCACGGATCGGGGACCGTCGCCTTACGAATTTCTGCTTGCTGCCTTGGGTTCCTGTACTTCGATGACCGTCGGCATGTATGCTCGTCGCAAAGGTTGGCCGCTTGAGTATGTCACTGTCAATCTGCGCCACTTTAGGGTCCACGCCTCCGATTGCGCCGACTGCGATACCAGGGAGGGAATGGTGTTTCGTATCGAGCGGGACATTCACTTTGCCGGCAACCTGACGCCCGAGCAGCGCTCTAAGCTGCTCGAGATTGCAAATAAATGTCCAGTCCATCAAACCCTTACGTCCGAGATCAATATCCGGACGCGAGCTGTTTGACTCGGCAATCGTTGACGGCCTTCTCAGCCTGCCAAATCACCCGCCTCAAGTTGCCCGCATCGTTATCATCCGCCAGGCGAACGTTGCGCTTGCGACGGCCAGACCCGCGCAAATCAGCATGATGAGTCGGAATCCAGACACAAAGGCTCCGTCGATTGAGGTTTTGAGTGCCGCCGCCGTGCTAGGATCCGTCCCGGAGGGAACAGGAAGGGCAGCGAGCTTCATTTCGTTCGACTGCAGGGCGCTTGCCACATCGGCGGAGATATTTAGCTGTTTCAAACTCTGGTTCATGCGATAGCTGAAAGCGCTCACCATCACGATCCCCAGGATTGCAACGGCAAGCAGCCCCGCGACCCTCGCAACCGCGTTATTGATGCCGGAGGCGGTCCCCGCGCGATTCTGGTCCACCGTTCCCATGACAACGGTTGTCAACGGAGCAACGCTGACCGCCATTCCAAAACCGAGTACAACAAATGCCGGGAAAAATGTCTTCCAGTAGCTGCTACCGGCCGATGGGACGGCGAAAAGAAGGAATCCCGCAGCCGCGATGATCGGGCCGATGATCAGCGGTCGTCTGGCTCCATAGCGAGCGACCAGTCCGCCCGACCAGCGCGAAAGCGCGAACATCAGCAGGATCAGCGGCAGGGCAGCGGCGCCCGTAGCGGTCGCCGAATAATGCTGCACCTGTATCAGATTCAGCGGGAATAGGAAGAAGAAAATTCCGAGAGCCGCGTACAGAAAAAGGGTAAGCAAGTTGGCGCCGGTGAAGTCGCCCGAGCGAAACAGGTCAATCGGAACCATGGGAGCAGCTGGCACGAGCTTCGAAGTAAGAAAAAACGGCCAGGCATATGCAGCCAACGGCCAAACTCCCCCAGACGAATGGATTTCTCCAGCCCAGGTCCGAGGATTCGATAAATCCATAGGTCACCCCGGCCAAACCCGTGGTTACGATCAGCGCTCCTCTCCAATCGACGCCCACTTTCGCGTCGATCCTGCTTTCGGGAACCCTCCACAGTGAAAGCAGAATCACCGCGGCGGCAATCGGCACGTTGATGAAGAATACCCAGCGCCAGGAGCCGTGCTCGATCAACCAGCCGCCCAGGACAGGTCCCATCGCTGCCGTTATCGATGTAAAGCCAGACCACGTGCCAATGGCGCGGCCCCGCTCCTTCTCGCTGAACGACGCACTGATGATCGACAGGCTGCCGGGCACCAGGAATGCTGCCCCGACTCCCTGGACCGCTCGCGCGATCACGAGTTGGTGGATGGTGAGAGCGAGGCCACAACCGGCGGAAGCAATCGCGAACACGGCTACGCCTGACAGAAACATGCGCCTGCGTCCAAAAAGATCGCCCATCGAGCCGCCCACCAGGATCAGCGCACTCAGTAGCAATGCGTACGATTCGACAACCCATTGCATATCGGTCACGGTTCCGCCGAGATTCATCTGCAGCGCGGGCAGAGCCACGTTTACGACCGTGCCGTCAATGAAGGCCATGCTGGATCCGAGAATTGTTGCGGCCAGGATCCATGGTTCCGCTGCCGTGGTGGATGGAGCCGCGACGTGTCCGCACTCAATTACAGCTTGGTCGCAGGGTGGCTTCATGATTCGTTCGGGGGTTAGCGTCCAACGCCTTCTTAAAGATAGCGCTGGACGCGGGCTTCATCTGACCGGAATTCGTTCGGAAGCTATTTCGACCGCGGCCGTCCCTTGGGACCACTCAGGTCCGGAACGTCTTCGCCGAGCGCAGTGGCCAAATCGATTTGATGGTCCTGTTCCTGCATCAGAATCTGACGAATCTGTTCCGCAATCGCGAACTCTCCCAGCGCTTCGCATTGCCGGATGCGATCGCGGTAGTTGCGGATCGTTTCATTTTCATTGTCGAGATCGTACCGGAGCATTTCTTTCGGTTCTTTCGAGGTACGCACCGGCTTGGGAGTGACTACCGGCATTTTGCCGAGATAGTCGATCTGCCTCGAGAGGGTCAGGGCATGGTCGAGCTCCTGCTTGGCGTGGATTTCGAGTTGGGCGGCGATGTCCATGTATTGCGCGCCGCTGAGCACTTGGGAATAGACCACGTAGGCGATGATGGCTTGATACTCGCGGGAAAGGTCCTCGTTCAACAGGTCCGCGAGGCGGTCGCGGGAAATCTCGTTTTCGTTTGCGGCGGATTTGGACTCGGCCATATCATTCCTCCTTGAATTTGAACGACAGACTATATTAAGGCACATCGGGCGTTCGATACTCTTGAGATTGCAAATGGAAGCATTCGGGGAATCGGCGGTTTGTCGGTCCACGATCGGTGCGCCAAAACTTACGGAGAGGTGATTGCTCAGATCACAGCGAAGGTTCAGGGGTTGTTGTGCCCCGGGCTGTGGGGCCGCGTGCCATGAATGAAACCAATGACAAGCCGTTATATTTGGAAGACTTGCACGTGGGCCAGCGATTCACGTCGGGTTCTTACCATATAGACGAAGACCGGATGAAGGCCTTCGCCGCGGAGTTCGATCCGCAACCCTTCCACCTTGACGAGGCAGCAGCGAAGAAGAGCATTTTCCGCGGCCTTGCCGCAAGTGGCTGGCACACAGCGGCGGCAACCATGCGTCTTCTCGTGACCGGAGGACTGCAATTCGCAAACGGCATCGTCGGTCTTGGTGGCGAAGTCTCGTGGCCCAAGCCGACGCGCCCCGGCGATACGCTTCGGGTGGAGAGCGAGATCCTCGAGATAATACCTTCGCGCTCGAAACCGGATCGTGGAGTTGTGATTGTGCGCAGCGTTACGCTCAATCAAAATGGCGAGCAGGTGCAGTTGCTCACCGCGAAGTTGCTCGTCTTCAGGCGCAATTTCGATCCACAAGTGTCGGTTTGAACGCTAGATGCAATCTCTCATCAGGCGATCTCTTAAGGCCACAAACGAAACGAGCCTGCGTCGCGGAAGCATGCTGGTCCAATCCGCGGCGCAGGCTTTGCTCGGTCTCTACGTTTGAGTTCCTGCTAGGCTTTGGCTGTTGCTGTCTGCGGGCGCATCTGTTTCATCATCTGGCGCATGGCAGCGATGTGGCCGGGCGACCGCGTTTCGATCCAGGCTTCGTAGCGTTTCGCCGCTTTTTCCAGGTGTCCCAGAAAGTTCTTATTCGCGAAGAGTTCACGGGCCTGCGGGACAATGGGCTTGACGAGCTCCCACACGCCAAAAAACTCGCCGCTGGTTTCGAAGAAGAGGTCTTCGTGGAGCAGTCCGTAGTTGAGCAATGCGCAGGCCTGATCCCAATAGCTGAATACCATCATGGCCAAGCGCACCGTTTTCCGTTCCGGGCGCGGCAATTCGCCTGGCGTCGTCGAAATTCTCAACGACGTAGTTTTTGAAGAACCAATCGCGTGCCTGGCGCAGCCGGGCTTCGCGGCGCAAGTCATAGAGTTGTAGGTGCAGTTGTGCTTGTTCGTGCGTGGGTTTCGTTTCCATAGTGCGTCTCCTCTGGCTCTCTGATTTGTCGAAATCAACTACGCTGAGTCTGGGCCTGCTTTTCTACTTTGTTTCGAGAATGGACAAAATATTTCCGGCCGGGTCTTTGAACCACGCGATGACTGGGCCGCCGCCGCGGAAAACCCCTCTTTGGTCCGTTTTGAGGTTGGGCTCATTATAGATCTCAAACTGAACGCCGCGCTTGGCTCCGAACAAGTGGCCCTCGCCGGAGCTGAATACAGCTAGGTGGCTCGAAAGAGTAGCAGATCCAGACTGAACGTAGCTTTCATGGCTTCAGCGGGCCGCGACCTCATCGGCCGATAAATTGAATGCAGAACGTCTTGAACGCCGGCAGCGTCAAGATCGGTCGCGGTGGTGATTCGGCGCCGGTCGATGAGCGTGAATCCTTGTGCGAATGCCTCGACGGTTCGAGGCACGCGGTCGCGGCTCGCGCCGCGCAGTTCGATCAGGTCGTCAGGTGCGGGCAGCGCAACCAGCAGGCGTCCGTCGTCGCGCAGGACGCGGCGGAATTCAGCCGCATTCATCCGCGCTGTGATCGACAGCCCGATCGAGAAGGAACGGTCGGCATACGGCACGAAGCGATCGGCGTTGGCCACAATCCACTCGCATTTGGGATAGCGTCGCGCCGCCGCCTCAACGGCTGGAATGGAGATGTCCACGCCATGCCCATCGCAGCCGCACTGTTCGGCGAGGGCTCCGAGATAGAAGCCGTCCCCGCAGCCGGCGTCGAGCACCGTGTCGTTCGGCGCCGCGTTCACAATCTCCGCGATTGCGTGCAGCAGTGGCTGGGTTGCGCCGCGATCGTGCAATCGTCGCCGCCCTTTGATGGCGGCCGCCGTGTCGCCCGGCTGCTTTGATCGCCGTTCCTGTGGCTGCAGCAGGTTCACGTATCCGCTGCGCGCTACGTCGAAGGAATGCCCGCGTGGACAGAGAAGTCGCCGCCCCTCGCGCACCAGCGCCATGTGGCAGTCTCGGACGGGGCAGAGAAGCATGCGTAGAGTTTAGCGGATGGCGGGCAGGCCGAGTCACCCTTGCCTATGCGCAAAACGCTCAAGGCTAGGAAACTGCTGCTTGATTAAACTACTCTTCCGGGGCGTCCACGGTCGCAGCCAAGTCCGCGGCGCGGTTGAAATGTTTCCTTGAACTACAAGTTTGATGCCTTGATTCTTGGAGCCGGGGCCGCGGGGCTCATGTGCGCCGTGGAGGCCGGCAAACGTGGGCGCCGTGTCGCCGTAATCGAGCACGCCGATCGCCCCGGTAAGAAGATCCTCATCTCTGGCGGCGGCCGCTGTAATTTCACCAACATCCATTGCCAGCCGGAGAACTTCATGTCCGCAAATCCGCACTTTGCGAAATCGGCGCTGGCGCGATACACGCCTGCGGACTTCATCGCTCTCGTCGAAAAGCATCGCATCCCCTATCACGAAAAGACGCTCGGCCAGCTTTTCTGCGACCGATCGGCGGACGACATTCTGACCATGCTCGAAGCCGAATGCGAAGCAGTCGGAGTACAGATCTTTCTTCAGACCAGAATCGGTGAAGTCCAACGCACCACCGAGTTCGTCGTGCGTGCCGAATCTGCTGTGTTTCACGCGCCGGCTCTGGTGGTTGCGACGGGCGGGCTCTCCATCCCCAAAATGGGGGCCACTGCCTTTGGTTACGAGCTGGCACGTCAATTTGGCCTGAGCATTCGTAAAACGAAACCGGGTCTTGTGCCGCTTGTGCTGGGGACGGAAGACCGAGGCCGGTATTGTGATTTGGCCGGCGTCTCGGCGGACGTATCCGTTTCCACGGACCATCAGCGCTTTCGGGAAAAAATGCTGTTCACTCACCGTGGATTGAGCGGACCGGCAATCCTGCAAATCTCCTCTTACTGGAATGCGGGTGCGCCGATCCGTATTGACTTCGCGCCCGGTCGCGACGTCGCGGCCACAATTCGCGAAGCCAAGGTAAGAAATATGACCGCCGCCCGTTCCGCTTTTCAAGAGATTCCTGCCGCATCGTTTTGCAACGCGATGGCTCGACCTGCATCCACCTGCTGCCTGGAACAATCCAGCCTTGGCTGTCCTGGATCGACAAACACATGAATGGGCTCTCGTGCCCGAAGGCACTGAGGGTTACGAAAAAGCTGAGGTGACTGCGGGCGGCGTGGATACCAGCGAGCTATCGAGCAAGACGATGGAAAGTCGCAAAGTACCCGGACTATTTTTTGTCGGTGAAGTCGTCGATGTCACCGGCCAGCTCGGTGGCCATAACTTCCAATGGGCTTGGGCTTCGGGCGTCTCTGCGGGTCGGGCTTTGTAATATCGAGAAGCATCGACTCCAATTCACGCAAACCGGGTGGAACGAGTCGATCGGGGAACTCAATCCCAAGCGATCTCGATGCCGCTCCTCGACACGCGCACCTTGGGCGGCTTGTGATTCGTAAGAATGCGTATCGAGCTGAACCCTCCCGTCACCGTTAAAACTCCTCCCGTCGCAATGAGTAGTCCGAGCTTGCTTGTCGGATCGGGATCGAGGATCGCGAGAATGATGACGACTGCTCCGAAAAGGGTCATGCCCCCGGCGATCATGACAGCCACCCATTCTTTGCGTGAGAGCCCGGTCTTCAAACCCATATCCAGCAGCGTCTGTTTACTCGGGTCGATTCCGACATTTGCGTCGTCAATGACGACGATGCTGTCCCGATTACGGTAAGCCTTCGCAAGTTGCGCAAGCCACCCGTGTTCAGAAGTGCGGATCGTCAGGTCGCTCATTTCCGTAGCGTTCCGATCTAGTGTCAGGCCCAACCGAAGGCCTGGCGGTATCGAAGTTCCTCCCTGCAATGGACAGGCGGCGCAGTTTTTCTCGCACAACCTACAGTACAGCAGATGCGAGCATCCCGCATGCGCTTTGATCCGCGGACTGGGCTGAACGACGGGCTCAAGGTATTAGACAGAATGGGCCACCTGTCCCAATGGGCACAGACATGCTATTTCGATTCTTCTAGCATCGTTCCATGGGCAAGGAAAACTGAAGGAGCAGAGAGGCAATCGCCATGAGACCAGGCACAAGGGATGAGGTAACGAGCACCTTTCACGACGTGAAAGGAAGAGCACCAGAGGCAGTGCGACCACTCGCGACGAATCCGGACTTGCAAGCTGAAGGCCACGTAGAAGCGGCACCCGGGAAAATCCAAACGGGGGTCGATAAGACGGCGGAGATGCATGACGAATTTGCGCCGGATCTGGGTAAGGAATAAAGGAATCAAGCGTTGAACTCACACGAGAGGGGGCAACAATGTTTGGATACGGGCTATTCGGCACGATATTGGTCATTTGTGTGATTGTTTGGATCATTCGGAGGCTGTAATGACGACCTTCGACTCCGATGAAAGTTGCATCGGCGTGGATCGCCTTGCAACGTGCGACGAACTGCGCTACGCAATCGCCTACTTGTCCCAGAATGCCTCTCCAGATGGTTGTACGCCGGGAGCCTACCCCTGGGGCTCTGACTTCGCCGGTTGCGTTCGCTTTTATCCTAAAAAGCTGACGTGGTCGCCATTCGTCAGCAAAAAGCACGATTCCGAAAGCAACTAATCGTGTTGTGCGATGTGATTTTGGAGTTGGAGCTTCCGCGTCCTTACTCTTTATCTTTTGTCACTTAGGCGCTTGAGGCGTCTCGCCGGCCCAGCCTCGCCTTGCTCGTGGCGCTCGTAAACCACAGGCTGTAATATTCCTATTTACCTCGATAGTTCAGTGGCAGGCGAGTGCCCCCATGATCTTCTGTGAACCAGCGCAGGCGCCGGCATTGGCAAAGCGTAGTGTTCACAACTCCTGTTGAGCCCTAGGAGGAAAAATGTCTTCTGTTCCCGTACCCAGCGCACTGGACGCTCGTACCCAATCTTTTCCAGTTCTGACCGCAGCTCAAATCGATCGCGTTCGTTCCGTCGGCACGCTCCGCACGGTCAAGACCGGTGACATCCTGTTTGAGCCTGAAGATACAAACATACCCTTCTTCGTCCTGCTCTCCGGGCGTATGGAGATCATGCAGCCGGAGTGTACGGGCGAGCGCTTGATCGCCAAACATGGCCCGGGCGAGTTCACCGGGGAGATGACTATGGTTTCCGGGCGGCGCAGCCTGGTGCGAGGCCGCGTCACCGAGCCCGGCGAGTTCCTGGAGCTCAGTGCGCAAGGTTTGCGGTCGCTCATCGCGCGGGACGCTGAACTGAGCGAGATTTTCATGCGCGCCTTCATTTTGCGCCGCCTGGAGCTCATCCGTCGCGGCCAGGGCAACGTCGTTTTGTTGGGTTCCCGCCACTCGGCCCATACGCTGCGTCTGCGCGAATTTCTAACCCGGAATGAACATCCTTACGCGTACGTGGATCTCGATACCGATAAGACTTCGCAAAGACTCCTCGACCACTTTCAGGTCAAATTGGAAGAAATTCCGGTGGTCATCTGCATGGGCCGTTCCGTGCTCCGAAATCCTTCTTTGCAGGAATTGGCCGATTGTCTGGGACTGAACAGCGCGGTGGATCAGACGCAGCTACGCGATTTGATCATTGTCGGCGCCGGACCTTCTGGACTGGCTGCGGCCGTTTATGCAGCTTCGGAAGGCCTGAACGTGCTGGTAGTTGAGACGGACACACCTGGAGGCCAGGCCGGATCAAGCTCCAAGATCGAGAACTACCTCGGGTTCCCCACCGGGCTCTCCGGTCAGGAGTTGGCGGCGCGCGCCATCGCTCAGACGGAAAAATTCGGAGCCAAGATGATGGTGGCCCACAGCGTAGCGCGGTTGGATTGTGATAAGCGGCCCTACAAAGTCATCCTCGACAACGGCAATCGGCTTCCGGCGCGCGCCGTCGTTATTGCTACCGGGGCGCAATACAACAAGCCGCGCATCTCCAACCTCGAGCAGTTCGAGGGGCAGGGAATTTATTACGGCGCCACTTACATGGAGTCGCAGCTCTGCGAACAGGAAGATATTATCGTCGTCGGGGGAGGGAACTCCGCCGGACAGGCAGCCGTGTTTTCTGGCGCAGACGGCGAGCAAGGTGCACATGCTGGTGCGCTCGGGCCAGTTGTCGGACACGATGTCGCGCTACTTGATCCAGCGCATCGAAGAGAACTCCGCGATCGAAGTACATTACAAAACCGAAATCGTCGGTCTTGCCGGCGACGGGCATTTGGAGCGTGTCACTTGGCTGGACAAGTCCACGGGCCAGACTTCCGTGCACGACATTCGCCACGTATTTGTCATGGCCGGAGCGTCTCCGCGCACCGACTGGCTGCGGGGCTGCGTCGCCCTGGATGACAAAGGCTTCATCCTGACCGGGCGGGACTTGGATGCCGTAACCGAGGCTCCCGTTTGGACCCTGGGCCGCGCTCCGCAGATGCTGGAAACGAGCCTTCCCGGCGTGTTTGCGGTCGGCGATGTTCGCTCCGGGAATGTGAAGCGCGTAGCGTCGGCTGTGGGGGAAGGCGCAATCGCGATTCACCTCGTCCACCGTGCCTTGGCGGATCAGTAGTCAGCGTATCCGCGCCCCGGAACCGCCTTCGTTTTGCAAAATGGGGTAGAATCCGGCTACACACAGGGAGGCTTCCCATGAAACGAACCCTCTTGCTCGTCGTCTCGGGAGTAGCGATTTGCGGCATTTCCGTCGCACTGGCTTGGCCTGAAGGCGGTCGACTCGGGAAAGGTTTTGACGGGTGCTGCGGCGTTTTCCACGGCTACGGCGGAAAAGCCTGGCATCTTCCGCAAGATCACCGTTGCGGATCTACCCGCTCCCTACGCCACGAAGTCGACTGAGAACCGCAGTCAGCTGGTTGCGCGCCCGAGCAACGCCTCGCTGCAAGTGCCGGCCGGGCTTCCGGGTGGAGCTCTTTGCGACCGGCTTCACGCAGCCCCGCGAATTGCGCACGGCGCCCAATGGCGACGTCTTTGTGGCCGATAGCAAACCCGGCGAAATTAGGGTCCTCCACGGGTTAACCAAAGATGGAAAAGCGGAGAGTGTGACTCTTTTCGCAACCGGCCTCAACCGGCCGTTCGGCATCGGATTTTATCCTCCCGGACCAAATCCGCAGTACGTTTATGTCGGCAATACGAACTCGGTCGTGCGATTCCCGTATCGTAATGGAGATTTAAAGGCGCGGGGCCCGGCCGAAGTGGTCGTGAAGACTCTGCCCAGCGGCGATCCAGCCGACCCGAATGGCGGCGGGCACTGGACGCGGGACGTCGTCTTCTCCCCCGACGGCAAGAAGATGTTCGTTGCCGTCGGATCTCACTCCAACGTGGATGACGCGGACAACAATCCCGCCGAGGTTCACCGTGCCAACGTGCTCGAGTTCAATCCGGATGGCACCGGCCTGCGCGTTTTCGCTTCCGGCATCCGCAACTGCGTTGGTGAGGCCATCCAGCCGGAGACTGGATACCTGTGGTGCTCCACCAATGAGCGCGACCTCCTGGGCGATAACGTGCCGCCCGACTACATCACCCACGTTCAGGACGGCGGTTTTTATGGATGGCCGTGGTATTACACCGGCGCCCACCAGGATCCGCGCCACGCGGGCAAGCATCCCGAATTGAAAGATAAAGTGATCGTTCCTGACGTGCTTGCTGCAGCCGCACAATGCGTCGCTCGAAATGCTATTTTACGAAGGGACCCAGTTTCCGGCGGAATATCGGGGTCAGATTTTTGCCGCCGAACACGGCTCCTGGAACCGCGACAAACTCACCGGATATGAGGTCATTCGCGTCCCCGTGGATCATGGCAAGGCTACCGGCGAGTATGAGGACTTCCTCACCGGCTTTGTCACGCCGGATGGCAAGATCTGGGGTCGCCCGGTCGGGGTCGCCGTTGCCAATGACGGCGCGCTTCTCGTTAGTGACGACGGATCGAATTCGGTCTGGCGGATCACTTACTCGGGAAAGGCCAGCGGCAACTAGCAGTTTTTTTCGGAGATCGAGTCGAGAGGCCCTTGGCGCGTCGCTCGGTCCCTCGATCGTTCTGAACACATGACGGTAAGCGCATGGGGAGGTTACTTTTTATTTTTCCCCCCGTTGCCTTTATGGTCTGCCCAACGCTGTATTGCTTTTTTCCTGCCATCCAGCTGTAACTGTTGCTCGACGCTTTCACCTTCGTGATATTTGTGCATAGGCGCCACGGACCCCTTCGCTGCGGCCCGCCCCGCTGTTTTTCTTGGCGAAGTCGGGGCCATCGGCGATCGAAAATGGAGCGGGTCTCTGAGGTTTTGTAACTCTCGGTAATAATACAGCGGAGTAGGACGCTTTCCGTCGAACCTCAGTCGTTTTAGAAACATCATCTCCGCTTCAGTGGCATCGCCGCTCAGAGTGCGATCCTTCAGGAACCGTTTGAACCCCGGTTCTTCTTGGGACGGCGATCCATCCCTTTCAACAAACTCAAACTTCTTTGGGCTTCCGGGAGCTAGCCTGCGGTTTAAGGCAACTTCAATAGCAAACGTCGCCAGGTCGATGTCCCAGGAGTCGATGAGCGGATCAAGGAAGGAGTCGCAGTCTTCCACGGAGAGGTTGAACACATCGGCGTCCAGGAATTCCAGAACGATCACCCGCATATGCTCATAGCTGCGTCCCACGAGCCGAGCGACTAATCGGAGCCAGCTTTCACTTTCCAGCTCTTCTTTGGCGACTCCCTTCACCACATCTAATAGCTTTTGCACGACCAGGCGCTCGAGTTCGCCAAAGGGCTGCTTCTCAAAAATGGCCCGTACTTGCTTCTCTTTGCCCGGTGCGCACTTTCGAAGAATGAGCTCGCGAACCTCCTTGAGCAGGGGAGTAGGTGGCTCCCCGAGAGTTCTCTTGAGTTCTTCCTTGCGCTCGTGATCCGCGAGCTTCGATATCCTTCCTGCGGGGAGCTTCAGGAACTTCTCCATCTTGGCGTAGATGTCGGTCCGGTCGGATGCTGGAGGCAATTTTCTGCGGGTCAGCAGTTGGGAGATATAGGATTCGGTGACATTTGCGGCCGCCGCCAGGCCTCTCTGCTCGAGATGCAGCTCTTCGAGTCGCTGCTTGATGACCAGGCAAACATCCATGAAAAGGTCTCCGTCGGCACTTAACTACTACAGGTTAATACTTGTTGATCCTCTCATATTAACCTTGACATGTATAGTTAATTAACCTAGTGTGGTTAATGTACTGAGGGACTCTTCAGATTAGCTTTACCTCCAGTGGTTATCTGCCGTCCCCTTGGGCATCGTGATGAAGGAGAGTGCACCATGTTCGCACGCCGAGTGTACCTGCATCTGAAACCCAATAGCGTCGCCGAGTTCACTCACAGACTCGAGAAGGAAATAATTCCCCTGCTGAGAAAACAGAAAGGCTTCCAGGACGAGATTTCGTTCGTTGGCCAGGGGGGAACCGAAGCGTTCGGAATCAGTTTGTGGGATAACGCCGAGAATGCCGAGGCTTACAACCGCGGAACCTACCCCGAAGTGGCCAAGATCCTTGCCGCGGTCGTTGAGGGATCTGTTCAAGTAGAAACCTTTGAAGTCGCCAACTCCACTTTCCACAAAGTCGCTGTTGCTGTAACTGCCTGAAGTTCGCTGGTTCTCGCGTTGGGGCGGTCAAACCGCCCCCGCAGGGAACGCCTGAATGCAAATGTAAGGGAGAAGCGCCATGTCACACATAGCCAAGCCCCAGACTCTTCCAGCCGAATTGGACAAAGCCATTAAGTATGCGGTGACCTTAGCTTGGGAAGACTTGATGAAGCCAACCGAGCCCCGCTCGGTACGGCTTGAATATTTATCCGAAGTCGGAGCCGAACTGGATCACCTGAGCGTGTGGGCGGTGCGAGCAGGAGGCTACCAGGACTTGGTCTGCGACTGCTGGACATGGGCCTCTGCGGCCCATCCGAGCGGCGCAAGTTTCGGGGACAGGCACCACTCTGGAACGTTGGCTCAGACCCTCGATTTTGTCCTGAAGCACCAGAGCGAGTTTGCGCGCCCTGCGGACGCCGGTCGTCACGGCTTGGTTCAGATCTATCCGCCTGACGCAAATGATCGCGCAGAGGCCGCCTCCTGGTGGGGAGAGGTCCGGGCGATGCACGATGCCGGTGCGGGACATCCTGCTCAACCGCCCAGCGTCCACGCACGAGCGCAGGTCGCGCCTAACTGAGGAGAACCCTAGTGCCAAACATGACTGAATCGGGAACGATCTTCATCAGGGAAGGCACGCCGTTGCCGGAAGCTCTGCTGCTGAAAAGCCAGCCTTATATGCCCGGCTGGAGGTTGGTCGAGGATCTCACCGCGTCCGCATTGGGCCGAAAAATCCACGACGCCGGATGGACTTTCTTCTCGCTGGCTTACGAAGCCAAAGCGACGGTCTTCGGTATCGACGGGGAGAAGATGGTGCGCCGCGCAATCGAGCGCCTGCTGTCCAATCCGGAGTGGGAGAAATTCAATTCTTTGCAGATTGTGGGCGTCGCTTCGTTGGCCTCTCGGCGTTTTTTGGGCATCCGCCACGTAACGGTCTCCGCTCAATCGCGGCATATTCAGGAGAGCCCGTTTCTTTTCCGCGCCACGGTGAAGGGGTTTGAAACGCCCGCGCTCGTCTCCATCGGCAGCGAATCGCCGCTAGGCGAACTTGAGACGCATGCCCTTGAGTCGGTGCGTATTTGATGGAGGTTTGCAGATGAAAACGATAATGCGCAGTCTGGTGGTGTCCGCGCTAACGATTGTATTGATCCTGTCCGTAACTTCTCTGACGCATGCGCAGGATCTCTCCAGGTACCGGAACTTTTCGTTTGGAATGACTTTGGCCGACATTTCCAGGCAGATCGATGCGAAGCCGGCCGATGTCACCGCGATCCACCAGCGTCCGGGGTTGATTCAGGAATTGACGTGGTGGCCGCCGCAGCCTTACGGCTCTTCCCGTCCTGCGGAGCCGGTCGGGCAGCTCCGCTTCTCTTTCTTCAATGGCGCGCTCTACAGAATGCTGGTTACCTATGACGACACCGCCATTAAAGGGCTGACCGATGAAGACATGATACGAGTCGTTTCCACAAAATATGGGACACCCACCAGGCCGGTCGCCGACCTCACTTTCCCAACCAACCCTTCCTATCATGCCACCGAAAAAGTGATCGCCCGATGGGACGATTCCCAGTATTCGGCGAACCTCTTTAGGTCCTCCTCGGGCACTTTTGCAGTGCTTATGTTTGCAAAACAAGTAGATGCTCAGGCCGGCGTCTCCATTGCCGAATCCGTGAAGCTTGAGGAACAAGAGGCTCCGCAGCGAGAAGCCGACCGTACGAAGAAAGCGGCCGACGATCTGGAAGGCGAGCGGCAGAAGAATATCAAGACCCTGCGCCCCTGACGTCACGATTGGGCCCGAACAAAACCACCAGATTCATTCCGGGAATTCAAACGATCTAGATGGAGGAGCTGACGATGACGGTTCAAGTGACACCCCTGCACGACCGAGTTCTGGTAAGGCGCCTGGAAGAGAAAGAGACTGCGAAGGGCGGCATCATCATTCCCGACACAGCCAAAGAGAAGCCTCAAGAAGGTGAAGTGATCGCCGTCGGTGCTGGCAACTTCGAAAAGGGCAAGAGAATCCCGCTCGACGTAAAGGCTGGCGACCGTATTTTGTTCGCGAAATATACTGGCAACGACATCAAGATCGATGAACAGGAGTATCTGATTCTCCGCGAGGACGAGATCCTGGCGAAGGTCAGCGGGATCGCCAAAGCCGCAACCGGTAAAAAGTAGCTCTCTGTCAATGCTTTCCAACAGTGCTCGTTCACCCCAGGAGGGTGAAGTCCATGGCAAAACAAATTGTAACGGGTGAAGATTCTCGTCAGGCAATTCTGCGCGGCGTCAATGTCCTTGCCGACGCCGTGAAGATCACGCTCGGTCCTAAAGGCCGCAATGCCGTGATCGAGAAAAGGTTTGGCGCTCCTACCATTACCAAGGATGGCGTCACGGTAGCAAAAGAGATCGAACTGCAGGACCCGCTCGAAAACATGGGCGCACAGATGGTTCGCGAAGTTGCCTCCAAAACCTCGGACGTCGCTGGTGACGGCACCACCACTGCTACTGTGCTCGCTCAGGCGATCTTCCGCGAAGGCGTGCGCACGGTCGCTGCCGGCGCCAGCCCCACTGCATTGAAGCGCGGCATCGAGAAAGCCGTGGACGTTGCCGTGGCGGAGATCAAGAGACTTTCTCGCGACGTGAAGGGCGACATGATCGCCCAGGTAGGCACCATCAGCGCCAACACCGACAAACAGGTCGGCCTTCTTATTGCCGAGGCCATGAAAAAGGTAGGCAAAGACGGTGTCATTACCGTTGAGGAGTCCCGGACCATGGAGACGACGCTCGACGTCGTCGAGGGAATGCAGTTTGACCGCGGTTATCTCTCGTCTTATTTCATCACCAACCCCGCGCGCATGGAGTGTGTCCTCGAGGACGTTCACATCCTGATCCACGAAAAGAAAATCAGCTCGATGCAGGAGTTGCTGCCCTTGCTCGAAAATACAGCCAAGATGGGCAAGCCGCTGCTGATCATTTCCGAAGATGTTGAGGGCGAAGCGCTCGCAACGCTCGTGGTGAATAAGTTGCGGGCAACGCTGCAGTGTGCTGCTGTCAAAGCGCCGGGATTTGGCGACCGCCGCAAAGCCATGCTGGAGGATATCGCTACGCTCACCGGCGGCAGGGCCATCACCGAGGAGCTTGGTATCAAGCTTGAAAACGTGAAGATGGAAGATTTGGGTTACGCGAAGAAAATCACCATCGACAAGGACAACACCACGATTATCGAAGGTGCCGGTAAGAATACCGAAATCGAAGGCCGCATACGGCAACTCCGTGCGCAGGTCGAGGAGGCCACCTCAGATTACGACAAGGAAAAACTTCAGGAGCGTTTGGCCAAGTTGGTCGGCGGCATCGCGGTAATCAAGGTGGGCGCGGCAACCGAGATGGAGCTGAAGGAAAAGAAGGCTCGTGTCGAAGACGCCATGCACGCCACACGCGCGGCGGTTGAGGAGGGCATTGTCCCGGGGGGAGGCACTGTTCTTCTGCGCTGCCTGCCGGCTCTGGAAAAGCTCAAGCTCCACGGCGACGAAGCCACCGGCGTGAACATCGTGAGACGTGCGCTCGAGGAGCCCACCCGCCAGATTGCCCAGAACGCGGGCCACGAGGGCGCCGTGGTAGTTGCCCGCATCCGCGAATCCAAGGACGAGAATTTCGGCTTCAACGCGGATTCCGGCGAATTTACCGACCTGATCAAGGCCGGCGTGATAGATCCTGCCAAGGTTACACGTTTGGCCTTGCAGAATGCCGCGTCCATCGCGGCGCTGATGCTGACGACGGAAGCCTTGATCGCCGACATCAAGGACGGGGAAGTTGCAGCGGCGGTGGGCGCCGGCCCGGGTGGCGGCGGTATGGGTGGAATGTACTAAGCAGCATCGGGCTCCGGAAAAGCCCCGTTTCGAGACGCGCGATCAGGGCTGCCTGCCAAAAAGATTCACAGGCCCAACGGACAGGCAGCCCTGCAACGGGAATGTACTCGCGGAAGAGAGCAATGCGTGCCGGGGGAACAACATGCCGGGGAACTCTGTGAAGAAGAGGGAACCGCATCGAGAATTACACGTCGGGGCGCGAGTTGTAGTGAATGACAAAGCGCCGGGCGGATACTTCGCGCTGCCTGGAACGGTTCTGGAGATCGTTCTGGGTTCGCGATGCGGCGTCACGCTCGACAATCGCAGCGGACCAGCGATCTACCTGGACTCGGCGTGCCTTGACCCCGCTCCTCGTGCGCCAAGGTCGCCTGGCAGCAGCCCCGGCTAACCTCCGAAAGCCTAAGCTTCCGAAACCCTAAGCCTCGACAATATGATTGCGCACGGCGTACCGCACGAGCTCCGTTACTGAGTGGCAATGCAGCTTCCGTAGAATATTTGACCGGTGGGTTTCGACGGTCTTGATGCTCAGACCCAGCACCGTGGCCACTTCACTGCTGTGTTTTCCTTCTGCCAGCAGTTGCACGATCTCTCTCTCCCGTGCTGTGATCCGCAGCGATTCGTCATCACTGGCCTTTAGCCCTTTTCCCAAATATCCGTTGAGCACCATCTGGGCCACTTTCGGCGTAAAGAATGTCTTGTTCATGAGCAGCGAGTTCACGGCCGCGATTAAATCAACAGCGGCATCCGTCTTGAACATATAGCCGCGAGCGCCTGCCTCTATGGCTTTCCGACTCAGTTGGTCGGACTCATGTATGGTTAAAATAAGCACCTTCGTGCGCGGGCTCGCGGACGCGATCTGCTTGGTTGCTTCAATGCCATTTAACAACGGCATTGTAACGTCGAGAATCGCTACATCGGGCTGAAACTCAGCCGCCTTGGCGACCGCATCCCTTCCATCCGTGGCCTCAGCCGCCAGCTTCCATCCGGGCTGCTCTCTAATCAACGCACGAAGGCCCTGCCGAATGACTTCGTGGTCGTCTGCGACGAGCAGGCTCACTGTACCCATTTGCTTTTCTCCTTCTCACCGGCGTGCTGTCGGCAAACACTAATGGAGAGCCACATACCGGTATCCCTTCGTGCACATCCCTTACGGTTGCGATTCAAATTGTGGACCCGGCGCGCGACGCGTAAAGTCAGGCTTTCCCCTTGATCGCGTGCAAAGTATGCAAAGCATCTCTTAGCGCAAATCTTTCCATTTCTCTTTCTGGGCCTTTCACCAACTTTGCCAGCCGCTCCAGAATTGCTTTTTTCGCCTTAGCCACACGATCGCGCAGTGTCTCCGGCGATCCCGGTGCGAGCGCCACGAGATAGGGCCGCTGCCACGCGGGAAACATCAATTCTTGTTCTCTCATTCGCCCAGCCATCGAGCGTCGCTCTCAAGGCCGGCCGTGCGAAGGGCGGCCTGTAACATCAAATGCGGTAGTTGCGGCTTGGGATATTCACTTTCACGGTGGTACCGTGCCGCGGCCCGAACTCCGACGTCTCAATTTTAAGGTCCCCGCCAAGCGCCTTGGCTCTCTCTCTCATTCCCGCGAGTCCCACACCGGCGCCCTCGAGTCGCTCGAAACGCTCCAGAACGGCGACCGGTATGCCACAGCCGTGATCGGTTACCGTCAGGGTCAAGCCGTCCCCATCGAAGTCCATTTTAATTTCCGCCAGGTTGCTTCCCGAGTGCAGATGTACGTTCGTGAGGCTGGTCTGGACAATACGGAATAATGCGACTTCCGCCTCTTCGGATAATCGCGGTAACTGCGGAGATATGTCCATCTCTACTTCGAGTTCACCTCGCCGGTTCAGCTCGTTTGCATACGCCTCGATGGCCACTCCCAGTCCGCAGACATCGAGCAGGGGCGGATGAAGCAGGCAGGAAAGTGTGCGGATCTCGCCTGAAATCTTCTCGGCCAGCAAGAGGGACTCAGCCAGCATTTCTGCGACTTCCGGAGGAACCTGAGCGCCCCGCCGTTCCGCACGGCCCAGCGTCATGAGCAGGCTCGCAAGGTCTTGTCCCGTGGAGTCGTGCAGGTCGCGCGCGATGAGCCGCCGCTCCTCGTCATGGGATTGCAGCAGCCGCCGCGTGAGCGTCCGCATCTCAATTTCGTTGTAGTGATGCTGGATGGCGATGGCCGCCAGATGTACCGCGGTTTCCATGGCCTTCGGCACCTCGGCGACGGCCGCCTGGGAGTTGGGATGAAAAATAACTACCGTCCCCAGCGTTGTCCTCTTTGTCGACCAGATGGGCAACGACCACGCTGCCGTGAATCCGCTGCTCAGGGCTATCTCCCTTCGGTCCGCGAAGAGAGCATCGCTTCGAATGTCCCACACCGTCCCCGGTCTGCCCTGCTGGACCGCCCCGCTGCTCACACTCCCATTGAGCCAGGCCGGAATCTTCAGCCCATCGATCGCCTTGCTCAGAGGCGCCGGCACTCTGGGCCCGGCGACCAGCCGGAATTGCATTTCGTTCTCGTCTAACATGAGAACTGCCGAAACAGTACCCGGCAATTCGCCATCGATGTAATCACATACTCGACTCAGCGCTTCGCTTACTGGCACCCCGTAGGCTAGGTTTTCGAGGACTCGAACTTCTGTCATCCGTACTGGAATGGAGAGTCCTGTACTCATGTGTTTCACTCCTTGGATCGTTGCCCGTATACACGTCTGCCCTGGGTAGCAGTTCGTTGAAATCAAACTATAGGCCTAGATTAAGTTCTGTACGTGTTTCATTGTGGACACCCGATGCGAATTGTTTGTTCCGGATGGGCAGTGTCCAATTTTGGACACTTCCGCCCCTGCGGCCTTTTTGCTCGCGGAGACGACTCCCTCGTCCGGCCCGCGCCGCCTTGTACATGTCCGATAAGAGACACAAACGAAATCGGATGCCAAGTACACTCCAGTATGCTCGAAACTGGACGCAGCCTGCTTTGGGAGCATGCCTTCGCCGAAGGTCGCTTTGGCTGTTCCGAGTGCTCTTGGACCTTCCCCAATCCGCGAGACGCCGCCGAGGCCGAACACGACCTCGCGGCCGTCAATTCGCGGTTTGATCGGCACCGGTGCGATTCCAACTCCAAGAAGAGGCTCTCTCCTTCCACTTCGATAGCGGCGTCCGTATGAACTGTTTTAGCCGCATTTGTCCAATTGTCTGCGTGCGTACAACAGTGGTATCTTCTAAGAGCGCGTTGGCACTTGATATCCTTCGGCCGCCGACCCTGCTACTCGCTGTGACCGCTTTGAGCGATCTACGAAGGAGTGCCTTCGCCTTTAGGCAAGCATGACGACTGCAGCCCGCAAGCCAAAGTCAGAGAAAGCCGCCTTCGACGTATCTATTTTTCTAAATTCGGTGGTGTCCAAGAAACGGATCGAATTCCGCAAGCGCCAGACTCTTTTTACTCAAGGTCAGCCGGCCAGGCAGGTTTTCTATCTCCAGGAGGGCAGCGTAAAGGTCGCCGTAACTTCCGCCGCCGGCAAAGAGGCGGTCGTTGCGATTCTCGGGCCTGGCGATTTTCTCGGCGAAGCCTGCCTGGTGGGCCAGCCCTTGTGGATCGCCACAGCGACCACGATGACTACGGGCAGCGCTTTGGTCATTGAGAAAGCCGAGATGCTTCGCCTCCTCCACGCCGAACAGGACTTCTCCGACCGCTTTATCTCCTATATGGTCACCAGAAGTGTGCGGACGGAGGAGGATCTGATCGATCAGCTCTTCAACTCCAGCGAGAAGCGGTTGGCGCGAACCTTGCTGCTGCTCGCCCGCTATGGCAAATCCAACCAGGCCTTGACGCTTCCTAAGGTTTCTCAGAACGTGCTGGCGGAGATGATCGGTACCACGCGCACGCGCGTTAACTACTTCATGAACAAGTTCAGGAAGCTGGGGTTCATCGAATACAACGGGGCGCTGAAGATCAACAACTCGCTACTCAGCGTGGTCCTCCGCGAGTGAAGTGCTCTTGCGTGAATGAAGAATCCTGCCAAAACAAGTTTCACGCGCGAACGAACTTGTCGTACTCAAAATTGACGTCGTCGTACTCAATAGAAGTCGTCGTCATCAGTTAGCCCTATCTCCCGACATCAATTTACGGAGTTGCGGCTTCCTTGCGCCTCTTTCGCTCTCGTCCCTGTCCCGACGGGCTTGGCGCGCAGCTCTTTTTCAGCTTTGAGCCAATCCTCGACGTCTTTTCCGTGTTCGCCGCCGCGCCGCAGGTAGAGCTCATGCGCTCGGCAGGCAACCTCGTCCTTCAATGGTTCCTTGCGTACGGCCATCACCACCTCCGTGGCCAGGTTCCACGATCTGGACCTGGCCCTTCCACCGACTAGCGGTTGGAGTTCTTTGCGGATTCGTCCCGCGGAGAACCCTTTTGCAGCACGCGAACGAGATGGCGCCCGGAAGCCGGTACTGACGTTCCCGTGCCCATGACGATCTGCCTCGCGCTGATCTTGCGGCCGTAAATCTGTTCGTTTGCGTCATTGTCGGCGCGAAGCGTGGAGCCTTCGAGCGATATGCCCGCAAACAAGCCGCGCGAACGGGAATAGCTGAGAATCTCCGCCCGCAGGGAGGCATCGGTGTCGGCTGAAGCGTCCCGGCCCTTGGGTCCCGCCGCCGCGGATGCATCTGCGCCCAATTTGACCTTGCTGCTGAGGATCGACCGTGCTCCGCGGTCATTCATGACCAGCAGAACCAGGTCCGTCGCCTGCCCGCCAAGTTGAAATCCAAAACTCCCGCCTTCCAGCGCAAACATCGCCGGCGCGCCCCACGGTCCGCTAAAGTGCTCGCCCGCACGGCAAACCATCGCTCCGCGGCCGTAGCTTCCGCCGAATCCAACCGCAAGCTTTAGCACAGACGGAAACACGATCACGCATTCGGCCTTTTCCAGTATCTCTTGAGGGATATTTTCTGGCGTGTTCATGATCTCTTCCATCACCACGCCGGTGTTTTCCAGGCGTTCTTGCTCTTTATTGGCCCCAAAAAGCCCGCTCGCTACAAATAATATGCAGACACCAAGTGTTAATTTACCCATCATTGTTGGCTCCCATGGATCGGATTTGTTCTTGTTGACGTCTCGTTACTTAGTTTGAAGCTTGAAACCTTGCCCGCACTGCGCGGAGCCGGCGCTTATGACCGGCTTGGTTGGAGGGAGGTACAGATTGTCGCTGCCACGCGATCCCCACACTAACCGCTTGGTGCCGCGAAAGCTGTCCCGTAGCGCACACAATGCAGGCGCTGATCTCTTCGATCCCTACCCTAATAGGCAGGTGGTGGCTTACGGGCTTGTCGGTTGGCTACAAGGCTTGAGATTTGCTCGAGATGCTTGCGGCGTCAGCTCTCAACGTCTGGCTCGACTTGTTCCCCGCTGCCGGTCTTTTTGACCTCTTCAGCGACCCGAGGGCTCGGAACCAAAAACGTGCCAAACAACCAGAGGCCGAGCACAATAATAGCTGTGGTTACGATCCGCATGTCGCTTCCTCCCGGAGAAACAAGGTCGTCGTCGGGGCCTGCTCAAACGGTCTCTAAGTGGGTCGGCCTGTGACTGCATCTGTCTGAGAGCTGTGGGTGCGCCCTGAGAAAAGAGGCCAGCAAGGACCGCAGTCAATCGGGCTGGAACTTGAGGGGTGGGCCGCGCAACTTTACTTGTTTTCGCTACCGATCGTAGCCGCAACTTCGTCTGGAGACTGTCCGGTTGCGGACAAGTTGCTCCTCGTTTCGCGGCCATCGTCGATTCGGCTGAGTGCGAGCGGCGGGCAGTCAAATGAAAGCGAGACACTAACCTGTATCATTCGGGACAGTTTTGTTGCACCCCTTACCCTTACAATTAACTTGGTATTGTCAGCACAAGTTTAGCATCGGGTCAGCACGACGTTTGGGGTCCACCATCCGTGCCAAAGCAATCCAGAAACCTTAGCAACATGAGAGCCCAGCGCCCGCCGGCTTTTGACGCCCAGAGTTTTCTGGACTCGGCTGGCCTGTCCAGAAAAGTGGTGGAGTTCCGCCGAAAAGAGACCATATTCTCCCAAGGCGATCCCTGTAAGGATGTTTTGTATATTCAACAGGGTGGCGTGAAGCTTTGCGTCGTCAATGAGACCGGCAAAGAGGCGGTAGTGGCCATGCTCGGGCCCGGAGATTTTTTTGGTGAGGGCTGCCTCGCAGGCCAATCGAAGCGAATGGGCACGGCTATAGCGATTACGCCGACCACCGCCCTCGCCATTGACAGGAATGAAATGATCCGCGTCCTCCACGCGGAACACGAATTCTCTGATCGCTTCATCTCTCACATGCTTTCGAGGAACATCCGAATCGAAGAGGACCTCGTCGATCAACTTTTCAATTCGACCGAGAAGCGCCTGGCTCGCGCGCTGTTGCTGCTCGCTCGATATGGAAAGCAGGACCAGCCTCAAAGAGTGCTCCCCAAGATGTCGCAGGAGATGCTCGCCACGATGATCGGCACTTCGCGCTCCCGGGTAAACCTCTTCATGAATAAGTTCAAGAAATTGGGCTTCATCAAGTACAACGGCGGGCTCCAAATCAACAGCTCGCTCCTGAGCGTTGTCCTGCACGATTAGTCCGCACATTCGCAAGCCTTGCGAACACCCAATCACCAATTAGCAGTCGAGGCAGTTCAGATTCACGAAGAAGTGTGGGCGATAGCGGCCTTGCAGCATTTGCAAGCCGAAGCGAAAAGTCTCGGCGCCGTGCTTACAGCTTCAGCAATCGTTCCGCATTGCCGTGGCTGATCTTGCCCATGTCTTCCGCGCTGACGGGCAGCGCGTTCAGGAAGTTGCGTCCGACCGTATTCGGGCTGTAAGGGTAATCAATCGAGAAAAGGATGCGATCCGCTCCCATTACCTGCATCGTGCACAGCAAGGGCGGCACAGTGAAGTATCCGCTCGTCGTGATATAGAAATGTTCCTGGAAGTATTCGCTGACGCGGCGTTGCAAGTGTTTGGTCTCGCGGGCGAGCACGGCGTCGGCGCGCGCGATTGAAAATGGCAGGTCCTCTCCCATGTGCCCGATGATGATCTTCAACTTGGGATAGCGATCGAAGAGTCCCGAGACAATGAGCCGCAGGCAGTGCATCCCCAGTTCCGCATGCCATCCCCACGCCGCCGTTGCCAGAAAGAAGCCCGTCAGGCCAGGCAGTCCGCCGAAGTAGGCCTCCTCCACCTCCTTCGGGGGCAGCGTCGGGTGCAGGTAAACGGGAACATCGAGCGCCTGCGCCACTTCAAATACGGGAGCGAACCGTGGGTCGTCCAGAAACACGCCTTTCACGGTCCCGTGGAGAAGAGTGCCCTTAAAACCCAGCTTCTTGACACAGCGCTCTAGTTCGGCGGCTGCCTTCTCCGGCTCCTGCAGAGCCAGCGCCGCAAAACCCGCGAAACGCTGCGGATAGGCTCGCGAGGCGTCTGCTAGCTTGTCATTGGCCTCGTGGACCAACGCCGTCGCGGCTGGGCCATCGAGTTTGTCCAGGCCCGCATTGGTCAGCGACACCACTTGCAGGTCAATCCCTGCTGCATCCATATCGGCAATGCGGCTTTTTCCCAGATCGAGCAGCTTGGCTTCCACCGCCTTTACGAAGTCGTTCCGAGCTGGCGGCTGCAGGTGCGCAGTCGCTTTCAGGATTTCCGCGGTTGCAAAGTGCTCTTCCAGCGTGATCGTTCGCATGCACCCAGTCTTCCTTTCCGGACCGCTGTGAACCTTAACGTCCGCCGGCAATCAGCGTCAAGCGGACGCACACGCCTTCGCGCTGCCGCTCAGGGACAATCTGCTCCGCCGGGTGCGACTCGCCGCTTGATTGTCATTCTGAGCGAAGCGTCCGACGCCGTTTCTTCCGGAAATCGTGTCTTTACGATTTCCGTTCGGACGCGCAGTCGAAGAATCCCTCTGCGATTTTCCGGGGTGTTCCGACTTCCGGCAGTAGCTTCGCGATTGCCAGACGAATTATTGGCCGGCGGCCTTGTCGTTGATGGACACCAGTTCGACTTCAAAGACGAGCGTGGTATTCGGTCCGATCACGTTGCCCGCCCCACGTTCGCCATAGGCCAGATCGGGAGGAATAAAGAATTGCCACTTGGACCCAACCGTCATCAGTTGCAGGGCCTCTTTGAAACCGGGAATTACCGCCTTCACCTCAAAGCTGGCGGGTTTACCGGCCTCGGACTTGTCGAATTCAGTTCCGTCGATGAGCGTCCCACGGTAGTTACATGACACGGTATCGGCTTCGGTTGGCTTTTTGCCCTGGCCGGCTACCAGAATCTTGTACTCCAATCCGCTCGGCAGTGTGACCACACCGTCTTTCTTGCCATTGCTGGCCAAAAATGTATCGCCGGTTTTCTTGTTCTCTGACGCCGCCTGGGCCCGCGCTTGCGTCTGCTTTTGGACCATCTCCTGCTGAAACGCGGCCATCGTGGCGCTCAGCTCCTCGTCGGACATGAGTAGCTTTTGTCCGGAGAGCGCGTCTCTCAAGCCTTTGACCAGCAGGTTAGGGTCGACGTCGATCCCCTGGCCTTTCAGGCTGGCCGCCACCTGCACTCCGATGCCATAACTCACTTTGTCTTTTTGCGTGGTAAGTGTCGCCGTCTCTTGAGCGCTCGCTTGAATCGCCAAGAGCCCAACCGCTAAAGCCAGGATTAATGTCGGCCTCATCCTCATGTCGTTCTCCTCACCGAATGGAATTCGTCTGTCTGAAAAGCTTCTATTTAGAGCCGTCGTCTGGTCTTGTTTCTTCTTTATGATGATGCTTTTACGGTGAATATCGGGCCGGAATTCTCACAAGCCCGGTTCACGTTGAGAGGCTTCTTCCCACCCTTATCGCAACCTGTCGCAAACTGTCGCAAACCCTTATCGCATAGAAGATTCAGCTACCAATACTTAAGTTGTCCCGGTCTTCCAGATTGCCTTCTGAATGCCCGCCAAATTCATTGTATGCCCTCGTTGGTTCTGGTTCACCTTCGAAATGTGCCATGTGAACAAAACGGAATCCCGGCTTCCTCTTGATGATCAGTCCGATGCTCTGGTTTTTCAGAATCTCAGCATCACCAATCCTCACCAGAACGGGCCTGATCCCACCTACCACGATAGCGCCGCGGTGGCCTGCATGCGCGGTGGCGGGGGCAGCGCGCCGATCGGTAACATACAGTTTTCGGGCGTGAATATCGCGGTCACCAATGGCAAAGTCGATCGCTACTTCAACTTCGCGGACGGTTCCAGTAAGGGCATTGAAAAGATGGTCTTTGCCCCGGGAAATCTGAGCGGCGCGGCTCAGGTGCCGCCAAATGGACTCATCCAGTCGGCGGGCTTTAGCACCGTGAATCAGTAGAAGTCGTCTTTTTGTAGAGAAGTCGTCTTCTGCAGAGAAGTCGTTTGCAGCGAGAAGCTGTTTGTTGTGGAGTAGCTTGGTCGTGGGTCGGAGAGGCACAAGGAAGCCCTCCGGCCCGCGTCTTACCCTTCCAGTTCAAGCCGTGGGCGCCGTCTCCGGCGTGGTCCCTTTCTCTTGACCTTCCTCAGTTTGTTCTTAGGCGAGTTCTGCGTTGAGGTCAGCGCGACAAAATGAGGCGTGATCAGCGGTCCCCGCGCAAGTGCACCTTGCGGCCGCGTCCCGCCTTTTGCGCGTATAGCTCCTGGTCGGCACACTCCAGCAGATGCTGCGCTGAGGAGCCGCTGGGCGGGTGAGTGGCTACCCCGATGCTCACACTCAGCTTCGGTTCTTCCGTGCTGCTCTCCAGGTGTCTCTTGATTCTGGAGGCCACTCGCCGCGCCGCGATATCATTCGTCTCCGGCAGCAGCAAAGCAAACTCATCGCCTCCGTAACGCGCCGCGGTATCCACCGCGCGGCAATGCTGCCGAAGTACTTCGGCCACCCGGCAAATGGCGCGCGTGCCGGTTTGATGTCCCAGGCGGTCGTTGATCTCTTTCAGCTTGTCGAGGTCCATAAGGAGGATCGAAAAAGGTCGATTCGTTCTTCCCGATCTCTCCAGCTCGCTTTGCAGGGCTTCGATAAACCGGCGGTAGTTGGCCAATCCCGTCAAGCTGTCGCTCACCGCCCGATCCCGCACCTGGCCAAACAGCCGCACGTTGTCCACCAGGGTCGCTCCCAACAGGACCGTGTAGCTCAGCGAATTCAGCACTTGAGCCGCAATGGCTGGTGCATCAAGCAGGTGCGCCGATTGCGTGGCGATCAGGTGGCATGCTGCGTTCATTCCCGCCACCCAAACCAGCGAGCCTCCGAAAGCGGAACGCAGCCGATAGGGACTGCGATGCAGCACAATCGCCCCAGCCAGGAAGATGCCCGCCGGAAAAAGGTCCCACGGGCGAGGCATTAAGCTGGCGGGATGAATCGCGGGTCCGTGGGTCAGCGAGAGAAATATAATTCCAGTCAACCCCGCCGTGGCTGCCACCACGCTCAGCACCGCAAAAATAGTCCGCTTTGCCTCCCGCGGCCAGGGCAGCCATTTTTCCAGTCCGATCGCGGCCAATAAAAGTAGCCCGAGCAGCGTCCTCCCCGCCATCCAGTACAGCGGAACTCGTAAGGGGATGGCCGCGCCGGAGAACTCCCCGCGCATCTCCAGTATCCCGCCAAGCTGGATCAATCCATCGAGGCCGAAGGCCATGCCTAAAAACAGCGAGAAGCGGTCGGCCGTTCCGTGGAATCGCACCAGCACGTTTGCCGCGATTGTGAAGCCGAGAAGCGCAGCGATGATCTCGGCGCTGGCCCATAAGATCGGATTGAAGCTAAGCCCGAGGTGCTGGAGGAAGTGAGCGAAGAGAATGATGAGGCCACAGAGCGGTGCGAGCCGCCAGGTAGAGCTGCCAGCCTCGTTTAAGCGCTCGTTGTTCAGTCAAGTCCATGGAGGAATTGCGATGCCGTTCCATTGTGGGGCATTTTTCGTTCCAAAGCACCCTGTTCAGAGGTCCAAGATTCGAACAGTGGAAATCTTCCCCCGTCCGTCCTTGTGATCCCACCCAAAGTCGAGTAACGCGAGACAAGTAGTGTCATTCCAACGCGGCGCCACGCCGCTGACTCCCTTGCCGCGCTCCGTTCGGCCCGTCTGGCCGGCCCCAAAAAGAAACCTTTTCACTTTCTCTTGCGTCTATCGAGAGATGAATCTGCTCTTGTCGTGAACCCTGAGTAAAATATTACATTTTCATCCGGGTTCTTTACAATAAGGGAGTACCTCGGGTATTTAGAGTCAGCTTTGGTGTCGGAGGTTAGCTTTGATCGAAGTAAAAGATTTGACGAAGGCGTTCGGGGAGCGGACTGCCGTGGATCACGTCTCCTTTGTCGTGAACAAGGGCGAGATCCTCGGATTCCTCGGCCCCAACGGGGCGGGGAAGACCACGACCATGCGCATCCTGACCGGATTCTTGCCCGCCACCAGCGGCACCGCGCGGGTCGCCGGTTTCGACGTCTTCAACGACTCGCTGGAGGTTCGCAAGCGCATCGGCTACCTTCCTGAAAATCCGCCGTTGTACATGGATATGACCGTCTCCGCTTATCTGGAGTTCGTTGCCCGCATCAAGAATGTTCCGGCGGAGAATCGCAAAGCCCGTATCAATGACGCCATGGAGAAGACGAATATCCAGGACAAGCGCGACGAGTTGATCAAGCGCCTCTCACGCGGATATAAGCAGCGCGTCGGCCTGGCCCAGGCGCTCGTGCACGATCCCGAAGTCATTATCCTTGACGAACCTACCGTGGGTCTTGACCCCAAGCAGATCATCGAGGTCCGCCACCTGATCAAGAGTCTCGCCGGCAGCCATACCATTATTCTCTCCACCCACATCTTGCCGGAAGTCAGCATGACCTGCGATCGCGTGGTGATTATCAACCGCGGTCGTATCGCGGCCATCGATACGCCCGCCAACCTCACGACCCAGCTCAAGGGAGGCCAGCATGTGCGTCTGGTGGCCGAGGCGGACCAGAACGCCGTCTGCGCCGCGATTCGCGAGCTTCCCGGAGTCCGCAGGGTCAGCGGAGAGCCGGAGGGTGGCAACGGCTGGGTAGCGGTCACCGTGGAGGCCGAGCCTGGACAGGATGTGCGCAGCCAGATTGCCGCCAAGATTGTTGGCAAAGGGTGGCCGCTCTACGAGTTGCGCGGAGTGAGCTTGAGTCTTGAGGAGATCTTTCTGGAGCTCACCACCGAAGATTCCGAGCACGCTTCTAGCGCCGCAAACTGAGGGACGGAAAAGCCATGAAGGGAATGTACGCTGTTTACCGCAAAGAGATGGGCCACTATTTTGTATCGCCGGTGGCTTACATCATCGTCGCCGTATTTCTCATTCTCACCGCATATTTCTTCAATCGGCTCCTGGCCCTGATCATCCAGCAATCGTTCGAGGCCAGCCTGGAGAGCATCCAGGGGGGTGGAGCGCCACCCTTCGATGTGCCCTCCCTGGTCATGCGCAATTTCTTCGGGATTGTGTCCACGCTCCTGCTCTTCCTCACGCCCATGCTGACGATGAGCGTTTATGCCGAGGAGCGCAGGCGCGGCACCATGGAATTGCTGATGACTTCGCCGGTGACCGACTTACAAATCGTTTTGGGCAAGTTCTTCGCCTCGTTTACCTTGCTCGTCATCATGCTTTTCCCCACGGCCATTGGATTCGCCTACATACTTCACCATAGTGAGCCCTCCGCTCCGTGGCGCGTCCTGGGAAGCGAATATCTGGGAGTGTTGCTCCTGGGCGGCGCCTTGCTGGCTCTCGGCTCTTTCTTCTCTTCCATGACGGAAAGCCAGCTCATTGCCGCCATGCTCACCTTCGGTGCGATTCTCTTGCTGTGGGTGGTCGATTTCGGTTCGCAGGCGGCTTCCACCGCCTTATCTTCGGCGTTGGACTATCTGTCCGTTTTTCGCCATTACGACGATTTCACGCGTGGGGTCATCGATACGTCCAACCTGATTTTCTATCTCAGTTTTATCGTTCTGGGCATATTTCTGACGGTTCGAAGCGTGGATTCCATGCGCTGGCGGCGCGCTTGAGCGTGCATAAGGAGGAGAAATGCCAATGAAGTTCGACTGGAAACGAGAGCGCCGCTGGCTCGCGTCCTTCGGTCTCGCCTTGGCCGCGGCCGGAGTTGTCCGTTATTCCACTCAGGGTGCGCTCACGCGCTTGAGCGAAATTCTGCTGATTGCGGGTGCGGTCTTCTTTCTCGCCGGCGTCGTTTTGAGCTTTCGCGACATCGTTACGTTTTTCAGCGTCAGGTCCTCGCGCCTTGGCGCCAACATGCTCACCATCACTCTCTTGGTTCTGGTGGTCCTCGGTTTAGTCAATTTCCTGGGTTTCCGCCATCACAAGCGCATCGACCTCACCAGCGAGCAGCTTTATACGCTCTCCGATCAGTCCAAGCGCACCGTGAGCCAGCTCAAAAAAGACGTCGATATCATTCGTTTCTCCAAGCAGGGTGACGCGGCCTTCAAGGATTTGGCCGCCGAATACGTCAATGCCGGCACGCGCGTGCACTATCGCGAAGTGGATCCGCAGGAAAAGCCCGAAGTCGCCCGCCAATATAACGTGACGCACATGAATGACATCGTCGTCTCCTCCGGCGCGCACAATGAAACGTTGACCGGTACCGGAGAGCAGGATGTCACCAATGCCATCCTGAAGGTGACCCGCGACACCGTAAAGACCATCTGCTTCGTCGAAGGCCACGGCGAGAAAGCCATCGCCTCCAGCGAGCAGGATGGCTTGGCGAATGGCGATCACGACCTTAAGAGCGAAGGCTATCAGACCAAGACCGTCAATCTCGTATCCGCCGGGGAAGTGCCGGCCGATTGCAGTGTGCTCGTCGACGCCGGCCCCAAGCAGTCGCTTTTCCCCCAGGAAGCCGGTTTTATCGCCAAGTATCTCGACGCCGGCGGCCGAGCCGCGCTTTTACTCGATCCCGAGATGGATCCAAAAGCTTGACACCGTCCTGCAGGCCTGGAACGTCACGCTCGGCAGCAATGTGGTGATCGATGCGAGCGGTGTGGGCCGCCTGTTTGGCACGGGACCTGCCGTTCCTTTGGTCGTGGACTACGGCGCGAGCCCCATCACCCAGAATTTCACCGGGACGATGACGTTTTTCAACCTGGCGCGCACCGTCACCCTCACGGATAAGAACAAGAGCGATCCCCAGGGTATCGAGCTGCTGAAAACTTCGCCGCGCAGCTTTACCGTACCCAACCTGAAGACCAAGGAGGTTCGCTACGATCCCGCGAAGGATACGGCCGGGCCGCTCTCTCTGGGCGTCGCCGCCGAGCGCAATAGCGGCGGGGGCGACAGCAGCAAGCATGCGCGGCTGGTGGTGATTGGCAACTCTGCTTTTGCCACCAACCAATGGGCCGGCTTGCAGCGCAACGGCGACCTTTTCGTGAACACCGTGAATTGGCTGGCGCAGGATGAAGATCTTATTTCCGTTCGCCCGAAAAATCCTGCGAGTCGCCGCGTCATCCTTACCGAGGCTCAGCAACGCGAGCTGTTTTTCGGCGAGCCTGATCTTTCTTCCTGGCCTCGTGGTTATTTCCGGCGCCCTCATCTGGTTGCGGCGCCGCTGATAACGCTCGCTAAAAACTATGAAACGAAGCACCGGAATCGTCTTCGTGGTGGCCTTGGTCTTGGCTGCCTTCGTCTATTTCTACGAAATGAAGCATAAACCCGCCGATGAGACCTCGGCGGAAAGCTCCAAGCCCGCGTTCTCCTTCATGGCCGCCGACGTGAAGCAAATCAAGATACAGCGCGTCGGTATGACCATGAATTTCGAGCGCAAGAGTGACGGCTGGTATATGACCCAGCCCCGCCCGCTCCGCGCCGAGGCCTCCGCGCTCGACGGCCTTACCAGCCAACTCTCCGCCGATCAGCGTGGATCGCACTTTTCCCGCGACCCCGGAAAATCTCGGCTCCTTTGGCTTGAAAGACCCCGCCTTAACCATGGATTTCACGCTGAACAATGGCACGAGCCACCAGCTGCGCTTCGGTTCCAAGGATTTCTCGGCTTCCTCGGTCTACGCTCTGATCGATGACGGCAAGCAAGTCTCCCTCGTCTCCGATGGTGTCCTCACCAGCAGCGATAAGTCGCCGGATGACCTCCGCGATCATGCGCTTACCAACGTTGCCACGACCGATGCCACTTCCTTCGACCTGGTCAATCCCTCCGGCGAAGTCGCGGGAACGAAGAAGGACACCAGTTGGACGCTGAGCAAGCCCCGCACCGTCCCCGGCGACCACAGCATGATCGACGCGCTGCTCGGCGCCGTTTCCACGGGGCAGATCACGCACTTCGTTACGGATAACAACGCCTCGCTCGCGAAGTACGGCCTCGATAACCCCGCCGTCAGGTTCCGGGCGCAGCTCGCCGGCGGGAAATCGTTGGAACTACAGGTGGGGAAGAAGGCGGGTGAAGACTATTACGCGCGCGACCCGGCGCGTCCCGGCGTTTTTCAGATCAACAACACTCTCTACACCATTCTGAGCGACAAGTATTTCGACCTGCGCGATAAGCAGATCGTGCATGTCATGGTGGATGACGTCACCCGTGCCGAGGTGCGCAATCTCAATGGCACCTTTGTCTGCGTCAAGGGTCCATCGGTCGGCTTCGTCCTGGAGCAATCTGCCGATAAAAAGGGCACTGCGCCTGCCTGCCCGGATTTTATCGGCGCTCTCGAGGAGGATCGCGCCGACGAAGTCTACGACACGCCCCCCGCGAATATCGCTTCTCAGCTCGCCAAGCCGGCCGTGCAGATCACTCTTACCGATAAGAGCGGCAAGAAATCCCAGTATGCATTTTCTGGCATCACCGGCGACTCCATCTACGGCCGCGCCGACAGCGGCCCCGCGATCTACAAATTTGCCAAGCGCGTCTTCGACGAAATCAACTTCCCAGCTCCCCAATAGCGCCGGGCACCACGTGCCATTCGCACTCAGGTGTCGTCCTGCGCGCAACCCCGACATGCTGTCATCCTGAGAGCCTGTGACTTTTTTGTGCGAGGAGTTGGTTTGCTGGGTGCCGGGTGCCCCACACGCCGATTCTGCGTGTGGTCTGGAGCCCAACCCGCATGTCATCCTGAGCGCGGGACGAAGGACTCTCTGCGGGTTTTTCTTCACACCAGCCACTCGTAAATGAGCGAATAACCCTGACTCCTGACAAACCTTGCGGTCCCTTTCCCGCGCTGGCAGAATACCGATAAGCCCTTTATCATCGCGCCAACGTGTACCGATTCGAGGGTCGATCCCGGCCTCCGGCGCAGGAGCGGCTTACCAGAGGAGAAGAGCCATCGAAAGCAGAGCCCAGCGGACGGAACTCTCACCGCGAGAGCAGGTGGCTGCCTCCGCGCGCATCGTCGTCAAGGTCGGCACCAACGTCATCATGCGCGACGATGGCTCGGTCTCCATCGGCGTGCTCTACGGCATCGCCGAGTCGCTGGCCAATCTCCGCCGCGCCGGACGCGAGGTTCTGCTGGTCTCTTCCGGAGCCGTCGGATTGGGCGCGCAACGCCTCGAGCTCCCGGCTCGGCCCTCCGATCTCACCATGATTCAGGCCTGCGCCGCCGTCGGCCAGAGCCGCCTGATGAGCATGTACGACGACGCCTTCGAAAAGCTGGGCTATCGCGTGGCGCAGGTGCTGCTGACCGAAGACGATTTTCTCGACTCCCAGCGCCACGAAAATCTTCGCGCCACGCTCACCACGCTGCTCGAGCTGGGCGTCATTCCCATCATCAACGAAAACGACACCGTCTCCACCGCGGAACTCGTCAGCCCCGCCGCCGGCCCCGAACGAGGACCAGACGCGCGCCCGCGTCTTTGGCGACAATGACAAGCTTTCCGCGCTGGTCATGACCCATATCGACGCCGATCTGCTCGATCCTGCTTTCCGACGTGGACGGCCTCTACACCGGCGACCCGCAGAGCGAAGGCGCCACGCTGATCCCCGAACTCGACTCGCAGTGACCGACAAGGTCCGCAGGCTATCGCCCGCGGCGGCAATGGCCGCGGCCGCGGCGGCATGGAAACCAAGCTCGAGGCCGTGCGCATCGCCAATGACGCCGGCCGCCCCGCCGTGATCGCCAACGGCCGCACGCCCGGCATTCTCGACATTCTGCGCCGGCAAGCCCGTCGGCACGCTCTTTTTCCCCGGGAAACGCTCGTGAGCGAAGCCATCCGGGCTCTCGCCGCAAGCCGCCAAACAGGCCGCTCGCTGCATCGCCTCCACCTCCGATCGAGCAGCGCAATCACGCTCTCGAAGCTGTGGCGCGCGGCGCTCGAACGCAGTGCTCCGCCAAATCCTCGCGGCCAACGCCGCAGGATGTAGCCGATGCGCAAGCGTCGCTCGCCCGCGGCGCAATCATCGCAAGCCCTCGTCGATCGCCTCGGGCTCTCCGCCGCGGAAGCTCGCAGTCCATGATCGCCGGCGTGCGCGCCGTCGCCGCGCTGCCCGATCCCATCGGCCGCGTGCTCGACCGCATCGAACTCGATACCGGCCTCGAACTCGAAAAAGTAAGTTGCCCGCTCGGCCTGCTGGCCGTGATTTTTGAGGCGCGCCCCGACGCGGTCACGCAGATCGCTTCGCTCGCGATCAAATCGGCCAACGCCGTGATTCTGAAGCCCGGCCGCGAAGTCGAACGCACCGCGCGCGTAATCGTCGACAGCATTCGCACGGCCTTGACGCGAACACACGGCGATTCCCGAAGCCGTGGTCACCAATATCCAGCAGCGCGCGCGAAGTGGACGAAGCTTCTCAAGCTCGACGATCTGGTCGATCTGGTGATTCCGCGCGGCTCCTACGAGCTGGTGCGCCACGTGCAATCCAACACGCGCATTCCCGTCCTCGGCCATTCCGAAGGCGTCTGCCACATCTATGTGGACGCCGCCGCGAATTTCGACATGGCGCTGACGATCATCGACGACGCCAAGACCGACTACCCCGCCGCCTGCAACGCGGTCGAGACCGTGCTCGTCCACCAGGCCATCGCGCCACGTTTCTGCCGCTGCTCGCCGCGCGCATGACCGAGCGCGGCGTGCGCCTGCGCGGCTGCCGCTCAGGCTGCCGCGCGCGATCCGCGACATTGTCCGTCGAGCCCGTGGCGGACAACGAGTGGCACACCGAATACGGCGACCTGATTCTCGCCGTGAAAGTCGTCCCCGGTCTTGGCCGAAGCCATCGACCACATCGCAGCGCTACGGCTCGGCCCACACCGACGCCATCATCACCGAAGACGCCGACGCGCCGCGCGCTTCCTGCAGCGAAGTCGACTCCGCCGGCGTCTACCACAACGCCTCCACGCGCTTTGCCGACGGCTACCGCTACGGATTCGGCGCCGAAGTCGGCATCAGCACCAGCCGCCTGCACGCGCGCGGCCCCGTGGGGCTTGACGGCCTGACCACCTACAAGTACATTCTGCGGGGCACCGGGCAGCTGGCGCGCGATTACCAGGGCCCGCAGGCCAGGCCGTTCCTGCACGAGCGTCACGCGCCAGTGCGATTCACGCGGCAAAACTGCTGGACGAATAAAAGGCTCGCACATGACCAAAACCTCCACCGTCGAGCTGCTTCGGCCATGATCCGCGAAGCCGCGCGACGCATTCGCGACTCGATCTACTACTCGCCGTGCCCCTACTCGGCCAAGCTCTCCGCAGCCACCGGCCAGCAGGTCTACCTCAAGCTCGAAAATCTGCAGATGACCGGCGCGTACAAGGAACGCGGCGCGCTCAACAAAATTCTGCTGCTCAGCCCCGAAGAAGCGCAAGCGCGGCGTGATCGCCGCGTCGGCCGGAAACCACGCCCAGGCCGTCGCCTATCACGCCACGCGCCGCGGCATCCGCAGCACCATCGTGATGCCCGTCAGCGACGCCGCTGGTGAAGGTGATGGCCACGCAGGATTACGGCGCCGAAGTGATTCTGCACGGCGCCAATTACGACGAGGCCTGCCAGCACGCGCTTGAGTCTTGGCCGAGCGAACGCGGCCTGACCTTTCTGCACCCCTTCGACGATATCGCTGTGATCGCCGGACAGGGCACCATCGGCCTCGAATTGCTCGAGCAGTGCCCGCAACTCGAAGCCGTGGTCGTTCCCGGTGGGCGGCGGCGGATCTGATCGCCGGCGTGGCCTGCGCCATCAAGGAGTTGCGCCCCGAAGTGAAAGTGATCGGCGTGCAAACCGCGCGCCTGCCTTCCATGCTCGCTGGCGCTCGCAAAACATCAGCCCGTCACCATTCCCGCGCGTCCACCATCGCCGACGGCATCGCCGTGCGCCGCGCCGGCGACGTCACCTTTCCGCTGGTCGCAAAATATGTGGATGAGATCGTTACCGTCGAGGAAGAAGAGATCGCCAGCGCCATCCTCACGCTGCTCGAACGCGAGAAGACTGCTCGCCGAAGGCGCCGGCGCCGCCGGCCACCGCGGCGCTGCTGCAGCACAAGAACCACGCTCAATGGGCAGCACACCGCCGTGATGGTCGGCGGCGGCAATATCGACGTTTCGCTGCTGAGCCGGATTATCGAGCGCGGCTTGGTGAAGGACGGCCGGCTCGTGCGCATCCGCATCTATCTGCCGGATCGCCCCGGCGCGCTCGCGGAACTCTCCTCCGTCATCGCCGGCCAGCGCGCCAATATCGTCGAGCTGCTTTTCGACCGCGCCTACTACGGCGTCAGCCTGGGCGACACCGCCATCGACGTCACCCTCGAGACGCGCGGCGCCGACCACCTCGCCGGACTTGCTCGCCGCCCTCAGCAGCGCCGGCTACACCCACGAACGCATTCTGTAGCGCCGCCTTCCAGGCGGCATCCAGACTTCGCAGTGAATCTCTCATTCGATTTTCTTGCCGGGCGCTACGGCTACACCTTGACCGTCGGACGGACTCGCGTCCGCGCCGGCCGGTCCATCTCCTGCATCAGCTGCGCGAATGCCGGCAGGTCGAGCGATTGCGGCCCGTCGGAAAGCGCGCGCTCCGGGCACGGATGCACTTCGATCATCAACCCATCGGCCCCCGCGGCGATCGCCGCGCGGCTCATCGCTGGAATCACGCTGCGCCGCCCGGTGCCGTGCGACGGATCGGCGATCACCGGCAGATGCGACAGCTCCTTGGCCAGCGCGAATCGCCGCCAGATCAAACGTGTTGCGCAGCTCGGATTCAAACGTCTTGATGCCGCGCTCGCACAGCACCACGTTGGGATTGCCGCCGGCTGAGCAGATACTCCGCGGCCAGCAGCCATTCCTTCACCGTGGCCGAAGGGCCGCGCTTCAGCAGCACCGGCCGCTCCGCCCGCGCCAGCCGCCGCAGCAGCGGGAAGTTCTGCATGTTGCGCGCGCCCACCTGCAGCATGTCCGCGTATTCGCGAGACCAGGTCCACGTCCTCGGTGCTCATCACTTCGGTCACGATCGGCAGCCCGGTCTCCTCGCGCGCTTCCCGCAGCAATCTCCAGCGCCTCGACGCCCAGGCCCTGAAAGTCGTAGGGCGAAGTGCGCGGCTTGTACGCGCCGCCGCGCAGCAGGGAAGCGCCCGCATCGCGCACGCCTCGCGCCGTTTCCAGCAGTTGCTCGCGCGATTCCACCGAGCACGGCCCGGCGATCACCACCCAGCGCTCGCCGCCGATCGCTCACGCCGCCCACGTCGACCACGGTGCGTTCCTGGCGCAGTTCGCCGGCTCACCAGCTTGAACGGCTGCGAGATCGGCACCAGCACCTCGACGCCGGGCGCCGCCACCAGCGCCTCCAGTTCGCCGCGCCGGCCGCTGCTGCCCACCGCGCCGATCACGGTGCGCTCCGACGCCGCGAATCACGTGCGCCTGATAGCCGCACTCCTTGATGCGCTCGATCACGTGCTCGATCTGTTCCTCCGTCGCGTTTCGGCTCATATTGACGATCATTCTGAGAATGCCTCCTGTTTGTTCCCGCGCAACAAAAAAGCCAGCTAACCCATTCGGGAAGCTGGCTCGGTAGAAACTCTTTTGCGGTTTTTTCGGTCTTAGGTGCTTACCTGACCCTCCGCAATCGCGCCTCTACTTTGCCGCTTCCCCACCAGAGGAAGCGGCCCGTAAAGGCGAACCGCGTATAGCTTGTCAGTTTCATCGGAGAGAGAAAGCCTCTCAAATCGGGTGCAAGCATATCCGCCGCCCGGCCCTTATGTCAAGCACCGCATTCCTTACGCGTACTGGTGGTCGCGCAATATGCCGAGCATGCGGCGCAGCGGCTCGGCGGCGCCCCACAGGAGCTGATCGCCCACGGTGAAGGCTCCTAGGTATTGCGGTCCCATCTTCAGTTTATGGAGCCGCCCGATGGGCACGTTCAGCGTGCCGGAAACGGCAGTCGGAGTCAGGCAGCGCACAGAGGCTTCTTTCGTATTGGGGATGACGCGTACCCACTCGTTGGCGCCGGCGAGAATCCGTTCGATCTCGGCGAGCGGCACGTCTTTCGTTAATTTAATGCAGAGGCCCTGGCTATGGCAGCGCATGGTGCCCACGCGAACGCAGATGCCGTCCACCGGCACCGGCGGATCGAGGCCCATGATCTTGTTGGTCTCGGCCATGCCTTTCCACTCTTCCTTGGTCTGGCCTCCGGGCATTTCTTCGTCGATCCAGGGAATCAGGCTGCCCGCGAGCGGCACGCCGATCTCCTGCACGGGCAGGCGCGGCGAGCGTTGCTCCTGGACCATGGTGCGATCCACTTCCAGCGCATTCTCGGAAGGGCTCTTGCGCGTGGCGTCGGTCAGGACGTCCCATCTGCTTCACCAGTTCGAGCATCTTGGCGGCGCCCGCTCCCGAGGCGGCTTGATACGTCATGCTGGTCATCCATTCGACCAGGCCGGCCCGGAAAAGGCCGCTCACGGCCATGAGCATCAGGCTTACGGTGCAGTTTCCGCCCGCGTAGGCGCGAATGCCGCCAGACAATGCTTCGCGGATCACGTCGCCATTCACGGGATCGAGAATGATGACGGCGTCGCTCGCCATGCGCAGGGTCGAGGCGGCATCGATCCAGTAGCCCTTCCAATTGCTTTTCCGCAGCGGGGCGTAAACTTCCGTGGTGTATTCGCCGCCCTGGCAACTGATGAGCACTTCGCAAGCCGCGAGTTCGCGCAGGTCGGCGGCGTTTTTGAGGACGGCGCCGTTGCCGGCCTCCGCTGGCGCGGCGCCTCCGGCATTCGAGGTGGAGAAGAAAATCGGCTCAAGGCCCGTGAAATCCTTTTCTTCGCGCATCCTTTGCATCAGGACGCTGCCGACCATGCCTCTCCAGCCTATGAATCCCACGCGTAACATTTCTGCTCCTTCTTTAGCGGGCTTTAGCGCGCCGACTGCGCTTTTCTCCCGGCGGTGAAAGGCTCATCCTGTTGGTGACTTTCGCCGCTCGACTGTCCCAGGAAGTCCCTTATTTTATACTGTGCCGGGCTAAAATGCCGAATCCGCTCTTTCTGCGCGGTTTCTTGCTGAGGGACGAACGCGGTACCCCACCCCCACCCCTTTTTGCGCAAGTGTTGATTCTAAACGCCTTTTAAGTGCTGAGATTGCGTAAGTGTTCATTCGGCGAGAGTTACGGGCCTCGTTTATGCAAGTGTTCATTCTGCGGCCCTTAGCGCCGGGAGAGGAGTTGTTCGCGAGCAGGGCTGTTTCCTGGCGTAGCTGCCCGTGGTCGTCGGCGCGCGAGAGAAGGGAAGCGAAAAAGCCGGGCCTGCGGAACGGAAAATCGAATGGATCACCGATGAACATGCGCGAGGATATCATATTATCATCTAGTTATCAAGAGTTTTCTATTAGTGGCTCATCAGTATTCGAACGGGAGGGTTCGATTTCGAACGAGTGAACCGTTTCGAATCTGTTTCACCGTGAGACCGTTTCGAATTCGGGGATGCGCAGGCGGGATACTCACGAACACCAAAACTTGCCATCCCAGATGCGTAGTATCCATCGTGCGGCAAATTCAAAAGCAGATTATCCCATCGGGATGACATTAAGGTGCAGGAGGGATTTTCGTAACACGCGGGCTAGTTTTTTCGATGGTTTCGCAGCTAAAATGACAGACGGTTCGAATTTATCGACCGCGGGGGGCCAGAACGACCGCCGGACAACATTAGGTGCGATTTCAGGCGTGTGGGACCGTGGACGTTATGGTTATGAACTCGGTCTGAAGCTTACAAAAAGATGTTTCTGTAGCTCGCACCGATTCATGCACTCGGGGCTGCAGCCCTCATCGCGATGGGCATTCTGCAGTTGCCATTATAGACGCTATCATCACGACGCAATACACTGGCCAGTTAGAGCCTTACTTAAAAACAAGGACTTAGGCAGTGGTGCCATCGTGATTTGGGAAATTAGTTGCACATTTCCTGAACAAATGGCCGTTGGAGTCAGAAAAAGTTCCAGCTTTTGCCTGGAGAAGATTGAAGCGCCGCCGTCAGTGATTGTCTGTAGTCGTTGCGGTGGGAATCCTGTAGAAACCGAATAGCGGGTGATACGCGGAATATGTTGAGCCGGCAGAAGCGCAGGAGATTCTTCGCTTCGCTCAGAATGACCCGCGGGCTGGTTTTTTCGATCGGCTACAAGGGCTCCGGACCCACACGCACAATCGGCGTGTGGGGCACCCAGCAAACCAACACTCCCTCGCACAAAAAAGTCACAGGCTCTCAGAATGACACCAGGGTAACGCGGCCATCCCTGGGCGTGGTAGCATGTGCGGCAAATGGAAAAGCAGATCCCTCGGCCAGAACGCGGCCTCGGGATGACAGCTTGAAAGTATTGTAGGGAGGGGAACTATGCGAGCTAGAAACGCTGTGGTGCTGGGTTTGGCGTGCGTGGTGATTGCTGGCGTCGCCATTGCGGCAACAACGGAGCCGCCTCCGCCGTGGGCCTATGGGTTTGCGGCTCCGATGAGCGAACAGCCGACGGCCCCGCAGGGTCTCCCTGCTGTAAAAGACGACGGCACGCCGCGGCACCTTCAGGGAAGCACGCTGTCGTTCACGCTGACGCAGGTCCGCAATAACGCGGGACCCGCGGACTGGTATCCGGGAGACCATCCCGCCATGCCGCCGATCGTGGCGAATGGGCGCCAGGCAGCGATGATTCAGGCGTGCAGCCTCTGCCACTATCCCAACGGCAAGGGGCGGCAGGAAAACGCGGGCGTCGCGGGTCTTCCGTACAGCTACTTCGTGCAGACCATGGCCGACTTCAAAAACGGCCTGAGAAAGAGTTCCGATACGCGGAAGGCCAACACGAATAACATGATCCGGTTCGCGACACAGATGACGGACGAGGAGATCAAGGCAGCCGCGGAATACTTCAGCTCCATGAAATGGACGCCGTGGATCAAGGTGGTGGAGACCAACAACATTCCGAAGATGCGCATTCAGAACGGCATGTTCCTGCGGCTCGAGGGCAATGAGACAGAGCCGCTCGGGAAGCGCGTCGTGGAATCCCCGGAAAATGGCGAGGCCACCGAACTGCTGCGCGATCCGCATTCCGGATTCATGGCCTACGTGCCGCCGGGCAGCATAAAACGCGGCGAAGCGCTGGTGACGCGCGGCGGCGGAGGCAAGACGCTTGCCTGCGGGACGTGCCATGGCGCGGATCTGCAGGGGCTGGGCCCGGTGCCGGGAATCGCGGGGCGTTCGCCGAGCTACATCGGGAGGCAGCTCTACGATATGCAGTCGGGAGCGCGGCACGGCGTGTGGACGCAACTGATGAAGCCGGTGGTCGAGAAGCTGACGAACGACGATATCGTGGCGATTGTCGCGTATACGGCTTCGCGGCCCGTGGGCGCGGAAAAGAACGGGGAGAAGAAAGAGATCACCAGCACGCGGCCGTAAATTGCCCCGTCGCACGCGCAGGCTTGCGCCCCGGTGGGCCTTACGAAGCAGGCGAAGACGCAGGAGAGATTCTTCGCTGCGCTCAGAATGACCCAGAGGTCTTTTCGAGCGGCTACAAGGGCTCCGGACCCACACGCAGAATCGGCGTGTGGGGCACCCTCAGAATGACACCTTGCGGCAATCGCGGCGGCGAGCTAACGCTTGTTGCGCGCGAAAAGCGCAGGAGAGATTTCCCCGCAAGAGCATCCGGGCGCAACTCAGAATGACATGAACGCTGGAGTTGGATCGTGGGTCAGTTTGAAAAACTGACCCACGATGTTGAATTATGGGCTTGAGTTCCGAGCTTGAGCTATGGGCTCCTTGACAGCGCGGGATTTGGGCACATAGCATTATTTTGAGAGGGCGCGTGGGGTTACGTGAGATGCGTGGAATCTGGCGTTAGCGGTGCTGCGAGCGCTCGTCCCGAACGGCTCGCCAGATGAATCGTTGCCTCGATTGCGGAGCTGAGCGCGATACCGACCAGTGTCCGGCGTGCGGCCTGACATCGCTGGCGGCCGAAGTGGTGCTGCGGCGCAAGCTGGTGCGGCGGACGGCGTTGTTTCTGGTGGGAGCGGTGGTTTTCGTGCCCGCGAGCCAGGCCTTTCCACCTCTGGAGGTGGACGGCATCCTGATTTTTGTGGGGGTGCTGTTTTTCCTGGTGCTCGGGCTGGGGCTTTGGATGGTGAAGCGCGCGCGTCGCGGCGAGGAGATCGAGATCGTCAAGCGCATCTATTTCGGCCTGCTGCCTGTCCCGTGGATTCTTTCGGCGCTTCTCTTTATCAACGGGAAATTCGACGCCGATCCTCCCAAGCCGGTGACGGCGGCGGTGGTGGGTAAATTCAGCATGCCGGGCTTTCTGCGCACGCAACGGCTGGTGGTGACTTCGTGGCGCGACGGCCGGCAGATCGAGCGCGTGCTGGTGAGCCGCGATGATTATGGCCGGTTCAAGCCGGGCGATTCCGTGGTCGTGGAAGTGGAGAACGGGAGTCGTCGGCATTCCCTGGGTGTACGCGGTCTACCGGCCGTAAGGCGACCCCGGCGCGTCAGCGCCGAAGGCGCTAATGCGATATGCCGCCTGGAAGGCGGCGCTACAAAAGCGGCTCGCAAATCCGGCGGGCCTGCGCAGGATCATCATCGTAGTGAGGTGAGATGTGGGGCGGCGCGTGGTTGTGCTCGGCGGCGGATTCGGCGGCTTGCAGGCCACGATCGAACTCGACCGGCTGCTTCCAAAAGAAGATGAAGTTCTGCTCGTAAGCGACCAGAATTTTCTGCTGTTCACTCCGCTTTTGCCGCAGATTGCCTCGAGCAGGATCAATCCCCGCCACATCGTGCAGACCATCCGCGAGATTCGGGGAAAGCGCCGCTTTCGGTTCCGCCGCGACACCGTGGCAGAGCATCGACCTGACGGCGCGCCGCGTGATTCTCGCTTCGGGAGCCGTCGATTACGACGTGCTGGTGATCGCGCTCGGCAGCCGCAGCCACTTACTTTCGGCATCAGCGGAGCGCGCGAGAACACCTGGGACTTCAAGACGCTCGAAGACGCCGTGGTGCTGCGCGATCACGTGCTCGATATGTGCGAGCACGCCGATCACACGACGGAAGAGGCCGCGCGCCGCGCGACCTGCTGACGCTTTGTGGTGGTGGGCGGCGGCTACACGGGGGTGGAGCTGATCACCGAGCTGAGCGATTTCCTCACCGACTATGTGCGCGCCGAGTACCGCGGCATCCGCGCCGCGGACGATACGACTGCTCGTGCTGGAAGCGACGCCGGAAATCCTGCGCGGGATTTCGGAGGGGCTGAAGGCGCACGCTCTGCGGCGGCTGAAGGCGTCGCGGCATCGAGGTGCGCACCTCCGCAAAGGTGACGCGCTGCGGCGAGGATTTCGTGGAGATCAACGGCAGCGAAGACGATTCGCTCCGCGACCATCGTGTGGGCGGCGGGAGTGCGGGCGAATCCGCTGGTGGAAAGTCTGCCGGGGCCGCACGACCGCGCGGGGCGAGCGGTCGTGAATTCGGGGCTGCAGCTCGAAGGGCATCCCGAAGTGTTTGTGACCGGCGATTGCCGCGGCGGCGACGGCGCGTCACGGCGCCGGGGGCACCGCAGGTCGCACCGGTGGCAATTGCGCAGGGAGACGTAGCGGCGCGCAACGTCGCGCATTTTCTGACGCGGCGAGGCGCTCGAAGCCTTACACCTACAAGAACGAGGGCATGCTCGTTTCGCTGGGCATGGACTATGCGGTGGTGAGCATCGGGCGGTTGCAGTTCAGCGGATATTTGGCGTGGCTTTTCTGGAATGCCGTACACCTCTACAAACTTGGTGGGCTTCAAGAAGCAGGTGCAGGTGGCGATGGACTGGATGATGGGCACCGTTTTCCCGCGCGATGCTTCGATTTTGCGGCGGCCGACGCGCTGCAAGATCTGCGAGGGCGCGGCGGGGTGCAGGCTCGGGAAAGGCGCGACGCGCTGTGCAATCCACGAGCCAACGTGTCATGGAAGCGGCGCTACGAGCGCGCATGAGGGATTCCTGGTCACCGCAAGAAGGTCGGGCGCAGACGCGCCGATGGTGACCTCGGAATGGCAAGATGCGCGTAAGCCGGATCCACAATCAGAGCGGCGGAACACTACAGGTAGCGCAGATTCAGCGGGTGCGGAAGCTGCAGGTCGACGACGCGATTTTCGGCTACGAGCCGGACGCCGATGCGATAGGCAAATCCAACGTCTCGATGATCCAGCTCGGAGGTGGCGAGCGGTTCGGCGGGGAGGGCGGCCGGATCCCAGCAGGAGTTCGGCGCCTTTGTGCTCGACTTTGGCGGGAGCGAGCTCAAAGATTTTGCGTTCGTGGACCTGGATCAACAGATAGCGATCGCCCATCTGCGAGCAGCAGCGGGTCGCCTTTCTTACTTTCCTGTAGACGTTCCAATTTTTGACGGGCTGATCGTCCACGCGCAACAGGGCTTGCTTGACCGGCTTCCAGGCGACGGTCTTGTCGCCGGCGGACGCCGCGGCGCGGCGAGCAACGATGACGCGAAGAGCACGAGCGGATACAGACAAAGCAGGGCCACCGCGAAGAGCGGATTCCGCCGGTCGCCGGCGCCTGGACCTGCGCGGATGACGGACTCGCTCGGTGACATTGGCGGCGCGCATTGCTAAGGCCGAACTTCGGAAAAGGATTTGTCGAGCAGGCGAATCGCTTCGTCGACGTCGGCCTTGGAGATATTGAGCATGGGCGAGAGGCGGATGACGTTGCCGTAGAGGCCGCCCTTGCCGATCAGCAGTCCATTTTCGCGGGTGCGCTCGAGCAGTTGCGCGGTCGCTTCCGGCGCGGGCTCTTTGGTGTCGCGATCCTTCACCAGTTCGAGGCCCTGCATCAATCCCTTGCCGCGCACATCGCCGATGAGCGGATATTTCTGCTGCAGTTCTTCAAGCTTTCGCGGAAATAGCGCGCCGACGGTGTCGGCATTCTCGAGCAGGTTTTCCTCTTCGATGACTTCGATGGTGGCGCGCGCGGCGACGCAGGTGACGGGATTGCCGCCGAAGGTGGAGATGGTCAGGCCCTGAAAGGAGCCGGCGAGTTCGCTGGTGGTGACGGTGGCGCCGATGGGCACGCCATTGCCCATGCCCTTGGCGCAGGTGATGATGTCGGGGATGACTTCCCAGTGCTCGATGCCGAACCAGTGCTTGCCGGTGCGGCCGAAGCCGGTCTGCACTTCGTCGGAGATGAAGAGGCCGCCGTATTTCTTGACCGCGTTGAAGACGATCTTGAAGTACTCGGGCGGCGGAGTGATGAATCCGCCGACGCCCTGAATGGGCTCGGCAATGAAGGCGGCGATGTGGCCGCTGGTGCCGGTCTGAATGAGATTTTCGACGTCATTCGCGCAGGCCACGCCGCAGTCGGGATATTTGAGATCCGAGCGGGCAGCGGTAGCAGTAGGGATTGATGGCGTGCGCCATGCCGACGCTGACGACGCCGGCCGGCACGCCAGGGCGCTTGCGCCGGTGACGGCTTTGGCGAGGCTGGAACCGCCGGAATAGCCGTGGCGCAGCGCAATCGACGTCGAACGAGCCGGTGGCCATGCGGGCCAGCAAGAGGGCGGCCTCGTTGGCCTCGGTGCCGGAATTGGTGAAGAAGCTTTTCTGCAGCTTGCCGGGCGTGATCTGCGCGACTTTTTCGGCCAGGGCGACGATGGCTTCGTTGGGGTAGAGCGTGGAGGTGTGCTGCAGGCGATCGACCTGCGCCTTGATCTTGGAGGTGACCTTGGGATTGGTGTGGCCGACGGAGATGGTCAAGATGCCGCCGAAAAAGTCGAGATACTTGCGGCCTTCGAGGTCCCAGACGTGCTGCATGTGGGCGCGGTCGGCGACCAGCGGATGCTGGTAGAAGTTGGTGACCGCGGGCCAGAGGTATTCGCGGTGCTTGCGGATGACCTCTTCGCTGCGGCTCAAGCCGGATTGCGTTTTGCTGCTCATGTGCGGCTCGATATTGAGTCTACGCCTCGGTTGCGCGAGCGCACAAGCCGCAACACGGCGTGCCACGATCCAAATTGGTTGGGGCGGCTTGCGGCGCTGATTGTTTTATTCTCGCGCGTGACAGAAGACTCGGGCAACGATACACTGACGGCAAGAGTTGACGCGAGGAGGCCCCGCATGAAAATCGACATTCGCGTCGAATGCCATGCCGGTTATCGAGCTGACGAGTATCCTCTGCGCTTTATCCTTCGCGGGCGGCTCTTCGAGATTATCGAAGTGGAAGACCGCTGGTATTCTCCGGGCACAATCTATTTCCGCGTGCGCGCCGAAGACGGCAATTTCTACATCCTTCGCCACGATGAAGGCATGGACGTGTGGACGCTCGATGCATTCCGAACCTCTCGCGAATACGAAATCACGCCCGAACCGCTGGACGTAAGCACACCTCCGGGGCCGCACGGAGCTTCCTAAAACTTTCTCAGAGTAAAGAAGGCACGCCGCTAGAGAGATCGCCGACGAATTCAGATGCCGGCAGGATGCCGGCGCTACGAATGACCCCGGCGAAATCAGATGCCAGGGATGCCGGGCGCTACGAATGTACGAATCAGCGACGGGCGTTCGAGGGATCGGCGGAGGTTGCGGAGTCGAGATCCAGGTAAAGTGAAGAGCCCGTTGCGTGCGGCTGAGCATAGCAACTGCCGTCGGCGTCATAGTTCGAGGGACAGCTCGAGGTGACGTCTTTCCTTCGAGGGGACTGGGCAAATTGCCAAACCGCGGCGAACGGAACGCCGCTGCTTGCCGGGGAAGGCGGGTTCTGGGAAGTAGCGCAGCCGGGTGACGGCGGGCAGGCGTCGTTGTAGACAAAAAAGACGATCTTTCGCCCCTCGGAATTTTTGAGAACATCCTCGGCCGTGGTGACGAGCGCGCCGTGATCCTCCATGGCGGGCATACCCGAGCAGTAAATTCCAGCCTCGAAATTCGCGGCATGAATGGCGTCAACCCAGGCGTGGACATAGGCGCGTTGCTCGGGAAGCAGGCGGCCGCCCTGCTCCTGGTCGAGAAAAATGGTTGCGCCTTCGGCGAAGCCCTCGCGCCGGGCGGCCGCGACTGCGGCCGCAGCGTCACGTTTGCCAAGCAATTCAGGATTGCCACTGGCCTTTAGGGCGCGGTAGAGTCGTCCGTTGGATAACAACAAAAAGCCAAAACCCTGCGCAGTCACGGCGGCCCGCTCGCCGCGCCAGGAGTTGGAGCTTTCGCCAGGCGGATTGCTGAGCCAGTATCCGGCAAAAGAGAACGTCTTGCGCAGCGCCGGAAGGGCGGCATCGCCCGGATAGTCGTTACGATCGAAACCGAGGTAAACGCGAGGCACGGTTTGCGTGGCGGCATTCTGCTGGGTGGGCTGAAGGCGGCGCGGCCCGCCGAAAAAGCCGAAACCCAGCGCAGCGAGCAGGACTCCAGAGACGCAAAACCCAACGCAGGTTCGGGTGAAGTGCACGCGTAGAGGATACGGCAGGTGCACAGGGCAAGTCACTTGGCGGTATTTCCGCGCAGCTTGCACCGGGCGGTGCGCTGCTGTACGGTGTGCGTAATTCACGCGTACGGAGGCTCCGATGCGAAAGGCCGCGATTGCTGGTGTCTTGATTGGTGTCGTCTGGTTGAGCTTTCAGGGGCTGGTTGCGCTTTTGCATGCGCAAGGGCCGCAAAGCGCCCCGGCGAAACAGCCGCTGGAGATCTATTTCATCGATACGGAAGGCGGCCAGGCGACGCTCTTTATATCTCCCGCGGGAGAGTCGATGCTCGTGGACACGGGATTCGCGGGCAACCAGGGTATGCCGGCGGCACCAGCGGGCGCTTCGGGGGCGGGCGCAGGGGCTCCGATCAACCGCGACGCGGACCGCATCAGCGCAGTCTTGAGGCAGGCTAACGTCACGGTGCTCGATTGGATGGTGATCACGCACTATCACGGCGATCACGTAGGCAACGCGGCGGAGATGGCGAATCGTATTCCCATCCGCCACTTCGTGGATCATGGACCGTTCAGCGTGGAGCTGCAGCCGAACCGCGCGGCATCCTTTTTGACTTATATGGCGGTGCGAGATAAAGCCCGCACCATGGTGCCGAAGCCGGGCGACAAGATTCCCGTTGCCGGCCTCGACGTGCGGGTGGTTTCCTCCGCTGGTGAATTAATTACTGCTGCGATGCAAGGGGCGCCGGGCGCGGGCTTGCCCAATCCGCTTTGCCGAGAGGCTAAATTGAAAGAGCAGGATCCTACGCCGGAGAATTTCGAGTCTGTGGGAATCGTGGTGCGATACGGCAGCTTCCGCCTGCTCGATCTGGGCGACCTGACGTGGAATCAGGAGCACGCGCTGGCCTGTCCCAATAATCTGCTGGGCACATTCGACGTCTTCCACACGACGAGGCACGGCGATCCGCATGCGGGAGCGCCGCAGTTGGTGCACGCGATCCGCGCGAGAGTGGCGGTGATGAATAACGGGGAGAGGAAGGGCGGCGCACCGGAATACTGGCAGGTGGTGCACGATGCGCCCGGCCTGGTGGATTTCTGGCAGATTCACAGGTCGGCGGCGGGCGGGGCAGAGCACAACTCACCGGAGCAGTTTCTGGCGAACCTCAACGAGATGGATCACGGGCACAATCTAAAGATGTCCGTGCGGGCGGACGGCAGCTTCAGCATGACCAACGAGCGCAACGGGTTTACGCGGGAGTATGCGGCGAGAGGGAAGAGCGCGGTGACCTCTTCGCAACGGTGAGCCTCGTCGTTCGGGAAAATCGAAGAGAGATTCTTCGCTGCGCTCAGAATGACAGCCACTTCCCTCCGCGGACGGCAGGCGGAATCCTCGGAACGACAACATTAAAGGCCAAAGAATGAGAGATTCTTCGCTGCGCTCAGAATGACAGCCACTTCCCTCTGCGGACGGCAGGCGGAATCCTCGAAACGACAACATTAAAGGCCAAAGAATGAGAGATTCTTCGCTGCGCTCAGAATGACAGCCACTTCCCTCTGCGGACGGCAGGCGGAATCCTCGAAACGACAACATTAAAGGCCAAAGAATGAGAGATTCTTCGCTGCGCTCAGAATGACAGCCACTTCCCTTGGCTCAGAATGACAAAGAGGAGGTTTGTCAGTCGACTATCAGGTGGTGGTTTTTACTTCGGAGGCGCCGGCCTGGCGCAGTTGTTTGTCGATCTCCGTGCGGGATTTTTCGGGCGGTTCGGTGACACCGACGAGGATCTTGCCATGCCAGACATCAGGATCAGAGAGCGACTCGCCGAAGTGCGGCAAGCCTGCCATGACCAAAAGACTAATCACCGTGCCGACGATGGCGCCCAGCATGGTCATTTCGTAAACGATGATGGCGTTGGTCCAGGGAGGGACGATGGGCATGCCGCCGGTGGGCAGGGGATAAGAGACCTGGGTGAAACGAGTGAGCAAGTAGCCCAATAGTCCGCCGAGGATGCCGGAGAAAGAGGCGATCAGGAACATGGGACTCTCGGCATGCTCGTCGGAGAAGTCGTAGCCGTCGAAGGGCTCCGCGGTGACGACCACAATCTGCCGGTCGCCGATGCCGAGCGAACCTGCACTCGAGCTTCAATGTATCCACGGCTCGCTGCGCCGCGTCGGGATCGGAATAGAGCGCGTAGAGGGCCTTCATCGGGACACATCCGTAGCAAAGGGTTCGCGTTGGCCGATGCCCGCCGTTGCCGGGCGATGTTTCATGGAGACGGCGTGACGCGGAAGCACAGGGGCTTTGCGGACACCTGCCTCCAACTCCCACATAGAGATCATGGGCACAAGCTTGGAGAAGAGCAGATAGAGCAGGACCATCATGCCGAAGCCGGCGACCATCAGCGTGATCTCCACCCAGGTCGGGCGATAGGTTCCCCAGGAGTAGGGCAGATACTTGTGTTCGAGAGAGGGCACGATAATCAGGAAGCGCTCGATCCACATGCCGACGACGATGGTGATGGAAGCGATGACGGTGCCGGTGATCGTTCGCAGTTTCTTGATGGCCAGGAACGGAAACGGAATGATGAAGTTGCAGACAACCATGGTCCAGAAGAGCGGCGCGAATTGCTGCCGGATGCTGGACCAGAAAACGGCCATCTCCGAGGGATCGTTGCCGTACCAGGTGGTGAGGCGTTCGGCGAAAGTGAAGTAGAACCAGAGCAGGCTCATGGTGAGCAGCAGCTTGCCGAGGTGATCGAAATGGATCGGCTGCAGGTACTCCTCGAGACGAAGGAACTTTCTGCAGCAGCGCCATGGCCAGGATCAGCGCGGCGATTCCGCTGAAGATGGCGCCCACGACGAAGTAGGGTCCGAAAATCGTGGAGTGCCACATGGGCACGGGCGTCATGGCGAAATCCCAGGAGACGATGGTGTGCACCGAGACCGCGACTGGAATGATGGCGATGGCCATGACATGCATGGCGGTTTCCAGCCGATGCCATTGCCGCGGGGTGCCTTGCCAGCCGAGCGAGAGCAGTGAGTAAAACTTCTTGCGCCAGCCCGTGGTGAGGTCGCGGACAGCGGCCCAATCGGGAATGATGGGCAGGAAGAGGAAAAGCATGCTGCCGGTGAGATAGGTGGAGATGGCGATGAAGTCCCAGGCCAGGGGCGAGCGAAAGTTGGGCCAAATGTGGCGCTCGCTGGGGTAGGGAACCATCCAGAAAAAGAGCCAGGGCCGGCCGATGTGGCAGATGGGGATGATTGCGCCGATGGAGAGCGCAAAAACGGTGATGGCCTCAGCACAGCGCGTGACCGGCCGGCGCCACGCGGCATTGGCCAGGCGAAGGATGGCGGAGATCAGCGTGCCGGCATGGCTGATGCCGATCCAGAAGACGAAGTTGGTGATGTCGAAGGCCCAAAAGACCGGCGAATTCAGGCCCCAGACGCCGATGCCGTTGTAGACCTGATAGCAGAAGGCGAAGACGCCAGCCAGGACCATGCTGCCGGCAATGGCTACGGCCATCCAGTAGCCGGGGCCGGTCTGAAAGAGCGGCCGCAGCAGGTCCGCGCGAATTTGTTCAGCTGTTTTTTCCATTTTGCCAGGAGTCCTCGTTCGAGATAGTTCACGTTTGGCTTGGTGCCGAGTTCACCCATCAGCTTGGTGGCGCGATGGGAGCGCGACAGGCGCGAAACTTCGCTATTGGGATCGTTCAGGTCGCCGAAAACCAGGGCCTTGGGCGAGCACGATTGCACGCAGGCAGGGTTGAACTCGCCATCCTTCAGTTCGCGCTTTTCGCCTTCCGCCTGGATTTCGGCGGAGTGAATGCGCTGCACGCAGAAGGTGCACTTCTCCATGATGCCCACGCTGCGCACGGAGACGTCGGGATTCAGCTGCAGGTGCAGCGGCTTATCCCACTCGGGATTGTAAAAGTTGAAGTAACGCACGGTGTACGGGCAGGCATTGGCGCAAAATCGCGTGCCGATGCAGCGGTTGTACACCTGCGCGTTCAGGCCCTCGGGCGTGTGGTAGCTGGCAAAGGTGGGACACACGGGTTCGCAGGGCGCGTTGTCGCATTGCTGGCAAAGAACCGGCTGGAAGCGGACGCGGGCGTTGGGGAACTCGCCCTCCCAATAGCGCTCCACGCGAATCCAGTGTTTGGCGCGGCCACGAGCGGCCTGGTCGGGACCGGCGGTGGCGATATTATTTTCGGCGTGGCAGGCGACCACGCAGGCTTCGCAGCCGGTGCAGCGGTCGAGGTCGATGACCATGGCCCACTTGTGAGGCATTATCCGTTCTTTCCGCTGGCTCGATACGCCATCGCTATTCAGTTTTAGCGCCGCTCTTCTTCCACCGGGAAGCGGCTCATTCCACCCGCGAAAACAATCAGCTTTCCTTCGTCGACGCTGCCGACTCGCGTGAGCTTGACGCGAGTGGCCGCCCAGGCCAGCGACCCGCTTTCCCGTTCGGTGAGCGGGGCAAGAATGGAGAGAGGGTTCGAGCCGCGACCGCTCGCGAAGCGGCCAAATTTTTCGTGACCCTGCCCGATGGGCATGGCGACCAGGTCGGGAGCGATGCCCGGCGAGAGAATCGCCGGCGCCCGGACGCTTCCATGAGACGACTTGATCTCCACGAGCTCACCCGGGAGTATGCGGAGCTGCTCGGCCGTCTTGGGATTCAGCTCGACCCAGGTGGACCACATCGCGGTGGTCAGCGGGTCCGGCATCTCCTGCAGCCAGGGAAGGTGCGCGAGAGATCCATCGCGAAGGGCCTGCGAGGCGTATGGCATGAAGTAAAAAGGAAACTCCTGAGCGGCACCATCGAATTGGGGTTCGGCGAAGGCAAGCGGGGCATGCGCGGGCGCCGCGGATGGAGCCTCCGCGCGCGAGGACGCTGCCGCGCTCCACCAGCCGCCGTCGGTCTGTGACCTTGGTCCAGAACTCGTCTTCGTCGGTTTGAGCGTTGCGGCGATTGCGGACCGAGGCCGGAACGTTGGCGCAGGGGCGCAACAGCGGCGCGCAACATGACGTCGTAAGACTTCCATGGCAAGGCAGCGGCCACGGGGCCGCCGAGCTTCTGGGCGACGTCGAGCAGAACGTCGGGCATGGCCCGAGTGTTATGCAGCGGATGCACGGCCGGAGGTGCCACGCTGACAACGCTCTGCGTGGCGCCCGAGTGGGCAACGTCGTCGAGCCAGGATTCCAGCGGAGCGTGATCGGGCAGAATCAGATCGGCGAAGACACTGGTCTCATCGATGAAGCTGCCGAAACTTACGATGTAGGGAATCTTCGCAAAGGCCTGGCGGACCTGGGCGCTGGAGGGCGCTCCGAAGATCGGATTCGCGTCATGGAGCAGGAGCATTTTTGGCGCGCGCGGCTGATCGCCAAGAAGGGCCTGGGTCAGCGAGTTCAGCGTCGCAAAGCTGGCCTGCGCGGCGGCAGGCACAGCAGAGGCGATGGGCGGCTTCGGCGTGAAGCTGAGGATGGGCGCCTGGCGCCCGCTCTCGACCAATGCCTCCAGGGCGTTTACGGCGAGGGCGTTGAACATTCCATTGGTTTGAGCCAGCGGCGCGCCGGCAACGACAGCGGCTCCGGCTTCGGCCGCGGCAATTTCACGGGCCAGACGGGTGATCGTGTCGGAGGAGACGCCCGTCTGCTTGGAGACGCGGTCGGGATCGTAGTCCGGCAAGCCCGCAGACCAGCCAGCGATGAGCGCAGCCAGCGCGCGGTCGCGCGTCGCGCGAACGAAGCTTTTCGGCGAGGATGACGTGGGCAATGCCCAGCGCCAACACGCCCTCCATTCCCGGGCGGCAGGGAATCCATTCATCGGCGTTGGCACCGGTCTGCGACATGCGCGATTCCACTTGCACGAATTTCCCGCGGCGTCCCGGCCGTCCCTGACGCATTTCGCCATAGCCAATCGACTGCGAGACGGGAGAGTTCCAGGTGCCCAGAAGATCGGCGCCAAAAGAGATCAGATAATCCGCGCGGGCCAGATCGAGCGTGGGAAGCTCGGCCCATCCGAAGCTAAGGAGATTGGCCTGGCGCAAGACCGCCTCATCCAGGGGCTCGTAGGGCACCGATGGCGGGGCGCCAAATGCTTTCAGAAAGCGGTCGACGAGTTCGCGCCGCTGGCCGCGAAGCGGACGCGTAAGGAATGCCAGCGAAGCCGAATTTCCCGCGGAACGGAGATCCGTGAGATGCGTAGTGAGTTCCGCGAGAGCGTCGTCCCAAGTCACCTCTTGAAAATCGCCCGAGTCGCGGGCCCCGCGACGCTTGAGCGGATTGGCAAGACGGTCGGGATGGTAGAGCACCTGAAGTCCGGCATGGCCGCGCGGGCACAACTTTCCGCGGCTGACAGGATGCTGGGGATTGCCCTCGAGCTTTTTCGCGAGCCCCATCTTGATGAGGCCCCAGCGGCCATTGCGCAGAACTTCGGCATCGCCTTCCATGACTCGCACAAGGGTTCCACAGCCAGCGGAACACAATGTGCAGATGCTGGGCTTCCAGGTGGCGATTCCGGGAACGAGGTCTTCATCAGGGATGAAGCGGATCAGCTGCTGATCGGGGCTGCCGCATGATTCCAAGGCGGCCATGGCGCCCGAGATTGCCGAGATTTTGATGAAGTTACGCCGTTCCATGCTCAACTCTCACTCTTGTCATCCTCAGAGCAACCTTCCGAGAGCGGCAAACGCTTCCGAGAGATCCTGGCTCATGTTATTCGCTCGGGACGACGATCCCTATTTGGATCGTCGATTACGTCGTTCCATGTGCTTCGACTTTCACGATTAAAAATGGCACGTTGTGCAATCGACCGAGACGCTGCGTTGCGTGTGGCAGGCGAGGCAATAACCCATATCGAGGTTCACCGAGCGAACCGCCGTGGTTTGCTGGGTCATATCGCCGTGGCAGCTGGAACATGCGACGTCAGCGCGAATGTGCGGCGCGTGATTGAACTTAACGTGAGCCGAGGCGTTGTAGTTGTAGACGCGCACCCAGGGGATATCCTCGCCTCGAGCCTGGTAAGCCGCGAGCTTCTTGATCTCCGGCCTGTCGGTAGCGATGGAACCATGGCAAGCCATGCAGAACTTCACGCTGGGGAGGGCAGCATCAGGGCCCTGGTCCACCCCGGTGTGGCAAACCTCGCATTTCAATCCTTTGGCGAGATGTGTTTTGTGCGGGAAGGCGATGGGTTGCGTGGGCTGAGCCGGGTGGCGGCCCAAGAAATCGCTGATGGCAGATCGCACGCTGTCGTGCGCAGGAGTGTAGACGCCCTGCCCCTGTTGGGGTTGCGCGGGTTCGGGCGCTCCGGCGGGTAACGCCTCAACTACGATCCATCCGCTGGCGCATACAAGCGCTACTAAAAGCCAAGTTCTGAGACTGGTCAGAGCCCGCATCTTGCCGCGCCGCTTGTGCGTCGCACCATCCCCCTTTGTCACGCCCGCGCCGAGCGTGGGAGCTTACACCAAACCAGCTAAAAGCGACTCGGGAATTTACGAACCTGACTGGATGCTCGCGACGTGGATCGTCTTGCTAGAGGCGTCGTAGGTGCCCATGACCTTAACCTTGGCCCCGGCGAACGCCACTGGCTTCTTTTGATCGTCCAACTGGTAGACCATCTTGGCGGCGTCGTCGACTAACACATACTTGCCGCCCATGGCCACGCACCGCATGGTGCAGTCTTTGGCGCTTTCGCCCTGTTTCATCATGGCTGCATGTCCGCCCAGCAGCGAGCACTGGAGATCCATGATTTCACCGGTGAAAGTCTGAGGTTTTTGAGCGGCGAGGCTCACCGTCAAAAGCGCAGCCGAGGCGATCGAAGCGACAAGAAATTTTTTCATCGAAGTTTTCTCCCTGTGAAACAGATCCGCTTTTCGGAACACAGAATACATGATGGCGGATCGAGAATCCCGCTATAAACCCGTTCTTTACGAGAATTTTACGTCGTGACGGTCGCACGCGGATACAGCTACGCCCGCCGGATTCATCCGCGATTTGGCCCTGAACATGGACGCAATTTTAGGGGGCCAGAGACGCCGCGTACGCAGCGATATTCAAGATATCGTCGGCGTTCATATTCGCGACGACCATCTGCATTTGCAAAGCCTGGGCCGACTTGTTTGTTCCGGCCTTAAAGTTGAAGAGCTGCCGAGCAATGTAGGTTGGGTGGAGTCCTGCAAGCTTAGGGATATCGCCGAAGCCCTTGAGGCCATCGCCGTGGCAAACATTGCAGGAGATCGTCTTGCCGCCGCCGGTGGTGGCAATCGCTTCGCCTTTGGCGAGACTGCCGGGCGGCACATAGGCGATGAAGCCGGTCCGGGGATCGCGTGCGGTCGCCTTGGCGGCATCCTGGGGGACTTCAATGATGCGGTTACCAATCGGCTCCATGCCGCCGGCTGGCAGAGGAAGGCGCATGCGGCCTCCGTTAACAAAGGTCTTCGGAACCATGGCGGCTTCGGTCACCTTGACCCAAACGCCCGGTTTCAGAGAGGCGAACCATTCGGCCGCGGCTTTAGCATCGTCGTCGGAGGTGGCTTGACCGATGGTGTTCATTCTGGCCGGGTCGACTCGATCTCCGCTCTTGAAGTCGGCCATTTGTTGCTCGAGGTAGCCGGCAGAGAGCCCGGTAAGATCGGTTGATTCGGGATGACCATGGCCTGAATAAAGGTGACAGGAGGCGCAGGCAAAGCCCTTGTTCCCGACCCCGCTGCTGACAATCTTCGGTACGTCCCCGTGCTCGGCAGGGTACCAATCCGGCGGATTGCCCAGATCATCGATTTCCTTTTGCGTGTAGCTCTTGGTGCTATCGGGCAGCTTGCGTGGGCCGGCGACTTCGGCGCCCTCGGGTTGAGTCGGATCGGTGACCGGATAAGCCCAGGTCGGATGATTTTCGCCATTCTGTGCCGGGGCGGCTTGTGGCGGCTCCGCGGCAATGGCAATTACGGACAGGAAGGCAGGGATCAAAAGCCAGAAATAATATCTCATTAAAGTCCTCTAGCCCTTTCGCAGGGGATGGAACGGGCACCTGTTTGAGTGCCGGATATTGATACACGACTCTGGCCTATGATTCAAGGGTTCCTATCGATAAAGCTTAGCCGACACACCCACAATCTGACACGAAGACGCGACGGCTGCTGTAAAGTTCAAGTTAAATTGGGCCGCGCTTTTTGTCCTCTGCAAGGAGGCTTCGGAGCACAAAAGAGAGGTTTGCGGGCCGCTCAGAAAGCCGCCGCATGAAATAGGGCACCCAGGCTTCGCCAAAGGGAACGTAGACGCGAAGGGGATGGCCTTGCGAGAATACCTTTTCCTGCAAGTCGCGCCGGATTCCCAGCAACATCTGAAATTCGTATCGGTCCGCGGTCAAGGCAAGCTGCCGGATTCTGGCGCAGGCGCAATCGATGAGTGCTGGATCGTGGGTAGCGATGGCCACAACGGGGCCGTCTTTATCCGGCTGGAGCAGTGAATCGAGAAGCCGGCGATAGTTGGCGTCGACATCGCTCTTTTTCTGGAATGCGACGGAGGGCGGCTCGCGGTAAGCGCCTTTTACCAGGCGTATCTTCAGTTTTGAGGGGGGATTCAGGGGAGCGAGCCTCTTGATATCGGCCTCGGTGCGCAACAGATAAGCCTGAAGCGCAACCCCGGTATTGACGTGCTCGCGCCGGACCTTTTCGAAGATTTGCAGGGTGGCCTCGGTATAGGCCGAGCCCTCCATATCAATCTCGATGCTATTGTCCAGGGACGCCGCGGCGGCGGCAATCTCATGAGCCAGCGAAAGGCACAAATCGCGGTCGAAATCCAGGCCCAACTGCGTCAGTTTGATGGAGATATTGCCGTCGATAGCAGCTTCACGCAGCGAACGCAGCATCTGCACATAGCTGTCTCGCGCTTTTCTCGCCTCATTTGAGGTGCCAACATTTTCGCCCAGATGATTCAGGATTACGCGCCGGCCTGCATGAGAAATCGCGGCAATCGACCGGATGGCTTCTTCAAGCGTTTCGCCGGCGACGAACCTTCGGGCAAAGCCATGGGTCTTGCCCAGCCGCGCGACCCAATTCGTTGCGCCCTTTTTCGTCGAGAGCCAGAAGATCAAATCGCGTAGCGGGTTCGTTGTGTTTGTCCCTTCGGTTGATTTACAGGGAGAATCTAACAGAGCGAGGTTAGAATGGCATATCCTGCTCTGGTACGCCTCTCAGCCTCAGGTCAGCTCGAATCCGTTGGTTGCAAACAATTAAGCGCGCGAAGGCCGGATTGTTGCCGGCGAGCATTCCACAGGTGAACGACGCCTTTTGGGTGGTTTGCTGCATCTCACCGATAGAACCGCAATCGCGGCGCGTGGTCCATTTATCTTCACGGGGAGAGTGCACAATTTCTAAGACAATGACGGTATTGCTGGAGACGAAGCGCGCCGAGCAGCCCTTTCAGTTCATGGCCGCCTCCTATCTGATCCGTATCGGGGCGCAACCGGTGTATACGCTCGGCGATTTTGCCAAGAGCTTGCGGACCTGTCCCGAAGCGTCGATTTTTTATCATACATTTCAGAGCCTCGAAGCCCATCATTACACGGCATTTTCGAGCGATTTCGCGCAGTGGGCGCTGGCGGCCTGTAACGAAGCGGCGCTGGCGGAGCAGTTGGCGGTTGTGGATCTGCGCGACATCGTCACGCTGGAGGAGTTGCGCAACATCCTGGTGGGAATTGTCGATGAACATCTAAAGCTGCATCCGCAGGCGATTGACCGGCGGGCCTTTGAAGCGTTCTATTTTTCCGAGGCGAGGGAAGTCACCGTACCCATTGGCATGCCCGCCTGGACGCTTGCGGAACTGGCGGATGGAATACGCCAGCTGGGCCACCAATCACTTCACTATCACTTCATCAACTCCCGGCTCCGGCTGCATCTGAAGACCAACGATTTTTCCCACTGGATCGAGAATAGCCTGAACAATCCAAAGCTTGCCGCACGCCTGAACCGAATCGATTTCTACAACGATACGCTCGACGAACTGCGCCAGGACATCGTGGCGATGCTCGAGCCACAGGAACCCCGATGAGCACAACTGAAGTTGCCAAGCCGGCGGCGCCGACGATGCCGTCCCTGCAGGACTACGCTCCCATCGTCGGTGAGCCCGAAATAATCGAAATATGGGAGTTGGCGCGCCGACTGGCCGGACGGCGCGTGAAGATGGTGAACTCCACTGCGGTGGGGGGCGGCGTCGCGGAAATTCTGAATCGCCTCGTTCCCTTGATGGCGGAAGTCGGATTGGCGACGCAGTGGGACGTGATTACGGGCGGCGAAAAGTTTTTCCACGTTACCAAGGCGTTTCACAACGCGCTTCACGGCGCTCCCTTTGACGTCGCACCCGACTGGGCCGACACATTTCTCGCCACCAATGAAGAGAACCGGCGGCGCATGCGGTTCGATGAGGATTTCGTCGTCATTCACGATCCGCAGCCCGTTGCGCTGATTGACGATCGCGAAGCCAACGGGCAGCGCTGGGTCTGGCGCTGCCACATCGATCTTTCCAATCCGAACGCACAGGTGTGGGACTTTCTCAAACCCTGGGTGGAGCGCTACGACGCTTCGCTTTTTTCATCGCCTCAATTCACCCGCGGCCTGCACATCCCACAATATCTTTTCTACCCCACCATCGATCCGCTGGCGGACAAGAACAAATATCTGGAGCCCGAATTCGTGCGCGGCATTCTGGAGCAATTTCATATTGACGCCTCACGGCCAATCCTTACCCAGATTTCGCGCTTCGATCGCCTGAAGGATCCCGTGGGCGTGATCCGCGCTTATCGGCTGGTCAAGAAGTACGAAGATTGCCAGCTTGTACTGGCGGGCGGAAGCGCAAGCGACGATCCCGAAGGGGCCGCAGTGCAGCAGGAAGCCGAAGAGGCAGCCGCAGGCGACCCGGATATCCATATCCTCAATCTGCCGCCCTGGAGTCATATCGAGATCAATGCGCTGCAGCGCGGATCAACGATCGTGATCCAGAAATCGCTGCGCGAAGGCTTCGGCCTTACCGTAAGCGAGGCGCTGTGGAAGAAGAAGCCGGTCGTGGCGTCGGCGGTTGGCGGCATCCCATCTCAAGTGCTCCACAAGCTGACGGGGATGCTGGTGCATTCGGTCGAAGGGACCGCGTACCAGATCCGCTTCCTGCTGGCGAATCCGGCCTTTGCCAAGACGCTGGGCGAAAACGGGCATCAGCACGTCAAGGAACAATTTCTGGTGACGCATAACCTGAAGCGCTACCTGGTACTGTTTCTGGTGCTGCTGCAAGGCGATTAGCGGCCAGAAGCTACACCAATGGCGTTGGCCACACCCTCGCAATGCAGGTTGCTTTTGAGCAGCGCGGCCATTCGCCCGCACAACTTTTCCTTCCGCAACGGGTTTATAATGCAGAGCATAACGGACGTTTTTATCCATCCTTTTTAGCCTGGAGCCCGATATGGCCGCGCCAAAATTTCGAACTGGCAATTCGTCAAGCACGGATAGCGGATTCCTGATCGTGATGGGCTTGCTCAGTGCGAGCCTCATTTTCCTGGTTCCTTATCTGGCCGCGGGGCGCGACAGAAGCGATGCGAACCAGCAGACGCTTCGACCGGGGCAGGGCCAGAGCCTGAAAGGTTTGCCCCCGAGCGATTTGAGCGAAGACGAAGCCATCGCGCACGTCCTGAACCGCCTTGGCTATGGGCCGCGCCCGGGTGACGTTGAGCGGATCAAGGCGATGGGAGTGGCGAAGTGGATCGACGAGCAGCTTCATCCCGAGTCCATCCACGACGCGGCGCTGGAGTCCCGGCTTTCTCGTTTTCCCACGCTGAGCATGTCTTCGGAAGCCCTCTTACAGAAATTTCCTCCGCCGCAGGTAGCCGCAAAGCGGGAGGGCATCACTCCGCAGGAGTATCGCAAGGAGCAGCAGCAAAGGCTGCAGGCCGCACGTCAGGCCAGGGCAGGGCAGGGCCAGCCGGGGCAGATGGTCGATGCACCATCTGAGCAGGGATCCGAGCAATCCGACAGCAATCATGCGAATGCCGATGGTGCGCAGAGCGGAAGTAATGTCTCGCCGCAGTCCACTTCGCCGCAAACTTCTTCACCGCAAACCATGGCTCCCGATGAGCTAGCGGCGATCCTGCTGCCCGGTGCCAAGAATGGCAAAGGCCAGAACGGTCCCGGGAACCAGATGATGAATTTCGAAGCGATTCAAACGCCGCAGCGCGTGGTCGCCGAACTGGCAATGGCCAAGATGGATCGCGCCGTCTACAGCGAACGGCAGCTTGACGAGCAGATGGTCGATTTCTGGTTCAATCACTTCAACGTTTTTGCCGCCAAGGGCGCGGACCGCTGGTTGATTACCTCGTACGAGCGCGATGCCATCCGCCCGCACGCCATGGGCAAGTTCCGCGACCTGCTGGAAGCCACGGCAAAAAGTCCGGCGATGCTCTTCTACCTCGATAACTGGCAGAGCGTGGATCCCGACGCCTGGGCGCGGCTGCAGCAGGAACAGGCCGCGCGACAGGCGTATCGCGGCCGATTTGGCGGCCCGTTTGGCCGCGCGGCGTTTTCCCGCTGCCAACCCGAATCAGGCCAAGAAGAAACAAGAACGCGGACTGAACGAAAATTACGGCCGCGAGCTGATGGAACTGCACACGCTGGGCGTGGATGGCGGCTACACGCAGGAAGACGTGATCGCCGTGGCGCGCAGCTTCACCGGCTGGACCATTCGCCGGCCACAGCGAGACCCGCAGTTCTGGTTTGACGACCGCCTCCACGATAACGAGCCCGAAAATGGTGCTGGGGCACAAGATCAATGCCGGCGGCATGAAGGACGGCGAAGAGGTGCTCGATCTGCTGGCGCGCGATCCGCATACGGCGCACCATCTTTCGTTGGAGATTGCGCGGCATTTCGTTTCCGATAATCCGCCCGATGCGCTGGTCGAGCGCATGACCCAGACCTATCTGAGAGACCGACGGCGACATTCGCGCCGTGCTGCACACGATGATCTATTCGCCGGAGTTCTGGTCGCGCGAAGCCTACCGCGCCAAGATCAAGACGCCATTCGAGCTGGTGGCCTCGGCCGCGCGCGCCGTGGGAGCGGAGACGGACGTCCCGCTCGCGCTGGTGCAGTGGACCGGTCGCATCGGCGAGCCGCTCTATCAGTGCCAGCCGCCGACGGGCTACTCCGATAAGGCCGACGCCTGGGTCAATACCGGCGCTTTGCTGAACCGGATGAACTATTCGCTGTCGCTGACCGGAAACCGGCTGCGCGCGAGTGACGCACGGATATTCCGACATTGCTTTCCGGCGAACGCTTCCGCGCAGCCCGATGCCGCGCTCGACCGGGCCATCGGCGTGCTGCTGTCGGGCGAAGCGTCTCGAGCAAACACGCGCGACGCTGCGAAAAGCAGATGAGCGATCCGCAAGTCGTGCAGGCCAGCCTGGACGATCCCGATCCGACAAGTGAATGAAGACATGATCGCGGGACTGGTGCTGGGCGCGCCGGAATTTCAGCGGCGCTGACGGGATCAAGGCGAGAAGGGAGAATCACTCATGAGCGTCTCACGACGAGTATTCCTGAAGAGCGGCGGCGTGGCCATGATCGGCATGAGCACGATGCCGGCATTCCTGCGGCGCGCCGTGGCGGCCACGCCCATGCCCAATCGCAAGAAGCTGATCGTGCTGTTCCAGCGCGGCGCGGCCGACGGCCTGAACATCGTGGTGCCTTTCGCCGAGCCGAATTACTACCGCATTCGGCCCACCATCGCGATTCCTCAGCCCCGGCAGGGCGGGGAAGCAGCGGCGCTCGACCTCGACGGCTTTTTCGGACTGCATCCCAGCCTCGCGCCACTCGTGCCGCTGTTTCAGCAAGCAACAGCTGGCCATCGTGCACGCCGCGGGCTCGCCGGATACCAGCGCGCTCGCATTTCGACGCGCAGGACTATATGGAATCCGGCACGCCGGGCGTGAAGGCGACCGATGACGGCTGGCTCAATCGCACTCTGCAGGCGGTTCCCGAAGACGGACGCTTCGCCCTTTCGCGCTGTGGCCATGGGACCGAATCTGCCGCTGACGCTGCGCGGGTCCGCGCCCGCCATCGCGCTGCCCGACGTCAAGCAGTTCCGCGTGTTTGCGCAGTCACCGGCGGTCGAGGGCGGCTTCGAGGCGCTCTACGCGCAGACGGTGGATCAGGCGCTGCGCGGCACCGGCACGGAAACGTTTGAAGCGATCGACATGCTGCGCAAGGCCGATCCCTCGCGCTTCCAGCCGGAAAATGGCGCCGACTATCCGCGCAACCGCGTGGGCCAGACGCTGCAGCAGGTGGCGCAGCTTCACAAGGCCGATATCGGCCTCGAGGTCACGTTCGTGGATACGGGCGGCTGGGACAATCACGTCAACGAAGGCGGCGCGCAGGGCCAACTTGGCGAATCTGCTGCGCGATCTGGGGCAGTCGCTGGCGGCGTTTTCACAGGATATGGGCGACCGCATGGAAGATATCGTGGTGGTCACCATGTCTGAATTCGGCCGCACCGCGCACGAAAACGGCAATCGCGGCACCGACCATGGCCATGCCAACTGCATGTTTGTGATGGGCGGCCCGGTGAAGGGCGGGAAAGTCTACGGCAAATGGCCCGGACTCGGTCCCGAGCAGCTCAACGAAGGCCGCGACCTGACGCTGACCACCGATTTTCGCTCCGTGCTCGGCGAGATCATTTCGCGCCATCTGGGGACAACGATCCTGAGCACTGTTTTCCCCGGCTTCGAGAACGATCCGCGCAAATTCCCGAATCTGCTGAAGGCGTAGGCGACCTGCAGCCGAACACGCGAGCCAACACGTCGCCAGCCGAGTTTGTTCAATCGGCGGCGGCGCGGGCGGCCTGCTTTGCTCCTTCGGAGGTGCGGATGCGCATGCTGTAGAACGAGCGATAGACGAAGGTAAACGAGACCAGGAAGAAAACAGCCGCGAGGATATGAGTCAGCATCCCGCCGGTCTCCGCAGTTAGCTGCACGGCCAGTTCAACGGCCAGCAGTCCAAACAACGTGGTGAACTTGATGACCGGATTGAGCGCCACCGAAGAAGTGTCTTTGAAAGGATCGCCGACGGTGTCGCCGATTACGGTGGCGTCATGGAGTTCGGTGCCTTTCTGCTTCAGTTCGACTTCCACGATTTTCTTGGCGTTATCCCAGGCAGCTCCCGCATCGGCCATAAAGATGGCCTGGAAGAGGCCAAACATGGCGATGGAGATCAGGTAGCCGATAAAGAAGAAAGGTTCGACGAAGGCGAAGGAAAGCGCGGCGAAAAAGACCGCGATGAAAATATTCAGCATGCCTTTCTGCGCGTACTGCGTGCAGATTTCGACGACTTTTTTGCTGTCGGCGACAGAAGCCTTCTCGACGCCTTCGAGTTTGATATTGGCCTTGATGAATTCCACGGCGCGGTAGGCGCCGGTGGTCACGGCCTGAGTGGACGCGCCGGTGAACCAGTAGATCATGGCGCCGCCGGCGATGATTCCCAGCAAAAACGGCGCGTGCAGCAGGGAAAGCTTGTCGACGTTTTCGGTGAGGCCGTTGGTGAGGGCCATGATGATGGAGAAAATCATGGTGGTCGCGCCGACGACGGCGGTGCCGATCAGCACCGGCTTGGCCGTGGCCTTGAAGGTATTTCCGGCGCCGTCGTTCTCTTCGAGCAGGTCCTTGGCACGCCCGAAGTTGGCATCGATATGAAAATCGCGCTTGAGTTCCTGCGTGAATGCCGGGAATTTGCTCGATCAGCGAAAGCTCAAACACCGATTGCGCGTTGTCGGTGACCGGTCCGTAGGAATCGACCGCAATGGTTACCGGTCCCATGCCCAGGAAGCCGAAGGCCACCAGTCCAAAAGCGAACACCGGAGCCGCGATCATCAGATTGCCAAGCCCCAACTGGCCCACCATATAGCCGATGGACATCAGCGCCACCATGGCCAGTCCCAGGTAGTAGGCGGAGAAGTTTCCGGCCACGAATCCGGACAAAATGCCGAGCGACGCGCCGCCCTCTTGCGCCGAGGTGACGACTTCTCTCACGTGGCGCGATTCGGTGGAGGTAAACACCTTCACCAGTTCGGGGATCACGGCGCCAGCCAGGGTTCCGCAGGAGATGATCGTGGCCAGCTTCCACCATTGGGTGGTGTCGCCGCCAAGATCGGGAATCACGGCGTAGGAGATCACGTAGGTCATGGCGATGGAGACGATGGAGGTCAGCCAGACCAGCGAGGTGAGCGGCGACTCGAAATTCATGCTGGTCTGCATGTTGAAATCTCGCGCTGGCAATGGCGCTGTTGATGAAGTAAGAGGCCGCGCTGGCGACCAGCATGGCGATGCGCATCACGAAGATCCATACCAGCAGTTGTACCTGTACGGCGGGACTCTTTACGCCCAGCAAGATAAAGGTGATCAGCGCGACGCCGGTAACGCCGTAGGTCTCGAAGCCGTCGGCGCTGGGGCCGACCGAATCGCCGGCATTGTCACCGGTGCAGTCGGCGATGACGCCGGGATTGCGCGCGTCGTCTTCCTTGATCTTGAAGACGATCTTCATCAGGTCGGAGCCGATATCGGCAATTTTGGTGAAGATGCCGCCGGCGATACGCAGCGCCGCGGCACCCAGCGATTCGCCAATGGCGAAGCCGATGAAGCAGGGCCCGGCGTAGTCCCCGGGAACGAACAGCAGGATGAAGAGCATCATCAGCAGCTCGACGCTGATCAGCATCATGCCGATGCTCATGCCGGCGTCCAGCGGGATCTTATAGATGGGGTAGGGCTTGCCGCCCAGGCCGGCAAAGGCGGTGCGCGAGTTGGCGAAGGTGTTCACGCGAATGCCGAACCAGGCCACGCCGTAGCTGCCGGCAATTCCCAGCACGCTGAAAAGGAGAATGATGATCACGCGGATGGCGTCCATGTGCAGCAGCACGCCGAAGTAGAGCACGATGACCACGGCGATGAAGGTCTCGAGCAGCACCAGGAACTTGCCCTGGGTGATCAGATAGGTCTTGCAGGTCTCGTAGATCAGCTCGGAGATTTCGCGCATGGAGCGGTGCACCGGCAGGTTTTTCAGGCGCTGGTATATCGTCAGGCCGAAAATCAGGCCGAAGACGCAAAAGAGAATGCCGAAAAGCAAGCAGCTTGTGGCCGTCAATGCCGAGAAAGCTTACCTGGGAGAGATCGGGGAGCTTCAGATTGGCTTCGCCGCCGGCCGTCTCAGGCGCTTGCGCCCAGGTAGCGATGGCGCTCAGCGGCAGCAAGGCAAGCGCGGCACCGCCCTTCAGCAGACGTCGTACCACCGGGCGGCAACTTCCGAGGCTACGCATCAGGAGCCATCCAGCGCTTGCCGCAAACAACCAGACCCATCCCGCTAATTCCATGCTTCCTCCGTCAATCCTCAATCAGGGGGCTATCAGGTGTGATTCCCACCAGAAAGGCAAAGGGACACTTTATAGCACGCTCGGTTGATGGTCAAGAATGCGGTCCTCGCGTGGGCGGGACAATTTCGAGGTTTTACGCATCTTTCAGGATACTTCCGGGCAGGATACTTCCGGGCGTAGGCCAACCAGAACTGCATCAGACCGCGAGTGCCACACTTCTGGCATATCGCCCACATTCGCTCCTAGAGGGACGACCCGTGTTTTATACCGTGAGTTTGGGCGGGCCGAAAGTATAGAATCTCCGCCGTCGAGCCTATGGACAAATATCATCTTCCAACTTGGTTGCTCAAGGCCATTACGGTCTCCGGCGGCTTTGGCCTGATGGGGTTATCTTTTTTGGACTCCACGATTCTCCCTTTCCCATCCCTCAACGATCTGCTGCTGATCGATCTGTGCATTGAATCGCCGCTGCGCATGCCCTATTACGCCGCGATGGCGACTCTCGGCTCGGTGGCGGGCTCCGTGCTGCTCTATTTCCTGGCGCGCAAGGGCGAAGAGGCCGCATTCCACAAGAAGGCGGGGTCGCAGGCGCCGAAGATCCATCGTTGGATGGAGCAAAACGGTTTCGCCACGGTCGTTGTCGCGGCATTGCTGCCGCCGCCCACGCCCTTCAAGTTATTTGTGCTGGCAGCCGGGGCCCTGGGCATGCCGTTTCGCACGTTCCTGGCAGCTATGAGCATTGCGCGCGCCCTGCGATTTTTTGCCGAAGGGTATCTAGCGATCCGGTACGGCCAGCAAGCCACGCGATTTTTGATCGCACACAGCGTGGGATTCGCCATTTCGACGATTGCTTTTATCCTGGCGTTTTATTGGATTGTGAGGATATCCATGCGCGGAACCTCTGGGGAGAAGGCTTGAGGGAGGTCCGCCAGGCGAATGCGAACTCCCCATCAGCCGCAAAGCTCGAATTGTATAATGTTGTTTTGCGATTTTAACTCGTACCGATAGCCGCCGGCCGCGCCATGCCCGCCAAGAACGATAACAAGCTCCGCGAGAGAGTAGCCCGATTGCGCGAAGAGATCCGCGCGCACGAGCATCGCTACTACGTGCTCGACCAGCCATCGGTTTCCGATGCCGAATTCGACCGGCTGATGAATGAGCTCAAGCAGTTGGAGGCGGCGCACCCCGAAATCGTCACCCCTGATTCGCCGACGCAGCGCGTGGGCGGGGCGACCCGCAAGGGCTTTGAGACGCGGCGCCACCAGCCGCCGATGCTGAGCCTCGACAATGCCTTCTCTTTCGAGGAACTGGAAAGATTCGACCGACGCGCGCGCGAAGTCTCCGGGCGGCAGAAAGTCGAGTACATCGTCGAACACAAATACGATGGAATGAGCCTCGCGCTGCATTATGAGCACGGGGAGCTCACCCGCGCCGTGACGCGAGGAGATGGAACAACCGGCGAGGACGTCACCGCAAACGTGGCAACGATCAAGGCCATCCCTCATCGAGCGGACCCGGCGGCGGCCCGGCGGGCCGGTGTGGACGGCGATTTCGAAGTGCGCGGCGAAATGATCATGCCCTTGAAGGCCTTCGCAAAATTGAACGAGCAACAGGAAGAGGCGGGCGGCAAGCGCTTTGCCAATCCGCGAAATGCCGCGGCGGGTTCGGTGCGGGTGCTCGACTCCCGCATTACGGCGTCGCGACAGCTCGATTTCTTCGGATACTACCTGATCGCAGGAGGCCGAACGCCCTTCGCGCGGCATTCCGACGAACTCGAGGCGATTTCCGCATTGAAATTCAAGGCGCTGGACTGGAAGCGGTGCGCATCGATCGAGGAGGTAGAGGAGTATTGCCGGGACTGGGAAGATAAACGCGAAAAGCTGCCGTATGAAATTGACGGCATTGTCATCAAGGTGAACGAATTGTCGCTCCAGCAGGAGCTGGGGTTCACCTCCAAAGCCCCGCGCTGGGCCATTGCGTATAAGTATCCCGCGCGGCAGGAAACGACCACGGTGCGCGAGGTCATCTTTCAGGTGGGCCGAACCGGGGCGCTTACGCCGGTGGCTTTGCTCGAACCTGTGGCGGTGGGCGGCGTTACGGTGAGCCGGTCGACGCTGCACAACATGGATGAGATCGAGCGGCTGGGGCTGGCGGCGGGCGATTCGGTGCTGATCGAACGCGCCGGCGAAGTGATCCCGCACGTGGTGAAAGTTGTGCAGCAGGGAAAGGACCGGCGGCCGGTGAAGGTTCCGGAGTTGTGTCCGGAATGCGGCAGCCACATTCATAAATCACCCGATGAGGTGGCCTATCGCTGCGTGAATGCCGCCTGTCCGGCGAAGCGTAAGGAGTCCTTGATCCACTTCGCCAGCCGGCATGCGATGAATATCGACGGACTCGGCGACAAGATCGTGGACCAACTCGTCTCCACCGGCATGGTGGGCGATTTTGCGGACCTCTACCATCTGGATGCGGAGAAGCTGGCCGCGCTGGAACGCATGGCGGAGAAATCGGCACAGAATCTGCTCGACGAAATTGCCGCGAGCAAGTCCAACGACCTTTCGCGCCTGATCTACGCTTTAGGCATGCGCTTCGTGGGCGAGCGCACGGCGCAGTTGCTGGCCGAGCATTTCGGCTCGATCAGCGCCCTGGCGGAAGCCGACGAGCAAGCGTTGACGGAAGTGGCCGAAGTTGGGCCCAAGGTGGCCGCGAGCATCACGGAGTTTTTCTCCGAACGCGCCAACCGGAAAGTCATCGAGCGCCTGCGCGCCGCCGGAGTCGATCCAAAACATGAGAGACAGGCGCCGGTCTCAAACCGCCTGGCGGGCCAATCGTTCGTGTTTACCGGAACGCTGGAGCGGCGTTCGCGGGAGGAGGCTGGGGAATCGGTGATTGCACACGGTGGAAAAGTGGTGAGCTCGGTCAGCAAGAACACCGATTACGTCGTCGTGGGAGCCGATCCAGGCTCGAAATCCGAAAAGGCCAAATCGCTCGGCGTTCGCACGCTGACGGAGGACGAGTTCGAGGCGCTGCTGGAAGGTAAGCTGGCGATCACGGCGGTCGCGGAGTCCAAGACGTCATCGAAAGATAAGAAAACGGGGGATAAGAAGCCGGGCGGGCGTGCGGCTAAGGCCGCTGCCGGTTCGGCAACCGGCTCAGCCAAGACGACAAGCTCCGGCAAAGCAAAGACGCCCGGCAAGAGATCGGCGACCGCAAAGAAATCCAAATCCACATCCACGCAGCTTTTTTAGACGCAACAACTTCGCAACAACTTTTTAGCCGCAACAACCGTTTAAACGCAGCCACTCTTTTAGCCGCAACACTCTTTTAGTTGTTTGGACGTTAAGCTTCTCGCAAGCGGGACGGCCACGAAGAGGCGCAGTACGTTTCCCGCCGGGGTTACGTAGACTCGCTATATAATGTGGCGTAGCGAGCGGGCTGGGCAATCGCTGGGCGAAATCCCGAACAGGGAAGCCGCCTGGAGGAAAGTCCGGACACCGCAGGGCAGCGCGCCTGGTAACGCCAGGGGGCCGGACGCTCGTTTTGGGCGTCGGGTCACGGACAGTGCCACAGAAAATAAACCGCCGGTGGCCGCGGATCGATGATCAGCCCGAGGCCAAACCTCTGGCAGGTCTTTTCAAACTGCGGCCGCCTGGTAAGGGTGAAACGGTAGGGTAAGAGCCTACCGCACGGGCAGTAATGTCCGCGGCACGGTAAACCCCGCGCGGTGCAAGGCCAAATAGGAGGGAAGGGCCGGCCCGGCCCGTCAAATGTGCGGACGCCTCACGGCGTTCTCACAAAACCCTCGGGTAGGCTGCTTGAGCCGTCGGGCGATCGACGGCCTAGAGGAATGATGGCCTCCGCGATTGGTACGGAGTCGCGACCCAAATGGGTTTCGACAACGGCCAGGCGCGAAGACAGAATCCGGCTTATAGGCCCGCTCGCTATAAACTCTTTTGTTTTCATTGCAACCGCTTCGGATCAGCACTTTCCTGTGCCCGGTGCGTGCGTTATTTCGAGACCTTCAATGCGCTCGGAATCGCGTTCGTCAGCTGAGCGAAAAGATGGACACCATGGTGGCTGGCCTATCGCAGTGATTCGTTCTAGCCCGGCAACTCCTACATCTTAGGCCCTATTGTTTGCCGCCAAGAAATCCCATATTCTGTAAGAACCCAAGAGTCTGGCGCCTTAAAGGAGTGCCGGGCCACCAAGCGGGATAAAGGAGCGTCATGAATGTTGACCTCTATCGCCGCATTCGAGGTTAGTCCCAAGCGCGGCTTTCTTCCCCTTCACGATCCTCTGAAACGTCTTCCTATGGCCTTCGACGCATGGGAAAGCGTGGCTTTGAGTTTACCGAAACTCCTCGTTTCGGATCAGGTTCGTCGCATGCTCGCAGATCTCCCTCCGTTCCCAGTAGAAGAGATAAAGGACTGTCGCGAACGCGAGCGAGCCATGGTTCTCCTAAGCTTCCTGGGGCATGCCTACGTCTGGGGAGGGCCTCGGCCCGAAGTGATCTTGCCGGCGCGGCTCGCTGTGCCCTGGCACCAGATTGCCGACAGCCTGGGTCGGCCACCGATGCTCAGCTATAGCAGCTACGCTCTTCACAACTTCTTCCGTTTCGATGCGTCACGCGAGATCGAATGTGGCAACCTCGGCCTGATCCAAAACTTTCTTGGTGGTATCGACGAGGAGTGGTTCATTCTGATTCACGTGGAAATCGAGCGGAACGCCGCTCCGGCGATAGCCGTTCTGGACGCCTGTATGAATGCCGCAGAAGCGGGCGAGGGGGAGCAATTGGAAATCCTGCTCTCACAAGTTGAATCGTCGCTGACTGCAATGTACGCATCCCTCCAAAAAATGCCAGAACGGTGCGAACCTTTCATTTATTACCATCGGGTTCGCCCTTATATTCACGGATGGAAGAATCATCCCGATGTCCCAGACGGTGTCATATACGAGGGGGTTGAAGCTTACGGAGGACATCCCCAGCAGTTCCGTGGCGAAACCGGGGCCCAAAGTGCGATCGTCCCGGCGCTCGATGCGATGCTCGGCGTGAGGCACAAAGAAGATGAGCTAAGCTCTTATCTCCAGGAGATGCGCACCTACATGCCCCCGACACATCGCACTTTCATCGAGTCGCTGGAAAGGCGAGTTCCGGTGCGGCTGTTTGTCCAACGTGCCGGCCGGCGGCCATTGACCTCAGCGTTCAATGCTTGTGTGGAAGTTCTCGAGGCCTTTCGTACACTGCACTTCGACTATGCCGCAGCCTACATATTCCAGCAAGCTCAGACCGATGCGAAGAACCCGCATGCAGTAGGAACGGGAGGGACACCGTTCATGCAGTATTTGAAGAAGCACCGCGATGAAACGGCCGAGAGCCGTCTCGAGTGAGACTTCGATTATGCCCAATGATGCTTGCATTTCTCGGGGATAAGGTGGCGAGCTGAACCCGGCCCAGGCACACTCCAAAAACCCAACTTTTCGGGAGTTGGCTCTCTCGAATTTCCTCTCACTGGACGGGAAGGGGCGGCTTCCGTAACTTTTCGCGACGATGCCGCCCGATTGTGTGCGATTCAGTGGAGGCTGCCCTACGCGGGCAATGTGCGCCTACTCTCTAACTTTCCCGGCTGCTCAGAGCGCATTAAGAAACGCGATTAGATCGGCCTTCTCTTGGGCAGTAAAACCGATGTTGAAACGCTTGTCGTAGAATGTGAGTACATCCGCCAGGCTTCCGGCCGAGCCATTATGAAAATAAGGCGCACGGCTGGCAAGTCCGCGAAGAATGGGGCCCTTAGCTTTTCCAATATCCGCCCATTGCCCGGTGACGAGTGCGCGGCCGGGATCGGTGGTCCTCACGGTTTCGCCTGTGGCGTTGTTCTTCAAGGTAAACACCGGAAGGTAGCCGACATCCAGCGGACTCGTGACGTCCGCTACGCCGATGTTCAATGGCGCAGAAACGGAGTGGTTGCCCACATTGGGGGAGTCATGGCAAGTCCCACAGGTGCCAGAAAACGATGCCGGGAGCCCAACCACATCGTTGATGCCTCCGACCCCGGAAATCGTAATCGCTTTCGAGTTGAACAGCGCTTGACCGCGGGCAATGCTCGCTCGCTGGCCAAGCGAGTTCGTCCAACTATCATACAAGTTGAAGATTTTGGGGTTGAAGGCTGCTCCGGTGGGATTAAACCCAAAGCTCGGTGGGAAGGAGTCGTTGATGCCAATATCATAATACTGTGAAGCCAGCGCGACGGGGCCGCCGGACGCTCCGCCATCATTCAGAAAACCCGCAAAGTAATCGAATGCCTGCGCCGTCCGCAAGGCCGTCTCGAAATTGACGATGTCTTGTACCTGCGCGGGTGTGGGAACCGCGCCCTGCGCGTGTCCAGTGGTGGCGTCGATGGCTTGGTGGGCCAAATCGAAGAGCAACGCAGATTCAGGATCGGGATAGGCGATTTTCTGTGTTCCTGTTTGTGGAGAGGACTCGCGCCCATCCGACATGAGGGTGCTGAGGAACTTCAAGTTTGTCGCCGGAAGTGGACGGCGGTACATCGAAAGCGTCGAGGTATCACCGCATCCATAAGGGTTACTAACGCTTTCAACCGTGAACTGGGCGCCAGCGGGCACGGGTAGGGAAATGCGAATCAGACCCCTGCTGAGCAACAAGCTGTAGGCTTTACGCCTTCCTTCCAACGTCGATGTGTCGACGTTTTGGTCGCAGTTCGAACCGTCGTTGGTTCGAAAGATGGGATCCAAACCTCGGGTCAGAAGGAACCGTAACCGGAGTTCGGCGGCTGAAACGCTCCAGCCCTCCCCGGGCAGGTGGCAGGAGGCACAGGAGCGTCCATTGGTTCCGAGCGACTGGAAGAAAGCTCCAGTCAAACTAATCGGAGCATTGTTAACGTTGTACGTTTCCACAAATCCGCTACCGTTGGGAAGCGGGGCCTTGTTGGGCAGCGATTGCGCGCCAGTACTCAGCGCCATCAGCAGACCAGTGATAAGTACGGCGATGGTCTTGAGCTTCATCATTGTTTTTCTTTGACCTCTCCGATCAGAGTCCTCGCGTCGGATCGATTACACGGAAAAACGCGGAATTTCCTTCCGACAACGATCTTCAGGGACGTGACGTGGAACTATATAAGAAGGAGTGCTATAAGCTAGGCCCTAAAAGGGCTATGAAGCATCTTACCCATTCTTCTTAAAGGACTTCCCGTGGGCCTACAGTATCGCCCGATGCGACCAAAGGATGTCGACGGATGTGTCAGTATCATCGCGGAACACCCCGTGATTGGACCACGGTATGGTCGGGCGATCTCGGATTTGCGCCAGGGGTGGCTCCGCTTGCTCGATTGGGAGGCCAAAAGAGCCGGGGTAGTCGAGGAAGTAAATGGATCTCACGCGACGATTTGCGTCGTCGGCGTGAGCGTATTTGTGACTGATGATTTCGTCCGGGAAATAAAGAGCCGCCCGCTCCGATGGATAGGACCGGAAGTGGCAAAGCGGATCGTGCGGGGGAATTCTCCGTTGCTCTCTGACAGGCAGGTCCGGGAAGCGAACTCATGCGGCGGGCTGAATCTGGTCGTATGGGAGGGCTGTATTCGTCGGGAATTCGAGCAACACACCGAAGTCCATCGCAAAATGATGAGTTTGTTTCTTGACAATCATCGCGGTTACCTTTGGAAGGAAGCGATTGCCTCTCAATCGGAAAACGTGGAGCGACTTGAGTGGACACTCAAGACTGGCGGGCTGCTGTGGAGTCCGGCTCAAGGAAGGTACGTGGAACACCTGACGGGAGACCCCCGAGAAATCTTCAGGGAACCGCACATCATTGGGGTGACGCGAGAGATAGAGCGCAGTAGGCCCGGCTCGTGGGTTGGCGCACTTTTCGATTATCACCCGCCGCAAATCGGCTTTAGCCGAGGGGAACAGAAACTATTACTTTCAGCACTCTCCGGAGGGACGGACAAGCAAGTACACGACGACTTGGGCGCATCCCTTTCTACGGTCAAGAACACGTGGCGCTCGATCTATAATCGCGCCGCCTTGCGACTGCCCGAATTGTTTCTAGATCACTCGAAGACGGATGTGCGAAGCTCCGAGCGTGGGAAGGAAAAAAGACGCCACCTTCTAGCTTACCTCCGCGAGCATCCTGAAGAGTTGCGCCCGGTATCGCGAAAGCTCCTGCGGCAAGCCGTTGCCCAACAGGGTGTCTTACGCAAATACAGGCGTGCATGAGAAAGTTCACTTTAAGACTCCCCACCCTTCAATGCTCATTCTTCATAGATTACAGCGATGACCCATTGAGACCACACGAACCACACGTAACGTTTTCAATGGATTGCGGGCAGGATGCCGGTGACGTTTCGGCGGTTGCGTATTAGGGTTTGACGGAAACTCGAACCTGGGCATTCGTCCAGCAGCACTGATACCCGTGGCCGCCGACTCCCGACCAGTCGTTGGCCACTACGAGCAACACGTACTCTCCCGGCTCGCTAAAGGTGGCAGTCGTTGTTGCCGTGCCGCTCACCCCACCCGCGGCGCCTTGACCCTTGGAGAGAGCGACGACGGGCTTGGCATCGGCAAACGTCACGACACCTGGCCCGCGGAATTTGCTCCACGTCACCGTGACCGGAGGAGTCTTGGGCTGCTGCATCCCCGCGGTCCCAATAAGAGGCTGTTTGGCATCGTCGGCGACCGACACCGTCAGCGTGAGCGGATGCGACAAAGTCGCGGGAAGGGCGACGCTGACCGGACGCGGGCCCCGTACTGAGGAGCCTCCTTCCAGCTTGAGGGACGGCGGCGTGTTCCCGGTCGTCGGCTCACGAAAGGCGAAATCTCCCAAAGGGGATCGAGGCTTGCGGGAATCGTCATCGTTTGGCCGTGGCTCACCAGCGTCCACGTGAGCTTGGTTGTTCCAAAGTCCTTGGGGACCGTGACGGTGAAGAGGCCCCACTGCCGGCCAGGCAGGAAGTGGGTAGGCTGGCCTCGGTCGGGCCCGCCCGGCTCAATCTCGTTATTCGGGCCGACGGGGATATCCATATCTTGTTTTTGGTTGCGATTGTAATAGCCGAAGAGAATGCTGAAGCTGCCGTCCTGATTGCGGAACCATCCCTCAAACGCGCCTGTGACGCTCTGCCCGCTGTCGTGCAGAGGCTCCAAGGGCAAGTCCCTGCGCGGACGCGAACGCAGGGATTACCAGCGCAACAATCGTACAGAGAGCTATCAGTGTCGAGCGCTGCGGTTGCATATCCGGCTCCAAAGGAGACGCCTGCTATCGCGCCGGGACAGCAGAGCTCGCGACTTCAGACTTCTGCTTTGCGACGTAGGACTCGTAGTCGTCCTGGGTGATGAAGGTCACGTTGACCCATGCGTGTGACATTTCGTCGACGGTGCGCTCGCCCCAGCCGACCCATTGGTTCGGATCGGGATTGTTCGGGTTATTGACGGTGTTGTCGTGCCAGGCAGTGATCCGCAAAACAGTACCTGCCGGCAACACCGGCGCCGCATCATCGGCGTAAATGTAGTTGGTCATCCAGTTAAAACTGAAATGGTCGACGTAGCTGAGCATCCGCGCGCTGCCGTCGGGCAAGATCGCTTCCATGGACATCGCTTTACCGCGCAGGTGCATATGCGGCTGGAAGTTTTCGAGTATCGCGGGTTGTTTCAAGACGTGGAAACCCTGCGTCTCTTTGACCGTGTTGGGCGGGATATCCAGAAGAAGCTGCCCATTCACGGTTGGGTTTGCCGTGTAGGACATCAAGTACGTCCGATATTTCGGCTCTTGGCCTTTCGGGTAGAGATAGATCGCCAGCTGTGCGTGGTCGGTGATCTCTTCGCCGACGGCGTGAAGGTGAAGTTCCCACCAGATATGCGCGCCCGGCAGCAACAACTTGCCGGTGTTCGGGCGGTAGACGTCGTAGTTCTTGCCGATGGCCCACTCCATCAGCATTCCGGGGCCGTTGCTATCGGCATCGACACCGGTGAAAAGGGTCTTGCGCAGATCGGGTTCATCCTGCTGGAGGCGGGCCAGCACGTGATGCATGATCCTGCGGCCGCTCGGGGTCGACGGCCGAATCTCTACCGCACGCACCCAGCGTGGTTCGGTGATCGGCACTTCGGAGAGCGGCTTCCACCAGACGTCCTGGCTATGAGCCGGCATGGTGTAATTCCCGGATTCAATCACCAGATCCGGCTGGCCGAATTGTTTCGCAAGTTGCCACTCATTGTCATTCGGCCACTGCTGGGGCGGAGGCATGTCCTTGGGATTACCGAGCGGCGCGCCTGCATTAACCCAGCGAACGATCGTGTCAATCTGCTCGTCGGTCAAGGAAGGGTCGTTTTGGAAATGCTGGATTCCAACGGTTCTGTCGAGGTGCCATGGAGGCATAATCCGCGCCGCTACACGCTGCTTGATCGCCTTCGCCCACGGGCGCGTCTCTTCGTAAGTGACCAGAGACATCGGAGCCATCGCTCCGGCTCTGTGGCATTCCTGGCATTTCTGCCTGGAGGATCGGAGCGACGTCCTTGGCAAAGGTAACTTGCGCTTGCGGGGCGTCTAGCTTGCCCACCGTTTGCGCGCGCGCCGTCGTCAGCATCGCGATCAACGCGATCAACGCCGCAACGGCTATTCCCACAGGCCTGAATTGAATGGATTTACGCCTAGCTTTCATCTCGGCACCTCGTCGACGAAACTTTTGGACTCGGCCGCGGCGATTTCCTAACGAAAGGGTTTGGCTGCAGTTCAGCACGCAACCCGAGCCATGTCAAGCCGGTATTTCTTTCACGCCACTGCGCTCAGCTGAAACGGCGTGGTGTGAGGGACTATTCCCGTGCTGCCAGCGGCCGCGCCGGCTTGTTCAGGAGCCTTTCGCCGTTTTGGGCCAGACTACGCCTTGATCTTTTTTGGTGACCGGCGCCATACCCTTGTAAACAAATTTCTGCACGCGCTGGCCGCGGTAGGTCTCGGTCGTGAAGATGTTGCCCTTGGAATCCGTGGCAATGCTATGCACCGCATAGAATTCGCCGGGCTGGCGTCCGCCATCGCCGAAGCTGGTCAGGATTTCGAGAGTGTCGCGGAGCATGATGTAGACCTTTTCGTTCGAACCGTCGGCGAGGAAGATGTATTTCTGCTGCGGATCCTTGGAGAAGGCAATATCCCAGACCGAGCCGTCGCCCAGCGTTCGCTTGGCGATGATGGCCTCTTTGACGAAAGATCCGTCTTTCTTGAAGACCTGGATGCGGTCGTTCGCGCGGTCGCAGACGTATAAGAGGCCGTCGTTAGCGAGTTCGGCGCAGTGGACTGGATTGCGGAACTGCTGCGCGATTGGGGCGTCAGGATTGTAGAGGCCGAGGCTGGTATCGTCAGGTTTGTGACCGTAAGCGCCCCAATGCCGCTTGTACTTGCCCGTATCGGCGTCAAACACAATGACTCGGTGGTTGCCGTAGCCGTCGGCGACGTAGAGTTCATTCGCCTCCTTGTCGATGAACATCTTGGCGGGCCCTTTTAGATTGTTGATGTCATTGCTGCCCTGGCTCTTACCGGCGTGACCGATCTGCATCAGGAATTTGCCGTCCTGCGTGAACTTCAGGACCATGTTGTCGTTGAAGGGGCCCCCGCCGGGTTGCTGCTCATTTAGAGCGGCGGCCTGCGTTGGCGGGAGAACCTGCGCGGTGCGGCCGTTGCCGCCGATCCAGACGTTGCCCTTGTAATCGACGGTGATGCCATGATTCGAGGCGGGCCACTCGTAACCCTGACCCGGCCCACCCCAGTGCCCAATGAGATTGCCCTCTTCGTCGAATTCGAGAACCGGCGGGGCCGGCGGAACAGCACTCCGAAGCGGGGGGATTCGCGGCGGCATAGTTTTCCATTCTTTCCAGCGAGCCGCCCCGGTGAATGATCCAGATGTGGTCCTGCGCATCGACGGAAACGCCGATGGTCATACCCAGAAGCCAATGGTTCGGCAGCGGCTTTGGCCACATGGGATCCACTTCAAAACGAGGCGCCTGCACTCCCGCAGCTTCTACGGCAGCCCTTTTTTCGAGAAGTGCCGAGCCTATACCGAGCGAGACCAGCAGCGCGACAACAAGCGCTCCAACGTAAAAATTGGTCTTCATGCGTCTCCTCCACTTTGAACCTGCAAGGAATTTTCAGAAGCGATGACCTCTGGAAAACCCAAATCCGATGATTCGCGGCGAGCGGCGTCTTGCGGGGCCAGCAGCGGACGCCAGTATTTCCGTAAGTACCAGGCGAGCCCGCCCATGAGGGCGATGACCATCAGCCAGTGCATCGTTGTCACCCACAGGGTGGCGTTTGGCTGGGGCCATTCGAAGCGGAACTGAAGCAAGCGCTCCCCGCGGTCGATCATCCAATGCCAGGCCGTATGGGCTACGAGCGCCGAAAGAATGATCGTGCCCATGCGCTCAGCAACCGCAAATCGGAAGAAGAGCTCCAGCGCGGGGATGAGTAATACCAGCACGAGCAGTTGCCCGAGTTCAACGCCTGCATTGAACGACAGCAGCGAAGTCAACAGATGCGATCCGGCAAACTGCAACGTCTGCCGCAGCGCGAAAGAGAAGCCAAAACCGTGAACGAGCCCGAATCCGAAAGCAATCATCCAGCGGCGATGCACACCAACTCCGCCGACGATGTTCTCGAGCGCCATGTAGACGATGGAGATGGCGATCAGCGTTTCGATGAGCGGCGGAAACCAGAGCGAATCGGGCGCGAGGTTGTATGCAGAGGCGATGAGCGTAATCGAGTGCGCAACGGTGAACGCGGTCACGACGGGGATCAGCGCGCGAAAGCGCCGGAAGGGAATTACCAGGCAAAAGAGAAAGAGCAGGTGATCGGTCCCGCTCAAAATGTGCAGAAAACCCAAATCGACGAAGCGCAGGGCTGCCTGATACCACTGAGGGTCGAGGCGGATGAGGCCCGGATCACCGATGAATTCAAACGCGCGCGTGACCCCGGCGGATGGCAAGAAACGAAGCGCGGTTACCACTCGCAAGCCCAGGCGCGCGAGTCCGGGGTGGATGGAGAATGCGGAATGCTCCGAGCGAATCGGGTACTCGAACAAAACGTCGAGCATGGCCTGGTTCCAATAAACTTCGGTATCGTTTGACAGCTTCGCGCCGGTGACGTGCGCGAATGCTGCGTCATAAGAGGCGAAAGAGTTGTCGGATTCGAGCGAGACGTGGGTCTGCACAACTTGCGGCTTCGGCAGACGGGAATCGCCTTCGTACATCTCGATGGCGTCGGAGATCCACAAAGCCGCGGCGTCGCGGAGATAGGGGTCGACTTGACTGAGATCGAGGTAGCCGGGGCCGCGCTCGGGGAAGTCCACGTCGCGCATGGCTTTGAGCGGCACGCGCACCAACAGGTCGAGCCGCTGGCCGGAGGGCTTGACGAACGCCTGTACCGTCACGTCATTGGGAATGTCGTGAGCCAGCGCGCCATGCGGCCGCAGCAGGGACAGCGCAGCCAGGAACACGAGCATCACGCGAGGCATCGCCCTTCTGGTGGATGAGTTTACAGAGGATATGAAGTGACGAGAGGTCATCTTCCCTCCTTCGGGTCGTGAAGCCAAAACGGCCAAATTTTGCGCTGACTCTAACACAGTTCGCAACGGCTGATGAGCCGCCTGCGCTCCCTTCACGTGAATCACCTGGGTTCGAAAATGGCTAGAGCCTGACAGTGGGGCGCAGGCCCAGGAGGGATGTACGCTGGATTGGGGCTCTACGAAAGAATTTAGTGCGCCTTCTCGGCGCTGGTACTCGGGTTCACTTTCACGACCACGTCGTACGTCGAGAACATCGCGCCATCCGTGGCAATTGCGCGGATCCAATAATTGCCCGGAGCGCTGAAAGTCACCTTGGTCTCCGCCGTCAGTGGTTTACCGTAAACCGCAGGGCTCAAATCCGGATCGAATTGAGCTTTGCCCGGACCCCGGTAAAGTATCCATCGGACCTGCACGCCTTGGACTCGCCCCCCGCGGTCTCCCGGGCCGGGCTTCGGGAGCCCGTCATCGGTGACGGTCACCTTTAGTGTAGACGCGGCAGGCAGGGTGACACTTTGGGCGGGACCGCCCGTGATGACGGGAGCCTTGTTGTCAGGACTCGGATTTGAATTCGACGTCCGCAGAAAGGGATCGGAGATGGCATTTTTGGAGATCAACAACTCGTCGATCTCCCATTCCGGCTGCAGCCAACCCTTGGAGAGGTTCGTCCTGCCCCTATTCGTGAGTGTCCATACGAGCCGCTTGTCCTTGGGCCAGTCCTTGGGCACAATTACCTTGAATACAAACCATCTTCGCCCCGGATAGAAGTGCGTCGGCTGGCCCTGATCGCCATTCCCAAGATCGAAGGCGTTCTCGGGACCGAGCGGCACATCGATCTCCTCTTCCGAATTTCTGTTGTAGTACCCAAAATAAAACGCAAAGGTGCCGTCGGGATTGCTTTCCCACCCATCAAAGGTCGGGCTGACGTCCTGTCCCCTGCGGTATTGGGCGCCTGGGTAGGGGACTTGAGCGTTCAAGCGAACCCCACCCGCGGCGAGGAGAAGAAAGGCCGCGCAAACCGCAATCCTGAGATCGAAGCCAGTTTCGACTCTCTCTTGGTCATCACCGTGCGCTTGTCAGTGTCCGGTGTGCCGTCTTTCGCGCTTCACGTTTCTTTTTTGAAGTCTTCGTCGGACATGTAGTAATAGCTCAGCCAAGCCGATGCCATCTCGTCGATGGTTCGTTCTCCCCAGGTGATCTGTGCGTCGGGATCGGGGTTGAATCTGCTCTGATCGCTGTTGTCATGCCACATGATGGAATGCAGGATGGTACCCGCAGGCAGCAGCGGCGCCGCATCATCCGCGTACACATAGTTGCGCATCCAGTTGAACTCGAACCTCGCGCAACTCAGCATCTCGGTTTTGCCATCCGGATAGATCGCTTCCAGGCATTCGGCCTTTCCGCGGTCGTGCATGTGCGGCTGGAATGACAGCAGACGCGCCGGTTTGATCAGGGGCATGTAAGCATCAGACCGTACGTTTGCTTCGTGAGGCCGGAGGTCGATTTCGTTTACGCCCACGGTGAGTGAAGTGATCACGTGCTTGGGAGTGTAGCCCTTGGGATAAAGCTTCAATCCCAAGGCCACGTTGGTGGGAGTCTCTGTGCCGTTCGCGTGCAGGTGGAACTGGAAGTTGATCTTGGTTCCTGCCTTGATTAGCCGGCCTGAACCATCCGTGAACACGTCCGCGCCCTTTCCGATCGCATACTCATTGAGGAAGACGCCTTGCTCGCCCACCTCGAGCGCAACGTTTCCGTCCAGCTGGCCGCTGTGCTGCGTGTCGGCATCCGGTTCCACGATGGACGTTCGGATGTGGTGGATTACCGGATAGCCCTTGGTGGGAATGATCTGGATCGCCTGAATATAGCGGTCCTCGGTGAGACCCGGATCGACCACAATGTCCGGCCACCAGTCGGGCCCGTGGGCCTTCACGATCACGTCTTTCGGCAGAGTCATGATGAGATCCGGCTTGCCGATCTGCCACGCCTGATCGTCCGCGAATTGGCGCGGCGGCGGCATGTCAGCGGGATTTCCCTGAGGAGCTCCGTCGTCCACCCACTTGACGATCGTCGCGATTTGCTGATCGGTGAGCGACTCGTCGTTATTGAAATGTTGGACGCCCACGTTCTTGTCGATGAACCAGGGTGGCATTTCCCGGGAGGCGACTCTTTGCCTTGATGGCCTTCGCCCATGGGCGTGCCTCTTCGTAGGTCACCAGCGACATGGGCGCAACGGTGCCCACATGGTGACAGGTCTGGCAGTGCTCCTGGAGGATCGGCGCCACGTCCTTCGTGAAGGTGACCTGTGCCTGCGCGTTCGCCGCGGCAGGCTATCACCGTGAATGCGGCAATCGCCGCTCAACAAGTTGAGGGTGGTCTTCATCTTCTGATACCTCCTCGTTCAAAAATTCACGCGCTTCACGGTCGCGTGATCCTAGGCTTTCGAAACTTCCGCCGCTTCGCTCGCTGCGTTCTTGCCGGCGATGCGCCCCTGCACCAGGCAGCGCGCCAGGCCATGAAGGCCAAAGCCGCCGGCGCTCTCACCCGCGCAATACAGACCCGGGATTACATTGCCGGAAAAATCCATGACTTGGCACTTGCGCGTTGATACGGAGGCCCGCACGCGTATCGTGCACGACGGGCATGGCCCACGCCGCATAGAACGGCGGCGTCTGGATTTTGTATTTTGGCGTGGGCTTCTCGAAGTCCGCATCTTTGCCCTGCGTCGACAAAGGAGTTGTAACGCGCGACCGTACTTTCGATAGCAGCGGCGGACATGGGCTTGCGCTGATACTTATTTACGATGGCGGCCGCCAATGCAGCCAGGAGTGTTTGCCGAGAAGAAGTATCCCTTGCGGATCCACGTAGGGAGGCGCAACCGTCCACTGTTCGCGCTTTGCGGCGTCGGCGTCGAAGATAGCCCAGATGGGACCGCCGCCGTTCACCGCTTCTCCGGTGCCGGCGAGCGCCGCGTCGAGGAAATTCGCGGGGTCGTACTTTATATTCGCGGCGTTGAGGTAACTGCCCGGTTTATAGGACGAGACCGCATGGAAATTGTTGGCCGTGTACTGGCCTTGCGTTTCGTCGTAGAAGCGCATGCCGGCCTGGTTCACCAGGATTACGTTCTGGTAGTCGCGCACGGTAAGTCCGACCGCACGGACGAGATGGAAGATGGGACTTCCGGGTTGCCACTCCAAATTTCGATAGCCGTATTGGCAGCCGATCCTGCCCGCTTTCGTGAGGCGATCGCCAAACTCGCCGACCTGGTTGTACGCGCCCCATAGTGATGCGCCGATGGCGATGCCGGCCAACTCTCCGCTGCCGTCCTGGAAGGAGTAGGGCTCGCCGGCCACGCCGTTGTATTCCTCGGTCAGCCGGACGTCAAACATTCTCCGAAAGTTCACGTTGCCGCTGGAACCGCCGGTGGTGAGGATGACGGCCTTGCGCGCGCCGATGTTCAGGGTCTTACCCTCGCTCGTGGCCTTGATGCCCAGGATCTTTCCGGAGGTAGGCGACTGCCGGATGAGGCTCGACATCTTGTGCTTCAAGAGGATTTGCACGTTGGCTTTCCTGGCCGCCGCTTCGAGCGGACGGACCAGGCCAACGCCCGAGGACATAGTCATCGCTTGGTCAGGCTCCACCGGCTTTCCGGTTTGCATCCGGACAAAGTCCATGGGAGCGGAGTGATTTTCCCGCAGAGCGGAGTTTCCCGTCGCACCGGCCCCCTGGTTGTCGGGGGCTTTCTCGACAAAAACGACGCCGTGAGCGACGAGCCATTCGAAGGTTGGCGCGCTATTGTCGGCAAAGGCGCGAATGATCTCCTTGTCGTTGTAACGGTAGTCGGGGAAGCCGTTGGGTTCAACGACAGACCAGTCGGTGAGATCGCGCAAACAAGAGGTCGGCGGAATCGTCAATGCCGTACTTCTTCTGCCGGCTCGTGCCGCCACCAAGAGCGACGTTGCCGCCACTCACCATGGCGTGACCGCCAATGTCAAAGTTCGCGTCAATCAAGATGACGGACGCGCCGTGCTCGGCGGCTTCAATCGCGGCGGGGAGCCCCGAGGCCCCGGCGCCGACGACGACGATATCCGCCTGTTTATCCCAATGCGGCGGGCCGCCCTTGCGCCTCGGCCTCCGGGCCAAGACTGCTCAGGGCTGCCGCACCGACGCCGACGCCGGCGGTCTTTACAAAATCTCGGCGGGACAGCTTTTTTTTGTCTTCAGGATCCTGTGTCATGCCGGATCTTCCGATAGCGACCTAGACTTTGTTGCGGGCCTGAACAACGATATCGTTTTTTGATTTCTCGGAAGTCGGTATCCGAGAGCGCTCTTTGAGTTTCCCTAGGCCGGAGTTTAGTCCCGGTGTCCAGGCGTGTCAACGAAACCGCGCTGTCGCTTTTCAAAGCGTGAGACTTAGCGGGGCCGGATGCCCCTACAGCGGGACGTAATCGAGGACGACCTGAAGCGGGAATCGGCTCGTTACCTTCGGCTCGTCTGAATAGTCGGCGAGGGGGGTGACGCGCACTGCGATCTTGGTTCCGCGTCGGGAGTTCCACGGGCACCTGCAGCCAATAACGCCGGAACCACTGTGGCCTCGGCCCGCGTAGGCGCAAGAGCGGCACGCGGGCGCCGGACGGTGTGATCGCGTCGACACTCAACGACTCATACGCACGATCCAGCATCGGCCGGAGCGCGACGATGCGTGCGGCCTTCGGGAGCGTACCCCGCAAAGGTGGCAGATCCGCTCGAGGCCGCCGGCGGCTTCGGGCGGATCGATCGCGAACGATTGCAGTTCGCGGCCGGAGGGCGGCGGATCGGTGAAGTACAAGCCGACGGTGCTTTTGTCGGAGATCGCATTCTGCTCCTGGTCGAAATGCTTCTTGTAGTGAATCTGCAGGTGAATTTTCGATCCGGGCGCCAGCCGAAAAGCTGTACCGCTGGGCGCAGCCGTCGTATCGCTTCCCGGTTGCCACAACGACAGCACGGGACCGTTGTCGATGCTGATGACGGCGTCGCGCACGATCGACGGGTTGCCGGGCATCAGGTCGGCTGCCTTTATCCATTTCGTTTCGGTCAGATTGGTCGGCAGCAAGAACTCGCGAGACTTCCTCAATGGCGCTCGGAGACACCGTATGCTCGGCGTCCATTTGCAACTTGAGATCGGGCGGGCCGAGCTTCCACTGCGGATTGAAGGTCACCTTCGGCAGCTTTGCTTCGAGATTACCTTCGGGAACTCCGCCGGCTGCCCAGACGACGATCACATCGAGGTCGCGCGAGCTGATGGGGAGCGCGCCTTTTACTGGTGGACTGGTTGGATCGACGGGCCACGGCGGCATGCGGCCGGCGGTAAGCTCGTCGCGGATGGATTGAGCCCAGGGCATCGCGGCACTGTACGTCATGAGCGACATCGGTGCGGGCCCATTCGGGACATGGCAAAGGGCGCAGTGATCCCGCAAGAGCGGAAAGACATCCTTGTTGTAGTCGTATTTCGATGTCACCGGCGTGTGCGCGTCGGTATGCTGCGCGGCGGTCACCAGGAAGAGAGCGATCGCGAGCGTGATGACGACGCACGTTCCGAGGGTGGCGGTTGAATCGTCTACCGGCTGCCATAAATTGACTCGATATCCGCGATCGCCGCGGCAAAGTCGCGGCACAACGGCAGCAGGCGTTCCTTGTTGCCAAGATCTCCAGCAGCGTCGATTTGCCAGGCGGCCATCGTCAATTGCTTGACCGCGCTCGCCATTCTCGGCCGCTGAGCTTGCGGTATTTCGGTAATGTGGTTTTCCTCGAGCGCGAGGGCCACGTCCTTTGCGCCGATGGCGGGGTACCACAGCCCGGTCAAATCGCCTTGATCGAGTGCCTTCGCCAATGATTGAGCGCGCCTGGTCAACTCGGCGAGCAGCTCGGGCGTGGTCGTGGGCAGCGGCGCTGCCTGCCTGAACGGGGCAGGGGCGAAGGTCGCGCTGTCGCTGCTCGGTGGCGACGGCATCGTTGTTGCCGTTTGGTTAGGGGGCGGCACGACAGCAGGCGTCGGCGATTTAGGCTGTGCGGCCGTGGCGGTCGGTGCCGATGCGAGCGGCGCGGCCGGGTCCTTTGAATAATCGTTGAAGGTAAAGTCAAACACCCGTTCCTTGTCGTCTGGCTTGAACTTTACGCGCAGCGTGAAGTTGGCCGGCAGGGTCGCGCCCGGCATCGGCACTTCGAGAATATTGCGGTCCTTCGTTTGCCGGGGTTTGAGGGAAGTAGAAGGGGCGACAGCGCTCCCCTTGGCGTCGCTTTTCGCGACACTGGCGGAAAATCCCGTGACCGCGAGCGGCTGGGTCATGTCGTTGTAGAAATACACGCGGAAAATATTCGGCCGTACCAGTGTGCCCTCGAGGTGGTGCCAGCTGTCGTCGGCCATGAAGAACTGGCCGCCGTGACGCGGATTGTGGTCGCCGTGAGGACGTCGTTCATAGCCCCTGATTCGCGCACTGCCGTCGGCGCACATTCCGGGCTCGAGCTCGCGGAGTTTTGACTCATCCCTGCATGTGAAGTAAAGCGCCGCCGTGATCGGAACGAGCGCCGTCTTGTCTACCGGACAAATGCCCTGCTTATCCTGGATGAAGGACTCGAACTTGAGACACGAGTACGCCGTGACGATGCGAATGGGCACAAGCGGCACACTGGATTGCGGACAGCTCCCAGGTTTGTCCTCCAGAACGCCTTCCTCACCCGGCGTGGGGCAGACGTAAGAGAGCGGAGGCAGTTCGATTGCGGCCGAGGGCTTCGAGATGACCACGCGCACGTCATGAAGCGTGGAAAAGTCGCCGTCGTAGACCTTCGCGGTGATCTGGTCGCCCACTTTCACGGTCGGGCTCTCAGGCCTGTCGACGCGGTAGTTCATCGTCATGGGGCCCATCCAACCGGGTACGTTCTCGCCGCTGACCGTCAGCGTCCCGGTGCTCGCATCGACTTTTTCCACTCTGCCGCGGAACTGATGCTCCTTCTTCTTGTTCACCTGCGCGGCAGCAGGGCTTGTTCCGCCAAAGTGGGGCGCGAATGAAATAATAAAGACAAGGATGCCCGTGGAGATCAAAAAAGGAATCAGATTCGAGTTTTTATTTTTTGTGACTGTTGCCATCCGCGTGGAACCACTTGCAGTGTCAATGTCGGCCATTGTAGAACGGGGGTCCCACCGGTTACAAATTCTGTGATTTACGCGCTCTTTATAACCTCGCCCTCCGGGGGTATGGATCTCGATTCGTCGTGTCCCAACGGAGCAAGCCTTAGCGATCACCGGCGGTATTAAAAGACCTAACTCCCGTGGCCCTTCTCTAAATTGCAAGATGGCGTCGGTGATCCCAGCCATGAAACAGGCCGCATTACTGAATCATCTGGAAGCTCAATTTCGTCTCATTCTTTAATTTGTCGATCCGGTCCTTAACTTCCTGGCGTGTCAGCAGTCCTTTTTCTTCGAGCAGCTGAAAGATAGCTTCGGTGAGGACCATGTTGTAGTAGGCCATGGTCTTGACCGATGCCTTCACCTTGGGGTTCCTGGATTCCACGTGGGTCTCCTCGCGGGCGCTTTCGGAGCCCGCAACACGATCGCTCACGGAGCGCGGGAACTATTCCTGCGGGCCGGTTAACGAGAAATTATGGGACGCACTCGGTTGTTGGATCTGTCCGATATGAGACAGTTGACTGTACGATACAAGACATAGGATCGTAAGGAAAGTCCATTATGCAAGGCCGGAAATATGAAATCAAAACGCAGGAAGGGTTCGACGGCGTCAAGACCGGAGTTGCGCTACCGGAGGCCGAGTTCAGAGTTAAATCGCTGGATGACCCCGTAACACTCGCAGGCGGAGGATTTCAGTTTCCGGCGGTTCACAATCGTTACAGCGCCCCGTACGTATTCTATAGCTCCATTCTTCTGCAAGATGGCGGCCGCAGTGCTTACGGTGGGCCGACTCGTCCCCAACATCGTCGCGAGAAAATCGTGGGTCATGGCAATCATGGCCGAATCTACTCTGTCCTGGGCCATCAGCAGCCATCGCGCCAGGCGCATTTCAATAAGATGCAGCCTGTTACATGCAACCGTTTGCGCAATCTGCATACCTTGAACCGCAGTGTAACGGCTGAGCATCATTTGAAATTGTGGGGTTGATTTCAAAAGTTTGAACATGGCGACAGCTGTCACTCCGAACCCATCGCCCGATATTTGGACTATTTCGCGCACGGGGCTTCTGACCAGGCCAACGGCAATCGGCACGCCCGCCGCCCCCTCGTTGCCGACCACTCCGGCCTCGACAGTTTGTCCATCTTCCATGGGCACGATGAGGGAGATCAAACCCGAGTTCAGAAAGTAGACGTACTTCAGCACTTCGGTCGGCTCGTGCAGCGTTAAGTGGCTCGAAAAACTGCAATATTCCAGGTGGGGGCGAATTGCGCGGAACTCCTGATTGGGAATCGATAGAAGGATCTTGTTCCTAACGGGTTTCCCGGTGCTATTCGTCCGTTCGCCCGCTTGCACAGTTACATTCCTGATCATTAACAGTCCTCTCCTAGAAAAGGCTTCCCGGAACTTTGAAGCCAACTGCGTCCTGCTGTTTGTTTGCTTCGACCGGCTTTACAAGAAAGTGAGCGACCTCGCGGGCATGTGCCCACTGTTTGCTCACTTTTTCTTTGGAGGGGGCTTCAACGGCTCGGCGGCCTCGTGCGGGACTTCTATTTCAGCGATCTTTTTGACTACCTCGACGGGGACCTGCTCAAAGTGTGTTTTAGACTTCAGCATTACGGAGCTCCTTTGGCGTCAACCAAACCCTAACAGGGCCGAAGCGATACGGGTCATATCCTTTGAAGGCCGCAACTTTCATTTAGTTCGCAGAAACCGCTCGCTTAGCGTGGCAGCACCGGTGCGTGCCGCTGCCGCACCGCTGCGGGAATCGGGAGGAGAGCGGATGCGGCTTTTCTTGTTTGTTTTGCCTGACACAAGGTTTGCTTGACACACTCGCAACGCATCGATACGATTGCGTTACGTTACTTCTGCTTTAGTGGGTGACAGGAGGCCCGGATGAGAGCAGCCAAGATCAAAGACGCTCCCATGCATTTCAAGACGATGGTGCGATCCGACGTTCCGCAGGGCCGTCATGGAAAGCACAAAGAGATTATTGCGGTAATCATCAAGGACCTCGACCAGTTGCAGAACGGCGCGGCTCTGAGGGTGCCGGTGAGCGAATTGGCGGCAGGTAAGGCCAAGGTTCGTTCCGCGCTAAACCGCGCGGCTAAGAAAGCCGGACGAACGGTTGCGACCGCCAGCGACGGTAACTTCCTGTACGTTTGGAATGTGAGCAAGTAGTCTTCAAGCGTCCCGGTCTGCAGGCAAGCAGACGGTAGGAGCGTCCATGGGAGTTTCCCCTCGATCGAGCAAGGCGAAGTCAATCAAGCAGATTGAGGAAGCCCAAACTGCCGAGCGCGAAGCCATCCTGGACGAGCGCGAGACTCTAAAACGGCTTTTCCCCGCAAACTACTCGCCCGATATCGGTGTCTTCAGCGATGGCAAAGTGGAAGTGATGTTTAAGCTGACTTATGCACAGGCGGAGAGCCTGGCGCGTTTGCTGAAGGAACATAAGGTATAGAACCCAGGGCCACCGACGTTCACCCCGAATAACGCTGTTCTTTGAACGGGTCGCCGTAGATGTGGTAGCCGTTCTCTTCCCAGAATCCGGGCTGCTCGCTGTCGAGGAACTCGATCCCGCGAACCCACTTCACGCTCTTCCAGGCGTAGAGGTGCGGCACCACCAGACGCAACGGGTATCCATGATCAGCCGCGAGCGGTTCGCCATCGTGCCGCAAGGCGAAAATCGTTTCCGGGCGCATAAAATCCGCGAGCGGCAGGTTCGCCGAGTAGCCCTGCTCGGCATGGACCATAATGTGTCGCGCCTCCGGCTTCAGCTTCACGCGGCGCATCAGTTCGGTCGCGAGCACGCCTCCCCAGTGGTTGTCGAAGCGGCTCCAGCGCGTGACGCAATGCATGTCCGCCAGCACTTCGCTCTGCGGCAGAGTGAGAGAACTCCTGCCACGAAAGCCGCAGCGGCTCTTCCACCAGGCCGAATATGCGGAAGTCCCAGGTCTGCGGATCGAATCGCGGCACCGATCCGGCATGCAAGGATCGGCCACTTGAGCGTCAGCGACTGGCCGGGCGGCAGCCGCCCCGCGGCACGCATTTCGCGTTCGCGCTCGCGCCGATCGTTCGATAGTTCAAACAGGGCCATGACGAAAGTATATCGCGCGAAATCCAATATCTAGAGGCGGAAGAGCCGCGCCGCATTTCCCCACAGGATGCGGTCGCGGTCGGGCGCCGGCAGGTTTAACTGCTCGACGAGCGCGTTCGGCTCTTCGACAACCATGGGAGCGTAATCGTCGGTGCCGATCAACACCCGATCCGATCCGACCAGAGTGATCAAGAATCGGAGCGTCTCCGGATAGTAGGCGATGGAGTCGTAATGGAATCTGCCGCACGTACTCGCGAAACGGACGTTGCAGCTTGAATTTCTTGGCGAGCAGGCCGCGTTCGATGCGTCCCGCGACATAGGGGAAACAACCGCCGGAATGGGGCAGCACAATTTCCAATTTCGGAAATTTATCGAGGGTTCCGGTGATAATGAATTTGGCCGCGGTTGTGGCCGTTTCGAACGGAAATCCGAGCGTGTTATTGAGGTTGGCCGACGCGGCGAGTTGATTCCCCAGTCTCTCCTTTCCACCATAGATGTTCTCTTCTCCGTCGATGGGATGAAACAGAACCGGATAAGCCAACTCCTGGCATCGCGCCCACAGCGGATCGTAGGCGGGCTGGAACAAGAAGTCACCATTCTCCATGGAATTTGGCAGGTGGACCGCCCGCATGCCAGGTTTTCCCGCCACACGATTCAACTCTTTCAGGGCGGCCTCGGGATTACGGATGGGCATCTCGACGGCGGCAACAAACCGGTCGGGATATTTCGTATGAGCTTCGATCGCAGCATCGTTTACCAACTGCGCGAGATGCGCGCCCTCCTCCGTGGACACCCATTGCCAAGGCATACCGCCATCGAGCGTCAGGAGATGCATCTTGACGCCGTGCTCATCCATCCATTTGATTCGCTGGTTCAAGTTGGAATCGAGTTCGAGAGGATTATGGATACTGGTGGTGGGCCGCCCCAATTGAACCAGGGCTTTTGCATAAGAGTCAGGGACCCAGTGTGCATGGACGTCGATGGAGCCCGGCTTAGCCGGCGCTGCTTGCGCCGATGCCTCAGGCGCGCTCCATCTCCGCCAGCATCATTGCACCCAGGCCTGCACCCAGCTTGATGAAGTCTCGCCGCTCGATGGCCTGCCGGCCGGCGGTCGAAGTTTTTCGTCATGGCTCGCCTCCCCATACGAGTGCGATGATATGACATTGGCAGCCGGAGTAAACGGCTTAGATGGTAGGGAAGGAGGACGTCATGCGGCATACACGTGGAATGCGGTACGCGCTGGGCGTCGCGATGATTGCGGCGATCGCGATGCAGGGAGAGGGAAGTTTCGCTCAAACCGCCGATCCCAATGCGGCGCCGAATCCCTATCGCGTGGAGGAAGGCTGGGCGAAGCTGCCGCAAGGACGCAAGTGGGGAGCGGCCGTCGGTGTGGATATCGATCGCGACGGCAAGAGCGTCTGGGTTTTTGACCGCTGCGGCACGGCTGACGATTGTTCCGGGTCGAATCTCGCGCCGATCCAGAAATTCGATGCGTCCGGCAATCTCGTTGCCAGCTTCGGTGCGGGAATGTTCATCTACCCTCACGGCCTCTTTGTGGATCGGGGCGACAACGTCTGGGTAACCGACGGGAGAGCAAAGAACGGCAAGGGTCAAACGGTCATGAAGTTCAGCCCGCAGGGAAAGCTCTTAATGACCCTGGGCAAGCCCGGGGTTGCGGCCGACGGGCCAGACACCTTCAACGGGCCCTCCGACATCTTAATTGCACCGAACGGCGACATCTTCGTCGCTGACGGACATGGGGGCGACACGAACGCGAGGATCGTGAAGCTGTCGAAGGATGGCAAATTCATCAAGGCGTGGGGAAAGAAAGGGTCGGGGCCCGGCGAGTTTGACGCGCCTCATAGCCTGGCTATGGATTCCGGCGGGCGACTCTTCGTCGCCGACCGCTCGAACAGCCGGATCCAGATTTTCGATCAGGAGGGGAAATTGCTGGCGGAGTGGAGGCAATTCGGGCGGCCGAGCGGCTTATTCATCAACAAGAAGGACATTCTGTATGCCGCCGACTCCACATCGACGGAACAAACCAATCCTGGCTTCAAGCAAGGCATCCGGATTGGGAGCGTCAGAGACGGCAAAGTCACGGCTTTCATTCCATGGCCTGAAACGAACACGCTTGAAGGAGTCGCGTCAGATGATCAGGGCAATGTCTACGGCGGCTTCACCAACACGCTGAATTTTCGAAGATTCGTGAAGCAGTAAAGGCTGTCTCAAGTCCATGCGAAGCAGACGACTAACGTCAGGATTGGTTTCTCTTTTCGCTTGCGTTGTGTGCTTTCACGAAATCTCCGCTCAAGCGCAGGGTGATGCTCCGATTCGCGTGGATGTAAACCTCGTCATGGTTGATGCAACGGTAAAGACCAAGGCCGGACAAATCATGGCCGACCTGAAGAAAGAGAACTTCGAGGTTCGCGAAGATGGCGCGCTACAAAAAATCGTATTCTTCGGCCGTGATGAATTGCCTCTCAACGTCGCTCTGGTGCTGGACCTGAGCGATTCGATAGGCCCATTTCTCGGCCCACTGCGCGATGCGGCTACCACCGCTCTTACGGCGCTTAAACCCGATGACCAAGTCGCGCTGTTTACTTTTTCCACCGAAGCCGAACTCCGCGTGCCCCTCACGAAAGATAAGAACAAGATTGCCGAGCAATTCAATTCGTTCCGGGCGGGCGGCGCCACAAACATCAACGACGGCATCTTCGTCGCCGCAGAGTATTTTCTGAAGACGGCGCCGAGAGGCCGCCGGGTGATTATTCTGATCAGCGATGACGTGGGCACCGATGCGGGCGGACAAGGTACACGCGACATCGTTACCGAAACCACCGCGGCTGATGCTGCCGTGTATAACTTGAAAATACCTGGATACAATCCGCCGGCAACGCGCTTCGCCGCGGGCATGATTCCGGGGCTGGTGGATATCCGTCAAGTCACGGAACAGAGCGGCGGGGAGATCTTTGACGTCGAAGGGATGACTTCGCTGGACAGCGTCTTCCGAGCGCTGCTCGACCGTATCAAAACCCGCTACACGCTGGGGTACTACACGTCGGCAAATGGAGCCGAGGGCAAACCACACAAGCTGGACGTTCGCCTGGCATCGTCATTCGGAACCAAAGGGCGCAATTACGTCATCCTAGCGAAGAACGGCTACTACTTCGTTCCGTGATCGGGTCGCGGTCCTTTGTACCGCAGGCGGAAGAAGACGTGATAGGGAAGCGAGTAATGGAGGCTTATCAACTGAAACCAGGGGGCCGTTTCCGGTAGGTAGCTCACACCACCGTAACTGCTGGGTCGATGGATCGCAGGGACGGTAGAGAGACCCAAGACCTGCGCGGAGAGGGTACGAAAATCTTCATCGATCAAGTTCTTCCGCAGGAGTTCGCCATATACGGTTGGGCCACCTTCACAAAGCAGCGTTTGAATCCCATGTCGCTGCCGGAGCAGCTCGACCGCTGCAGCCAGATCCAGCAAAGCTTCCTTACCGACCGAAATAATCTTGATGGCTCCTTCGCGACCGATCGCTTTCAGATGTGACTCCAGGTTCTTTTCTCCGTTTTCGGTTGTCAGCAGCCAGGGTTCGACCCTTGTCGAGCTGAAAATTGGCAAAGAAACATCAACATTCCCCGACGCGGTCACCACGATGACGGTCTGCTGACGGAGCTTCAGAGTTTCCCGCCGGTATGTCCGCAACTCCTCATCGTCAATCCCAAAATCCCAGCCTCGTACGTCCTTCCCGGGCTCCTCTCGCAGCGTGTTCGCACCCATCAATTGCGCATCGTGATGAGCGCGCAGGAAGTCCATAAGCCACCGATCCTCGCTGCTCCGGGAGATTTCGTGGCCGCCGGTACGCCCCTCCAGCTCCCGAAACGAAGCTCTGCCATCGAGACTCACTACAAAATTGGAGGTCGTGTAGGGGCGATCTTCAGGAGGCGGAGGAAAACCAAAAGGGCCGTAAAGCGTTTTGAGATGTGGCGGCAGCGGGAAAGTATCCTCGCTGGTGTTGAAGCAACGCTGGAAATTCAATGGCGGCTCCCAGAAAGAGAGTACTACGCCGGTGCGCCAGCGTGAGAGGATCGCTGCCCAACGGCACGATTCCGAGAGGAGATCACTCCACGGCCGCGGAAATGGAGCGCGAGGTCTCTTGCAGCCGTGCAGCCGATACGCTCTGCTTCGATTCGATCCATTTCGGCGCCACCTCACGCTCTTCATCGGGGCGATTCAACGTAAATGCGGCGACAACACGCTTCTCCCGCAGCCACCATGCGCTGAAACTCTTGCCGGAGAAGTCGCCGCGATGAACGACCTGCTCGGCACCTGCGGAGTCGCCCCAATATTCGTACGAGAGATCGAAAACGTCCGAGAAGAAATAGGGCACATGCCTGAACGGAGTTCGCTCGCCCATCAGCGCCCGCGCGCAGTATTGACCCTGGGAGACCGCGTTGTCCCAGTGTTCGACGCGGCGGCGCTTTCCGAAGAGCACATCCTGGTAATTTGCCACATCGCCCGCGGCATAAACGTCGGGCCGGATTGACTCCAGGTATTCGTTCACCATGACGCCATTTCCTACTTCGATTCCGCTGTTTGCGAGGATTTCGGTCACGGGAAGCACCCCAATGCCTGCAACGACCATCTCGCACGGAATCGCCTGACCATCCGCGAGTACGGCCGAGGTGACGGCCGCGTCGCCGCGCAGCTCTTTTAACTTGGCCCCCTTGATGAACCGGACGCCGCGGGCCTGGTAATAGGCTTCAAAGAAACTGGACATCTGCGGCGAGAAAAGTCGTTTCCAGATTCGGTCGTCGCTCAGAACCATGGTGACCTCAATCTTTTTCTGAGCCAGCACCGCTGCTACTTCCATCCCGATGAACCCGCCTCCTAGTACGACTGCACGTTTTACGTTTCCCGCCGCGGCTCGGATCGATTTGGAATCGTCCAGCGAGCGCAGATAGTGGACGCCTCGAAGCTTTGCGCCCGGTATATCCAGGGTTCGCGGCCGAGCACCTGTGGCCACAATCAACTTATTGAACCCAAATTCGCCGCCTGACTTCAAAAAAAGCCGTTTTTGTTTGGCGTCCACCCCGGCGATTTCGCAACCGAGCTTTATCTCGATTCCATGCTTGCGATAAAAGTCTTCAGGATTGATGCGAATGGAGTCTTCGGTATCTTTGCCGGCCAGAAATCCCTTCGATAACGGAGGGCGCTCGTAAGGGACGGAAGTATCCGCAGACAGAATTGCCAATTCGCCGGGCTTCAGACCGAGTTCGACGAGTTGTTTGGCGGCATTACCCGCAACCATTCCTCCGCCGAGAATGACAAACCTGGATTCGTTCATGCGGCCTCCCGTGATGCAAGTATCCGGCGCGGCGACGATCAAAGCCATCGCCGGAAGGAAAATTCTAGACTCGCGGCGAAAATCCGAGCAAGGCGGGTCCTAAAAACGCCTCACATATCCTTGTGGCGTTCGTCAGGGCAGGATCAAGCCACCTTGATGGCGGGCCGTCCATTTGCGTATATCCGATGCCAACGCTTCCAAACAATGCCCAGACCGGCAGCGATGGGAATAGAGAGATAGACGCCGATGACCCCGGCGATTTCGCCTCCGACGAGGACAGCGAAAATGACAGCCAACGGATGAAGCCGAAGCTTTCCGCCCATGATGCGAGGCGCGACAACGTAGTCCTGCAAGAGACGCCACCCTGCGAGGAAGGCTGCTACGACCAGCAGGTGATTGTAATTTGCCAGGAACGCCACCCCGAGGATGGCCACCGCGCCAAGGAAGGGACCCACGACGGGAATAAATTCCATAGCGCCGGCCAGTGAGCCGAGGACCGAAGCGTAGGGCACTCGGAGAGCTGACAGGATGGTCATATAGACGACTAGCGACAGTCCCGCCAATATGAGCTGCGATCGTATGAAATGCGCCAGCATTACGTTTACGTCTTCGGCGATGCCAGAGAGAAACTGTTGTTTTTGGCGGTGCTCAACCGTCTCGAGAATAGTCTCCGTAAGGTTGCGTCCGTCCTTTAGGAAGAAGATCGCCAGGATGGGAATCAGCACGATCCAAATGATGTTTTGAGCGAAAATCGCCATGCGGGAGCCCAGGGCACCCGCCCAGCTCAATGCCACATCACGATGGCCGGCGAGGAACTGCTGCACCCAAACCTGGGTGGTATGGCTCCAGCCGCGACTCGATCCGATCTGCCAAGCGATTTGTCCCGAGGTCACTTTCTCGATTAGCCCGGGCAATGCGTCTCCCAGTTTTCTGCCTTGAGCCATGATCGCAGGCCCGACCAGGAACAGGACAATCCCAACGAGAAGACACAGGATTGCGTATACCTGCAGGATGGCAATGCTGCGAGAGCCTCTGGATAGGGGCCTCCAGTGCTCTATGCGCGAAACCAACGGGTCCAGAAGATAGGCAAAAAATATCGCAAATAGAAAGACGACGAGCACTCGCCCGGCGAGGTAGAGGAAGGCGCCAGCGGCGATGAAAACCAAAATAGTAATGACGACGGAAGCGGTGCGCTTATCCAGGTACTCCATGCTGGCGATTTGATGATGTTAGCAGCCTTCGGGGTTTTATTTCGCAACCAAACGCGCCTAACTAACCAACAGAGTAGCGGGTTTGGGGGTTTTCCGAGTCGGAAGGCTCAAGCCGCGAGTCTAGTTCACGTGCGGATGTTGAGTCTCGCCCGACAGTACATGGCGGATCGTGGGGACAAGGTCGCGAGCAGCCGAGGATTTCTCAACGTAGGCTTCCGCGCCCGCGACACGAGCTGCTTCCGAGCCCACATTAATCGGCAGATAGCCGCTAATGAGAATGATTTTGATTTGCGGGGCAATCCGGCGGATGCGGGAAGCGGCTTCAACCCCATTCATCTCCGGCATCAGAATATCGAGCAAGACCATCAGAATATCGAGCAAGACCAGGTCCGGCTGTAATTCCAAAACCCTGCTGATCGCCTGTTCGCCGCTCGCGGCTTCTCCACAAACTTCGAAGTTTTCCTGCAGAAGGAGCGAGACGAGAAGGCTGCGAGTGCCTTTATGATCGTCGACCAAGAGAATGCGCGCCGTATGACACCCCATGGGTATCGAGTCTCGAGTCCAAATACTCATCGCCCGCGTTGGGTATTTCGGTCTTTTACCAGGCTCCGACCCGAACGCGCCCCACCCGGCGGGAGTCGAGCGGGGCGCGTCGATTGGAACAATCTTTAGCGCTCTTTAGACCTTAGCGCCTCGTACCATTGGTTTATCGGTTTTCTGGAAATCAGCGGAAGCCTCACCGGCAGACGAAACATCATGCGCGCCGGTGCGTTCCAGGATTTCCTTGGCCTTCTTGGTCCAATCTAAATTGTCGGAATGCACTGAAAGCAGAATACCGCCTTCTTTTATACGTCCTTCGTATCGCTTCGCTTCATACTCAGGGATGCCCATTCCGATCAGAGCGCCCGCAAGGCCGCCGACGACTCCGCCTGCACCGGCGCCCGCGAGAGCTGCCATGATAGGGCCGGCAGCGATGAAAGGACCCAGGCCCGGAATCGCCAGCGCTCCAATGCCGGCAAGCCAGCCCAAAGTTCCGCCAATCACGGCTCCGGAAGTTGCTCCGGTGGCGGTCCCTTCGGGGGCCTTAGTGTTCTTTTCATGAGCGAAATCCTTGGTTCCTTGATTCTCGGGAAACAGAACCGAGATATCGGTGCTGCGGAACCCGTCCGTGCGCAGGATATCAACTGCTCTCTCTGCGCTTGCGCGATCGGGATAAATTCCAAAAACGGCTGTATTTTTGCCTGCCATGGAAACTCTCCTTAGTATTGGTTTTTGCTAGGTGACGACTTTGGGGCTGTCTTAGGGGCTACTTCGACTTCGCTTCTGACCTTGTCGGCTCCGCCTGCAGCTTCCGCCGCCTTTGCTTCTACCGCCTGCTTTTCTTCCTCTGAACGGACTGGGCCTTTCAGAGTAACCGTGCCGCCCTGCGCAATTACTTTTACGTTGTGCGCATAGGTGGACAGCGACTTGTCTTTTACCAGTGCCTGACGGACCTTGGCTGCGAGTTCACGGTCCGACTGATTTTCTTTCTGCTGGTCGGCAGTAGGCTCACCCTGGCTGCGGTCGCGCTGATTGGTTTTGGTGTTATCCGGAGCTTGACGTGGGGAATTCGGCTGCGCCCAGACCAGACCGATTCCAGCGAACCACATGGCCAGAAACGTTGTGCTCAGTGTGGATGCCTTCATATTTTTGTACCTCACTTTTGTTTTTCGAACGGAGGTAGTTTTTTAAAGTCAGCCATCTGGCTGCCGGGCCTCCGACTTGAAATGAGATTAACGGTCTCCTGTCGGTCCTGACATCGGGCACTACGGGTATTCGGCCGAGCAAGTAGCTGCAAGCCGCCTCACACAAAGGCGAGAATCCTTGAGAGGCTTGCCTCCAATGAGCTCTTTTTGGAGCCGCGAGCGGCGTGTCGGAGTGTGTGGACGCCGAAAAAGTGTGACGGCGTCAGGCGAGTTGATATATAAAACTACAGTCTCGGGCGTCGGTAGCCGAATCGTCGCGTCATTTTGAGGAGGGAACTGTGAAGCGCCTACTATGGTCCGTTGTGGTCGTAACACTCGCGTTGAGCATTTCGTCCAATGCGCGTGCCCAAGGCGAAGTTACTCTCCTGTGCCCCAACCCGATCCAGGAAGCGATGGATAAATTAGTGGCGGGCTTCGAAGCCAAAACGGGTACGCACGTCAAGCTGACCTACGGCTCGGGCCTGAGCACGCGGAAGACAGTTGCGAGCGGCCAGGCTTTGGACGTGTCGGTGCTCTTCGCGCCGTTCCCGGAAGCGCTGGCCACGGGCAACATCGTTCCGGGCAGCGCGACGGTGATTGCGAGACTGCGGTTGGGAGTGGCGGTGCAAAAGGGCGCGCCCAAACCGGATATCTCAACAGCGGCAGCGGTGAAGAAGACGCTGCTCAATGCGAAGTCCATCGTCGCTATCGATCCGGCTGGAGGCAGTGCCGGGGCCATTACGCTCGCGGCGTTGGATAAACTCGGAATCACCGACCAATTGAAGCCGAAGATCAAGTGGGTGCAAGGCGCCAACCAAGTGCAGGACTCGGTCGCCAAAGGTGAGACCGAACTTGCATTGGGTCCGTACCTCAGCGAGATCCACAATCCCGGCGTCGACGCCATAGGAGTGCTTCCGGTGGATGTTTCGACGCCAGTGGACATTACCGGATTCCTATCCACCAGCGCGAAAGACTCGAAAACCGCAAAGGCGCTCCTCGACTATCTCTCGTCGCATGAAGTAGCGCCGATCTACGAAGAAGCGAAGATATTTCCTGCCCGCTGAGCGGCTACGCGTCGCCCAAGCATTAGTAACCGTCCGCCCACAGTACCATTGTTGGTCTTGGCGGCCTTCTTTTAGGGTGAAGAGACCCACAAGGAGGAAACCTGTGATCGGCAAACTAATTGGTGCTGGGATTATCTGTGCGTTGAGCATTCCCGCTTTTGCGCAGCAGACCGGATCGTTGCAGCCGGCAAGGGCGGTTCAGGGGTCCAGCAAGATCCGGCTGTTTGTTTCAGACAGCGAATCCTGGGAAGTCAGCGGCGGGTTTGGCGCAAGCAATGGAAGCGGGGGCGGTGCAGAACGTGGCGGAGCGCGACCCCAGACTGCGGAAATTATCAAAACCGTGGGCGAAAAGTGCCCGGAAATAACTGTGACGATGGCCAAGGAAAAAGCGGATTACGTTCTTCTGCTGGACCACGAAGGCGGGAAGGGCGTACTACGCAAAGACACGAAACTCGCGGTGTTCAAGAGTGACGGCGATTCCATTTTCAGCGCCTCCACGCGGAGCGTCGGGGGCGGCGTAAAAGACGCCTGTTCAGCGATACTCAAGGATGCAAAGTAGCCTGCTGAAACGACACAACCGTTTGTTTCATTTGCAGGTTTCGTTTCGATAGGCGCCGGGAGAGATGCAGTGTCTCTCCCGGCTTTCTTATTTGTTTTTCAGGCCAACTGTACGGAAAGCCAGTTACCCCTTTCGGCAATCGGGAACACAGACGTGTGGATGTGCGCACCCGGGTCTCATACGATGGATTCACACGGACAGCGACGTTACTGACTAGGGGGTCATACTATGGCAACGTCCTTTGCGGTAAAGCGCGCCACTCCTCGCTTCGCATTCTTCGCCGAGGCCGAAGTTACCATGCGCGATGGCACTTCCGTTCCCGCGCAGCTTTCCGAATTGAGCTCGCGCGGCTGCTACATCGATACGCTCGAACCCATTCCCGTGGGTACGGAATTACGCCTGCACATCGACGACGGCATGAGTGCATGCGACCTTGCCGGCAAAGTGATCTACATGCATTCAGGTAACGGGATGGGAATTTTCGGCATGGGCGTGGTGTTTGGAAAGATGGACGTCGAGCAACACGTCGCAATCGACAAATGGCTGCGGGACCTCGCCCGCAAGCCCGTCAAGCAACCCTGCTGATCTTTTCGGTCCTATTCCACAGGATTGCATCCTGCCGCTGACGGCAGAACTTCTCAGCCGTAACTTCTCAGGTGTACCGAGCGAGTGGCGCTGGCCTACCCGGTCCGAACCCGCAGACTAGGTGTACTCGAACCTGCCGATTTTTTCCGCCGTAGCCGAATCTTGCAAAACAGAACCATGCGGTGTAGAGTCCCCGCTATCCTGGGCTTTCAGTTTAGAAACGCCCGAATCATCGGAGAATTTTTGGGGCGGCACAGGCGGGTCCTGGCCGTCGAGATAGGGGAGCGCAAAGATGGTTAAAGAGGCACAGTTTCATCGTGTAGGGATGATGTTTTTGCTCGCCGCCGCGACGCTCGCGTTTGTATGCGGTAGCGCCTGGGCTCAGGGCGACCAACACCTTCCGCTAGACAAGGCCGTAATGACCGGCGAAGCCGCCAAAAAGGTCTTGACGAAATATCAGATCTCCGCGGATATCGCCCGGAAGCTGGTGGATGCCTGCGTCGATTACGCCAAGTCAACAAACACTCCGGTAACTGTTTATGTCCTGAGTCCAGACGGTGAAATCGTTGACTCGCACCGCATGGATGGGCAGAACTCGATCAATACGGATACCGCGTTGAAGAAGGCGCAAACCGCCTTGTATCTGCGCGACTCGACCCACGCGGCCGCTAATCGATTCAGTACCCTCGACGCGCGACTGATTCGGCTGGACCTGCATATGTACCTGGTTTCTGGCGGTTTGCCCATCGTGGTTGACGACCAGATGATCGGCGCGATTGGCGTGGGCGGCGGAAATGCCGACGAGCAGTGCGCTTATCAGGCTCTTGTAAAAGTTCTCGGGCCTCAGCCTCCTTTGGCCCCGAACCAGCCCGCCAATCCCCTCGGTAATCCGGGTGGCGGTGGCGGGGGCAAGGTGGTGGTGGCGGCCAAGGCGGTGGTGGCGGCCAGGGTGGTGGTGGCGGCCAAGGCGGCGGGCGTGGTGGACGCGGCGGACAGCCCCCGCAGTAAGAGCATCGAATTGGAACCAGGGCAGCGCCGAACCAAGCGTTCGGCGCTGCTTTTTTGCTTCAGTTGGAAATCCTCCCCTGGGTACCGCTTCGAGCAGTTCCCGACCGCCTTTGTGCCCTGCGTTTTGCTGCCCGCTTAGCCAATTTATAGAAACCGCACACCTGTACTTCGAGCGTCCCCCAAGCGGCCAGCGTACTAGTACAATACCCTAAGTTTCCTTGATTCGGGCGGGCAGGACGAGGCCGTTTTATGGTCCTTGGCCATGTTCGGGAATCCAATCCACGAGGAGCGTTGGGAAGCAATGAACGCTAAAACACTGAAACGAAGCTCGTTGCTGATCTTGGTGGTCATGCTTGGGCTGATCTCAGGGGTCCGGCGAGCTCGCGCCGCCCAGGAACCCACATTCGATTGGCTTCCCGCTAATGATGAGAGCGTGCGCCTCGATCCCGCCGATTACCATACCGGCCGGGTTTACAGGCCGGGCGATCAGGGTGGCAACCTCCACGTCGATATCGATGCTCAGGGACCAGTAACGGTGGAAATGGCTTCTGCAGAAGAGTGGAGTGAGACGCTCCGGCATCCGGAGCTCATCGCGCGCGTCACCTTCCGGTGCGTCCGCGAGCACGTGCTCAGGACGACTTACGTCTGTGATCTGCCGCCCGCGCGACCCATGACTCTGGTCATACGCGACGAACGGGATAGCGGCCGCTCGATGCTAACAGGACTGGGAACCGTTCTCTCTGAACACGGGACGGTACGCGAGTTCGCTTCTCCTAACGACGTCCATGTCCAATACTATCGCTGGTCTTGCGTCGAGGAGTGCAATCCGCCGCAGTTCCAGTGGATCAGCGAGCTCAAAGAGAGGTATGAACTGACGGCCACCCTGAAAGTCTACGGTGGGCTCACGGCGGATCGCGATGGCGAGCCTTTCAGCATCAAGGTCAAGTCTCCGGTTCCGGTGGCCGTCGGCATTGTGCCATCGCGCGTGGCCGACGGACTACGCGGAAAGCGGGATAACCTCGATTCCGTGCTGGAGAATGGGTCATGCAAACAGAGAGGCGTGGAGTCCCTCACTTTTGAGTGCACCCTCGATGCTGCGGACGGACCGCAGTCGCTGGTCGTGGTGCCGGAGAGCGACGTCCGGGTGCCCTCGGGCAAGAGGGCAGAGGTCGAAGTCGTTGCCTCGAAATGCGTATCGAACTGTCCGACGGATCCTGAAAAGTAAGAGAGCGGCAGTCCCGCACGGTCTCAGCAAATCGCAAGCGGCGTAATCTCCTGCGGCCGGCGTTCTGTCTTTTGCGCACTTAAAGCCGGCTCGAGCCGCCCATTACAGATGATCTGTTTCGACCTCTTCTTCCGGCCTTGGCGAAACCGGCGCACTTGAGGTAATCCGGCCCCAGACGGTGTTTCCGCGGACAGCGGGTACATCCACTCCCCAGGACGGCAGCGGCATCATCAACAACTTCGAGAGACCACACAGATAGGGTTCGTAAAGCAGGCGTAGTTCGTTTAGTTTTGCGTCGCCCGCCTCCGTGCAATCCGGGAGACCGCACTGAATCAAGAGCCCGCGCACCTTCGGCAGATCCTGGGGTGGCAGGCGGTCATACTCGAGTGGTTCGTAGTCGAGCTTGAAAATCTGCGCGAGGTCAGCTACGGCGTGGCGGGAGATGGCGAAGGTAAGCTGAGCCTGCCATTTCGTTTCCCCTTCGGCATAGGCAATCAGCAGGGCACAGGTATCCAGAATCGCGGTGAATGCCGCGACCCAGGATTGATTGTCGTGCTGCGATCTGAAAAAGCACAGAAAGGGATAGGTCAGGTGCGTCTCCATCAACTGCCCAGACCACGTTTCCCAGTCGCGAAGGTAGTGGCGCAAGGTCGTTCTGGATTCTCTCCGTGCCGTGACGGCGAAGCAATTCGGCCGCTGTCGGAGGCGAGCCGGCACGCGCGTCGAGCAGAGAGATGTTTACCTCGCGCTGCGAAAAAGCGCCGTATAGCGTGGGCAGGTAAGCAATGATGACCGCGAGAAAGCCGAAGCCAGTCCCTGCCTCGATCACGGAGACGACCCGGGCGATGGAACTTTGAGGGGTTACGTCTCCCAATCCCAAGGTGAAAAAGGTCGTGCCGCTGAAATAGAGGTCGGTGCGAAATCCAGGGACTACTCCGGGCGAAGCAAGTTCCGATCCGGAGGCCCACTGCAACATGGCGAATGCGGATACCAACGCCAAGGCCCAAAAGCCGATGAGCATGAGCAATGAAAGCGGGCCGAAATAACTCAGGTAGTTTTCCCTCAGCTTGATTGATCCAATGCGGCGCCCGATGAAGGACCAAACGGCCCATACGGCGCGGTAGAAACCTCGGGCGATACGGAAAGAGCGCCGCACATGGCGGGGCAGTATTACGCTCTCGAAAGCGTCCCAAAGAATGGCGATGAGCAGAACAAGTCCGAGAATTCCGACAAGAATATGCATAGAGTTTCGTCGCTACTTCGCGCTCTGCCGGCTGGACCTTTGGGATGTTCCGGCTCCCTCAGGTATGGCCTCACAGAAGTATACCTTTCCAGACGCGTCACACCACAGCCTGGGCGCTGGCAGACAACTGCATAGGCGGGGCTTCGTTATGCGCCGACGTCTCCCTATCTAAATGATTCTGCGGCGCAGAGTATCCGAAAGCCGATTGACTTTCCGAGAGGTGCAAACATACAATGTGTGCATGTCGACGTGCTGCCAGAAGGCCTGTGGAGCGCTTTGTTGCGCTTGTTGTTGTCTGCCCTCTGGCGCCGGGAGGTTGCTGGTTTAGGATAGTTGTAACCTAAGCGAGCCAAGCCCACCGCCAGAATGACTGGTTGGTGGGTTTTTTTGTTTTCAGGGGCACAGAAGCACGAGTAAGCGTGATGGATGAGCTGTTTCCCTTATTTCTGAAGCTCGGCGGACGACGATGCCTGGTCGTGGGAGGCGGAGCTATCGCCGAAGCCAAGATGCAGGGCCTGCTGCGCTGCGGCGGCGAAGTTCGTGTCATCGCGCCTGAGGTCACGCCGGGGATTCGCGACGCGGCGAGCGCGGGCCAGATCGCGTGGGCGCAGCGTTCATTTTTACCGTCCGACCTGGCCGACGTTTTCCTGGTGGTTGCCGCCACAAATTCTCCCGAACTGCACGAAGAGATTTTTCGACAGGCACAAGAACGGGGAATTTTGTGCAATGCGGTCGATGAACCGGACCGCTGCGATTTTTATTATCCGGCTGTGGTCCGCCGGGGCGCCTTGCAGCTTGCCGTCTCCACTTCCGGACATTCTCCGTTCCTGGCGCAACGGCTGCGCCGCGAACTCGAGGAGCAGTTTGGACCGGAGTACGGCCCCTGGCTCGAGGAGATCGGGCGCCAGCGATCCGAGCTATTCGGCTCCGACATTTCGCCGGAGAAGCGACGCGCGATTTTAGAAGAGATTGCGAGCCAGCGCGCCTTTGAAGGCTTTCAAGCGGGGCGGAATTCCGCCGGCGACGAGAGTCGGGGCAAGGTCTATTTCGTAGGCGCAGGGCCGGGCGATCCTGAATTACTGACGCGAAAAGCGTGGAATGTGCTGCGCTCCGCGGACGTGATTTTGCACGACGCGTTGGTCTCTGCGGAGATTCTGAAGCTGGCGCCCGCGAGCGCAATTTTGTGCGACGTGGGAAAGCGTTGCGGCGCGAAATCGATTACGCAAGAGGAGATTCATGCGCTGCTGATCGGATATGCCTCAACCGCAAAGAGGGTGGTCCGGCTGCAGGGGGGCGATCCGCTGATTTTTGGGCGCGCGGGCGAGGAGATCGCTGCTTTGCGTGACGCGGGAGTCGATTTTGAAGTGATCCCCGGCGTGACCGCGGCGTCCGCTGCCGCGGCCAGCGCACAAATCCCGCTCACCGATCGATTCGTAGCTTCGCAGCTTATTTTCATGAGCGCGCACCGCCGCGAGGGAGAGTTTGAGTGGGATTTGGGGTCCTTGCCCCGGGCAGGCGCCACGCTGGTGATTTATATGCCGGGACGCGATTACGAGCGCGTCGCGCGGGCTTTGCGCGAAGCAACGGGTTTTGGCGATGAGACGCCCTGCCTGATCGTTTCGCAGGCTTCCACGCCCCAGGAATCGATTTGGCGGACAGATTTGTCTTCGCTAGGAAGTGTGCGCGCGCTGCCAGCGCCGGCTCTGCTGATCGTGGGAGAGGTGGCGGCAGCGGCGAAGGCCGAGGCCGCATCGGTGCTCCTCGAGTCGATCGTGGAGTCTATCGTCGGCGCGACCTGATTAGCGGGAAGTGGGACGTGCATGCGCGGTGAATTTTCGGAGTCGAGAAGGAGAGCGAGGCCGTGAAGATCTCCAAGATTCTTTATCTTTCAGCCGCACTGGTGGCGGTGCTTTCTCTGTACCTTTTTGCCAAGCCCGCAAAGTCGGGAGTGACGCTGCTGAATGTCTCTTATGATGCGAGCCGCGAACTGTACCGCGATGTCGATGACAGCTTCGCAGCGGCGTGGAAATCCAAAACGGGCCAGACGGTGACGATCCGGCAATCGCATGGGGGTTCTGGAACGCAGGCACGGGCGGTGATCGATGGGCTGGAGGCGGATGTCGTCACGCTGGCGCTGGCCTATGACCTTGACGAAATTTCGCAACGCGCTGGTTTGCTGCCTCAGGATTGGCAATCGCGCTTGCCGGATCACAGCGCGCCATATACCTCGACCGTCGTTTTTCTCGTGCGCAAGGGCAATCCCAAGCAGATTCGGGATTGGAACGACCTCATCAGGCCCGGCGTGGCGGTGATTACGGCAAATCCCAAAACTTCCGGCGGCGCGCGCTGGAATTACCTGGCGGCTTGGGGATACGCTCTGCGCGCGAACCAGGGCAATGAAGCGGCGGCCAAGGATTTTGTCACGCGGCTCTATCGAAACGTTCCCGTACTGGATAGCGGCTCGCGCGGCGCGACCAATACGTTTGTGGAGCGCGGCATTGGCGACGTTTTGATCGCCTGGGAGAGCGAAGCGCTGCTCGCCTTGAAGGAGACAGGCTCGGGTAAGGTGGAGTTGGTGATACCGTCCATCAGTATCGAGGCCGAACCCCCCGTGAGCGTGGTTGACGCGAACGCAAATCGCCATGGAACGCAGACCGTAGCGCGGGCTTACCTGGAATACCTCTACTCGGCCGAAGGGCAGGAAATTGCCGCGCGTCACTTCTACCGGCCGCGGCTCAAGTCCGTCGCCGATAAGTATGCGGGCCAGTTTCCCGCGCTCAATCTCTTCCGGATTGACGAGATCTTCGGCGATTGGCAGAAGGCGCAGAAGACGCACTTCAGTGACGGCGGCATTTTCGATCAGATCTACCAGCCGGCCAGTTAATGGACCACCTGTCTTGACGGCCGCCTCGCAGTGGGAATGTAGCGCGGACAGAAACGAGCCCTGGGTTCCTTCGTGAAAAAGCGAAGCCTCTTGCCTGGATTTGGTCTGGCCATGGGCTGGACCATTTTTTATCTCTGCTTGATCATCCTGATCCCGCTGTCGATGATCCTGGTGAAATCGGCATCGCTGGGATGGCTGGGATTCTGGCGCGCAGTTACGGCTCCGCGTGCTCTGGCCGCTTATCGCATCAGCCTGGAAGCCTCTTTTATCGCCGCGCTGATCAACGCGGTGTTCGGCTTGATCGTGGCGTGGGTTTTAGTCCGCTACCGTTTCCCGGGCAGACGGATCTTCGATGGATTGGTCGACTTGCCCTTTGCGCTTCCCACGGCAGTTGCGGGGATTGTGCTTACCACGATGTACTCTGAGCACGGTTGGATTGGAAGCCGGCTGGCGGCAGTGGGGATCAAAGTCGCGTATACGCCTTTGGGCATCGTCGTGGCGCTGACATTTATCGGCCTGCCCTTTGTGGTGCGAACGGTGCAGCCCGTGCTGCAAGAGATCGACGTCGAGGTGGAGGAGGCCGCCAGGAGCCTGGGCGCGGGGTTGTGGCAGACCTTCCGGCGAGTGCTGCTGCCCGAACTGCTCCCGGCCTGGCTGACGGGCATTACCATGGCCTTCGCGCGCGCGCTCGGCGAGTACGGCTCGGTCGTGTTCATTGCAGGCAATATGCCTATGCGCACCGAAATTACGCCGCTGCTGGTGATGATCAAGCTCGATCAATTCGACTACGCGGGAGCGAGCGCCATCGCGCTGGCTTTTCTGCTGATTTCCTTTGCTCTGCTGCTGGTGATCAACGCGATGCAGCGCCGCCTGGGCGCTCTGCCGGCGCTCCGGTGAACGGATTATAGAGATGGCAGGAACCGCATCCATTCCGTTACGAAACGTGCCGGGCGCCAGCCTTGGGGTTCGCAGGGATCCTCGCGCGGTGCGCTGGCCGCTCATCGTGATTTGCGTCGGATTTCTCGCTCTCTTCCTGCTCCTGCCTTTGATGGCTGTGTTTGCGAACGCGCTATCGAGCGGAGTCGCCGCTTATCTTCGCGCGCTTACGGATCCCGAAGCTCTGTCGGCCATCCGGCTGACTCTGCTCACGGCTGGAATCGCCGTTCCGGCCAACCTGGTTTTCGGAGTGGCGGCGGCGTGGGCCATCGCGCGATTCGATTTCACCGGCAAACGGCTGCTGATCACGCTCATCGACGTGCCCTTCAGCATTTCGCCGGTAATTTCGGGAATGGTCTTCGTGCTGTTGTTCGGCGCTCAAGGACTTTTTGGGAAATGGTTGATGGCGCACAATCTGCATATTGTCTTTGCCGTGCCGGGATTGATCCTGGCGACTATTTTCGTCACCTTCCCCTACATCGCGCGGGAACTGATCCCCGCGCTGCAGGCCATTGGCAGCGAGGAAGAGGAAGCAGCGTTGGCGCTGGGCGCGAGCGGGTGGAAGATGCTGTGGCGCATCACGCTTCCCAATATCAAGTGGAGCATTCTGTATGGCGTGATCCTGTGCAATGCCCGGGCCATGGGGGAGTTCGGAGCCGTTTCCGTGGTTTCCGGGCACATCCGCGGATTGACCAACACCATGCCGCTGTACATCGAGATCCTCTACAACGACTATCAGCTTGCCGGCCGCGTTTGCCGTGGCTTCGCTGCTCACGCTACTTGCGGTTGTCACTCTGATCGCCAAGAGCATCGTGGAGTGGAAATTCGAAGAAGATACGGTCGCCGCTGCATAGCCCGGTCGGAACCCGATCCATCATGAGCATTGAAATCCGCAACGTCTCGAAGAGTTTCGGCCAGTTCCAGGCGCTCAAGGATATCAGCCTGGTCGTGCCGGCGGGTGAACTGGTGGCGCTCTTAGGCCCGTCCGGCTCGGGAAAGACGACGCTGCTCCGAATGATCGCCGGGCTCGATTTTCCGGATACGGGCTCGGTGATTTTCGACGGGCAAGAGGGCACGCGACGCGAGGCGCGCGACCGCGGCGTTGGCTTCGTCTTTCAGCACTACTCGCTGTTTCGCCATATGACCGTGTTCGATAACGTGGCCTTTGGGCTGACCGTCAAGCCGCGGAAAAGCAGACCCTCAAGGGAATCGATCGCGAAAAAAGTGCACGAGCTTTTGCAGCTCATCCAATTGGAAGGGCTGGCCAACCGCTATCCGTCACAGCTTTCGGGAGGACAGCGACAGCGCGTGGCGCTGGCCAGAGCGCTCGCCGTGGAGCCCAACGTGCTGCTGCTGGACGAACCCTTTGGGGCCCTGGATGCGAAGGTCCGGCAGGAATTGCGCACCTGGCTACAGACGCCTGCACGATGAGATTCACGTCACCAGCGTATTCGTTACCCACGACCAGGAAGAGGCGCTCGAAGTGGCCGATCGCATCGTGCTGATGAACGAAGGTCGAGTCGTGCAGGAAGGTCCACCGGAGCAGGTCTACCATGAACCGGCGAATGCCTTCGTTTACCACTTCCTTGGCAGCTTGAATCTTTTTCACGCCAGAATCGAAGATGGGCAGGCCATCATCGGCGAGCCCGCGCCGGTCTCCAGCGCCGCGCCCAACGGGGATACGCCCATGGCTTACGTGCGCCCGCACTTGATGGATATCGAGCGCTTCCCTAAAAGCCGCAACCATTTTCCGGGCAGAGTGGTACGCATCAATGCCGCCGGCCCTCTGGTAAAAGTGGAGCTGGTCACCGAGCGCGGCCAGACCGTGCAGGTGGAAATTTCGCACGAGCGCTACCGCGAATTACAACCTGCGAAAAACGAAATGGTTTTCGTGGGTCCGCGCGAGATGAGGGTTTTCTAGGTAGATTCGCTGTTCCGCCGCTCGCTGCTTCCTTACGACAAAGAACTGCTTCAGCGGTTTTGATCTTTGACGTGCAGGCCGCACTCGATCTTGTTAAATCCCGACCAGCGGCCCGCCCGAGGGTCCTCGCCGGGTTGCACCGGCCGGGTGCAATAGGTGCAGCCAATGCTCGGATAGTTCTGGTCGTGCAGGGGATTGTAAGGCACGTCGTTTGCGCGGATGTAATCCCAGACTTGCGTCGCGTTCCAATCCGCCAGGGGATTGAGCTTCAACAGGCCGAACTTGGCGTCCCATTCGAGTTTATGAGTGCCGGCGCGCGTGGGCGCCTGATCGCGGCGAACACCGGTGACCCAGGCCTTCAGCCCCGAGAGTTTTTTCTTCAGCGGCTCCACTTTTCGCAATTGGCAGCACTGATCCGGCTGCGAAGCCCACAGGGCCTCGCCGTATCGCTCCGCCTGCTGCGCGGGCGTAAACTCGGAATGCGTCCGTTCCACCACAATTCCGTAGCGTTTTTCCACCGAATCGATCAGCGCGTACGTTTCCGGGAAGAGAAAATCGGTGTCCAGGGTGAAAACGCGAAAGTCGGGGCGGATCTTGGCGGCCTGATCGATGAGCACGACATCTTCGGCGCCAAAGCTCGAGGCGATGGCCAGCGAGGGTCCGAACTCCGAAAGCCCCCATTGCAAGGCCTTTGTCAGGTCCCAGCCTTCGGCCTGGTCTTGCAGTTCCGCTACCCGTTGTTCCAGCGTGAGCATTGTTTCCTCAAAGCGCTTTGCGCTTCATTCGACATCATCCGGATTTGAGTCCAGCCGCACGGGCGCAAGCAGCGCGAGGACCGCCGGTACGGCTTCGCGGTCGTCAGCAGGTAGCCTTTGCTGATTGAGATCAAAAACAAATCGGAGGCCACGATCGGCAGCAAGCTTTTTCAAGCGCCGCTTCTCATCGGGCGTCTGTGATTCACCCGAGAGAATGACAAGCAGGCCCAGGGAGTTTGCGAGGTTCAGCAGCGTCTCGAGATTATGCTTGACCAGATCGTGGTAAGAAAGATGCAAGACCTCGAAGCCTTGGGCGAAGAGCGCGCGCTCCAGGTACGCGGCCAGATTGGGGCGGGCGTCCAGAAAGACGAGCGCCGGCGCATGGCCATGACGATTGTAGCGGTCCTGGGCGGAAACGGGATTTGCCCAGAGCTGTTCCGGCGCCGAATCGGCGGCCAGTGTTTCCTCAACGAGCGCCGTGGCGTCGCTCTGAATCATGGCCGCGCCTACCGTGGCGTTGGAAATTGGATCGATCAGGATGAAGCTGCCGGTCACGCGATTGCGGTCGTAAGGATCGAAAAACAGCGGGCTGGCAGCCTCGAATTCCACTGCGGCGATATCGTTCATCTGCAATTCGAGCGCGGGCTCGTGCTCGAGCGTCTGCATGTTCACACGGAAATGGATCTTGGTAGCCTGCGCGCGCGAGCGTCCGCACGTTGTGCTTGATCAGATAGTTTCGCCCGAGCGCCAGCGGCTTGGCGTCGAACCACACCACCATGGCCTCGAACTTGCGCGACACGCTGGGAGGCTCATCCGGCGAGACCAGCATGTCTCCGCGGCTCAAGTCGATCTCGTCCTCCAGCGTGAGCGTGACCGACATCGGAGCGAAAGCTTCCTGCTCCTCGCCGTCGATAGCGTGACGATCGAGCGCACGCGCGTTTTTTCGGCCCGACGGGCAGCGCCAGAACTGCATCGCCGGGGCGAATCGTGCCGCTCGCGACTTGTCCGGCGAATCCGCGAAAGTTCGCATCCGGCCGCATCACGTATTGCACCGGAAACCGCACCGGTTCGTGCACGACGCAGGGCGTGCCGGCACGGTCTCCAGATGCCGAAGCAGCGTCGGGCCCTCGTACCAGGGCATGCGGTCGGTGCGGTTGCACGACGTTGTCGCCGGCCAGAGCGCTGATCGGAATGCTCACCACGCTGCTCGATGCCCGAGCTGGCGACTGAGCGCGAGAAATTCGTCGCGCAACCGTCGAGAAGACTTCTTCGCTGTAGTCGACCAGATCCATCTTGTTGATCGCCGCAACCACGTTGGGGATCCCCAGCAGCGAGGCGATGTAAGCGTGCCGCCGCGTCTGCGACAGCACGCCCCGCGTGGCGTCCACCAGAATCACCGCCAGATCCGCCGTGGAAGCGCCGGTGGCCATGTTGCGCGTGTACTGCTCGTGACCCGGCGTGTCGGCGATGATGAACTTACGCAGCGGCGTCTCGAAGTAGCGGTAGGCCACGTCGATGGTGATGCCCTGCTCGCGCTCGGCGCGCAGGCCATCGGTGAGCAGCGCGAAATCAATGGGCCCGCCGGAGCGGTTGATGCGGCTCTTGCGCACCGAGGCCAAGTTGATCTTCGTAGACGCCTTGGAGTCGTGCAGCAGGCGGCCGATCAGCGTCGATTTGCCGTCGTCCACGCTGCCCGGCGGTGGTGAAGCGCAGCAGATCCTTGTTCAGATGATGCTTCGAGACGAAATTCAACCGAGGACCAGCATCGGCGCTTGCACCGGGGCTTGCGTTGTGGGTGCCGGCGGCCACTAGAAGTAACCCTCTCTCTTCTTCAGCTCCATCGATCCCTCTTCGTCGTGGTCGATGGCGCGGTTTTCCCGTTCCGAGCGGCGGAAGGAGAACATCTCCTCGATGATCTTGGGCACCGTGTCGGCCTCCGATCGGATCGCGCCGGTGCACGGCACGCAGCCCAGCGATCTCATGCGGCACTCCAGCATCTTGAGGCTTCTCGCCGGATTGCAACTCATTATCCGCATGGATCAGCACGATCGATCCACCGCGGATGACCACGCGACGCTCGCGAGCGAAATAGAGCGGCACGATGGGAATATTTTCCATGTGGATGTAAAGCCAGACGTCGAGCTCGGTCCAATTCGACAGCGGGAAAACGCGAATGCTTTCACCCTTATTGATGCGCGAGTTGAAAATGTTCCAGAGTTCGGGACGCTGATTCTTGGGATCCCACTGCCCCTGGCGGTCGCGGAAGGAATAGATGCGCTCCTTGGCGCGGGATTTTTCCTCGTCGCGCCGCGCGCCGCCAAAAGCGGCATCGAAGCCGCCCTCGGTGAGGGCGTCCAGCAGCGACTTGGTCTTGAGCAAGCCGCAGCACTTTTGCGTCCCGAGGGCAAAGGGATTCGCGCCCTGGTCGCAGCGCTTCGCGATTCTGGTGCACGATCAGATTCGCGCCGATCTCGCGAGTGTAGGAGTCGCGAAAGGCGATCATTTCCGGAAACTTGTAGCTGGTATCGATATGCAATAAAGGGAAGGGAATCTTGCCTGGAGAAAACGCCTTTTGGGCCAGCCGCAGCATGACCGACGAGTCTTTTCCGATCGAGTAGAGCATCACCGGACGCGCGAACTCAGAGGCAGCTTCGCGGAGGATGTAGATGCTCTCCGCCTCCAGGGCCTTGAGGTGGTTCAGCCGGTGCCGCGCCGGGGATTCGTCGATGATGCCTTCGGTTGTGGACGACATCTGGTTTCCTATCAGCTTCCGGTCAATTTCTGGTCAATCTTCTCGTCAATGCGTCTCGGGCCGTCTCTGACAAACCATCTCCAGCGAACTTGGACGACCTTCAACGAGTCATATTGGGTATCAAAAACAGAAAACCCACCTGCCAAATCGACCTCTGGCGGTGGGTTGCTCAAAACGCTCGATCTTTGGTTCTTAGATCGTCTCCCTAAGGACGCCAGAGGACTGTGGCATACAACAACACGAACCCTGGCAAGGCGTTAGGCCCTTTGTTGTCTTCGGAAGCATGAGTCACTATAGCCGTTAGCTCCACTGAAATCAACCCGAATCAGGCCGAAACGCGTGCCGCCCAGGCCGGTGACCACGCGTGGAATCAAAATTGCTGGCATTTACTGTTAGCGGTGAAACTCCAATGCCATGGTCGCTATCTAACTGGGTTGAGGGGTGAGCAGCAGGGAGGGGTGCGGTGTCTCTTGAGACGGTTCAGCAGGTTAAGCGATTCTTCAAAATCCTCGCGGGATTTACGCTTCTGATTGTCGGTGTAGCGATGCTGGTCACGCCCGGACCCGGCTGGGCCGCTATCATTGGCGGCTTGGCGATTCTCGCCGCCGAGTATGTGTGGGCCCGACGCCTCCTGAATCGGCTGAAATCGGAGGGGGTGCGCCTCCGCCAGACTGTCATGCCTTCCTGGATTTCAAAGGCCTAAACGCTAAAGCCCGTCCAGTTCCCGTGCGCAGTTGAGGTATGCTCATTTGCGGGAGGCTCTATGCAGCCATGGCGAGGCAAATGGGCTTTAGTCACTGGGGCCAGTGCGGGAATCGGCTCGGCTCTCGCCGAGCAGTTGGCGGCCCAGGGCGTCAACCTGTTGCTGACGGCGCGGCGCGCCGACCGGCTGGCGCGGCTCGCTGACGATCTCGCCGCACGCCACAAGATTCAAACGGAAGTCTGCGCAGCGGACCTCACCCGACCCCAGGCGCCGGGCGAAATCTTTCGCTTCACCGAACAGAAGCGCCTCCCGATCGAACTACTGATCAACAATGCGGGTTTCGGCGCTTACGGGGAGTTCCGCAAACACGAAGCGCAACGCCTGTTGGATATGGTGCAGGTGAATGTCGCCGCCGTTGTTCATCTGACGCATCTGTTCCTGCCGGCGATGGTGGAGCGCCGCTCCGGATCTATTTTGATCCTCGCCTCGACGGCGGCCTTCCAACCGGTCCCTTACCTCAGCACCTATGCGGCTACCAAGGGGTTCGACTTGTTGTTTGCCGAGGGCCTAGCCGAAGAAGTACGGCAATATGGCGTTCACGTGTGCGCCTTGTGTCCAGGCTCGACGGTGAGCGAGTTTCAGCAGGTTGCGGGCCAGCCGTCACATATGGCGGGCCCTCAGGAGCCGAATGAAAAGGTGGCGCGGGCAGGCCTCGAGGCCCTAGCCGCAGGTAAGTCCTTCGTTATATCCGGGACGCGGAACTTGCTTAGCATGGAAGCGCAGCGACTGGTTCCGCGCCGTCTGGTTACGCGCATCGTCGCTCGCATGTTTAGGCCGCAAGGATAAATGGGGGCGCTCGGCCGAGTGGCAGGATACTCCGTGGATCTACCCAAACTGGAAAAGCAACTGCGCGACGAAGGCTTTCGTAATACCTACGTCTGGGAGGACGGGCCTGATCGTCGCTACTCCGATCACACGCATCCGGTGGAGACCGCGCACATCATCCTCGAAGGGGAGATGACCGTGACCGTGCACGGCCAAAGCACGACGTATCGTGCTGGGGATCGCTGCGATGTTCCAGCGAAGACCACGCATGCGGCGCGCATGGGCTCGGCGGGTTGCCGCTATCTCATCGGCGAGAAGTAGCTGAGGCGAGCGCCACATTTTGCGCCTGGTCGAGCAACTCCACGACGTGCAGCACGCGCTGACCGGTCTTGTGAATTTCGCTGCCGGCGCGCATTTGCAGCAGACAGCCGGGATTCGCGGTAACAATCACCTGGGCCTGCGTGTCGGCAGCGCACTGCATTTTTTCCGCCAGCAGCTCCAGCGAAGTCTGCGTCTCGGTCACATTGTAGACTCCCGCAGAGCCGCAGCAATTATCGGAGAGACGCATTTCCGTTAGCTCCACCCCGGGCACGGCGCGAATCAGGCGCCGGGGCGCCTCGCGAATTTTTTGGCCATGGGCCAGGTGACAGGAGTCCTGATAAGTCACGCGCATGGGAAGTTCGCCCAAGGGGCGCGATCAATCCCAATTCATCCAGAAATTCCGTAACGTCGCGCATCTTGACGCGAAATTCGCGGGACTTCTCGTGTGCGGGATCGTCCGGCGGAAATAACTGCTCGTATTCTTTCAGGGTAGAGCCGCACCCGGCCGCATTGGTTATGACAGCGTCGAAATCCTCGCTCAGAAAGACCTCCAGATTCGTCCGCGCGAGCTGCCGCGCGACATCGCGCACGCCGGCATGCGCCGCGAGAGCCCCGCAGCAAAGCTGGTTTTTGGGTACAACAACCTCGCAGCCGTTTGCAGTGAGCACTCGAATCGTTGCTTCGTGCAACTCGACAAAACTCACCTGCGAAATGCATCCGGCGAAAAGCGCGACGCGGGCGCGCCGCGGGCCTTGCGCGGCAAACGTGCGACCGATCTGCGAAAAGAAGAATTCATTCTCGATTCGGCGGCATCAGCTTTTCGCTGCCAGCAAGTCCGAGCAGGCCAAGCAGTCCCGATCTTCGCGCGAGGGTTTGCAGCCCGGAGCGCTGATAGAAACGCGCCACACGCGCTACGGCGGCGATGCGGCGTGGATAGGGAAGCAGATGCCGATAGACGAGGCTCCGAGCGACGCGTGACGGCAAAGGACGGCGATAATTCTGCTCGATCTGCGCGCGGGCGCCCTCCACTAACTTGCCGTATTCCACTCCGGCCGGACACGCCGTTTCGCAGGCGCGGCAATCCAGGCATTGATCGATGTGCTTCACAAAGGAGTCGCCCAGCGGCAGACGTCCTTCGTCTACGAGCACCATCTGGCGGATGCGGCCGCGAGGCGAATCTGCCTCGAGACCCCAGAGCCGATACGTAGGGCAATGGTTGAGGCACAGCCCGCAGTGAATACAGTGCAGGTAGTCTTCATCTCTGGGCCGGTCCGGACCTCGAAAACCGCTGACGCCGGGGACCGCAGACTGAGGGGACGAGGGCGTTCGCGACATGGCGCTCAAATGCCTCCTCGAAACCGGCCGGGAGAGAGAACTCCCTGAGGGTCAAAGACGAGCTTGAGGCGGGCGGAAATGTCGTGCTCGCTTCCGACAGGGGGCCAGATGCTGAGTGCGTGTTTCAGTTCGAGCGGGCAGTGCTCAATCATCGGCAATGATCCCGAGCCTACGCAGAGGCTCATCAATTCGGAGGAACAGGCAATCAAGTCCGCGACGTGTATGCGAACCGTCGGACGGCAAGAGGGCGATGTACACCACGCTGAGAGCCCGAATCAGAATGGCGCAGTCGAGGGCGTGGCGCTCCGCGAGTTGGCGCGCCTGAGCCAGCAACGCGGGCATTTCCGAAGGCAGGCCGCCGATGCGGAAAATCGTTGCGGCGGGCGTGGCGCGGAGCACGATTGGCGAAAGTTCGCAGAGGCAGCTGAATAGTGCGGTCCGCTGCGGTTCATCGAGTGCGGCAATGCCGGCGGCATTTGCTGCCCGCGCCATCGTGGCGAGGTCGCGGCCGTGGCGCTCGAGTACGGTCTCCTGGCCCGCTGCCTCGACGACGACGAACCAGGAATCCCGATCCAGGAAGCCAGCGCCAGAGGCCGCGAACAGCGACGATGTTCGTGGATCGATCACTTCCACCAGTCTGGGGTGCAGCGGGGACTTCATGATCGCGCGGCAGAAAACAAATGCCGCCGACGGATCGGCAAAAGACGTCACAAACATGCGCTGCTGAGGCGGCAACGGAAACGTGCGAAAGTTCAAGCGCGTAATCACGGCCAGAGTCCCGAGCGAACCGATCAAGAGCTTGTGCAGATCGTAGCCGGTAACGTTTTTTACGACGCGGCCACCGCTCTTCGAAACAACGCCCTCGCCGGTGACGAACTCTATCCCGAGCAAATAGTCGCGCGCTGTGCCGTGGCCGTACCGCAGGGGCGAATCGGCGCCTGCGGCGACCATTCCGCCCAGGGTTGCGCGTTCGGCATGTGCCGGCACGAGCGGCAGAAACTGCCCCTTTTCATGCAGGCTGCCGATCGAGCGCCGCATAGCGCACGCCGGGCTCGACGCCGACGGTCAAGATCCCGGGGCTCATAAGCCAGGATCCGATTCATTGCGCGAAAGATCGAGGGCCAGATCGTATTGGCGCGGCGGCATACCGATGCCCAAATTGGTTCTGCCACCCATCGGAATGACGGCAAGACGCTCGGCCGATGCGAAACGCAGAATGTCGGCAATCTCGCTCACCGAATCGGGCAACAGCACCGCCGAGGGGCGCCGCCATCGACTTCATATGCTGCGAGCGAAGCCGAATCCGTGAAGACGCGATCGGCGGCGATTAGGTCCACGAGCCGCGAGGCGAGGATGCGGCGATCTGGCTCATGCGTTTCCGCTGGCGGATAACGGGGAAGGGCTGCAGGCGCGTCTCGCCGCAACCTTTGCCGAGCGGCAGCACTTTATCCGGGTTGAGCCGTCCGAGCGGATTGAACGCCGCCCGCACCTTGCGCATCAAGTCCAGATCGTCGTCGCTGAACATCAGCGGCATCAGTTCATTTTTCTCCATGCCGACGCCGTGCTCGCCGGTGAGCGTGCCGCCCATCTCCACGCAAAATCGCATGATGTCCGCGCCCGCGGCGCGGGCCCGCTCGAACTGCATTCGGGTCGCGCTGATCAAAAAGGATCAGTGGATGCAGGTTGCCATCGCCGGCATGAAAAATGTTGCCGATGACTGAATCCGTGGTGCTTGCAGATTTCTTCAATGCGCTGCAGCGTCACCGTTAGCTTCGTGCGGGGAATGACGCCGTCCAGCACGTAATACGACGGCGAGACGCGGCCAATGGCGCCAAAGGCCTTTTTCCGGCCCTTCCAGAGCAGGGCACGTTCGCGTGAGTCGCGTGCCCGGCGCACTTCACGCGCGTTGTGGCGCTTGCAAACCTCAGTGATTTCGATGGCCTGCGCTTCGGCGGCCTCGCGCACTCCTTCCACTTCGATCAGCAGGACCGCGGCACTATCGAGCGGAAAACCCGCGTGGACGTAGTCTTCAACGGCGCGCAGCGTGCAGCCATCAAGCATTTCGCACGCCGCCGGGGTGATTCCGCGCGCGGTGATGTCCACGACGCTGTCGGTGCAATCTTCCAGCGAATCGTAGATCGCCAGCAGCGTGCGCACGTCTTCGGGAAGACGCAACAGCCTGACCGTAATTTCGGTGACCAGCGCAAATGTTCCCTCGGAACCGACCACCAGGCCGGTGAGATCGTAGCCGGGCGTCTCCATGTGCCGGCCGCCGACGCGCACAACCTTGCCGTCCGGCATGACCAGCTCGAGACCTGTCACATGGTTTGACGTCACACCATAGGCAAGCGTGTGCGGCCCGCCGGCATTTTCCGCAACGTTGCCGCCGATGGTGCACGATTTTTGGCTCGAAGGGTCGGGAGCATAGTACAAGCCATGCTTTTCCGCCGCGCGCGACAGATCCAGGTTGACGACGCCGGGCTCGACCACAGCCCGCTGATTGTCCGCGTCCATTTCCAAAATGTGATTCATGCGCGAAAAGGCCACGACGATTCCGCCGCGCCTGGCTAGCGCGCCACCGGAGAGGCCGGTGCCGGCGCCGCGTCCCACGATGGGAACCTCATGGCGATTCGCCAATTTGACAATGTCCACCACGTCTTGCTTGTGGCGCGGGAAGACGATGGCGTCGGGACGCGCCTCTTCCACAGAACCGTCATACTCGTAAAGCAGCAAGTCTTCGGTGCTTGACAGAACGCCGGGATTTCCTAAAAGCCTCTGGAGTTCGCGGATAATTATTCGGTCCATGGCGCGGTGAGCTGAATTGAACCCTTCGGCCACTATAGAGAGGGGCTGGAGAGGAGTCAACGCAGGCTCGCTTTTCCGGTTATAGCCAGCATCTCCCTGCATGGATCTCCTGCGACGGCCAATATCCCCTATCTTTATTTCCTATGAAGCCGACACGTCCTAGTACGAGTTCTAAAAGCTGTCCCTCGCCATGGGGTGCTGCATCAACAGATCAGTTCAGGGGAAGGTAGTTGGCGAACCAGCCCCGCCGGTACCCTGAGCCGGCGGGGCTGTTTGTACCTCCTGTGTGGTCGCGATCGATTCCACAGAACTTCTGCTTGGTCCTCGCAGTTAGATTTTGTGGCAACCCCGGTGTGACGGTCTCTTTTTAGCAGCAGTGGCAAGCGAAGAATCGGAGATACATGTAGATCCGTACGTTGTCGAGCGATCCGTCCAGCATTTCTCCCCTTTCGGTCAGGTTTTTCATTTGCACCCTAATGGCTACCGTCGGCGTCGAATCCATTGATGTCTTGATGTGCAGGCGTGGGCAGGAGCTAAAGGGCCAAAACATCAGAAAGGGTTATGAGGGGGTGTGAAAATGGAACGGATGAGCGAATGGTTCTGTGCGAATTGCATGAAAATGGTGGATACCTTGAGCAGGCACGGACGCTGTCCGTACTGTGACAGCAATGCAGTCGACGTGGCGTTTCGATGGAGACGACCGGGAGCCAACGAAAACGGTCAAATCGACGGATCTACGTCACGGATGGCCGCACATTCCTAGGGGAGTTGGGGATGCACCTCGGGTCTCCTAAGCCCTAGCGGGTTCGTTCCCTGAGGATTGATTCTTGTTATGACGGTCTTTTTGAAGTGATGGGCTGTAGCTTGCGAAGTCAGCGAACAGGGGTGTACTGCCTTGTGTTGTAAACCATTTACGGCTGTATTAAGCAGCTCTGTTCGGGGGATGTAGATCTTCCTCACTGTAGAGTACTGGACCGCGGCAGTTCTGACGGAGCGTCCGCTCGATTCCACTTTCGACCGCACTAGATTCAACATCGCAATGGCAAATATAATCAACGCGGCCATCAAGATTGCAACACGCGTCTGCTTTGGCATAAATCCCCCAGGGTTAATTACGACCGTATCAACCTACCGCAGACCGGATTCCTGTGAAATACGTGTAGAAACGGATTCGACCGTCGGATTACCCTTACGGAGGGGAGGGGGATCTTATTTAGCTCTTCGGTTTCGTCCGGAAGCCTGCGAATGGCCACGCGGAGGACTCAGTGGGCGTACGAGCCCGATTCAAAGAAAGTCCCACCCTTCAAGAGACGTTCCAGGGCCTGTATCAAGTCGAGCGCTGCCCGCGACTTAACGACATATCCCTGTGCGCCGGACCTGCGAACGGATCCGGCCAAGCCGCTTGAATCATGCATGGTAAAGAAAAGAACGCGGGAATTAATGGGAAGGCGGGAGATCTCATCAGCGGCCTCGAACCCGCTCATCACCGGCATCGTGACGTCCATGATAATGACGTCAGGGCTGAGTTCCCTCGCCATACGAACGGCCTCCTGCCCATTCGCCGCTTCGCCGCAGATCTCCCAATCGGCTTTGACCTCGAGTACCCTACGAATTCCCTGGCGAACGATGTCGTGATCGTCGGCAATCAGTATTCTTACGCCCACGTAGGCCTCGCAACAAAAGAATGCACGGGCATTGCTGCCCGTGCCTAAAACCCAGCTGGACTGTGCGGGCCAGACTGCCGTTGTTACCGCAGCTGGCGATTCGCTTCAGCAGAACCGTCGAGAAATCCGGCGCTCAGGCTTCTGCAATCAGATTGCGCACGGCATATCTGACGACTTCGGCCACCGAATGGCAATCCAGTTTTCTCATTAAGTTGATACGATGGGTTTCTGCCGTCTTGACGCTGATTCCGAGTACCGAAGCAACCTCTTTGCTGCTCTTTCCTTCGGCAAGAAGCTGCACGATCTCGCGCTCGCGAGGAGTCAACGGAGAGTCCTCATCGGGGCCGGCGGCCACTCCATCCGCTTTGCCCACATAGCGATCAAGGATAATCTGTGAGACTTTGGAGGTGAAGAACGTTTGATCGCGGCAAAGCGCTTCCACCGCAGAGACCAGATCGCTGGCCACATCTGACTTCAGCACGTAGCCGCGAGCTCCAGCTTTCACAACTTGCTGAATGAGCGGATTCGTATCGTGCATGGTCAGGACCAGCACGCGCGTCCGAGGCGCTTTTTTCACAATCTGACGCGTGGCTTCGAGCCCATTCAGCGACGGCATGCCAATGTCCACGATGGCTACATCGGGGTGCATGTCCTTGGCTTTTTCCACAGCGTCGCGGCCATCGGTGGCTTCCGCGATTACCTTCCAACCGGGTTGGGCTTCGAGCAACGCACGAAGGCCCTTCCGCACAACTTCGTGATCATCGGCTAACAAGATTTGAACGGGTCTCATGTTCCCCCCTTTTTGCAGCCACAGTCTAGGGTCATTGCACTAGCGTGGCTATCGGTGAATAACCCTACGTTTGTAGAATTCTTAGGGTTTCGGCCAAGGCAAAATCGAGGCAAAAAAAGTAGACACGGGCGCAAAAAGACGCCCGCACTGCAGCCATTTCACGTGGCGTTAGAAATCCATCCGGAATCCCAACTGGATTTCGCGCTTCGGGTATGCGGAAGTGAAGCCCAAGGCCTGTGTGGGAGAGAGTGCGGCGTTTCCGCTCACATTGAAAGTGGTGAATCCCTGCGTCAGGCCAAAATTGGGACCCACAACATTATTGACGCTGGCATAGTTTGTGCGATTGGTGATGTTGAAACCCTCGGCAAGGAGACGGATGTTTACCTTTTCACTCACACGGAAGACCCGCGACAGGCGCAGATCCAGTGCGGCATAGCTTGGGCCAAGTCCCGTATTGCGTCCCGCGCCGACGGGGCGATCGTTTGTGTAGTGGCGATCGTCATTCACGTCGACGCCCGCCAGGAGGGTGAACGGATTCCCGCTGTGGTAGTTGACGATCGGTGCGAGTTCGAAACCCCTCAGGGCGGCGCTCTTCCAGGGACTTTCGACTACGGCTGCGGCGACGAATTTGTTGCGCTGGTCGAAATCGGAAGGAGCATGTTCAGCGGCCAGGTTCGTTTCGTCAAACGGAGCGTAGTCACTATTGAAATCAGTCGAGGTGTCATAGGCCTTGCTGTAGGTGTAGTTCGACATCAAGGTGAAGTGATGAGTGAGACGCTGCTTCACCTCAAACGAAATGCCCTGGTAGAGGGCGGAGGACGCAGAGGAGTAAACGTTGTTCTGCAGGATCAACGGATTCACAAAACAAGGACTGGGGACGGCCGAGCATTGTGGCGCGTTCCAATTTCGATAGGAGGCCGTCTGTCCATTCGCCAGAGTCACCGAGGTCAACGGAGCGGGGAGCAGATTAGCGTCCAGAGCGACGGGCAACCTGAGCGTATGGATGTAGACATAACTCGCTGAGACGGAGAGACCGTTCAGCAGCTGTCGCTCGACCCCAATTTCGCCTTGCAGCGAGTAGGGGTTCTGATAATCCGGCTGCGTACTAAAAAGAGCAGGGAGCGGCACTGCGCCTGCCGCGGGCGGCAAGGGACCCGTATTGCTCACGTTCAATCCGAACTGCGCAAGCTGCGCCGGTCCGATACAGGCCGCCTGAGCGGCCGACGGCGTGGTGCAGGTGATAAAGTTCGGCGACTTGGGATCGGTTGGATTCACCTTTTCCGCGAAGAGCGTTTGAAATATGGCCGCAGAACTCAAGGCAGGATTTCCGGGCGCTCCCGTGAGGGGGACCAAAAGAAGCGAGATCTGCCGGGCGTTATTGATATTGCCGAGAGTTTGTGCGACGTCGGGGATTTGGCCGTAAATCGAGGAGTAAAAGATGCCCACGCCGCCTCGAATGACGGTTTTGTGATCTTTAGCGGGATCCCAGGCGAAGGACAGGCGCGGCGCAAAATTGTCTTTGTCCGTATTCATGATGCTGGGCTGCGAATCGAGCTCATAGCGCAGGCCATAGTTCAACGTGAGATTGGGCCGGATGCGCCAGCTGTCTTGCCAATAAAACGCGGTGAACGGGCGAGTAAAGTTGTAGGTGGGAGCGCCGAAACCCTGTTGATAAAACTGCGGCAGCCCCAGGGAAAGTGACTGCAAAGGATTGATCGCCGCAGGCTGCGCGGAAAGGCCGCATGCAGCGGGTACCTGGAGGCAGGGACTTACGAGTCCACCGGGCAAGCTGCCGAATACAAAGCGCCCCGGCAAGTAAGTGTGCGATTCGCTGTGGTCGCCGCGAATCAGCTCGTAGAAACCCATTTTCATGGAGTGTTCGCCGCGGGTCCAGGTAACGTTATCGGCCAACTCATAGCGGCGCAAAATGGTGAAGTTGGGCAGGAAAATGTTTGTGCCCAGATTTGCATAACCGGGGACGTCGAGGCCCACCTGCCCTGGTTCATTGGGGATTACGTTGAAGTTGTAGTAGTTCCACTGCAGGCGAGCCTCATTCTGAAGGGTCGCGCTGAAGAGATGGAACCAGGATCCCTGAAGCGTATTGTCGTAAGCATGGATGGAGCTGCCTCGCGAGAAGCCGGTCAGAGACTGCACATCGGGATTCTCTTCCAGGTCATGAGCAAAGCTGTAACGGAGATAGGCCTGGTTGTTGTCGTTGAATTTGTGGTCCAACCGGGCGGAAGCCTGATACTCGCGCGTGGTGTAGGGAAAAAGTCCGCCGTTATTTTCGAGATTGCCGACGATGAAGGCGTTCAGAGCACTCGTAGCCGGGTTGATCGTCAGAACATTCTGAAGTATTCCCGCGCAGACGGCAGCGGGCAGAGCCGGTTGGCCGGTAAGGCAGGGCACTGCGTTGCCGCCTCTGGCGGTGAGTCCGCTGATGATTGCTTGCTGGTTATTCGGAGTCGTGGCGCCGTTATCGGGGCGGAAGATATTTGTATTCGTGAGCAGCGGGACGGCGTTTTCTGCGTCCTGCCGCAACCCTTCGAAGGCCGCAAACAGGAAGGTCTTATCCGGCTGGAGGGCCATACCGATACTTCCGCCGAACTGCTGACGATTTAACGAGTTTTTGACGGGCTGGCCCTGAGAGTCTGCCGCGGCCGGAACGAATGGCTGGTTGGGCGCGAGAGCCTGGCTGAAAGCGAACGGGTCACGCGCGTCCAGCGCATCATTACGGAAGAAACCAAAAAGGCTGCCGTGCATTTGGTTGGAGCCCGACTTTGTGACGATATTAATGGCCGCGCCGCTGGCTCCGCCCAACTCGGCAGAATAGTTGCTGCGATTGATCTGATATTCCTGGACCGCGTCCTGGCTCAGGGTCAGGCGAACTCCACCGGAATCGTCGTTCGCTTCGCCGCCATCCACAGTAACCGTGTTGCCGCGGCCGTTGCTCCCGTAGAAGGAAAGGCCACTTTGCGGCGTCTGCTTGGCTCGAAAATCCTGATCGCCTGCCAGCCTGGTCGAATTGGAGACGCCGGGCATGAGCAGGGTGAAGGTGAGGTAATCGCGGCGATCGATCGGCAGATCCTTGATGTAGTTTTCAGTAACCGTATCGGCCAAATGGCTGCGCTCAGTTTCCACTACGGGCAGTTCAGCCGTTACTTCGACGCGCTGAGAGACATTGGAGATGGCGAGATGGAAGTCCACAATGGGGACCTGCCCCACATTCAAGATGACGTTTTTCTGGTCCGCAGGCTGAAAACCCTGTGCATCCGCGCTGACGTTATACGTGGAGGGCTGCAGGCCGTTCAGGCGATATTCGCCGTGCTCGTCTGTAAAGGTCGCTCGGCTGAGCCCCTTGGCGGCGTCTGTCGCAGTCACCTTGGTTTTTGGAATGGCGGCGCCGGACGGGTCGGTGACTGTCCCCGCGATGTCGCCGGACGCGCCCACACCTTGGGCATAGGCCGCGGAAGCGACCAGAATGAGAGAAAGAAAGAGCTTCCCAGAAATCTTCATGTAAACGTAGCCCCTTTGCAGCGTGATTAGCCTGTAGTGCGCAAAAAAGTCGATTTGATTCTGGGCCCAATGAGCGCCGATGGTCAGGCTTTAGTGAGCGTGCGTTTCCAGATCAGAAATAGGCGGCTGGAAAGGGCGACCTAAGGGCAGCGGGCTGACGCGACTGTAATAGGAATTGACAATTGGCCTTAAGTGGCCTATCAGAAGCATACGGGGTTTCTGCACTGCCGCCAGAGCTATCTCGGGCCGAGTGTCAGCTGAAGAGGAGGCAAAGAGAGTTATGAGTTCAATTTCGAATCTGAGTCGGCGATCCCTTGTGAAATGGGGACTCGCTTCGGCAGGACTTCCGGCAATCTCCAAGGTTTTGGCATCGCCGTTACTCGCGCAGGATGCCGGTTCGGAAAGCGGAAAGCTCGGCGAAGTTGGGGGTAGAGCGGAGGGCGAACTTTATACGGGCAAGGGCTTGCCCGGGGGCGGTCAACTGGAGATTCGGTTGACTGCGTCGATCTATACCAGCGATCCCGATGCGCTGGAAGTCGCGCAGCGTCTGAAGCCATACGATCTCGATTCCTGGGTGACGGAATGGACGCGAGTGGCGGAGCGAAATGAGAAAGAGGGAGATGAGTTCGCTTCCAAGGGATTGAAGCTGACGGCGAATGAGTATTATCTGCGCGCCGCGGGCTTCTACCGTGACGCCTCATGGCCGATGCCCGTCACCGACCAGCGCATGCTTCCCACTTACAAAAAGGCGCGACAAATGTTTGACAAGGCGTGGGAACTGCAGCGCCCGCCTTTCGAGCGTATCCAGGTGAAGTATGAAAACCAGATGCTGGACGGCTATTTCCGCAAGCCGGGCGGCGCCCAGGCGGGAAAGAAATTCCCGGTGGTGATTGCTTTCCAGGGTGCCGACACGATGGCAGAGGCCACGATTATGGGCGGCGCGGGTGCCTACGTGGCTCGCGGCATGGCTTATATGGCCGTGGATTTTCCGGGACAGGGCGGGGCCTTGCGGTTGAAGGATCTGCACCTGCCGCCGGATACTGATCGCGTCGTCAAAGCAATGATCGATTATCTGGAGACTCGTCCGGACGCGGACGCCAAGAAGGTCGGGTTGCAAGGGATCAGCATGGGCGGCTACGGAGTGCCCAGGGCCGCCAGCAATGAGCCTCGCGTTGCGGCTGCGTTCATGGGCAGCGGCTCTTACGATCTGGGGAAGGACCTTTTCGATTACCTGCCGTCCATCCAGGAGCGCGTGCGTTGGATCATTGGCGCCCGCGATTTGGCCGATGCAAGAAAGAAGCTCAACGAGTACACGCTCGAAGGGCGAGCGGACAAGATCCACTGCCCGATGTTGATCGGGTACAGCAAGGATGACCGCATCATGGATCCGGCGGGAGCGCTGAAGCTTTACAACGCTGCGGTGAACTCCAAGCGCGAAATGGTGGAGGGCACCGGACACGCGCAGGCCGCAAACGCGGGCGGACCGCGCGATCGGCGCGCCCCGGTATTCCCGGACTGGGCCATGAAACATCTGGTAAGCGAGTCTTAACGGAAGCTCCTGAGGGAAGTTCTTTCGAATGACAAAGCGGAGCGGAGGCCGCACCACCGCTCCGCTTCTGCGTATTCAGTCGCCCTTAGGTCGCTCTTTGTCTCACCCAATCGCTTTTCCGATCTAATCTGTGGAGACCGCCATGGTGAATCTATGCCCTTAGAAGTCCAAGTCGGCCCGCCGCTGGTTACGATCAACCACGGGAATACCTTCCTGGTTGCCGAACTTGACGGGTCGATCACCGATGCGACCGACCAGGGCCTCTTTTCAAGCGACACGAGATATGTCAGCCGATATCAACTTTACGTGGATGGTTATCGCTGGACCCTGCTGAATTCTGGAGCCATTTCGTATTGTGCTTCGCGCGCGTACCTTACAAATCCCTTAGTCGAGACGAGACGAGGAAGCATCGCCGAGGGTGTGCTGGGCCTTAGCGTGGGGCGCAGCGCAGGAGAAGGAATCCACGAGGATATCGATATTCACAACTACGGCCAGGAGCGCGCGTCCTTCAATCTGGAATTGCTGATTCGCAGCGATTTCGCGGACATCTTCGAGGTAAAGGAAAAGAAGTTTGTGCGTAAAGCGCATATTGAAACGGTGTGGAGTCAAGAGCGACAGGAGCTGGCGAATTGCTATAGCCATGAAGACTTTCACCGGTCCTTGCTCGTGAGGATCAAGCGATGCCCCTCGAAGGCTGGATATGGAAACGGACGCATCAATTTCGCCGTAGTTTTGCAGCCGGGCGAGTCCTGGCATTCCTGCTGGTTTTTTCATGTAGTCGAAGGCGGCCGTCCGCGGAGCGTTCCGCGAAGTTGCATAGGCGACAGCGCGAAATCCACGTGCGACGCGAGACCTGGATCGTTGGAAGGAAGCGACAACGCAGATCACTACCTCCAATGAAGATTTCTACAGGCTGTATCGTCAGTCGGTTGAGGATATGGCGGCCCTTCGGCTGAACTACCGTGAAGGCGATAAACAGGAACTTCTTATCGCCGCGGGAGTTCCCTGGTTTGTGACCATCTTCGGCCGCGACAGCCTGATTGTTAGTTTGCAAAACATGATCGTTTACCCGGAGTTTGCCCGGGGCACACTCGAAATATTGGCGAAATTACAGGCGACCGAGACGGACGACTACCGGGACGCTGAGCCGGGAAAAATTCCGCATGAATTGCGGAGTGGCGAACTCGCGCACTTCAAGCTGATTCCGCACACGCCTTATTACGGAACGGCCGATGCGACCATCCTCTATCTCATTACCCTACACGAGGCATGGAAGTGGCTGGGAGACGATCTGCTGTTTCCACACTACAAAGAGGTCGCGACGAAGTGTTTGGAATGGATCGACCGTTACGGCGATCGCGACGGCGACGGCTTTCAGGAGTATCAGACGCGGTCGAAGCAGGGCTACGAGAATATGGGCTGGAAGGATGCGGGAGATTCGGTCATGTATCCGGATGGTTCGCCTGTAAAAGGGCCCAAGGCGCTGTGCGAGCTTCAAGGCTACGTCTACGACGCCAAGCTACGCGTGGCCGAAGGCGCGGAACACCTGGGCGAGAGCGAACTGGCGGACCGATTGCGGCGCGAGGCAGCGCAGCTGCAGGAGAGATTCGAAGAGCAATTCTGGTGCGAGGATATCGGCTATTACGCTTACGCGCTCGACGGCGATAAGAAGCAAGTTAAGACGATTGCCTCGAATGCCGGTCATCTGCTTTGGAGCGGCATCGTGCGTCCCGACCGTGCCGCTCGCGTGGTGCAGAGGCTGCTCGAACCCGATATGTGGAGCGGATGGGGAATCCGCACATTATCGGAACAGAACCCGGCATTCAATCCGTTTTCGTATCAGAACGGATCGGTGTGGCCGCACGATAACGGGATTATTGCTATGGGATTCAGGCGATATGGATTCGCGGACGAGGCGGCGCGCATCGCGCGCGACATCAGCGAGGCGGCCAGCTATTTCATGTACTATCGCCTTCCTGAACTTTACGCCGGAATGAAACGCGAACCCGGATCTTTTCCCGTCCAGTATCTCGGTGCCAACGTGCCGCAAGCCTGGGCCGCCGGCAGCGTTTTTCATCTGCTGCGGGCGATCCTGGGGTTGGAGGCCGACGCTCAGAAGAAGACCCTCACCGTCGATCCAGCCCTGCCGCATTGGCTTCGGGATATAACGTTGACGAAGCTCCGGGTGGGCAAAGCAACTGTCGACATTCGCTTTTGGCGTGAGGGAGAGGCGAGCTGGCACGAGGTGTTGGGTGTGGAAGGCGAACTCAACGTGAAACTCCGCGAACGCTAGACTCGAGTGTCTCGTTTTGGACGGCTGCGGATGACTCTGCAAATTGTGGCTGTTTGTGACGAGCTAGCGTTATACACTATGGGTATCGGTGAGGAATTGGCGTCCGAAGGCAAGCTGAAGGGCGTAACGCTCGCAAGTGCGTATACGTCTTAAGATCAGAAAGTGGATCGCCGTAGGTCCGGCGACACAGGCCAAATCAACAGGTGACTATGGACAGCATGGCTACCCGTCCTGGGGCAGCGAGATCGTGTATGTGGCGATCGCTGGTCGGTGTTTTGATTGTTGTAGTTGGCGCGGGGATTTCAGGGTGTCGGAGGCAGGAAGCGGCGGCCCCGCCGGCGGCGGCAATTCCCGTAGTTGTTGGTAAGGTCACCCAGAAATCCATGCCGGTGCAACTGACGGCGATCGGCAACGTCGAGGCCTACGCGACGATTGCGATCAAGGCACAGGTCGCCGGCGAACTGCTTGATGTTCATTTCAAAGAGGGAGATTTCGTTCACAAGGGCCAATTGCTGTTCAATATCGATGCGCGCCCCTATCAGACGGCGCTCGCCCAGGCGCAAGCCGCGCTTGCCCGCGACAAGGCGGTAGCTGCAAACAGCCGGACCCAAGCGCAGCGCTACTTGACGCTGAGCTCAGAAGGAATTGTAGCCGCTTCGGAGTCCGAATCATACGTCAGCGCGGCCGACGCGGCGGAGGCCACGGTGGCTGCGGATGAAGCTGCCGTTAAGACGGCGCAGTTGAACCTCGAATACTGCACGATCAACTCACCGATCGATGGACGTACCGGCGCCATTATGGTGAAGCCGGGCAATCTGGTAAAAGTCGCCGACGTACCGATTGTGGTGATCAATGAAGTTAATCCGATCTTTGTGAACTTTACCGTGCCGCAGCAGTATCTGACTGATATCAAGAAATATATGGACGCAGGGACGTTGCGCGTCGACGCCATCACTCCGAACAACACGGGGACGGCGGAACAGGGTACGCTCACGTTTGTGGACAACGCGGTGGATAGGACGACAGGAACTATTCATTTGCGAGCAACGTTCGCCAATACCCGCAATAACCTGTGGCCCGGCTTGTATGTCAACACTTTGATGACGCTTTCCCAGCAGGCGGGCGCCACGGTGATCCCGGCACAGGCGATTACAGCGGGCCAGCAGGGCACCTTCGTTTATGTCGTGAAGGCCGACGGCACGGTCACGCCTCGTCCGGTGGTTTCCAGCCGCACGATGCAGGGTGAGGCTGTCATCGAAAAGGGACTTCAGCCAGGCGAGATCGTCGTCACCGATGGTCAGGTGCGCTTGGTACCCGGGTCGAAAGGTCGAGGTAAAGAACGACTGAACGAGTGCGGATTCCCCAGAAGACAACAGATTTGGCCGCGCCGTAAGACGTCGCGGCGGAATGCAACAGTACAAGGAACGAGGCGATGAGCATACCTGAGTTGTTCATTCGGCGACCGGTTGCAACTGTGCTGGTGATGCTGGGCATTCTGCTCTTCGGCGTGGCGGGTTACCGGGCCTTGCCCGTGAGCGACCTGCCGAACGTGGACTATCCGACGATCCACGTGCGATGCGACCCTGCCCGGAGCGAACGCCGACACGATGGCCTCGGCGGTAGCGCTGCCACTCGAGAAGCAGTTTTCCACCATCCCCGGTCTGGATTCGATGAGCTCCCAGAACACCATGGGCAGGACCGGCATCACCTTGCAGTTTGTCCTGAGCCGCGACATCGACGGCGCGGCGCAGGATGTCCAGGCCGCTATTACGCAGGCCTCACGCTCGTTGCCGCTGAACATGCCGGCTCCTCCGTCGTTCAACAAAGTCAATCCGGCCGCGTCAGCCTGTTCTGATCCTCGTGCTCGCCTCGCCCACTTTGCCGCTTTCCACCGTGGATGAATACGCGGAAACGCTGATCGCGCAGAGCATTTCGACGGTGAATGGCGTCGCGCAGGTGCAGGTGTTTGGCGGACAGAAATATGCCGTGCGCGTGCAGGTGGACCCGCAGGCGATGGCCACGCGGCAGATCGGTATTGACGACGTCGATGGCGCTCTTGAGCAGCGGGAACGTCAATCTACCGACGGGCACGCTCTGGGGACCGCATGCAGGCGGTGACCGTGCAGGCCAGCGGCCAGCTGTACAAAGCCGCCGATTACGGGCCGCTGATCGTTGCCTATCGCAATGGCTCGCCGGTGCGGCTCTCCGATATCGGCCACGTCATCGACGGCGTCGAGAATGACAAGACGGCCGCTGGTACAACGGCGTGCGCGGCATTCAGCTACCCATTTATCGCCAGCCGGGCACGAACACAGTCGAAGTGGTGGATAGCGTCAAAGCGATGTTGCCCGGCCTGCAAGCGCAGCTGCCACCGGCGGTCAATCTGTACATGCTCTTCGACCGTTCGCTCACGATTCGCAACTCGGTGGATGATGTGAAGTTCACGCTGGAGCTGGCGCTTGATGCTGGTGGTTCTGGTGATTTTCCTTTTCCTGCGGAACCTGTCGGCGACGACGATTCCCAGCCTGGCGTTGCCCTTCTCGATCGTGGGTACGTTTCGCGGTGATGTATCTGTGCGGCTATTCACTGGACAATTTTTCGATGATGGCGCTGACGCTGTCGGTGGGTTTCGTGGTGGACGATGCCATCGTGATGCTCGAAAACATCGTGCGGCACCTGGAGAAAGGCGAAGGGGTGCTGGAGGCGGCGCTGAATGGGTCGAATGAGATCGGGTTCACGATCTTGTCGATGACGCTGTCGCTGGCCGCGGTGTTCATTCCCGTGCTGTTCATGGGCGGGGTGCTGGGCAAGTTGCTGCACGAATTTGCGGTGACCATCATGTCGGCGATTTTGGTGTCGGGGTTTGTGTCGCTGACGCTGACGCCGATGCTGTGCAGCCGCTTTTTGCGCCCGCACCAGGGAGCCGAGAAGCACGGCCGCCTGTTCAACGCTTTTGAGCGCATGCAGGATGGATTGACGAACGGTGTACGACCGCAGCCTGCAGGTTGTGCTGCGGCACAAGCTGGCGACGATGGCCGTATCACTGGCGCTGCTGGTGGGCACGGTTTACCTGGCGATCGTGATCCCCAAGGGCTTTCTGCCAAGCGAAGACATCGAACAGATCAACGGCACCACGGAAGCGGTCGAAGGCGCTTCCTTTGACGCGATGATGCAGCACCAGCAGGAGATCGCCGATATCGTGCAGAAAGATCCTTCGGTGGCCTACGTTCTCTCGCAAGTGGGCCAGGGCGGCAAGACGCTCAACCAGGGCAATCTCAACATCGGCTTGAAACCCCGCTCGGAACGGCCGCAGGTGGAGCAGGTGATTCAGGAGTTGCGCCCGAAGCTCGCGGCGGTGCCCGGGATGACGGTGTTCTTGCGGAACGACCCGGCGATCCGCATTGGCGGCATATCGAGCAAGGCGCTCTATCAGTTCACGCTGCAAGGTGCGAATACAGACGAGCTGTTCCGGGCCTCGGAGGACTTTGTCGACGAAAATGCAGCGGCTTCCGGGTTTGCAGGACGTCACGAGTGATCTGCAGATCAAGAATCCTCAGATCAATGTCGTCATCGACCGTGACAAGTCGTCCGCTCTGGGTGTGACAGCCAAACAAGTGGAAGATGCGCTGTATTCGGCTTACGGTTTTCGGCAGGTCTCCACGATTTTTGCTCCGAACAATCAGTATCGCGTGATTCTGGAACTCGAGCCGAAGTACCAGCGCGATTCCAACGCCCTGGCTTCGCTGTACGTCCGTTCAGATATGGGGCCCACGAAGGGCCAGCTCGTGCCGTTGAATGCCGTCGCGCAACTGACGAATACTTTTGGGCCGCTCTCGGTGAACCACCTGGGGCAGCTTCCCGCGGTGACCATGTCGTTCAACCTGAAGCCCGGAACCTCCATCGGGGAGGCCGTGAACGAGATCAATGAACTTGCGTCGCGGTCGCTACCGCCGACGGTGAGTACCAGCTTCCAAGGCAATGCGCAGGCTTTTCAGTCGTCGCTGTCCGGGCTGGGCATGTTGCTTGCTGATGGCCGTGGTGGTGATCTATATCGTGCTGGGCATTTTGTACGAGAGCTTCATCCACCCGATCACCATTCTTTCGGGGCTGCCGTCGGCTGGGTTTGGAGCATTGTTGACGCTGGAGTTGTTTCACCTGGCGGCGCAGCGGGGTTTGGTCCCGCCGATACTGGATATGGAGCTGAACCTTTACGGCTTCGTTGGGATCATCATGCTGATCGGCATCGTGAAGAAGAACGCCATCATGATGATCGACTTCGCGCTGGAGACGCAGAGGAGCGACGGGAAGAGCCCGGCGGAAGCCATCTATGAGGGATGTTTGGTCCGGTTTCGTCCCATCATGATGACGACGATGGCGGCGATGATGGGCACGGTGCCGATCGCGTTGGGGCTTGGCGCGGGGGCCGAAGCGCGGCGATCGCTGGGAATATCGGTGGTCGGAGGACTGGTGTTCTCGCAGGTCGTGACGCTGTTTCTCACGCCGGTGGTCTACATTTACCTGGAGCAAGCCAAGCAGTGGTCGGCGCGGTCGTTTGGTAAGCAGCACCGCGAGCTCGAGGCGGATACGATTTCGTCCTCGCACGGACCGGCAGCCGGCGGGGCGATTGGCGCGCCCATGGCGCGCAGCAGCAGCCCGGGGATATCGGAACTTGGACGTCAGAAGCGCTCCTAGGGAATTCTCTCTCTCGAGTACAGCTTCAGTTTGTTGAGTACGCTTCCCATTTGGTGGACCGTTTTGGTCTTCTGCATTAACGCAATCGTACGCTGGCCTATCGCGCAGAATATTTCCACTGTACCCGCGTACCATTGACGCAGTTGGGTGGCACTTTCTATCATCGAAATATCATTAAGCGATTCTCTATAGACCAGAAACTGAGGGGCTCGAACGTGGGCCCGGGGCAGAGGCGTGCGTCCACAAACGGAAATCCGAGAGCCGAAAATAACGGAAAGGCGTCGTGGCATTCGTATGAATTCGCGCGTTGCTGTCGCCATCGAATGGCAAGCCACCGACGCGAAAGAAGCCTGCCGTGAGGAGGCGCTCACCCGAGTGGTGGGCCCCTATGGATGTCTGGTGGTTCTTCGGCAGGATCTGGCGATCGAGCAGAGGCTGCAAGTCGTCAATCTTGCTACTCAGAAAACAAACTCAGCGCAGATCGTTTGGAAAGGGCACGAGCGGCCGGATGGGTGGGAATTGGGAATTGAGCTGATGCAGCCGCCAATGGATTTTTGGGGGATGGGTCTATGAACAAGCCAGCTTCCCAGATCGATGCAGGACCTCAGCTTTTGCCGGGAGATGAACGGCGACGCAGCCAGAGGGTTATGATCCGAATTCCCGTAACGCTGGAAATGACGGTGGCTGGAAAAAAGGTGACGGTGCATGCGGGCACAGCATCCGTAAATGACCACGGTGCGATGCTGCTCTGTACGAAAAACCTGCCCGTGGATACGATATTTGAGATGGTTAACGACCGCACGAACCAGAAACAAAGTTGCCGCGTCACGCGGACCGCGACTGAAAACCAGCAGGGCTATCTGATTCCCGTTGAATTTGCGGCGCCCGCTCCCGGTTTCTGGCACATCTCTTTCCCACCCCCTGGATGGAAGCCCCTGGAAAACTGAGTATCAAGAGCCTCGCGCCGCGCTGCAGAGAGTTCTCAATACGTCAACAGGTTCACTTCCGATCAAAGCGATTTAGGGCCGATTTAGGGCCCATTTAGGGCACGGCGGGTGGAGTTTCTTTCGGGGGCCGGCAGCGAGAGAGGGGTATGACGATTAAGCACATATCCTGGAGGACGAGACACCCTGCCCAGCCTAAACGAGCATCAAACACACGACTAGCCGGAAAGGTGAATCTGCATAAACCATAGCTATGCATACGAATACGATGAAGCGCCTGAGCTTCTTCTTCTTGACGGCAATAATCGGGATCTGCTGGTCGCAGCCTTCGATAGCCCAATCTCAACTGAAGGATCGCGTGGTGCAGGCGGTCGATACTTCGCAAGTGACGGCACTAAAGGGAAATGTGCACCCGTTAGCACGCCTGCAATTCGATCAAGGGAGGGTGGAGCCCTCTATGCCGATGCGCTTGACCATCGCTTTCAAAATGAGCCCAGCGCAGCAGGCCGACCTTGATGCGCTGCTGGCCAGCCAGCAGGATCGCGGCTCGCCGGACTATCAGCGCTGGCTCACGCCGGAACAATTCGGCAGCCGCTTTGGATTGAGTCAAGCGGACCTCAACAAAGTGACCGCGTGGATGGAGGGCCAGGGATTTCAAGTAGAAGGAGTTCCCGCGAGCCGAAACCAGATTACTTTCAGGGGCACGGCGCAGCAGGTGGAGTCAGCCCTGCATACGGAGATGCATCGCTACCTGGTGAATGGCAGGGCGCGTTACGCCAATGCCGACGATCCCGCTGTTCCGGCGGCGCTCATGGATGCGGTTTTGAGTATCCGGGGGCTCGATAATTTTCAGCTGAAGCCCCGGGCAATGCGAAAGGTTAGTCCGAGGTTCACTTCGGGGCAAACCGGAAATCACTTCATCGCGCCTGGCGATTTCGCCACTATTTACGATGTGGCTCCGCTATATACCTCGGCGCACGGAACGACCACTGGCTTCGGTCAAAATATAGTCGTCGTAGGGCAAAGTGATGTCGCGTTGAGCGACATTGAGGCATTTCGCAACAACTCCGGGCTGCCTGCGAATGACCCTCGGAAGATATTTGTAACGGTTAATCCCGGAATGCAACAAGGCGATATTGATGAAGCGAACCTGGACGTCGAGTGGGCCGGCGCCGCGGCGCCAATGGCCACGGTGATCTTCATTGTGGGCGATCCAGTGAATGGCGACGGAGTCTTTGATGCACTCCGATACGCAATTACCACCAGTCCCCCTCCCGCGCCGATCATCAGCACGAGTTATGGCGCGTGCGAGGCTGATTTCGCGCCAAGTGATATCAGCTTTCTGCAGTCCCTTGCGCAACAGGCTAACGTGCAGGGCATAACCATACTGGCTCCATCCGGTGATTCGGGCGCGGCGGACTGCGATAACAACAGCGATCCCAATAATCCGGTAACGGCCTCAACACTCGGGCTGGCGGTGGATCTGCCGGGAAGCCTTCCGAGCGTAACGTCGATCGGCGGCACGGAATTCGGCGAGGGTGCTGATACGGCGGGAGCCTTTTGGGCTAACCCGGCATGCGTTCGCTTGGGGACGTGCTCCGTTACACCTGGCCCCGATGTGGCGCCGACCTCGGCACGTTCTTATATTATTCCGGAAGGAGCATGGAATGATACTTCAGGGACACTCGGGCTGACCGCCGGCGGTGGGGGAGCGAGTAGCGTTATCCCCAAGCCTGCGTGGCAAGCGGGCACGGGAGTACCGAACGATGGCGCACGAGATGTCCCGGATATTTCGTTCAGCGCTTCACCGGTTCACGATACCTATTTGATCTGCTCTGAAAATTTCAACTCGACAACCAATGCGTTTTCGCCTACCTGCCCGACCAGCGGTTCCTTTCGCAATACGGATGGCAGCTTGACGGCGGTGGGCGGCACATCGGTTGGGCCACCCGCTTTTGCGGGAATCGTCGCGTTGATCAATCAAGCGACGGGCCATTCAACGGGTTCCGGAAACATTAATACTGTCCTTTATCCATTGGCCGCGCGCACCTCAGCGGCGGCCTTCCACGACATTACCACCGGGAGTAATCAGGTTCCGTTCAGCGCCACATGCGCGCCGACCAACCAGATCGGCTATTCGGCAACGGCCGGGTACGACTTGGCGACGGGACTCGGATCGATTGACGCACTCAATCTGGTCACGAATTGGACTACTGTCACGCCGGCGAGCACCGCGACGGCCACTTCATCCGTCAACTTTTCGAGTTGCTTTTTCGCCGACTCAAATGACCGTGAAGAGAGGCGCCTGCGGCAGCGGGTCAAGTGCAGTTGACGCGGATGAATGGCTTCGTGGGCACTCCCACGTTTACTTGCAACGTGGCGGCAGCGCTGGGAGCGACAACGTGCGCGGTCGTACCTGTGACGAGCGGCGGCCTTTATCAGCCGGGGAATTACCGGGAGTTCGGTTGGTGGGGGATCGTGGGAATCGTTCTAGCCGGAGCCGCATTCGTCCTGGGGACCTTCAAGCGATCTCGTGCGAACGATCCTGAACTGGGAGGGTGGCCCAGACTGGCACCGGGATTGGTCCTTATGACCTTGCTGGCGATCGTTATCGGTTGTGGGAGCAGTTCGAGCAGTAACAGCCCAACCACGTCGAATCTACCCGTGAACTATGCCTTCACGGTCGCGGTTCCCTCAACGGCGCCTGTGGCCTCGGGGGCGGTAACCGTAAATGCCGCAATCGGTGGCATCAGCCGCACAGCCCAGATCGTGGTGACCACGCAATAAGACTCCTAACCCGGGCGTGCGGTGCGGATCGGGTTTGTGCCGTAATAAATTGCCGCGCGCCCACAGGAATTGAGCTGGCCGAGGCCTGGCGTCGTATACCTGCCGCTCGGCCAGCTTCGTTTTTGTGCCCCATTTGAGGGAGCGCTGGGCATGCTGATGCCCGGGCCGTCCCGGCATCAGTAAATTTGGAAGAACACGTCTTCAGCGCTTGGCGGCAGGAACCGTGAAGGTGATTTTTGCCGCCGACTCGTTTTCGAATTGATCGTAAACGCGAACGGAGACGGTGTGCTCGCCGGGCGCTACGCCAGGCAAGGTGACCGAGTACTGCTCGGCGGGAGAATCACTGAGGCCGCCAATCGGCGGCGCGATCGTCCAATCGCCGGCATCGAGGCTGTACTGCGCACGGACGATGGAACTGGCGGTGTCGGAGGCTCGGAAGCGTATCGTCACTGCCGGATCACCCGGGGCGGCGGACGCGGCAGGCGCTGAGGTTAGCTCGGTAATGGTCGGCGGCGTATTGTCGACGACGAAACGGTCACTCACGCGCTCGGCGGTGAGCGCCTCATTGGGCGGGTTCGACTTTTCGTCGGACGCGGCGATCTTCAAATAGTAGGCGCCATCGGGCATCGAATTGGTGTCCCAGGAATAGAATTTCTGCTCGAGTTTGTCTTTCAGAAGCTTCCAATCTTTTTCGTTTTCGCCGCGATAATAGACCGAATAGGTCAACTCATCGTCGTTAACGTCTTCGGCATTCCACAGGACGGCCTGAAAGCCCTTCTGCCCGAACCCTTGAGGCGGCGGCTCAAATCGAGGTGATTCAATAGCCGCACGTTGGGAACCGCCGGTCGTCCCCGGTGCTGCCGGCATGCGCAATTGTACGGGCGCCGCCTGGGGGCTCCCGCCCTGCTGGCCAAACCCGCTTACGCGTATCCCGGGATTCTGAATGACAACGCTGGAGACGTCAGGTGCGACGTTCTTCGGCAGGTAAGCTACATCCACCCAGGAAAGATCAGGCGGCGGATTGCTCGTGCCATGCAACACTGCTTTCCATTGCACGAAGCGTGCTGGGGAAGATTCCACTTCCTGGCCCTTAGGATTTCGATAGGGACCGGCCCAGGCACTCCAATTTTTCCCGGGGTCCGACGTGTTTCCGGCGCGCACATAGAGTTCTATACCCGACCCGGCGCCATTCTGACCCCACCATGCGAGTCTTCCCCAACGCGAAAATATATGTGCGTCAAATGGATCGGATTCGAAGGTACCTTCGGAGGCAAGTTCCGGACCGAGCGTAAAGACTTTTCCAGGATTCGCCGTGGCCAGATAGACTTTTCCATTCGATACGCGCGCAAAGGCGGTCACCTGCTCGGATTCCGCTTTCGCCAAACGCGAGAAGACGCGGTCGCCTTCGAGCTGAATCACAGCACCCTGATTTCCGGTACCAAGCAAAAGCTTGCCTTCTGCAGATAGGCCCATGGCGTAGACCGACTCTTCACGGGAGGTCCAAATTTCCTCCGGTGCACCGTCTGGAGCAATGCGGTATACAGCGGCGGACGACAGAGGCGGAAAAGGGATGAACGGCGTCTGCGCCTGCGGTTGTGGCGCCCCATTGGGCGCGCCAATGGTTACGGTCACAGTTTGCCCGGTCGAAGCATTCTGATCACCCTGGGCAACAGGCACCTGAGGTTGCCCGGGACGCTTGTCCCCAATCGCCGCGACATAAAGATTGCCGGCGGGATCCAGGGTCAGCGCAGTGATCTCCTTTCTGGCTGTTTCGTAGACTACGTAAGCGCTATGGCTGCCTTCCTCGGAGCCGTCGGTCGTAGCTGCAGCAGGGGCTGCGGCAGGGGCCGCCCCACGCCTGTTAGCCGCGGGCCGCGCGGCAGGTCTGCCGGCATCGGCAGGGCTCGAGTCGGCCGCCAGGGAAATACGCAGCACCAGGCCATTTGGCTCGGTACCCGCGAGGAGATTCCCTTTACCGTCGAGAATCAAGGTGCGAACGTGAGTCTCCTCGGCGTTGTAGAACAGTTGCGAGTTGCCGCTGGGCGCGACCGCGAAGATTTTTCCGGGATCTCCCGAAGCCACGAAGAGCGTGCCATCCGCGCCGATTGCGAGATCCCAAATGTATTTGGTTTTCGGATCGAAGAAGACGGACTTCTGTCCGGCCGGCGTTACCTTGTACACTTTGCCGTCCGGTCCGGTGGCCACGTACAAGTTGTCGTTTTTGTCGATGACCAGCGCTTGCGCCGTCATCTCCTGCGATTCGAAAACGGTTGTGGCTTTGCCGCTGGCGTCGAAGCGCACAATCTTGGCATTCGAACCGCCGGCAGCATAGAGATTGCCGTGCGAATCCAGCCGCAAGGACCAGAGGTAGGCGAGAGAGGCGTCGGCGAAGGGCGTAAACTTCGGCGCGAGCACGATTGTTCCGTCGCTTCGCACGGCGACGCCCTTGGCATCGCCCTTTTGGAAGGCATCGTAATCCGACTGGCGCCAAAAGCGAGTATGTTCGGCTACCGCCGGCGCAACGCAGACGAGAAGGGCCAAGAGAGCAGGGAGCGTCTTATGCCATGCGAAGGCAGCCACCGTGCATGCTCCGCAGTCGCGCAATTAAATCACGCATAGAATCCTTTCAAACCGCAGCAGAAAAAGCCATGAAGTGTGGTGGTTCCGGTCGCTGCGGACTAGGCTTATTTAATCTTGATAAACACAGACGTTGAACCAGCGATGATCTCGTCCATCGGCACAGACCATTCGCCAGCGGTCGATTCGCGCAATAAGGCTGAATTGCCTGGCAGCCTCCTCTGATCGAGGACATTAATTTGTGATAAAGGCGCGTCCGGGAGTTCCTTGTCCTCGACGAGCAGCGTGGGGGTCGGCTTGAGCAGCGTGACGTAAATCTGATTATTGCGGCGCGCGCGATTCAGCAGCGAAATCAACTGGTCGAGCCCGCCCAGACGCCCTTGCGCAGCGACCAGATTTGGTATGCGATTGAGCGAGTCGGCGTCGCTTACCTGCACCCGCAATGTGCTGCCGCGGGTCGCCTGCGCAGGGATCGTGATGGGAATCTCGCGAATCAGGGGCGTGCCGCGATAAGGCCGGAGAAGGACTTTAATAACCACGGGACTGCCTGGTTGAGCTTCGCTCGCCTCCGACCACGCGTTCAGGATCGAGGCCACGCGGCGGTCTGGCATGCTCTCCACCCGCAGCGCCACTTTATTAATTGTCGGCATCTCGTAAGGGTTGGAGAAGATTCGAGTAAAGACCGACTGCACGCTGGAAGCAACAAAGGATCCGTCGGGGACAAACTGGTCCGTCGGGGCATACATATCACTCAGCATCACCGGGGAATGCCCGGTGATATCGATCGTGCCGCTGAGCTTCATCGTGCTGCCTTCGCCGTACGCCGTATTTTGAGTCAAGCCGTTGAAAGCCACGATACCCATCAGCAGGGGAGTAAGCTTTGGGTTCGCGATCATCTCCGAGTGAAACTGTTTCTCTCCGCCTGGGGTCACGACCGTCAGCTCGACGGGGATCATCTTAGGCGACGGACCAACGCGGCCCATCACCGCCGTCAGCCGGTCTTCCGTTAGCGTGCCGATCACGCCGCCAGCATTCACAATTTTTGTCGAATTGAAATCGGAGGACAGAGTCGTGAGCGTGCGCCCGCGCGCCAGTGGCATTGCGCTCGAGCCCAAGCCAAAGAGCGGATGCCCGCAGGCATAGACGCGATCTTCCACTACGGCAGTGACGGTGCATGCGGCGCTCATGGAGATATCGCCTTGCACGAGAACCATGCTGACCATGTCGCCAGGAACAACTTTGGCGTCGTCGATCTCGGGCGCGGCAGTGCCGCCTGCAGTGGCCACCATCCCGTAAGGCGTCCAATCTCCGGCATATTGGCGCAGGGTGGACGGGGCGAAACCCGAGAACACCAAGGGCGCCGCAATCGGCTCAAGGAATGCGTCGCCAGAAACTCCAGCAAGCTGGGCCCATTTGGTCGGAACGGGGTAGTGAGGCAAATCTGCGCCCGATGCCACCCTCGCAGTAAACACTGCGGAATCCAGTTTCTCGGCGCCGGCTGAATTGGCGGCCAAGGCTTTTGGGCTGGATAGCGACTCGCCGGTGGGAATCGACAGGATATCTTCGATTGGAGTGACGCCACCCAGGGGCTCCTTCACGAAGACGCCAAACTTTAGAGAGAGCGCTCCGGCGAGCTTCCCATCGATATAAACGGGGCTTCCGCTCATGCCGGCAACTACGCCGGTGTGTTCGGCTTTTTCTCCGTGCAATTGAACCAAAATAATGGACTGCTTTGGCCCCATCAGGTTCGGCAGTATGCCCACGACTTCGATATCGAAAGGTTCGATCTTATCGCCGGCGAATATGGTATAGGCGACGCCCTTCATGCCGGGCTTAATCTGGTCCAGGGGTATGATGGCAGGCTGGTCGGTAGCGGCTCTGGCAGCCGGCGCTCCGATAGCGCCGAGCACGACGGCCGTGGCCGCAAAGAGCACACACCGCAGTAAGGATTTATAGTTCGACGACCTCATCCGGGCAGGATGCATATTATTCACCACGGCAGACCGCAGGGTCTGACGATCCAGTCGTTTATTTGCAGCAAGGCACTTAATCATACGCGCCATCTTTACGGGAATCAATGACATCTCGGTCTGTCGGCCTGCAATTATTGAGCCCAAATCTTGGCCGGTGAAGATTCGAAAGGATACACATGTACCATCCAGCCGAAGATGACTGGGTAAAAGCGACCACCAGCAGCCTTGCACTCCGGCTCAGTAGAAATAGAGCCGGTCAGGCCGAACTTTTTCCAATCCGCCTGCTTCGTTTCGTCCCGTTTTGGCATGCACAGGTTCGTATGCTGGTGCCAGTGGGCTACACCCAGAGGGATACGTTCATCTAACTCGTCCAAACTTGCGGTTCTGGGTGCCGTGTACATGGCGCCGACCAATTCATATCCGTCCTTGGTTTTCCTGTAGAGCAGAGATGTGGGGCGCGCCGGATCGAAGGTAAAGCCCTCGAGAAACCCGTTCCAATAGTTCGTAAAGTGATACTGAGCCTGCGGAAGATTGGGCATGAAGATGCGATAGCCCTCGGCCAGGGCGACGCGATAGTCCTTATATTTCTCGATGGCTCCCCCCAAAGTAGCCGCGATTTGATCGGCGCGTTGGCGATCTTCAGCCGAGGCGGGGCGGCCGGGCGTCATCTGCATGTGAGCGCCCATGTGGTGACCGTGCTCCATCGACTGCATGGCCCCCGCTTCAGCGTGGTTGCCGCTATCGTCATCCATGTTCATACCGGGCATGGCGCCATCGTGCTGATGTTGCTGGGCGTTTTGAGCGTGTAAACGACTGGCCCCCGCCGCCACGAGTACTAAGACGGAAACGAGCGCAAGCACTCTCTTTCCTGGGTGCAGTCTCATAGCTCCTTTGTAATACGAAGGCGGCTCGGTTGCGAGAGGTTTCCCCCCATCGCTAGTACGTTGGAAGGCACAAAGGCCACTCCGAGTTGCCGGCCGGCGATCGAAAAAAGGCGTGATGGCTATTCTGAAGCGCGTCCCGGCCGCATGCTAGAATCCCGTCGTGGCGAAACAAAGCATTAAACCGGGCCGTTCAATCTCGGGAACTATGGAAGTTCCGGGAGATAAGTCGATCTCTCATCGCTCTGCCATCCTGGCGGCGCTGGCGCAAGGGCGGAGCGAAATTAGCCACTATTCGGCGGCGGCGGATTGCCAGAGCACGCTCGACTGCCTGGCCAGTTTGGGCGTCGGTGTGGAGAAGATCGGCCGAAATGGCGGCGCTCAGGTTGCCGTAACAGGGAGTGGTGTGGACGGACTTCAGGCATCGCGCCGACCGTTGGACGCCGGAAACTCGGGGACGACGATGCGCCTCCTGGCCGGGATCCTGGCGGGCCAACGTTTTGATTCGACCCTGACGGGGGATTCGTCGCTGAGACAACGCCCCATGCGCCGGGTGATTGAACCGCTCGAGCGTATGGGGGCGCGCATTCAGGCTCGCCAAGCCAACTTCGCACCCCTGGATATTAAAGGTACCGCTCTGAAGCCCATCCAATACACCTTGCCGGTGGCCAGTGCTCAGGTAAAGTCGGCGGTGCTGCTTGCGGGGCTTTTCGCCGAGGGCCAGACATCGATCGAAGAGCCGGTTCCTACCCGTGATCACACCGAAGTGGCTTTGCAGGAGTTCGGCGCGGACGTCCGCCGGGCTGGGCATATGGTGACTGTTTCGGGTCGGCCGAAACTCCATGCCCGGCAGGTCCTGGTCCCCGGAGATCTATCATCGGCGGTCTTTCTTATGGGAGCCGCGCTGGTGCTTGGCGGCTCCCATGTGGTCATTCGCAACGTTGGCCTGAATCCGACTCGCTCTGCAGTGCTCGATGTGCTGGGCAGTTGGGGAGCGGCCGTGAACATCGTGGCTCTGCGAGGCGAATCGGGAGAGTTGATTGGAGATGTTTCTATCCGTCATGCTGAGATATCGGGCGGCATCCTCTCCGGCGAACTCATCGCCCAGTTGATCGATGAACTGCCAATGCTCGCGGCGCTGGGTCCTTACACCGAACAGGGAGTGGAAATTCGCGATGCGGCGGAATTAAGAGTCAAGGAGAGCGACAGGATTGCGGTGCTCGCGGATAACCTGCGGCGAATGGGCGCGTCCGTCGAGGAGCGCCCCGACGGTCTGCGTATCGAAGGAAAAAGCCGCGGCCGCTTACACGGTGCGGAGATTGATCCTCGAGGAGATCACCGCATGGCCATGGCCTTTTCCGTAGCGGCGCTGGGGGCTGAAAGCGACTCCACGATTCGTGATAGCGAATGCGTGGGCATCTCTTATCCTGATTTTTTTGAGGTCTTGGACGGAACTGTCGAGCGTTAATGGAAGGTTAAGCTACAATAAAATCTGAGCTGGCCGTCTATTTTCATACAAGCGTTGATAGACATACCGGAAGTGAGGTTTTCTTGACACCTCATTTGCCTGCGGTTAGGCTCGCGAACCAATGCGCGGCACTCTTCGCAAAATTCTTCTGGCTTTCCTAGCTTTAGGGGCGCTGGCCGCGCTCGCCTATCACTCCCGCCGCAAAATTCATTTGGGGGACTTTACCTGGAGCAGGTTCATCCACACCGTGAGTCAGGCGAATGTCTGGCTTTTGCTGCTGACGTTCATCGCGATTTATGCCTGCTATGCGCTGCGAGCGCTCCGGTGGCAGCGGCTCTCGCGCTACTTGGGGCCAACTACCTTCGCGGATGTATACAGCGCCACTGTCATGGGCTTCGCTTCCATATTTATTCTGGGCCGCGCGGGTGAACCCGTCCGTCCTTTATTGCTTGCGCGCAAGAGTCACTTGCCTGTTGCCCACATGTTTGGCGTCTGGGTGCTCGAGCGCATCACGGATTTCGGCGCCGCGGTGGCCCTGGCGGCGCTGAGCCTTCTTGTTTTCGCAGGGAAGCTCGCGGACGCGGGAGTGAACACCGATTGGGTGGATCACGCGCGGACCGGTGGCTGGATTTTGCTGGGCACGATGGCGGTGATTCTCGTCTTCGTCGTTTACTTCCGGCTGCACGGTGCCGGGGTACTCGAAAGACGTCTGACTCACTGGCACAGAGCAGGAGGGCTGAAAGGATGGATCGCCAGCATTGTCGCCGGCTTTAGCGAAGGGCTGCAGGCGATTCGCACGCCATCCGACCTTCTAATGGCGGTGATTTACACGGCCGCGCATTGGGGACTGGTGGCGCTGGCCTATCTCTGGACGACCCAAGCTTTCGGCAGCGCATTCGTTCATTCGGAAATGAATTTTCCCGGCGCGATGTTGCTGCTGGCTGTAACGCTGGTAGGCTCGGCATTGCAACTGCCCGGCGTCGGCGGCGGCGCTCAGGTGGCCAGCTTTATTGCCCTGACCACAATTTTTGGCGTCGAGCAGGAGCCTGCCGCCGCTATAGCCATTGTCTTGTGGCTGATCACGTTTGCCGCCTCGGTGGTGGTTGGCGTGCCGCTGTTGATCCACGAGGGTTTGTCCATGGGCGAACTGCGCAATCTAGCGCGGGCCGAGGTCAGGGCCGAGGAGACCGGAGACCACGTTTCACTGACGGGAATAGCCGGAGGCCGTTCCGGAGGGGCGTCGGGGCGCAGGGGGTAATGCCGATTGAAGTGTCCGTTCTGCTCGTTTAGCGACGACAAGGTGATCGATTCACGGGAGGGCCGGGCCGGCGATCTGATCCGCCGCCGTCGGGAATGCCTCAAGTGCGGGCGTCGCTTTACGACCTACGAACGCATCGACGAAATTCCCTACATGGTGATCAAGAAAGACGGCCGGCGCGAAAGGTTTGATCGTCAGAAAATTCTGCAGGGATTGCTGAAATCGTGCGAAAAGCGTCCCGTGCCCACCGGGAAGCTTGAGGCGCTGGTAGATGAGGTGGAGCGATTCGTTCACGATGCGCCGGAGCGCGAGCGCACCACCAGCGAAGTCGGAGAGCTGCTGATGACCCGCCTGAAAAAGTTGGATAAAGTGGCGTACGTGCGTTTTGCTTCGGTCTATCTCGATTTCAAGGACGTAAGAGAGTTCATGACCGAATTGAAAGGCCTGCTTCGAGACCGGTCAAGAAAATAGAGTGCGGCGACTAGGTACGCCCGCCGATTGCCAGACTCCCGCCGTAAAGGTCTTGATTTGCGTGAAGCCCAGGCTCGCATACAAGCGCACGGCGCGTTCATTTGCCGCGGTGACCGTGAGCGACAGCGCGTTGAAGCGGTGGGCGCGCAAGGATTGGATCGTGGCCTCGATCAATCGCCTGCCCAGCCCGTGCCGTTGGTATCCAGGCATCACGCAGATCTGCGTCGTGTGACCAACGCCTGGCGCCACGGCCGAAGTGAGTACCACCCCCGCGAGTTCGTGACTGTGGGGCGCGCGCAAAACGAAAGAGGCGCGCTGCTGGAATTGGCCGCAGCCCGGCAGCATGATGATGTTTTTCAGAAACTTCAGGGCGCCTTCTTCGCTGCGGTACTGATCGTTGATCTCTCCATCCATGTGATCCGCATAGGCCAATTGAATCAGCCGCGCGCAGGCGGTGAAGTAACGATCATTCCACTCTTCGAGACGCAATCCTGATTGATCGTTGGTGCTTGGCGAACTTCCATTTGGCCTGGAATTTCCCGACGGGCGATTGAGGTCCAGCAGCATGAATTGCCGCGGATAGAGGTGAAAGCCGTGTTTCGAGAGCGCGCCATCGAACTCACATCCAAACGGAACCAATTGAGCTTCGATGCGCCCGATATAGGGAATCGCCCGGAGCGTTTCGAGCGTGCTGGTCAAAAGCTCGTTGGCCAGCGCCATCTGGGGGAAACGAGGCGAGACGTACAAGCCGCCCAGCAGTCCCTTGTGTTCCTCGATGACGTAGAACGCATAACCAGCCGCTTGACCGTCTTCCATCGCGGCACAACCGGCCAGCGATCTAGCCTCGACGAACTTCTTGATCAAGTCCAGCGAGGAGCGGTAATCCCACCGCAGCTCCTCTCTCCAGCGCTGCGCCTCTTCGGCCAGCAGAGGCTCGATTTGGCGCGAGTTCAGTTGGCGCAAGTCCACGATGCTCATGACGACTGTTCCCTATCCTGGAGGTCGGCACCCAGTGCCATGCCATTCCCCTTATGATAGCGCTGCCGGGCCCTTCCGTCCTCGAAAACCGCTGCTTCGCAACAACCCGCATCCCCGGCGATATCCTGGCGAGTTTGCTGTGTTAACATGCGCGAGCCAGACGGCTCAACACAAAGCGACATGGCCTTTCTTTCAGAATTTCGCTATCCAACGCGTTGGTACTCCAAGTTAGCAGCCGCAATTTTGGCCCTGACCTTTTTCACGATGATGGCGGGCGCCATCATAGCGGGTTTTGTGGTGTTCAGCATCGTCACTCCCCGAGGCGGCAGCCAGCCCATCGATCTGGCGAATTTTCCTGGCCATCCTGAGGAGATATCTTTTTCGGTCCAAGATATTGGGACACGCGACGGCTGGTTTTTTCCTGGTTTGAAGTCGGCGCCCACAATTTTACTGTGTCCCGGCTACGGAGAAAGCCGCGAGGAATTGCTTCCGTTGGCGACCGCCCTTCAGCAGCAGGAATATAACGTCGCCCTCATAGAATTTAACGATCGTGGCCCCCAGAAGACCGAAACGACACTCGGGTATCGTGAAGTTCAGCAGCTTCGAGCGGCACTTTCATCGCTCGCCCTGCGAACGGATGTGGACCAGTCCCGATTCGGCCTGTGGGGCACGAACATGGGCAGTTATGCCGCGCTCTCCCTGGCTGAATCCGACCCTCGTGTTCGGGCGATTGCGATCGAATCAGTCTACGATCGCCCGCAAGAGATGCTTCGTCTCCTGGTAAACCGCTATGGCATTGGATCGTTGCCTTTGTTGCCCACATTTGCCGACAAGGCCTTCGGCTGGCTGAATTACGCGAATTCGGGGGTGCCTCCCCTCTCCCAGCGGCTCTCGCGTCTGGGTGGAGTTCCCAAACTTTTCATCGAAGCGGCGGATGAACCAGATCTGGCCAAAATTACACGCCGACTCTTCCTTGCCGCTCCAGAACCCAAAGAAGATGTCACGGTTGCGCGCGGAAAATACGCAGGAATGCTCGATGAGGAGAAACGCGAGTACGAAACTCGAATTGTTACCTTCTTCTTTTCAAGCTTGCCGAGATAGTTTTACTGAATCGAATCTTTTGTGCTCGAAATCACCGCTCCGCGATCCTTCGCTACTGGCCAATCTGCGGCGCTATCACGCATAATGACGCCTCATGCGCGAGCGCCTCGAGTATGTTTCCGTCTGGATCCTGCTTAAACTTCTTGGACTTTTACCTCGGGGGATTTCCCGGAGGATCGGAGTCTTTGTCGCCAGGTGTCTCTTCAAGCTTCGGCCGAAACTTCGAGATGCGGCGGATTTTAATTTGCGACTGGCCTTTCCTGAATTACCGGAGCCGGCCCGCCGCCAAATTCTGCAGCGAATGGTGCGTCACCTGGGCTGGATGGTTGCGGAATTCGCGCGCTTTCCGCGCTACACGCGCAAGAATATTGGAGAAACGATTATCCTCGACGGTTTCGAAAACTTTGCTGCCGCAGAAAGGCGTGGCAAAGGAGTCCTGTTTTTAACCGGACACATGGGTGCCTGGGAGCTCAAACCGTTTGCCCATGCGCTTTATGTCGCTCCGCTGCACTTTCTGGTGCGGCCGATCGATAACCCTCGAGTGGACGAAATGGTGAACCATTACCGTTGTTTATCGGGGAACCAGCCAATTCGAAAAAATGAGTCCGCGCGCGCCGTGCTCCGAGTCCTTCGCCAGGGGGGCGTGGTGGGAGTGCTTGCAGATCAGAATGCGGTCGCTTCGGAGGCTGTCTTTGTAGATTTCTTCGGCGTTCCCGCCGCCACAACCAGCGGAATAGCAAGACTCGCGCGACGAACTGAGGCGGCGGTGGTGCCTGTTTACAGCTATTGGGATTCGCAAATACGAAAGTACCGCTTACGCTATGAACCGGCGCTCGATTTAGCAGTCACGGATGATGAGGAGAGCGACATCCGCAGTTACTCAGAACGCTTTAACCACGTGATCGAAGATTACGTTCGACGCTTCCCGGATCAGTGGCTGTGGGTCCATCGGCGTTGGAAGACTCGCCCGCCGGACGAGGCCGCCATCTACCCGGACGAACATGCATGAGCGTGGCTGAACCAGACGCTAGGCCATTCTATTTCCCTGTCCAAGGAGACCGCAACATGCCGAACCGAACAGCCGGAGATCTGGCGCACTTCCTCGGATGCCCGATCCAGGGCGAAGCTCACATGACTTTGAAAGGCGTGGCCAGCCCGGACAAGGCTGAAGCAGACGATCTGGTCTATCTCGGTTCAGATCGTAACCGTGAACGTGTGTCTCGATCTGCGGCGCGATGCGTCATCACGTCGCCAGATCTACTTGTATCCGGCAAAACTCTGATCCTGGCGGCGCAGCCAAAGTTAGCGTTCGCGCGCGCTGCAGGCTGGCTTGTTCCTTCGCCGCCGATTGCCAACGGAGTGCATGCGACCGCTGTGGTAGCTAAATCGGCGCGGCTCGGTGCTGGCAGCGCGGTAGGTCCTTTCGCGGTCATTGAGGAGGAAGTTGTGGTTGGCGAGGGGACACAAGTAGGCGCTTTCTGTTTTCTCGGTAGAGGATCTGAATTGGGCAAGGGGTGCCGCCTATATCCTCGTGTGACGTTGTATGAAGGCGTGAAAATCGGAGCCAACGTTATCGTTCATTCGGGAGCTGTTTTGGGATGTGACGGGTTTGGATATGTGACCGATCAGGGCAAGCACTGGAAGTTTCCACAAACGGGAGATCTGGAGATCGCTGACGATGTGGAAATTGGCTCCAACACGACAGTTGCGCGTGGTTCACTGGAGACGACCCGCCTTGCGCCCCAGGTGAAGCTTGATAATCTCGTGCACGTGGCTCATAACGTCCAGCTTGGCGAGCGAACCCTCGTGGCGGCCCAGACGGGAATCGCGGGATCCTCCATCATCGGAAGCGACGTGGTGATCGGCGGGCAGGTTGGCATCGCGGATCATTGCCGATTGGAGGACGGATGTGTTGCGGGAGCACAGGCAGGAATCCCCAGCGGAAAGGTAATTCGCGGCGGACAGGTCGTTTGGGGGACGCCGGCGCGTCCTATTGCGCGGTTTAAGGAACAATACGGATGGTTCGCGCGTTTGCCGGAATTGGCGGAGCGCGTACGGAATTTGGAAGAGAGTGGACGCCGCGGACATTAAAGTTACCGCAATTTGACATTAAACCCGAGCCTGAGTGGTACCAGGCCTAGTGGCAGGATATCGTCATAGTTGTTGACCCTAAACGCGATAGTGCCGATAATGTCCGGGGGTCGTGAAGTCAGGGGACGGATGGGTGCCGACCATCCGTAGTCGCGCCTACCCGTATCCTGCAAGCCGAGTCCCCATTTGATTAGGTGTGTACCAAGTCGATAGCTACGTTTTGTGCAGCGGTGAAGCCCTAGTACGCATCTGAGAGAGGAAGAATGGCGTCCAGTACCAAAATAGGCATTGAGGCAGACAGGGGTGAACCCCGGATTGCGCCTATTGGCCCTCCTTCCGCCGATCTTGCCGACGCCATCGGCCGGGGCGTAAATCATCTGCTTTCGCTACAGGCCTCTGAGGGCTACTGGCTGGGTGAGCTCGAGGCTGATACCACTCTCGAATCAGACTACATTTTTTATCTGCACATTCTCGACAAGGCTGAGCCCCAGCGTGTGGCCAAGCTCGCCAATTACATCCGGCGGCGTCAACAGCCGGACGGCGGCTGGAATATCTACTTTGGCGGCCCTTCCGAGCTCAATGCAACGGTCAAGGCGTATTTTGCTCTTAAGCTTGCCGGAGACAGTGCGGACCAGCCGCATATGAAGCGCGCTCGGGCGCGGATACTTGAACTTGGCGGCCTTGAATCGACTAACTCGTACACGCGCTTTTATCTCGCCCTGGTTGGGGCGGTGGTTTGGGAGATGGCGCCGGCTGTTCCCCCCGAACTGATGCTGCTTCCATCCTGGTTCGCCATCAACATTTACGAGATGTCTTCGTGGACGCGCGGCATCGTAATCCCCCTGGCCATTCTTTACGCTCACAAACCCCAATGGAAATTGCCTGAACCTGTTCGCGTCGATGAACTCTTCCGCGATTCCACGAGCGAGGCTTCTTCCTTAGCATGGGGCGATCGTTTTTTCTCCTGGCGGAACTTTTTTCTGGCGTTGGATCGCGCTCTCAAACTCTACGAGCGCGTGCCGTGGAAACCCCTGCGGCAGCGTGCATTGCGTCAGGCCCAACGCTGGTTGCTCGAGCACGTCGAGCGGAGCGATGGGTTAGCGGCGATTTATCCGGCGATGATGAACGCCATCTTCGCGCTTATCGCGTTGGGGTATCCTCCCGATGATCCCTTGACTGCCCGCGAAATCGGCCAGCTCGCGCGATTCGAAATCGAAGACGAAGAGACTCTGCGGCTGCAGCCTTGCCTCTCTCCGGTGTGGGATACGGCGATTGCCATGGTTGCGCTGGAAGAAGCCGGCTTGCCGCCCGATCATCCGGCCCTCGTACGGTCTGCTGAATGGCTGCTGAAAAATCAGGTTCTCGGCTCGGGCGACTGGCAGGTCAAGAACCCTAACGTGCGCCCGGGTGGATGGGTTTTCGAGTTTCGAAACGATTTCTTCCCCGATGTCGACGACACCGCCTTCGTGATCATGGCATTGCAACGTGTTGACTATCCAGACCGGCCGCGGCTTACCGCCGCTGCGCGCCTCGGCCTGGATTGGCTGGTCTCGATGCAAAATCGCGATGGGGGCTGGGGCGCGTTTGATCACAATAACGATCGCAGCGTTCTCACGCACATTCCCTTCGCGGATCACAATGCGATGATCGATCCTTCTTCGGCGGACGTGACGGCAAGGGTTTTGGAGTGCCTGGGGCGGAACGGTTGGCCTGCGACGCATCCCGCAGTAAAACGGGGAGTGAGTTATTTAGCGAAAGAACAGACGCCCGAAGGCTCGTGGTACGGCCGCTGGGGAGTAAACTATGTCTACGGCACCAGCGGCGTTCTGCGCGCGCTCGAAACCATCGCTCTCAGCGCCCGCGACTACTGCCAGCGAGCTGTCGCGTGGTTGCGCGCAGTGCAGAACGAGGATGGTGGTTTCGGTGAATCGATCGCCTCTTACTATGATCCCAAGCTGAAAGGGCAGGGAAGCAGCACGCCCTCGCAGACAGCCTGGGGTTTGATCGGTCTGCTGGCCGCGGCCGAGAGCGATGATCCAGCGGTGAAGCGTGCCGTTACGCACCTGATCGATCAGCAGAATGCAGACGGCTCCTGGGACGAAAAGCAGTTTACGGGCACCGGATTCCCCGGCGTGTTTTATTTGAAGTACCATCTCTATCGAAACTATTTTCCGTTGTACGCGCTCTCGCGGTACCGTAATTCGCTGGAAGGCGCGAAGGAATTTCATGCGTTTGAGATTCGCCCGGAGAGCGAGAATTCCCGCGGCGCCAAGAGAGGTAATGGATGAGATATCCGTTGAAAATGACCGCGAATCTGGCCAAGTATATTGCCGGCAAACGACTCCGCGGAACCCAGAAGTTTCCCATGGTGATGATGCTCGAGCCGTTGCACGCCTGCAACCTTACCTGCACCGGTTGCGGCCGCATTCGCGAATATAAGTCCACCATCAACGAGATGCTGACGGTGGAGGAGTGCCTCGCGGCGGCAGATGATTCCGGCGCGCCGGTCGTCTCGATCTGCGGCGGCGAACCCATGATTTATCCCGAAATCGGCCGGCTCAGCAGCGAAATTCTGGCGCGGGGCAGGCACATCATTCTCTGTACGAATGGGATGTTCATCCGCAAGCGCCTGCACGAGTTCCGGCCTACTTCGAGCTTCTTCTGGAACGTCCATCTGGACGGCATGGAACGCACGCACGATCTTTGCGTGGAGCGAGACGGCGTTTTTCGCGAGGCCATTGAAGGCATCAAGGCTGCAAAGGCAGCGGGTTTTCTGGTCTGTTCGAATACCACCATTTACAAAGAGACCGATCTGGATGAAATAGCCGAGCTGTACGATTATCTGGACACGCTGGGCGTGGACGGTTACATGCTCTCGCCGGCCTATGGTTATGCGGCTGTTGCTACCAAAGATATTTTTATGTCGCGCCAGGATGTGCGCGACAAATTTCGCAAGGCGCTGACCTTACTCGACAAATATAACCTCATGGTTTCGCCGATCTATCTCGACTTTTTGCGCGGTGAGCGTGAATTGGACTGCACGGCCTGGGGCACTCCCACTTTCAATCCGAAGGGATGGAAGGGGCCATGCTATCTGATCACAGATGGCCACTACAGTTCGTATCAGGAATTGATCGACAAGACTCCCTGGGAGAAATATGGTCCTGGGAATGATCCGCGATGCGCGGACTGCATGATGCATGTCGGTTTTGAACCTTCGCCTGTGCTGGGCGCAAAGCGGCAACTGGGCGATACCTGGAAGATGCTGAAATGGCAGTTTTCCGGGCGCATGGGTGGAAATCCCAAGAATTCGGGTCACGCGGACAGGAATGATTTCGGCAATGGAGACGGAACGCCGATGCCGCCGCCACCGGACTTGGTCTCCTCGGATGGTAGACTGCGGGTGCTATGACGACGTTAGTCACCGGCGCGAGCGGATTTCTGGGCAGTCACGTCGCCAGGCTTTTGGCGGCTCGTGGGGAACAGGTGCGCGTGCTGCTCCGGCCTACGAGTCAGACGAGGTTGCTCGAGGGCATGGCCGTGGAGTTCGTCTCGGGCGACCTGCGCGATCCTTCGTCCCTGCAGAAGGCTTTGACGGGAATCCGGACCGTTTATCACGTTGCCGCTGACTACCGTTTGTGGGCTCGCGACCCTCGCGAAATCTACGCTTCGAATGTCCAGGGCACGCGAAATCTGATCGAGGCCGCGCGCCGCTCGAACGTGGAGAGGTTCATTTATACCAGCACGGTGGCTACGGTTGCGGTTCCGCGCGATGGCGTGCTGCCCGACGAGAGCACGGCAACTTCGGTCGATGAGATGATCGGAGCGTACAAACGCTCGAAGTGGTTCGCCGAGCAAGAAGTTCAGAAAGCTGCCACAGCGGGATTGCCTGTGGTTATTGTCAACCCGACCACGCCGGTCGGACCAGGCGATGCGAAACCCACTCCCACCGGGCGCATTATCGTGGACTTTCTAAACGGCCGCATGCCGGCGTACGTGGACACGGGTTTGAATTTTGTGCCCGTCGAGGATGCGGCTATGGGCCACCTCCTGGCGGCCGAGCACGGGCGAATAGGGGAACGCTATATTCTTGGCGGCGAGAATTTGACGCTCAAGCAGGCGCTGGAGATACTCGCGCACCTGTCCGGTCGTCCCGCTCCGCGCATGCGCGTTCCGCATGTGATTGCTCTTGCGGCAGGCTATGCCGACGCGGCGTTATCGCGGCTGATGGGGCGCGAGCCGCAGATTCCGCTCGATGGTGTGCGTATGGCGAGGCACACCATGTTCGTCAATACGGAAAAGGCGCGAGCAGAGCTCGGATTTTCGCCCGGCCCGGTTGCCGCAGCATTCGAACGGGCGGTACGCTGGTTCCAATCGAACGGGTACGCTGGCGTTGTGCGTCCCGCCGATATGGCGGCTGCACGAGCAGCCTGACGGAAGGGAAGACCAACACGGGGAAGTCGCAGTACGAGGATGAAGATCCTGGTAACGTTCGCGGTAGGTAGCGAATTCGCGGCGTGGCGCCGGCAGCACGATTTCCGGCAAGTCGCGCACGAACCCTTCGCTCTCTATGTCTCCGAAATCGCCGGCAACACCGTGCGAGCGCTGGTGACGGGCATCGGCACGGCGGCGGCGACGGAGGCGATGCGCTGGGCGCTGTCGTCGCCTGCTGATATTTGTATTTCGAGTGGCTTTGCGGGCGCCCTGAACCGGCAATATGCTCTTGGTACTGTTCTAGCCGGAAGAGTCGTGCTTCGGGCGGAGAGAGAACTCGCCGTAGCGAGCGATCGTCAGCTTCTGGCCGTTGCCCAAGACGCCGGAGCGCGCCAAGTAGACCGATTTCTAACCTCTGAACACCTGATCGTGGATGCTGAACAGAAAATGGTTCTGGCTCAAGCGGCCGATGCGGTAGAGATGGAGAGCTTCGTGATCCTGGCGGAAGCTGCCCGGCATGGCGTGCGGGCGGCGGCCATACGCTCTGTAAGCGACACGGCAGACTCGTCTCTGCCTTACGATTTCGATGAAGCGCGCGATGCGCGCGGGCATTTGCGGCTGAGCGTAGTAATGGGGCAGGTCATCCGTCAGCCGCAGCGTTTGCCTGCGCTACTGCGTCTGGCGCGCGACTGCAGATTTGCGGCCCGGCAATTGGCTGATTTTCTGGATCAGTATCTCCAGTTGCTCAGCACCCGCATGGATATTTCGCAGTCGGAGATGGTGGCCGCGACGTGAGCATGGCGCCCAATCTCGTTGCTCCTTCTGAAAATCGCGCGACTCTGCCCGCGCAAATGCGGGCGGGTGTGTATCGCGGCGCTGGACGGGTAGCGACCGAATATGTTCCTGTTCCGGAAATCTCCGACGGCGAAGTCCTGATTCAGGTAGCCGCGTGTGGAATCTGCGGAACAGATCTGAAAAAGATACAGCATGGTTTCGTCGCCCCTCCGCAAATCTTTGGACACGAGGTTGCGGGTACGATCGTCGGTGTGGGCCCCGGAGTACGCCATTGGAAGCTCGGCGATCGGGTGGTTAGCTTCCATCACATTCCTTGTGGGAATTGCTTTTATTGCGCGCGGCGTCTTTTCTCGCAGTGCGCGGCTTATAAAAAAGTGGGTCTTACGGCTGGATTCGAACCTAACGGGGGAGGCTTCGCCGAATTTGTCCGTGCGATGCCGTGGATCGTCGAACGCGGAATGGTGAAAATCCCGCCGGAAGTGAGTTTCGAAGAGGCGACCTTCGTCGAGCCGGTGAACACTTGCCTCAAGGCCGTGGAGAAGGCACGTGTGGGGCCGGACGAGACCGTCGTGGTGATCGGTCAGGGGCCAATCGGCATACTCCTGATGTTGCTCGCCCGTCAGGCAGGGGCCGTAGTGTTAACGACGGATCCGATGGCTGACCGGCGTGCTGTAAGCGAGCGCCTGGGAGCCGCGGCAGCATTCGATCCGCTCAACTGTCGTGTGGCGGAGGAGGTCCGCAAACGAACGGGAGGGCGTGGAGCAGACGTGGTGCTGGTCGCCGTTCCCTTGCCCTCTGCGCTGGCCGAGGCGTTGGCCATCGCGCGGCCCGGCGGTCGGGTCTTGCTGTTTGCTCAGAATGATCCGCACATGAAGATTGAGTTTCCTGCCGCGAACGTAGGCGTGGAAGAAAAGGAGATTCTCGGGAGTTACAGCGCTGCCGTAGATCGCCAGGAGGAGTCCGCGAAACTGGTGTTTTCACGCGCGCTGCCGGTGTCGGCGCTGATTACGCATCGGTTCTCTCTGGAGGAGTTCGATGCCGCTTTATCTCTCGCGGCCAGGCCAAACAACTCATTGAAAATTGTGATCATCCCTTAATAGAATCTTTTTGGATGGAACTTAATTGATGGAAACTTTGACGCAATTCTTAGAGGAAACCAAGGCCAGCGGGCACATGACTGCTGCCGTGCTGTATGGCAGTGAAGATTTGAAGATTGAGAATGTGGATATCCCGCTCCTGGCTCCCGACGAAGCATTGGTACGGGTAAAGGTGGCGCTTACCTGCGGTACCGATCTCAAGGTCTGGAAGCGCGGCTACCATGCGCGAATGATCACGCCTCCGGCAGTTTTTGGACATGAACTCGCCGGCGTTGTGGAGCAGGTGGGTCCGGAAATTTCTGATCATGTGCGCGTCGGGGCGCGGGTCGTGCCTGCAAATTCGGCGCCCTGTGGCGTATGCCTGTTCTGCCGCAGGGATCGCAGCAATCTCTGCGGGGATTTGCTTTTCAATAATGGCGCCTACGCCGAATACATTCGCATCCCTGGACGCATCGTCCGGAAGAACATGCTCGAGATTCCGGCCCATGTCTCCTTTATGGACGCCGCCATGGTTGAGCCGCTCGCTTGTGTCTTGAGGGGCATTCACGAAACGGGCGTGCAGTCCGGCGATACCACCGTGCTGATCGGCTGCGGGCCGATCGGCTTGAAGTTCATTCGCATGCTTTCCTGCCGCGGCGTAAACGTCATTGCGCTGGGCAAGCGGCCCAGCCAGGTAAAAGCGGCGGAGCGCATGGGAGCGCGTGCCGCTTTCGACGTGAGCCAACTTTCCGATCCCATCGGCACGGTGCGCAGGCTTACCGAAGGCGGTTGCGGCGCTGATTCAGTGATCGAAGCGGTAGGGTCGCCGCGCACCTGGGAGTGGGCCATGCAGATGGTGCGCTGCGGCGGAACAGTCAATCTTTTCGGAGGCTGCCCGCAGGGGACTCGGGTCGAGTTGGATCCCACAGCGCTGCATTATTCCGAGATTACCGTCAAGTCTACCTTTCATCACACGCCGCGCTTTATTCGGGAAGCGCTGTCGGCGATCGCGCGCGGCGAAATCTGCGCTCGCGATTTCGTCAACGCGGAAATCCCGCTGCGCGAACTGCCTTTAATGTTCAAGCATATGAAGAATCGCAATGGCGAAATGAAAGTCGCCGTGATTCCGTAGCGGCTCGTCACTCCCGTTTGCAGTCGCTTCATCGAAGATTCATGTACTCACCCGATCTCGAGATCGCCGCGTCGTTGCCGGTTCCTGGCTGCTCCCTGGCGGAAGCGGAGCACTACACTCATTGGCTGGCAACGCATCATTACGAGAATTTCCACGTCGTATCCCGGATGTTGCCGCGGCATTTACGGCGGCACTTTTACAACGTTTACGCCTATTGCCGCTGGGCTGACGATCTCGCCGACGAGGTGGACAGCACGGAGCAAGCGTTACAGTTGCTCCATTGGTGGGAAGCTGAGCTGAATCTCTGTTATGAGGGGAGCCCTTCCCATCCTGTCTTTGTGGCCCTCGCGCAAACGATTGCTGAGTTCGATATTCCGGCTCAGCCGTTCCGCGATCTGTTAACCGCTTTCCGGCAGGACCAGACCGTGCATCGCTATCAGACATGGGAAGACCTGCTGGCCTACTGCCGGTATTCTGCAAACCCTGTGGGCAGGCTGGTGCTTTACTTGTGCGGTTACCGCGATTCAGAGCGGCAGCGGCTCTCTGACGCCACGTGCACGGCCTTGCAGCTTGCGAATTTCTGGCAAGATGTCGCGCGAGATTGGGAGAAGGGGCGCCTCTATATTCCCATCGACGCACTGCGGCGACACGGGCTGGCAGTGGGGGATATCGAAGCTCGCGTTTTTGACCGGCGCTATGTGGCGCTGATGACGGAACTCATCGCGCGCACGCGAGAACTTTTCGCCGAAGGCTGGCCTCTGGCTGCGTGCGTAGATGCGCGCTTGCGCGTGGATATCGAGCTTTTCAGCCGCGGCGGCCTCGCCATTCTCGATACCATCGAATCGATGGGCTACAACACCCTGGCAAAGCGGCCCTCGATCGGCGCGATCACCCGCGTTCGTTTATTCGGCCGCACGCTGGCCAGCCGAGTTCGCCTGGCGCTCACTCCGCATCGGAGTTCCACTCCTGCGCAAGACCGCATGGCGGCTGATCCAGCCGCAATCGACGGCCGGACCACTCTTGAGCAGTCTTATGCCGGGTGCCGTAGCGTCGCCCGCAACGCAGCCAGCAACTTTTATTACGCGTTTTATATGCTGCCTCGGCCAAAGCGCGATGCTCTCTGTGCAATCTACGCGTTCATGCGACTGGTCGATGATGTTTCCGATTCGACTGAGGGCACGGGGCAGCTTGGCGAACTTGCGCTTAGGCAGGCGGCGCTCAGCCGCTGGCGCGCGCTGCTGGATGAATGCGTCGCGGGCAACACCACGGGACATACGATTCTGCCGGCCTTTGCCGACGCCATTAAGCGGTATGGAATTCCTTCCCGCTATTTTCACGATTTGATTTCGGGCGCGGAGATGGATCTCCAGCAGACGAACTACCCGACGTTCGAGGCCTTGCAGGAATATTGTTATCGCGTGGCTGGCACGGTGGGATTGACTTGCTTGCACGTCTTTGGATTTCAGGATCCGCATGCGCCGGAACTGGCGGAGCGGCTCGGGATTGCCTTCCAGCTTACAAATATCATCCGTGATATTCGTCCTGATCTCGAGTTGGGCCGCATCTATCTCCCCGCGGAAGATCTCGCGCGTTTTGGATGCGGCATCCAGGATCTCGAACGCGGCGACATCACTCCAGCGATGCGCGAACTGCTGCGTTTTGAGGCTGAGCGGGCCTGGACGTTTTACCGGGAGGGCGTCCAGCTGATTAGCAGGCTGGAGGGCGACAGCCGCGCCGCCCTATGGGCGCTCGCGCGCATATATAGCACTCTGCTTCACCGCATCGAGGAGAGAGATTTCGACGTGTTTTCCTCGCGAGTGCGGCTAAGCGCCGCAGAAAAAACGCAGATACTGTTCCGCGCGCGAGTAGGCTTGTGGTCGGAGGCGGATGTCCTCGAAGAGCGTGATCGTAATCGGCGCCGGCTTGGCGGGACTTTCCTCGGCCGTCGCGCTAGCTGAATCTGGATTCAGCGTTAGGGTGCTCGAGCAGCGGCCGTTTCTGGGTGGCCGCGCTTCCTCCTATACTTTGCCCGATGGCGAGCAGATCGACAATTGCCAGCACGTTACCCTGGGTTGCTGCACCAACCTGGACGATTTCTACCAGCGCATAGGGGCCCTTGGGAAAATCGCCCGTTATGAGCGCCTCGTTTTTGTGGATCTGGCAGGTCGTCGTTCGATCATGGAAGCTTCGGTCTTACCCCCGCCGCTGCATCTGGCGCCGTCTTTGGCTTTTTATCCCTCGCTTGGTTGGGCGGACCGGCGCGGCATTGGCGAGGCCATGCTGTCGATTGCTCGTCGCGGCGGGCGCAATGATGGCCGTGATGCTACCGGTTGCAGCATGCTCGACTGGCTGCGCGGACAGAAGCAAACGGAAGCGGCCATTTCGCGCTTCTGGTCCGTCGTGCTGGTTAGCGCGCTCAACGAGGAGCTCGGCCGTATTGAAGCGCGTTACGGTCTGGACGTTTTCTGGAAGGCATTTCTATCGGATCGGTCAGGATACATCGTGGGTATTCCGCGCGTTCCGCTGGGGAAATTATATGAAGGGTGTCGAACGGTTATCGAGCGGCGGGGCGGGGAAGTACTGTGTCGGGCGGCCGTACGCGCTTTAAAAGAGGCCGATGGCCGAGTCGTCGCCGTGGAAGTGGATGGCAGAGGTCAGATGAGTGCGGATGTCTATATTCTAGCCGTGCCCCACGAGGCCGTGCTCAGGTTGCTGCCGGAGCGCCTGGTGGCGGCCGAACCCGTGTTTAGCGGGATCCGAAATTTGAAAGCATCGCCGATCACCAGCGTGCATTTCTGGTTCGATCGTGACGTGATGACGGAGCCATTCCTCACATTGCTCGACCGCACCACCCAGTGGATATTCAATAAGTCGCGTTTGAATGACGGGACCGGTGAAGGGCGATATTTGCAATCGGTAATCAGCGCTTCATACGGGCTCATGGAGCGCTCGCGCCAGGAGATAATCAATCTGTGCCTCGACGAGCTGCGGCAGGTTTTGCCCGAGGCCACCAGGGCGCAGCTAATCAAAGCCACCGTGGTTAAGGAGATTGCTGCTACGTTTTCCCCCGAACCGGGGGCCGACCGTTGGCGGCCCTCCCAGCGCACTCCGTTGCGGAATCTATTCCTTGCCGGAGACTGGACGGCGACAGGATGGCCGGCCACCATGGAAGGAGCTGTGCGCAGCGGGTACCTGGCGGCGGAATCTATATTCGACGATGCCGGGAAGCCCAAACGCCTGTTGAAACCGGATTTACCCGTTCAAGGTTTGGCTCGGTATTGGGCCTCTGCGCCTCGGGTCTAAGTGCTTGGGCGGCGAGCCGCCTGCGCAATACTCCCTGCGCGTTCTACAGGAGCCTAGCTCACGGGACCAGTGCTATCCGGAGGAAACTCAATTTTGGGAGTGAAACCTGAGAGCGATTCTGCTCATCTAAGAAAGGTAGATGGGTGCGATGGCTCGCTGATTTCGTGCCGGAAATTTTTCGACATTTGCAGGACTTTCCACGTTGAGATCGCAAGGCCACGTAGAGATTGCCAGGGGCTTCATCGATTCTTAGACAACGTGTGCCCGGTTTTCCTGTTGCAGGTTGCTATCAGGAGTTATCATTAACACATCCCAAGGAGGTATCTTTGGAGCGGAAGTATAGCCACAGGGGCTACATGGATGCCGACGCCCCGAAAAAGAAAGACAAGCGTCCACCAGAAAATCACTCCCACCAGGAACAGATCGGGCCGCGCACACCGCGAATGGTAGGGACCATCACCCGGGCACGTTGCTCAAATTGCGGCGCCGTTTTGCAGCAGGGTTTTGATCCCAATGGCAGTTGTCCGCGCTGCGCTTTCCAACTGCATTGCTGCAAGCAGTGCGCATACTTCGATACTGCGGCGCAGTTTGAATGCACCCGGCCGATACCCGAACGTATCGCCAAAAAAGACGCGCGAAACGAATGCACCTTTTACGGCTTTCGCACGACCATAGAGAAGGACACGGCTCCCACAGCCGTAGCTGCTCCGACGGCATCTTCTTCGGGTAGCTTTTCCTCGATCCGGCCGAATGACGCTCGCAAAGCATTTGACGACCTGTTCAAGAAGTAGTTCTAGCCATCGGCTTTTGTAGCCCTCGTTTGGCTGTCCTTGACGGCTTTCTCAGGGGTTTCGTTTCACAATTGAGAGCGCTCGTCTCCATTTGTATCTGCTGCCTTACCCGATCACATACGTTTTTCAATAGATCTGCGGTCCCTCTGAGCCCTCCATACGTCTAATTTATAGGAATGGTTATCGCAATGAACCGGGATTTCCAATGTCATACCGCGGTGCTATCCTGAATTCTGTCTTGTGTTTCAGATTGGATCTGCGGTCCGTTCCAAAACTCCCAAATGGGTGCCACCATGAAAATCTGCATCAGCTATCGGCATGTCGAATCGCCTCAGGCTATTGAAGCGGCGTTGGACCATCATTCTGCTAAGATCGAAAAACTGCTGAAGTGTTACCAGCCGGACCTCGTGCAACTCCATGGAGGGTTTGAAAAGCATCCCCACCGTGCCGAATTCACTTTTTCCGCTAACTTGTCGCTCCCGACCGGCCCGTTGCATGCCACGGCCACAGGTCCGAATCCGGCGGCCAGTGCACGCAAGGCATTTGTCGAGCTTGAGACGCAGATCAAGAAGCACCAGGCTCGCCTTCGCAAAGAGCATGAGTGGAAACGTAAGCGGGGAAGGACAGAGCAAGCGCTTGCCTGAAGCTGATCCCGCGCCGAACAATCGTCCGCGTGAATGAAGGCAGCCCCTCGCTAACGGACCCTGGGTCTCGGCTGTAAAATACCTCCGTGGCATCTCCGCTTCCTTTATCGACACGCATGATTGTGACTTTCCGAAGCAGCGCATTTAATACGTCCACACCGGAGAAGCATTTCGTAAGCCGCCGTGCGTACGGGGGCGATTTAGCCAATTGGCTCATCCATGAACTGGGCCGGCAAGATGCCGCTGTGGAGCCTATGATCGGGCAAAAAAAGGCCGGATGGATGGTTCGGTTCGAGTTCCGCGGAGCGAACTATGATTTCATCGCTTCGTACCGAGACCCTGACTGGGTGGGATTGCTGGAGCGCAGGCGAGGCATCGTGGGCCGTCTCTTTCACCGGCAGCAGAAGGAAGTAGAATTCTGCGCCGTGCGGCTCATCGATGCAGTTCTCTCATCGTCCGAGCTCATTTCCGATATTCGATGGCACTACGACGACGGCGAGTCTCTTTGATCCCTTATCGCATTGGGTCCCGTCTCCACGTCAAGCAATCCTTGACATTGCTTGTACTGCGTGACAGAGCCCGAAACAACCGTACCGAAATCGCAACTTATCAAGAGTCACAGTGAATGGTTGTGATAAAAGCTAACCTTCCCAGCGCAAACGCCCCAGATTTGGCATCCTGGGCCGTGCCGAACATTTGGTGGGCCGTCCCGATGCGTCTCTCTTCAAATCGGCTTGGCTGTGGAGGGTGCGCACTTCTCCGCTGTGACGAATGATCCGGTGTTCAGTCCGAGATGGACTCCGCGATATGAACGCGAACTCTATTCCCTCCCGGTCAGCGGAACCCAATTGAAGACTTCCGTCTTTTGACGACTTACGCGATTGTAAGTCCTTCAATTTGCGTGAGGTTGGTAGGGGCGGTGGGGGTCGAAATTGCACCTCCAAAAAACAAGTCCTGGGTTGTCAAAGGCGTAGCACCACCGCCTCTCTTCCAATTGGCGTTAAATGGTGTCAGATTCGAAATCCAGAGCGCACTCAGTCAGATAACTCCTGAGAAACGGGGTTCTCGGTAAGTGGGATTTTGGGGAAAAGCTAGTTTCCGAGAATGTGACTTATCAGGACTTGGCCGTTGCTTGCCTCTGTTCATTAAGGGTTCTATTCCTCAGGTATAATTCCTGCGATATTACCGGGCATGTGGGAGGCAAATTGAAGCCTTGGAAAGCGTTTCTGCTGGCACTGCTGCTCGTCCTGGTCACAGCGGTGATCGCGGGGACGCTTCTGATTCACCATGGCTTTCGTGCCACAAACCAGCCGTCTGCTTTCGAGATCGTTGCTGCTCGGGCGGTCCGAAATTATGCGATCCCCAGCGCCGCCCGAAGCGAAAAGAATCCGCTGGATGCCACTCCGCAGAATCTTCAGGACGGCCGCGATGCATTCCTTGCCACCTGCCAGACTTGCCACAGCCATGATGGAAGCGGGCTGACGCCTGTGGGACAGTCACTCTATCCTCGCGCGCCGGATCTTCGTGCCGCTCCAACGCAAAAGCTTACGGATGGCGAAATTCACTACATCATCGAAAATGGAGTGGAGCTAACGGGTATGCCCGCCTGGGGAAATCCGCACCAAGTGCAAAACGCCGACGGTTGGAAACTCGTCCTCTACATAAGAAGCCCGCGCGTTGACACAACAGGAGCAAGCGCAAGCGACGCAAACTTCATCATCAGCACATTACGTTGGCTCTCAAGCTTGCGAAAAGTGCCACGCGGATATTTACGAGCATTGGCAGAAAACGCCGATGGCTAACATCGTCCGCGATCCGCGCCAGCATCCCGATGCGATTATTCCTGACCTAGCAACAAACAACGTGTACAAGTTCTCCAAAGATCAGGTTGCGTTCGTCTACGGTAGCATCTGGAAACAGCGGTACTTCACGAAAATCGGGGATGACTATTTCCCGCTGCCTGTGCAGTGGGAAGTCGTAAACAAGAAATGGAGCAAGTACCAGGTGCCACCAACAGGAGGCGACTGGTGGGCTCCTTTCTATCCCGGCGACAATATGCACCGACCGACAGGCCCGCTTTGCGATGGCTGCCATTCGGTCGGCTACGATATTCACACCAAGCAAGTGACTGAGTGGAACGTCGGCTGTGAACGCTGCCACGGCCCCGGTAGTGAGCACGTCGCACGTCCGACAGATGGCAACATCCTCAATCCGGCGCACACGAATTACGTCGCGGCCAGCGATACCTGCATTCAATGTCACTCGCAAGGTCAGCCGCTTTCAAACCCAACCGAAGGAAAATATTACGACTGGCCCGTTGGCTATAACGTGGGGCTGAAGCTCGCGGACTATTGGAAGCTGGAAGATCACACCCTTGGTGAGCCGCAGAATTTTCTTTATTTCCCTGACGGCACGGCCCACAAAAACCGGATGCAGGGCAACGACTTTGTGCAAAGCGTGATGTATCGTCGCGGCGTTACGTGTTTCGATTGCCATGACGTTCACGGCACGTCGAACTACGCCCAACTGCGCAAGCCCGCTAATGCACTCTGCCTTGACTGTCACGGCCCACTGTCACCGAATGGTCCACGCACTGCAACTATCCAAGAGCACACCCATCACAAGGACGGAAGCGCAGGCAGTCAGTGCGTCGCTTGCCACATGCCCGCGATTGAAACGGAAGGTCCGCCAAATACGATGGTTCACGCTCACACTTTCCGGTTCATCACGCCTGCGATGACGGATAAATACAAAGTTCCCAATCCATGCACTTCGTGCCATATGGATAAGACAACGGTATGGGCCAACGATGCCATGCGCCAATGGAATGAGCGTTCACCATGGCGGTTGGGGCAAAACACCGCGTCGAACTGAGCAACAACAACAACGCGTCAGCGTTGGTGCGTGAAACAAGCATGCGATTTAAGCTGGTTTTAAGCGATGAACCGCGAGGGTGTAAATCATGGAGACGCGGGTAATTCTGAGTGGAGTCGACAAACCGTAGTCCCATCCCAAACGACATGATCATCCGCAAAGGTAAGTGCAAACTTTCGACAGCGGTACGTCGCATCGCAATGGGCGTTGCTTTGCAGGCCCTGCTTTTGCCGTTATTAGTCAAGGCTCAGGCCCCGCCAGCGCTTAACCTGAAGACCCGCATCCCGCTGGCGAACGTAAAAGGTCGAATGGACCACTTGAGCGTTGATGTAAAAGGACAGCGTCTTTTCGCAGCCGCCTTTGACAATCACACCCTCGAAGTCATCGACGTGCAAGCGGGGAAGCAGGCGCACACAATTCAGGATTTGGACGAGCCGCAGGGCGCATACTTTGATCCTTCGTCCAATCGCCTGTTCGTGTCCAGTGAGGGCGATGGTGCAGTGAAGATTTTTGACGGGACAACCTTTGCTCTTCTGCAAACCGTAAAGCTTTCGACCGACGCAGACAACATTCGCTACGACGTTGGCCGTAAACGAGTCCTCGTCGGCTACGGCGGCGAAAAATTCCGGGCAGGCAAGGTGTGGCGTGGGCATGGAGACGGTGCCCTGGCATTTCTCGATTTGTCCGGCAAAAAGACGGGAGAGATCGCCATCGACGCCCATCCCGAATCGTTTCAACTGGAGAAATCCGGCACTCGCGTTTTCGTCAACGTTCCCGATCGGCAGGAAATCCAGGTCGCCATTCTCACCAATGGGAGCGTGATAGCTCATTGGCCGGTTGCGAATTGCATGGACAATTTCCCGATGACCCTCGACGAAACGCATCACCGCCTCTTCGTAGCATGCCGGGAACCTGCTAGCCTTCTCGTCTTCGATACGGCGAGCGGCAAGCAGGTCGCTTGGCTGGAAACCGTGAGTTCGGACGATATATTTTACGATGCCAGCAAAGGCCGGATCTATGTGCTCGGAGATACAGGCTCCATCGATGCCTTCCAGCAGAAGGATGCCGATCAGTATGTAAAAATTGGGAGTTATCCAACCGGCCCAGGCGCCTGGACTGGCTTTTTCGTTCCCGAGTGGGGAGAACTCTTCGTCTCAGCCCGCGCACAAAAGGATCAGAGCGCCGCGATTCTGGTGTTCGAGACAAGATAGACCTTTGGATTGGCAGGCTGTAGGTCATCAAAAGCAGGGAGGAAAACATCATGAGGATCCGTCTCCCATTCGCGGCTGCGTTGCCACTTCTCGTTTTGCCCTGTTTGGCTATCGGCCAAACGGCTCCGCAGGCCCCAAAAGCACCTGTATTGAAATTCACTGGTCGTATCCCTCTCACGATCGACGGACGGATCGATCACACGAGCATCGATTTGACGGGCCAGCGCCTGTTCTCGTCCGGTAATGGCAGTAACACCCTCGACGTCATCGATCTCAAGGCGGGTAAGGAAGTCACGCAGATCAAGTCCCTCAACAAACCACAGAATTCGTTTTATGTGGCTTCCGTCAACCGTCTGTTTGTTTCCTCCGGAGGCGACGGGACGGTAAAGATTTTTGATGGCACGACCTACAAGCTTCAGCGAACGGTGCAGCTAACCGAGGACGCCGACAATATTCGCTACGACGCGCGCCGCCACCACGTGCTCGTCGACTATGGAGGAGAGAAATTCATGCATGGCCAGGCCGTGGGTAGGAACGGGATGAAGGACGGGGCGGTGGCGGTTCTGGATGAGGACGGCAACAAGGTGGCCGACATCCCAACCGGCGGGCACCCTGAGTCGCTCCAACTCGAACAGAAGGGAAATCGAATCTTCATCAATTCTCCGGACAATCACTATGTCGTAGTCGCCGATCTGGACACGAACAAGGTGCTGGCCCACTGGGACAACCCGGGGTGCGAGAATTATCCGATGGCGCTCGATGAAGATCACCATCGGATTTTCGTGTTCTGCCGCAATAGTCCGGGCTACGTGTCTGTCATAGATACCGAGAGCGGCAAGCAGGTGACGACCATTCCGGCCACGCCGGAGTCCAGCTCGGACGACATGTTCTACGATCCGAGCAAGAGCCGGCTCTATGTCCTCGCGTCGATAGAGCCCACATTTGGAAATCCCGGCATCATTGACGTGATTCAGCAAAAGGACGCTGACCACTACGAGAAGATCGCAACCTACCCGACGGGCCCCGTCGGGCGGGATGGATTGTTGGTGCCCGAGTTGGGAAAGCTGTTCGTGTCTTCGCCTCGCCAGCCGACCGGGCAGGGCGGCGAATATCTGGTCTACGAAACAAAGTAGAAATTACGCGAGGAGCCAGGAGCGGCTTGTGGTGAGTCGCTCCCGAAAATAACGATGCAGAAGGTTCTGTCCATTTGTCTACCCGTGGCCATGATGCTGCTCGGCTCATGCCAGGCTCCTCAGCAAACCCCGCGAACGAACGCCGCCGAAAGCAATACAAGCAATGCGCCTGAAGATCAGCCGCTGGTCTTGACGGAGACGATCCCGCTTCGAGGGATCATCGGCCGTTTCGATCATTTTGGCGAAGGCGCAGGCAAGCTGTTTGTTTCGGCGTTAGGCGACAATCACGCGCTGGCGATCAACATCGGCGGGCGCGTGCTTGAACAGAGCCTGCCGGTACAGGACCCGCAAGGGGAGGCCTACTCTCCGGATTCCAAGGAACTGTTCGTGGCCTCCGGTGAAGACGGCGTGCATGTCTTTAAGGGCACCCCGTTCAAGCAGATCGCTGTCATCCCGTTCGAAGACGGCGCCGACGACCTCCGCTACGACGACGCCAAAAAGCGAGTGTATGTGGGCCACGGTGACGAGAAGACCGGTGGCCTCGCGGGCATCGATACCATGACCAACAGGGTCATTGAGGACTATAAACTGGGGGCCGAGCCGGAAAACTTCCAGGTGGAAACCTCCGGACCGAACATCTACGTTAACGTGCCCGCCCTGGGCGAAATTTCCGTAATCAACCGAGACACCAAGACTATAGGTCACTGGCACCTCAACGGCATCGCCAACAACTTCCCCATGGCGATGGACGAGCCCGATCACCGCATTTTCATCGGCACGCACGATCCGGCGCGGATGGCGGTGTTCGACACTAGTTCGGGCAATATGGTCACGGCGCTACCGGGCGTGATCGACACCGACGACTTCTTCTTCGACTCGGTGCTCAAACGCATCTACATGCCCGGCGGGGCGGGCTATATCTATGTCTATCAGATGAAGGATGCCGATCATTACGAATTGTTGTCCAGAATACCGACGGCCGTGGGTGCCAAAACAGCCGGATATTGGGGACGTCAGGGCAAAGGCTTTGATCGTTTCTACCTTGCGGTTCCAGCACGCGGCGATAGCAGCGCCGAGATCCGTATCTACAGCGTAGAAGACTGACACTCGGCCACGGCCTGAGAAACGGGCTTCTCGGAAGGTGGGATTTGGGAAAAGCTAGTTTCCGAGAATGTGACTTGTCAGGACTTGGCCCCTTAGCAAGGGGCATAAGGGTGGAGTAGTTCACAAGCTGACCACTGCAAATCGCACCACAGCAGAACGGCAAATTAGGTCTTCGCAAAGGCACGCTGGAGGAACACTCGTCGTCATGACACGTCCCCAGTATTGGAGACGAATTCCGTCGTTCTGTAAAAGTCTTTAGAAGCGAGAAGGCACAGCTACTTGGTGTGGATTTTGTCCAACGCGGCCTTAATTCCTTGGGCCACTGTTTCTGGGCTGCCCACTGACCAGAAGTGCATGAAGAAAAGGCGGGGCTGCTCAGTAAGCATGTGGCTGTGCAACGCCGTGACTTGGATATTGTGAGCTTCCAAGGCCGAAATGACGGGGTTTACTTCCGAAGCGATCAACACGAAATCGCCGGTGGTCGCAACCTTGCCAGTTCCCGCCTCCTGGAAATTAATGGCTTCGGCAACTCCTTGTGGGGTAGTAAGCGTCATTCCGTCTTCGGTAACGGGCTCCGCGCGAGGAATCCCGAATCCTAAAACGCCTCCATTCCAAGTACCTTTCGCACCTAAGATGTCCTCCACAGGTTTGACGAAGGCGGCGGGCTCACCCGGTTGCGCGGGTGCGGGCTTGGCGAGGGGAGTTTGCGAAACAGATAAGGCTGCGCGAAGCGATTTCGCAAGCTCCACGGCTGGACCATGTCCGAGATAGTGCATGTAGAGAATCTGTGGGCTCTCATTCAGGATGTGATTGTGCACAGCAGTGATCTCGAAGTTTGCGGCTCGCAATTTGAGCATCACCGGAGTTACTTCCTTTTCGAGGAGCACCAGATCGCCCATCACCATGGCGCGTTCGTCGTTTCCACTGAATGCAGCCCACGAGCCGAGAGCTAAACCGGGTCGGACTTCAACATCGGCAACCATAACGTGCAGGTCGGTACGGGGGAACGCCAGGCGATAGACATCACCCGATTTCTGTCCGGAACGGCCCAATGCATCATCAATTTTCGCCGTATCAAGTCCCTGTGCGGACAGGACGGCTGGAAATAGCAGAATCCAAAATAAAGCGATTACGTGATTTTTAGACACTTCTTTCCTCCGGCTATACATGGCGGTCCTCTTTCGTACGATGAAGGAGACGGCGTCCCCGATCCTGGGCATCATGTCATAATTTGTAACAGGATTGTCGGCATCGGCCAAGCGGTGCAGGTAGCGATTGATCTTGCCTCAGTCCAGCCCTACTGTGGGCCAACTCCTGATAAACGGTGTTCTCGGATACTGAGATTTTCGGGAGGCCAGTTGCAGAGAATGTGACTTATCAGGATTTGGGAATCTTTGCGAACCTGCGAGGAATGCTTAAAAAATAAGGTTCCGTCAGAGCATGCCAACGAAGATTATTAGGAAGGCGAACTCTGTGGGCGAAATTAGACGGCTAGCGATACTTTATGAGCCCGGAGATACAGGTTCGGTACCTTTACTCGGGCAAGCCGATTCGCGCTAATACCTGTTTGAATCGGGGATCGGAGCGGAGCGGATCGAGTCGCGGTTCCCACTTGCTGTAAGCAAGAAAGCTGGAATGCTCAGCCGCAGCCTTGTCCAGCCAAGCGAAAGCTTTGTCCTTCTCTCCCAAACCCGCGTAAATGGCGGCAACGTCGAAGGCCGAAACATAAGATTTGTTGGCCTGTTGAGACAGCGTCTGAAGCACCTTCTCTGCGTCGCTTCTGCTCCCGGCCATGGCATAAGCGTGTCCGAGTGCGGCTACATAAAAAGCGCGCCCATGAGTCGCGCCTACCGCCTTGTGAAACTCCGCTATGGCTTGATCGGGCATTCGCTTCTGCTCGTAAGTCCACCCGAGAATAGTGTGCTCCCAGGCATTATCTGGATGAGCTGCCAGAAAATGCGTGGCCAGCCGGACGGCCTCGTCGTACTGCCGGTCGGCGAAACTGTGCCAGCACAGACACGATGTCAGGGTCGTGCCAATCGGGTCCAGTTCGACAGCACGTTTGGTCTCCGCCGCCGACTCAGCCACTCTGCCCATGGCCATCAGGTAATGAGCATAGTCGTGGCGGATATCGGCATCGCTGGGGTTGAGTTCGAGTCCGCGCTTAAACTCGCGCTCGGCCCCGGCAAAATCCCATTCGTAGTGCATCTTTTCAAGCGCTAACGCGCCGTGAGCCTCGGGGACGGTTTCGTCCTTTTCGAGTGCCAGCGTCGCCATTTGCTTTACATTGCCCCATCCCTCCTGGGGCGAGAGCGCTCCGAAAAAGGCCAGGAAGAAATATGCGCGGGCCATGTGGGCATAAGTTGGCGCGTAGTTTGGATCGAGTTTGACCGCCTGGTTGTAGTAGTCGATGCTCTTGGGAAGCTGTCCATTATCGAAATAATAGTTGGCTTGCAGGTAGGTTTCGTAAGCCTCGGGATTTACAGTTGCAACCTTAGGCGGCATCGAGGGCTTTGGCCCTCCGAGGCGCGTCTCAATCTGCTGAGCGATGGCCGAGGCTACCTCGTCTTGCAGCGCAAGAATGTCGCCGGAATTCCGTTCGTAGGTCTCGGCCCAGAGGTGCTTATCGGTAGCTGCACGGATTAGCTGCGCGGTGACTCGCACTTGGTTGCCGGAGCGCTCGACGGAGCCTTCCACAATTGCATCTGCCTTGAGTTCACTAGCAATCGTCGGGAGGGGTTTGTTTGCAGCCTTGTATTGCATGGCCGAAGTAACCGAAATCACCTGCAGGTTTTCCATCCTCGCCAGTTCGGTGGTCAGAGCGTCGGTCACACCATCGGCGAAATAATCCTGTGCCGGATCGCCCGAGAGATTTCGCAGCGGGAGTACGGCGAGCGTTCGCACTGGCGCTGACGAGCCGAGCCAAAGCGAGCGGCCCCGGCCTAGAGCAAAGAGTCCCGCTACTACTAATATGAGGGCGGCAAATACGAAAGATGCCAGTCGCCACGGACGATTCGGCACTCGCTCGGCACTGGTAACCTGCGCCTTTTCAAGTCGTCCATGGTCTTGCTGCCACCACGCGTCAATTTCACCCTTGTAGGCATAAATTCCCGCTTTCGTCTTGTGAGTATGGCGGTGGGCGGGCAACCCTTCGGCCTCCCAACGGCGCACGGTACGCTCGCTACACTTCAGATAGGCAGCGATTTCTTTCCAGGAGTCGAGGCGCTCACGAGACGAGTCATCGGGTTGCGGGAAGCTGGTGATTTCATTAGCCATACGCAATCTCCGCGCGGGGTGGAGCGGATTCTATAGGCTCACCGCCACATTTGCAACTATGCGGTCAGATACGGTCATTTGACGTTTGGCCGGACCTGTCTGTTGCGCTGTGCGTAGCTTCTCCCTAGGCTCACGCAATCGCGAGTTGGGGTCTGACCAGAATAGTCGCTCTGACACGTGAAATTCCGTTGGAGGAGCGAGAGCTATGCGACGATCCTGGCCCGTCCTGATCATGCTTGGCGTGGTACTTCTGTTGGTAGGTGCCGTTCACGCTGATCCGCCTTTCCACTTCAGTTCAATCGACTATCCCGGAGCGGTGTTAACCAATGCCCAGGGTATTAGTCCTGGAGGCGATATCGTGGGTTTCTATACGGATACACTGGGGAAACAGCATGGGTTTCTGCTGAGTAATGGAAACTTCAGTTCGGTTGATTTCCCAGGTGCGACCCTGACCAACGCGCGAGGCATTAGCCCTGATGGAGACATTGTGGGCTCCTATTCCACCTCAGTGGGAACACAGCCCCCGCCAACGATTCACGGTTTTCTTCTAAGCCAAGGCACTTACTCGACTGTTCAATTCCCCGCCGGACCGTCGGGCGTCCCTCACGGCACCATCGCTCAGAGGATCATGCCTAACGGCGATATTCTCGGCTGCCTACACGATACGGACTTAATGAGCACCATGTATGGCTTCATGCGCACAGCAGCGGGATACACGAGCCTAAGTGTTCAGGCTTCAATGAACAACGGCGCAACTCCAGATGGAAACCACATCGTCGGCCTGTACACCGACATGATGACGAGTCTTAACCACGGCTACACTATCGATTATGGAACTTTCACGCCATTTGACGTGCCTGGCGGCAATCTCACTAACGCATGGGATATCAATCCCCAAGGTGAGATCGTCGGAGTCTTCAGAGATACAACAGGGAAGTTCCACGGCTTTTTGCGATCTAACAAGGGCGACTACTCAGCGATCAATTTCCCTGGAGCGACGGCGACACGGGCTTTCGGAATCGATCCGGCTAGTGAGATCGTTGGAGCCTATGTGGACACTGCAGGCAAGACGCACGGATTCTTGTTAAGCAGAAGCCAAAGACCCTAGTCTATGCGACTCCCCAGAGAGGGAGAGGGCGAGCCCTAGGCTCTCTCGATCCGGCAAAAGCAATAGAGGAATTCGTACCAAACGAGGTCTCGTGCAGTTTCTTTGAACGTGCGATTTGCCAACTCCCGAGAAACGGTGTTCTCAGAGTGTGGCTCACTCAGACTAAGAGGCGCAGCTTCCGGAAAGCCGAATTATCTAGATTTGGCGTGGGCTCTGATGTATGTGTGGTTGCCCAATCGTCTCACTCGGCTATTCTCCTGCACCGTAATCGGATTCGATTAAAGCTAATAGCTTCAATCAAAGGAGCGCATTCTCGAAATGAAAAAGCCCAGCGTACTACTCGTGCTCATCGCGGCGCTGCTCGCAACAGTCACCGCACATGGGCAGGCATTTAAAGTATCCAGCTTTCCCAGCGGCGCGAATGTAATCATCGACGGCATCGATACTGGCAAAGTTACACCCATGAGCGCAAGCCTTACGTTAGGCAATCACGGCGTCGTAGTACAGATTCCGAACAGTGGGTGGGCGGCGGATACGCGCACCGTGACAATCATTTCCGGCAACAACGACCTCAGCGTCACGCTATTGCCCGCGCTTACCGTGGGTCCAATAGGCCCTGCTGGGCCTACTGGTCCGCAAGGCCCTAAAGGCGACACGGGCGCTACCGGTCCGCAAGGGCCTGCCGGTGCGGCTGGCGCCACGGGACCTACTGGTCCGCAAGGTCCAAAGGGGGATACCGGGGCAGCAGGGCTTTCGGGACCGAGCGTGGCGTCCGTGAATGGGCTGCCCTGCTCTATCGGCCTAATCCCCGGCGCCGTATCGATTGACCTCGATAGCTTCGAGCACCAGGCCAACGCCGTAGCGACCCTGATCTGTAGCCCGAATACAATCTCCCTAGGCACTCTAACGTGCGGAAATTCCGTCAGCCGCAGCGGGCCGATTTCGCAGGCAGGGGCCTCGGTCTGGCTCACGGTCAGTTTGCCCTCAACTTCCTGCTCTGCGACGTTAACGCTTACGGCGTCCAGCGGCATCCAGTTCGACGTGGTACCACAATTTGACCCTACCACGAACATTGCTTCGGGTGTGACGACGGCATTTACCACCACCGGGGCAGGCCTGTACTTCATCCGTATCTACGGCGCGACATCTTCCGTCACTGGGACGTGGACGATGAATGTAGTAGTCGCCCAGTAAAGGCCTGCGACTAAAATTGGTGGCAACGTAACCAAGCTGAGCGGCAGCGACCGAAGACAGGCTATTTTTGAGACGGGTGCTGAGAAGCACGTCTTCGAATTTGAACGTGCTCCTGAACGTTCTCAGGCGTCGTATCCTGGCGCTAACTGTGGCAGCGGCAGCGCCGCTGCTCAGGACGTTCACCTAAGCAGCCAGGTCCCGAGAAACGGTGTTATCGGCAACTGGCATTTCGCGGCCCCGGCCACTTTCCGAGAACGTGACTTATCAGGACTTGGCTGGAGAACGGCTCTGTTACGAAATGAACTAGCGGCTACAGCAACCCGCCTTTAACCACTGCCTCAATGTGAGCCTGTAGCTTTTGGATTCTACTCCGGCCAGTCCAGACTTTGTACTTTGCAGCTTCCCGGGGCTGGCATTTACTTCATAAATCGCTCTCAGTGTGATTGGTATTTCAGCGGTCTTGGGAAGCGACGGATGCGTCTCCCACCACTTGTCCAGCCGGATGGCATAGACCTGATGCTCGCCGGGCTCAATACGAAATATGGACGGGAAGTTCACCGTGAAATCTTGCGGCCCTTCGGAAACGACCGCCTTCTGGCCGTCGGTAAAGCGCGAGTTCAAGGATATGTTTTTGTAAGCCGCAACTGTTCCCACGTTCCCAAACGGACTCAGGCTTCTTAGAGATATTCGTAAGAACGACGTAGAACTCGTCAGGATTGTTCTCGGCCACAGTGATGGCCCCTCTACGTGGAACAACCGCGAGCGAAAAGGGAGCCCGTGAGACCTCAGGCTTGTCTTGTGCGTTAGCAAGATATGCGCCGCTCACCCACGCTAAGACAAGAACACAGCACAAAATGGACGCAATCGTTGTGTTCCAAGTGCGCTGCATGTGCCACGATGAGTATAAGCCACAAGGATGTGAATCGGACGAAACCACAATTGTTCAAGCGCCAAAAACTCAACTCCTGATAAACGGTGTTATCGGAAGGTGGCCGCCGGGGCTGACGGAGCAGAGGCGTCGGCGGCAGCAGCGAACAGATTTTCAGGATGTCTTAGTCCCTGGCGGCTCTTAGCTTTTGCTCCCGGTACCAATCAGCGGTCGACCGCACGTTATTAAGCGATGTTCCTTCGTACTCAAATTTGTCCGGGAATCCCGCCGCTTCCCATGCCGCAAGAAACCTCGCGTGCTTATCAACAACCTTCTTGGAGGGTTCTCTTTTAGCCGCCATGTTTGCCTCCGAATCCCATTTTCCCACAACTGGCCCGACCCAGATGCCCCGAGCATTTTCAGGATGCAGTCTGGACCTTGAAAAAGACGAAGAGGCCGCCCCGGACCCGAGATTCGAATCTCGGTGAGTCCGCAGCAACCAAAACAAGATAGCGTTTTCGCCACGATGGACATTGGCCAGCGCAGGATGTACTATCGCCGCCCCTCGGAGTCCTTTAGCGGCTTTCTATGTATGGAGGAACGGCCAGTGAATCAGACAGCAGACCCGAAAAACCGCAAAGCAGTTGTATGCCTATTCTGTGGGCTGCTTACTCCCGTGCCCGAAAACCGACTTGCCGACGCTCCGCGAGTTTCTCTTATCCGGTGCCACCGATGCGGCAAGGAAGCGCCTTACCCGGCAGACGAAATTACTGCCGCTCAGGATATGCCGAATATCGGAACTAAGGCCCGCGCTGCCGGATTGAACTAGCCCCTGACTCTTATTCCACTCCACTTCTATCCGTAGAATAACCAACCCCATTTTGGCGAGTAGACATGGTAACCACTAGCCACCGAGATATTCGCGAACGTAAAGCCTTCGGGAAATGCAGCGTTTTTCGCGTGTTCGACAGACTCGACTTCTACGGCTTCAGTCAGCTTTCCGCTGCTCCTGTTCTTGTGAAGGAATGCTTCAGTTGCGTAGATGATTCTCGCCGTGGAGGAACGTTCTTCCATTCGAATTACCTCCTGACCGTCGATAGATAGCCGCGCCATCACTCTGGGGCTCGATAGACTTGCGCGTCGCGCTCGGATTTCGCTTTCGCGCCATCCCGACATCGCTGGCATCCTTCGCCATATTCCTCGGTAGTGTAGGTCTCGCCTCGGCGTGCGAGTATTTGCGCGGCTGCCTCAGCTTCCACGCGTGTGTTGAAGGATTCGAAATCCAGCAGCGGTATCCCAGCCCATCGAATATGGTAGTGGACACTTCCGTCTTTGCGGTCCATAGGGCCTCCTTGGAATGGTCTATGTCCCGCACACTTCCAGGAAACGGATTTCGGGGCAGGGACAGCTTACCAGCTACAGGGGCGGCAGCGTTGTTTCTGAAAGCCGGAACCTTGCGGCCCGGCACAGGGCGCGGATGACTACTCGGGGAATGGACCGCCGACAATCTTATCGGGGAGGCTGACATCAAATTCGCTGTCGCAGTTAATGCAGAATACATATTGGTTCGGCATGTGGCCGGGTCGGAGCTTAACGCCAACGTGGACCTTCTGCTTCGTTTTGCAGTGTGGGCACTTAATCATCATCACCACGAATTGAGAAGCTTCCGCCATATCAGCCGAGAATCCTTTTGAGTTCGCCCAACACCTTCGAGCAGTCCTGATTGGCCCGAACTTTCAGCCGTTCGATGTCATCCTTCAAGCAAGCGTAGTGGATTTGCTTTTCCTCAGCACTCATATTCGGGAAATTCGACGAGAATTTGAACGGCGGTCTTCACATACGCGGTACAAATCCCTTCAACATCTCTCGAATCGGCAGCGTGGCGCATTTCGGCTTGCAGGATTTCACTTCGGCGGGTTCCAGATGATTTCTGTACTTCGGCCATGCGGGAATTCTAGCAGACACTCTTGCGGCCCCGGCAAAATGCGGATTCACTTTTTGGCTTTCTCCCAAATCATGAATTCCTGCCACCTAGAAAAATGTTGGTGCACTCTTTTCTCCAAACCCCTCGCTTCCCAGTCGATGGTGAACGCTTTGTCGTCGCCAACAGCATCCACACGCCCCGCAACGAACCCGGCTTTGAACGCCTCACGCAAGTCTTCAGACGATGCCATTCCGCGCCTCCCTATTCATTTTCCGAATTGGCAACCGGTTAGCCAGCCCCGAATCTCTTCACGGACTAGAAACGGGCGGTAAGTTCTGGGCTGCCGCCAACTCAATAAGGCAGGCTTCAAGACGCACCTTATCCATTGGGTCAATCTCAGTGAACTCAATTCCGAGACCACGGCTGCCGACACAATTAACAACGCGACCCAGTGCGGTAAAGTGAGTTCCAGAATGTCCAATCTTGAGAGCGACTCTAGCGGCCTTCTTGACGGGCATCTCCGTCTTGACAAGACACCCGTATAGACTCACTGCCCGAACCAAAGCTACTTTCATCAGTCCAGATTCAATATCCGTGAGTTCGACAACGCCACCCAAATCATATCGAGGGGCCCGACGCCTGCCGTGGATTAGTTTCCCGGACATCACAATATTTTAGATTGGCACTTGCTTCGTCTCCATGAAATGGAATCGCCGCGCTTAAAACCTACTAATAGGAGATGCAGCACAGCTTTTTTGCTCGTGGAACATTGGACCCGTGAAAAGGCACGATGCACATGGGGGCGGGCGAACGAGACAGGTAAGAAACCTGAAACCACGACGAAGGGGCATTAGCACCGTAATCGTAATTGCATCCGTTCCGTCAAACTTCGAGCGCCGTATCGCGTGCCAAATTGTGTCCGGCAACCAGAAGGATACAGCTCCGACTCCCATTAACTTCAGCGTTTCCCGGCGCGCGTGCCAATATTTTGCGACTGTTAACCGCAACCTCGCGAAGGGGCCACGGAAGCTATAGCCGCATGTTCTCGTACACTGAGATTTCCGGGAGGCCAGATGACGAGAATGTGACTTATCAGGACTTGACCGGGCGCGAGGCTGACCGCGTTCTCATTCCTTCGGAGCGCCAATTGTTTGATCCACTTTCACCGAGAAAAACTCGATGTCCGTGAAGCTGTGTCGGCGGTAAAAGCGATGACCCAAAAAATCCATATAGAGCTCAGTGCTCGAGGGCAACCAGATCTCAGCCTTGCTCCCTGCAGAAGTGACGGGACGATACTCAATATCCTGGTGCTCCAGACGCAGGCGGATCGTCGGTACCTCTTCCGCAAGATCGCTTTCCAGATGCACTACCTGGTAGGAGTCGGCGAGAATCCAGGCTCTCCCGCGCAGCCTAAGGCTAAATGTGTTGCTGCCAATCTGTACTTCACTCATGGAATGGCCGTGATCGCGCCGTTCTTCGAATCGGACTTGCCAAGCCGGCTGCCCTCTCCACTCCGCTAAACCTTCGCACGTCATTTGGAAGTCCTTAACGTGACGCGGATGAAAAATCAGAACAAGGCTGGGCGTCCCAATGGTGGCGATACCATCCGGGAAATCGCCGCCGTTGCGATACTCCCGAACGTTCAGGTATCCGCTTGGCGCGGGCGCAATCGAGACGACATAGTTGAACTTGCGGATCTGTGGAGAGCCCAAGCGGCCTGAGCGATCCACCGTTTGATGTTCTACGACCTCGGTCGCGGTGAACTTATCAACATTGTGCACGAGCTCTTCGATCCTCTTTCCGGCCTTTGACAATACGTCCGGCAGCGCACAGGTCGTTCCTAGCGAGACTTGGGGGATGACGCGATCAACATGTCGGGAAAACCAGAGATCAGTCTTAGTTCGCGTACCGAGTGGCGATGCCGGGACTTTAGCCACAGGCGTCCCAGCCAAAGCCTCGTCAGGCTGCCATACTTCTGATAATGGCAGTGACAGTGGCTGTAGCGGCACTACGTCGGATTTGGTCGCAGCGGCTGCCCTCTCGATCTCTTCCAGCTTCTTCTGCAGCTCACGGGCGAATGGTCCCTCGGGAAATTCTTTCAAGTAGGTCCGCATCTCCACTGCTGCATTCGAGTAATCCTGCTTCTGCAGAAGGATTTCGGCAAGTAGTGCGTGCAATTCCGGGACGCTCTGGTTCGGTCCTTTCTCTGCCTCGAGCGCGCTTTTCTCCGCGGCATCCAACCGGTTCAGATTGAAGTTGGCGACAGCCTGGAGGAAATTGGCAACGCCGAGGGCAGGATCCAGTTCCAGGGCTTTTCCTGCCGTCTCGACTGCGCCCTCATATTCCTGATTTTGTATGGCCAGGTTGGCGAGGCTCAAATAGGGCGGGATGTATTGCGGATCGGCTTTGACCGCTTTTTCAAAGGCTTGGCGGGCCTTGTCTATCTCATGGTCCATCAATAAGAGCTTACCTAACTCGTTCCACGCCGCCGCGAACTTGTCGTATTTGGCGACGGCCATTTCTAGGTGATGTCTGGCGGAATCCAGCCGGTTGCTGCGCGCGTCCTTGGCTGCCTTATCGAATTCTTCGCGCGCGCCGCTCGGAACGAGCAAGGAAGCGACCCCGATAGCAGAGCCTTGCGTTCCGCCAATACGCTTGAGTTGCAGCGTCCCAACGTTAACCGTCCCCAACGAGTCGGGGTAATGGATCTCTGATGGTATCGACTAGTGGCGGATAGCCAGGGACAGAGACCCGCAACTCGCAGCCTGACAAACCGCGGCTGAAATTGCCGACCCCAACATGGCCTGCCGTAGAATTAACGCTAATCAGGCCTGCGGGGGTATCGTCGTCGGCGCTAAAAGTCATATTGTTTTGAGGACCTGGTCCCACGGTGAATCGGAAATATCCGTTTGAATCGGTGTGGATCGTCTGTACCGAAGTCGTCCGCGCAGTAGAGCTCTACAGAGACGGGTTCGCGGACTGCCTCGCCGGTGTCCAGGAGGATTCGCCCATCCACGAAGCGGGGAGCTCCCAAGTTGGATTGTTGATTCGGACCCATCGGCTGTCCCGACGTTGAGCCTCCGGATTGAGCTCGGAGGCTTGGACGATGACCCCGAGTCTCGCTCCCGACGACGGGCAGACAATCAGCAGGAAAGGATCCCTAATAAGGAATACGCGATTCGGCTCACGTTATCCCCCCGTTCGTGCGTATTACAACGGGAACCCAGAACCCTAAAGAGTGCGCAGACTCTATCACGTCTTGTGATTCTCATTACAGATGCGCAAGTCGCACGAGTTCCTGCGACATCAATGGAACGCATTGTGAGACCAGCGCATCGTGTCTTCACCCCATAAAGCGGAAATCGGAGAGTTATTGGCTCATCAAGACGCGCGGATAAAAGCCAAGTCCCGAGAAACAACAGAAACGGCGACTGTCCGTCAGCGTTTGCCCCGGATTTCCGCCGCAGTGTTAGCGCCCAGTCCAACCTAGTGATGGACTTGCCCTTCTTTTTGCCCATCCAGGGGCTGAACGAATGGCCGAGCAC
>CAWEMN010000003.1:0-222133 GCA_963810155.1 uncultured Acidobacteriota bacterium
TTGCCACGTGTACCAGTGCCCTGGCCCGCTGAACCGCCAACGCGAGGGCACGGGTCCGTACTCATCATCCAGTCCCCGGGCGCGGGCGCTGCTACTTGCTGGAGGCGGCGGCGGGCCGGGAATCGCTGCCGCGCGGTCCTCCGGTGCCATGGCCTGCTCATCCAGAGGAAGGGCGCGGGCGATCTGTTCTGCCTCCTCCAGCAGCCGGGCGGCGTGGGCCAGGTCGGCTGGCGGCTACCGCTGTGGGTTTACCCGGCTGGCTGGGCGGTCGTGATCATGGTTTGGAGTGGAGGGGGAAGCCACTGGCTGGGTAGGTCAGGGCCGGCGAGGAGTTCCAGGATCTGGGCCGGGGTGGGCCGTTCGGAAGGCTCCTTGGCCAGGCACGCTGCTACCACGTCGCGGATCTGAGGGTCCAGGCCGCCAAGGTCTGGTTCTTCGTGGACGACTCGGTAGGCAATCGCCTCAGGCAGCCCCACGCCGAACGGCCGGATGCCGAGGGCGTAGGCCAGCACCATCCCCAGCGCGAAGATGTCGCAGGCTGAAGTGAGCGGCCGTCCCAAGAGAACCTCGGGCGCCATGAAACCCGGCGTGCCGGACCGCGTGGTAACGCCGGAAGCGTCAATCGCACGCGCGACGCCAAAGTCGATCACGTGAGGCCCGTCTTCAGCCAGCAATATGTTCGACGGCTTGAGATCCCGGTGGATCAGCCCGGCGGCGTGGATGGCTCCCAGCGCTTCGGCCACACCCGCGCCCAGCACCCTCACGCTGTCGAGGGGAAGGGCCAGGTACTCGGGTGAATCTGCCGAAGAGACGGTCCGGCGACAAAGGCGGTCACCATCCAGGGCCGTTCGGCGTCCGGGTCAGCATCGACAACCTGTGCGGCGTGGAATCCGCCGACCTTGCGGCCAGCATCTACCTCCAGACGAAACCGCCGCCGGAACTCGACGTCATTAGCGAAAACAGGATAGATCAGCTTGACCGCGCCACTGGGCGCCCGGCCCGCGACCTGCCGAAGAACACCTCACCCATCCCGCCCGCCCCAAGACGACCGATCAGAATGAACGCGCACGGAGGTGGTGCCAATCGCCACGATTCGCTGCGCGGCATTGATCGCGGCGGCGGCCTCGACGCCGATTTCAAATTGCTCGCGATGCATGTGATGCCGGGTGATGTCCTCAGTCTTCACCGGCTGGAAATGTTCCCACCCCCACCTGCAGCGTGACGCGGGCATGCGGAACCCGCGCGAGAATTTCGGGCGTAAAATGCAGCCCCGCGGTCGGTGCCGCGATCGCGCCGGCTTCACGCCGCGCGTAAACCGTCTGGTAGCGCTCGCGATCGCCGGTCTCGTCCTCGCGGCCGAGGTAGGGCGGCAGCGGCAAATGGCCGATCGCCTCCAAATCAGGCGCGGCGGGAAATTCGATGACCCGCTCGCCTTCCGGCCGGATTTCAGTGACGCGGCCGCGAATGCCGCCCACGACGATTTCGCGCCCAACGCGCGCGCGCCGGCCTGGTTTCACCCAGCAAATCCACCGCTCGGGCGTGGGCCGCTCGAGGACCAGCAATTCGAGTTTGGGATCCTCCGCGATCACCCGGGCGGGAATGACGCGGGCGTCATTCACCACGCAGAGATCACCCGCGCGGAGATATCCCGGGAAATCGGTGAAGCGGCGGTGCTCGATCGCTGCCCGTGCCGCGATGCAGGACCAGCATGCGCGACTCCTCGCGCCGCTCCGCGGGATACCGCGCGATCGAGTTCCGCCGGAAGTGATACTCGTAGTCACGGAGAAGCAGGCTCATGAATCGGGACGGCTTGGCCGCGCCGTGCACGCGGCGGATCGCCATTAGGCGGTGGCGGCGAGATCGAATTATTACGAATACATGAAACGCTTAGAGGTTGATCGTCACCATCGGACAAATCTCAACCAGAGCTGATCGCTCCGCCATGCCCCCACGGCAGAACTCAGACAGGCTCGAATCGAGAGGAGTTCGAGTGCGAATTATCGTTTTCGCCGAGCGCTTTGCAAGCGGCGTATGGACGGAGTGGGAGCACAGGTGCAGCGAAGACGAGGTTGCCGCGATTGAGACGTCGGCGAAAGCGAAGTCGCTTGATCGTGCGAGCACGAATGGCGTCTTCTTCATCGACTACCTGATGGCTGCCGAGTGCGCGTTCAATGTTTCTCGTGGAGGCATTCGCATGCCGGCCGAGGGAGACGCAAGGGTCTTCGGAATCGCGGTAGGCGAAATGGTATTCGCGAAGTATGAGCGGCTTAAGAGCCATTTTGAACTGATGACGGTCGCTTGAGCTGACGACCGACAGAGAGGAATGGCGGGCGTGCCTGGGAGCGCCCGCCATGACTCTTTGCGTCAAGGCTATTTGTTGAGCAGGCTTTCCAGACGGACGTAGCTGGCTTCCATGCCGTGCTCCATGCCGGTGGAGAGCATTGCCGCGCGTGTTTGAGCATCGGGGAGCGTCATGCGCATGGTCATCAGGGTACCGGCGCCATCGGGCTCAAAGGTGGTCTCGACGTGGTTGTCGGGGGTGGGATCGGGGAGATGCATCCGCTCGACGTGCACGAGGCGGGAGTAGGGCACGGCTTCAAGGCTTTCGCCGGTCAGATAGAAGCCGCCGCCTTGGCCGTTGGTCCACTCGAAGCGGATCTTGCCGCCGGGGCGCGGGTCGCAGATGCAGACAGGCATGGTCCAGCCGTCGGGGCCGAGCATCCACTTCTGGATGAGTTCGGGTTCGGTGTGGGCGCGCCAGACTAGCTTCGGGCGGGGCTGCGAAGTGGCGGGTGACGACGACGTGGGTGTCGCCGACGGTTTTCAGAGTCAGTTTGGACATGGTTGTGGTCATCCTAATTTTCCTCCAGTGTCAGATTTCATTTCTGCCAAAACCTGGTCGAGCCTGTCGTAGTTCCTGGCCAACGCGGTGCGGAGCATCTCGAGCCATTGGTCGATAGCTTCGATGCCGGGTTTGGCCAGGCGGCAAGGGCGTTTTGTTCCCTCCACGCGGCGCACGATAAGCCCTGCGCCTTCAAGTACTTTGAGGTGGCGCGAGATGGCGGGCTGGGTCATCTCGAAGGGCCTGGCCAGTTCCATGACCGTGGTTTCGCCGAGGGCCAGACGAGCGAGAATTGCCCGGCGAGTCGGGTCGGAGAGCGCGGAAAAGGTGGTGTCGAGGTTTGGCATAACGTGAACCTTATATAACTAATACTTTATATAACTTAATTGTTATTGTCAAGTGTAAAATTGAAGGCTGAAACAACTCTCCAAAGATTGAGCTTGACGGTATCCGGTAACTGTATATACTCAGTATATTGACATGCACAGTGACATAGTCATTTCGCAATCCGATGGCCGGCCAATGTACCTGCAGATCATGGAGCAGGTGAAGCAGAGGGTGGCGGTGGGGGACTGGGCCCCGGGGGATGAAATTCCGTCCATTCGCCAACTTGCGATGGCTTTGCGCGTGAGCGTGATTACGATCAAGCGCGCTTACCTTGAACTGGAGCGCGAGGGCGTGATCGTGACCCAGCATGGGAAGGGGTCGATCATTGCCCCCGATCCCGATCTGAGTTCACGGCTCTATGACGAGGAGTTTTCGGAACATCTGGAGAAGGTGGCGCAGCTTGGCGAATTGCTTGGCCTGAGCAGCGAAGAGATTGCCCGCCGCACCAAGGAAGCTTCAAACCGGCTGAACGAGGCCCGGTTAACGAAGGAGATTGTATGAATGATCTTTCGGTCCAATTTGATGGCGTGAGCAAGAGATACACGCACTTTTCTCTTGAGAATATCCATCTTGAACTACCCACGGGCAGCATCATGGGCTTTATCGGGGCGAACGGAGCCGGGAAGTCGACAACCATCCGCATCCTGATGGGGCTGGTTCACCAGGACGATGGCTCCGTGCGGGTGCTCGGCCACGCGATGCCGGCGGACCAGGCGGCGGCAAAGCTGGATATCGGGTTTGTGTCGGAAGACATGCGGCTCTACGGCGCGGCGACCCTTGCGTGGCACATGGACTTTCTGCGGCCTATCTACCCGCGCTGGGACCAATCTTACGCCGAGAGCCTGGCGCAGCGCTTCGACCTGAAGCCGCAGCAGAAGATCAAGGGACTCTCTCATGGGCAACGCGTGAAGGCGGCGCTGCTGCTGGCGCTGGCGAGGCGTCCGCGCCTGCTGGTGCTGGACGAACCAACCACGGGGCTTGATCCGGTGGCGCGCGTGGAAGTGCTGGGTGAACTGATGGCCGCTCTCGCCGATGAGGAACGGACGATCCTGTTTTCTTCGCATAACACACTGGATGTGGAGCAGATTTCCGATCAGATTACCTTCATCGACCGGGGACGGATCATCGATTCAGACGACAAAGAGGTATTTCTCGACCGCTGGCGCCGGCTGCGGCTCGTGCTTCCGCCGGACGTCGTGGTACCGCGGCTGCCCGGCGTTGTGGAAGTGGGAGGAAGCGGACGGCTCCCGGTGCTTACTACCAATCGTTTCGAACCGGCGATGGTTTCGGCCTGCAATGACCTCGGCGCCACCGTCCAGGCGGTCGACACGATGACCCTGGAAGAGATTTTTGTCGCCAACGTACACAGCAGAAGGGAGCGGCTCACAGCATGAACTATTCAATGGTCAAGAGTCTCTAATTTTGAAGGACTGGTATTTTCAGCGCAAGGCGATTCTGCTCTGCGCTGGCCGGGGGCGTATTGTCGCTGGGCATCGTGGCCTTCGGCGGCCAACCCGGCTTTACCCTCGGGCTCATTCTTCTGGTCACCGTCATGGTCATGCTCAGCGCCATGTCGGTGATGGGTAACACGATTGGAGAGCGGGAGAATCAGACGCTTGCGTTTTCGATGAGCCTGCCCATCTCCTATCTCGAGTACACCACTTCCAAGATTCTGGGCAATCTGCTCATCTTCGTTCCCTTCTGGCTGGCTATCGTCGCGGGATGCCTGGGCTTGATCGTTGTCGCGCCGCCCATCCGTGGCTTGTTTGCCTTCACCGTCATCATGGCTGTCGAGATCCTGATCAGCACGTGCCTGATGATCGCGGTGGCTCTGGTTACCGAGTCCAAGAGCTGGACGATTGCCGCCATGGTTACGGGCAATGTGGCCCTCAATGTCGTCGGTTATCTTGTTGCTCACATTCCCGGCATCGGGAACGTAATGTGGGAGAAGACGATCCAATGGAGTCCTGCGGCGACGATCTCGCTGCTGGTTGAATTTGCTTTGATCGCGCTGCTGCTTGGCGGAACCTTCTTCATTCAATCGAGGAAGAAGGACTTTATTTGACAAGACCGGCCAAGAGTCAACCGTGAAGAATGGGCGGGCTTGGTTTCGGCAGGGTGATAGAATTCGGGCGAATCTTCCCCTCGAGGCGATTGATTCAAAGGAGAAGTATGCATATTCGCTCCGCGCTGAGCGCCGTTCTATTGCTGACGTTTACGTCACTACCGGCACTAGCACAATATCCGGGACAAGGACAGGGACAGTATCCTCAACCACATCCTCAATGGGGCCAGCCCAGACCACCGAAGGCCGGGGCTTGCTTCTATAAGGACTCGAACTTCAGGGGTGACTATTTTTGCCTGAAACTTGGTGAGAACTGGCGGTCGATGCCTCCAGGATTCAATGACAAGATCACGGCGATCCGGCTCTTCAACGGAGCGGAAGTAAGAATTTTTGGTGACGATAATTTCAGGGGCATCAACAGCAGGATTCGGCGCGACGTGAGCGATCTGCACAATGTGCCACGTCCTGACAATCGTTCAAAGAACTGGAACGATCGAGTTTCGTCGATGGCGGTTTACCGGGCCAACGATGAATGGGATCGCGGGCACCCATAGATATTGATTCTTGAGTTGAACTAGCCGCCGGTTCGGGTTCGCGGCTGCGAATTCGAACCGAGCGTTGCAAAATAACCTGCAGGTCTCGATGAACTCAGTCCGTCGTGCCTGCAGATCGATGCCATGACTAACCTCGCGACTTCTCGCCGGCAGATCATTGCTTACTGGGTGACCACCGCTCTGGTCGTCTTCGAACTGGCGTTAGGGGGCGTGTGGGATATTCTGCGAGTTCCCCAGGTTCGCGACCTCATCGAGCGGCTGGGCTATCCGTCATATTTCCTTGTCATACTGGGGATCTGGAAACTGCTCGGCGCTGTCGCGCTGGTCGTTCCGCGGTTCCCCCGACTCAAGGAGTGGACCTACGCTGGCGTGCTCTTCGATTTGACGGGCGCTGTCGCATCGCTATGGGCCTCAGGGCTGATGAGCGCGCGCACGGCGGCGTACCCAATCATAATGACGGGAGTTGCAATTGCGTCCTGGGCGCTCCGTCCGCCATCCCGCCGGCTTTCTGGGCTTCGAGACTGACGTCCCGCCCACCCATGCCGCGATGAAACTGCGTCATGGATGGGGCACCTACATCCAGGCTGGTGGAAACTCTTCAGAAACGAAGAGCAGTCCGCCCGAAACAGACAATCATTACGCTTTACGGGACGGGCGGCAATTGTCCGGAGATGGTGGTGGCGGCGGGGCTACAGGCTGGATGGCCCCATCCGGATGCGCTGACGCCCATGGCCAGGCCGGGTGCGGCGGTGATGTCGTAGACGATGTTGTCGGGCCGTGCCGCGTCGGGGCCTACTCCGGCAGGGACGCGGTCAAGCTTGAGAGTATTGCGGGTTCGCCAGGCGATATTGTGGTCGGCGCACGATGAGTCGCCACTGACGCCGATGGCTCCGACGAGCACACCCTGTGCGTTGTAAAGTGCGAGGCCGCCGCCAAAGACATTGACTCCGCCGATACGTCCGCCAACCATGGGGTCGTTGGCTGCTCCGTAGTGTTCGGGATTGCCGCGGTAAGCGACGGAGACGTCGACCGGGTTGCTGGCCTGGAGACCGAAGAGCGAGCCTCCCGGCTGTACGGCGCTGTAGAGATCGGCAGTCGAAAGCGCGAGTTGAGGCAGGCTGAAGGCGTTTGCGGTATTGGCCTTTTGCGCTGAGATTACGCGGCTGCCGGGCCACTGACTGCCACGATTGGCCCCGGTGAACGCCACTGCGCAGACGACGCCGTCGCGATTGACGACGGTACCCCACATATCCAGGTTGAAGCCGCCATTTGCCGCGCCGCGCGCCGCAGAGAGCGCCGCACGAAGCTGACTGTGCGTAGGAAGAAGCTTGCACGACGCTGATACATCCATGTCTTTATCTTTGCTGTCGGAGGACTGCGCAAAGGCCGGCAGAGCGGCGCTCAGAGCCAGCATGGCGATCAAAAGTCCGCGATTGGTCATGGGGATCGAACCTCCTCGAACTTCGGAAGCGAGCGCTGCGCGGCGTTGCCGAGGAGCCTTCCGAAAGCTCCCCAAAACTATCACGGAGGAAAAGGGCTCGCAATTGAGAAATGACGGGATCAAGATGGCGACTTATGCCGGTTTTCAACGAGATTAGAAGCGCGGCGAATGGAGCTAGCCGGTCACGCCCAGGTGGCGCAGGATCGTAGCGTGGTCGAAGTAGACTCTTTCACACACAAGGCCGTCGTCTTCAAACTCAAAGACGAGGGCTGCAGCGACTTCCATGGGATGGCCTGTGGCGGCGACCCCTGCCCATTCGCCCTGATGGGTTCCGCCAAACATGCACTCCACGATTACGGCAGCGTCGGAATGGTAATAGGCTCCTTCGCGCAGCCAGAAGTCGGGAAAGGCCCCGAGCAGGGCGTGCAAAAGCGATTCGACCGCTCCTTTGCCGTCGACTACGCCCCCAAGAGCCGGAACATCGTAGCGAGGACGCCGGAATGTGGCGACGGTCGCAGCGACATCGTGGTCAACCGCCTCGGCCTGGATGTGCGCTTTGACAACTGCTTCGCGGCGAGCGCGCAGGGTGTTGGTTTCCGTGGGGGTCATGTTTACCTCCTTTCAGTCTGCGGAGGCCCTCAGGATATTACCGACCCGGAGAGAACTCAAGGCATTCGGAGGATGAATTCCCAGTGGAATCGAGGAAATGATTGCCGCCGGAGGTGGAAGCGGGCTGGCCGCCTCCACCCTGGGTCACGCGCCTCAGCCGCAGCGGTTGGTAGGCTCGCCGGGGTAGTTGCCCTGAATGCAGGGAACAGCTTTCAGGTATTCGTAGATGGCGCGGAGATCCTGATCGGAGAGGTCCTGGAAGTTCGGCCAGGGCATGATCTGCAACAGGTTCCCATTGAAAGGACGCGGAATGCAGTGGTCGTTGGGGGCGCCAGAGCAATTCGGATGTAATTGATCCGGATCGATGCCGGTGCGGATCGTATGCCGGAATTTGTCGAAGCTGTCACCGCCTACGGGCAAGCCGCTCGCGTCGGGGGTGAGGTTACGCGAGATGATATCCGCCGAGCCTGGAATCAGCGGGCCGAAGTCTCTGCCTCCGCCGAGGTATGTTGCCGGGTTCACCATTTGCTTCTGGCCAAAATACGGGTTCCCGCCGTCGGCGTATTCAAACTTCGGTCCGTTTGAGTGACATCCGTTGCAGTCGCCGGCCACGTTGACGAGATAGCTGCCGAGGCCGATTTGCGCGGGATTCTTGCCCGCCATGTTGAGGTTTGGCGGGGCCGCCGCAAGTCCAATCTGGACCCTCGAATCGCCGTTGCCTCCCCCTTTTTGCGCGGTCACGCGGGGAACATACGACAGAGTTCCCTGCGATCGCTATTGCTGAAAAAACAACGCCTGTACAAGCTATCTTTGTCCATTGCATCCGGGTCATGAGTTTTCCTCTCCTGTGTCGAATCAATTCGAATTGTCTGTGCTTGCTTGTCCCTGGGGAAGCTGCAGCGCGGCGGCAGCCAGTGCTTGTCCAGCGAGGTTTGGGGGAGCCAAACCAGTGGCACCGGTCACTCGTGTCGCAGCAGAGCACACATCCTACATGCAGTTAGCGGCGTTGTCGACGGCTATTGTTGTGACTCTTCTGTGAAGGGATGGCTGTTTTCGTCAGAGTAAAAGAAGGTCGCTTTGGGCAGTTCAGGGGATTCTGGAGATGGGAGAAGTGAGAGCGCCCGCGATCCCCGACGCTTCGGATTTCCCCTTATTTTCACTTGCACCAATTTCTTACGTCATGGAGAAGAAGCAGGCATATCCTGTGTATCGCTGGAATCGGCAAGATAAACCAGATCCGCACAAGGGAGGGAACGATGCCTGGAACATTTGAGATCAAGAAGGCAAAGGACGGTCAAACCTTCTTCAACCTGAAAGCTGCGAATGGACAGGTCATTCTTGCGAGCGAGATGTACAAGGCACGAGATAGCGCCTTGAACGGAATCGAGTCGGTCAAGAAGAATTCGTCGCACGCTGAGCGCTTCGAAAAGCTCGAGTCAAAGAATGGGAAGTTCTACTTCGTTTTGAAGGCGGCCAACGCCCAGGTGATCGGAAACAGCGAGATGTACGAGTCGGAGAGCTCGCGGGACAACGGCATCGCGTCTGTGATGAGCAACGGCCCGGGTGCGAGTACCGTCGATCTCACCGCGGCAACCTAGAGTAACGCAACCGATTGGTTGCGCGTTAGTTCTTTCAGCAGGAGAGAAGACGTTCACCGCGTCGGCGGGCGGGTCTTCGCGTACAGCGCTTCCAGCGCGTCGCAAGCCGTCTTCACGCCGTCTTCGCGGTTCCAGGCAGTCAATTCGACGTTTCAGAGCACGGCGGGTAAAGGGGCAGACATCAGAGAAGACGATGACTTTCAGGCGATGCGTAATAAGAGCGGAAGAACATGGGCTTATGAAGTAAAGCACTCCTTTTTTATTGGAAGCCAGATCGTTCAAAAGGACTGTTAACACGAGAGGTTTTCTCGCAGGTTGACGCCATTTCATCGTCACTGAGAGTAGATGCAGATTGTTGGGACGGGGAGGTTGACTATGCCGTCCAAAAAATTAGAGAACTTCAGTAAAACAAATCCGTCGCTAGCGCCCTACATAAACAAACTATACGACTATCTACGATACCTGTCTGAACATGACAGAAAAGAGATAATTCCGCGAGTAGCTGCGGTCCAATTAGGTCTTTCTGAGGCAGATACACTCGGCTTACTCACACTGTTTCAGGACGCCGGTTTGGTAAAGCCGCGCTATGACATCGTCTGCACGCGAACGGATTCCGTAATTGATTCTGTTTATTCTCTCGACGAAGTCCCTGACAAAGTTGATTGCCAAATTTGTGACAGGCAACACGAGGCGGACGATGTAAGAGTTGAACTCGTGTTTGAAATTGCTCAGGGTCTAGCGAATGCAGCCGCGTAAGCTATCGACACCACGTAGTAATCTTTTTCAACGCGGTAGACAGCTGTTAGAGGATGGAGAAAATAGCAGCAACCCAGAACTTACCCATCTACGAATTGAAGCAGCAAAGAGGTACTTCGGACGCTGATCTGAAAGCAAATACCCCTGCTCCCAACATCTCGCCAGTGCGTGCTCTAATTGTGGGATTGTTGGACCTAACAACACTAGCCGTGATTTGTGTCTACGTCGCGGTCAGACACAGCGGGGTGTTTGTACCCGTATTGATCGTATCTTTGGCATTCGCTTTAATTAGCGTCGTGTTGCTGTTGGCTCTTTCCGGCCTAATGAGAGATACGGTAGTAGCTGCAATAATTACGGATATGTTCGCGCAGATTTTCAAATCGGAAAAAAGAGTCCAGAAGCGGAGTAAGCTGCAAATCAGGATTTTGGGCAGCTTTGCAGTTGCTTAGTCAGTTGCTTAAAACTTTCCCACCCTAGAAGTTCGTCGGATGTCTCAATCAGCCACTCCAGCGCGATCTCTTGCGACGGGATTAGTCGGATAGATAATCTTTGTCACGTCGGTCTTTGGCAAAACAATGATCCCCGTCCCTTGTTGTCCTCGAAGAAGGATGTAATCATCGAGAAGAAAAAGAATTTTCCCGTTCGCTGGCTCAGCGCTCTTCAGGATTATCTGAACACCATCGGCCGCAAAACTGTCAGAATGGGCGGCCACCTGACCGGCAGATAGGCCGAAAAAGAATACGGAAATGGCGAATGCCGGAAACCAATGCACCGCCATAAGCCATGTCCGTGTCCAATTGTGGATCAGTTTCGGCTCTCTGATGTACCAAATCAGTAGCAGCCACCAAAGCACCGGCGCTCCTATCGCCCATGCTTCGTAAACCATCTCGCGTGGATAAGGAATGAGAAACGACAGAGCTGTAGCGAGAATAGCTACTCCGACAATCGCAATCATTTGGAAGACCCAGTGCTTTGCGGAAGCTGCGTTCATAGGTCGGCCACCTTCAACCCGCGTAAGCGCCTTTGCCGTCAGATACCCGATGATGGTGACGGCCGCAAGGTGAGGGAGCCATTCAACCGCAAACCGAAAGTAGTCGTTCAGACTAAAATACAGGAAGAGATTCACGCCGAGCGTTGTCGGTCGCCGTGTAAATAGATGACCGCCGCTACGAAGCTGGATGCGCTGGCCAACGCAAGTGCATCGCCAAGCTTGACGAGTTCCCGACGCGGTTCAGATGGCTTCACGCCGTCTTGCTCGCGCTCACCGACCATAACGTGGTTGCTCATTCGGTTGCTTAAAACTTTCCCACTCTAGCCCAAGTCGCTGATTTTGCACACCTCCCAACGCCACTTAAAACGGTGAGTAAAAACAAATGCTCCGGCATAACCCCGTGTAACCTAATTGAGAGGTTATATCTTGGGTGGCGATACCCGTATCTGACGCCAAACAAAGCATTTTAGATTTTTGCCCCTTCGCCTTCTAAGCAGAGGGTCGGGAGTTCGAATCTCTCCGGGCGCGCCACTCCTCATTTTTGGCTCTCGCGAAGATCAGGTCGAAGGGCTTTCTGTATGTGGGATAGAGACTTGCGGCATCAATGGAGCAGTTCGAAAGTACCATTCTGAGCAGTTTGGCTTTTTCGGCGGAGTTTGCTTAAGGTATAGAGAATGGGCCTTATTCGCGAGTTCTAAGATCCTCACGCCGTCAAGCAGCCGATCCGGCGGCACTGCTCCAGAGCCCTGCAGAGCAATCTGGACTTGCTGTTCTTCTGCCTGCCAGTCCGTGGATTTTCGGTTCCAGAACTCCTCTGTGATCTTGCCGTCCAGTTTATCCATGTACGCCTGATCGAACCGATACGCAACAGCGCTAGTCGTTGCTGTAATCGTTCGCCCTTCTGGCTTCTGAATGTGCTCCTGGCGGTTTTATCGGTCAGCAGAGACTTGTAGATCTGCGCAGGACTTTGTCCGGAATATGAATATCTTTGAGAATTGCCCCCGAGACGATCTCCTAGCTCCTCTTCTCGAAAATAAGGCAGATCGCATTTTCCGCGAGAACCCGTGCACCGGTAGTAGGTGTATTTGTCTTTCTTGATTTCTGCCGTCACCAGGCAGTTGTCGTAGGCGCAACGTCAATATTCCGCGAAATGCAAAATCGCGCTTCCGGAATTTTGGTTTGTTGTGGCCGCGAAAAACGTCTTGTACCTGTTCAAAGACTGCGACGGTGACCAGAGGCAGTGTGCGTTCCGTTGTACATCTTCCCCTCCCATACGAATTGGCCGGTGTAAAACGGGTTCTTTAGGAACCTTCGAGATATCCCTTCGCCAAGTGCTCTCCGAATTCGGCTTTGAGCACTTTCCGCACACTAGAAAGAGAATGTTGGCCAGAAGCGTAAAGATCGAACATGCGTTGCGCTATAGGAGCTTTTTCAGGATTGACTTCAATGGTGTGTCTAAGCACATTGTTTCGGTATCCTAGTGGTGGACGGCTCGGATAGATGCCCTGCTCGGCTTTCTCGCGCATCCCCTTGCGGACCTCTTCCCGCAGGTTGTCGATGTAATTGCGGGCCATTACCACGTGAATGCCGTGCATCAGTTTGGCTTGGGATTTCGATTCCTTGCTGATGATCTGGCCTTCTTTCGGCAGGTGAATCTCTATGTCCAAATCCTCCAGAGTTACGTAATCCCGAAAATTGCGGTACAGCCGATCCGTCTTTTCCACGATTAGTACGCGACAGTGGGGATTTGCTCCAGGAACCTGAGCATTTCCCCAAATTGCTTTCTCCCAGCACATTTAGCCGTTTCCACATCGACAAATTCCTTAGAACCTCAAAGCATTTGCATTTGCGTATTCGCGAAGCAGTTTTAATTGTGCGGGAATGGAATATCCCTCCCGTTCCTGATCTTTGCTGGAAACGCGGGCGTAAATTACGGCGGCTTTCATTTGTTTTCCCTCCCGCTGTTTGCATTAGCCATTCCGGACAGCTCACCTTGCACGCGTTCAATTTCATTGTCAACGGCCCGGATGGCATTTTCTAAGTCTTTGTCCCGGAAAATGACGCCCTGTCTTGATTCCAGCTCTTTTCTTTGCAAACGGAGTTGTTCTAAGCGGTTGTAGGCAATTAGAGAACTCCCACACTCCGATTCTTTCCCGGAAATGAACTTTCCGCGTGATAGCACTTCCCGGAAGCGTTTAATTCCCGTTTTGCCGCGAATGAAAACCTGAATACCGCAGTCATCGCAGGTGCAATATGGCTTTTTGGTTTTAGCCAACTTTACGATCAGCGGGAACCCGCCATTGGTTTCGCCGCTAAGGGATCGTCGGAGGTCAGAGTGCCGTTAGGCGGATTAGGAACAGCCGTGCTCAATGTAGGCGTCACGGTCTGTATGGTTATGGTTTGATCTTGCTGGTCGTCTCCGTGAAGCACCACTTGGTGCGGCTACAGAACGCCTGACACGGAGCGGTAATCCGATAAGTCAATCGCTTGAAGTTGGATCACGCCGGGATTACTCGTGGATGCTGAGAGAGCATTCGTCGGACGGCCATGTGGTATCTCCTAAGTTAAGCTCTACGGCTAGTTCACTTTCATTCTTTCGATTAGTAGCTCGTGGTACTTCTCTGCTTCGTCGAGTTGGCCCAGAGCCTTGGAAGTAGCCTCAAGCCAGGCCCACAGTTTTGGCACGTCAAGGTACTTCTCGTTCGCATTGTCGGCGCAAATCCCAAAATGGTATTTGGCCAACCTCATGTTTGAGAATTGGTATTCAATCAAGCCGAGAAGGTAATGCGCCTGGGTCTGAAGCGCTTTTGGAAGGTCGAATTTGAGGGCCTCTGATAACTTTGCTTTGGCGCTGTCATTTAGTCCCAATTCATAGTAGCAGTGCCCAAGATAATACGTGTGAACACCCTTCCATGGTTCGGGAGGAGCAGTAGATTCGAGCAATGGCTTTGCCTCGACCCACCGGCCCGCATCGCCGAGGAGCATTCCGCGCAAACTTGTGAGTTCTTTGGAAACCGTGCGGAACTCGGGTATGGATAATTGTTTAGGATATCTTGCTGTCAGATCGTCCAGGAGCCGCAGGGCTTCTGCCGAATTGCCTTCTTCCACGGCAACTCGGATTTCCGCGTGGCGCGCCATCACTGGCAAGCTCGTCTGCAAATCATATTCGCACCCGTCCGCAGATACTTTAATCAGTGCCCCGACGATCTTATTTAGTTCCGCCAATCGCTCCCTCGCCTCGGAGATTTTTTGCAAGACGACCAGCGTTATAATTTCATGGTAAAGTACCTCGGCTTTGTCCCAAGGGTCCACTACTTCAACTGCCAAGGCTTGAAGTTCGCGCAGCGCTTGTGAGTAGTTCCCCCGCTCATAGTTTCTCACCGCTTCGTCAAAGCGCTGAGCATTTGATCGATTCAACATGGGTCGCCCTCTAGCAGGAAGGGACGCAAAACCACCCAGCGACACGATCGTTCTTCATTGGAGCAGGTCGTATACGTTGGGAGGCTGCGGGCAATAGAAGCCCGGCACACATCCTGTTGGCCGTATGATAATCGGTACATCAATATGAGTAGATTCATCAGTAATAGTTTCGAGAAGTTTACCGGTCACATAGACGATTTTCTTCCACAAAGGTAGAGTCTTCCAAATCTCAGGATTCGGAGGACTTCCAATGTCTGGCGGTTCAGGCTGTCCTCCTGGCGGTTCGCCCTTCGGCCACGGATTGTTTTGTATTGGTGGACGAGGACCTTTAACTTTTATGCCTCCTCCCGTCCCTGGCGGAAGATTCTGCGGTGCGCTTTTTCCAAGTCCAACCAGAATCCAAATGTTCTTCCACCAGTTAGTTCCCCAAACCAGGTCCGGTTTGACTATCCTGGGCATAAAGAACGAAGGGGTTGGTCTCGCCGCCGAAAGGATCGTCGGAAGCCAGAGAGCCGTTGGGCGGATTGGGCGAGGCGCCGACGCCAGGCGGGTAAGAAACGGGAGACTGAGGACCGCGAGCGCCACCTCCGTCGCCGCCGAACCCGATTCCGATGCCAATGCCAATGCAAAAGTCGCAGCCCCCACAGGATCAGTCGAAGTCATCGCACGGGTCCATTCCGCTCGGATCGGTCATGTTCAGCGGATTATTGCGGACATAGGCGTAGCGGTTCAGCGTTTGCGGATCGGTAATGTCGCCGCCCAGCGGATCAGGCGACATCACGCGGCCGTTTCGCGAACCATAATAGCGGGCAAAAGCGTAATCGTTGCCCGTGCCATTCCCCGGATCGGTTTCTGGGTCGCGTTCGTAGCCGGTGAAGTTGTGGGTGGTATCCGCGTTCGTGCAAGATGGGCTCAGCGAAAATCGTCAGCAGCGGCAGTGAAAGGCGCATCATCCCTCCAGAATTGCTTCAATACCTCGAGCCGTGGCTCAGGAACAGAAAGGGCCGAATAGCAGAGCCGGAAGGACCGAAGTCGTGCGTCAAGCGAGGGTGGCAGGTGGGTGCGACCCAGGCGAGCCGTAGGGACCTTAGACTCCTGGGCGCTGGACTCTATTGGCGTGCGCGGTACTTATCAATACGGTACATATGGTAGGTTTGTGGAAAAGTCGGTTCCGTCCCCGTTCCAAATTGGGACGACAAACCGACGGTGAGAACCTCAATTGCAGTCATTTTGGATTGGGCGTTTCTTTGCAATGTCTGCACCCCAAGAATTTGTGTCGTGGTTTGTGACTTAACCCTGCCATGACAACTACTTAGGCCATCCGCTGATGGGTGCCGGTAGCCGGTAGCAGCGTCGGAGGGGAGCACCTCTGCGGTACGCGACCAAGGTTCGTCGTTCGAATCGTTCGATGGAACCGTTTTTCAGTTCCACCAGCCATCTACACGATCCCGACCCGTGTCAGGACCATGATTACCTGTTCAAACTCCCCAGCGCTTTGGGGAGGCAGGATGTTGAGCTATCGTACTTGCGGTAAACGCGAAGCTATTCGGCCCAGTTCCTCTGGAAGGGCCCGACTTGTTGCACGGCTACCACAAACTCGTCAAGAAAAGTTCTAAAATCGTCCCCTCGGGCGCGCCACTTTCTTTCACCTTTACATACAATGGATTGCAGCGATAGCCTTTGGTGATTTAGAACTGTCCATTGACGGCCCGACACCTGATTGGACCTAAACGAATGACCACACCAATCGAAAGAGCGGTAAATCGCTGTTCTATTTCAGCCCGTGGCTACTGCAAGTAAAGTAGCAGGGATCGAGATTGTGGAGGGGACCGAAAATGCGAAATGGCTTTTGGGTTTCGATGGTTGGTCTGTCGGCTGCAGCGTTAACGCTTTTTGTTAGCGCATCCGCCCAGAACAACTCTAAGCCGACCTGGCCCGACGTGGATTGGCGTAAACCGCGGATCACAGCACAGAATCGGAAACCAGCGCCACGGCACAGCATCTCCGGGTCGTGGAGTACGGCCGGGGGGCCGGACGCAGGAACCCAGGCAGGCGGCGTGCAGTTAAAGCCAAACAATGGGAAACCGGAGAATGCGCTGCCATACACGCCCCATGCACTGGAGGTGTACAAGACTCATAAGCCAACCGAGGGAGTCGACGCGGTCCCGCCGAACGAACACAATGATCCCAGGAATTTCTGCGAACCCCTGGGATTTCCACGCTGGAATCATTACAGCCTAAGATTTGCCCAAATCTTTCAGGACGAGGCCAAGGTAGCGATTTTGTATCACTACGACGACCGATGGCGCACCATTTGGATCGACGGCCGCCCCCTTCCCAAATTGCTGGACGGCGGCGTGGAAATAGACGGCCAGTTCAGGGAGTCGCGGTGGATGGGCTATTCCGTCGGGAAGTGGCTGGACGATTACACCCTCGAGGTCCAAACCGTCGGAACCATGCCCGAAGACCGGGTTTGGCTCGATAATACGGGCAGGCCCATCAGTGACCAGGCTCGCATAACGGAGACATTCCGGCGCTTGGACTATGACACTCTGGAATGGTCTGAGACGATCAATGATCCGATCATGTATAGCAAACCCTTTGACGCCTTGAAGATGGCGTTTAGGCTGCAAGATATACATGCGGAGGAGAACGAAAACATATGCTCGCCAAAAAACTACCAGATCTATCTGGACGCTTTTGGCGATGACGCGAGCAAGAAATGACAGTCGAGGGAGAGCGACCTGTCTTTGACATTGTTTCCAGAGCTGACCGTAAAGGAAAAGATCGACTCGTAAAAACAAGAGGATACAAAATGAGTAAGAAGCTTGTCATCGCGTTGACGATAACCCTGGGGCTTTTGGTTTCGGTTCCTCTGTTCGCCCATCACGGCAACGCTTCGTACGCAACCGATAAGAAAGTTACGCTGAAGGGGACCGTCACGAAATGGCTTTACGCCAGCCCCCATCTTTTGCTCATGCTTGATGTGAAAGGCGAGAACGGCGAAGTGGCGCATTGGGTTCTGGAGTCGCAATCTCCGACGGTCATGTACCCTAGTGGCTATCGTAAGGACTCTTTTAAACCCGGGGACGAAGTTACGGTCACTGCGAGCCAAGCCAAGAATGGCAAGCCAGTCGGGCGCATCATCGAGGCCACAACCGCTAACGGCACGCTGTTGGGACGTGGACCTGCCGGGCAAGATCAGCCGTAAGTTTCTGTGCGCGCCTGCCAATAAACAGACCGGCGAGATCACGTCGGATACCCAAAATTGGGAATGTCTACCTGGGGCTGACTGGCCCCCAAAGTTCTAAAATCGTCCCCTAGAGCGCGCCAGAATACCAACAAGAACGAGGTTTTCCGAGCCGAGCGGTCCGACCTGCTGTATAGGGCGCTGTATATTTCGGGGAGTGCAGGATCATTGATTCCTGTGCCCATCAATGCTCGAAACTGAACTGGCGAGCCCCTGCATTTATTCCTAAGCAAAAGAATATTTTTAAGAGAACCGGCAGTAAATCAATGGGAACTCGTCCCGGAGATCCGCCACGATGGCGGCTGCGTACCGCACCCGAGTTTGGGTTTTACACTTTCAACTCGGGAATAAACCCACGGAACGGTTTGTCCTAACTTACGAGGGCGCCGAATCTGCACAGGACTGCTCGTCCGGTGCATTGGCAATCCGTCGGTTGTCCATTTACTGAGGAGGTATATATGCGAAGCGCTTACACAGTTTGGATCGGCCAGGCGATCGTATTACGACTTGCAGCAGCCGGCTTGCAAGCGCCGGTGCCGGGAACCATCGTGGGTGAATCCGAAAATGCCATTCGTTTTCGCATCGGCCAAGGCTGGGACATCGACATTCCCAAGTCGATGATCCTTGCAGTTGAGGAAGACAGCCGCGCCAGCGTCGTTCAACGCCCATCGCGCGCTGCCAGCTTGTCGTTGGGCGAGTCAAACGCGGGCGAAAGATACCCGGCTTCGCTGTATGAAAGGCCAGTTGAATTCGAACCCGTAGTTCCCATCACTTTAAACTGATTGGATCCGCATGTTTGAGGCCGCGGCGATACGCATTCCGCTCAGCACGATCGATGAGCCCGTATTCCGTATTTCCCGAGCGAATTAGGCCAGCGGACGAAAGGCCGAGCACGCTGAGACAGCGGCGTCGTATTAATGCAAGGTTCGGTGGTGACTAACCTATAGATGTACGTACCACCGGACGTATGTCGCCACGCCAAGCAGCAGAACCACCCACCACAGCACGAGTGTCGCGCGCATCCACGCCCGATAATTCCTCAGACGCAAGCGATCCGGAAGAACCTGGGTGCCTGCCGCCACGATAACGTAGAGACCCATTAGTTCCGCCAGTACTCCGAGCGCCGCGTGTCCTGCGGCAATCGCGTAGTACGATTTCCGCAACGACTGCGGGATCTTCGGCGCCAGTTGGATATAGAAAGAAGGCGCCATCGCAAATCCAATAACCACCAGATTCAGCAGCACAACTGCAGACTGACACCACGCATGCGCGTGATAACGGCGTCGCCGGGCGAGAACGGCCCCCGCAAGCAGAGCGATTCCCATCGTTACTTCGATGAGAAGGGTTAGGTCAGCCTGCCACGGGGCAGCACTTCCCAAGATACCGTGGGTCAGCACAGCGCCTTCTCGCAATCGGTTCCGGGAATCTGGCTGTTGGGCTTTTGAAGAGTAGACATACAGGATTGCCTTCCATATAGCCGACCACAACTCGTTGCCAAATATTCCCGCAGCCGCCGGCGCAGTGACCAAAGTCATGAATCAAGGCAGAGAGTTTCAAAGATCTTTCAGCGAATCGCGAGGATTGAGGTTCCGGGAATAAATGCACGCGGTTTCTCGTCATCACTTGAGAGAGAAGACGAAAGCGTTTGCACGCCCCTGGAGGCACGTGATGCGGTTGCATTTGAAAGCCTACTGGTTACCGATAGCGGTCTTCGTCCTAGTTTTACCAGTGATAGCCCACGCTCAAGCGTCGGAGTTCTCCTCAGGCGCGACAGGTGTAGTCTCCGCCAGGGAACTGCGCATACCGCGTCACGCACGTGAAGCATACGAGAAAGGGCTCAAACACTACGCTAAGAGCGACTTTGCAGGGAGTCTCCCATTTTTCCGGAGGGCCGTCGCCGAGTTCCCCGATTATTACGAGGCCTACTACGTCATGGGAGCCGCCGAAATAAAACTGGGGCTCTACGAGGAAGCCCAGCAGCCGTTGCAAAAGTCCATTGCAGTCAGCGAGGGTCATTTCGCTCCGCCCTATTTCGCGTTGGGAGTTCTGTGGGACCAACTGGGTAAACCCGCCGAAGCGGATGAGTTCGTGGAGCGCGGGCTGGAACTGGACCCCGGCTCTTGGGCAGGTCAACTGGCGCGGACCGAGGCGCTATTGCGTCTGAACCGAACAGAGGCCGCGGAGAAGAGCGCCCGCGATCTAATTCGGCAAAGGCCCGACTCCGGCCTGGCACACCTGGTGTTGGTGAACATTTATCTTCACCGAGCCGATTACCGGGCGGCCTTAGAAGAAGTCGAGGTTTACCTCAAGCTCGAACCCAACGGTCCAATCGACGCGCAGGTACGCGAACTCCAACAATCGCTCGAGAATGTTTTAGCTACAGCAAATCCTCGCCAAACAGAACTGAACGACAAAAGGCCTTCCAATGCGGGGAACTGATCTCAGGTTTTCGAGTCAATGCCAAATGATCGCGGGTAAAACAGAATGTGCCGAAAAGAATCGAGAGAGTGCAGCTCGCAGCGGCGAAGGCGACCGTGCACTTGTTAAGGTTCTTCTAGCTGGTGACAGTCAGCAGGAGTTTTCCCTATCTCGACGAAGATTGGAAAGAAAAGGGTGTCAATGCCATTTTGCCAGGTCACAGCGAGAACTCGAGCAGCTGTTGAAGCGGACGGAATTCGATATTGTGCTTACTATGCATCGAATCAAAGGTCGCGGCGCCGGCTCTCTTGGCGCCTTGCTATCAGGTTCACGGACTACGTTGTTCTACGCGCTGCCCGTTGAAGTCGGTTGTTGGTGGGTGCCCGTCCTCAGGATTGGCACAGACTGCTTGGGGCGTCCGCCTTGCGTCCGCGACGAGTTTTCCGATGTCCTCGATGAGCTCGTCGAGGAGATCAGGGCCACCGCAATCGCAAACCCGAGTCCTGAGACACGCCTGCAGGGATCGATCGACTCACTTTTGTCAGGGCAAACGACTTCTCGGGAATATTTGCACTGTGGGCAGTCTTTATGGTTGAAGGCCGATGCAATCGTAGCGACTAAAGACGAAGAACACGGTTTCCTGTCTTGCTCGTTAGCTCTGGCAGTTTGCGTGCTCTCCCGTTCCCGCGGTCGCGCAGACAACCGGTCCGGAACCACCAATCCGTCGTCCCGAGAGCCTGCGCAAAACTCCCACAAGCCGATTCAAATGGACGTCACGTTAGCGCTGGTCAACGTGACGGTGACGGATCCGTAACGATCGCCTGGTTACAGGCTTCGACAAGGAAAATTTTCGCGTCTTTGAGGACGGAGACGAACAGGAGATTGCCTCATTCTCGAGCGAAGACGTGCCGATTTCAATCGGTGTCATCTTCGACATGAGTGGCAGCATGTCGGATAAGGTGAACAAGGCACGACAAGCAGCCGTGCAGTTCCTTAAGACCGCTAACCCCCGCGATGAATTCTTCCTTGTGAGTTTTAACGATCGGGCCGAGCTGACGAGTGGCTTCACTTCAAGTGTGGAAGAGTTGCAGAATCGAATGATGTTTACGGCGGCCAAGGGACAGACAGCGTTGTTGGATGCAATCTACCTCGGTTTGAATCAGATGAGAGATGCAACCAATGGTAAGCGCGCCCTGCTCATCATATCCGATGGGGGTGACAATCATAGTCGGTACAACGAGCGGGACATCCGCAACTTTCTGAAAGAGGCCGATTGCCAGTTATATGGCATGGGTGTGTTCGATATTGATGACATGCAGAGAACCGACGAGGAGCGCTACGGCCCAACGCTGCTCGCCGAACTTGCGGAGATGACCGGCGGCAGAGTGTTCCCGGTGGCGAGCCTGGACGATTTACCGGATATTGCGTCCAAGATTGGCACGGAACTGCGGAATCAGTACATCCTGGGATACAAACCGGTTAACGCCCGGCGCAACGGCACCTGGCGCAAAATCAAAGTCAAGTTGGTGCAGCCCAAAGGCTTGCCACCACTCACCGTGTATGCAAAGACCGGCTATCGCGCGCCAACCGACTAGCTCCTCAGGTTGAGTTGTCCCCTTCGGTTATCCTCGACCTCCACGTCGACGGCGAACTGTTTCACGTCAAGGAACCTTTATCGGCGCCCTCGATCGGCCGCTTTCAGTTAGCTGACGCCGGCAGACGGCAGGCGGCCTTTCCGCCTGAAGCTATCGCTGCCACGCCCCGAAATCTAGAGGGGATGATTCAGGTCCGAGGGAGGCCGAGACGGCGCACAAGATCCTGAAATCCGGGGTCCGAGCGGAGAGGATCGAAGCAGGGCCGCATAAGGACCCACGGGCTAAAGCCTGCCCGTCCATTGTGCCAATCGCTAGTGCGAACCATAGTGCGGCCCTCAAACGCACGGGTTGGACGTGTCACCGCTTGCAATGAGGGTTCAATGCTCGAAAATCGCAGGCCTAATTTCGAAGAGGTTCTATTACCGCATCTTGACGCCGCATACAACCTGGCACGGTGGTTAACCAGGAATCCTCAAGATGCGGAAGACGTGGTGCAGGACGCATACTTACGTGCCTTCCGGTTCTTTGGCGGCTTCCATGGCGGCAATGCGCGCACCTGGCTTCTGAAGATTGTGCGCAACACCTCCTACACCTGGTTACACCAGAACCGCGCCCAGCGGAGCGCCACCGCTTTCGATGAACAATTGCATACCGATACAGCGGAAAGCGAAAACCCTGAAACCTCGCTGCTACGGAAGGCGGATAGCCGGTTGCTCAACCAAGCTTTAGACGAATTGCCGCCCGAGTTTCGGGAAGTATTGGTGCTGCTCGAGCTGGAAGGTCTTTCATATAAAGAGATCGCCGAGGTGATGGGAATCCCGATCGGTACTGTAATGTCCAGATTGGCCCGCGCCCGGCATCGGCTTCGGGAATCCCTGAGTAGCCATCTTCCAAACGGAAAAACGCCAGTAGGTAAATCGAAACATTGGGCAAACTCACGGGACCCACGAAGCGAGGAAGGGCAATCCATTAGCAGAGAGATGTCCGAAAGTATATTTACAAGTGAAGACTCGGACTTATCGGAATAGCTTCCCGAGGTGATCCGCAGGTTCCTGCCGAGAACGTACTACTGAGAGGGCTCCCGAGACGCGAGCTGGCGATGGACGAACCATCGCCAGCAGGCGCAGGGGTTGATGGTGGGACACTGGGCCTAGTCTCCGGTCACTGAAGCCGCTACAGTCTGCTGTTTATCCCGTGTCATGGCCATTATGGTGTGGAGCTTGGCTTGTGCAAGTTCCTTTGCCTCCGGGTTGGCGTACACGAATTCGTGACCGGAAGTGAACCCGGGATAGAACCAGGTCACCATCGTCTGAGGCTGCATCGACCCTCGGTCCGCAAAGGTGATCGCGGTGTTGTCGGTTGGGTCCGAACGCTCAGCATTTATGGTTAGGACGGTCGCGTACAGCATGGATCGGTCAGAGTTGAAAATGTGAACGACGTTAGGGTCGCCGACCTTATCCGCGAATATGAACCAGTAGGTTCCTGCAGGCAGAACGCGCCCTGGAATCTGCACGGCATTGTTGAAGGTGAGTCTGGTTGCCTGATCCTCCTCACTCGCCCGCGCCACGGGCAACATGATAAGGAACGCAAGCATTGTCGCTAAAATCATCAGCTTTTTTTGAATGTTCATGACTTCCTCCTCATCATGAATAACTATCTTGATACCTGTTTTATTCCGCGGCGTCGGCCGCTGCCGAAAATCATCACCGCAAACCATCTGGTAAATCCCGCACTTCGGGGAGAGCCATATAACTCGTTAAGTTAGTTATCGAAGTGAATGGGAGAGGTTTAAAAATAGAGGAGCATTACAGACTTCAGATTTTGCTTCGGGCTTCGCAGCGGTGCATTCTTTCTGTGCCGTCAAACGGCTGACGCCGTATCGAGAACTCGTTCCATGCTCTCCCTGATCGGACGCTCATTATCGCGGACACCTGCCCTTAACAAGTGCTGCAACCGCGCGCGAGCCTTGTGCAATTGCGACTTCGAATTCCCCAGTGTACATCCCCTAATGGCGGCAATTTCTCTGTGCTGGTAACCCTGCACGTCATGGAGGATGAAGACAGCCTTGTAGCCTGGCGGAAGCTGCTCAAGCGCGCGTTCGAGGTCCATGCGATCCAGTGAGCCGGAAAGCCGCAGGTCGCGGCTTCCGATGTGTTTCTGCAGTAGGCCGGCCGTCTTTTCCCCTGGTTCGAGCATCCCATCCAGGGAGAAGACCTGGAGACTATGTCTGCGTAACCGCATCAGCACGACGTTGCAGGCCAGCCGGTGCAGCCACGTGGAAAATGCCGATTCGCCTCGGAAAGTATTTATTTTGCGGAATAGCTGCAAGAATGATTCCTGAGTAAGATCCTCGGCTTCAGCCGCATTTCCTCTCACCATCCGAAGGCAAAGAGCATAGACACGACGGCTATGCTGTCGGTAGATCCCTTCAAAACCGCGCTCGTCGCCTTGTTGGGCCAGTCGAATCGCTTCTGCCTCCAACAGTTCCGCCGTATTGGATCGCGTTGCAAATGGCAGCGCTCTACTAAGAAGACTCCCGTCCATACCTTTCCTCCTGTGTTGCGTCTAAACACCAGCGAACCGGTCCCTTCGAAGCAACGCCGGCGGCAGATCTTCAGCGATTGTTAAAGCGCTCTGCACTTGCGTCAGAGTGCTCCTCCGGTGATCCTTGCGAGGCTGCTTCGACGACCAACTCGCCTTTCATTCCTTTGTGCCCCAGCCCGCAAAAATGTGAGCATTGAAGTGGGAAAGTTCCAATCGTGTCGGCGGTGAGCTCAATGGTCGTTGGTTCACCCTTCTTCAATAGCTGATCGATGTGGAGTGCGTCGATCTTGAATCCGTGGTCGTGGTCAAGCGCCGTGATGATCAGCTTGACGTGCTCATCCTGCTTGACGGTTATGACGGCGGGGTCATACTCATACTTTTTGGCGGTGACCCTGATTTCTCTCGCATCTTTGCTTACTCCGGCGCCCGGGCTTGCGTCCTGCGTAAAGGCGGCCGGAGTCGGGAAGCGTGAGAGCGTCACCGCGATAACAATGAGAACTGCCAGTACAGCCACGCCGCGATCGAATCGATTCATATCGTCCTTCCATTCACCAGGTTTTCCATGCGGCCGAAATCAGGCGAGTGTGGAATCGACTATCGCCAGACTGTGCGTGCCGCGCACGAAGTTGACATCGGTAATTCCAAGGACCTGGCGCAGCTTGTCGTCGGGTACCTTCATCGGCCCGGGTGAATCTGCCTGACCGGGTTGCGGCTGAGGAAAGGCCGTCGAACAAGCTGTGTGAAAGGTGACATTTCCTTCTACCTTCTGCATGGTCTGGTGGATGTGACCGTTGAGCACGGTTACCGAACCAAATCGCTTCAGATAGGACAGCGCCTGCTCGCTATCCTCTGTGCCCCATCCCCATTGCGGATAAACCGCCCACAGAGGGATATGCGCAAACAGGACGATCGGCGTGCTGCTTTTCAGCGCGGACACATCCTTTTGGAGCCATTCGAGCTGTTCGCTGCCCAGCGAACCGAGACCGCCGGCCTTAAGATTCATGACATTCACCAGCCCAACAAAATGGATTCCGTTGCGATCGAAGCTATGCCAGCCATCGCCCATCGCGCCCATTCCAAAACGCTCGCGGAACATCGCTCCGTTGTCGTCGAGTACATCGTGTTCACCGGGAACGTAAAAGATGCGCTCCGTCTTTAAGCTCTTGAGCGATTCCGCCAGGGTGTCGAACTCTGCCGGTTTCGAGAGATGCGTAAGGTCGCCGGTATGGAGGACAAACGAAGGAGGTGTCGGCAGCGCATTCACTTTGGCGATCGCTTCACGCAAAGTAATCGTCACATCAGGGTTCGCGGCCTTATTGAAGCCGATATGGCTGTCGCTGATCTGAACGAAGCTGAGATCGCCATTGAAATCACCCACGTTGTGCTGCATTACGTCGCTCAGCGCGAACGACTTCAAAACCCCGCCCTGCATCACGCACAGCGTCCCAGTGCCGGCCCACGCCATGCACTTCAGGAACCCACGCCGGTCAATGCCGTCCTTTTCCACATTCTTCTCAATGAATCGCGACATGTTTGTTCTTCTCCTGTTCCCAGCTTTGCGGCTTGGTGATTCGTTTGCCGCCCACATATGCAATGACGCAGTTCGAGAAGAAATATTCCCGTCATAGCCATTCGGGAATAAATCGGCCGCCATGGAGTCTTAAGAACCGAGGGGAAACGGTGACAGCAGATAATCAGTCAGCGCGATTTGAAGAAGCCGTTCTGCCGCACCTGGATGCGGCTTTTAACCTGGCCCGATGGCTGGTTCGGAACAGCACGGATGCTCAAGACCTGGTGCAAGAGGCCTATCTGCGTGCCTGGAAAGGCTTTGCAGGATTTCATGGGGGTGACGCCCGTCCCTGGATACTCACAATCGTCAGGAATACCTGCTACACCTGGCTCAGGAACCACTCCAGGCGGAATCTGACTGTGGAGTTCGATGAACACGTACACACTCAGGAGAGTTCGGTGCCTAACCCCGAACGGACGTTTTACGAAAACGCGAATCGGGAAGTCCTCGAACAGGCCCTGCAACAGCTGCCGGCCGAGTTCCGGGAATCGATTGTGCTTCGGGAACTCGAAGGACTCTCCTATAGGGAGATCAGCGAGATTGCTGGCATACCGGTGGGCACCGTGATGTCGCGGCTGGCGCGTGCTCGCGCCCGGCTGCGAGATTGCATCTCTGCCGCAACCGGCGAAGGAGGACCAACGTGCGTTGCACAGACACGCGAACCCTGATCGAGAGCTATGTCGATGGCGAACTCGACCTGGTGCGCAACGTGGAAATTGAGGAGCATCTCGGGGATTGCCCGAGCTGCGCACCCGTGCATAAGGATACGCTCGAACTTCGTTCGAGGATCCGCGAGGACGTTTCCTATTTCCGGGCGCCGACAGATCTCCAACAGCGCGTAAGGGCGATCGCACCGGAGAAAAAAGCGAAAACGAGCCGGAGCTGGGCACCGGTCTGGACCTGGTCTGGGGCCGTAGCCGCGGTCGTTATTCTGACCTTGGTTACAGTAGGGCTTATGCGAATAGCGGGGGAATCGTCACGAGAGCAAATGATCACGCAGGAAATTGTGGCCGATCATCTCCGTTCGCTAATGGCCAATCACCTGACGGATGTTACGTCCACCGATCAGCACACGGTGAAACCCTGGTTTGACGGCAAGCTGGATTTTGCTCCTCCGGTCAATGACTTTGCAGCCGAAGGATTCCCTCTCATCGGCGGAAGGCTCGATTATCTCGATGGGCAGCCTGTGGCGGCCCTGGTCTATCAGCATAGATTGCATCCTATTAATCTATTCGTTTGGACAGCCCCAGAAAAATACGCCGAAAAAGCCACTGGGCAGACGCGCCAAGGATTCAACATCCTGTTTTGGACGCGGGACGGCATGACCTATTGCGCCATCTCTGATCTCGCGACGGATGAGATGCAAACGTTCGCTGCTCTCCTGCAGAAATAGCACATCGCTCTGCACAGAAAAGGCTCTGTCCGCGCCATTTCGTAATTAGTTCGAGTTGTGGAACAACGGCGGCGCGGAGATCTCGCCCTGCAACCCACGTCTTCCGCGGCCTTGTCGAATCCTTCTAGGCTAGGCTGGCGAGTGCCGGGAAAATCTGGAACCGGCGACGATCATTGGACTTCGGATGTTGGCTTCACTTTGGGTCTGTCGATCGCGTAAAAGGTGGGTAAACTCTCGCCTTCATTTGTTCCGAACGCTCCTCGCGAAAAGCCTGCGCACAAATCCCGACCAGACCTCGAGCTCATTGTCTGCGCGAATGCCGAGTTGCCACAGAAAGATTGTGTCCTGCATCGAGAGCAGCAGAAGGTCCGGAATTGGAGAGCGCAATAATCCTCGCTCAAGAGCCCACCGCAAGTTCCAAACCTCGCACGAAATTGTCGATGCAATCTCGCCGCGAAGAAAGGCGGCCATAAATTGCGCCATTAGCTGTTCTTCAACAAAGTCGTCTAAATAAGGTCGCTTCGCCATCCTCGTTTCTCCGTTGCGCATTTGAGCTTTGCGCGATGTACTAGGAATAAATCCACGCAAGCACAAGAAGTGCCGTGATAGCGAGGATACGCAGGGGTCTATCCAGCATGATTTCGTCCTTTCGAATTGCTCAGGAACCTCATCGGCGTTCGCCTCTGCAGGATCGGCGCGATATTTGAGAAATAAAAAGAATTCCTGCGCCACACCATAGAGCCGTGTCATACGAGTAGACTCGCGCAGTGCCCGTCTAATTCCAGAAACTCGCTTCTCTATCGATCAACGGCAGCAAAGGACGGAGGTGGTCCCATTTGGGCTGCCGGGGAAACAGAAAAAGCAGCCGCCGAGCCAGGCAAGTAAAAACTCTAAGCCAATTTGTACAAAGACTCGTTTCCCATCAATCTTATTCCCGCCGCTGATTTCCCACTTTTATTCGGGAATATTCCGCAGACCCGCATGGTTATCTCAAATGAACGAGTAGCTTTCCCTTTATCCGGCCGTGGAACACAGATCTCACGGGGCTGATCTAGGCTCGCCGTAATACGTGGCTGGGTTCTTGGAAACATCGATCTATCTCTCGCAAAAAGGAGAAGCTCAATGAAGCGATTGGGAACACTCATAACGAAGGGTGCGAATCGACGTTCATTCTTGAAAAAAGGCGTCGTGGGAGCGGGGGCAGCGGCAATAGCCGCAGGCTTGCTCCCTGGAAATTTGGCCGCGTTCGACCAAGAGAAAGATGGAGCGCCGATTACCGAGGGCGACATCGCGATTCTGACATTCCTAAGCGCCCTTGAGCAGGTGGAAGCCGACCTGTGGATTCAATACGCGGAGCTGGGTGGCCCGACAAACGCGGTGCCCGGCGCCCAGGGTCTCTCCGAAATCGATCTGAAGCTCAATGGAAAATCGATCACTACAGGGCTAGCTCCGGATTACGTGATCGCGCTTCAAGTGCTCGACGGCGACATGCCGCAGTACATCGCCGACAACACCGACGATGAGATCAGCCATCATCGGTTTCTCAACACTTACCTGGCGTCGAAGGGTGCGAAGACGATTGATCTGAGCCAGTTTGCCTTTCTGCCGCCGAGCCGGGTAACGGGTGTACCGCAAACCGGGAGGCTCACCAATCTGAAGCAGTTGACGGTGGACACGAAGTGGTGGACCCGATACCGCAGCGCCAAGCGGAATCCCGACTTAGGTGGCTCGTTTGAGAACGCGGTTCCCGACCTAGCCAAGGGGCAGCATCCGGCCATTCCTCTCAGCAATGATGATCTCGTACTGAATCCGGACGGGACCCCCTCGAACCATCTACAGGCGATTGCCAGCACGGCGGGATTTCACTTTGCCTTCATCGAGCAAGGTGGCAGCAGTCTCTATCCAGCCCTGGCTCAGAAGGTCACAAATCTGGAAGTCCTCAGAGTTCTCTTGAGCATCGGCGGTTCAGAGATCATGCACTTTCAGGTATGGCACGACAAGGCAGGCAATGCACCCATCATCACTGATGGTGACCTTTCGTTCCCGGATCTCAACAAGGGCGTCGACCCGAATAATGGTTCGTCTGGCGCCGCCGATGAGTTCCAAACCAACCTGATCATGCCTGAGCCAACGGTTTTTCTTGACAAGAATCTCGGTCCTGTCTCCATCATTCGCCCAACATCCACACAACAAGGCGGCGCTGTGGCCTCCGTCGTCAGCTTTGTTCAAGACGGACTGTTCCTCGATCCAGCGACAAACAGAAATACAGGGATTGTCGACGTACTGATGCGCCTGGCCGAAGAAGCGGACGAAGCCACGCGTCGGCTGTAAGCCAGAGCGGAATCAACTGTCGCCGGCAGTCAAACGGCACAACAAAGTAGCGTAGGCGCGAAACGACGCCCGATGTAAGCAAATTGCTTTCGGGCGTCGTGTCAGACGCGTTGAGTTTTGGACTCTCACCAGCACTTTATTGCAGCAGGGACTGCTAAGAGTTTGGAAAGAGGAGTCAGCGGACGTGACGGAGTCATGAGGTATCTGCTTGGGAATATTTTCCAAAGCCGCGGGTCTAAGCAGATGAGGCGGCATGCGCGAAGTGTGCTTCAGCTCTTCATCCGTAATCCGCAATAAAAAACGAAGGGACGAAATACAAATGCGAAGACTTCTGATCAGTTTAGTACTTGCGTGCGCCTGTTTTTCAGCCCAGGTGAGTCTCTTACAAGCAGCTTCACCCGCAAAGAGCGGCCAGGAAAGAGCAGGCACATCGACTGACGTGCCGACCGTGGTTGTCCAGTGGAACAGAACCCTTCTCGTCATTGTGCGAACCCCGGACGCGCAGCCCGCGACCATTCACCCAACCCGCAGTTTTGCCATTATGCATGCTGCAATCTATGACGCTGTCAACGCGATCGATCGCACCCACAAGCCTTATTTGGTTCGCCTTACCGGAATTCCGCACTCAGCTTCCCAGGACGCCGCGGCTGCCGCAGCGGCTCACGACATCCTTGTGTCTCTCTATCCGAATTTCCAGGCAGTGCTCGACGCCCAGCTCCAGCAGTCGCTGGCCCCGATTCCCGAAGGAGCTGATAAAGCGCAGGGCGTGAGTGTAGGGCAGACGGTTGCCGCTCAGATCCTGGCTCTGCGAAAAAATGACGGCTCCGATGCTCCGCCCGTTCCTTTTGTTTTTGGAAACGCCCCAGGAGACTATCAGTCGACTCCACCTAATTTTCCGAAGCAACCTCAGTTCACACACTGGTCCCACGTCACTCCTTTTGCGTTGGAGCGCGCGAACCAGTTTCGGCCCGGCCCTCCCCCAGCATTAGCCAGTGATACGTACAGTGACGCCTTTAACGAAGTGAAGCTACTGGGGATTGCTAACGGAACCGCCAGCACTCCGGACGAGGCCCTGACTGGCCGCTTTTGGAATGGCGCGATTCAGAATTATTGGAACGAGATCACCCAGACAGCGGCTCTGGCGCATGACCTCACGACTGCGCAGAACGCTCGGCTATTTGCGCTACTCAACCTGACATTTGCGGATGAAGTCATCGCTTTCTACGATGCCAAGTACACCTACAACTTCTGGCGGCCGGTCACTGCTATCCGTGCTGCCGCGACCGACGACAACCCCGACACGGTGGCTGACCCGAACTGGCTTCCCGAGGTCGGCAACACTACGCCAGACCCAGCCTACCCGGGCGCACACGCTGTTATCAGCGCCGGTGGGGCCTCGGTGTTGATCTCCTTCTTCGGCAGGGATCGTTTCGACTTCGCCGTCACTTCCGAAGTTATGCCCGGAGTGCAGCGTTCATTCACAAGGTTATCGGGTGCGGAAGAGGAGGCCACATTGAGCCGAATCTTCGCCGGAGTCCATTTCAGGACGGACCTCACGACCGGGCAACGCCTTGGTCGTGAAGTAGCTGACTTTGTTCTCGATAATTTCTTAACTCCCGTTCACCGAAGAGACGACTCCGACGATGAAAAATGACTCGACGGATCATCCGTTATTGATCCAGCTCAACGCGGACGGAAGGCACGTTTGGCGCTCGATTCCGTTGCCGGCAGCGACAAGTCCGATTCAGCGATTGCGCCACAGTATCGAATCCTTGTTAGACGACCTCGATTTCGCACAGTGGCTGTTCGACCTCTGTATCACAGCCACGATCTTGCTAATGAAACGTCGTGTCCGAGATATGGCGATGAGGTCGGTCCGTTTGTTTTTCGGGTGGTAGGGGTGTTTCAAGCTTGGGACAGATTGAAAAGTAAAAACAAAGAAAGGGGTGTACGTCAATGAGTTCGAGGGCTTTCAAGTGGATGTTGTTTGCGTCGATTCTCTGCCTCGGTGTAGTGATCTCTCGTCCGCTGCGCGCACAGGTAACCGGCGCCACGCTATCTGGCACCATCACCGACCCGCAAGGAGGAGCTATTCCTAATGCGACAATCTCAGCCAAGAACGTCGCCACCGGGATACCTACCGATACGACCACCAACGCTACTGGCACATACAGCATACCGAACCTCAATCCCGCAGATTACGAAGTGTCGGTATCTGCTGCGGGCTTCAGCACCGCTGCGGTCAAGGTGACGTTGACCGTCGGCGCGAAGCAAGAGATGAGTCTTTCTTTGACCGTGGGAGAGGTTCAGCAGGTTGTTCGGGTCAGTGGAGCGGCTCCGATCGTTGAGACGACGAACTCAACCATCAGCAACAATGTCGTAGCCGATCAGATTGTCGAACTACCCTTGAACGGCCGCGATTGGGCCTCTCTGGCCACACTTCAACCCGGCGTCGTTTCTGTTCGAACACAGGAGGCGGTAACACAAGTGGGCGCTCACGCTCGGGGTTTGGGCCTGCAGTTGAGCATCGACGGCAATCGCCCGACGCAGAATACCTATCGCCTGAACGGTCTTATCATCAACGATTATTCGAATGCGGGGCCGGGAAGCGTACTCGGCCAGAACCTCGGCGTGGACGCCATTCAGGAGTTTTCGGTCCTGACCAACAACTATTCGGCGGAGTATGGCTTCACGTCAGGCGGTATAATTAATGCGGTCACGAAGTCCGGGGCTAATGTATTTCATGGAAGCGCCTATGAGTTTGCGCGCAACAGCGCGGTGGATGCGGCAACTTTCATTGACAACTCGACGGGCACCGCGAAGCCGAACTTTATTCGCAACCAATTCGGCGGGTCCGCGGGAGGGCCGATCCTGAAGGACAAAATCTACATTTTTGGCGACTATGAAGGACTGCGTCAGAGCCAGGGTATCACCCATGAGGCCAAAGTGCCCTCCGCCAACGCGCGGCTGGGAATTCTGAATAATGGCGCTCCCGTGGTGACCTCGTGTCCGGTCGGCTCATCGATATTGGATCCAGGTGTCTCGAACACGTGCGTTAACAATCAGATTGCGAGATTTCTCGCGTTCTATCAACAGCCCAACGCCGGGTTGATCGGCAACGGCGATACGGGATTCTTTGCCTTCGCAGGCCAGCAAGTGGTGCCTGAGAATTATGGCACCGGCAGAGGCGACATCAAGATCTCGGACAAAGACAGCTTGAACGTGAACTACTATTTTGACCACTCGCTTTTCAGCCAGCCCGACGCCACGGACAACGTATTGACTGGATTCGAAGTTGGCCGGCAAGGCGGATCACTGGAGGAGACGCATACGTTTGGCTCGAACATGGTCAACATTCTTCGCTTTGGATATAACCGCACGTTTGCATTTGGCCAGACAACCTTCAGTGCGATCAATCCGGCGGCAGCCGACACGACGTTTGGGATCTTTCCCGGATCCTTCGCGCCGAGACTCATCGAGCCGGACCTCACCACATTCACGGGAGGCCTCAACGGCGAATCTGTTCAGAACTACACGAACCAGACTTATCAGGTGTACGACGATGTCGCACGCACGGTGCGGAATCACAATCTGAAGTTCGGAGCCAGTTTCATCCGGTATCGCGAAGATCTTTTCGCCCCGTTCATCGAGGACGGCAGCGCCACTTTCAACAGTCTGGCGCTATTGCTCACGAACAGTCCCCGGACGGTGGTCGGCCCCATCAACCCTGCGAATATACAGACCCACGAAAGTCTGACGACGGTCCCGGGCGTATACTTTCAGGATGACTGGAAAGTTCGCTCGAACCTGACCGTGAACCTGGGCCTGCGTTACGAATTCGAAACGATTCCGACTGAGGCTCACGGCTTGGTTCAAAACCTGCCGACGCCCGGCACCAATCCGGCCACGGGTCCGTTCAGCCACTCATTTTTTACGGAGAACCCTACGACCAAAAACTTCGAGCCGCGGATCGGCTTTGCCTGGGACCCGTTCCGCAATGGAAAGACCGCGGTTCGCGGGGGCTTCGGAATTTTCGACGCGCTTCCTCTTCCCTATGAGCTGGCCATCAACAATGCGCAAACATCTCCGTTCCATGTGGCCTCTCAAGCCACCGGCTGCGCCTTTGCCAACGGACAGGCTTGCGTGGCGGTGGGAGATTTCCCGCATGGGCCCAGCGCCACTGCGGCGCTGACCGATCCGCCGATTGCGAATCAGGCATGGAACTTTGTCCAACCCAACCCTCAGCGCAATTACATCTATCAATGGAACCTCAACGTCCAGCGGCAATTGCCGGGGAATATCGCGATGACGGTCGCCTACGCGGGTTCCCGCGGATACCACAACCCATTCCAATTGGACGATCTCAACACGGTATTTCCAACGCTGAGTTCGGCGGGCTGGATATTTCCAAACCCGGTCAGCAGCGGCATCCCGGGCGGCCCGGCATGTGTGTCGGAGTGTTCGGCAAAGATAAATCCGAATATCAGCGCCGCCGGACTAATTCAGACTACCGTTTGGCAAAGCAGATCCTGGTACGACGCTCTCGAGGTGAATGTTCAAAAGCAAATGAGCCACGGGTTCCAAGTGCAAGGCGCGTTTACCTGGAGTAAGACCGAAGACACTTCCTCCGGAAGCTTTGCCGGTGACAACTTTGCTGGTGACGTCAGTCCCACGGTTCCGTGGTGGGATCCGGGAATCATCAAGGGGCTGTCGGACTTTAATGTTGGACGCAATTTGGTGATCAATGCCCTGTGGCAAGTGCCCACACCCGCCACGTTACGCGGGCCTCTTGGTTGGATTGCCCGAGGATGGGAAGTGGCCGCGATCGCCGCGCTGAGCGACGGCACTCCTCTCTGGCCGATCAGTGCCGGCGGAGATTTACTGGGACAGGGCAACAGCGAGCCGATTGCCATTCCGAATGTCATTCCCGGTTGCTCGCTGATCAATCCATCGGCAGGGCGCTCCGGCAATCTCCAATACATCAACCCGAATTGCTTCACCAATGCTCTTGCGCCCAACCAAGCTTTCGCGAACGCGAATTGCGATCAGGGTTTCTTCACGCGTTATCAGAATGCCAATCCGAATCTCCCCGCGCCCAATCCTCTTACTTGCATCAATCTGCTCGGCAATCTGGGGCGCAACACAGTGATCGGACCTGGATTGTTCAACATCGATTACTCCATGCTCAAGGACACGAAGATCTCCAAAATTTCGGAAAACTTCGACATCCAGTTCCGGGCGGACTTCTTCAACATATTAAATCGTGCTAACTTCACTGCTCCGGTCGACAATCTCCAGCCGTTCGACGGCTCCGGAGCCCCGATCGGAAGCTTCGGGCAGCTCGATTCTGTGGGGCCGGCGCGGGAGATTCAGCTCGCTATCAAGATCCTTTGGTAGTCACGCACTTTCCTCAAGGCGCCCGGTAGCGTGGTTCAACTGCCGGGCGCGGCGCTATCGCGCCAAGGAGTTCTCGCTCGTTCATTCCCGTGTTAAAGAACGTTGAGGAATCTTTGTAGTAGGGGGGATCGATTGTCTTTTCGCCACATCAGGGAAAACGGCACCGGCACCTTCAGATCTACGACAGGCAACAGAGCAACCCCTCTTGGGCATTGCCATCTTGCGGAATCGCTGACCAAAGCGACACCCAACCTGCAGGAGACCAAACTCAGGATCGTGGCATGATCATCGGCCTCTTGCACAATCCGCGGAGATTTCAAGCCTCCGCGGAAACATGCCTCCATCAAACGGTCATAGGCGGCAGGGTTTATCCGGCGGGGAAACCAAACAAAGCACTCGTCATTCAGGTCGCTGAGCCGGAGCTTCGTGTGTTTTGTCAGGGGATGTCCTTTAGGCGCGGCAAGCACCACCTTGTGTTGTGCCACCAGCCGCTGATCCAATTCTTTGCCCAACGGGGTCATGCTAACTACGAATCCCGCATCAAGCCTGCCCGACCGTATGGCTTCCACTTGCGCGAGAGACAGCATGGGAACGGGTGTCAGTTCAGCGCCCGGCTGTTCCCGTCTGAATCGGCGAAAAAACTCCGGAACGACGCCATGCCAGGAGATGCTCTCCACAAATCCCACCCGCAGGGTCCCGGCCTTGCCGCTTGCAACGCGTTCGGCACGCCGGGTGGCCTCCTGAACTTCGCCCAGAATTCGTCGCGCATCTTCCAAAAATAACTTTCCTGCGGCGCTTAATTTAACGCCGCGAGGAAGGCGATCGAACAACGAAAACCCGATCTCTTTCTCCAAATCTTGTATTTGGCGGGAAAGCGCCGGCTGTGCGATGTGGAGGCGCTCGGCTGCCCGCCCGAAATGCTGCTCTTCCCCGACTCCAACAAAGTAACGCAAATGTCGCAACTCCATATTGATACCTCCAAGGCATCGAAATGATAGCAACGATGTCTTAGACATATGAACCCTTCATCTCGGACGATAAGGCCAGGGAATGCAGCGGCCAAAGAGGAGTCCCGAAAGCCCCTCTGCTGTAAGGAGGCCATCCATGAAGGCACTTGTAGTCAACGCACTCGGCGGCGGGTTCGACCTCGAGGATGTGGACATTGCCGCACCGATCGGGCGCGAAGTGCTCGTCGAGGTGCGAGCGTCCGGGCTGTGTCATACCGACCTTCTGTTCGCCACTCACGATTTCGTTCCGATGCCGTCGGTGCTGGGTCACGAGGTCGCGGGGATCGTAGCTGCAGTCGGTCCTGAGGTCAGGCAGCTCCGTGCCGGGGATCACGTCGTAGGTTCTCTCGCCCAATCGTGCGGGGCGTGCGCTCGATGTCTATCGGGCCGCTCCTTTCAATGCAAACATCCGGAGACGACGCTGCGCCGACCCACCGACGCGCCGCGCCTGAGCCGCAATGGGACTGCCCTGTTCCAGGGCTTTGGGCTGGGAGGGTTCGCCGAACGGGCGCTCATCCACGAGAACCGATACGGGATCGAGGCGTTTCTCGAAACCCGAGCCATCCTTGAGTCCTAAGGAGACTGGCCAATGAGCAAACATGTCACCATCTCACCCGAAGAAGCCGCGGATCGCCTCGCTATCCGCGAGCTCGTCGAGGCCTATGCGCACTGCGCCGATCGTCGCGATGCGAACGGTCAGATGGCACTCTTTAGCGCGGACACCCACTTCGTGGTCTATATGAACGGCAAGGATCCAAAGCCGTCGCAAGAGCTGCACTCGCGCGAGGCGCTCGCTCCAGTTTTCGCAGACCTGAACCAGTACGCCGCGACCATGCACTTCGTCGGACAGAGCACGATTCTCACTCTGACCGGCAACCGAGGCACGGGAGAGGCCTACACCTTGGCCCATCACCTCACGATCGACGGTGGAAAGCGACGGATGATGATTGCGGCTCTCCGGTACTCGGACCAGTTCGTGAAGATCGACGGCGCTTGGCTATTTGCCGAGCGCCTACTCTACGTCGACTGGATTGAGGAGCGCGCACTGTCATGACACCGGCGACTGATCAGGCGGGGTCTGCGAGCGCCAAAAGCGCGTTGTGATCGTGGGCGCGAGTGGAATGGTCGGCGGATACGCCCTTCGCTATGCGCTCGATAATTCCGCCGTCGGAAGTGTGACGTCGGTTGGCCGTAAGAAACTGGGAATCTCGCATCCGAAGCTGAAAGAGGTTTTGCATGCCGACTTCGCCGACTGTTCTGCGCTTGCGGACGTACTCTCGGGTCAGGACGCAACTGTCTTTTGCCTTGGCACGTATACGGGTTCGGTGTCGAACGAAGATCTCCGCAAGATAACCGTTGATTACACAATCGAGTTCGCGCGAGTTCTCCACGGCAGCAGCCCCGGCGCCGGGTTCTCATTCCTGAGCGGGAGCGGCGCGGATCCGACGGGAAAAAGTCGGGTGCCTTTCGCGCTCTACAAGGGACAGGCTGAGAACGCGCTACTCGCGGCGGGATTCCCTCACGTTTATCTGTTCCGGCCCGCATACATCTATCCCGTAGAGCCGCGGAAGGAACCGAATTTCAGCTACCGCCTCCTGCGTGGGGTCTATCCGGTGTTTCGGTTGCTGTTCCCCAACCAGGTGATTCGGGCCGACGACTTGGCCCGAGCGATGGTGGCTGCCGCCGTAAGCGGAACGGGGCAGCGCGGAGGCCCGGTTTTCGAGAACCGTGACATCCGAGCCCTTGCCGATTCGAACCTGAGCTTTCCCAAAGCCCGAGTGTGATCTTTGACGATCTCAGCGTGCAGGTGACAGGCGGCTCAAACCCTAACCTGTCGTGATCGGTTTCGCGGAAATCCGCTGTGGCTTCAAGATCTCGTCGATGAGAAACAGGTCTGTGAGCAATGCGCGGAGATGGATCGAAGCATTCAGGTTATCGATCAACTGAGAGCTGATGGTGGTCTGCGCCAAGACAAGCTGGATGGCGGCGAGAGAGTCGCGCGCGTCTCTTTCCAACACGGCGAGAAAAGCCCGGCAAGCTTCGGCCGATTGCAGTTTTTCCTGCTTGACCGCCGCAGTATAGGCTTCCGCCAGTCCCGAGAGTGCTTCGACGGTGCGCTCCAGATAGTGGCGCACTTGCCCGCTGGATTGGCTGCCTTCGCCGCCGGAGAGGCCCTGGCCGGCGTAAGCAAGCATGAATTCGTAGCACTCTTCAATGGTGGAACAGCGAGTGGAAATTTCGTCGGGCATTGCTCAGGCCGGGACTTCCTTCGATTTCGCCGGTCCTGCCTCGCGAGCTTCCTCGCCGACGGGCCAGCGCTGAGGATCGTGGTGTTCCAGATATTTCTCGCGGCTCATCCAGCCAAAAATCATCGACTTGGTAATGAAAAACTTCTCCGGCCTCAGTGCGAAATACACATGAGCCATGATCAGCGCGACAAGCCCGACGCCCGCCAGGCCGTGCAACACGTACATCCAGCCCCAGGTCATGTCGCTGAAGCCGAAGAGATAAGGATTGCGCGTGAAGAAAGGCGTGCGCACCCGGCTCATCATAAAGATGCCCGTCCCGATGACGGCGAGACCCGCGAACAAGATGGCAAGGTGATAGAGCTTGTTTTCCAGTGGATACTTGGCGAACTTTCTAGGTGCCGGTGCGGCCTGCCCCAAACCGCGGCGCAACCTTCGGGAAGCGTCCTCCATGTCCACTCGATCGGGCCAGATCGACCAAAAATCGAGCCAGAAGGTGGCATGGAAAACGTGATAGACGACGGAGATCGTCAGCACGACCCCTGCGATCCAATGGTAGGTGACCCACGCGAAGTTAACGCCTAACTTGGGAAGGAAGGCCGTAAAAAGCAGCACAAACATGGCAGCCGACATGACCCAGTGGAATAGCCGGGCGCCAAAGGAGTGCCGAGCGACTCGCTCGGGGATCCGGGCGGCAATCCCGGGCGCGACAGCCGTAGCATCGCCCGAATGCGCTTGTGCGGATTTTGCCCAATATCCTACGTATATGGCGTGAACAATCAGAAACAACAAACCCCCGATCGCAGACACCCACAAAAGGCCAAAAGCAATGTGGATCGGGACTTCCCTGCCCCACGGACTCGTCGCCCACTGTATCAGGCCCATGACGGTTGCTCCACGCCGCTGATGGCGCGCTTCACCAGATTTCTCATCAGCGGAATCTTATAAGCGTTGTACCGCAGAGCCCTGGCGCCGCCCACGGCCAATCGCCCGGCCATTTCTCCGGTGGCGGCATCCGGCGCCTTACCCCGCACCGCGTCTTCTACCGCCGCGAGCCGCAGCGGCCGGGCTGCCGCAGCGTTCACTGCCAAGCGAATGCGCTCAATCTTACCGTCTGTAACAACCATCGCCGAAGCCACATTCATCAGCGGGAAATCCCACACATTGCGGTCCCGAACCTTCTCGAAGTAAAACTTCGTTCCAGCCCAGTCCGCCGGTAGACGAATCGCCGTTAGAAGATCCCCCGGCCGCAAGATGTTCATCCGCGTGATATCCGTTCCGGGCCCGATGAAGTAGTCTTCCGCGTTCACCACCTGTTCACCTTTCGGCGTTCGGATCACGAACCTGGCATCCAGCGCAATCAGCGCGGGCGCCGAATCGGACGGGTTCACTGCCACGCAGCGATCCGCGCCCAAAATCGCGTGTTCGCGGTTAATCGCAGTCGGCGTATCCGCAAAACAAGCATTTCCTCCTGCGCGGTAGCAGGGCCAACCCGCGCGGTAATACCAGCAGCGGGTGTCCTGCGATACGTTGCCCCCAATCGTCCCTTGATTGCGAATCTGAGGCGAGGCCGCCGCTTCCGCACCTTGCGACAAAATGCTGTACTTCTCCCGCACGATCGGATGACGCACCACTTCGGTCAAAGTCGTCATCGTGCCGATCTCCAGGCCGCCCTCAACGGTACGTATGCCGCTGAGCTCTTTGACCTGGCTCAAATCCACCACGACTTTCGGCCGCTTGATACGATCCTTCAGCCAATCGAAGGTGTCGAGACCGCCGGCCATCACCCAAGCATCTTCACGGTAGCGGCCGAGCAGCCTCAAAGCGTCTTCCACCGTCGCCGGTTGAAAGAGTTCAAACGCCGGCATCACGTCATGAATCACTGCCATAATCCGCCCTCCTGCTATCTCTTTCCGGGCCCGGTGTCTATACGTTGCACATCAGGGTTGTCACCTAGATGTGGGCTGTCAGGGGCTCCTGCATCGGCCTGCCCGCTTCCAGCGACGCCAAAATGACGTCGGCGGTCACCGGCGCCCGCCGGAAGATTTCGTCCCCCAGTGCGTCCGACAGCGCGTTCAAGATCGCAGCGCAGCCGCCGCCCACGGGCGGCTCGCCGATGCCACGCGCACCGATCGGCGTCTCCGGATCGGGAATTCCCACCGCCGCCCATTGCATATTCCGGGGTATATCCAGAATTGTTGGCGGCTTGGTGTGGTGGAACCGCTTGGCCACGGGCAGGCCGTAGTGCTGGTCGTAGACCCACTTCTGCCCAATCGCATGGCCGATGCCCAGAGTCGACCGGCCGAGAATTTGGCCACCGAGAGCGTTGGGGTGGAGCACGGTGCCTACGTCGGCGTATGCGAGGAAATCGACAATGCGGTACTGGCCGGTTTCGAGGTCGACTTCGACCTCGGCGAAGGTGGCGACAAAGGAGTGCGTCACGCCGTCGCGCGGATAGTTGTCCTTGGCCACCGCAAGCAGGCCCTGACCGGCCAAGGCTGTGGCCGACGCCACCGTGAATTTATTAACGTCCTTGGGCAGTTCGTGGCCATCGTAGATGCCTCCGAGCGCGATGGCACGTTTCGCCGCCTGTGCCAAGCTCATTCCCGGGCCACCGCCCTTCCGGAAGACGCGTTCGTTGGCGACTTCGTAATCTTCGGGTTTGCCGCCAAGATCTTTAGCGGCGATCTCTTGCAGCTTTTTCCTGGCGTCCATGGCCACGGCATGCGCCGCGCGCGTCATGGCGTGGGTTGTCTGGCTGCCACCGGAGGGGCAGGCCCAGGGCAGGTTCTTCGCCGAATTACCCCAGGTGATTTCACACTTCTCCCAGGGCACGCCGATCAACTCGGCGACCACGCGGTGGACGTCGCTCACCGATTCCGTTCCAAGATTACCGATTCCGGACTGGATGTAGACCCGGCCATCGGGCTTGATCACGAAAAGCCCATCGAAACCGATGGAGCCGCCGACGTAACAACTACTCGAGACGCCGATGCCGCGCACCTTGGTGCCACTCCGCTTGGGAAGAGCCTTCCTCTCGTCCCATTTGAACTGCGCCGCCCCTCGGTCGAGTGCTTCCTTGATGAAGGCGCTCGTGGCATAGGCTTGCTTCCCGTTCACCTCCGGTCCGAACTTCGCCTTGCCCTCCGGCGCGTTGATGCGCCGGATGGCGACCTGATCAATCCCGAGCTTGCGCGCGGCTTTCGCCAGGACCGGCTCCATGAGTGCGATCCCCTGCATGCCTCCCGGCGAACTTTGAGCGCTGCGCGGCGGCGTGTTCGTCAAGACCGTCAGTCCCCGCCAGCGCATCGCCATCGGCTGATACAGCAGAGAGACGATTCGGCTGGACGAAATGGCGTCGCCCACCTGGTCGTACGGGCCGTTGTCGCAGATAACGAACATATCGAGGGCGGTAATCCGGCCTTCCTTGGAGAAGCCGACCTTCATCCGGCCGTGGAAGCCGGGACGCCCGCGACCGATAAAATGTTCCTCTTCACGGCTGATGCGCATCATGACCGGCGCATTAGCCTTCTTCGACAGAAGCGCGGGGATAATCAGCGAGATCGCTCCCGTGATTTTGCTGCCGAACCCGCCGCCGGTGTATTCGCTGATGAAAACGACGTTGTCGGGACTGATGCCCAGCCATCGCGCGATCGCCGGGACGGTTTGGGAGGTGCTCTGCGCGCCAGTGTGAACGTAGACCTTGCCATTTTGCCAGTAGGCCATGGCGGTACGAGTCTCCATGCACTGGTGACTCGAATTCGGTGTGACGAATGTTTCGTCGAGAACGAGCGCCGCGTTCTTGAAACCCGCGTCAACATCGCCGACGGTCCATTCATCGGTCGCCTTGCCCATCGGCAGACGACCCTCCTTGGCTTCGGCGAAGTCCGCCTCGGTCCACTTGATCTCCGCGACGTCGGGCGGCGTTATCGCCGGAGGGCGCCCCGGCGCACTCGGAGGCGGAGTGGCTCGAACCCAGACGTTGCCTTCCATTCTCGCATTCGGCCCGCCCGGCCGCAGCGTTACGAGCGGATCGACGACGAAGGGCAGCGGCTCCAGGTCGAGTCGAATTTTTTCGATGGCGTCGGCGGCGGTGACTTCATCCACCGCAGCCACAGCGAGAATCGGATCGCCCTGGAACAACGGCTCCATGGTGAGCCCGCGATCTCCCTTCTTGTTGGCCAGGATGACGGTGCCGTTGTCGTTGATGCTATCGGCCGGCGGGGGCAGTTCGTCCGCGGTCAGGATCGCCTTGACGCCGGGCATCGCCAGCGCCGCGCGCGTATCGATGCTTCTCACGCGAGCGTGGGGCATCGGACTGAGCAGCAGCTTGCAGAACAGCATGCCATCCGCGCGATAGTCCTCGGCGTATTTCGACCTCCCGGTCACCTTTGCGAGAAGGTCGGGCGTTGTGTAGTTTTTGCCGATCAGTTTGTACTTGGTCGGAGGCACATTATTAGACATGGTTCGCCCTCCTCAGATTCTCAGCGCCGCGCATCATCGCAGTGAGGATCTTGTCGTAATCCTGGCATCGGCACAGATTGCCCGAAATTCCGTGGGCGAGTTCCGCCCGCGTGGGGTTCGGATTCGTCTTCAGATATCCCACCGTCGCCATGATGAAGCCCGACATGCAGAACGCGCACTGGAAGCCTTGTTCGTCGATGACGCCTTGCTGCACCGGGTGCAGCTTGCCATCGGCGCCGGCCAGCCCTTCAATGGTGACGATATTCTTGCCGCGCAGCCGTGTGCGTCAGGATCGAGCAGGAGTAGTGCGGCACATCGTCGATCAGCACCGTGCAAGCAGCCGCATTCGGAGCGATCACATCCGATCTTCGTGCCGGTCAGACCCAGCTTGTAGCGCAGCGTCGTCGCCAGCGTCTCCTGCTTCATGACGTCGACGCGCCGCTGCTGACCGTTGACGGTCAGCGTGACAAGTCGCTCGACCGCGCCGGGAGCCGATGCCTGCGCCCACAGCGTGGGCGCGCGGAAAAGATAGCTCGCCGAGGAGACCGCGCCGGCGGCGATGACACCTTTGATCAGGTCCCGTCTCGAAACCTGTAAGGTTGAGCTTCCGGGGTCGGTGAGTTCATTGTCTGCCATTGGACTCCCCAAACATGAATTTGCTTGGGTATACGCCTACAGGGAAAAGGTGTCAATGAGGATAAATCGACGCCAAAGTTTCAGCCATCAAAGTGGCCGAGGCGATCGGAGATTGACACGAAAGGGTGGCGGGGCATATGGTTTTGCGCAAGGTAAGAGTGAAATCAGAAATTCCCGTTCAAACCGTTCAGGACACCAAGAGGAGGATGCTATGCGGACATCGCGTCGGTATTTTGTTGTGGCGTTGGCGACGGTAATGTTTTTGTCGCTGGGCTCGGCCAAGACCGCTGATCTCAATCCTGCATCACGAATTTACAAGCGGCCGGACCAGATTGCCTGGAAGACGAATCCAACCAGCGGCGCGCAGACGGCGATTCTGCTGGGTGATCCGTCAAAACCGGGCCTCTACATCGAGCTGCTCAAGCGGCCGCCGAACGACTGGAGCAAAGCGCACTGGCATCCGAACGACCGCTTTATGACGGTGCTGTCGGGAACGTTTTGGGTGGGCACCGGCAGCAAAGTGGACCCTGCGAACACCGTTCCCATGCCAGCGGGCAGTGTGGGGACGGATTTTGCCAAGGGCGTGCACTTCGACGGCACCAAGGATGACGGCGTGGTGCTCGAGATCGTAGGCGAAGGGCCGGCCACGTCGATACCGGCTGACGAGAAGTGAGTTTTCGTGGGTCGGAACGACCCGCGCCTGGACTTCTTTAATCGCTAAAGCTCATCCGTATCTATCAACCTAGGTCCTCAATGCTTTGCCGCGAGGTCTGCCTGCGCCGATTCACGCGCTCGGTTCAGAATATAACCCTCGATGGACCGTACCTGTGCAGAGGTGAGGTCCTCGGAAAACGACGGCATTCCGAGCTCCCGCAAAGTCCCGCCTAGAACAATCTGTTGAAACATTTGGTGCATAGACTCATTGGCGTAACGCAGGTCCGGCACTAACCCGCTGCTCACGACGTCGCCCCCGTGGCAACGCGCACAGAACGTGGCAAACTGTTTGGATCCCTCATCGATCTCACGCCGAGATACAGCAAGCTTGAAGGTCGGCATGGGAACGGGCGGAACGGTTCTCTCCACTTGTTTGAGCGTCGCGGTTCCTCCGATCGAAAAAACTGCCAGTCTTCCGCTCCCGATCTTTCCTTTGCCAATGGGCCGATTGGAGAGCGTCGTGGGTCCACCCCATCCGGCCATCACCGCGACATATTGAGTGCCGTTCACCGAGTAGGTCATGGGCCCCGCCGAGATCCCAACCCCGGTGTCAAATTCCCACAACGGCTTGCCATCGGTGGCTCCATAGGCAATGAATTTTCCATCCGCCCTGCCGTGAAACACCAGATTTCCCGCTGTGCTCAGCGTTCCGCCGCTCCTCGGAAAGGGCTGGTCAGCGTGCCACACTTCGCGGCGGGCAACTGGATCCCATGCGACCAGACGTCCCTTTGACTCCATCTTTAGCCACTGGTCTCGCACCGGCCCGCGATAGGCCCTGTCTACGCCGGTGGTCTGATCGTGAAAATCAATTTTCCAGTCGCGCGGCGTCGCGTGGAGCGAGGTACTATCCATCACGTTGAGGTACACAAGCCCCGTCGTTGGATTGAACGAAATGGGGTTCCAATTGTGCCCACCCTCAGTCGAGGGTCTCACGATGGTGGCGTCTTTCATGGCCCGGATCTCAGCGTTTTCCACGGGACGCCCGTTCGAATCGATACCGGTTGCCCAATTGACCTCAGTGTACGGGGTGGCCGAAATAAGCGAGCCCTTCTCCCGATCTAAAACATAAAAAAAGCCGTTCTTGTTAGCCTGCATCAAAACGCGACGCTGTTGTCCGTCGACGGTGAGCGCAGCGAGCAAGAGGGGCTGAGTCGCGTCGTAGTCCCAGTTGTCGCCCGGCGTCGTTTGATAGTGCCACACTACTTCGCCGGTGCCGGCGCGCAGCGCGAGGATGGAGGCGACGTAAAGATTGTCTCCCTTACCGCGAATCTTGTCGTACCAGGGAGATCCGTTCCCGGTTCCTACATAAACCAGGTCGAGATCCGGATCGTACACAATGCTATCCCACGGGCTTCCGCCGCCGCCTGTTTTCCACCATTCACCCTCCCATGTCTTCGCTGCCTGGCGCAACGCTTCAGACTCACCTGCCTGCGAGGGATCACCCGGCACGGTGTAGGTTCTCCACGCCAGTTTTCCAGTTTCCGCATCGTACGCAGAAACGTAGCCGCGCACTGGATATTCCGACCCCGCATTGCCGATGACAACTCGGCCCTTGGCAATGCGCGGCGCGCCGGTGATGGCGTACGGTCCATCCTTGGGCGTCGTCTGCTCTTCCCACGCCACCTTCCCCGTCCCGGCGTCCAGCGCGATCAGCCGGCCGTCCAATACGCCCACATAGACACGTCCTTTATAGAGTGCGACTCCCCGATTCACGACATCGCAGCACACGAATTTCGAGTGGTCCTTCGCAACTTGTGGATCGTACGTCCACAGCAGCGTGCCGGTTCGCGCGTCCACCGCATAGACGATGCTCCAGGCACCCGTCGTATACATCACCCCGTCTTTTACTAACGGAGTCGCTTCATATCCTCGAAGGGTTGGAAAATCCATCGACCACGCCAGCCCCAACCGGTTGACACTCTGCTCGTCAATCTGCTTGAGAGGGCTGAAACGTTGCTCGGAGTAAGTGCGGCCATATGTGATCCAGTTCGCCGAATCAGAATCCGCAGCTCGAAGTGCGGCGTCGTCCACCTCAACATGTCGGGCGCAACCAGCAATGGTCAGAATCCAGATTGCCGCCATTACCAGTAATGCTCCGCGATACGAATCGCGATGCATAAACCCTCCGCTAGAAATGGTTTTTGATTGGCCTGGGCTAGCTCACCGATTCCCTATTTCTATTGACCGGGACCCATTTCGACAGTCCCGGATGGGCACACTTATACACCCCAGGGTCCTTCTGAGTGAACCACGTTATTCTTCGCGGCATCGTCTTCCGGGGCTTCAATCTGTCGCTGCATGGATCGCCGCTTTATTCATTGCCTGGAATTGCCGACCGGACACCGTTTGCGCGCATAGCTAAATTTCAGCGCCCAAATACCCTCCGGTTGGGATAGACCACTTCCGCCCACACTTCTAGGCTCGATCACGAAAGATCTGATTGCTACCGTTGGTGGTTCCCGTTTGGCTTGGCGGATCATGACCCAGCAAGAAACCGCGACAGCCACCAACGAGGTAGTGCGGTCCAAACGGCCGCTCTCGGGTTTGCAAACTATACTCATGTGTTACCAGACGAAGTGGTTGTAGGTAGCTGAGTGCGGTGGCCTACGGACTGGAGGAACTATGAACATGTGGGAATTACTATTGCTAGCGGCGTTCTTGGCCGGCGGAATCTACTACTTTAGCAAGAGGGAATGATTGCTCTCACTTCGGCGCTGCCCTGCGCGGACGGTTCGCGGGTTCTGAAGTAGAAACGATGCGCCCAGGCCTGGTTTTCACCAAGGTCTCCGAAGCAACAGACCTCAAGACCTGCTTCTAACTTGAACGTTGAGGGGAGGTATCTGTGACCAAACGCCAGCTTCTTCGCGACCACTGTTTAGACGCTCTTGGAAACTACGTGCGCCAAGCACGGAAGACCTGTGAACTCCTGGGCGATATTGAATGTAACGGGCCGTCCGTTGATCGGTTACTGGCCATCCTTGAGCAGATCCAGGCTGAGGATGAGGTCCAGGGATCCTATTTGCTCTTGCGACAGCAGCTTTTTGACGTGCTGAATCAGACCGAATTCCAGCAAGGGCGAGGCGAAGCGTAGCTTTAGAACGGTGTTGCCGATTTCCGTGTAAATCCATTGCCTCCGTGAAATACCGGAAGCAACTTCGCCGCTTGAAACTTGCATGAATTGGACTTCTGCGCCGGCATTCGCGGAGGCGGGCTGATCGCGATCCTTTGTGAACAATGGGAATGCGTTATCGTAGTGTATGGACCCGACGGCTCATGATCTCTCGCGCGTCTTGACTGAGCTCGGCCTTGTTGTGATTGGCCTTGCGATTCTGGCGCGTATCGCGAGTCGTTGGTACTTCTCTGCCATTCCCCTTTACCTGCTTGCCGGCCTCGCCTTTGGCAAGGGAGGCCTCGCGCCACTGAATTTAAGCGAGAACTTTATTCACATAGGCGCGGATATTGGCGTCCTGTTGCTTCTGTTCATGCTGGGTTTGGAATATACGGCCGAAGATCTGATCAAGAATCTTCGCTTCGGATTTCTCCCGGGAATCGTCGATCTGCTGCTCAACTTCTTGCCTGGTTTTGTTGCGGGATTTGTTTTCTTGCATTGGACGCCGCTGGCCGCGTCGTTGCTGGGCGGCGTGACCTACATCTCTTCTTCAGGTATCGCCGCGAGGCTGCTCTCCGAACTCAACCGCCTCCAGAATGTAGAGACGCCGCTGATCCTGTCTTTGTTGGTGCTGGAAGACCTGACCATGGCGATCTACCTCCCTGTGTTAGGTGTTCTGCTGCTGGGCGGAGGCCCCGCCAAAATTGCTGTGTCAGTTTTGACCACGACCATAGTGATTCTTAGCGTGCTCGCTGTGGCGGTCCGCTACGGACACTGGTTAAGCCGTCTGGCTGCTCATGAATCGGACGAGATCATTCTACTGACTACGTTTGGAACCGTCCTGCTGGTGTCGGCGCTTGCCCAGCATTTCCAGGTCTCCGCGGCTATCGGAGCCTTTCTCGTTGGCATTGCCGTCTCAGGCCCGATTGCCGAGCAGTCGCACCGTTTACTCAGCCCGCTTCGCGACCTTTTCGCTGCGATTTTCTTTTTCTTTTTCGGACTGGAGATCGATCCCGGAATTCTTCCGAAGACCCTTCCTTTTGCTCTTGCTTTGGGAGTGGTGACGGCTCTCAGCAAAGTAATGACTGGATATTGGACGGCAGGTCGCGCAGGATTGGCGAGGTCGGCATGTGTGCGGGCAGGAACGACATTGGTCGCGCGAGGCGAGTTCTCGATCGTGATTGCCGGTCTGGGAAGCGGAATCGAGCCACGACTGATGCCTCTCGCAGCCACGTATGTCTTCTTCACGGCGATTTTAGGATTGCTTCTCGGCAGGGTTACAAAGTGAGCTGTGGGCGAAGCCTGCCAAAGAGCTTCCGCGCCCTTGCTGAAACACCGAATAGGACTGCGCAATGATTGAGAAGAGATCCGACACACCGGTAGCGTCTCAAGCACGAGGCCTCAGGCGATTGGGGTCTCGCGCGGCATTGTTTATCGGTTTTGGAGCATTGCTGGTTCTGATGGCGATCATATGCATTGATTCGCTGCACACCCTGGGGGCATTCGAGGCCAGCAACGCTCAGATTCGACAGGATTTTCTGTATCGCGAACGTACGCTCGAACAGGTTCGAACCGGCCTGTACGAGTCAGGTAACATTTTGCGCGACTTCATCCTGATTGGATCGAACCCGGATGCACAGGAGGCTCTCGCGACTGAGCTTCGATCGGTTCGCAATGAGACGACTGCAGCGCTGAACGCATGTATTCAGTCTGTGCCATCCGGGGAGAGAGGGTCATTCCAACATCTCGCTGCGGAGATGGAAAAGTATTGGTCGGTGATTGATCCCATCTTCACACTGGGTGCGAAGGAGAGGGCGGATCAAGTCAAGTCCTTGTTACGCAGGGACGTCCTCTCGCAGCATGCGGAGGTATTGGTAATTACCAAGGAAGTCAGCGCAGTGAATGACGACGAGCTGAAGGAAGCCGACCGACGGATCGCTCAAGCGTTTGCGCAGTTTCGACGCCGATTGCTGGCCGCCGCCACGACTGCGTTCAGCTTCGGATTGATTCTGGCCGCAGCTACTATTCTGTACGCTGGGCGACTCGAGAAGAGCATTAAAGAGAGGTACGCAGAGAGCCTGCAGGCCCAGCATGAATTGAAAGAACTATCCAAGCGTCTCGTGAACACCGAGGAACGCGAGCGGCGTGCTATTTCCCGCGAACTTCACGATGAGGTGGGCCAATCTTTGAGCGCCCTGCTGATGGGCGTCGAAAACCTGGCAATGTCCGACAAACAAAGCGTCTTTCGAGAGGGCCTTCAGAACGTCAAGACGCTTGCGGAAAACTGCGTCAACGAGGTGCGAAATATAGCCCTGCTCCTGCGTCCCTCGATGTTAGATGACCTGGGTCTGGTCGCGGCGCTCGAATGGCAGGCGCGCGAAGTTTCCAAGCGGACGGGTATGTTTGTCGAGACAGTGGAGGAGAACGTTTCGGATAGGTTACCCGAAGAGCATACGACGTGCGTGTACCGGATCGTACAAGAAGCCTTGAATAATTGCTCGAAACACGCGTATGCCAAGAATGTCCGGGTCGTGGTGCGCCAGCAGCCGGGCCACCTCCACCTGAGCATCGAAGACGATGGGAAGGGCTTTGATCCAGCCCTTGCGCGAGGCCTGGGATTGATTGGCATGAACGAGCGAGTGAGTCAGTTAGGCGGCGTGTTGAAAGTGGAGTCGAATCCGGCGCGAGGCACGCGTCTGCGAGTGGATCTGCCGCTCCCGAGCGCATCCGCTGATCTGGAGAATTGAGTTCATGAAGAAACTACGGATATTGCTGGCCGACGACCACATTGTCATGCGCACAGGGCTGCGCGCGTTGCTCGAGCGCCAGCCCAACCTGGAGGTTGTGGGCGAAAGTGAGAACGGTCGGGAAACGATCGAACTCTCGGCCTCGCTCAAACCAGATGTGGTAGTGATGGACGTAGGCATGCCTATTCTGAACGGTATCGAGGCTACCAGAACGATCGTCGGCCAGCAGCCAACCACCGCCGTAGTTATCCTCAGCATGTACTCCGACGAATCATATGTAATGCGTGCGTTGAAGGCCGGAGCCCGAGCCTATTTGCTCAAGGACTCCGCGGCAGCCGATCTGATCAGTGCCATTGAGGCCGTTTCCCAAAATAAGGCGTTCTTTAGTCCTAAGGTGAGCCGCATCCTGGCCGAGGACTACGTCCGTGTTCTCAAGCAAAAAGGCGCGGTAGACAGCTATGACTTGCTCACGAGCCGCGAGCGAGAGATCCTGCAACTCCTGGCCGAAGGGAAGGCGAACAAGGAAGTAGCCGCAACTCTCAACATCAGCCCCTATACCGTCGAGACTCATCGCAGCCATATTCTGGAGAAGCTGAACCTGCACAACCCCGCCGAACTCATCTTGTATGCAGTACGCAAAGGGATCATCAGTTAAAAAACGCCTAAGTGCGTTCTGTTGCCAGCTGATAGAGCCACGGCTCGAAGCGAAGATCTCATGTTTCGGGCACGGCCGGAAAAACTGACAGTTCCTTCTTTTCCGTGGCCGTAGCTAAATTTCAGCCCTCCCCTACTGTCTAGTAGGGATAGACCCCAAGCGCTCCACACATCAATCTTCGGGATGCCGTGGATGTTCTTGTAGTCGGATCTAGCAATTCTCTTCTTCCTCCGGGTACTCCGGTTCGTGCGACCGAACTTGCGACGGGATCTACAAGGGCGGCAATACGTCAAAGGAGTGAAGAACAAATGATTAAGGGCTACGAAGCAACTATGCCTTATCACTCTGCCCCGGAACGGGAGGGAAATGGGCAGAAGTTTGAATTTGCGTTTTCGCTCCGTCAACGGGAGAAGGGGGTGTTATTGAAAATCCCCAATGGATTGGTGGTGAGTTCAGACGAAGAAGTTCGTCGAACGCTTTCCGAAATCCTTGTGCAATGCGGGCTCGCGCCCGTTTTTGCTTCTACGGTGGCCGGGAGTGAGATCGTTCTGTCCGGGCTAAAAGTTTTTATCGCGCTCTGCCACGACTTCCTGGTCGATGGCAAATACGATGACGTCGTGAAAATGGTGAGCCGCTCTGGTGCAAATGTGCCGGTAATCGTTGTGTCGCGGACGGCTGATTGGTCAGAGTATCTGACCGCGATTGGCGCTGGCGTATTTGACTACCTGGCTTACCCACCGAGTGCCGGAGAACTCCAACGGATCATCAGAAATGCCTTATTGGAGCGCAACTGGCAACGGCAGTTCCAAGGCGCGTAGTTTTTTAGTTCTCATCCAAGAAAGGAGCAAAATGTGGACGCCAAACCAATAAGTGTTCTTCTGGTGGGAGAAACTCCAAGCAGCTCTCGCCGATTACTGCAATGGCTGAACCGTCGAAGCTGTTGTTGCCAATTTGCTCAATCCTGTCAGGATGCGCGCAATCTGGCTTCGAGTGCACGTTTCGACCTCGTGATTAGCCAGTACCAATTGTCGGACCGAACGGCGTTCCCCTTGTTAGATTCGCTGGCAGGATCTCCGGCGACTTTGTTTTTCTCGACACGGGTTGAAGGCGGCTTTTTGTGGTTAAAGATGCTCGAACGAGGCAAGCGATGTGTTGGCGCGCCGGTCCTGCGGCAGAATAGCTTCCTCGAAGCACTCGGCACTGAACTGGGCAGTGTCGTCGAGTCTCACGAAACGGAAGGTGTTGTTGTTCGGAGCTGACGGGCAATCCTCTCATCCCGGCACGAATGTTCATAGGGTCCGGACGACTTCGCCTTTCCAAACGATCCGCTTGTTTTCGCCATTTTTCCGAAGAGCCGATAGCTAAAGTTGGGCCTCGAAATACTCACTCGTCGGGATAGTCGCACGTCAAACTGCCCTCCATGCTCGCCGTTGACAGTTGAGACGAGCCTGACGTGCGACCCGGTGAGCCATGGTAAGGAAGTCGTCGACCGGACGGTGCGCCAGAGACGACCCTGGATGAATCGAAAATGGGACCTAACTCGAACTACAAAATGACGGGGGAGAACATGACGATACGGAGAAAATTAGCGATTGCAGTGCTCTTGGCGGGACTGGCGCTGCCCGCGATGGGACAGGCAAGAAATCAGCAAAATCGCAGTACCCAAGACGAACAGATTCAGAAGATTACAACAGCGGAGTTACAAGAAAAAGAAAAGTTTCGCGGAGTATCCGCGAGTGTCGAAGATGGGATCGTCACCCTATCCGGAACCGTCGACCTGTTCATTGACAAGGAGAACGCAGAAAAGCGAGTCCGCAAGGTCAAGAGCGTGGACGGCGTCAGGAATCACATCCAGATTGCCGGCAAGCAGCTTTCCGACGCTGAGTTATGGGAGACGCTGGCGAACAAACTGCGTTATGACCGTGTCGGCTACGGCATCGTTTTCAATAACCTGACGGTCAGTGTCGAGAATGGCGCTGTCACGATCGGCGGCAAGGTGCGGGACTACCCGGATCGCAGCTCGGCGATCGCGATTGTCGAAACGACCCCCGGCGTGAAAGACGTCACGGATGAAATTGACGTCGCTCCGGTCTCCATGGTCGATGACGAACTACGTGTGCGGTTGGCGCGCGCTGTCTACAGTCACTCCAGTCTTCAGAAGTACGCGCTCGACCCGCAAGCTCCCATCCGAATTGTCGTCGAGGGCGGACACGTGCAACTGGCCGGAGTCGTCCTCAATAAAGGCGATAGGCAAATCGCCTACGCTCAGGCGAACTCGGTACCCGGTGTGTTCAGCGTGAAAAACGAGCTGGTGATCGCTTCCGAAGTAACTGACTAAACCACAGCCGGGCCCTGCCGGAAATCCGGCGGGGCCCGGCCGCTGTATTTGAACAACCTCACACCGGAAATAAGAAAATGAATTGGTCCTGGAAAATCGGGGAATCCGCAGGCATCCCCCATTTAGAAACGCACCGTTTCCGGACACCGATATTCGGTGAACTTAGTAGATGACGCAGCATCTGTTTCCCTTTCCCGATTACTGGTGGTTTTACGCGGCCTTCACTGGTTTGGTCGTCGCGTTCCTGGCGTTCGATCTCGGTCTGTTTCATCGCAAAGCGCATGTCGTCGGATTTCGTGAGGCATCGGTTTGGACCGCGGTCTGGGCCGCGTTGGCTTTGCTGTTTTGTCTGGGTCTGTACAGCTACGCGGTATGGAAGTTTGGTGCGACAACAGGCAAACAGATCGGAGCGGAGTTTCTCACCGGATATATTGTCGAGTGGTCGCTCTCGCTCGATAACATGTTCGTGTTCGCGCTGGTGTTCCGCTATTTCGGAATTGCCGCGCTGTTGCAGCACCGTATTTTGTTTTTTGGCATTCTGGGCGCGCTGATCTTTCGCGGCATTTTCATCGTTCTCGGAGCCGCGCTTCTCCAGTACGGTTGGGTCGTGATCCTCTTCGGCGTTTTCCTGATTCTCGCCGGCTTCCAGATGATGTTTTCAGCGGAGCGCCAGGTCCAGCCCGAACAGAGCCTTATCGTGAGAGCACTACGAAGACTGTTGCCCGTGGCGACCGAGTCCGAAGGGTCGCGGTTCTTCTTGCGGCGGAACGGAAAACTGTACGCCACGCCCATTTTGCTGGCGCTCGCGTTCATCGAGGCGGCCGATGTTCTTTTCGCCCTCGACTCGGTTCCCGCAATCTTTGCCATCACCCGCGAGCCATTGGTCGTCTACACGTCGAATGTGTTCGCCATTCTTGGCCTGCGCGCAATGTATTTTCTGCTGGCCGGCGCCCTTGGGAGGTTTCATCTGCTGCGTTATGGCTTAGCGCTCATTCTGATTTTCGTGGGGATCAAGATGTCCGGGCTAAACGCGTCTTGGCATGCGTATTTCGCAACCACCATATCCCTCGGTGTGATCGTTGGCATTCTGGCGGGATCCATAGGTCTGTCGCTCGCTTTTCCGGCTTCCCCAGCCCACCGAAAGACCGGGTGACCGAGTCAGATGTCGTGCTTCGACGTAGCTGCGCGCACGACACGCACGATGTGCGAAATTGAAGTGACAACGACCCGATCCTTTCGTTTTTCGCACACCACGTAGATAAATTTGAGCCTCTAAATACCCTCTCGTCGGGATAGTCGCACGTCGACCTGCCTTCTATGCTCATGGGGTGAAAGAGGCGAAACGACACTGACGTGCAGGCCGGTTGGCAGTTGTAACTAGCCTGCACGTCAGAAAAAAAGACTGGAGAATCGAAAATGCGACCTAACTTGAAACGGATGATCATAGCTCTGGCAGCACTTGCGCTTCTTGGAACCGGATCGGTCTTTGCATCTCCGCCGACCGCATCGCCCGGAGTGTCGGAAACCGACGGCTCAGCTACGTATTTGTCAGGGCGGGCATCGACGCTCCTCGCCCAAATCCAAGAGGAAGCTACGGGGCTCAGGCTAAACGCAGAGACATTGGGTACGTTCGCCTGGAACCCCCGGTACAACTGGGAAAGCCATGCCTTCTACTTGGACAGGATCAAGGGCCATATCAACGCCGTTGGGGAGCGGATCGCCGAGCTGCAGCAGATACGTCACACCGTACTTCCGTGGCAGCAGCAGGCCATCACCGAGGTAACTTCTCACGCGGCGCAGGTCGCGACCAGCACCCAGGCGGCCATCGTTCACGTGCGTGAGAATCAAGATCGTCTCTTCGCCTCAGAATACCGAGACCATCTGACGACGATTGAGGGGCGTTCGGGGGACATGAAGCAGACGGTGGACAGGTTCCTCGACTACGAGAAGGCCCAGCATACGTTCCAACGGTTGCAAAATGAGTTGGAGCTGGCGGGTGACTGATGCCGAGGGACTGTAGAACGGGTCAGTGGGGGAATCGACCATTCTCGAGGCTAAGGAGCACAGAGACTACTGCGCCCTTCCGAGACACGAACCGTCACGGTTCCCCCACTTCAGCTACGGAACGAATGACGGCGCCGCATTTTGAAGAGAAGGAGATCCGTTGTGTCAGAGATCGGAATCGCAAAGGTGCGGAAATTTCCACGAATCGCTACCGTAGCGCTGGGGTGGATTCTTCTGCTTGGAGGCATCGCTGGGTTGTTTCTCCCGATCGTGCCAGGAGGTCTCCTTATCGTTGTTGGCGCGCTCATGCTTCGTCCTCATTGCGCGTGGCTGCGCCGAGCGCTGGAAAAGTGTCGGGTACGGTTTCCTGCGTTAGCGCGTGCCTTCAGGCGGCTCTCTGCTCGGGACGAGAGTCGGCAGAGCCGGCTCAGGGACAATTCGGGCGATTCTGGATCGCAATTCAAGGCGTGGAAAATCGTCTGGTGGCGTAGAAGGTTCCACCCTGGAGGCCAAACATGAGAAAAGAAACGCCGAGTTTAGATGAAGCCGAGACGTTCTGCGAAACGCTCAAAATACTGATTTTCGATGCAGACCTGGACGACTTGGCTGGGCATGCCAAACCTTTTGAGGCTCATGGGTTCGAAGTTCACAAGTGTATGTCTGTGGAAACAGCGATGCGCTGTGTCGAAAGAGAGGAGCTGGACTTCGCTCTACTCGACCAAGGATCCCCAAGCTTCGAAGGACTTCGGGTAATCAGACATCTAGTCCGTTATAACGTACGAACGCCTTTTGTCGTGATGACGCGGTGTGCGGACATGCTGTGTCGTCAGGAGGCGCTCGCGCTCGGAGCGGTGGACTATTTGGAAAAACCAGTTCCCACCGAAGAGATAAATTCGATCATCAGAAATTACTTGGGAAGCCCATCGAAGAAATAAGTTGTGACCTGCGAGGGCCGCAACTGATTTCCACTATTCCTGAGCAGGGGTACCTGGCCCGCGAAGCATTCTGCGGCAGTGGCGCGCGATCTGTTGTTCTTCCTCCGCGGGAACAATCTTAATTTTGTCCGCGGTGAGGCCGAGAAATTCGAGGCCGGTTGTCAGCCGCGGAACGAACATAATCGCTGTGCTCGCCGATGCCGCCGGTGAAGACGAGAAGGTCCACGCCGCCGAGCAGAGCAACGTAGGCGCCGATTACTTTGCGGACGGAGATGGCAAATACATCCAGCGCGAGCTTGGCGCGTGGATCGCTCGAGCGGGCGCGCTCTTCAAGCGATTTCACATCGCTCTCGCCGGAGGAGAGAGCGAAGAGGCCGCTCTGATGATTGAGCAGATCTTCAATTTCGTCGGCGCTGAGCTTCTTCGTTGCGCAAGAAGATAGACAAAGACGCCAGGATCGAGATCGCCGGAGCGCGTGCCCATGGGAATTCCGCCGGTGGGAGTGAGGCCCATGGTGGTGTCGATCGATACTCCGTTGCGAAGAGCGCAGAGACTCGCTCCGTTGCCGAGATGCGCGAAGATGGCTCGCTCGGGAAGTTGCGCGCCGAAGTGATGGACGAGCGATTCGTAGGAGAGGCCGTGGAAACCGTAGCGCCGAATACCCGCGTCGAAGTAGCGCTGCGGAAGTGGCAGATGCGATGCAACTTCGGGCATGGTCCGGTGAAATGCATCGTCGAAGCAGGCGAATTGCGCTGCTGCGGGAAAGATCGATTGCGCGGAAGCGATCAGCGAGAGCGCTTGCGGGATGTGCAGCGGCGCGAAGTGTGTGGCGGCGCGAAGTTCGTCCAGAGACTTGCGGCGTGATGAGTTGATGAGTGAGGAGATTCGGGTCCTCCGTGCACGACGCGATGGCCTACTGCGACGGGCGCGGCGTGAATATGCTTCTGAATTGCCTCCGCGAGAGTGGCGAGGGCGTCGCTTTGCGATTCGAGGATGCCTTCGCGTTGCAGCGAGCGGTTTTCCGTCGGAAGAACGAATGCGCAAGCGTGCCGTTGCCGCGTCCAATGCCATCGGCGCTTCCGGTCAGCAGCGGCTCTTCGTCGCTTGCGCCGCGGTAATAGATGCCGAACTTCAGCGACGACGATCCGCTGTTGAGCACGAGGATTAGATCGTCTTTTCGGGCCAGCTTTTCCACCACGCTTACCCCGGCCATTTCCAGTTGCGAATTTCTTCTTTGTCGATGCCTTCGGCGTGGGCGTAGTTGATGCTGTCGATGATCTGATCCTTCAGCCATTCTTTGACGTGCGCGCCGATGGTGCGCAGGCGCGGAACGCGGTCGATGACGTCGATCGCCAGATTGAAGCGATCGACCTGGTTGAGGATGGCGAGTTCGAGCGGCGTGTTGATGTTGCCCTTTTCCTTGTAGCCGCGCACGTGAATGTTGTCATGATTCTTGCGGCGGTAGCTGAGCTTGTGAATCAGCGACGGCGTAGGAATGGAAGTTGAAAATGACCGGCTTGTCGGTGGTGAAGAGGGAATCGAAGTCGCGGTCGGAGAGTCCGTGCGGATGTTCGGTTTCCGGCATCAGGCGGAAGAGATCGACGACGTTGACGAAGCGGATTTTCAAATCGGGGAAGTGCTGCTTCAGAATCGCGACGGCGGCCAGCGATTCCATGGTCGCGATGTCGCCGGCGCAGGCCATCACCACATCGGGATCCGCGCCATCGTCGGTGGAGGCCCAGTCCCAGATGCCGATGCCCTTGGTGCAGTGCGTTACGGCTTCTTCCATGCTGAGGTACTGCAGGTGATCCTGCTTGTCGGCGACGATGACGTTGACGTAGTCGCGCGAGCGCAGGCAATGATCCGCCACGCTGAGCAGGCAGTTCGCGTCGGGCGGCAGATAGATGCGGACGACGTCGGCGACTCTTGTTGGTGACCACGTCGAGAAATCCAGGATCCTGATGGGTGAAGCCGTTGTGATCCTGCCGCCAGACCAGCGATGTGATGAGGATGTTGATGGACGGAACCGGCGCGCGCCAGTCGAGTTCCTTCTTCGACTTCTCCAGCCATTTGGCGTGCTGGTTGAACATGGAATCGATCACGTGGACGAAGGCTTCGTAGGTGGAGAAGAATCCGTGGCGGCCGGTGAGAACGTAGCCTTCGAACCAGCCTTCGAGCGTGTGCTCGCTGAGCATCTCCATGACGCGGCCCGGAGACGTCGAGTTCGCCGCCGTCGGCATCTTCCGGCTTGTATTCGGCGAGCCAGGTTTTCTTCGAAGCGGCATAGATTGCGGTGAGCCTGTTGGAGGCCGTCTCGTCCGGGCCGAAGACGCGGAAGGAATTCATGTTGCGGCGCATGACTTCGGCAAGAAAGTGCGCGAGCACGTCGGTGGGTGGAGCGTAAGCCGCGCCCGGCGCTTTCACCTTGACGGCATAGTCGCGAAAGTCAGGCAGATCGAGCTCTTTGCGCAGCAGGCCGCCATTCGCGTGCGGGTTGGCGGAGATGCGGCGCGCGCCCGGACGGCGCAAGTTCCTGCAGTTCCGGAATGAGAGTTCCATTCGCGTCGAAGAGTTCTTCGGGCTTGTAGCTGCGCATCCAGTCTTCGACGATTTTCAGGCTGCGTCTTATTCGTGACCGGGTCAGAGCACGGGAACCTGGTGCGCGCGCCAAAAATCTTCGACCTTGTGGCCGTCCACTTCTTTCGGCCCGGTCCATCCTTTCGGCGAACGAAGCACAATCATGGGCCAGCGCGGACGCGTGGCGTCGCCCGTCGAACGCGCGTGCTGCTGGAGCGAACGAATTTCGAGGATGCATTGTTCCAGAGTCGACGCCATCTTCTGATGCATCGCGAGCGGATCGTTGCCTTCGACGAAGTAAGGTTTGTAGCCGTATCCGGTCAGCAGCGCTTCCAATTCTTCGTGCGGGATGCGCGCGAGGATGGTGGGATTTGCGATCTTGTAGCCGTTGAGGTGCAGCACCGGCAGAACGGCGCCATCGCGAATCGGATTCAGAAATTTGTTGGAATGCCAGGAGGTTGCAAGCGGACCGGTTTCGGCTTCGCCGTCGCCGACCACGACGGTGACGATGAGATCAGGATTGTCGAACGCCGCGCCGTACGCGTGCGAGATGGAGTAGCCAAGTTCGCCGCCTTCGTGAATCGAACCGGGAGTCTCCGGCGTGCAGTGCGAACCGATTCCTCCGGGAAATGAAAATTGCCGGAAGAATTTGAGCATGCCGGCTTCGTCGCGGCTCTTGTCCGGATAAATTTCGGAGTAGTGGCCTTCGAGATAGCAGTTGGCGAGCGTGGCGGGCGCGCCGTGACCGGGACCGGAGATGTAGATGCACATTCAGATCGTATTTCTTGATGAGACGATTCAGGTGGACCCAAATGAAAGACTGGCCGGGATCGGATCCCCAGTGGCCGAGAAGCCGATTCTTGATGTGCTCGGGCTTCAGCGGTTCGCGAAGCAGGGGATTCGCGCGAAGATAGATCATTCCCGCCGACAGATAATTGCAGGCGCGCCAGTAGGCGTCCATCTTTCTCAGCGTCTTCGGGCGAAAGGGGCGTCAGAACTTCAGTTGTGGTAGCAATCGTGGTTCTCCGGCGATTCAAAGTGTCTGGATCACGACATCGGGCCGACCGATGCTCCCTAAGAGCGTAAGCTTTTCTGTGGAAGAAAGCACCCGTGGAAACAAATCCCTAAACGTGCCTACGCCGATGGCGCAAACGTTGGCGGAGACTGTCGCGTAGGTCGCTACTGCGCACGAACCTTCCACGGCGCCATACGGCTGAAGGTTCGATCTCGCCTGACCCATGTGTGAAACAAAACGTTCCCAAAATGGGCGAGGAACGCCAAGAACAAGAGGTAAGCCAATACTGTGTGGGCCCTGCGCAACACTGCGTACAACATTACGTTGTGGGGAAGTATGGGGAAGAGGTGAATCGACCCGTATAGCATGATGGGATAGCTCGCTGCTGACAACATTCCCCAACCGACCAGCGGCTGTACAACCAGCAGAGCATACAAAAAGAGTTCAGACGCCGAGGCAACCGAACGCTCTCGAGGCGACATGGTGGCGGGAAACGGCGGCAGGGTGGAGTAGCGACGGTTGACGTAGCGAATCACCACCACAATCAGTATGAGAATACCCAGCGGCCGGTGAATGGACACCAAACGATGATAGTCGGCGAGCGATGCTACCATCGCGACACCAATGCCGAGCATCGTCAGCACCAGCGCAGCCGTGAGCCAGTGAAACAACCTCATGAGAGCTGTGAATTGCCGCTGCTCGGTCGCCGCGCTCATGCTCACTTTCGCACCTCGGAAGACGTGACCGCGCTTGGTAGCTTCCTCTCGCCTGCTCGTCGCGTGAACGACTGGGAATAGACCGCTGAACGAGCGCTAAGCAGAGGATCATCGGACGACGCCATTCCTTCCGGCAAAACCAACGGATCGAAATTAATGTCGCGACAGAGGCTGGTTTCCTCGCTCTCCACGTGATCGAGCGTCACGGTCCCCACATCCACCTGCTCCCGCGCATCGGGCCAGGGGATGGTGGCATCGTTAGTCGGATCGTTTGCCTGGCCAATCGTGATGATCAGGTGCCACTGCAGCGGCTGCTGAAGGATGCCAGCGATCAACGCATCGAACAGGTAATTTTTGTCTGGCCGGGCAGGTCCGGTCGGATTCGCGGATGCAAACGGCTGCACTGGCGCTAACGACCAGCGGACGGGTATCGATCTTCCACTCGCGTCCATGAACCAGAAGGCATTCAGACCGAAGTATGGGCTGTTTTCGAAGCCAGATGACGCGGGATGGCTTTGAATGATCTTTGTCGCCTGCACGGTTTCCGGATGACTCGCCAAAAAAGCCGCCATTTTCGCCGGATCGGGTTTGCCTGTCGTGGGGTTCGGCTGCGCGGCAAGTAATCTGTCGTAAAAAGCTTGTGGGGTATTCACCGCAAATACCGGCGTATTGATCATGGCGGTGCGCCATTCTTCACCGTCGGGCAGCTTGAACAAAAGTCCGAGACCACGGACCATTTCGGGCGCGTCGGCAACGTGGGGATTGCCGCCTGCCAGAGAGAAGCGGCCAATGATTAGCACACGTCCAGCTTTGAAAACTACGGCCTTTGAAAGGCGCGTGCCCCGGCCGTTGCTCTCGAAAGAGCCGCTGACGCAAACGCCCTTGGCATGATTGAGGCGGAAACCGGAATAGATTCCGTCGACGCGCTCAAAGCCGTCGGCGAAACGTGCGGGCGTCAACGCTTCAGGATTGAACCAGCCACCCAAATATAGAAATGCCGCGGCAACGCCCAGGACAACGATGGCGGTACCCGCTCGCCTTCCAAAATGTCTTGTGTCCGCCAATTTGACGCCCCGGAGGAAACAAGAAGAGCTACAGCGCGATTATACAGGGAAACGCGGCGAGCGCTCTCGGCGGACAGGTGTCCATGCTGGCAGCGAGGCAGCGGGCCTCATCACCTTCATCGCGCCGGTCGGTCATGGCGATGATCAAGAGGTGAGAGCCGGCGGTCTCTTCTTATCGCGAATGACGGCGGTGCACTCCGCGCCTGGCGGATGGCGATATCCGGATGCCGATTCATGTCTCGGCCAGGCGCGCGGCGACGACGGCCAAAAACTCACGATAGCGCATGGGCTTGGCGATGTAGCCATCACAGCCTGCGGCTCGGATGCGTTCTTCGTCGCCTTTCATGGCCAGCGCCGTCAAAGCGATCACGGGAATGGCTCGCGTCGCGTCCAGCCCCTTGAGCAACACGGTAGCTTCCAGGCCATTCATGCCGGGAAGCTGCACGTCCATGAGAATCAGGTTGGGTTGCTCGTCTCGCGCCAAACTGAGTCCGGTCTCGGCGTCCGTGGCGGTGAGCACGGTATGACCGACGGACTGCAAAAGGAATACCGCCAGAGCCATGTTGGCCGGGTTATCCTCGATAATCAGGACTTTGGCCACGTCAGTGCGCCAACCTGCGTCCCGACAGGGCGCGTTTGACTTCGGAGGTAAAGCGATCGAGGTCGAATTTACCCTTTTCCATGATCGACGCGACATTGCCGTTCAATATGGCGCGGTCCTCTGCAGTGATTTTCTTGGCGGTAACCACCAGGACCGGAATGCCCGCGGTGTCGGCCTGTTCGTGGAGCGCCGCCACCACGTCAAAGCCGTTAACCTCGGGCATCATCAAATCGAGCACGATCAGGTCCGGCAGCTCGCGCCTCGCGGCCTCAATCGCCTCGCGTCCTCCGTAGGCTCGCAACACGGTATCGGCAAAATCGTTGAGGCGGGTGGCCATCAATTCCACGGCCTTGCGATCGTCATCTACCACCAGAACTTTCAGTGCACGCCCCTTTTCCACCGGGAAAAGACCGAGATCCACGAGCGACTGATACAACTCCTGCCGTGAGATCGGTTTTTCCATCACCGCGGCGGCGCCCAGCGCAAAACCCTTGTTGCGGTCGGCCACGATCGAGATGATCACCACGGGGATTCGCTTCAGCGCCGGCACCTCCTTCAGTCGGGTGAGGAGTTCCCATCCGTCCATATCCGGTAGCTGGATATCCAGAGTGATGAGCGAAAGAGGCTGCTGCACCGCGAGCACCAGCGCAGCCTCGGCGGAAACCGCGTGCAGAACCTTGAAACCCTGTGCCTCGAGTTGTACCCGGATCAGGTTGGCCGACTTGAAGTCGTCCTCAACGACCAGCGCCGTATGAGTTCCCACGGGCGCATCGATCGGAGAGACGTCGGCTTCTTTTGTCGAAGCGAGCCCTGCCGCGCCCGGCGCCCGCAAGGGCAACCAGACGGTGAAGCAAGAGCCTTCGTCCACGGTACTTTCGACCGCTACCGTGCCTCCGTGCAACTCGGTCATCAGCTTTACCAGGCCCAAGCCCAGCCCTGAGCCCTCGAACTTTCGCCCGAGTCCACTGTCAATCTGGCTGAACGGCCGAAACAAGCGTTCCAACCCTTCGGCATTGATACCGATACCGCTGTCGATGACGCTGATCTTGAGAAACTCTTTGAACTCATTTTCGGCCAGGGGAAAACTTCGGCTATTCGCGGAACGGGAAACCTGTCCCACTTCGCCGCGAGCGACCTGGCCGGCTCGGAGGATTACCCGGCCGCCGTCATTGCTGAACTTGACCGCGTTGGATAACAGGTTGTAGAGGATCTGCTTGAGCTTGCGCGCGTCCGCGAGAATCGAGCCCAGTTCGTCCGATGCATCGATCTCAATGCGAATATTGCGGGTCGCCGCTTTCTCCCGAATGATGGACAAGCTATTCACAAATGACGAGGAGAGCTGCACCAGCTCCAGGTCCAGCGTCATCTGCCCGGCTTCGACCTTGGACAAGTCGAGGATATCGTTGATGAGCGAGAGCAGATGCTTGCCGCTGCTGAAGATGTCGCCAATGAATCCGCGCTGCTTATCGGTCATCTCGCCCATCAGTCCGTCCTTGAGCACCTCGGAGAAGCCGATGATGGCATTCAGGGGAGTCCGTAATTCGTGGGACATGTTGGCGAGGAATTCGGATTTCATGCGGCTGGCATCTTCGAGCTCGACGTTTTTCTGCCGCAGCTTCTGCTCGAATCGCTTCAGCTCGGTGACGTCGCGCGCCGCCGCAAATACGCCCTGCAGGCTTCTGTCACGATCGTAAAATGTTGTCGCGTTATACGACACCACGGTGAGCTGGCCATTGCGGGCACGCGCGGTGAGCTCGTAATTGGTGATCTTGCCTTCGCCCAGCACGCGCTTGATGCCGGCCTCGGCGCGGTCCGGATCGGTGAAGTAGTTTTTGAAGGGCGCGCCAATCAGTTCGTCGCGCGTGCATCCGGTGAGCGCTTCCATCTGTTTGTTGACGTCGGTGACGATGCCGCGCGGATCGGTGGTCATCAACGCGTCGACGTTGGACTCAATGAGGGAGCGCGTGTAGAACTGCTGGTCGCGCAGCCGCTGGTCCAGCTTCTTCTGCTCGGCCTCAATCTGCTTGCGCGCCGTATTGTCGGTGCCGATAAGCAGATAGCCGATGATGCCGTCCTGCGCGTCGCGCAGCGCCGTCACCGACACTACCGCCGGAAAGCGGCTGCCATCCTTGCGGATGTAGGTCAGCTCGTAGATGTCTTCGATTCCGCGCGAGGCCTTGAAGACCAGCGCCTCGAAGCCGGGGGTAATCGGGGTTCCCAGCTCAACGCTCAGCGCCTTGGCGCGGGCAATCACTTCCTGAGGATCGGAGATGTCGGCCGGCGTGATCAGGTTCATCACATCGGCGGCGGAGTAGCCCAGCATGCGCTCGGCGCCTACGTTGAAAATCTGAATGACGCCCTTGGCATCGGTGGCGATGCTCGAAAAGTTGGCGCTGTTGAAGATCGCGGTCTGCAGGGCGCCGGCCTTGAGCAGGGCCTCTTCCGCTCGCTTGCGCGCCGTGTTATCGGTGCCAATCAACAGGTAGCCGATGATGCCGCCCTGCGCATCGCGCAGCGCCGTGACCGACACCACCGCCGGAAAGCGGCTGCCATCCTTGCGGATGTAACTCAGCTCGTAGATGTCTTCGATCCCGCGCGAGGCCTTGAACACCAGCGCCTCGAAGCCGGGGGTAATCGGGGTTCCCAGCTCAACGCTCAGCGCCTTGGCGCGGGCAATCACTTCCTGAGGATCGGAGATGTCGGCCGGCGTAATCTTGTTCAACACCTCTGCGGCCGTATAGCCCAGCATGCGCTCGGCACCCACGTTGAAGATCTGAATGACGCCCTTGGCATCGGTGGCGATGCTCGAAAAATTAGCGCTGTTGAAGATCGCGGTCTGCAGGGCGCCCGCCTTGAGCAGCGCCTCTTCCGCTCGTTTGCGGGCCGTGTTGTCGGTGCCGATAAGCAGGTAGCCGATGATGCCGCCCTGCGCGTCGCGCAGCGCCGTCACCGACACTACCGCCGGAAAGCGGCTGCCATCCTTGCGGATGTAGCTCAGCTCGTAGATATCTTCGATTCCGCGCGAGGCCTTGAAGACCAGCGCCTCGAAGCCCGGGGCGATCGGCGTGCCAAGCTCGAGACTTAGCGCTTCGGCGCGCGCGATCACTTCGAGCGGATCGGAGATGTCGGCCGGGGTGATCTTGTTCATCACCTCAGAGGCCGTATAGCCCAGCATCCGCTCGGCACCCACGTTGAAGATCTGGATGACGCCCTTGGCATCGGTGGCGATGCTTGAAAAGTTGGCGCTGTTGAAGATCGCGCTCTGCAGGGCTCCCGCCCTCAGCAGGGCTTCCGGAGTGCGTAAATCGATCCTCGCGTCAGCTACATCGGCTGGATTTTTGTGAGCAATGGGCATTGTTTATGTCTTGAGCTCTACAGCTTTGCCGAGCCTGGCGCGGACGCCGGGCTTGAGAACTGCAAGAGGGAACTGCATGTGACAAGGCATCGGCGCGAAATGACTGCAAGGAAACGCCGACTATTTGAGAGGAGACAGAGTATAGCCGGGACCTGAAGGCAGCGTCTGACCCATTAGGGACACTTCGGCTCCGGATGATTCTCCGGCCGCGCGGCAATATCGCTGAGGACATGTTCCATTCCCGAACACAATCGGGTCCCGAACACAATCGGGGTCGCGACACTCATATCGATGTAAGTGGTATGTCCGCCGGAAGCGAAGTCAGGCAGCAGCTTTGCGGACTCGAGCGGTAGCCTCCATCCTGGAACGCGCAAGGCTCAGGATGGTGACCATAGCAACTGCGAGAACGAGAAACACGAGGAAGATGCGTTTTTGCGTCTTTCGCACAGGCTTACCTCTTCCGCGCCGCGATTATCCGGCAGCGTCCATTTCCACGCCCAGTTCGCCACCCAGTTAGGCAACGGCGGCGGCGACGTGAGGGTGTGAAGCGTCGATAGGAGATAGATTCTCATCCACCAGCCGCTCGAACTCGTGCGCAACCCTCTCGCGGAATCGCAGAACACAATGAATCCTCTGCCCGTCTTTGGGATACTGCTCTGCATACAGACGCAGGGCTGATTCGATCTCCGGAGGAACTGAAATCAACTCACGTATGCTCTCGACAGTGCAGGAGCCGTACGCCACCATTCGGTACAGGTCGCGGGCTTCGTCGAGCGGATTTCGTATGGCCCACGGATTCTCCCTGCCGCCAAAGACGACCGCGTGATCGCGGCTTACTTCATATGCAGAAAGGTTCTTCATGTGAGTTCCCCCCCCCGGCAATTCGATGATCTCTTCGTTTAGGGGTATCTGCGAGTCCTGTCGTTGCCAGGGGATCGGGCAGCCGGCTTAGAGCTTTAAGCCCTGCGTTCGTGCCGCGATTGACTCGAAGGGGTGGCGGGCGTATGGTTGGCGCAGTTTTAACAGACTGGAGAGTCTGCCACTGGTCTTCCCCGCTTGCGAAGTGCAGCACGAACTCTGGCAGATGGTCCTCGATTCAAGAGTAGTGGAGGCGCCAATATGAACCGACGAACGCTAAAGATTGCGGCTGTATGCACGGCCTTACTCGCCGTCATCCTGGTCAGTAACCGGATGGGAGTTTTGCAGGGGCAGCAAAAGAAGGTGCCCGGAGAGGGGTTCGCGGCGGTCCCGGGACTCAAGGGCGGGCAAGACGTTTTCGGCCCTTACGATCCGGTGCCGGGTTGGCCGAAGCCGTTGGCGGAGAGCCTCCCCAAGCATGAGGGGTGGGGCTGGTCCCAAGCAACGTTTGTTTATCCCGAAAGTCCCGACCGGATCTTTGTGGCGCAGAAGGGCGAGCTGCCCGTGCTGCCTGAGCGGATCAAGACCACGTGGCTCCCCGAGATTGGGCCGAGCATAAAATTCCCCGTAGGCGGCGGCGTCCCTCTGCGCGAAACGGCCAGCGCCACTCCGAGCTGCGGCGGCATTCCCAACCCCGAAGGCATGCCCAAGAATCCAAATTGCCCCGATGCCCGAGACGGGCACGAGGGCCGGCCCGGCGTTGATTGGCGGTGGGAGCACGTGATCGTGGTGCTCGATCACACCGGCAAGGTAATCGAAGACTGGTCGCAATACGACAAAATCTGGGGCCGGCCGCACGACATCGAGATCAGCCCTTACGATCCGGAAAAGCACATCTGGATCGTGGATGCGGACAACCACTTCGTCACCGAGTTCACGCATGACGGCAAGACGCGCATCCTGACGCTGGGCACGCCGGGCGTGCCGGGCACCGACGATACGCACTTCGCGCGGCCGACGTTCATGGCGTTCATGGACGCCAACACCTGGTACCTGGCCGACGGCTACGACGGCACGCGCGTCATCAAGTACGACATGCACGGCAAGAAACTCCTGCAGTGGGGAATGAAGGGCACTCCTCCCAACGAAAAGCGTCCCGGCTATTTCAGCAGCGTGCACGGAATCGCCGTCGACCCGACAACGCGGCGCGTCTACGTGAATGACCGCAACGACGGCCGCGTGCAGGTGTTCGACGAGAACGGAAAGTTTCTGGACCAGTGGGATTTCGGCCCGCGCCCGCCGATGAACATTCACAGCATCTACATGGGCACCAACCATATTCTCTGGGCCGCCGACCAGGGATCGAACAAGCTCCTCGGGTACGACACCGAGGGACACTTCCTCTATTCGTGGGGAACATTCGGCACGTGCCAGGGTTGCCAGTGGGGCGTGCACGGATTTACGACCGACAAAGAGGGCAATCTCTACACCGCTGAAGTGAGAACCGGCCGGGTGCAGAAGTACACGCCGCGCAAGGGCGCGAACCCCGAATTTCTGGTGGGCAAGCCCTGGCCGGGCGTGTGGTAAAAAGGCGCGAGGCTTGCTCGCTCGGCTGGTCAGCGGAACGGCAGCGGAAATTGCGGCGCGATTAAGTCGCGCCGCCCGTCGGTGAGTGGTTTTTAGCCCGGGTAACCGTGCGGCGAGAGGACGAGCCTGCTCTCCACACAGGGTATGCCTGCTGCCCTACCCGCAAGACCTTCGAATAACGACTAAGGTTCCCGGCCGCATCCCTGGCGCGGACTCGGTAGCTGTAACTTGTGTCGGTAGCAAGCCCCATATCGCTGAACGTTGTGCCCGAAAGTGTGGCCATCTGCTCGAAATTCCTGCAGCCGACCCCCTGGCAACGCTCCAACGAATATCCGGCCACACCCACATTATCCGTCGAAGCCGTCCACGCAAGACTGGATGGAATCGGCGATGGCTTCACGGCCATGACGATCGCTTGCCAGGTGGCGGCGGTTTTGAGCGCGAATGTCGCGTGGTGCCTGCCTGCCGTTCCGGCGAGCCTGGACTCGGAGGCCAGGAAGTCTGAAGACGCGAGGGGCTGCGCCGTGAAACCCCCGTCGGGAACAAAGGACTCGGAGATGGAGCTCTTCGCAAAGCCAATTAACAGATCGTTGCCGTTGGTGGTGGTGATGTCCGGGCTGGTTGCTCGCAGCGTGCGTGAATTGCCATCGTCGCTAATCACAGAAAGCGCGTCGATCGGGGCGGCAATATCCGAACCTCTCACGACGAGCACCGAGATCACCAGCGATTGTGCCGTGGAAAGAGTGACGGTCAAGGTGTGGCCGGGACCGACGGCGGGATTCTTGGCATACCAGACCTGCGTCCGGAGCGGCATTAAGGTGTTGGTATTGGTCGGCCCCGCGGCAGAGATCCAGCTGTTCCCGAAGTTGTCCGCTGGAGTCAACGTAACCCCAGCGTGGGTGGAAGCGCACACCACGATCAGATCGCCGTCGCTGCTATCGAATGGCTCCGTCGTGTGAGCCGTCAGAAACGTCGGATTGATATAGTCCTGGACCGCTTGAACGATGGGCACCGGGGTGGTGTTCACCCTGAAATTCGAAGGCTCGGTCGGCGGCACCGTGTCCCGTGACCCACCACGACGATCCGAATATTCAAACTTTACTTCGCGGAAGTTCCGGTGTTCGACCTCCGTCGTCCGGCTAGCCGAAGTCCTTACGTCGGGGTTGTAAGTGCACTCCAGAAACAGGGGCGTCACAGCGACCAGCACAAGTAAGCAGCCGTATCCAGCGTATTGCCGCTCGAGGTTCATCGCTTTCCTTTGACAGAGGTTGTTCCCTTTAACTCAGAAAGCAATCTGCGAGCCAAGAGGCCCTTCAGCAGAACGCAGGGGCGCGCGTGTAAGGCCCTAAATCATAAGTAGTTATAGTACCAGGTCGAATCTGAGGGGGATTTCAGGGGCGGTAACAGCTCTTACCAGAGGAAAATAAACACCGTTCTTAGGGACAAAGTTTCCACTTGAGGGAGTGCGAATCCCAGGACCATCCTGCGCTGCGGCCCGTGCGGGGTTAGATCCCGCACGAGCCCAGTGCTTGGTTGCGTGTCAGACGCCGCCGTTACCCGCGGGAGCGGTCAGGCGAAGGCGTGCTTGGGTTTCGGAACGCCATTGATCGTCTTCAGAATGCGGGAGACGATCTGATAGGGATCGCCCTCGGAGTTCGGGCGACGATCTTCCAGGTATCCTTTGTAGCCATTCTTGACGAAATGAATGGGCATGCGGATCGAAGCACCACGATCCGAGAGGCCATAGCTGAACTTGTCGATGGCCTGGGTCTCGTGCAATCCGGTGAGGCGCAGATGGTTGTCCGGGCCGTACACCGCGATGTGTTCGGTGACGGTTTCGGAGAAGGCCTTCATGAGCGCTTCGAAATACTCCTTGCCGCCCGTTTCGCGCATGTATTTCGTCGAGAAGTTCGTGTGCATGCCGGATCCATTCCAATCGCCTTTGATCGGCTTGCAATGCAACACCACGTCGACTTCGTATTTCTCGCAGAGGCGCATCATCAGGTAGCGAGCGGTCCACATGTCGTCCGCAGCCTTGGCCGAGCCCTTGGCGAAGATCTGGAACTCCCACTGGCCTTTGGCGACTTCAGCGTTGATGCCTTCGTGATTGATGCCCGCCGCGAGGCAGAGTTCCAAATGCTCTTCCACGATCTTACGGGCCAGGCCGCCCATATATTTGTAGCCCACGCCGCAGTAGTACGGACCCTGGGGCGTGCTCGGGTAGCCTTCCTGGGGGAATCCAAGAGGACGTCCGCCTTGATAAAGGAAGTACTCCTGCTCGAAACCAATCCAGAAGTCCGGGTCGTTTTCGATCGTAGCGCGAGCGTTGGAGGGATGCGGGCTGAGGTCAGGGTGCAGGACTTCGCTCAGAACGATGTACGCATCCTTGCGGCTTGCATCCGGATACAGAGCCACGGGCTTTAACACGCAGTCAGAACTTTTCCCCTCGGCCTGCATCGTGGAGCTGCCGTCAAAACCCCAATTGGGTAGATCGGCCAAGGTAGGTGCATGGTCAAACGCCCTCATCGCAGTCTTACCGCGCAGCTCAGGGACGGGACGATTGCCGTCAAGCCAGATGTATTCCAGTTTATATTTTGTCATATTATTTTTCGATGATCTCCGGGTTGGGGTTTTTCAGACGCCCGCCAGGCGTGAGAAGCTTATCGCCCGGCCGCTGAACCACGGGAAATTGTAGCAAGCCAGACCGGTTTTGGGTTCGTTGAAGATTCGATAGACCGTATCGGTATTTCAATCACCGGCGCGTGAGCGCGACGGGGGAGGTGTCTATCGTCGGCGTCCGGAAGAACGCTTAACTCGCACAAATCAGGAGAGATCCGCCCGGGCTGCGGGGTCATTTACTTACTGTCATCCGTACTTCCGTCGGCTACGACCAGGTTCTTCCGAGGCTGCAGCCTGATCTCCACTTTCGTACTTCCTGGTTCGGATGGCAGCGTCACGTTTTGCGTCACCTCTGCTTGATCCCATTCCAATGCCACGACGAAATTTCCCGACGGCAGATCCTGGAAGCTGAACCTGCCCGAGGAATTTGTTGCCGTCTTTCTCGTCACCAGCCCTCGCAGCTCCACGACGATTCCCACTGCGGGTACGTATTCTCCAGCGGCCGCGCTGTATACCGTGACGTGGCCGGCGAGCGACCGAAGCGCCCTCACGCGAAAATCCAATCGCTTGGGAACTCCGTCAGCCAGGCTGATCTGCTGGGGCTTCAGGTCTTCCAGGAAATAGCCCTCGGGCAGACTGTCGGGATCCACGCTGACCTCATAGTCCCCTGCCCCAAGTCCCTCGGCTGAAAATCTACCTTGCCCATCCGACTGGATCTCGAGTTGCTGACTTGTTCCGGTGACGATGATCTGCGCGCCTTCCACTCCGACCTCCGCGTCGTTTCTGAGGTAGCCGATTAATGCAGCCGATGCAAAGCGGATGCCGAGATTGGCCGGCACGTTGATGGTTGCTGGCCTCCTGGATTGACCGGTGAACCAGAAGGGCTTCGCAGAGTGAAAGTTGAATTCAATAAAATGCCCGCCGTCTGGAACGTGTGCAAACGAGTAGAAGCCGTTGCTATCCGTGGTGGCGCGTTCAGAGCCGTCGAGAACGACTTCCACTCCGGCCAGCGGGGGCACGCCCTTGCGAAATATGCCGCGACCCGCGTCATCCTGGAAGACGGTGCCGCTGATGGTCCCCACCTTGTGTGACGAAAGAAACCAGGGCAAGGCGGAGAAGCTGCGGCGCAGACCCACCTGCACCATCGGGTACGTTTGCGGCTGTCCGCCGATGGCGATGTGCAGCAGTGAAGCCGACAAAGAGAGATTGTATGCCTGGCCGATTTGCCGGCCGTAGGACCCGGTGAGATTCCAATTTTGAGTCGTGGTGAGCAGAGACTGATCCGTGGAATAAACAAAGCCCATGTTCAACTGCTGAGCGCCGCCACGGGAGGAGGTCCAATTCATATTCCCGCCCACCTGGTTTCGGGTAGGCACGAGACTCAGTTGGGAACCGGCCGAGAGGCCAAGGGCCTGGAGGAACGTGGTGTCCTGCAGCAGGGTCTGGAGCTGCTCCGGACGTGGACAGGGTGAGGCCCAGCGCATTCAGTTCAGCCTGGAGCGTGGGATTTTCCGAAAAGATCGACTCAATCGTGGTGGCCTGGGTTTGCCTCTCAAAATAAGCCGACGCCGTGAAGGCGCCGAAGCTCGCTCGAAAACTCGGACGGAAGTCCTGGCCCGCGGCAAAACCCTGGGAATTTCGAGTGTATTGGTACTGAAAACCAACTCCGAAGTGACGCAGATCGAAATTGATGTTTTGCGGCAGGGTAAGCGAAGTGAGGGAGTACGCACCAGCGGCGCCCGTTTGACGGAAGGCGGCATAGGCCGCACCCGTGCCCACCGACCAGTTTTTCGATAGCGTCGCGTGCAGATTTTCAGACGAAGTGAGATTGTTTTGCAGACTCTGCGGCAACAGCAATCGGTTGTCGGAAAAACTCACATTGTTGAATAGAACCGCGCTGATCCGGCGGTTCCACAGAAGCTCAGACTGCAATCCCGGGACATTATCGAAACTCAATGAATGGAATGCACGGGGCTTCTGGCGGAAATTGGCGATGAAATCGTCGCGCGGCCGGGAGTAGCGAAATTGAAGCGCGCTGCCCAGGCCGCTGCCCGCGGCGAGTTCGGCGAGCAATTCCAAATCATGGTCGCGCTTGTATTCATAAACGACCGAAGGAACAGCGCCCGGACGCCCGGTTGTGAGAGCCTGAGTGGGCGTAAAGAAATAGTAAGCGTTGGAAGTCAACCGCGAGTGCGTGCTTAACGGAATGATGTAACTCGCACCCGCCACCTCCTCGGGCTGAACGGGAAAAATGAAGCCGTGGAAGCTTGCGAGTGAGGCGTAGCCCGCATGGAAGACCCACCTCTGGGACTTGAAATGCACGCCTCGCAGGATGGAGCCGTTGACGGTCAAGGGCGAGTTCGTCACGGTTTGATCGAGGAGCGCAAGATCCCAGCGCGACGTTTTGATTTGATAAAACGCCGATGGCAGGAAGACGCGCGCTTCTCCGGGCGGTGGCGCCAGCAAGCTGCTCATGAGCATATGGAACTGGGTGGTGCGCTCGGAACCTTGAATCGTTATGATCGACGATGTTCTGGAGTTGAGACTGGTCCGAGGTGTAACGGAATTCGTAAGTTCCGCTCACGGGGCCGCGCGCCGTGGATTCCGGCAAACTGAAACCCGGAGGATAAATGGGAGCCGCGGGGGTTACATCCACGGGAACGTTTCTGGCGCTGGCGTCGGTGACGATAATGACTTCGGTGTGGCCGGCAAATTTTCCCAGAACCTGGACAAAACCATCGTCAAGAGTGACGTCGACGTAGAGAACGTCGGTGGCATACGCGGCGGTCGCACCTTCGGCAGGTATGCGCAGCAGATCTCCGGCCCGCAGCGAAATGGCAGGCATCCCGGTGGATAACCAGGTGTGTGGCGCGGCGGCTTCCCTGAATGGCTCCCTGAATTGACTGCGAATCAGCGTTCAGACTTACGGAGGTCTGACTTGCGGGCGCGGGGCTTTGATCCTCGGACGACTGCCCGTAGGCGGTACTCGTCAGAAATAGGATCAAAGCGAACCATCTCATTGGATGTCAAAATTAGACGAAGTCGTGAGCACCGCGCCGTCGTGCTCCAGCGTCATCAGCGCGCGATACTTTCCCGATTTCAGAGTAGACGGATAGCCCGCCTTGAATTGCAGGCGTTCACCCGGCAGCAGCCTCAGGGCTTCCACGGGAACTTTACCTACCAACTTGCCGGTGGAATTTAGAATGGCCACCACACCCTTGGAGACAACGGGCTCGCTGCCCGTGTTCGTGACCCATTCCGAAATCACCAGGTCGTCGCCTTCCGATAAGCCGTCGAAATGGAGGGGCGAGCTTTCGATCTGGAGTTCCTTGGACAAGGTAAAGGTCATCAAGGCGCCCAGAGATGCGGTCATCGCAAAGCCGTCGCGTCCCTGAACCTTGGTGTTGCTGCGAAAAATCGCCACGATGGCGCGTCCCGCGGGATTTTCCGGGACCGTCACCGTGACGTGCACGGTGACCGATCCTCCCGGCTGCACCGCAAAAGAACTCGGCGAAAAGATGGCGGTGCGCGCGATACTTCCCGGCGTCTCTCCCGCAGGCACAAAAACCCGATGGCCGTCACGTACGGCAACGTCCATCGCTTCAAGGTCGAATCTGAATTCCGCCGGGGTGAGATTGGAGATCGCCACGTCTTGCGTAGTGCTCTGCCCCGGCTGGGCCTGCACCATGATGACTCCCGGGGAGATCGTGAGCGATGGCGGAGCGTCTGTAGCGCCGGGGTCGGCAGGCAGCCCCGCGGCGAAGACAGGAGATCGCGAAGCAGGCAGCAGGGAAAGAATACCCAAGGCCAGAACCAGGACAAGCCGGTCTCGCCGCGTCAAGTTTGTTGAGAAAGCTCGGATGTGTGATTTCACGAGAGTGTTCCTATCGGCGCATTTGCGCTCAATTGCTGGTCACAATAATGTCTAAGGTGTTGTTCACACTTCCCGCCGATGCAGAAAAAGGTATGGTCAGGCTCAGTGTGTAAGGGGTAGCGCTGCCGTATGCGCCGGTTGCCGTAACGGTTGCGGGCGAGGCACTGGTCACCGTCGCCGCCCCGAGTTTCCACGTATGCGTAAGATCAGAGGTTTGCAACTGGGCGGTCATCGTGTAATTTGCGCTGTTTCCTAATCCTGTCTTCGTCACCAGCACATTAATGGGCGTGCTCAGGGTCCAGTCGGTCGTGCCGTTTATGGATTTAGTTACGCCCGCCGGAACGACGCCTCCGTATGCCATAACGCTGCCGAAGGTAACGGTTGAAGCAGATGTTCCGCTGCCGCCCAACGCGATCCCGCCTGCAGCAGAACTGAAAGTCAAGGTAAGGGACGCAGCGCTGGCCGGTGATACACACAGTGAAGCGAGCGTAAGAGCAGCGGCGATGATCCAGGAGATGATCCAAAATTTGTTGGACATTTTGCACGATAAGGATGAAAGAAGCGGTGGCGCCATAAGGTGATCTGTCATGACGCCACTGTTCTCTCACGGGATTCACCTAGTTCGCCGTAGCGACGAAGTTGATGGTGTTGGAGATGGCGCCCGCAGCCGCGCTGAACGGAATCGTCAAGTTCAGCGTGTAGACGGAAGTGCCATAGGCACCCGTCGCGGTCAGGGATGCCGCACTTGCGCTCGTGATCGTTGTGGCACCGATCTTCCAGGTGTTCACGGCATCGGCGGTGTTGAGTTGTGCCGTGAGCGTGTAATTGGAGCTGGTCTGGTTGGCAACCTCAACCACCACGTCGAAGGGTGTGCTCAGGGTCCAGTTGATTATTCCGTTTACGGTTTTCGTGACGTTCGCGGGAACCACTCCGCCATAAGCCTGTACGCTTCCAAACGCGACGGTCGCGGCGGATGTGCCCGTGCCCGCGAGCGTAATACCGCTCGGATCAGTCACAAACGTCAAGCTGACGGAACTCCCGACCGTGGCCGTTACGGCAACCGTCCCGGATGCGGTGGTCGCAAAAACCGGACTGCTCGCCAATGTCGCGAAACCCAGCAGCATCAAGCCCATCAATAACTTTTGCTTCATTGTTCGTCTCCTGTGAGTTCTGCTCACGCTGTAATCAACGATTGGCATTTTGTCTTCGTCGATTCTCTGCTTCACATAATGCAGCTTGGCTGCCACGGTGAATCTTGCAACGTACTGTAAATACGGCAGATATAGTTCGCCCGGGTGGTGTCGAAACTACCCGGCTGTACACAACGAGCGGCGCTGTACACGCCGGCTACACACCCGACCCAGGTAATCAGTGACGTTTGTGTGGACGACCGCGACGGTGAGAGCTTGCACGGCCAAAGTAATGATGACCGGTTCGGCCTCCAACCCTTGGCCAACAGAACTCCCCATCCTGATTGCTTGTCTTCCACACATTTTGTTCATGGTGTGAAAGCACCCGGAAATGCGCCTGGTGCAATTCATCCCTAAATCGTTGGAAATTACCGAACAGATCCACCAGCCCCCTGGTGAACTTTGTCAGTATTGGCAATGCGGCGGATGTTCCATAATGGTACGGAAGTACGGGTCAATCCAAAGTTCTACTGCGTCGGGCGTTAGTAACTGCGATATACATCGCAGGAAAAGCCTCGGGCATATTCTCCGCTTTCAACGGAATCCGGATTTTCAGCAGATGACACTAAAGACGGGTTCGAAGCTCGACTGAAGCTTTTCCGGGGCCGATCGTCCACGCAAAATTGCTGTTCTCGTCATGGTACGACCGCAAGGCAAATTCGTCAGACTGTACGATACCGTACGATGCCGTACATATTTCGTCAAAGCTCGCCTAGGCCCAAACCTGTATTGCGAGGATATTCATGTGCACCAATAATTTAGCCATCATCGATTGAGGATTTGGCCATCGTCGTCGGGGCCATCGGGGAACGAGGGACATGGAGCCGCAGGGAAAGCCGAGCGCCGGGCAGCAGCGAATTGTAAGCTGCAGGCGCTTACAGCTCTTGGAATGCATCGAAATATTTTTGCGCAGCACGCCCGGGACATACGGCGTGCAATTCGATCAGCGCAAAACCCACCTGCAATTTGCCTACTCGTGGAAGGCCATCATCTGCAAGAACTGAGGAAATAGAAGCAGGCCGGTCGCTGCAAGAAGTCAAACCGTTCGAAATTCTTCAGTTGAAAAAAAGAGTTAACTCCCGCGCGGAGAGGAAGAACCTCGAGGCGCTTTCGGGGGGCGGTCCGTCGAACGCGGCAGCGTGGCAATGATCGTGGTGCCGTGGCCACCTGAATTGATCTTGAAGCTCCCACCCAGCTGTCTGAGCCGCTCTTGCATCCCTCTCAGGCCTACGCCCATGATGCCAGGCAGGACGTGAGTGGATGATTGTTCCGGCGGCATTCCCCTGCCTTCGTCTTTCACCTCGCAAACGATTTCGCGAGAGGATTGCTTGAAACGAATGAATGCCGTCTGGCTGCCCGAGTGACGGTGAATATTCGTCAGGCACTCCTGCACAATGCGGAACAAGGCAATTTCCGATTCGCGTGCGAGCCGCTCGTAGTCCGGCGGATAATCCAGATCAACCTTGATCTTGCAGCGCTTCGCAAATTCCTCCGTATACCAGTGCAGCGCGGCCGGAAGTCCCAGCTCATCGATCAGGGGAGGATGCAGCAAGTGAGACAGCGACCGGATCTCAGCCGTCAGCTGATCCACAAAACCGATGCTTTGGGTGACGGGCTTGGCGAATTCGGGATGCTCCCTGGCGAGGCGCGCCTCCAGCGGCACGAGGCTCATTTTCAGCAGGGTCAAGATTTGCCCGGCGCTGTCGTGTAAATCGCGTGCGATGCGGCGCTGCTCTTCGTCTTTCACCTGCAGCAGGCGGCCGGACAGCGCCAGCAGATTCTCTTGCGCGTTCTTGCGATCCGTAACATCGCGCAGGCTCGAAAGATGCCGGCCGGGGACGAAATTAGCGGTGGCGCTGAATTCCACGTAGCGCGTCGTGCCATCCGGCCGGACCAGTTCGTACTCACCCTTTTGCTTCCCATGCTGCAGGAAGGAATCCCACGCCGCTGCAATATCGGCCCGGCGGCTGGGAGCCGTGAAATCGTCGATCCGGAACTTGGTGATCTCCGCCCGATCCACGCCCAGCAATTCACAGGCTGCCGGGTTGGCATCCAGATAGCGGCGGGAGTCATCGGCGATCAGGAGCGCGTCTATCGAGCCGTTGAATACAGCCCGAAACGACGCATCACTGTCGCGAGTTCGACGTTCGAAAATTCGGTGCGGGGAGGCCATGGAAAATTCCTGTCAGCTCTATTCCGTTATTCCAGCGATGAGAGTCAACTATCTTTGACAGCTCAGACTGTTCGGCACCGCGGACACGTGCCGTCAAACTCTTCGATGGTGTAGGTCTCGCGCGGGCGCACCAGTTGCTCAGCGCTCGCCTCGGCCTCCACTCTCGTGTCGAAACGATCCCAATCGACCACGGCGGTCCCCGACCAGCGAATATGATAGTGGTTCGTCTTCGTTGCGACCCTTACTGCCGGCGGCGGGGACGCTTTCTTCGGCGGGGCGCCCAAGGGCCAGAACTCCGGCGAAGGCTCCGAGAATTCGATGCCGACCTGAGTCCGCCCTCCGTCAGCCGGGCCCAAGCGCGTAACGCGGCCCGACCTTTCGTTCCAGGTCTGCGGATTCATCAGCACGAGTCGCTGCCCGAGGCTGACGCGCGCAGCCAACGGTACCAGCGCACCGTGAGCGTTGATGCACAAGGTAGACGTTTGTTCCTGAAACTGCTGGCTATCCGCCGACTGCCCGCAAACGATGAGTGTCACATTGACAGGCAAACGCGGACTGCGCCGGCGTTCAGCATGGTCTAAAGCGCGTGCCGTAGCTTGGCTGGCCATTTTCCTCTACCCCTATACTTGGTTCAACGAGGCGAAGGTCACCCCATGGTAGTCTTTATATCAGAATACGAGGATTGTCTAGAGGCCCGCTTACAGATTTTACATTACATCTTTTCGCCAAGCTTCCATCTGGCGATTGATGATGCCGTAACATTCGCACGACCGGTTTTCCAGGCCCTTGCGGTCCAGGATGGTCACTTCTCCCCGCCTGGAGCCGATCAGCTCGGCCTTCTGAAGTATGCCGGAGGCTACCGTGACACTGGCGCGACGGATGCCCAGCATCTGGGAGAGAAACTCCTGCGTGAGCGGGACGGAATCCATATCCAGCCGGTCGTGACACATCAGCATCCAGCGAGCCAGGCGAGCATCCACTTCATGGAGTCCGTTGCAGGCGGCCACTTGCGATGCTTGCATTCCCAAAGCCAGCGCATACCGAGCAAGGCCTTTTTCCAGCTGGGGGCAAAAAGGGAGAATCTGCGCCAAGTTGGAGGCTCCGATTCTGAATCCCGCACCCGAGGCCTGGCAGATCGCACGCGTGGGACTGCTGCGGAAGCCAACGGCCAGAGGCAATCCGACGAAGCCTTCCCTGCCGACGAGCCCGACTTCGACACTTTTGCCGTCCTTTAGCACGCTGATAATCGAGATGATGCCGCTCGTCGGGAAATAGCCAAACTTGAGTGTGGCGCCCGCCTCATGCAAAACGTCGTGGATCTTCAGGGTCACCAGTTCCAGCTTGGCAAAGACGAGCTTCCGTTCATCGGCGGGCAGGCCGCGAAGAAGCTCGTTTCGAGAAGGATCTTTGCCGTTGTGGATTTTCTTCGGTTCGGGCGCTTGGGTAGACGCACGAGCAGACGTGCGAGTGGGTTTCCTGGCCATGACCGCTCCTTGCGCAATAAGGCGCTGTCTGCCTTGCGTAAGGAACCACCACTGCCTGCAGTTCGATGGAAGGATGCGTAGGGGAGACTCTCTGATCATACGCTGAACCGAGGGGAATAGATACCTAACCTTGAGGCACAGAGGCGCCGCCTCAATGCCGTCTGTCCGAAACTTCAGCTCCCCCTGACCGGCCGGAGCCGGCTCGACGCACGTACACAAATCCCCCGATAGGAATGGCAACCGGCATCGTGTACGCTAGCGTACATAGGTGCCCGCCAAAGTGGGACTGCCACCTGCCGAGGTGATAGTGCCTACCCCCGCCAAGATTCTCGTAGTAGACGACCAACAACTGGTGCGGCGAACGGTGTGTGCGTTGCTCAAGAGAGCAGCCTCATCGGCAACTCTTCATTGGCAACTCTATGAGGCGGCGGACGGCCGGGCCGCTGTCGATCGGGCACGCGAGATCAAGCCCGATGTGGTGGTGATGGATATCGTGATGCCCAAAATGAGCGGCCTGGCGGCCGCGTATGAAGTGCGGCGGCTCTCACCCACGACAAAAATCATCTTGATGAGCAGTCACTACGTGAAAGAAGAGGCTGCGCATCTCGCCCGCCTGCTGGGGGACGGCAAATTCCTGCCCAAATCGGAGATTGGCAAAGAGTTGGTCCCGGCGATCCGCCTCCTTCTTCCGGGAGAAAGCCAGTCACACTAAAAACGCGGAATCGTTGCGGGAACTGCGGCTAGACGCGCGAGGCTTGGCCAGATTTTATGTATGGTTTGAGCGCCGCAATTGCGAATGCGTTCAGGCCCTTCGTCAGTTTCGCCAGATCCGAGGTCAACCCGACCGGGGCGGCGGGCATCCGATCGCTGGCCATCAAGTCGCAAATCCGTTCGTCGACCAGCTGAAACTCACGCACAACCATGCGCGCGTCATAGCCTTCCTTCTTGCGCCGGCGGCCGTGCTCGGCGCCGAGCGTAAGCGCTTCCGATTTCAAGCCGTTTCGCCCGACCTCCACGTACTCGATCAGCGCGTCCATGATCTTCGAAAGGTTATCGGCCTCATACCGGGCGGCGGACATGATCGGATCACTCTGCGCCGCTACGGACACCCAGGCAACGATATCGGCGCAATTTTCGCGCAGAACCCCGGTAAGGGTCTTGAAGGGCACCGGGACTTTCGATCGTCTGGCCTCCAGCTTTTCGTGGATTTTCTTGACGAGCGTGTCGAGGTCGGCGGGCTTGGTAAAGAAATCGTCGACCTGATGCTGCAGGGCCTGCAGCGCATTTTCAAACGCGGGGTAGCCGGTCAAGACGAGGTTGACGCAATTCGGCTGGACGTGGCGCATCGCACCGATGACCACGAATCCGTCGCCGGGCTTCTCGATATTGAGATCGCAAAGCAGTACGTCAAATCGCATGCAACTGATCTGCGTGACCGCATCTCCCACAGCTCCTACAGCGGTCACGTCGAAGCCCTGCCTCTCCAGAACGGCAGCGAGGGTGATGCGAATGCCCTCTTCGTCGTCGACAAATAGAACGCGCGTAGCTTCGGCGTTTTGACTCATACAATTCCTCTCGCTGCGGCTCGGCGCAGCTTCCTGACTTGGGTTTGCACGAAACGGGAGAATAGGATGCCGAACATCTCGCTCTCAATCGGGTTTTTACCCGACAACCCTTACTTCAGGCTGGTAGTTAATACCGACGGCGTTGATTTAATAGAAGTGCGCTTGCTATGCGGGAATTCGAGGGCGAGGCGTTGCCCGTTTATTCAGGAAGATGGCCTAAGAGGGGAATTCTTGCCTCCACAAGAGTTCCGGGGAGGAGAACACGAACTCAGGGCTCGATCATCTGATTCTTCACGGCGTAGCGCACCAGCTCGCTCACCGAATGGATCTCCAGCTTGCGCATGATATTGGCGCGGTGCGTTTCCGCGGTTTTGACGCTGATGCCCAGCGAAACGGCGACTTCCTTGGTGCTTTTGCCCTCCGCCAGAAGCTGCACAATTTCCCGTTCGCGCGAAGTGAGGCGCTTGCGCATCAAGATTGGCGTTGAGCCTCCCTCGCGAACGCCATCCAGAATCAGTTGCGCGGCGCCGGTGGTAAAAAACGATCGATGGTTCGCCAGGGCCTCAACGGCCGTCAGCAGGTCCCGGTCGGTATCCGATTTCAAGATGTAACCGCGGACACCGGCGTCCACGATTTCGCGAACGAGCTGATCGGTGAAATGCAGCGACAAAACGAGAATCTCCGTCCTCGGAAGGATCTTGCGTATCCGCCGCGCGGCCTCCAGGCCGTTGAGTTCAGGCATGCTCAGGTCCATCACTACGATATCCGGCCGGTGCTCTTCCGCCTTGGCGATGGCCTCCCGGCCCGTGGAGGCCTCCGCGCAAATTTCCCAGCCTTGACGCGACGCCAGCAGAGCCTTGACGCCTCTGCGGATAATGTCGTGATCGTCTGCGATCAAAATGCGCATGGGACTATCTTTTGTTCGGGACTCCGAAGTGATTCGTGCTGGAAGCATACTAAAATTTCCGTCCCGCAGTCTCGTCTGTCAGCTCGCGAGGGCCGTCGCCTCTGGAAGGGCGCGCGGCCGTAGGTCCACAGATTCTCACAGAGTACGTTACCCACAAAAAAGAGGTCTGTTCAACTTTGAACACCGTTCGTGAACCTCGGGCCTGGCGGCTCAGTCTGACGGACTCCGAGGAGCTTCGCGCCGCACAATCTTTAGAGCATCCAGAGCGTCTCGAAGAGCCATGATTTCCGCAGCGGCGCCGTCCGCAGCTGGTACTAGAGCTTTCTGACGTAGAGCAATCGCAGCTTCCGCCCGATTGATGCTGTCGTGCAGCTTCTTCGGATCAAGCTCCAGCATCGCGTTCCTGTAGGCTTCTCGCCAGGGGTGATCCATGTGACTCCTTGACTGCATCGAGAAAGGCGACTGCGTGTAGAAAGACCTTTACGGCGAGGGTACGCAGAGACGAAAGGACTTCGAAGCGAAGTGAAGAGAGCCGGGCTCTGCGCCCTGTCCGTCAGCACAAGGGCGCCAACCCGATGGGAGCGGCCAAGGATTGTGTGGTAGGAGGCGAAGCGATGATAACTAGAGCCTGATCTTCTGTATGTTCAATTGTATGTTCAATTGTGAACACGCCAAACGGCTGCTTTCCGGCGGGCTAAGACGCCGGCGGCTTTGTTGAGCGGGACTTTCGCTCCTGTTGGAAATGACGAGCGTGAGGTCGTCATTTCCTTAGCGGCGTAGACAGGTTTGCCGACTTCTTTAAGAAGCGCCAAAGCTCCCCTCGCCAGGGACTTTGGCGCAGAAACATCGAGACTCTCGGCTTACTGAGAGATCCCTCGGCTCGCGATGCTCGCTCGGGATGACGATCCTGATCGGATCGTCACTTCCAAGCCGAATAGACAGGCTTGCCGACTTCTTTACCGCGCGAGCGCATCCTGTCGGTGCCTCGCGCTCCGATTACTTCCATGCGGCGTATACAGGTTTGCCGACTTCTTTACCGCGCGAGCGCACCTGTCGGATGCCTCGCGCTCCGATTACTTCCAGGCAGCGTAGACAGGTTTGCCGACCAGGAAATCCGGGTTGGCGCCGGCCGCGGCGTGAACTTCTGCGCGCGTCCGTTGTCCACTTCGGCGACGTAGAAGTTGCCATCCTGATCGACGCTGAAGCCGTGCACGCCCCAGAAGCCGCCGGGGAAATCGCCCCAGGTGCCCCAGGTGTAGAGCAGGTGGCCCTGCAAGTCGTACTTCAGCATCTTGGAGGTGCCGCGGTCGAAGGCCCAGAGGTTGCGGTCCGCGCCGATGTAGATCAGGTGAATGTCGGAAGGATCGTCGCCGACGTGCCACTCGTAGAGATATTTGCCGTTTTCGTCGAACACCTGAATGCGGTGGTTGCCGCGATCGTTGACGAATACGTTATGCGTCTGGGGATCGACGGCGATGCCGTGCACGTTGTTGAAGTAGCCGGGGCGGGTGTCGTTTGGCGGCGTGCCCTTCTGTCCCCAGTCGAGCAGGAACTTGCCGTCCTTGTCGAACTTCGCCACGCGGGTGCCGTTGTAGCCGTCGGCGACGAACATGGTGCCGTCGGGCAAGCAACGCAAGATACGTCGGGCGGTTGAAGTGCGTGCCGTCGGCGCCCTTGACGCGTGGGCGTGCCGATGGTCTGCACGAGCTGCTTGCCATCATGGGTGAACTTGTAGATCGCGTGCATGTGATCGTCGACCACCCAGACGTGCTTTTCGGGATCGTAGGGATTGATGGTCACAAAGTGGGGCCGCTTGAAGATCTTGTCCCACTGGGTCCAGGTCTCGATGATGTTGCCGTTGGCGTCGACCACGGTGAAGCAGTTTTCCCACTTGGCGTCGACACCGATTTCGCGGAAGGGCGCCTGCGCGCCGCGCCAGAGCTTCGGACCATCGTCGGGATCCTGACCGGTGCCGCCCGCTCCGGGCATGGCGGCAGCGGTGGCGTCGCGCCAGGGCAGCCGGCCGATCGGAAACGAAATGCTCGGGCCGAATTGAGGAAGCAGCGTTGCGTCGCGGGGCGCTTGATGTTCGGCAGCTCGCCGCGAAAGAGCAGAAAGACGCGGTTCGGATTTTCGGCGTAGATGCCTTGGCCCGCGCCCCAGGTCCACTTCTCATTTCCCGGCAACGTGCTGATATCTTTCGGCCAGCCCTTGACGACGTCATAGGCGCCGAAAATGTCCTGCCCGCCGACTTGTCCCGGAATGGCCACAAAGCCCTGGCCGGGCTTGGCCTGTCCGTGCACGGTGAGCGTCTTGCTTGCGGCAAAGAAACCCAAGCCGCAACCGACTCCGACTGCCAGCATCACTAACGCAACTCTACGCATTCCACATTCCTCCTGAAAATCCCCGTATGAGAATGTAGACGATACGGCCCGGCGTTGCGTTTCGGGGAAGTAGGGCGCCGAGCACGGCGGAGTCGCGGACTCAGCCCGTCCGACACCGCTTTTGCCGACAATACAGCGCCCAATGGCTACACGGTTCTTGAAGGCTACCGGAATGGCACGAACCCTAACTTGCCGACGCAGCAGCCTGCTTTGCGATGGAGTTGGTTCCAGTGAGCTGGAGTCCGGAGCGGAGACGACCGCCCGCTCAAAGGCCGGGACGATATCGGCCTGAGGCTGCCGATCGACAGCGGAACGGATCGGCAGCTTCTGGATCGCATCCGCCACGATTCCTGCGACGCGCGCGCTGCTGAATTTCTCCACGGCCCGTTCCCTGCCCCTCTGCGACATGCCTATGAGCTTTTGAGTGTCACCCAGCAGGCGTACAACTTCGGCAGCGAGGCCGAGGCCGGTTACGTTGGAAGTAACCACGCCTGCAACTCCGTTGCCTACGATCTCCGGCATTCCATCCGCGTCCGATGTCACGCAAGGTACTCCAAAGTTCATGGCCTCAATCAAGAAGGTAGGAAACGGATCACAACGCGCCGGAGCCAGGACTAGATCCGAACTCAAAAACAGCTCGGCGCATCTTGTCGCGGCGAGGAAACATATCCGTAGTTCTCTACGCCCGGATCGGCGATCTTCGAGGAGCGACCCACGATAGCGAGCTTCGCGTCGGGAATCCGCTCGCGCACGATTCGAAAGGCAGCGAGGACGCGATCGCCTCCCTTGCGGTAAAAGTCGGGGCCGTCTCCAGAGTAAAAGAGGATACGTTTGCTTCCGAATGTTCGATGACCGGAATATGGCTCGGAAAAATGGCCGGAGCCTCCGATTACGGTGATCTTCTCAGGGTCGACTCCGTAATCTTCGATCAGGGAGCGCCGCGTGCCACTTCCAAACGGGAACAGGTGCACGGCGTTGCTGTACGCGCGCCTTTCGCAACGGAGCCGCGCGCGCAGAGACGACTCACTGGAAAAAGGCGCCCACTCAGGCCAATTCCGATGTGCCAGGGCCTCGGTATAGTCGAGGAGCATCGCGTACGGAATGTCAGGCCGAGACCAAAATGGGCAAAACATCCCGAACACGTGAATGATCAGGTCGGGGGCACTCGGGAGGTGAGCGATCTCGCGATTCCAACCGCAGCGACCGCGCGACAAAAACGCGCGCGTCCCAGCCGTGGATCGGGCCAATCCGCTCAATGGCAGAGATCAAGGATCGAGGCGCACGCCGATGCAGGATTTCTCCGAGTTTGCGTGCGGCGCGACGGAAGCGGGAAACCGGGGGTTCGGACAGATAATCAACCTGTGCGAAGTGCGGAGCCAAAGCCTCGAAAATATGCCCATGCCTGCGCAGAAAGAGCGAGGTTCCGGTGACCAACACATTCAGCGGAGATTCAGCTGATGTAGCGCCGTCCATGCTTGTCCCCCTCCTACCGTGCGGGTTGACAGAGATACAAGAAAGTACCGTTTTATATCGTCGTCCAATCACCCTAGTCTGGATGGTCAAGATCCTATAAATACCGGGGTGGGTCCATCAGGTGGTTCATCTAGTTTGAATCCCGTAGTCTGCTGATCGGATGGGTGTCTGATCACAGAATTACCTGAAAACGCTGCGTTTTAATCGCGGCGAGCGGCCGCACGGCTGTGAATAAGGTTGCGCACCAAATTGATGACGTCTATTCAAAATACGAGTTGGACAGGCGCGCCACGGCGTTCTATTTTTGGGAATGGCGCGGCTCAGGTTTTCGAGGATCAGCCGGACGGAAGGGTCCCAACCTTCGCGGAAGGCTCCCAGCGAGGTTAAGGACCGACCGAGAACAGGGTTCCCGCAAAAGCTCGGGGCCGCCGCGAAAGACGAGGTCTGCGGAGCCGAACCGGAGCGAGAGCCAAAAGAAGATTGGCCGCGTGTGCCGGCGAGGAGAATTTCCCTTTCGACAATGAGAGTTCCGAGCCCTAATCCCTGGATGGATGGCGATCTCGATATCGACTTCCTGCACGAGATTGCCGCGCGCATGTCTCTGGCGCCTCCGCTGCACGAGGTGCTCAGGGAGGTGGCGCGCTTCGCGGCGACAGTCGTGAAGTGCGACTCCTGCTTCGTGTACGTGCTGGAAAAGGACGAGCTGGTGCTGCGCGCTTCGAAAAATCCGCATCCCGAGATCATCGACCGGCTGAAGCTGAAGGTGGGCGAAGGAATCACCGGATGGGTGGCCGAACACCGCGAGCCGGTGGCCGTGGCGCTGAACGCCATGAAAGATCCGCGCTTCAAGCTCTTCAACGATCTGCCGGAAGACCATTTCGAAGCCTTTCTCTCGGTGCCGCTGGTGAGCCGGGGGCGCCTGGTGGGCGTCATCAATCTGCAAAGCCGCAAACCACACCATTACAGCAAGCGCGAGATCGGCATGATCTCCACGGTGGGCACGCTGGTGGGCGCGGAAATTGAAATGGCGCGGCTGCAGGATGAAGAGCGCAGGCGCATCGGGCGAGAGGTGCACGACAGCCTGGGCCAGGAGCTGGCCGCGGCCAAGCTCTATCTGCGGCGCATTCCGGAGGGCTCCTACGCGAAGGCGGAGTGGTCCGGGTATGTCACCGAAGCGGCCGAGGCCGTTGATCGGGCCCTGCAACAGGTGCGCAGCCTCTCTTATCTGCTCCACCCGCCGTTCATGGAGGACATGGGCCTGCTGACGGCGCTGCGTTATTACGTGGAGGGCGTGAGCCAGCGCACCGGAATCCAGGTGAAAACCACGCTGCCGAAAGAGTTGTCGCGCCTGTCGTTTGAAATCGAGGCGGCCATTTTTCGCGTCGTGCAGGAGTCGCTGACCAACGTCTATCGGCACTCCAACAGCAAAGTGGCGGAGATGGAGTTGGTGAGCAACGGCCAGAAGCTGCACGTCAAAGTGCGGGACTACGGAAACGGCGGCACTGCGGCGGATCTAAAGCTCGACCGTCCGGGCGTGGGCATCAGCGGAATGCGCGAGCGAGTGCTGGGACTGGGCGGAGAGTTCAAAATTTACGATGCGGGGCCGGGTACCGCCGTGGAGGTGGAGCTGCCGATGGCGCCACCACCACCTGAAACCCTCTTAGCCTGCCGCTGCACGAGGCGCCTCACGGGGGCGCCCCGAGGGCCGGCGCTTCTTTTTCCTTCGAATTTCTTACTTCACCTTTCATCTTTCACTTTTCATCTCGGGCTTCGGTGACGGCGGGAAGAGCGTTCGTGGCCTCTGCCGGAGCCGCAGGAATAAGCCAGCGAAAGAGCAGGAGCGCTGCGAGGGCCCCGACGAATTGCACGCCGATGAAATAGGGAGCGTCCGCCGGGCGAATGCCGGAGAACGTATTGCTCAGCGATCGCGCGATGGTGACGGCGGGATTGGCGAATGAGGTGGACGCCGTAAACCAGTACGCAGCGGTGATATAGGCTCCGACGGCAAAAGGCACGAGATTGGCGCGGCTCGCCGATCCCCAAATGACCGCGATCAACCCAAAGGTGGCGACGAATTCACTGAAGGCTTGCGCGGAACCGGCACGCGCATGCTGCGAAAGTGAAATCAGGGGAAGGCCAAACATGATGTGCGCGGTGATCGCTCCGCCGATTCCGCCGGCAACCTGAGCGGCGATGTAGGCGCAGGTGTCGACAGCCGGAAGCGTTCCGCCAAGCGCGGCGGCGAAGCTAACCGCGGGGTTGAAGTGCGCGCCGGAAATCGGCGCGAAAGCCAGGATCAAGGCCACGAGCGCCGCGCCTGTGGCAATCGTGTTGGCCAGAAGCGCAAGCGCCGCGTTGCCGCCCGCGAGCCGTTCGGCCATGATTCCGGACCCGACCACTGCCGCTACGAGAAAGGCCGTGCCTGCAAATTCGGCGGCGAGCCTCCGGGTGAGCGAAATCGGCGATCGTCGCGCTGGATTAGGCATAGCCGCTCCTTAGCCGCTGCGGACTTCCTTACCGCGCGAGCGCATCGTGTTTGTGCACCGCTCAAACTGGTGCCTCGCCCAAATGCTCCATCGTTACTGCGTTCCGATCCGATCGATTTCGCGCTTGATCGCGAGGGTGTCGAGACTGGACAGAGGCAAGCTGAGAAATAGACCGATCCTGCGATCGAGAGTGATAAAAGCATCGCGGAATGCCTTGGCGATCTCTTCCCGCGAGCCGCTTACGGCAGCCGGATCAGGGATACCCCAGTGAGCGGTCATCGGCTGGCCCGGCCATACCGGACAGACTTCTTTGGCGGCCTGGTCACATACCGTGAAAACAAAGTCCAGCTTTGGCGCTTCCGGCCCGGCGAATTCGTCCCAGCTTTTACTGCGCAAACCATCGCCCGGCAGGCGAGCTATTTCCAGTTGCTGGAGCGCCTCAGGGCGCACAAATCCCGAAGGAACGCTGCCCGCGCTGTAGGCTTTGAAGTCGGGCGCTCCTTTGCGATTGAGAATCGCCTCGGCCATGATCGATCGAGCCGAGTTCCCGGTGCATAGAAAGAGAACGTTGTAGCGGCGGTGCATCTCTATGGCTTCGATCCCTCGGCAGAGGCGCAACACGCCGGCCCGCAGCAGGTAGCCGCGGAAGCCTCCTTATTTGCGTAAGGTTTTCTGGCGCGAATGAAGGCACTCGCAAACTTGCCTTCTACCTGGGGCGCGATGGAATCCACATCCAGGCCCTTACCCGCGAGAAATTGGCGAGCGTCTTCAATCTTGTAAATGCGCGTCGGCTCTACCTCGATCTCGGAAAAGCCCGCGGAGGCAAGTTTCTCGCGATATTCGGACTCGTCCATCGCTCCGGCAACACACCCGACCCACAGCTCCACGCTCTTCCGGATAGCGGCGGGAACGGGGCCGCGCACAACCACATCGGAAACGGCAAAGCGCCCGCCCGGCCGCAAGACGCGGAATGCCTCGTGCAATACGCGGCCCTTATCCGCCGACAGATTGATGACGCAATTCGAGATCACGACATCCACCGAATTGTCGGGAAGCGGAATATTCTCGATCTCGCCTTTGAGGAACTCGACATTCTCCACGCCTGCTTTGCGCTGATTTTCGCGCGCGAGCCCGAGCATCTCATCCGTCATGTCCAGCCCATAGGCCTTCCCCGCCGGGCCTACGCGACGCGCCGACAGCAACACATCAATGCCGCCACCCGAACCAAGGTCGAGGACTGTCTCTCCCGGTTGGAGCTTGGCCAAAGCCGTGGGATTCCCGCAGCCTAAAGATGCCTGGACGGCTTCCGCGGGCAGCGACGATGCCTGAGATTCGTCGTAGAGGTTGCCGGTGATGGGATCGCCGGCCCCCTGGCCGGCGCCGCAACACGTGCTGCCGCCGCTGGCGACCTGCCTGGCAGCTTCGGCGTATTTGTTTCTCACCGCGTCTTTGAGTGACATTCAGGGCCTCCTCATCACCGGCGACATATGTGCCTACTCAGATATGTCGGAGGTTACGACGAAGACCACATATCTGTCAAGGCCGATATGTTATGATTCCGGCATGCCCAAGAAGCACGATGGCTCTTCACTGCCTCTCCTGTTTCGGGCGCTTGCGGATCCCATTCGGCTGCGCCTGCTCAACCTGATCGCCGACCGCGAGATTTGCGTCTGCTACCTGGTGGAAATCCTGCGGATGAGCCAGCCGAAAATATCGAGGCATCTCGCCTATCTGCGCCGAGCCGGCATCGTGGCCGCGCGGCGCCAGGGAAAATGGATGCACTACAAGCTGGTCATTCCGAGTGACGAGGCCGCCGCCGGGACGCTGCGGGATGTGCTGCGACGCTTGCGGGAGATGCCCGCGATGCGACGCGACGTTTCACGGCTGACATCAGCCTGCTGCGCGCCCGAAAAGTTCGAGGTGCCGGCCTCGGCGCCGCAGCCGCAGGAGATTGCCGGGCTTCGATCGTAGCCGCCCCGCCCGAAACCCGTTGTAAGGGCCGCCCTCGCACGCCGCGCTTGAGGTATTATTTGCGCTGCGACCTGAAACCAAAGAGCCTAGGGACGCGTCACTCATATAACTCCGGTTTCGGGACCCCGATGGGTTCCCTTTCCCCGGGGTTTGGCAACGGGACCGCTGACTCAAGTGAACGGTGTTCAGGCGCTGTGGTTTGAGAGGTCCATTTATATTGCGCGCGCCGCGCATTTTCGGAGCAAAAAACGACTCTCGGCGCGAGGGTTGACATATCATTGAAAATAGTGAGACATTTTCCCGCCAATTGGAGGTCGAGACACATGAGGAAAGTGAATGTTTCCGCAGTTGCGATTGCAGCCATGCTGCTGACATGCGCTCCGCTTTTCGCGCACCATGGATTCGCCGGCCGCTATGACGAAGACAACCCGATCACCGTGACCGGCACGGTGCTGGAGCTGCAGTTCCAGAATCCGCACTCTTTCATCATTTTCGAAGCCAAGGATGCCGCCGGCAAAACCCTGCGGTGGCAAGCCGAGCTGGGCTCCGCGAACGTGATGGCCCGCGAGGGCTGGAACCGCACCACGCTCAAAGCGGGAGATAAGATCACCATCATCGGGCCGCAAAACAAGAATGGCTCGGGCGATCTGAATCTTTCTCACGAGAGCAAGATCACCATGGCCGACAGCGGCAAGGTGATCCACAACAGCATCAAGGCCGAGCAGGCCAAGCCGGCGGGCGCCGCGGGTGCAGCGGCGGCGCCAGCAGCAGCTTACTAATCTTAACCATCGATTCGACTCTATCGAGAGCGTCTAACGCGGTTAGTGGTCAGATTTCGCGCTCGACATCGTTCTTCGAGGGCCTGTGTCACGGGCCCCGGGCGCTCGCCACGAGCTTGCGGTGCAGTGGAAGTGTGTGTCCGGCGCGGCCGGATGAATCAGCGCGAATAAGGAGCGTCGTAGAATGAGCAACCGTGAGAGCGTTGTGAAGGGATTCGCAATCCTGCTGGCGGCGGCTAGTTTGGGCGCTCCGGTCAGTTCCGGCCTTGCGCAGGTTCAGCACAAGATGCAGACCAAGGTGGAGCCGCCCAAGGCGATCGTGAAGCCGACGGGCACGTGGGCGCCGAAGTCCATGGCCTATGTCAAGGCGTCGAACACCAGCAAGGACGACCAATTTGCCGGCGCTGTCGCTCTCAGCGGAGACGGCAATACGCTGGCGGTGGGCGCTGTCAACGAAGACAGCGGGGCCAAGGGCGTCAATCCCGTGACGAAAGGCAAGGCCGCAGTGGCGACCAATTCGGGCGCCGTTTATGTCTACACGCGCGACGCCAAAGGCTGGAAACAGCAGGCCTACATCAAGGCTTCGAACCCGGCGGAAGGCGCGCTCTTCGGAAACGCATTGTCTCTCAACAACGACGGCAGCGTGCTGGCCGTGGGCTCTACCGGTGAAGCGAGTTCGGCCACGGGCGTCAACGGCAATCAGAACAATACTTCCATGTCGGGCGCGGGCGCCGTCTACGTTTTTACGCGCACCGGCGCGACATGGTCGCAGCAAGCCTATGTGAAACCTTCAAATACCGGCGGACCGGACGTGGGTTACCAGTTCGGCTTCGCCGTCTCGCTCAGCAGCGACGGCAACACGCTGGCGGTGAGCCAGACCAGCGATCCCAGCAACGCAACCGGCATCAACGGCGATGAGACGAACAAGTCGGCTCCGGATTCCGGCGCAGTCTTCGTCTTCGCGCGCAATGGGGACACCTGGGCGCAGCAGGCGTACGTCAAGCCCTGGAACACGACGACGCGCGGCGTGCTCTTTGGCTACTCCGTGGGGCTGAGCGGAAATGGCGACGACCTGGCCGTGGGCACCTACGACGAAGACGGAGGGCGCGGAGCGGTTTACGTTTTTGCGCGCAAAGGCAAGACCTGGGCACAGCAGATGCGCCTGACCGCCGCGAATGCCGAGCGCGGCGATTCGCTGGGATGCTCGATATCCATCAGCGATGACGGCAACACCATTGTCTCCGGCGCCTTCGACGAAGACGCCATCCTGCCCGGGATCCAGGCGCCCACCGCGGGCGCTCACGACGAAGCAGACGATGCGTCTGCCGGCGCGGCGTACGTGTGGGTGCGCAAAGACGGCAAGTGGTCGCAGCAGGCTTACATGAAGGGCTTCAACACACGGCTCAACGATCAATTTGGCTGGGCGCTCGCGATGAGCCGCGACGGCAATACGATCGCCGTGGGTTCGCACCTGGAAGATAGCGGCGCCAAGGGCCTCAACGGCGACGAGAACGATACCACCGCCGAAGATTCCGGCGCGGTTTACGTCTATACGCGCAGCGGCGACACCTGGAGCCCGGCCTCTTACGTGAAAGCTTCCAACACCCGGCCCGCGGCTGAGTTTGGCATCGCGCTCGCGCTCAATGGCGATGGCAAAGTGCTCGCCGTCGGCGCGCCCAAGGAAAACAGCGGGGCCAAGGGCATCAACGGCAAGCAAGCCGATACCACGGCGGTAAATTCCGGCGCCGCCTACGTCTACTACTGATCCTGCTGATGGGGTAACCGGGAGGCTGGCTAGCCGTTGGATGGCTAGGCGGGATCCGCGCCGTTTTTGCGGCGACTGCCAGCGAGCGGAATCACGGCCTTGACGAGCGTACCTTGCGCCTCGGGTCTGAACTCCAGCACGCCGGCAAGATCCCTGATGCGTTCCTGCATTCCGCTGATGCCCACACCGGGCTTGAGGGAGTCCTGGTCGGAAATGCCCTTGCCCTGATCGCGAATTTCAAGCCACACCTGACGCGAATCGGAACCGATGCGCACCGCGGCTATCTTGCTTCCAGAATGGCGATGAACGTTGGTGAGCGATTCCTGCAGGACGCGGAAAAGCACGAGCTCCACATCGCCTCCCAGGCGGCGCAGATCTTCGGGAACCTCCAGTTGCACCTGGACGCCGCTGCGCCGTGCGAAACCCTCGATATACCAACGAACCGCAGATGCAAGCCCCATCTCTTCGAGCAGAGGCGGGTGAAGGAGATAAGAGATCGTGCGCACTTCCGAAGTGCAGCTCCTGACCATCTCGGCGGTCTCTGACAATTTCTCGTGTACGTCTGCGGGGAGATTCTGGGCGCGCCGGCCGATCTCTCCGACAAGCATGCCGATCGCGCCGAGGTATTGCCCCACACTGTCGTGCAGTTCGCGTGCAATCCGGCGTCGTTCTTCATCCTGGGTGTGAAGCAGGCGCACGGAAAGCTCGCGCAGGCGCTGGTTACTGACTTCGACCGTGGCGGACTGCTTCTCAATCTGCAGATTTTTTTGCTCGAGTTCCCTGGCGCGCCGCTGATTGGCCACGCCCATGCCAAGAAGCGCGCCAGAGGCCACTACGTACGTGACCGTGGAGGGAAGCTCGCCCCAAGTGAAGGCGCTCCAGGTGTAAATGGGCGGCGTGAAAAAATAGTCGGCTGCGGGCAAACCCAGAATCATGGTCAACAGGCCCGGACCGAACCCCAGAAACCAAGCCGAGAATGCCGTCGCGACCATGAAAGTGGCATGAGGCAGCGATATGCCGAGAATGGGAGTAAGCGCATCGCGTACCATCAACGCGAAGGCAAAAGTCAGGACGGACAGAAAATAAGGGCGTAGCTTGCGGCTGATTTCCGGGGACCAGGAGAGCGTTTCCATGAGTAAAGGACTCAGATGAAAAGGCCAAACTCTAGGGTACACCACACCGCCTTAGCAAGGAAACTCCGGTCGTCCCGCGAATTCTTAGCGCGCCAGAGGTTCAGGCAATCGCAGCCGGGGAATAAGTCCCTTACTTCGGCGCCGGGGACTTGCCCCGGCTCAACAAGCAGTGTCGAGTTCGCTTGACTTCGGGGCGCGCACACGATGAGATAGCGGCGGAATTGCGATGACCACGACGAAAATCACGGGGAGCGATGTGAGCTCCCGGCCTGCAAAGACCGATGGGCGCGAACTTGCGGGAACGCGAGCCGAAGCCAGCTCATTGCGCGTGGAGCCCCGCATCCTGGACGTCGGCTGCGGCATTAAGAAGCAACCCGGCGCGATCGGTATCGACCGCAATCCGGCAAGTCATCCCGACGTGCTGGTCGATCTCGACCAGTTCCCCTACCCTTTCGCCGACAGCAGCTTCGACCGCATCACCGCCATTCACGTGATCGAGCACTTGAGCGACGTCATTCGCACCATGGAGGAGTTCCATCGCCTGCTGCGCCCCGGCGGCACGCTGCGCATCGAAACGCCGCACTATACCGACTACAGCTCCTGGTGCGATCCCACGCACAAAAATCACCTGAACAGCTTCAGCTTCCGCTACTTTGGCGAAAGGCACGGCGGCTTCGGCTACTACTCGCAGGCGCGATTTCGGGAGATTTCGGTGCGGGTGAAGCTGCTATCGTTCTGGAAATTGCTGGGATTCGAGTTTCTGGTCAATCAGTTTCCGCGCTACCGGCGTTTCTGGGAGCACTACCTGTGCTTCATCGTGCGCGGCAAGGCCATGGAGTTTGAATTCGAGGCCGAGAAGTGAGATATGGCGCTGTTGTCCAAGGATCCTCGAGTTTAGCAAACCCTAGATCGAAATACCGCGTAGGCTAGCGTTGCGTGGTGGTGGCGTAGCAGGCTTCGGCGAGATGGTCGCCCCAGGGTTCGCGCACTTCGAGCGCAATGGCGTAGGGAACAAACTCCATGGAGCCGGCGGCCAGTTGCTCGGATGGGTTGAGGCGCCGCAACGGATCCTGCTCCACCTTTTCGAGGAACATGCGGAAGCCTTCGATCTGTTCGCGTGCCTGGCGGCCGGCGGGTGTCTCACGCTTGAGCGCAGGCAGCGCCGCGATATTGATGCCCACCAGCGCAGCCAGCGAGAGCGCATAGGCCAGCGACGCGCCGGACTTCAGCTGCCATAGGACGGCCACGCCACCTCCGCCGAATGCGGCCACCACGGCGGCGCCGATCAGCACTTCTTTTGCGCCGCCCAATCCGCGCATCATGCGGCTCCATGCCGGCAGCAGCGCCATCACCGCAATCAGTCCGAGGAAAAAGAAGCAGAAGAAAAACCACCAGGTGAGAAACAACAGCGTAAACCGATCGCCATTTCGGCCGTGCGTCGTAAGCCCCATGCCCATGGCCGTGAGCCAGGCGGCAAAGGTGCCAATGACCAGAAAACGCGCGTTGCGCGTGAAGTAGAGATTGCCGGCGCCTTTCTGCAGCTCCTGGTAGACGTGAGCGAGGTAGCGGTTCACCTGCGGGCCGTTTTTGGGATCGAGCAGCAGCGTAGGGCCATCCTCGAAAAGCACGCCGAGCAGATTGGCCTCTTCGGCTGCCAGCGGAGGATGCAGATTTTTCGGATCGACGCCGCTGAGCTGCGTCAGCTTGTATTTTCCATTCTGGGGCTCGATGCCAATGCAGCCGCGCGCCCCGAGCTGCGCAATGGTGGCCGCGAGCGTGCGGCCGTCACTGCCGGTGGTGCGGATGTAGCGCATGGCCGCGGGCGAAAGGCCCTGCGGCGCCTGATATTGAATGGCGATGGCGCCGGCCTTGGGCTCGCGCCCCAGGCTGATCCACACGACGACGTAGTAGAGCAGCAGCAAAGCGGGCGCGATCAACAGGCCGCCGTCATGCGACAGCGGCCCGAGCGCCGGCGGCGCCAGGAATCCCTTGGGCCAGCTCGCGACGATGCTCAGGCTCTGCGCGCGGCCGAGATTCGCTACGCGAAACTCGAAGCCGTCCGCAAGCGCGCTGCGCGTGGGCTGCGATTCGCCCAGCCGCGTCACCGTGGTGCCGCGCCCGCCGGCGTAAGCGTCGGCGGTGACCACGCCCGCCGGCAACTCCGGCGGCAGGTGCACGCGCACGACGGCTTCGTCCACCGGCAGCCGCCAATAATGGCCGAGCCCATTCCAGTACAGCTGATCGTGATCGGTCAGGAACTGCGTGACGGCATCGGCTTCGTAGCGCACCACAAATCGATGATCGCCAGGGGCGAGGGGCTCGTCCGGGTCGCCGATGGTCAACTGCGGGTAGCCCGAGTCGCTGCCCTGTTCGTACTCGGCGGGCTCGCCGTCTTCGCTGACTTCCAGAATCTTGACGCGAATGCCGGTGTCTTTTTGATATTCGCCGGCGTAGCGCCGGTCCCAGCGGGCTTCGGAATCGATGGGAAGGTCGCGGACCATTCCATAGCGGAAGGAGTTGCCTTCGCTGTGCACGATGAACTCTTCGCGCACCTCGAGCGTGGCGTCCTTGCGCAGCGTGACGTCACTGGCGAACGAGACGATGCCTTCGGGTTGCGCCGGCTCCCCGGCGTCCCCGGCCGTGCGGGAACGCTCGCCTTGGCCGCACGCGACGCATGCATCGATCGCCTGATCATGGGCCACATCCGCGGGTACATGAAGGCGCAGAGGATCGCCAACGAGAAAACGAATTGAAAAAGACCCTTCAGGAAGCGCATCTGTCTGCCCATATTTTATGGGCCGGCAGGCCGGGCAGGCGGGAAATGCGCCGCCTTGTTTGCGTTTCGTGTAACATCGTTACGCTTTGTGAACACAGCGCTTTGTGAAGCGAGGGGCTTTGTGAAGACCAAGGCGCGGGAAGATCGCGCGCAAATGCCGGGGCTTGCCAGGCGCCGCCACAAAATCATATCGGCGCTGCAAACTGCGCTACAATCCCGCAGCCCGGACGCCACGGGAGCCGAGGATTCGAATGAAACTGATTCGGGAGATGCCCGATCTACTGCGCTTGGTGGGCTTCGCGCCCATTAATTCGTATTTTGTGCGCGAAGACGACGGCCTGACGCTGGTGGATACGAACCTGCCCGGACGGGCCACGAAAATCGTGGAAGCCGCGCAGAAGATGGAGCTGCCCATCCGCCGCATCGTGCTCACGCACGCCCACATCGACCACGCCGGGCTCGCTGGATGCGCTTTGCGATCTTTTGCCGAGCGTGGAGGTCTTCATCGGCGCCCGCGAATCGCGGCTGCTGGAGCGCGATTTGTCGCTCGACCGGCATGAGCCGCAGACGAAAATCAAGGGCCGCTTCCCGGAAGTGAAAACGAAACCCAACCTGCTCGATCCCGGCGACCATGTCGGATCGTTGCGCGCCCTGGCCACGCCGGGGCATACGCCCGGCCATCTCGCTTTTTTCGACGAACGCAATGGCGCGCTGCTGGCCGGCGACGCTTTTCAGACGGCCGGCGGCGTAGCCGTGGCCGGCGATCTGAGGCTGCTCTTTCCGCTGCCCGCGCTTTTCACCTGGAATAAGCCGCTGGCGCTCGAGAGCGCGCGGGTGCTGCGCGAGCTCAATCCCACGTGCCTGGCGGCAGGCCATGGGCGCGTGGTGCAGCTTCCCCTGTCGAAGATCGATCGCGCCATCCGCCGCGCCGCCCGCAACTTCCGCTGATTTATCCCTTGACGTATAACGCTAAGCGTTATACGTTTGTCGGGTGATTGTTTCTTTCCGCTCCGCCGAGGCGGAACAGCTTTTTCGAGGCGAGCGCGTCCGCCGATTTGGAACCATCGAGCGTGCGGCGTTGCGCAAGTTGGCCATGCTCGATGCCGCCGCTCAACTGCGCGATCTGCAAGCCCCGCCCGCCAATCGCCTGGAGAAATTGCATGGCCGTCGCGAGGGGCAGTACAGCATCCGGATCAACGATCAGTGGCGCATCTGCTTTGTCTGGCGCGACGGCGGTGCCCATGACGTGGAAATAGCGGACTATCACTAGAATGAAGGAGGAACGATGTCCCCTAATTCACCCAGCGCGGCACGGTCACGCCGCCAACAGCAAACCGGGGAACGTCTGCGCCCGGTTCATCCCGGCGAAATCCTGAAAGAAGAGTTCATGGCCCCCCTTCATCTCACGATGAATCGGCTGGCCCTTGATCTTCGCGTGCCGGTCACGCGCGTTGCCGAGATTCTGCACGAGAGGCGCGGCATTACACCGGGGACAGCCTTGCGCCTGGCGCGCTATTTCAACACCACAGCGCAGTTTTGGATGAACCTGCAGACCCGCTACGACCTGGCGATCGTTCACGAGAAAGAGTCTGCCGGAATCGAGCGTGAAGTCCAGCCGAGGAGCATGTCCCCGGATGCGTCTCAAAGGAACTAACGCCGTGCCAATCGCCGTATGTGCGAGGCGACACTGTCCCCGTCGGAGGCATCACACTATTTGACTCTCGATCCCCTTGAAGCAGTACCATCAGGCCGGGTGCTCTGTGGACGGCGCGACGAGCGAGGGTGGGGCAAAGGCGGAAGATTTCCGACGTTGTTCGCCCGGCGCAAGAGACAGAGCACCCGGTTTGTTCTTTGGCGGCGATAGCGCCCGTTCCCCACTCCGTCCGGCAAACTGCGCGGCTGTTTCCGATTCGGAGTTGTGCTAGACTCCGCGCATGCGGCGCCGTCATTTCCTGGTTCTTTCCGCGGCCAGCGTCGGCGGAGTTCTCGTCTATTCGCTGGACCGCCAGGTCACACGCCTTTCTGCCCAAGATAAATCCGCGGCAGCCAAGGCTGCGGCGGATAAATCCGGCAAATCCACACAACAAAAATCTCTGCGCATCCCGCTGCGCTTTTTCACCGAAGCGGAGGCCGCCGTTGTGGCCGCCGCGGCCGCGCGCATTTTCCCCAGCGACGAATCCGGCCCCGGCGCGCACGAAGCCGGCGTGGTGATCTTCATCGATCGCCAGCTCGCCGGCCCCTGGGGACGCGACGCTCACCGCTATACGCGCGAGCCCTTTGACGACGGGCTTACGGCGGAATTCGGCTACCAGGGCAAAGCCACTCCGCGCGAGGTTTACCGACAGGGCCTGAAGGATCTCGCCGGCTTCGACAAACTTCCCCCCGCGCAGCAGGACGAAAAGCTCAAGTCGATCGAAAATTCCGTATTTTTTGGGGCGCTGCGCCGCAACGTCATCGAAGGCATGTTCTGCGATCCGATTCACGGCGGCAATGTGGACATGGTGGGCTGGCAGCTGATCGGATTCCCAGGCCCGCGTATGAGCAATGCCAACGACATCGACAAACATTTCGGCGAGGCTTTCCGGCCCAAGCTGGTGAGCCTGCGCGAAGTGGTGCCGGTGCCGGTGCGGCCCAGCGAAGAGAGCACTTAGCGAGCGCGAGAACAGACGAACGCATAAAGGGCGAGCGCACAAACGACCATGAAGAATCTGCCAAAAGTCGATGCCGCCATCATTGGCGGCGGATGGTCCGGCCTGCTGATGGCCAAGGAACTTGGCGCGCGCACGCACCTTTCCGTGGCCGTGATCGAGCGCGGCGGCCCACGCAAGCTGGCCGACTACCTGGGCGGCATGGACGAACTCGAATTCAACGTGCGCTTCCGCATGATGCAGGACTATTCGCAGGAGACGGTCACGCTGCGCTATAACACGCGCGAACGCGCCGTGCCCATCCGGCAACTCGGCAATTTTCTGCCCGGCACCGGCACCGGTGGCGCCGGCGAACATTGGGGCGCCGTCTGTCCGCGGTACGTCGCCGATCTTTTCGAGCTGTACACGAAAACGGTCGAGCGTTACGGCGCCAAGAAACTCCCCGAGGACCACGCCATCGTGGATTGGGGCGTCACCTGGAACGAGATTGAACCGTACTACACGCGCGGGGACAAGCTGCTGGGCGTTTCCGGCAAAGCGGGGAATATCAAAGGCAAGCTGATCGCGGGCGGCAATCCCTTTGAGGGGCCGCGCAGCGAGGACTACCCTACGCCGCCGATGAAATTGCCGTACGCCTCGGCGTTATTTGAGCAGGCGGCAAAGTCGCTGGGCTATCACCCCTATCCCAATCCATCCGCGACCATCAGCCAGGCTTATACAAATCCCGACGGCATCTCCCGTCCGGGCTGCGCCTATTGCGGATTCTGCGACCGCTTCGGCTGCATGATCGGCGCAAAGGCCCAACCCACGAATACGCTGCTGCCGCTGGTGGAGAAACTAAAGAGCGTCTCGCTGCGGAATAACTGCGCGGTGCGCCGCATCGTCTTCGATAAAGAACGCCAAGCGCGCGACCGGCGTGCAGTATATCGACGCCAATGGCGAAGAGTGCTTCCAGCCGGCGGATCTCGTCGTTCTCGGCTCCTGGACGCTGAACAATACGCGCCTGATGCTGCTCTCCGGCATCGGCCAGCAGTACGATCCCGCAACGGGCAAGGGCGCGGTCGGCCGCAACCTGACGCATCAGGTCAACTTCTCCCACGCAGGTTTTCGTGGATAAGCCGCTCAACCGCTTCATGGGCGCGGCGGCCACCGGCATCTGCGTCAGCGATTTCGACGGCGACTCTTTCGACCACAGCACTGTTCCCTTCTTGCGCGGCGGAACGTTTCGCGTGGCGGGCACGGGCTTCCAGCCCATCGTGAGCTTTGGCACGGTGCCGCCCACGGTGAAGGCGCGCTGGGGCTCGGAATGGAAAAAGGCGGCCATCGAATGGTATGACCGCGTCGCCACCATCGGTTTCGCCGGCGAGCATATCGGCTACAAGACTCACTTCTTCGATCTCGATCCACGCTACAAAGACCACCACGGCGATCCGCTGCTGCGCATGACCCTCGACTGGCGGGAAAACGAGCTCAAGATGGTGGAATTCGCCAGCGCCAAAGCCGCCGAACTCGCGCGCGCCATGGGCGCCAAGGCGATCATTCCGTCTCCGAGTTTTGAACGCTACGACACGCGGAGATATCAATCCACGCACGTCCAGGGCGGCACGATCATGGGCAAGTCGCCGGAAACATCCGTGGTCAATCGCTGGGGGCAGAGTTGGGACCTGCCGAACCTCTTTATCCTGGGCGCTTCGACATTCCCGCAAAACGGCGCCGCCAATCCCACCACCAGCGTGCTCGCGTTCAGCTACCGCACCGCCGACGCGGTAATCGACCGCTACCTGAAATCACCCGCAGCCCTGGCATAAAATCCCAACCGCGCCCTTTTGCCCCTGTACCGTTATGGAACTGGAGTACCGGCGCCTGGTACCTACGCGCTGGCCTCAAAAGTACCAGCCCACTGGAACGATCCGCTCATTGTCCGAATTTGTCCCGGAACGCTATTGTGTAATCGCAATTGAGGCGCTGAATCGATCCGGAGTTACGGAGGCCTTAAATGCTGAGGAGATTCGCAGTGGGCGCACTGATCGCTTTCGTTATTCTCTCCTGGGCCGGCGTTACGGCAGCTCGACGCTATTGTGAAGTGGCGAAGTAAGCTGGTTCAGCCGATTTCATAGCACTCCAAGTTTGCACTTCCCTCTGTGGCGGCTCATCTCTTCTGGTGAGCCGCCACCTGTCATTTTAGCCGTCCTAAAGCGCCGGATACGGCCAGGCATTCCTCTCAACCGGACCGCCAACTTAAGCGCCTTAGTGATTGTGGACACCGCCGGCAAAGACTAGAATCGTGCCACAGCATTCCTGACGTAGCTGTCGGAGATAACAGGCTTAAGGAGTACCGCTATGCGCGCTCTTGTGACCCATGCTCTTGCGCTTGCCCTGATTTGTGCCGTAGTCGTGATTGTGCTTGATGACGCGCGGAGCGCGGTAGCCGAGCCTGCGCCCGTGGCCGCGCGCGTCCCGGCCAGCGGGAACTCCGGCGAATCGGCTGCGCCGGGCGAAGAAGCCGCGCTGAAAGCCGACAAGGAGTTCCTGGCAGCCCTGAACAAGTTAGACAAAAACGCCGCCGGTAAGCTGCTGGATGACGACTTTGCCTGGACCAATATCGATGGCAAGACTCGAAACAGGGCCGTCTCGCTGGACGAAATCGCCGCGCTGGCCGCGGATCATGAGGGCGACAGCGAAGTGCAGACCCACTTCTACGGCCAGCTGGCGACCGTCATGGGCGTGCATCACAAGGCGCATTTTGCGCGCATCTGGGTGAAGCGGCCCGGGGGCTGGCGCGAGTTCATATCCATCGATACGCCCATCCCGGATCATCCGCCGGCGCAGGCGACGATAGAAGCCGCCGCGGGCGAGGGCGATTGCGAAAATCCCTGCCGCACGGTTCCCTACAACGCCACGACCGCCATGGACAAGTCGCTCCTCGCGGACTGGCAGAAGACGAAGATGGAAGAGTGGCACCCCAGCGCGGATTGGCCCAACCACATTGCCGACGAATTCTTAATTATCAATAACGCGAGCGCGCGCAATAAGGCGCAGCGCGTGGCCATCAACCAAGACCAGGTAAAGAGCGGCGTGGGCACGCCCGGCGACCCCGTCACGTCCATGAAGATTTACGATTTCGGCCCGGACGCCGCGGTGATGATCTCTCAACACCGGCCCTATCGCGGGGGCAAGCCCTATTACAACGTGCGCGTGTGGACCTTCCGCGAGCAGCGCTGGCAGCTCGCCTTGAGCCAGCAGACCTCCATTCAGGCGGAGCCGGCGCGAGAGCCGCTGCAATCCAAATCCGTCAGCCAGAAATAAAGCTCCTGACCCAAAAGCCGGCTGGATCGCCTGAGCATAGCCCGAGTGCGTGCCCCGGTGGCACGAGTCTCGTGCGGACACGTGTGGTGATCTATTTCGCTACGCGGAAGGAAGAGATAATCGCGGCGTAGGTCGGATCAAACTGAGTCTTGCGGGTATAGCCGAGCGACAATACGTCCGTCTCATGCAGCAGCGTAAAGGTGTCGCGCTGCTTGCCAAAGCTGTTGGTATTCTCCATGAAGATCGCCGGCTGCCCGCCAATGGTCACGTTTCCAGTGGATTCGGGTGTGGCTTTCGCGGCCTGAAGTTTTGCTGCAAACCAATCGCTGATCGAAAGCTTTGCGGGGTTCTGGTTTGGCTGGATGGCGAGAGTGACCGCCTCGTGGGGCGCCCCGGCCCGGTACGGCGAACCAATGTAGATGATCTCCGGGCCGGTGCTAGAGCCCTCGTTGACGCGCCACGCCTCCGGGTACTTCACCTCGAATCCGTGCTTTTCATTCCGGTAGGTCTTCCACCGCGACGTATCGACCTCATGCCCCACTCGGGCCGCGACCGGTGCCGGCCGGGCTGGCGCGGCTTGCCTCTCCAAAGGAATGGTCTGCTGGGGTTCCGCCATGGCGGCGGAGCAAAACAGGAAAGCGACACCCATTCCAAGGCCCAATATCTTCACACTGACACTGTATCACCGCGCGAATCGCCCGCGGTTGGCCGGTGACCGAAGCGTAACGGGATGTACACGCGAGGTCCGAAATCACCTGGGCATCACCGGAGAGCCGCTCGGGGTGAGCTTAACGCCTTCAGGCGAGCATTGGGGACGACTTGATTAGGGATGGGAGAGCGCCGCGGGGCAGGATTCGGTGAAACCGCCATCCTGAATAGGCTGATTTGACAGTGAGATAGGGGAGGAAAAAGCCGGTCATACCCGGAATTCCGCGTATGTCATCCGGACGGAATAGCCCGTAGACTGCTCTAGAGCGAAAAGGGTTGGCGGAGTCCCAGCGTCAGGCCGGCCTTGAGTACACGGAGAAATTCGTGATGAAAATGATAAAGGCCGGAATCGTAATCGTCGCGCCGCTGGTTGTACTCGGGCTTTTCCCCGCTCTGACCTGGTCCCAGGCGCCCACTGCCGGCCAATTTAGCTCTCCTGTGTCGCTGCCGGCAGACACGTCGCTGAGCGGTGCATCGTCGGAAGCTCCAGCGTCTGAACCTCCTGCGGCTGAAGCGCCGGCTGCCAGCGGCAACGCCGCGCCTGCCGAGCCCGATCCAGCTTACGTGAACGTGAAGAAGAGAAAAAAGAAGAGCCCGTCGAAGGCCAGCAGACCAAACGCATGATGTGGATCGCTCCCAATTTTGCCGCCGTCAGCGCCAACACTGAGGTTGAGCGGCTGGACGCGCGCGGGAAATTCGCACTCGCTTTTCACGATAGCATGGACTATTCGGGATTCACCTGGACGGCGATCATCGCCGGCCAAGCCATGGCCACGCGATCCGATCCGGAACTCGGCCACGGTATGGCCGGGTACGGCCGCTATTATTGGCGCGCCTTTGCGGACGGAGTCTCCGGGACTTTCTTTACGGAAGCCATCATCCCGACGATCACGCACCAGGACCCGCGCTATTACACCAAGGGGCACGGAGGCTTTTTCCGGCGCATGGGCTACGCCCTATCCCGAACCGTCGTCACCAGGACGGATTCGGGACGGCATGACCTTCAATGTCTCCGAAGTGGTGGGGACCCTGGCCGAGGCGGGGCTATCGAACGCTTACTATCCTTCGCAAGATCGCGGTCTGAAACAAACGGGAACAAACTGGGGTATGCAGATGGAATCCGCGGCGATAAATAACATCGCCAGGGAGTTCTGGCCGGATATCCGCAACAAATTTTTCCGCCCGAAACAGCAGGAGTAGTAGAAGCCCACGACTCCTTCTTTCGTTCTCCCGCAGGCGTTCCATCCAGATTTGCCCAACCGTAAACCTGTGTGCTATGAAGTTTGCTCGTGCACAGGTCTGCCCGGCGTTTTTCCGCCGGGATGCGGCGCGACCATCGCCGGAAGACGATTTTGGCCAGAGCTCAGGAGGAGCGAAATAACATGGACAGAAACAATGACGCCAGGCAGCTGATTTCGCGGCGCCAATTGCTGCGAGGCAGCGGAGTGCTTGCCGGCAGCGCACTATTCGCCAAGGCATTTCCCGGGGCGCTTTCCGCGCGGGCAGCCACCGCTGCGCTGGCGCGAGCCGCGCAACAGGGCGCGGCAACCGATCCGCTGGCCGCGATGCGCGCGCAGATGGGCGCCATTCCGATCGAGGTCGTGAAGCTGGCCGACAATCTGACTTTGCTGATGGGACCCGGCGGCAACGTAGTGGTGTTGCATGGCACGGATGGGAAGGTCGTCGTGGACTCCTTCGTGCAACCCGCGTGGACGAAACTCAAACAGAATATCGACGGCATGGACAGCACGCCCATCAAGCTGCTGATCGATACGCACTGGCACTTCGATCACACCGACAATAACGCGCGCTTTCACGATGCGGGCGCTATGATCCTGGCGCACGAAAACACGAAAAAGCGCCTGATGGAATCGCATGACCTGCTGGGCATGCACTTCAATCCTTCTCCGGCCAATGCCCTGCCCACGGAGATCTTCAAGGAACGCCACACCCTGCAGGCCAATGGCGAAAGTCTTGAGCTCGGCTATATTCCGCCGGCGCACACCGATACGGATATCTACGTCCACTACCAGAAAGCCAACGTGCTGCACTGCGGCGACGTCTTCTTCAACGGCATCTATCCCTTCATCGACGCGGGAACTCGCGGCAACATCACCGGCCAAATCGCCGGCGCGGACAAGCTGCTGAAGATGGCCGACGCGAAAACCAAGATTATTCCCGGCCACGGCCCGCTGGGTGACAAAGCCGCGCTCACGAAATACCGTGACGTCCTGGTCACCGTTCGCGACCGCGTGGCCAAGCTCAAGACCAGCGGAAAGAAACTCGACGAAGTGCTCGCCGCCAAGCCGTCCGCCGAGTTCGATGCCGCCTGGGGCAAGGGCATGCTGATGCCCAACGACTTCGTCACCATCGTCTACAACACGCTCTGAAGCGCCTTCGCGCGAAAGCTCACTCGCACCGGCGAGGCGCTTTGGCACGCGCTCCGCTGCAATCAATCTTCTGGAATGGAATCCCGCCGCCGGGCGGTTTTCAGGTCTGGTGGCTCGGGCGCTTGCTGCGTTTGTAGCGCAGCAATATGAATAGCGTGAAGGCCACGCCCGCCGCGATGCCGGTAAAGAGGATCGGCTTGCCGTAATGCGCCATCAAGCCGATGATCTGCCGTCCATAGGTCGCCGCGAGAAATGCGAGCAGCGTATAGCGGATGGCGCGCCCGATCGTCAGCGCGGTCAAAAATTTCCCAAGGGGATACTGCATCGCCCCCGCAGCGAGTAGAAACGGGAACATGGGCAGCGGCGGCGGCAGCATCGCGGGAATGACCACGGCGCCGAAGCCCCACTTCTCAAAGGTATCGTAAACTTTCTGCGCTTTTCTCCGCGAGACGCGCCGTTCCAGGATCGCTTTGCCCTCTTTGCGCGCCAGCCGATAGGTGAGATAGCCGCCAAGAACCGCGCCCAGCGTGGCCATCAGCGCGTAGTAGAGCCACCAGTTTTTCTCGGCAGCCGCGAGAACAATGGTCAGTGCGTCCTGGCTGCCGGGAATCGGGACCGCCGAGTTATCCACCACGCCGAGCACGATCAAGCCCGGCCCGCCCACGCGGCGCGCCCAGGCCATCAAGCTTTTCCCCGCTTGCAAGTGCAGCATGGCAATCAGCAATGAACACCTCATGTCCCCCAAGGGCAACGCGGGGAGAAACAGCGGTCAGCGGCCCAACCGGGCGCCTGCCCCGGCTCCTCAACTTGGACGTGAATTCGTCCCGCGCGGCTACATCGGCGGCTCGCGGCGGGCGAGCCGTCGCAAAACTTACTTCGCGGCGAGCGTTTTATAGTTGGAGTACTTCACCGTCTCGCGCACGCGCACGCCGCCTCTGGGGAAGTGCAATATCTCATCGGCGCGCGAGTACGTGGCAAACCAGAACTTGCCGTCAATCTGTTCCCTGTAGGTTACAAACGTAGGAGTGAGGTTCGCCGGAGCATTTCTGCTCTTTGGGTACTCATCAGTTCGGTTTTTGCCGCAGGTCTTCACAATCACGAAGTCCTGATCGTCCACCCAAATGCGCCCCTGAAAGCGATCTTTTTCCGTTTGCTTCCCTTTTTTGGCATCCTTGAGCCGGACGTCAAACACGTACGTGTCCAGCTGATCCACATGCTGCTGCCCTACGTAGACCGTCGAAAATCTGGACAACTCTTCGGCGGTAAACACGAAAGGTAGGCGATCGCGAGCTTCGTCCAGATCCTCTTTGGTGACGGTGATCTGCCGCAGCGAGCTCTCGGGCGCGAAGGTCGACCGTTCCACGCGCTCCCCGCGATCATCCAGCGCAACCTGCGACACCTGCTTATAAGTTCCGCTGACTTGATTGCCATCCAGCGTCTCGATGGTGACATCGACGGTATAACCGTAATGCTCCCGCGCGGCCTTGAAGATCGATTCCCGGGTGGCAAATCTTTCCACGATCTCAGCGGGGGTGATTCCGGAAGGCTGGGCCGAATTGAGGGGTCCGTTCCCAAACTCACAGACGTACTGCGCAAAAAGGCGCACGGAAAACAGCGTGTTCACAAGAATGAACACGGCGCAACGGGCGGGTGTGCGGCGATTCATCCTGACCTCCACGGATGGGGTCAAATTTCGGCGTATCGTACCACAAGCCTACGGCCGACAGGATGATTGGCCGGCATATTTCATGGGTGAGGCGCGTGCAGCGCGCTGCAAAACTTCAATACGATCGGTGCTAAAATCCGCGCTTCATAGCGGGAGGCCGATCGATGGCCGTGGTTGATGAACCAAAAGCTCTCCGGGAGCTGCAACGGGAAGGCAAATTCAACGATCACGAATGCGCTGAGGCTGAATCAGCGATCCCAGAAAAGCTGGGGCCTGGTGCCGGTGAAAGCCAAAACTTCGGGCACTTCGACAGACTTAAGCTGTTTTTAGGGAAGCCCGCAAAAGAAAAGCTTCGTTGCATGCTTCTCCGCTGGATGAGGCACGTTCCCGGAATTCCTGTGCCAGTCCGCCTGCCGGGCATCGGATGGTGGCTCGCCCGAAACGATTTCTGCGGGCGGGCAATGCTCAACGACAGTTTCGAGAAACAAGAGCGTCACTTTGTCGAAAGCGTTCTCCGGCCGGGTATGACGGTGCTGGATATAGGGGCCCATCATGGATTGTATACGCTGATTGCCTCTCGAAAGATTGGCCCGCAAGGCCGCGTCGTGGCCTTTGAGCCTTCAACGCGCGAAAGAAAGAATTTGCTGAAGCATCTGCGATTGAATCGCTGCAAGAACGTTAACGTGGAGGGCGTTGCTCTGGGCGGCAAGCCCGGCCGAGGGGAACTTTTTGTGGTTGAAGGTGTCCAAACCGGATGCAACTGCCTGCGTCCCCCGAACATCGCGGAACCTACAACGAAAATTGCCGTCGAAATCGCCACCCTGGACGAAAGACTGGAACGGCTGGGGATTCAGCGCGTTGATTTCATCAAGATCGACGTTAAGGGTGCGGAGCTGGATGTTTTTGCCGGAGCGAAGAAGCTGTTCGAGCGCGAGCCGCGTCCGACGATCCTGGTGGAGGCGCACGATTCGCGTACGAAGGGCTGGGGCTATCGATCAAGAGAGATTGTGAGTTTTCTTGAGCAGCTCGGCTATAGGTGCTTTTGTCTCTCCGAGAGCCCACTCTTGCAGCCTGTACGCGATGACCTCAGCGATTTCAACGAGAACGTTGTGGCTATCCCAGCGGAGCAGGAAAGGCATGCCCTGGCGCCCCGGGCCAATTAGATCCCCCCGCGGGGAGCCTTTCGCGGCGGGCGGCAGAAATTAACCGAGCGCTTTCTTCAATAGAGCGATCTGAGCGGCGTGGTAAAGGTTGTGTTGGATCACTCCGTGTAGCATGACGTAAATGTTGTAGCCCTTGCCGGGCACAGTTTCGGCGAGTCGCTCGTCGGGCAGTTGCGCGATCGCCTGCCGCGTTTGCAGGTGGCTCTTCTCGAGCTCTTCGAGTGTCTTTCTCCAAGCCGGCTCGGTGACGTTCGTCACGGCGGGCCAGTCCTGTTCGGGCGCAAGATCGGTGACGCTCTCTCCCAGGAGGCGTCTTCGCACCACGGACTCCCAGGCACTCATGTGCACAACGATCTCCCAGATTGTATGTGCGCCGGCGATGGGCCGTTTTGCAGCCTGCGCGCACGTCGTAGTTGCCAAAAGCTCGCGCACCGCAGGCCCGTGCCAGGCTTCCCCTTCAAAAGCCCTTTTTAGCTGATCGGAAATCCTTTCGATTTCGCTCACTGTTGCCTCCCGGCGCAGCAGTATTGCCCTAACTCTCCTGGTTCGTCCAGGAGGACGGCACTCCACGCCCGAACTACCCGCTCGCGGCACAGTGGCGTATGCAACGTTTTGCCCTATTACTCTTTCTCCGGCTAGGGCGGGGACTCAGTTTCCGGCGGACGGGACTTCCCATTACAATAGGCCTCCGTGAAAGTCACCTTCGGAATTTCGCTGGATGAATTCCGCACGCTGCAGCCCCCTTCGCTGCGGCGGGCAGGCCGTAACACGGGTTATGCGCTAGTCATTGCGCTGATCTGCCTGTTCCTGATCGTTCCCGGCATCGTCTTGATCATCCAGCAGTTGAATGAAGGACGAGAGTTCCCTGTCGCGGCCGTCGCGCCCATCGCGCTGGGCATTGCGCTCTGCATCCTCACGTATTTTCTGGACACGCGCTCCATCCGGCGCGCCCGCCTGCGGCGCGAACGGGAATTGCGCGCCGCCTATGAACGGGTCCACTGCCGTGACCAGCGCACCATGGAGGCGACGCCCGACGGCCTCTCCCTGAACTGCAAATGCGGGCTGGTGGTGCGCCCCTGGACCGAGCTGACCGGATTCACCGAAACTCCCTCTTTCCTGATCGCGCTCACGCGCAGCGAGTCATTCCCGGTTCCCAAGTCCGCTTTTTCCAGCGAGGGCGAGCTGACGGAATTCCGGCAACTGATCCTCGAAAAACTGCACACCGACCGCCCGTTCACCGCTTGCCCGGTGGAATTTGTGCACACCCGCGAGGATTTTTGGCATGCCAAGATGCTGCACATGCGCAAAGGCGGCGGCTGGCGGCGCATGGTGAAAATACTGATTCCCGCGGCGGCGTTTATTTATTTTATTTCCGCGGCGGTCGTGGGCGCGCGTTCAGGCCGCTGGCCGGCCTGGCTGGCGCCGCTGGCCATCGGCGGGTTCGCTCTCTTCCTGGCAAAAACGGCACGGCCTCAGAAACTCTACTACGGGCCGCTGTGCATCTACTTCAGCGACGAAGGATTCCACGTGGTGGACCCCGCCTCGCAGAGCCGGCGGCGCTGGAGCGAGCTTGCAGGCTATCTCGAAGACAAGCACGTCTATCTTCTCTATCTCAATCCGCGGCTCTACCGCATCGTTCCCAAGCGCGCCCTCGGCCGCCGCGAAGCGGAATTTCGGCGGCTGATCGATGCCGCGCTGCCGCCCTTTAACTACCGCCGCACCGTCCCAGTCGCCGACACCGCTCGAATCTAAAAGCCCGGGCTGCACCCGTTGTCTCGCTCGTTGCCTCGGTTGGACGAGATAAATCAGGAAGGAAAAAATCGGGTAGTGGGCTACTTTGAATCTTGTTTCCGAGGCCAGACAGCCCGCAGGACGCCGAAGCTCATAAGCGCTAACATAGGCCAAGCGATAATGAATGATCCATGGGCGAGTCCCCAACTGCGGAAGAGTGGCCAATTCATCGCATTGAAAGGCATTGCGAGTGGGATCATGAGAACAAAACCACCCACCATGGAAGCCAAACGCCTGAAGGCTTTCCAACCCGCTCTCCAGCTTCCCATAAGTCTACAGCCGGAGTTTTCGAGTGGTCTCGGATTTAAAGCAGCCCACTACCAAAAATCGCCTCAGCTCGCTTGCGGAGCAAGAACGCGGCGCGTCGATAGCCCTTCAAGAGCTGCTTAAATGCCTCGGTCTCTTGCCTTGCCTTTCGTCACTGATCTCTCCGCTGAGCGCTTCCCGACGCAGGCGGCCGGCGCAAAGCAGGCAGATCATGTAGCTGGAAACCTTACCGCACACCAGACAGTGGGACTCGGACTGGGGATCCCCTTGGGACTCGTCCTTCGATTTCTCCATATTCGCTCCTCCCACGGTGCTCCTTTTCGAACTCAGGCGAATGAAGCACAGCAGTGGGGGACCATCCCGAAGCCACGAGGGCCTGGGGTGGAGACCTTACAAATGATTAGATGCCTGACAGAATTTTTCCGTGGCCTCACGGAGCTGGCAAAAAATTCTCCTGATCATTGAGTAATTGCGGGCAGTAGGATAGGCTGCCGCCGCGGAAGTGCGGCATGGGGTCTCATACTTGGCAGGGTTCCGAAGCGTCGACAAATACGACTAAGGAGGTCATGCGATGGACTTGTCCCAAGCCTTCAAGATCCTCTTCCTGATCGGGCGAATTATCGTTGGCGGCTACTTCCTGATGGCGGGCTTCAACCACTTCAAGAATGCCACCATGATGGCCGGCTACGCACAGAGCAAAGGCACGCCGGCGCCGAAGCTAGCCGTCATGGGCAGCGGCGTCCTGCTGCTGCTTGGCGGCGCAAGCTTTCTGCTCGGCTTTCATCCCACGATTGGAACGTTCCTTCTCGTGATTTTCCTGCTGGGCGTTACCTTCCGGATCCATGCGTTTTGGCTGGTTACGGATCCGATGGGGCGCATGAACGAGCAGGTTCACTTCGGTAAGAACATCGCCATGATCGGCTTTTTGCTGATGACCCTGATGATCGGGCGACCGTGGCCCTTGAGCCTGGGCCGGACGCCGTAACCGTGAAGGTGCGGCCGAAGCGCCGAAGGCGCTTGCAGGATGCCCTCGGCGCGTTAAAACAGTGGCGCGCCTCTTTCCAATGGGGCCGCCGCATCTCCCTCTACATGTCCCGGATCGAAAACTTTTTTCGCGATAAGGCCGTCCTCATTACCGGCGCTTCCTCCGGCATCGGAGAGGAGCTCGCGTGGCAATTGAGCCAGGCAGGTGCGAAGCTGACGCTCGCGGCGCGCCGCACCGAACTGATGGAAGCGCTGGTGCAGAGAATCGCCGCGACACAGGCCGCGAAACCTCTTGCCGTGGCCTGCGACGTCACGCGAGATGGCGATCTGGAGCGCGCGGTGGCCGAAGCCGTGCGTCAGTGGGGAAAGCTGGACGTGGCCATCGCCAACGCGGGCTTTGGCGTGGTGGGACCGCTGAAGAAACTCTCTCTGGAGGATTACCGCCGGCAGATCGAGACGAACGTATTCGGCGTGCTGCGCACGATCTATGCGGCTCTGCCGGAAATCGAGAAGACCCAAGGGAACATCGCGATCATGGGAAGCATTTCCGGATGGGGAGCCGCTCCGGGAACTTCGCCCTATGCCATGAGCAAGTTTGCTTTGCGCGCGCTGGCGAATTCCATTACGCCGGAACTGCGGAGATCCAGAGTGAAAGTGACGCTGATCAGCCCCGGCTTTGTGGCCAGCAACATCCGCCGCATCGACAATCGAGGAAAATTTCACGCCGCGGCCAAGGATCCCATTCCGGCATGGCTGGTCATGAGCACCGATAAGGCGGTCCGCCAGATGTTACGCGCGGTGGCACGCGGCAAGCGGGAGGCCATCATTACCGGCCACGGAAAGCTTCTGGTCCTGCTCGAACGATTCGCGCCCTGGATCGTGCGCGCGGCGGGCAAAAGAATGGCGGCTGCCAAAGCCGGCTCGTAGCATCCTTTATCGGTGAAACCAGCCCAGGCCGGCGCGCACCTGGATGGTGTTGATGCCGGGATTGTCGTCGGTGAGACCGGCGTCGGAGATATGCAGCAGGCGGACCTCGATACTCCAATGTGCCTTGCCGCGGCCCACATTCACACCCACCGCAGGCCCCGAGGCGAAATTCACTCGCGAGACTCCCGCAGGCACTTTCGAACTGGTAAGGAGCACCCCGCCGCCGAGATCGAAATAGGGCGCCACGCGGCCGCGCGTTTTGAAAAGCCACTTCAGTGCGAAGGGGTTGAGGCCCACGCCGTAAACCGCTCCCGTGGGCTGAAAGATTACGTACATCGGCACGGCGTCCACGGCATATTCAAAGCGGCCGCGAAGAGGGCCAGGACCGTGCAGATCCGTCAGGATGAAGCCGTAACGCAGGCCGGCGTTCCACACGGTGGTCGAGGACGTTCCGCCGCTTGCCGAGTGGCCGACGCTCGTCCAGACCTGAACCTCGGTGCCGCCCACCTCTGGTTCTTCGTTGGCGGCTGACTGCGCCCGCGCGGCGGTAGCACTGGCCAGTAGCAGGATGAGCCCCACCACGCCTATCCTTGATTTCACTAAGCCTCCGGTCATCCCGAGTCCGATGCAGAAACGAGTCTGATGCAGAATTCGACCCGGGAGTGACGGAGAAAATAGCAGAATTTTCGCGGAGCGGCGAAGTCAGACGCCAAGCCGGGAGATGCGAAGGCACGTCGTTCTGCGCCACAATGGTGCCGGACGGCTGCGTGGGACAATAGCGTCAGCGGGCCCGCGTGCCGCCATAAACGAAAATGGGCAGAGTCAGCGAAAAGATCACCACGTTTTTACCGTGGACGGAGATCGAACCGGAAGCGCAGAAGCAGATCCTGAACACCGCCGAGCTTCCCTTTATCTTCAAATGGGTCGCGGTGATGCCCGATTGCCATTACGGCAAGGGCGCGACCGTCGGGACGGTCATCGCGACGAAAGGCGCGGTGGTTCCCGCCGCCGTCGGCGTGGACATCGGCTGCGGCATGGTGGCGCTCGAGACTCCACTGCGGCGCGATAGCCTGACGGAGCTGCACCGGCTGCGCGAAGGCATCGAGCGGCGCATCCCCATGTCCGCCGGCAGGAACAACTCCAGAATCACCGAGACGGCTCACGCGCGCATCGCCGAACTCAAGCAGATCGAATCCGCAACCGGCGCGCATTACAGCAATTTCGACAAGGACTGGGAGCTGGCCCTGGGCACGCTCGGCGGCGGCAACCATTTCGTGGAAGTCTGCCTGGACGAAAACGACGCCGTCTGGCTGACGCTGCACTCCGGGTCACGCGGCGTGGGCAATCGCATCGGCAATCACTACATTCGCCGCGCGCAGGAGATCTGCAGGAAGCGCAACATCGCCCTGCCCGATCGCGATCTGGCTTACCTGAGCGAGGGCACCGAGGAGTTTGACAATTACCTGCGCGATTTGAAGTGGGCGCAGACCTTTGCGCGGCTCAGTCGCGACGAGATGATGGACCGCATGCTGCGCGAGCTGAGCCGTCACGTCTATGGCCAGGATGGCTCCGAGCACAATCTGGAGCTTTCACGCATCAATTGCCATCACAATTTCACGCAGACCGAGCGGCACTTTGGCCAGGAGGTGTGGGTGACGCGCAAAGGCGCCATCGAAGCTCGCGTGGGCATGCGCGGCATGATTCCCGGATCGATGGGCACGCGCAGCTATATCGTCACCGGCCTCGGCAATACGCAGGCCTTTGAATCCGCGCCGCATGGCGCCGGGCGACGGATGTCTCGCACCAAGGCTCGCGCCGCGCACACGATGAAGGATCTCGAAGCGGCCATGGTGGGAATCGAATTCAGGCGGTCCAAGGTGCTGCTGGACGAAATTCCGGGAGCCTACAAAGATATCGACCACGTGATGCAGCATGCGCGCGACCTGGTGCGCATCGATCACACCCTGCGCCAGATCGTGAATTGCAAAGGCGACTAAGTTCTTCTCGTGGAGGGCCTTCCGGGCAACGTCCACCTTTGGTACGGGGGCTTTGGTACCGGCGTTCTATCGACCGCGCGCACAGCCGAAGGCTAACCTGCATTCAATTGAGACGTGCAGGAGCTGCCTATGCCTGAGCTTGATGTTTCTCCGGTACCCGGAACCGACCCCCAGAGTAAAGCCAACGCCGGCCGTTCTGACCGCCGCCGTGAAAAGCGCTTCAAGGGGCCCCGGCAGGTCTGGATACAAGCCACCGACGCAAGCGGCGCGACCACGGAAGAGATCCAAATCATGCGCAATTACAGCCGCGGCGGATTTTATTTCATTACCAGCCAGCACTGCTATTCAGTAGGCACGCGCCTGCACGTGATTCCGTCCTTAGGTTCGCTGAACTTGGAATTCGTCGCCGAGGTCGTGCGCGTCGAGCCCAGGCCGATGATGGCCTACGGCGTTGGCGTGAGGCTGCTGCACGTCCACGAACCCACCGCCCCGGAAAAACTCGGGTAACGCATTCGCGAAACGCTGCGCAGCGCTATCGTTGCGTCTCGGCTGCTTTTTCACCGAAGACGTAACGGTTTCCATTAGGGAAATTCGCCGCCAGGAAGCACACCCACTTGCCTTCGGTAAACTCCTCGACAACCGCGCCGGCGTCGTCATATTCATATTCCGCGCTTTGCAGATTCACCGCGACCTTCACATACTCGGCGCCGACCAGCGCCGAAATCAGCACCTGGTGCGATTGCGGCAGCACGGCGGTGACAAACGCCGACTCCACCGCGCGCAGCCCGGGCGGCCGCTTCATCGCCAGCTGAAGCGGCGAGCGCTCTTCGCGCCATTTATCGAAAATCAGATAGGCATCTTCAGGTAAAATCCGGCTCACGCTGCACCGGTTTCATTTTCGCCTTCAACTTGCCGTTTGTCGACGCCTGACGGAAATAACGAGCCGGCGGATACATGCCCGCGCGGATCAGTTGGCTGCCTACGCGCCCGCGAACCTCCTCAGCCCAATCCGACCAGGTGCGCTCGCTTAACCCGAGTTGATGGAGTGCGGTCCGATATTCGGCGCCGCCGAGGTAGTACACACGAAAGAGAATCAGGCGGCTGGCCCGCGGCGGTTTGCGGCGCCGGCCGCAAATGCAACCGCAATAAGCGTCGCGTTCCGCGCCCCGGGTCATACACGCGCACGGCGCCTCTTGCTGGCCCAGCGCCCGCTCGCCCGCGCGCGCAAAGTCCGCAACGTATTCCACCAGGCGCGGCTGCACGTCCGGGCGCCACAGAAATTTGGACGCGGATTGAAACTGCGTGGTCGCTATGCGCGAATTCACCAGCTCCCGCGCGGCCAGATAGATTTCGTGGCAGACCAGGAAGGCATCGTTGCAGATCGTGGCCTTCATCGTGCGCCCCGTCCGGATCGCGAAGATGTCGCGGCTCGTTCTCGAACGCGTGCGGCAGAGCGTGCCGAGGAGCGAGAACTCAAGGACCGACGAACGGAGCTGAAAGCCGAGCGGTGAAAAGATCTCGAAGCAATTCGAGCCGCTCGCCGAGAAGGACGCCTGCAAAATATCCGCACGTCCAACTGGCGCGCGGGCATTGCCGCAATCAGATGCTCTACGGCGAGAGTTGCATCGCCGCAGGCCTCCTCCCACATTGCGTCGCCCAGGTGCCGGGCCAGAAAGCGATTCGTCTGCAGGTGCAGCCGCACGCGTCTGAGCAGCGCACCAACGCGCGTGGCGCCAAAGCGGCAGCGCGTCGGCTCTTTCACGGCAATTTCCGCGCTGGTGTTTCCCGCAGGACGGCCGCCGCGAGACGTCGCCTCCGCCTTGCGCGCACCGCGGAATTGTTCTGATTTTTCGGCTCCGTACGCTTCGCTACCACGGCGGCGGCTCGTGAGACCGCGCTTTTCGCGAGTTTTCCGTCCCTGGCTGCTTTGCATAGGCTTTTCCTCCAGGGTCCCCAGCGCGCGCCGGTTTTGCGCGTGCGGGGGGGAAACGGACACACCATTCGCGTTGCATTTCCGGCATGCTTGCCGGCTGCCAATGAAGCCCTGAGCGTGTCCGTTAGAATTTCAGGTTCCGGCGCGACGCGCCTCAGCCGTCGCGGGGCGCTGCGCGCGACCGTGCGGACTCCGGATGCGCGGCTTGTGCGTTCCGCGCTGGACGCGCCCCGCGCGCCAGAATTCGCTCCAGCGCCGCGGCGTTCACGCGAACGCCGCGATCAACAGGCGCAGCCTCCTCCGGATTCACTTCCAGAGGCCGAAATTCCTTTTTCTGAACCGCAAACGATCGCCGTCCCGGCCCGCCCCTCAGTTCGGCGCATACGCACCTCGCGACGCGACGCCGCCCTCTGATCGCGTCTCGCACTGTTCAGATCGCCTCCGGCATACAACTTCTCATTGACTCCCACTCTGCGGATCACGAGTGCAACCAGATCTGAGCGTGTGCGTAAACTCCCCACGTGAGCCGTCCAAGCCCGCTTGTTGGCGGGAATTGGCAACATTCTGAACGGCTGTGCGAAATCGACTCGCTCGCCCCATATCGCTCGCGAAACCAACTCCTCGCCTGACCACCTGGTGGCGCTTAGCACAGTCGTCCCTAGGCAGCCCACGTACCCACCCGCCCTGCAAGTCCCGCCACCACGCGCCGAAATCCCACTTCGCAATTGTTCTAAGCGAGCGCGTTAGACGGTCCGCTACCGCTCATAAGAATTTCGCAACTCGGCTCGATCATCCCCGGCCGTGCTCCCAGCCTTGTACTCGGCGGCAGCCTTGTATTCCCGCATGACCTTCGGCGCACTTGCGCTCCCAGCCTTGCGCTCCCCGCCTTGCACTCGGCAGCCTTTATTGCTCCCAGCCTCGCCTTTTCGAGCTTTCCGTTACTCGACGTTTCCGGCTCCCCGCTTCGTTCTCTTCTTCGCTGAACTAATCGCCGGGCCCTGCTGCGGCGCTCTCTCACTGCACCGTTGTCGCATTTGCACCTCTGCGATTCCTTTCCCAGCTTCGCATTCCCTAGCCTTGTATTCCCGCATTGCCTTCGGCGCACTTGCGCTCCCAGCCATGCCCTTCCCTTCCTATGTTGACGGCTAGATATATACATTATCGGAGGAGGCGGGGGATCGTAGCTGGGCAGGATCCGAGATCGTTTACCATGCACGCGCGATTACGGTCCCAATTCCGCTTCAACCTCGACGCGGATCCATCGAGGAACCGGCTTTGGTTTTCCTCAGGCAAAGGCCACTTGCGGATGCGAGGGCCGGCTTGCCAGGATGGCAACCGCCGAAGGCATAAATTCAATATCCACGAGTCTTGCGGTCCCCCCACGAGATATGCGGCGATGAAAGCATTGGGAAGCCGGACTCTGAACTGTCGGGGCGCCGCACTCCGCCTGCTGCGTGGCTTCAAGGGAGGCGGGTTCTTGCTGTAAGGCAAAGACATAGCCGGAGAAGACCTATTCGCCAATCCTTCTTAGTTTTCGCTTTGACGGGAGAATCGAAAATTACACGACATGGCAGTGCGCTGCAGACATCCGGGAGCGAAGTCGAACACTTCGGCTGAAGGTACGCATGATCACCGACCAGCACTTGGAGAGACGACCGAAGCGGCAGGATTGTCCGTCATCGCGAGGTCGCCGATACTTGGGCGGAATGACGCAAGACACGCACTAACATCGGGCTAACAGCCACGGATCTTGAGCTTAGTCCGGACCGAAGGCGATGCGTATCGAGGCACGCCTTCGGATGCTGCGGCGCAAGTTATACGCCGATCACAAAACAATTGCGGTGCAAAGAATCTTTCATTGTTATTCACGCCTCTGCTGCTGGCGGATTGATGGGCGTTGTACAGTCGAGGACTTCGTACGAAGCCAAGCTGAAAAAGAGGGCGCGTGCGCTATTCCGACGAGAACACAGCTCATCAGCGCGGTTACCGCCCGCAGGGGAAATTCGTCTTCTTGCACAGATTCGGCAAACGGGTTGGCACGGCAATCGATAAGCGCTAACGCGGCGTAGGCGCCGGCCAGTAAGGCAGCAAACACAAGGGAGAAATTTAAGCTGGATTTCTTGGGGCAGCGGGCTCGAGAAGCTGCTCTTTGCGATAGATCATGGAATTAATATCGTAGGTGGCGAGTTCGAATCCGTGGCCGTGGGTGATGGCGTCGGTAGGGCAAGCTTCGACGCAGTAGCCGCAGAAGATGCAGCGCGAATAATCGATGTTGTAGACGCTGGCATAGCGATCGCCCGCAGAGATACGCTGCGCTTCGGTATTTTCCGCGGCTTCGATGTAGATGCAGCGAGCAGGGCAGGCGGCCGCACATAGAAAGCATCCGACGCATTTCTCCAAGCCGCTCTCGTCGCGCTGAAGGACGTGAATGCCGCGATAGCGAGCCTGAAAATGGACAGGCTCATCGGGATAGTTCTCGGTGGTCGTCTTTCGCCACAGGTTGCGGAAGGTAACGCTGAAACCCTTGGCGAGAGCCAGGAACGTGCCGCCAACTTCCTGTAAGATCGAGGGCATAGTCCGTCTAATCAATCCGTTCTAAGTTCTGCGATCAGTTTATGCAGAAGTCCTGTCGGCAGCTCGGCCGCGACGTTTCTTCAGGCGCTGCGATCTAAGGCTGTGCGACGGCGAGTCGGCCGTCCCGTGAGCGCGGCGATGATCTGCTTACCGTGAAAGCGGCCATTTTCGATAAAGATTTCACTGGTGTGATTCCCGCCAATCACCACTCCGGCCAGATACAGGCCAGGAACATTGCTTTCGAGGGTCTGCGGATCGAGAGCGGGCTTATTGGTTTGCGGATCGAGATGGACGCCGAGTTGACGCAAAAAACTGAAGTCGGGATGGTATCCGGTAAGGGCAAAAACATGCACGGCGGGCAACGCCATGTCGCCGCCGGGGCCGCTGACATGCACGGCATCGGGCTCGATGCGGACGACATGTGTCTGGAACAGGGCCACGATCTGGCTGAGCCTTGATGCGATTTTCAATGTCCGGCCGAACCCAATACTTTATCGTTGAACCGAGTTCGGCGCGGCGATGCACCAGCGTGACGCGGGCACCGCTGCGATAGAGGTCAAGAGCCGCTTCGGCGGCAGAATTTTTGCCGCCGATGACGACGACGTCCTGACGCCAGTATGGATGCGGCTCGGTGTAGTAGTGCGAGACGTGCGGCAGATCCTCGCCGGGCACGCCGAGCCGATTGGGCAGGTCGTAATAGCCGGTGGCGATAATCAGCTTGCGCGCAGTGTAGTCGTGCAACGCGCCGTTCGTCGCCGCGCGTGTGTACGCGGAAATCTCCGTCCGAGCCGTCGACTCGCGTCGCGCAGTTTCAGCCAAGCGCAACTCGAGTTCATAGTGTTCGACACATTTCCGATAATATTTCAGGGCTTCCGTGCGAGTGGGCTTCTCGCGTGGCGGAGACAAAAGGCAGGTCGCCAATTTCCAGCAGCTCCGGCGTGGTGAAAAAAACCATGTTCACCGGATAGTGATAGAGCGAGTTGCACAGGCTGCCTTTATCAATGACCAGCGGGCGCATGCCCGCACGCTTAGCTTCGATGGCGCACGCAAGTCCGGTGGGGCCTGCGCCAATGCAAATGACGTCGTAGGGAGCGGTCATTCTCTATGTCCACTTTCAATTCGCATCGTCAACAAGTGTGCCTAGTCGCAGCAACGATTGCAACTTAGGTCGAAAAACATGCAGTCCCTTTAACTCTATCTCACGCGGATTATTGCGCTGGGGCGGAACCGGACACGAGGCGGGCGCGGAGCACGCGGCTCATGTTCACGACGTCCTCGGGCCAGGCCTGTAGACGCTCCAGCTTCGCCAAGGCGTCGGCGATTCGCCGAGCCTCCGTGGCGTCCAGATCGAGAGAGAGCGACGAACCGTCGGGGGCATTTTCCGTCGGACTTTCCATCAACGCACGGATCTTTAACAGCAATCGATCCGCGTCGGTTGGAGATTTGCTGCTCGCGATGGCTTCGAAATCGATGGTGAAGCCGTCGCCCTCCTGGCGAAGCATCGACGGACGCGTGGCGCGAACAAGGCTCACGAGCACGAGGATTAGTTCGTCACCGGTGAAAGTCATGGCAGTGCGCTTTTAAGCCTTACTTGCTACGCCGGGCGCGACAGATCGCACGCTTATTTGGCGGCGTGTGATTTTAATCCAGCGAAGGCAAAACCCCTAGCGGACCACCTATTGATTGTTCCTGGCGAGGAATGAGGAGCCTGTTGTGACAAACAAAGCTCCTTTTGGCGCGGCGGCTTAGCGCGGTTGCGACGGAAGGGGTCGGGTGAACTGGTCCAAGACTCTTTCCAAAGAGAGAACCTGAGTTATGCCCCGTTTTTTGCCTTGCTGAAAGCTTCTCGGCCGGCACTTACGGCTTCGCTGACCTGGTGCTGGCTCTGGCCGATCCAGTCTCCAACGCTTTGACTCGTTTGCTTGACCTTCGAGTTCATGTTCTCCATCCCGCTTTTGCATTTCGTCGAAATCCAATCGCGCGTATCTTCCCCGGACTGGGGAGCTAAAAGTATGCCGGCTACAGCACCGATGCCGACTCCCGCGATCAGCCAGACGAGTCTCGACAGCGGGCCACCCGGCGGCGTTGTGAGGTTCCTATCGTCATTTTTGGTTTTCATTATCTCTCCTTTGAAGCGATGGCTTCATCTTGTCCTGATCCACAATCCGCGTAGCCTCCACGGCAGCTTTTTTCACGCGCTTTTTCGGCGTGGGCAAGGCGATACGCGGACCATGCCAATTCATTCCTGGCCTCCTAGCGCGGAGTCTTGCCCGATTCTTCCTTCGTAGTGATTTTTAGGCATGAATGGATGATGCTCTGAATCGCAGAAGAATACCGTGCCATTTGGAACATTACCCGTGCCACGAGTCACCCAGGCGGATCTTGGGCGTACTGTCCGGAAAGGGGCATCGAACGATCGGGGCGGCAGCTAAAATTGATGGTACTAAAGCTGGCAGACGGGCAGCGCTTGCAATCGTGAGCACCTCAACTCTTCCGCTTTCCGCAGGCACCGTCCTGAGCACGCGAGGAAAATCACAACTACCGGAACCCAGACGGTAACAACAGGGAAACGTGCACCACGCCGCCACCAAAGACGAAATAGCATTTTCTGGCAACGCGGGCAGCATTGCAGGCGCTGAGAACAGGCCGCCCGCAACGGCCCTCACGATGGTCGCGTCCCAGCCGGACCGCGTGCCTATTTTGGCCGCACCGCACTCAGCGCTAACAAGAATATCAGCGTACATGAAAGTGTTTCGAGTGCTGGCAAGAGTGATTCCGCGATGCGGTATGGCATCGCAGGCGGTGGCATTTAACATGTTTTTGGCATTTTTCCCGATCCTGCTGCTCGCGCTGAGCCTGGTAAGCGGTTCGCTGGGCCCCAAGGACGTGCAACAGATTGTGGCGCGGCTTTCGGCGATTCTGCCGCCGGGTGATGCGCAGTTCGTTTCAGACTCTTTGCTGCACAACCAGGCCAGCGCCTGGCAGTGGGCGGTGGTCGGTTGGTTCGGAACCCTACTCGTCGGATCTCAAGTGATCAAACTGATTATGGAAGGCATTCACTTGATTTACGGCGACCGCGAGAGAGGAACTTTTCTTGGCCGTCAGCTTCGGGGTGTTCTGTTGTTTTGCGTCACGATCGGGGCGTGGCTCGTGGCGGTGGCGCTGAGCGTATTTGGCCCTCCCCTGCGGCTGTGGCTGGCACGCGGTTTAGGAAACTCCCTGCTGGTTCGAGGCTTTTGGAACCTGGTGCTTCCGTCTTTGGCCATGATCCTGGTGATGCTCGTGCTCGCATTGATCTATCGGGTCGCGCGCCCCGGCCAAACGACCTGGCGTTCCGTTTTTCCTGGAGCGGCTGCGGCAACGATTCTATGGTGGTGCGTCAACGTGCTGTTTGGAATTTTCGTCCGGAAGATCGAGTACGGAGTTGCGTACGGCAGCGTGACAGCAGTGATCGGCTTAATGGTGTGGATGGAACTCTCCGCGATGACCGTCTTTCTCGGGGCAGCCTGGAACGCGGAATGCGCCGCCGGCAGTTCGTGTCAGAGAGAACTCTGAGCGGCATATCGTCGCTCGTTCAATAGCTCAACAGCTCACTCGCCCAACACCACGGTGAGAAGCGACTTGTTGATCTTCAGCCCGCCGTCGTATTCGATGAACCCAAGCTTCTTGAACTTGTTCATAAAATAGTTTACCCGGGTGCGTGTTGTACCGATCATCTCGGCCAACTCTCTCTGAGAGATGCTGGGAAGCGTCAATGCCTGCTTCGACTCGCCATAATGGCCGAGCAGCAAGAGGGTTCGGGCTAGACGTTTCTCGCTGGAGTTGAAGAGTTGATCGACCAAATCTCCCTCTGTCCGCAGGTTCCGTGTAACCACGTAGGAGATGAACCGGTCAGAGAATTCGTGCTCGGAGTGAAGGAGACGAAGCATTTCGGCCTTATCGACGATCAGCGCGCTGCCAGCAGTCATCGCCGTCGCGGTGGCGATCCACAGCGGCTGCCCCACCAGGCAGGCTTCACCCAGAAAATCGCCCGGCCCGAGAACAGCCACGACCGCCTCTTTGCCGGTGGCGGAGGCTACGGCGACCTTTACGTTTCCTTCTTGAATATAGAAAAGGTTGCCTGGCTGGCTCACCCTGGGAGAAAAGTACCTGCTTCTTGCGGAACGCAAGACGTCCGTTCGCCACACCATCCGAAGTGAGAAAAGCAAAAACCTCAGGGGCAGGCTTAGTGGATTTTCCGGCTGCGTTTCTTCGGGGCATGATTGAGAGGTGGAAACGAATACGCGCATGGGCTAGTACCATTATGACGCCGACGCACTTCATGACATGTCTCAAATTGGACACTGTATCTTTGTGCAATATGGATGAAAGACAACGGAGTGTTGCCGGAGGAGGGAGTCGAACCGCGATACTGGTCTGAGAACACGTAATGTCGTGCGAGCTCAACCGGTCGATGCAACACTCTGCTATAAATCTTTTCTCTAAAGTCAGTCATGCCGCTTCGCGAAACCCGCAAAGCATGAACAAACGTTTTCCGCTATGAGCCTTGCCTTTGGTACGCGACCGCCCGCTTTCGTTCTACTGCGTTGATTTCGACTTCGGTTTTCGACCTTGGCCTTTACGTTTCTCCCAGTTAGTTACGCAAGTCCGCGAGCCCCGCAAGAGTCGACATCATTGGGGCTCGAAAGGCCACCCCGTTAGTCATCTCGTCAGGAAATATCCGAGCGCCAGCTCAGAGGGCTGTACATACGTGCAACGCCGGTTTCACCGCAGCCGTCTATCACAGCACAGTACGAGGAGCGACTATGTATTCGAGGCAAGGGGTATCTCTCCCATTGTGCAGTTTTGTTATAAGCATCGTGATGACCGTGAGCTTTTGCGCCGAGTCTGCGGTTGGCTCCGCACCTGCCCCGCAAACGCAGCAGCCCGCGGGACAGAACGCGGCCACGAAGCAGGTTGTTGGGGCCGTGAAGAGCGTTCGCGGCAATACTCTTACGCTGACACCCGATACGGGACCGGACGTCAATGTGAACGTTCAAGACTCGATCCGCATCGTGCGTGTCGCTCCAGGGCAAACAGACCTCAAGAATGCGACGGCGATCCAATTGCCGGAAATCCAAGTAGGCGACCGCATTTTGGTGCGTGGGACACCGTCGACCGATGGCCAGTCCCTGGTGGCATCGAGCGTCATCGCCATGAAGCGCTCCGACGTTGAAGCAAAGCAACAACACGATCGCGAGGACTGGCAAAAGCGCGGCATCGGCGGACTTGTAGGCGCCACAGACCCAGGCGCCGGAACGATCATGATTTCGGCGGCGGCCGCGGGGGGAACCAAAACCATCGCCATCCACACCACGAAGGAGACGATCATCCGCCGCTATGCCCCGGATTCGGTGCAATTCGACGATGCGAAAGCCAGTTCCCTCAGCCAGATAAAGTCAGGAGACCAACTTCGCGCGCGAGGTACACGCAGCGCGGATGGAACCGAGTTCGCCGCGGAAGAAATTGTCTCCGGAGCGTTTCGGAATATCGCCGGCACAATCAGCGCGCTCGACGCCGCTTCGAGCACGCTTACGGTGATGGACCTAGCGACGAAGAAACCAGTGCAGGTGAAAATTAGCGCCCAATCGCAAGTGCTCAAGCTGCCGCCTCAAATGGCGCAGCGTATTGCCCTTCAAATGAAGGGTGGCAGAGGGGAAGCGCCAGGCGGCCCTGCGGCGGGAAGAACCGGTGGTGCTGCTCCGGAACCCGCAGGCGAGGGCGGAAATCAACGCGGGGGCGCTAACGGTGGAAATCCCCGGCCGGGCGGCGCGGCAGCAGACCTACAGCAGATCCTAAGCCGGATGCCCAAGGCCACCCTAGGCGATTTACAGAAGGGCGACGCCGTCATGATGGTATCGACGGAAGGCACAGCTTTGGGTGACGTCACGGCGATTACGCTGTTGGCTGGAGTCGAGCCGATCCTGCAAGCGTCCCCGGGCCAGGCGATGACGCTTTCACCGTGGAATCTGGGCGGCGGCGCGGGCGAAGATGCGGGCCAGGGAAATCCCTAGGCGGCGATTCGGTTTGGGTCAACGTGCACGGCACGCTGGAGACAAAATGAAATATGGTCGCGATGTGGTTCGCATTGCCATGATTCTTGCGCTTCTTTTCATTCTTGGCGGTGCGCATCGGTTGCTAGCCCAAAGCGGCGCCGGCTCTCTCCGCGGCGAGGTAGTAGATTCCTCTGGCGGTGCGGTACCGAACGCCTCCGTGCAGGTGACCCCACCCGGGGGACAGCCGCTGACCACAACAACGAATTCAGTTGGCGCATACGAGTTCAGGAATTTGGCTCCAGGCAGATACACGGTAGAGGTCACGGTTACAGGCTTCGCACCGTATAAGAAGGAAGGCGTGGCGATCGTCGCGGGTGAGCCCCAACAACTCAACGTATCCCTCTCGATTGAAGGCCAAAAGGAGCAGCTCACCGTCTCGAGCGAAGCTCTATCGGTGGACACAACCGCTTCGGCAAATGCCAGCGCGGTGGTGCTTACGGAGAAAGAGCTCGAGGCGCTTCCCGACGACCCCGATGAATTGCAGCAAGATTTAGAAGCGCTGGCGGGGCCCTCCGCAGGACCCAACGGCGGGCAAATGTACATCGATGGGTTCACGGCGGGGCAGCTTCCTCCGAAATCGTCGATTCGCGAAATTCGCATCAATCAGAGCCCGTTTGCGGCCGAATTCGAGAAGGTAGGCTACGGGCGGATTGAAATTTTCACGAAACCTGGAACCAACCAGTGGCACGGTCAAATTTCCGTCAATAAAAACGATGCGGTCCTGAACTCGCGAGATCCCTTCGCCACGACGAATGCTGGTTACAGTTCCACGCAAGTCGAGGGAAATATCGGCGGACCGCTGAATAAGAACGCCTCGTTCTTTTTCAACATTGATGATCGCGATATTCACGATCAAGCCGTAGTAAGCGCCTTTACGTTGCCCGCGGATTGCAATCTGGGCGCAGGGTTCCTGCAAGTCGCCTGCAGCCAGTCCCTTGCCAATCCTCGGACACGTTTGAACGGCGGCCCCCGGGTTGATTATCAACTTGGGAAGAACAACACCTTATCGGCGCGCTTCCAATACTTTCGGAATAGCGCAACGGCCAACGGCGTCGGTGGACTCACCCTCCCGTCCGCCGCTTACAACACTCTGACCACCGAGCAAACTCTGCAACTCGCCGATACGCAGGTGATCAACTCCAGAGTAATCAACGAGACCCGTTTTCAGTATCGTCGCGAAGGCGGTACGCAGAATCCCGACAACACTCTGCCGGAGATCGACGTCCTCGGCGCCTTCACAGGTGGCGGAAACTCGCTCGGGACCGTTGACGATCACGAGAATCTCTACGAGGCTCAAAACTACACTTCCATCGCCTTCGCCAAACACTTTGTGAAATTTGGCATACGCGTGCGCGCCATGAACGACGCGAACACCTCGACAGGGAACCAGGCGTCCGGCTTCAATGGCGCGTTCACATTTTCCTCATTGAATAACTATGCGGCTACCCAACAAGGCCTCGCTAACGGATTATCCATGGCCGCGATTCGCGCTTTGGGATTCGGCCCTACCCAATTCTCGCTGATCGTCGGAAATCCCTCTGCCAGGCTCGCGATGTGGGACGCTTCTCCTTATGTTGAAGACGACTGGCGCGTGCGCCCGAACATAACGGTCAGCTATGGCCTGCGGTTCGAGACGCAAGATCATATCGGCGATCACGCGGACTGGGCACCCAGGCTCGGCGTCGCCTGGGGAATCGGCGTTACAAAAACGCCCAAGGTCGTCCTGCGAGCCGGGTGGGGAATCTTCTACGACCGCTTCGCTCCGAACCTCGTCCTTCAAGCGGACCGGCAGAATGGCGTTAACGAACAGGAATTCGTTATTTCGCAACCGGATTTCTTCTGCCCAACCGCCAATTTTTCCTCGGTCACGAGTCTTCAGGCTCTTGGTTCCCTTCCCAACTGTCCCATCAATCCGAGCGCTGTCACATCCGTACCTACGATCTACCAGATCGCTCCGAACCTGCAGGCGCCGGTGTTGATGCAAACGGCCGTCAGCGTGGAGCGGCAACTGACAAAAAGCGCCAACGTTTCGGTTTCTTACCTGAACTCGCGCGGCTCTCACCAGTTAGTAACGAACAACGTCAATTCGCCAGTCCTCCCCGGAACTCTCATACCCACCAGCCCCGCGAACGGAGGCATCTATCCCAACGGAATTCCCGAGAACATCTACCAGTACGAATCGGCCGGCATCTTCCGGCAGAACCAGTTAGTGATCAACACTACGATCCGCGCCAGTGCAAAACTGTCGCTCAATGCTTATTACTCGCTGAACTACGCCAATAGCGATGCGGCCGGCGCCAACAGTTTTGCCTCGAATCCCTACAATTTAATGGCAGACTACGGCAGGGCAGCGTTTGCTGTCCGGAATAGAGTTTTCTTTGGCGGAACGATGGGTCTGCCCTATGGCTTGCGCCTCAGCCCGTTTTTCGTCGCCAACTCTGGAGCACCTTACAACATCACCGTGGGCCAGGACTTGATCGGCTCGTCGATTTTCAACCAGCGGCCCGCGTTTGCGAGTCCGCTATCGAATCCCGCCAATGTGATCAACACGCAATTCGGCCCCTTCGATAAGGTGCCCGTTCCTGGCGAGACGCTTGTCCCCATCAACTATCTAACTGGGCCCAGCCAGTTCTCGCTCAACTTGCGGCTCACGAAGACTTTCACCTTCGGCCGGCTTCCGGAGGGCGCAACCCCCCGACAAGCTGGCGGAGGCGGAGGTCGAGGCCAGCCAGGACCCAGGGGTGGACCAGCCGGACGCCCACCGGGTCCTGGCGGATTCGGAGGCGGCGGAGCCGCCGGCAACCCAGGCCGCTACAGCGTGGTGCTCAGCGTCAACGTTCGCAATATCTTTAATACCGTGAACCTGTCGACGCCCATAGGAAATCTCAACTCGCCGCTATTCGGCGAATCCAACGGTATATCCGGAGGCGGAGGGGGCGGTTTCGGTGGCGGTCAGACCAGCGGCGCTGGTGCCGCGGCTGGTCTACCCAGCGGCGCAGCCGGCACGGCCGCCGCAAACCGGCAAATTTTCTTGCAGGCTACGTTCGGCTTTTAGGAAATCGAGCGCAGGAGCTAGTGAAATAGCGAGAGACGCGCTTCCTGTGATTGGCCGGGGACCCGAAGAAAACTCAGGCTGGGAGATTACTCAAAGGCGAGACAGTTCAGCCTAGCCATCTTTCGAGAATTGCTCGATCATTTGGCTCTAACTGTGTAAAGGCGATTCCCATCCCTGTTGGCGTCACGTTAGCCGTCACATTCCCGATGGCTGTAAACTCTCCACTAGAGCGCATAATGCGCACTCGTACTCGTGTTCCTTTGGGCAAAGGAGTCGTTGTCATAACAAAACAACCAGACAAGCTTAAGTCACGAGTAAGCGAAACCAGTTCGTCTGGTTGGTCCAGATCGATCACTTCAGCTATTGCTCCAAAGTTATAGCGCGTAGCGCCACGACGTTCGAGCTTCATAGGGCCCCTTCAAATGGAATGGAGGCGCGTGATATTCGCGCCGACAAAAGAAGCCAAAGAGCGGAGACCGACACCGCTCAGGTGGGGACAACGGTCCTTATAGTTTATCGAATGATACCCGTCAATAGAATGTTAATAGACGCGGCGTAGAAAAACCTTGACCCAGGCGACAGTCGCGCGTTTAGTGGAATGATAACCGCGGCGCGGAATCTCTAGCGAAACAGGAGTGTTTTCCGAAAAGGAGTTCAAATGGCTATTTCAAACCAAGCAGTTGAGCGATGTATAGAAGAGTGCTTGCAGTGTTTACGCTGGTGTTCTCAATGCCGCGATGAGTCCCTGACGGAAGACCCGGCCATGATGAGGGAATGCATCCGGCTTTGCGGCGAATGCCTCGAACTGTGCCGGACCTGTGTAGTCTTGCTCACGGGTAGTTCGCGATTCGCTCACCGTATTTGCTGGGTGTGTGGCGAGCTATGCGAAGCCTGCGCGGCAGAATGTGGAAAATATAAAGGCGAAACAATGCAAAAGTGTGCTGAAGCTTGCCGCCGATGCGCGGCCACATGCCGCGAAGTCGCGCAAGCCGGGCCCATTCGCCGGGCTGCTGCACAAGGCTGAGAATCTCGCCCGGCACTGCCGATCCCAAACGAGCGGGCATCGTACGTTACTGGTGGGAGCGGTGGCGGTTTTCACGGCGGAACTGCAGAAAAGTCGCGTTTTTGGAAGGCGGCTTTGGCCTATGCAGCCTGCCTATTGACCGTCCAACTATCTACCGAGTAGGTTTCTTCGGCCCTCGCCGTCTAACGCGCTACTCTACTGCTCTGCCTACTTTGTAGGAGAGAAACGCATGCGAAAAACGAAACTGGCTAGCTCCGGCGAAGATGTCATTGACCCGAAGTTTTTCAACTTCGTTGCACAAGTCGCGCACTTTTGTGCAACGTACGCAATCGTCCTCACTTTTGGCAAATTCTGGCACTGGACCGGAATCGCCGTTGCTGCGCCGGTATGCATCGCTTATGCTGCGCTGCACGAGTTTTGGTACGATCCGCGCTATGAAAACCCGGTCACACGCGGTTCTGACCTTGAGGACTTTGTGTTTCTCATTGCCGGCGTTGCGGCTGCTGTGGTCGCGTACGCGATTTGAGCGGGCGGGCTCGTCTAACTCGTTTTCCGGCCAAGGACGAAATCCACGATGAGCGACATGATCGTAGTGCAGGATCTCGTCAAGAACTATGGGGACATCTGCGCGGTGAACCACATCTCGTTTACCGTGCCGGAAGGAAAGATTTTTGGGTTCCTCGGGCCCAACGGCGCGGGGAAAACAACTACGATAAAGATGCTGACGACTGTGCTCGATCCTACGAGCGGCACAATTCGCGTGAACGGCCACGATCCGGTGCGCGAGCAGAAGCAGGTGCGGCGTTCCTTTGGAATCGTCTTCCAGGACGCGAGCCTGGACGACGAATTGACTGGTTTAGAGAATATGGACCTGCACGGCGGCCTCTACGGTATACCGCAGCCGTGAGCGCACGCAACGGTCCCAGATGCTGCTCGAATTGGTGGGGATCTGGGACCGCAGAAACGATTTCGTGAAGAAGTACTCCGGCGGTATGAAGAGGCGGCTCGAAGTGGCGCGCGCGCTGCTGCATCAACCGCGGATTCTTTTCCTCGACGAGCCGACGATCGGGTTGGACCCGCAGACGCGTAACCACATTTGGAGCCACATCCAGACCCTGAGCAAGGAACAGAATGTCACGGTGTTCTTTACCACGCACTACATGGAAGAGGCCGACCGCGTGGCTGCAGAGGTTGCGGTGATCGACCAGGGCAAAATCGTCGCGCAAGGCGCGCCTTCGGCGCTCAAGGAGCAAACCAACACTCCCACGCTGGAAGGCGCGTTCATCGCACTCACCGGACATAGCATTCGCGAAGAGGAACCTTCCTCTGCCGATCGCATGCGGAAGATGGCGAAAGTGTGGGGACGCAGACGATGAGAGCGATCTATATTCTGTGCGTGAGGCAGCTCAAGCGATACTCTCGGTCGCCCGCGCGGATCGTGGGATCGCTTGGACAGCCTGTCGTGTTCCTATTGGGGCTGGGGTTCGGATTCAGGGCCACCTTTGCGAAAGCGGGCGCCGGGAACTATATCGACTTTGTGACGCCGGGAATTGTGGCGATGGGCATCCTATTCACCGCGGTTTTTTCGGGAATAGAGATTATCTGGGACCGGCAATTCGGGTTCTTGAAGGAAACGCTCGTGGCACCGGTGCCACGGCTGCAGATCGTGCTGGGACGTGTGTTGGGGGGCGCTATCGTGGCCATGATTCAGGGCGCCGCCGTCTTTCTGGTCTGTCTGGCCTTCGGATTCCGATTCGAGAGTTGGCTGCTGCTGCCGGTGGCGGTGGCTTTTATGTTTTTGATTTCCCTGCTGTTCACGTCGATCGGGACCGCGATTGGCTCCGTGCTGCAAGACATGCAGGGCTTCCCGCTGATTATGAATTTTCTGGTGATGCCGCTGTTTTTCTTCTCGGGCGCGCTCTTCCCCATGAATGGGCTGCCGAAAACTCTACTGCTGGCGCTGCGTCTGAATCCGCTTACTTACGGTGTCGACGGCCTGCGAGGCTCTCTCGGTCACGCGTTTGCCTTTAGCATGATCACGGACTTCGCCGTGCTCGTGGTCGCTTCGTCAATTCTGCTTTCGATCGGCAGCTATCTCTTCTCGAAGATCCAATTGTAGAGGGCAAGGGCCCTATGTTGTCCCTACTCTCGGACCGGCTTTCCGGGACGAAAGTTGGATCGGGACGGTTAGGAGTCAGCAACGTCCTTCAATTAGCCAGCGGATCCGGTCGCATCTGGAACTTCACGAGCTTGCTCGTGGTCCCTTTGCCACCTTCCATGTGGAATGGCGTTCGCGTCGAGATGGGCGTGTAGATGCCCTTCCCCTTCCAGCCGCCGTTCGGATTATCGATGCGACCGTCCAGGCCTTTCGCGTAGTAGCCCATCGGATACGGAACGCGCAGCGTCATGAATTTGCCATCCACCAGCACCAGTAATCCCTCGGACAGATTGCCGGTTGCAAGCGGTACGTCCTTGCCGACGCCCAGCATGTCGAATTGATCGACGAAGTTGTAATACGCCGAGTCGGCACTGCCGTTCTCGACCGCACCCTTGTAGTTCGGACCCGGGAACGGATAGAGCGTCCAGCCTTCCGGACAGTGCTGCCCGGTTGCGGCGCTTGGGCCGTTGAGCGGGCCTTTGCACTTACTGCGGTCGAAGCTCGCGAGATGTCCGCTCGAGAGCACGGTCCAGACGAGGCCTTTGCTGTCGACGTCCAGGCCGCGAGGCGCGTAGCCTTGCACCGGCGCCTTCGGGTTATTCCACGGCACCTCGTAGTACTCGGACAGCGCTGTCTCAGGCGGATGAGATCCAGGGACGAAGCGAACAAGCGCGCCCGGCATTCCCATAGCTGTTCCCCAGACCGAGCCGTCCGGCGCCGGCGAGACGCCATAGAACGTCACGTTGATCCGCTTGTCTTTGGTCGCATCCGCCGGCTGATTGGGTTCGGTGTAGGTGTCGCGCTTCCCGTTCCCGTTGTAATCGAGGACGAAGGCGCTCCAGCCCTGCGCTTTCTTCTCGTCGTGCGTCTTATCCCAGATCTTCGTGTCGAACCAGCCCTCGACACCGGCAGGCCCGAACGACGACCACAGCACATCGTTGTTGTCGAAATTCGCGTGGCCCCACGTGTAGCAGGTGTCGATCGTCGTCAACTGTTTGGTTTTTGGATCGTAGAGCTCGAGCCCCCGCTGGCCCTGAGCGATCGGGAACAACTTCGCCGACAACTGATCCGAGCCTGCCTGACACCATGCCGGCGTCTCGGGCTTGCGGACGCGCGCCGCAGCCCACACGCGACCCTGCTTGTCCATCGCGAAGCTGTGGACCGTGGTCTGGCTGTTCCAGATCTTCTCGTCACCCCAGTACGGCGAAGCCGCGAGGGGCGCCGAATCCGCGGAGCTGGGCGTGTGCGGATCGCGCACGATCAGCTTCACCTGCGTCGTTGCGCTATGCGCCGGATCCACGATGGTAAGGTAATCGCCACTCTCTTCGAGCGCTCCGTAGATGGGGCCGTTGGCGTTCACGGTTGGATTCCGCTTATCGGTGGCGATGTCGTCGTGCAGATAGACCTTGGGATCCGCCCAATCCCACATCGTGACCACGACGTTCCGCTCCCGGCCCTGAGGACGCGCAGGCTCTGCATTTGGCAGCTCTCCGTGGGCGATCCGGTCGCTCCAGTCCGCGTACATCGCCGCCGCGCGCTTACTGCCAACCTGGTTGAAGCGAGCCGCCATCCCGCCGCCCGCCTGGCCTGATTCGATGCGGCGTTCCCACGCCGCTTTCGAGTCCGCGGAGTGAGCCAGGATGCTCTTGGGAATCTCGCGCGTGGCCTTGTCGCCCATCTGATGACAGCCCGTGCAGCCATCCGTGTTCACAATCTCGCGAATCCATTGGCCCTGGCTCTTGATGCTCGAAGAGATACCGTTCCCGCTCGGCCCCGTGCCGGGAAAATCACTCTTAGGCGGCACCTGCAGCAAAGAGAACCAATAGAGCGCGGGATAGTATTCGACTGCGGCCTTCTTGTCCGGCGCCACGACTGCTTTCAGGTTAAGGGTATTGCCCGGCGTGGCCTTGACCTTCGGCGAATCCACCAGCCCGTAGCCGCGAACCCACACACTATAGTTCGCCTTGGGAAGCTCCGGCACCAGATAACGCCCCTGATCATCCGTGACGACGATCTTGACTAATTTGGTCCCCAGGTCCGCGGTTTCAGCGATCACCCACACCCCCGCCTCGGGCCCTTTGGTGCTGGTCACCACGCCGCCGATGTCGGCATTGCCAACGCGGACAGTCCCGCCATTTTGGGCCGCACGCACTCCGCCCAGCGTTGCGGCGAGCAACACGCCAAGTACGATCACCATTCCCGGATAGAAAGCCCTCTTGTTCATGATCTCAGACCTCCTTCCACGGTCGAATCGCGGCTATCTGTAATCATGGTTATCCTTCAATTTCAGGTCTGTTGCAAGCGTTCGTTCAGCCTCCCGCTGGTCACCGATGACACGGCTTAGTACGCCAAAAATCACCGTCCGACAGTGGAGTGCGTCGAGCGGGTCATGGCTCGGCACTGCCATCCCGAGTTCGGCATGCCCAATGTCGATCGAACGCCACTATTCGGCGGCAGAGATTGCTGAGCTTTGGAATTTGAGTCCGGATTGCGCTCACAAAATTTTCGAGAATGAACTAGGGGTTCTGGTGATTGGGGAAACGAAGGGTACACCAGAGTAGACGGAAAGCGCGAGGCCGTCAACTAAGTGAAAACACAGCACAAAAGTTGGTGCCGGAGGAGGGAGTCGAACCCACACGGCCTTGCGACCAACGGATTTTGAGTCCGCCGCGTCTGCCATTCCGCCACTCCGGCCCAATGCCTGCAAATCTATCTGATTAGGCAGATTGCTGCAAGACAACCACTTCGGCTATCGGCTGATAGGTGCCGGTAGCCGGTGGCAGAGTCGGACGGGAGCACCTCCGCGGCACGCGAATCAACCTGCGCCAGAACCTCTGGCTACTGCGCGACCCATTTGTCGAGGCGCGAAGCGTACAAGTTCGCAAGATAGACGGTCTTCTCATCCGGGCATGCGATCCCGTGAACGGAGTCGATGGTGCCGGCCATGCGGCCGGGGCGGCCGAAGGCGCCGAGAATCTTGCCGGTGAGATCCATCTTGTAGACGCGGCCGACGCTGCCCACGAACATCACCTGAGTTGGTCCGTTGGTGAGGCAGAGCGCCCACGGCGCGGTCGGCAGGTTCCAAACCGCTTTCCGATTGCCCTCCGTGTCGAACACCTGGATGCGGCTGTTGCCGCGGTCGGCGACATAGATGACGTCGTTGTTGTCGACCACCAGGCTGTGAGGGGTGTTGAAGTTGCCCGGCTGGCCGCCACGCTCGCCCCAGGACTTGACGAAGTTGCCGTCCTTATCGAACTTGGCAACGCGCGAATTGCCGTATCCGTCGGAGACGAACATGCTGCCGTCCTTGCTCCAGCCGATGTCCGTCTCCTGATAAAAGGCGGCCCTGCCGGGCACGGCGCGCTCGATCACGTGGGTCAGGTAGGTCCAGGGCTCCGGGTTTGTTCCCAGCGTGCCGACGGTGCGGCCTTCGGAGTCGAAGCGGTAAATGATGTTATCGGCGGCATCCACATACCAGAGATTGCCTTGCGGATCGAAGCGCACGGCATGGGCGCCTACGAACATCGTGGAGCCCTCGCCCCAGGAGCGCACGAAGGTGCCGTCCGACTTGAACTCCAGCACGGGGTGATAGCCGCGATTGAGCGCGACGATATTGCCGGTGGGACCGACCGCGATGCCGCTCACGCGGCCAACGATCGAGTTGGCGGGATAGTGGAAAAAGTCCTCCACCAGATGGAATGGGCAGTTGCGGTATCGGCGCGCTCGCCCTCGCCGCCGTCCTGCGCGATTCATCGGCGCGACGGCGCAAAGCGAAATCGCCGCGGCGCAAACCGCTGAACATCAAGAAGCGTTTTTTCATGGGAGCCTCCCTGAGCGCTCGTTATCGGCGCATCTTACTGTTGGTTCCACGCTAGAGGCAAGGATTGGGCCTTGCTGGCGGCCGCCAAGGAACTGGATGCGAAGCTCCAGGCACTGGCCGCAAAGGTGACGATGGCCTGAGTGGAGCGGTCACCAAGAATGGCCTCCAGAGTTTTGAATGCAAGAAGAAGAGCGCCCCGCGCTCATGCGGACATCGGTGCGATTCCGCGAGGCGCCCTCACCGGGCAATTCTCCGGTAAGGAGTATTTATCTGATTGATGCTGAAAAATGCGTTAAATAAAGAGGGCGAGGTCAGACTTCGAAACTGCAAGGTTAATCTATTGGCATACGTACCATTGTCAAATTACTTAACAGCAGCTACCTTCTTCTCCGGGGACTCAGCTTCCGGGGCCGGATGAATCTACCGCATTCGGCTCCCGCTACTCGCGCTAAGGAAACGCCCATGGCAAAGATTCTCATTATCGATGATGATGAGTCAGTCCGGAAAATGCTCCGATTCCGGCTCAAGAATTCGCACGAAATCCTGGATACGTCGTCTCCGAAAGAGGGCGTGATACAGGCGCTGCAGCACAAACCGGACGTCATTTTAGTGGACTTGATGATGCCCGGGCATACCGGCTTTGAAGTCTGTCAAACCCTCGCCAGCTTGTGTTTCACCGAGCTTACTCCCATCTTCGTGATCTCCGGGGCGCCCAAGGCTCTTTACAAAGACTTCTGCGAGAGACTTGGGGCAAAGGGTTATTTTGAGAAGCCGATCGATTTTGACTTGCTGGAGAAACGCCTGCAGGCCGCTGTCAGCAAGCCCGGAGAAGCCCTCCGAAAGGAGCGCCGGATCCGGCTCAGGCTGGGAATCAAGCTGCAAGGGACGGATTCCACGGACAAGACTTTCGAGGTTCTAACGTCGACCGAAAACGTCAGCCGGCACGGGTTTGCCTGTGGCGTCAACGTATCACTGAACCAGAACGCAGTCGTGCAGGTCTTCTTGTGGGAACCGACGGCGCACCGGTTTGCCGGACAGGCCGTGCTGGTTTGGCGCGAAACACTAGAAATAGCCGCACCGAGGTGCGGGTTCCGATTTTTGGAAGAGCCTCGCGAATGGATCTTTTGAGGAAGACCCGCGCCGAGGACGACGACGAGCGGCCGCTTGTCCCAGGGCTATTCGCTCTGCTGCTTGGAAGCAGCGCCGTTCGAACACGTGGGCGGAAATTTGGTTCGCGACCGCTACTAAGGAGCCACTCGGGGCTGTGCCGCCGATGACTTGTCGCCTTCAGCGTCGGCGGTAGTTGTTGAGGCCTCAATTTGGTCCAAATTCTTCTTCATCTGAGCGGCGAACGGCCCTTTCGGCGATTCCTTCAGGTACGCTCGCATCTGCGCGGCCGCACTGGCATAGTCCTTCTTCTGCGTGAAGATATCTGCGAGCAAGACGTGCACTTGAGTTAAGTTCTGGTGCGGACCCTTTTCGGCCTCTTCAGCACTTTTCTGGGCATCGTCCAGGCGATCCAGCTTGAAACTGCCTACAGCCTGGAGAAAGTTGGCAACCTCCAGGCCAGGACTTAACTGCAGAGCTTTTCCCGCCGTCTCGACAGCGCTCCTGATATTCTTCAGTTTGTATTTGCAGCGAGGCGAGACTCACATAGGGCGGCAGGTATTTGGGGTCGGCCAAAATCGCTTTTGCAAAGGCCTGGCGAGCCTTTTCGTTCTCGTGGGTGGCTGAGTAAATCCTGCCCAGTTCGCTCCAGGCAGCGGCATAGTTGTCGTATTCGGCGACGGCTTTTTGCAGATGCTCGGTTGCGGGCTGCAATTTATTATTGCGGGCTTCCTTGTCGCCCTTTTCAAATTCCTTGCGCGCGTTACCGGGAACCAGCATCGATGTGACGCTGATGGCGGACCCTTGCACACCGGCCAGGCGCCTCAGTTGCAAAGTCCCGACGTCGATGGTCCCCAGTTCGGCAGGGCCGCTGAGGGGATGGTCCAACGGTTGGTAGCCGTCGACGGATACTCGCACCTCACAACCTGTTAAATCGCCGAAAGCGCCAAACCCGCCCGGCATCCGCGAACCACCGGTATTTCCGCCCGGACTGATAATGTCGTCGGAGGCGTTGAAGGTCATATTGCCTTGGGGTCCCGCTCCCAAGGTGAATTGAAAGTACCCTTTCAGGTCTGTGTGGATTACCTGCAAGCTGCCCATGCCGCAAGTGAGCGCCACGGAGACTGGTTCCGGAACGGGCTGGCCGGTATCCATGAGCACGCGTCCATTCACGTAAAGCGGCGTCTGCATTTGCGGAGTTGACTGCCGCGGTAACTGTTGCCCCTGCGAGTTGGGCGCAGAGCCTCCGGACGAACCCGGCGGTGTGGACCCTTGCGATCCGGATTTCTGGCCCCATGAGGGGGCAGCTGCCAGCAAAGCTAAAAGCCCCACAGCGCAACAACGGCTAAGCGATCGGTTCATGGGTCGCCTCACAGAAGAGAGCCTTCACTTCTGCTTTAAGCATACGCCGACCCGAAAGCACAAGATACGGAATTCTGCACTCCGAAGAAATATGCCCGATCCCGGGCCACGGGATCTCCGAGTGCCCAAATTGGGACCGAGTAGTGAATCGTCTTCGCTCCTGTCTACATCGAATCGTTGATATGAAGCTCACGTCGATATGAAGCTCATCTCCGTCAATCTGGGGCTTCCCCGTGAAATCACGTGGAACGGCGGCCAGGTCGAGACAGGTATCTTCAAGAAGCCCGTTCAGGGGCACGTCCCGGTAAAGCGTTTGAACCTAACTGGGGACAAACAGGCGGACTTGTCCGTTCACGGCGGACCCGACAAGGCTGTTTACGCCTATCCCGCTGAGCATTACGCCTACTGGCGCCGCGAACTGCCCGATCGCGATCTGACTTGGGGAACCTTCGGAGAAAATCTCACCACTGAGGGCCTGCACGAAAGCTCTGTACATATTGGCGACCGTTTCCGCATCGGGACGGTGGAGCTGCTGGTTACACAACCACGACTGCCCTGCTACAAGCTGGGGATCAGATTCGAAAGGCCAGACATGGTCAAGCGCTTCTTGAGACAGCCAGCGCACTGGCTTCTATTTTGCAGTCGCCCAGGAAGGCATACTCCGTGAAGGAGACACTATCGAAGTTGTCTTTCGCGCGGTAAATAACCTTAGCGTCGCCGATATCACCAGACTTTACGCCTTCGAGAGCGACGATCGCGAAATGCTGCGGCAGGCGGTACAGCTGAAGGCCTTGCCCGAGAGTTGGCGGAACTACTTCGCGGAACAATTAGACAGAATTGCCCACTAAGTCGATTCTGACATCCACCCTTAGCTGAAACTTCTCCGTCATCAAAGTCAGGCTGCCGGTATTTCTCGGTGTTGGTATATGTGCCCGCCGGGCCTTTGGCGGCTTGCGGCCCCTGCGACTGGACATTAGACTGAGGCGAAGCAAACCGTTGACCAGCTCTCGGAGTCCTTGTCCAGATTCATGAGCGACGACCCAAGCGCCCTTACTCAACCTGCGGATTCGCACGCACGCTCGGCGCGCCTTGGCCTGGGGTTCTGGAGCCTGGTGATTACGCAGTTCCAGGGTGCTTTCAACGACAATGCGCTGAAGTTCCTGGTGATCTACCTGGTGGTGGACATGAGCCTGCCCGCGCGGCAGCGGGACTGGCTGGTGCTGGTGGTCGGCGCGCTTTTTGCTCTTCCCTTCATTTTGTTTTCGATGACCGGCGGTTTCCTGGCGGACCGCTTCAGCATGCGCTCGGTAACCATCGGCACGAAGTGGATGGAACTGGGCGTCATGATCTTTGCGCTGGTGGCGCTGGCGCGCGGAAACCTCGGCCTGCAAGCTGCCGGTGTATTTTTGCTGAGCTCGCAAGCGGCCATCTTTGGACCATCGAAATACGGCTTGCTGCCGGAACTGCTGCCGGAGAAAGACCTCTCGTGGGGCAACGGCGTGGTCGAACTCGGCACCTTTATTGCCTCGATCTCCGCCACGGTGGCCAGCGGGTTTCTGGCGTTCTATTTTCGCGGGCAGCAACACTGGTCGGGCATCATTCTGCTGGGCTGCACCATCCTGGGCCTGGCGGCAAGCTTTGGCATTTCGCGCGTACCCGCGGCAAACCCGGCGCGCAAGTTCAACAATCCGCTCAGTGACCTCCGCGAGCAAATCCGTACCATTCGCAGCGACCGCGTGCTTGTCGTGGGCTGTGGTTGGCAATTTTTATCTCTGGTTTCTCGCGGCGCTGCTGCAATTCACGATTGTGATTTACGGGCACGACGTCCTGAGAATCGACGAACGGCACATCAGTTATCTGCAAGCGGCCGTGGCCATCGGCATCGGGCTGGGAAGCCTGGTGACCGGCTATCTTTCCGACGGCAAAATCGAGTACGGACTGATCCCGGTAGGCGCTGTGGGAATGACCGTTTTCGGCTTCCTCTCGGCAACCCACGGGATTTCGCTCGAGCGTGCGGGCGTTTATCTGGGGATGCTGGGTTTTTTTGGCGGCTTCTATGCCGTCCCGCTGAACGCGTTAATTCAGCACCGGCCCGACCCGGCGCGCAAGGGCGGAGTGATCGCGGCGGCAAATCTAATCTCTTTTGTCGGAGTCTTTGCCGCAGCGGCAGTCTACTTCGCGCTGGCGCAAGGCCTGCACCTGCAGGCAGACGAAATATTTCTGGCAGGGGCCTGCATGACCCTGGCGGCGACATTTTATGCCGTCGTATTTCTGCCCGATTCCGTGTTGCGCCTGGCGTTATGGCTTCTTACTCACAGCATTTACCGCATCCGCGTCGAAGGCCGCGACAACATTCCTGAGCGCGGCGGCGCGATCTTTGTGCTGGCCGAATTGACACTGCTGGACGCGATCTTCCTGGCGGCTGCTACGGACCGGCCCATGCGATTCGTGGCCGAGGCGAAGCCGTTCGCTCGCACGGCTCGCTGGGTCCGGACCGCGTTGCGCATCACGAACCTGCAGGAAAATGAGATCACAACTGGTTTTCTGAAGACGACTTCCGCGGCATTGGCCGCCGACGAAGCCGTCTGCTTGTCGAGGGATACAGCCAGCCTCCTCCTGGAAGATTCAAACGGACGGCACCTGCTGGAGGAGTTCCTGCGCGAGACTGGCGCGGAGGTTGTAAGTGTATCGGTGCAAGGCGCAGAGGGAGGGCCTTTGCAAAGCGAGGAAGGGCGTCTGCGCCTGATCAGAGGACCGCACTTGCACTGCGCTCTCGCGTCGCAGTGAAATTCAGCACGCCTTTGGCGCCGGCGGAGCGCCTTCGACTCGCCGAGGCTCTCGGTCTGCGAAAGGCAAGTCCCGCAACGCGGTTTTCGTAGACCTCGGACGATCCCACTAGAAGACGGAAAATTTCACCTTCAGAAATTTTTGTGGGTTGGCGCGGAACTCGTTGAGAAGCAGACGTAAATCGGCTGCCACTCCCGTCAGATTGTCATAAAACTGCGGATCGGAAAAAAACCTGCCAGCCGTGCTGTCTTTGGAATTCAAGTTAGCCGTGGCGTCCCGCAGATTCTGGCCGGTCTGGCGCCAAGTGGCGAAGAGGGTGTCGTCGGTAGCGAGCTTGCCCAGCGTGCCCCGGCCCGCGTGCACGTCAGACAGCAAGGCGTTGCCGTTGTTCAGAAACTGCTGCGCGCTCTGATGCATTCCCGGATCGTAGATGAACTTTCCCAGCGAACCTTTCTGCTCTTCGACAGCCCCCAGTACGTTGTCCAGACGGCCCGCCGCCGAGTCAAACTTCGTGTACAGCGCGTCAGAGCTCACGAGCTTGCCGATGGTCCCCTGCCCCTGTTGCACAGATGAAGTGATCTGATCGGCGCGGGAGAGGATATCGTTCAGCCGATTAAAGGTGGTCTGATCAGTGAGCAACTTGCCGATGGTGCCCTGCCCTCGCTGGAGGCTATCCACCATGGAACCAATCTGCGAGGATAGCGCGCTCAGATTCTGCATCAAATCCGCGCCGCGCTCGACGACTTCCTTCATGGCCTTTTCTTCCTTGCCCGGCAGTTCCTGCCCATCCTGAAGCATCTGACCGGTGTAACCCCGCTGAACATTGACCAGTCGATTTCCCAAAAAGCCCTCAGTGATCAGGCTGGCAAACGAATCGCCGCGGATGTACTGCTGATAGTCGCGATTGATCCTCATGATGACCTCGACGCTGCGACCCGGAGTGGGCACCTGCCCGATGCGAGCAGGAGCCACGCGGATGGCGTCGACATTGCCAACCTCCACGCCATCGAGCGTGACCGGCGCGCCGAGGGCCAGTCCGTCCACCTCGGGCAGATAAGTCAGCAGGCGGTATTTGGCGCCCCAAGCTCCCGTGCCCGTGACGTAGAAAATGCCCAGGACCACAAGAATGATGCCTACCAGCACAAAAAGCCCTACGCGCAGTTCGGTCCACGACAGTTGCTTGCGTTGCGCCATGATCAGGCCTCCTCGTACATCTACAAAAACAGCTCCGCGCCTAGACCAAAAATTTTCTCAGGTAAGCGTCGGACGATTCGAGCACGGCTTGCGGTCCGCCCTCAAAGTAAACTTTGCCCTCGTGTAAGACCAGGAATGTGGTGGAAGGCTGCCCATTGAGCGGTTCGAGCGCGGCGGGCGAAGCCTTCACAACTCGATTTTGCTCCGGATCAAACCGGTAATTGGCCAGCGCGAAGGCGTCCTGCAGCCGGTGAGTGGCCAGCAGGGCGGTTACTCCCTGGGTATCCCGCAGCCGGAGGATCAGAGCAATGATGGTTTGCGAAGTCATGGGATCGAGCCCCGCCGTAGGCGAATCGTACAGCACGATGGGAGGGCGGCTCACCAGGGCGCGCGCGATGGCGACACGCCTCTTCATGCCGCCGGAGAGTTCATCCGGGAGTTTGTCGATGGCGTCTTCCATTTCCACAAAGCTGAGGGCTTCGCGAACCCGTGCATCCGTTTCATCCGCGCTTCACGCCCTCCTCGGAAAGGCGGTAGGCCACATTCTCTGCCACGCTCATGGAGTCAAACAGCGCGCCTTCCTGGAATACAAATCCGATTTCGCGCCTAAACAAAAGCAATTGCGCTTCGGTCATTGCGCCGAGATCGTGTTCGAGGACGCGCACATGGCCGGCATTGGGTTTCAGCAGACCTGCGGCAAGCTTGAGGATAAGAGTCTTACCGGTTCCGGTCTCGCCGACGAGCACCTTTGTCTCGCGGGGCAAGACATGGAAGGTAACACCGCGAAGGATATCGCCCTCGCCAAAGCCGAGGTGAACGTCCTCAAAGGAAATGACGGGCTCGCTTGAGGCGGCGTTCATCCGGGAACGTGGCCGGGCGGGCGTCCGCGTTGCCGGCACACGTCGTCGTCATTATAGATGCAAATGCCGCGAGGAGACTTTATATTTGAAATTCGAAGGGATCGGATTTCACACCATGCCGTCTTCTCTGACCCGCCAAATTCAGAAGGCTTTGCCGGCCAGGAAAAGCGCGAGCTTCGTGAGAAAGAAATCGGAAATCAGGATCGCTACGGAAGAGACGACCACAGCCTGAGTTGTGGCCCGTCCGACTCCCTGCGTGCCACCGCTGCACCGTCAATCCCTTGTAGCAACCAATGGTCGCCAGCAAGAAAGCAAACATCAGAGGCTTGGCCATGCCTTGCATCAAATCGGAAAACTCCAGCGCATTCAAGGCACGCGTCCAGAATTCCACCGCGCCTATGTGGAGGGTGGTGTAGGAAACCATGAACCCGCCGATCAAACCGACGAAATCGGCCATCGCCGTGAGCAGGGGCAATACACAGATGGTGGCAAGCACCCGAGGCGCCACGAGCTTGCGATTCGGATCGGTGCCCATGGCGCGCATGGCGTCCACCTGCTCGGTGACCTGCATAGAACCCAGTTCGGAGGCCATGCCCGAGGCGTTGCGGCCTGCAACCAACAAACCGGTTATGGCGGGCCCCAACTCGCGCACCAGGGCGAGCGAGACGACGTCGCCGGTCAGTGAGGTTTCGCCGAAGCGCTCGAACTGCGAGGCCGTTTGCAACACCATGACCGCGCCTATGAAAAATCCGGTGAGGAGCACGATGGGCAGCGAGCCGATGCCGATGATATCCATCTGCTCGAGCAGATCGTTTACGTAAATCGGCGGCGTGAAGAGACTCGCGATGGTACGCGCAGCCAGATAGGAATAGTCCTGGAGATGCTGTAACGGGCGCTTGAACGGTTCGAGCAGGATCGCATAACCCGGAGCATCATCATCCGCGCTCATTAATTTAGGATCAGTGGCCATTCATTCTCGCTGGACGACGATGTTTCACAGCCTCGGCACGATTCAGGACCAGCTGCGCCTAAGGCTGTTCGCAAGCGTAACGTCCGGCCTCATCAAGCGTCAAGGAGCGCGTCAGGGACAGTTCGTGCGGTTGCAACTTGGGCGCAATGGTTTGGCACAATGAGCGGCATCCCTTTACCGCCTCGACGCGCTTCGCTAGAATGCCCAATTCCCTGCCGCCTCGCAGAACGGGCAGAACGCCTGCGTGCCGCGGCACAACCTAAATGCTGCAATTCGCAACTGCTGGAGAGTCGCACGGGCAGGCACTGATCGCCTGGATTTCAGGCTTGCCTGCCGGACTGCGCGTAGACCTGGAATTCATCAATCACGAACTTCATCGGCGCCAACTAGGCTACGGGCGTGGCGGAAGGCAAAAGATTGAGAAAGATCGCGTCGAGGCCGTGGCCGGCATCCGTCACGGACAGACCATCGGCGCGCCGATCGCTCTCCGTATCGAAAACCGCGATTGGGCCAATTGGGAACGCGCCATGGCCGTGGAAGATCGCGAGGAAGAGCGCCAGGCGCGCAGGCCTCTTACGGCGCCGCGACCCGGCCATGCCGATCTTGCAGGCGCCATCAAATTGAATCTTCATGATGCGCGTTACATTCTCGAACGCGCATCCGCGAGGGAGACGGCAGCGCGAGTCGCCATCGGCTCTCTGGCCAAGGTGCTGTTGCGCGAATTCGGCTGCGAGATTCTGAGCCACGTGGTGGCCGTGGGGCACGCGCACCTCCTGCGTCAGGCCGCATGGAGCGAAATCCAGGCCGTGTGCGCCAATCTCGATTCCCCGCTCCGCTGTGTGGATCCGGAAACGGAAGCGCGTATGAAGCAGGAGGTGGACCAAGTCCTGCGCGCGGGAGACTCGGTGGGCGGCATTTTTGAGGTGGTCGCGCACGGAGCGCCGCCCGGCCTGGGAAGCCATATGCAGTGGGACGCGAAGCTCGACGGGCAGTTGGCGCGCGCGATTATGTCCATCCAGGCGGTGAAGGCCGTGGAGATCGGAGCCGGAGTGATGGCGGCCGCTTCCTTTGGGAGCGAAGTGCAGGACGAGATCACGTACGATGAGGGGAGCCACCGTTTCCGTCGTCCGAGTAACCGGGCCGGCGGCCTGGAAGGCGGCATCACCAATGGCGAAGACGTGGTGGTGCGCGGCTACCTGAAGCCAATCTCCACGTTGCGCAAGCCTCTGTTAACTGCCGATCTGGCCACAAAGGAATCCGTGCAAGCCGCTTACGAGCGTTCGGACGTCTGCGTGGTGCCTGCCGGAGGTGTGGCGGGCGAGGCGATGACCGCGCTCGTGATCGCGGGCGCATTCCTGGAGAAATTCGGCGGCGACTCGCTGGGCGAGACGCAGCGCAACTTCAAAGGTTACATGCAGCAGCTCGATCAATTCTGAGAGGAAGCAGAGGATCCGGGGAAACTTGGCAATCTATCCGGTGGTGAAATACGGCGAGGCCGTCCTAGAAAACATGGCCAAGCCCATCGAAAAGTTCGACGAAGAGCTCGCCAAGCTTTGCGACGACATGTTCGAATCCATGTATGCCGCAAATGGCGTGGGGCTTGCGGCGCCGCAGATCGGCATCGGCAAGCGGCTTGCCGTCATCGACGTGACCGTGGGGAAGAATCCCGAAGCCAGGATCGTGCTTGCAAATCCGGAGATCATCCGTGCCGAGGGCGAACAGCGGGAAGAAGAGGGCTGCCTCTCTGTGCCCGGCTTTCGCGGCAATGTTGCGCGGCCGCAGTACGTGACGGTGCGAGCGCAGGATGCCAGCGGTAAGACATTCGAAATGAATGGCGAAGGCCTGCTGGCGCGGGCGTTCTGCCACGAGACCGACCACCTGGATGGTGTGCTGTTCCTGAAACACCTGAGCCTGCTCAAGCGGGATCTGATCCGGCGCCGTATCCGCAAGCTGAAAAAAGCGGGCGAGTGGTAGTCCAGCGATCGGCGGAAATCCCGGGGGCATAATGCGCATCGTTTTTTGCGGCACGCCGGAGTTCGGTGTCCCCACGCTGCGACGCTTGCTCGCCAGCCCCGAATTCAGCGTAGAGGCCGTAGTCACACAGCCGGACCGCCCGCGCGGGCGCGGACAGAAAGTTTCGGCTTCTGCTGTGAAAGAAGTTGCCGCGGAAGCGGGCGCGCGGATCTATCAACCGGAGAGCGTGAAGGCGGACGCAGCCTTCGACTTTTTTTCGCAGATCAAACCCGACGTTGTGGTCATCATCGCCTATGGGCAGATCATCCCTCGCCGATTGCTGGAAATTCCGCGCCTGGGTTGGATGAACCTGCACGCCTCTCTCCTGCCAAAATATCGCGGCGCGGCGCCCATTGCATGGGCCATTGCTAACGGGGAGGCCAAGACCGGCCTCACGACAATGAGGGTCGACCCAGGCCTCGACACGGGTCCGATCCTGATGCAGCGCGAGATTGAAATTGGACGCGACGAAACGGCGCCGGAACTCTGCCGGCGCATGGCGGAATTGGGCGCGCCCCTCGTGCTGGAGTCGCTGATCAAAGTCGAACGCGGCGAGATTCAGCCGATTCCTCAAGATTCAAACCAGGCCAGCTATGCACCGCTGCTTACAAAAGAGCAGGGTCACATTCATTGGACACAAACGGCGGACGAAATTTATAACCGCATTCGCGGGCTCGCTCCGTGGCCCGGCGCCTTCAGCACTCTTCGCGGCCGGTTGTGTCACATCTGGGGCCGGCCCGGCGGCCGGGCTGCGGAAGCAGGCCAGGATGTTGGCAGCATGGTCGTGAACGATGCCGCGATTGACGTGGTTTGCGGGGGGAATACGCTTTTGCGCCTCGATGCCGTGCAAATGGAAGGTCGCAAGCGGATCAGCGCCCAGGAATTCGCCCATGGCGCTCGGCTGCGCAGCGGCGAACGCTTCGACGATTGACCGGACAAAACGACACGCAATGGTGGCGGCTTCTGTTCCCCCTCCTTACCTGCTGCGCTGCAGTTAGACTGTTCGGATGGCTATCTCGCCCCCAAGGAAGATCGCTTTTGACGTGCTGCGCCGGGTGGCGTCAGAAGACGCCTATGCGGCCGATCTGCTCTATGCGGAGCTTGGCCCCGGGATAAAGAAGGCCGACGCGTCGCTGGCAACAGAACTGACGCTGGGAGTCCTGCGGTGGCAGCGGCTGCTGGATTTTATGCTCCAGCGCTATCTCGATCGTCGTTGCGACCAACTGGACGCGGAAGTTCTGCTGGCTCTGCGGCTGGGGCTCTATCAGTTGCGCTATCTCGACCGCGTGCCGCAGCACGCCGCCATTCATGAATCGGTGGAATTGGTCAAACGTGCGCGCAAAAGTTCGGCCGCAGGTGTGGTTAACGCTGTGCTCCGGCGAGCGACGGCCGACGCCAGGATCGGCGGGGATGAACTATCGGCCCTGCTCCCGGATCACACGCCGATTGAGGAGCGTCTGGCAGTTGTTTATTCACATCCCACGTGGCTGGTCAAGCGATGGCTTGGATTCTTCGGAAGAGAACGCACGACGGCATTGCTGCAAGCCAATAATCGCCCGGCTTCGCTCACTTGCGCTGTTCTGGATCAGGAAGCGAGCACGCCCGTCGGCGACTCGCTGCGTGAATCTGGCTTTGATGTGACTCCGGGCCGATGGCTGCGGGGCGCGCTGCAAATCTCGGGAGGAAATCCGGGGGCATCCCAAGCTTATCGTTCCGGCAAGATCAATCTTCAAGACGAAGCCTCGCAGATGGTGGCGCACCTCGTGGACGTGGGCGCGTCGCAGACCGTACTCGACGCCTGCGCAGCGCCCGGCGGCAAGACGATGCTTCTGGCGCGCGCTGCGAGTCTGGGCGGACGCGTGATCGCAGGGGACCTTCGCGAGCACCGTTTGCGCGCGACTCAAGAGCAATTGACGCGCACGGCAATCACGAATGTCCGGCTCGTCGCGCTCGATGCCACACGACCTTTGCCATTTGCAAGACCCTTTGATCGCGTGCTGATCGATGCTCCCTGCTCGGGAACCGGCACCCTTTCGCGGAACCCCGAAATTCGCTGGCGCCTCAAGCCTGAGGATTTGGATAATGCGCACCGCTGCCAGACCGCCATGTTGCGCAACGGGTTGGCCGCCGTCTCGGCAGCTGGACGCGCTCGTTTATTCAACCTGTTCGCTCGAGCCGGAGGAGAACGAAGAGGTCGTGGCGGCGGCGTTATCGGAAGCACGGGATTGGCGGATCACTTCGGGACAGCCGGCACTGGCACCCCACTTGCTAAATGCGGCCTCGGCCGAAAAGTTATTCTCATCCGAAGGCTTCTTTCGCACTCTTCCGTCTGAACACGGGACTGACGGATTCTTTGCGGCCGTATTTGAGCGGCGTGACGAGGCCGTTTGAGGTCGCCACTCCGCCATGCTAGTCTGGACTACCGATGATGGAAAAATGGCGAGAACGGCTCGAACGGGTGTTGCGCTTTTCTCTTCTGGCGTTCGTCCTGGCCGCGGTTGGATTCCTGAGCGCGGTCACGACTATCCGAATTGCAATCCGTGGCCGCATCGTAAGTATGCCCAACGTGGTGGGCCGCAGCTCGCCGGAAGCTCAGCGGATCCTTGCATCGCGCGGGCTGCAATTACGAGTGGCCGACCGCGTCTATAGCCCTCTTCCGGTGAATGAAGTTGTGCGGCAGAGCCCGTCCCCCGGCGAAGAGATGAAGATTTCGCAGGACGCTCACGTTGTCTTGAGCCTGGGTCCCCAGAGGGTCAAGATTCCGCAACTGGAAGGACAATCGATGCGGGCCGCGCGGATAGGCTTGCTGCAAGCGGGCTTGCAACTCGGCGAGATAACAACGATCTACCTGCCTGGCACGCAACCGGATATTGTGTTGAAACAGGATCCGGCGCCGGGGACGACGGCCTCCAGCCCGCACGTGGACCTGCTCGTTGTCGCCGCCGACCGGCCGCCATCTTACGTTATGCCCGGTGTGGTGGGCCTGGAGCAGCAGGAGGCAAATCGCGCCCTCGCCGCAGCCGGATTGCGAATCGCAAAAGTGAACCGCATCGGGCAAGCCGGCGCCCCCAAGGGGACGATCGTGGGACAGAATCCGCCGGGCGGTGAGCGCATTCAAGCCGACGCGACGGTAGAGCTCGGCGTTGCTGACTGAAACCGGCATCAGTTGCCGATTTCCACCTGTATTGGAAATACAAGATTAAGAGCACAGGACTTAAAGCAAGAATCCCAGGGAAAATCCGCGGGAACACAGCATGGCCTGTGATAGAATTTCCGCAGTGACCGTGTCGCCTGCCGTTGAAGTCGCCCCATCGATTTTAGCCGCGGACTTTTCCTGTCTGGGTGATGCGATCGGCGCCGTGGAGCGTGGCGGGGTCTCTATGCTCCACGTGGATGTGATGGACGGCCATTTCGTTCCCAACATTTCGATCGGCGTTCCGGTGGTGGCGTCACTTCGCAAGGCAACCAAACTACACCTCGATGTGCATCTTATGATCGAAAATCCGGAGCGGTACATCGAAGCCTTTGCCAGCGCCGGTGCAGATATGATTTCGGTGCATCAAGAGGCTACCCCGCATCTGGATCGCGCTCTTTCGATGATCCGCGAGCACGGCTGCAAGCCCGGCGCGGTGATCAATCCGGCAACGCCGGTGACGATGCTTTCAGAAGTCTTGGGGAAAGTCGATCATGTGCTGGTAATGTCCGTTAACCCGGGGTTCGGCGGGCAGGCCTTCATTCCCGAGGCCACGAAAAAAATACGGGAGTTGCGAGAGATTCGCGAGAGGAATCATTATAATTACCGGATCGAGGTCGATGGCGGGATCGGCCCGAATAATATCGCGGAGGTTGTTCGCGCGGGGGCCCAGATTCTGGTTGCGGGCACTTCTGTGTTCCATACTGCTGATCCAGCCGCAGCAGTGCGCACAATGGCGCACCTGGCCAGCGAGGCTTTGGCGCAAAGTTTACGAAAGGCTGTTTGAAAGCGGATGCATAGAACCAAATACAATTGGCTGGTGGTGATTTTCGGCGTCGTGATGTTCGCCGGCTGCGGGGGCAAGAATGTAGCCTCTCAAGCGAATACGAATGACTCGGCCGAGGCGGACAAGGTGCTGTATGAGCGGGCCTCGAACGATCTGCAGCACAATCGTTACGAATTGGCCCGGCTTACCATGCAGACACTCATCAATACGTACCCGGACAGCGAATACCTAGCTAAAGCGAAACTGGCTATCGCGGATTCGTATTTCAAAGAGGGCGGTACCACAGGGCTCACGCAGGCAGTCGCGGAGTATCAGGATTTCATCACCTTCTTTCCGTTCCTGGATGAAGCCTCCTACGCGCAGATGCAGGTGGCCATGGCGCATTACCGTCGCATGGAAAAAGCCGACAGGGACCGCAGCGAGGCGCTCGAGGCAGAGGCCGCGCTCCAGACATTTCTGCAGAAATACCCTCGCACGGAGCTCACGCCTAAAGCCGAGCAGCGCCTGCGGGAAGTACAGGAAACTTTGGCTGAGGGGGACTTTCGCATTGCGAGTTTCTATTACATCCGGCGCGCCGACAAGGCCGCAGCCCCCCGCCTGCTCGATCTGGTGAATCGCTATCCACTGTATAGCGACGCTGACCGGGCGAATTGGATGCTGGCGACGATCTACGAGCGCAACCAGCACAATGACGTGGCCTCAACATATTATTCGAACCTGGTGAAGCAATATCCCCTTTCCTCCGCTCGCCGCCGCGGCAAAGGCGAAGCTCGTAAAGTTTGGCGCGCCCGTGCCGCAGGCCGATCCCACGGCGGTGGCTCGCATGCAAAGGGAGCAAGAGATTCCCCGCGATCGCCCAAGCTTCCTGCGCCGGCCCCTCGAAGCTCTAAAGACCGGGCCAGACGTCAGTACGGCCGCGAGGGTTGGGAACCCAACCTTGACGCCTCAAAGCGAAGAGTTGGGAGACACACTCGCGCCTGGGGCAGGGTTGAGCGTTGTGGCCTCCGGCACGTCCGGTGGTGCTTCCGCGCGGCGGTAATGGCGTCGGAACCGGGGCATACGTCGAAACGGTTACGCCAGGATCCTCTGATCCTCCAGGCCTGCATCGGGAGGCACGCCGTCCTCCGTCTCTGCCCCCGCAGCCGGGGGCACCAATGACCCGTCGCCCACTTCCACTGGCGCGTCGAGCCAGAGTCAACCTGCGACGACTGGCAGTGTTGACCCATCGGGGCAAACACCCCAGAAGGCAAATCAGGGAGAGTCTTCCAGCAAGAAAAAGAAGGCGAAGAAGGGCCAGCCTCAACCCCAGCTCCAACCTCAACCTCAGCCCCAGTAGTTAGCTTCCAGGAGTTGGCCTCAAATGAGGTTACACTCCGGCACACTTGCACTTGAAGCTCGTTGACTCACTTCGGCCCTGGTGCTCCAATAAATCAAGGTGACAGGGCAGGTGTGGTCTTTTGAGACCGCCGGTCCAAGCACGGCTGTGATCCGAAGACACGTCGCGCAGCAATAGGAGCATCCGGTGTCCCGCATACTCGTGGCCGACGATAACAGCAACATCCAAAAGATGGTTGCTTTGGCCCTCAAAGATGAGGGCATCGACGTCGTAGCGGTTGGCAATGGCGATGCCGCGATTCGGAAAATACCGGAACTCCGCCCAGACCTCGTGCTCGCCGATATCTTCATGCCTGTACGCAATGGTTACGAAGTTTGCGAGTTCGTCAAGAATGATTCCCGGTACATGCACACACCTGTGGTGCTATTGGTCGGTGCATTTGATCCACTCGACGAGCAAGAGACGCAGCGCGTACGCGCCGACGGCGTGCTGAAAAAGCCTTTCGTTCCGCCTGATCCGTTGATCAACATGGTCAAGGCTCTGTTGGCAAAGTCGAACGCCGAGAGGCCCGTTCCCGTTGCGGCGGCAGTACCGGCTCAGCCCGCAGTTCAAACTCAATTGGTGCCGTCAGGCGCTTGGCAGCCGGGGGTCGCGACTGGGATTGGTGATCCGCCTACGGAACGATTGCGGGATCGCGACAAAATCAGCGTCACGGCCACAGAACGGCCACCCTCATTTGACACGTCCAGGAACGGCTCCTCATCTGCAGCCGAACTTGCGAGCTTAGATGAAGACCCGGACGCCGTGATCACGGCGCCCCGCGATCCGAGCTTGGGCGACCCTGTTTTTTCCGTGCCTGAGGATGAATCAGACGAGCCCGTCGAAGAAAAGGAAGCAGAGACCAAGCCCCACGATATGGTCGACGTGCACTCCTGGGGTCAGAGTGGCTCAGGGCGCAACAAAACAGCTCGTTTCCAGGCTCAAGTCCCCGCGTTCGAGGAAAGCGATTCAGCGGCTCCTGTCGTCGAAAAGGCTCCGGCGGAAGCCGATGTTTCCCAACCTGTCGCCGCGACTGCCAGCGATGCCAGCGCGACTGTCGAGCATTACACCAACGAAGAGCATTCATCGCCAGCTTCGTCGGCTGAGCCTGCTTCTTCGGCCGAACCAACAGAGATTCCGCCGTTTGAGGCTCTCAAATTCGATCCCGGTCTTGACGTTTCCTGCTTCGCCCCCGGATGAATCGCCGGTTCCGGAACAATCGTCTGCGGCGATGAATTTTGATCTGCCCTCTGCGCCATCCTTTGAAGCGCCATCGGAACCCATGGAGCAACAGGCAACTGAGCCTACTGTCTACATGGACCTGAAGCCGTTGGAATCACCGGTCAGTGAAGACCACGCGGCGGTCTCGTTGTCCGCTGCTGGAGATTCCGAGCTTGGCGCGCAGGGAGCGGCCGAATCTGAATTGCCGATGCGCACTCCTGAGCAGCTCGAGCCAGTTGAAGCGGATTCCGTAACGCTTCCAGCTCACGATGCGATGATTACGGCGGCCACGGAGGCTGCTCGTCTGGCGCTTTCCCAGCTCAACCCGTTGTCGGTTTCTGGCGCTCCAGCCGAAGGTGCGAAAATTCCAACTTCCGTCTGGGCCGATTTCGTCTCAGGCAGCAGCGGATGCGCCTTCTGCCTCCGCAGGGGAGCAGCAGCACTCGCCTGCGGTCGGAGTTCCATCGAACGGCGCTAAATCGCCTGCCAGTCCCGAAATGATCGAAGCTGTGGTCAACCGGCTCCTCGAACGCATGCAGCCTCAAGTCATGGACGTCGTGAATCGCGAAGTGCTTCGTCCGGCGATAGAGGCTATGGTTCGCCGGGAAATGGAAAAGGGCTGAACCGCACGTCTCTCAACCGCAACAACGTTCTATAACCAAGCAGCGTTCCGATTTGACCCTTCCTGATAGCCTCCTTATAGTAAGTGGTTTGCTTTCACTTCAGGTCCGGCTGCAGCCGGAACGCGAGCGTGCACGTGCCGGATCATCCGTCAGAAGAAAGATCCACAGGGGCGTCGAAGGGGATATCCCCGGCGGCCGAATTCCCGAAAGTATATGAGCCGCAGCTCATTGAGCCGCATTGGGCCGAAACCTGGGTAGAACAGCAGCTGTTTCGTGCCGATGCCAAGGCCCCTGGCGATCGGTTTTCGATCGTCATCCCGCCGCCAAATGTGACCGGGTACATCCACATCGGTCACATGCTCGAGCACACACAAATCGACGTGCTCACTCGCTGGCACCGCATGCGTGGTGAGAGCACGCTGTGGCTGCCCGGGATGGATCACGCAGGCATCTCCACGCAGGTCGTCGTGGAGCGCGAACTCGCCAAGCAAAACCTCACGCGCAAAGAGCTGGGGCGCGAAGAGTTTGAGCGGCGGGTCTGGGAATGGAAAGCGCACAGCGGCGGCACGATCAAAAAGCAGATGATCCGCCTCGGCGACTCCTGCGACTGGTCGCGCGAAAAGTTCACGCTCGATCCGCCGCTTTATCACGCGGTTCTGGAAGCTTTTCTGCGCCTTTACCACGAAGGGCTGATCTATCGCGGCCGCTATATCGTCAACTGGTGCCCGCGTTGCCAGACGGCGCTGAGCGACCTCGAAACCGTGCACGAAGAACGCAACGGCCACCTCTGGCATCTGCGCTATCCCGTTGCCGGCTCGAAGGAAAGCCTCGTGGTCGCCACGACGCGGCCGGAAACCATGCTGGGCGATACGGCCGTCGCCGTTCATCCCGAGGACGAGCGCTATCGGCATCTCGTTGGAAAAAGCGTTCTACTGCCGCTGATGAATCGCGAAATTCCCATCATCGCGGATGCCGCGGTGGATCGGGAATTCGGCACTGGAGCCGTAAAGGTCACGCCGGCGCACGATCCCAACGATTTCGAGATGGGCCGCCGGCACAAGCTTGCCGAGATCGACGTGATGACCGAAGAGGGGCGGATGAATGCGAACGCGGGCGCCTATGCCGGCCTCGATCGCCTCGAAGCACGCAAGCGCGTCGTGGCAGATTTGGAAGCGCAGGGCCTGCTGGTCAAAACAGAAGACCATGCCCTGTCTGTGGGCGTCTGCGATCGGTGCAAAACCGTCGTCGAGCCGCGTATCTCCATGCAGTGGTTTTGCAAGATGCGTCCCCTGGCTGATGCTGCGGCAGCAGTAGTCGAGGAAGGGCTCATTCAGATCGCCCCGGATAATCAGCGCAAGATTTTCACCGACTGGCTAGCAAATATCCGCGATTGGTGCATCTCCCGGCAGCTCTGGTGGGGTCATCGCATCCCAATTTGGCACTGCCCGTGCGGTGGCCTTACGCCCGCGCGCGATTCCCAGGTTGCAATTATCGGCGGCCGCGCATTGCCCGCCAGCCCTCCCGAGAAATGCTCGAAATGCGGCGGCGGCAAGCTTGAACAGGACGCCGACGTGCTCGATACGTGGTTCAGCTCAGGCCTCTGGCCGCTCTCTACGCTGGGCTGGCCCGACGATACGCCGGACCTGCGCGCCTTTTATCCCACGACGCTGCTCATCAGCGGCTACGACATTCTGTTTTTCTGGGATGCGCGCATGGTCATGATGTGCCTGCATCTCGCGCCCGGGAAAACGGCTGCCGCACGAATTCCCTTTCGCTCGCTCTATCTGCACGCGCTGGTTCGCGATGCGCAGGGACAGAAGATGTCCAAAATGCGCGGCAACGTGGTCGACCCGCTCGAATGGATGGAAAAGTACGGCACCGACGCGCTGCGCTTCACGCTGGCCATCAAAGCCGCACCAGGCAGCGATATTGCGCTCAGCGAAGAGGCCGTCCTTGGCTATCGGGCGTTCGCGAACAAGATCTGGAACGCGGCGCGATTCATTTTCGTAAATCTGGAGAAAGTTCAGTCTGCTACAGGCATGACCATCGAGGAATTAGCGGCGCCGCAAGTTCGCGCCGCCGCCCCATATCCAGCAGGAGAGGGCGTCAGCCTGGCGGACCGCTGGATCTTCTCGCGAATGGCCGAAACGATCGCGAAGGTCGACGATGCGCTGGAGAATTTCCGGTTTCACGAGGCCGCGCACGACGTCTATCACTTCTTCTGGGGGGATTTCTGCGACTGGTACATCGAGTGGGCGAAACCTGCGATGGCCGACGCCGACCGCAATTCTGCCGTAGCGGCGTGGCGCAATCTTTTTGCGATATTCGAGGCGGCTCTCAGGCTGCTGCATCCTTTCATGCCTTTCCTCACCGAAGAACTATGGCATCGGCTGCCGCAACATGCCCCGGAAAAAGACACGAGCGCTCGCTCCATCGCTCTGCAGCCTTTCCCGCGGCCCGCCCCGCAATGGTCCAATCCCGACGCGGAACAGGAAGTAAAGTTGTTGCAGGAAGTCATTGAGAAGGCACGCAACATTCGCGCCGAACTCAAGCTCGATGCGAAGCGGCGCGTACCTGCGGATTTGGCTCCTGCAACTCTCGAGGTGCGCGAAGTTCTGGAGAAAAATCGCGCTATCGTCTTGCGGCTTGCCATGCTCTCTGAATTGCGCTTTTCCGACGCCAAGCTCGATCCCAGCAGTGGACCGGTACGCTCGACGCCGCAGTTCGACCTGCGCATCGCCTACGGCGATACGGTGGAACTGGGCGCGGAACTCGTCCGGCAGCGCAAAGAGAAAGAGCGCCTGGCACGTGACGTCGAATCGAAACAGAGTCGCCTGGCGGAAGAAACTTTCCGCAGCCGGGCTCCCGCCGAAGTCGTGCGCCAGCTCGAAGCGACTCTAGCCGAGCGCCGCATCGAGTTGGAGAAAGTCACCGAGCGACTGGCGCAACTCGAAAAACTCGGCGGCAAATCGGCTACGCCTTAGCGCCTGCTCTCTGCGTCAATTTTCAAGGCAGGCTCTGCTTGCGGAACGCGGGTTTTCGAGGCTAAGCTCGGTGCCGCTCGCGTTGATTCAGGAGCTTCGACTCTCCATCGCACTATGCCAGCGCGCAATCTTTCTGGAACTACCGACCGGGCGGGAACCACGGATCGGCACCTGGACGCACTGCTGACGCTGCTTTCAGAAAATTCAATGATCGTGATCAGCGGCGAAAAAATCGCGCGCCAAATTGGCGTGAGCCGCTCGGCGGTCTGGCGATGGACCCAGCGGCTGCGGGCGCTGGGCGTCCGGGTCAAGGGACATCCACGGACCGGCTATCGCATCGAGCGCGTGCCGGATGTGTTGTCGCCCACTCTGCTGCGGCGGCGCCTGCGCAATTCGCCGTTTGGCAAGCACATTTATCACTACTTCAAAACGGCTTCGACCAACCGCATCGCCCTCGATCTCGGCCATGCCGGCGAACCTCACGGGACCGTCGTCATCGCGGAAGAGCAAACAGGGGGCCGGGGCCGTGCCGGCCGCTCGTGGCACTCCGAAAAGACCAGCGGAATTTATATGAGCGTCCTGCTTCGTCCGCAAATATCTCCCATCGTTGCGCCGCTGATCACGATGGCTGCCGGGCTGGCCGTGCGGGACGCGGTGCAGGAGGAAACGGGAGTTGCCGCCGATCTGCGGTGGCCGAACGATCTGCTGGCGGAGGGAAAGAAATTTTGCGGCATTCTCACGGAAATGTATGCGGAGCCGAGCCAGATTCGATTTGTGATTGTGGGGATCGGTGTCAACGTCAATCACGCTGCCATGCCCGCGGAGCTTGCCGGCATCGCCACATCGCTGCGCATTCTCACCGGCAAGCCCCAATCGCGCTTGCAACTGATGGTACGGTTGCTGCGGCACCTCGAGACCTACTACAATCAATTCCTGTCCGAAGGCGCACAGCCGATCTTGAACCGCTTCACCGAGGTTTCCAGCTATGCACGCGGCAAGCGCGTGCGTATCGTCACGGCCGACGAATCTTACGTGGGGACCACCGACGGACTCGAATCCAACGGGCTTTTGCGCGTGCGCCGCGATGACGGGCGGACGGCGGTGGTGATCTCCGGCGATGTTTCCGAGGCGAATTGATGCTGCTCGCAGTTGATGTTGGCAATACAAATACGGTGCTGGGGGTTTTTCGCGACGCCGATCTGATTGCTAATTGGCGCCTGACTACGGCGCGGGATCAGACCGTCGACGAATACGGAATTCTTACCCGCGACCTCTTTACCATTGCCAAACTCGACCCCGACGAAATCCGTGGCGTGATCATCAGCTCTGTCGTACCTCCGCTCAACTCCACGCTCGAGGGCATGGCCGAGCGGTATTTTCATACGAAAGCGCTTTTCGTCGAACCCGGTGTGCGCACGGGAATGCCCGTGCACTACGATAATCCGCAGGAAGTGGGCGCCGATCGCATCGTCAACAGCATCGCGGCATTCGCGAAGTACGGCGGCCCTTGCATCGTGGTGGATTTCGGCACGGCGATCAATTTCGATGTGGTTTCGGAGCGTGGCGAATATCTTGGCGGAGCGCTTGCACCTGGAATCGGCATTTCCGCCGAGGCGCTCTTCGCGCGCGCCGCGCGGCTATCGCGCGTGGAGATTCGCGATCCCGGCAAGATTATTGGCACCAATACGGTTCATTCCATGCAGGCTGGACTTTTTTACGGTTTCACCGACCTTGTGGATGGAATTCTGGACCGCATCAAGAAAGTAATGGGCAAAGATACACGGGTGATCGCTACGGGAGGACAGGCATCTTTGATCGCACAAGCCTCCCGTCATATCCAGGAAGTGGATGAATTTCTCACCCTGGAAGGACTGCGCATCATCTGGGAACGCAATCAACCGGCCAAGCATGCCGCGCCGGAGAGAGTGCCCACCCGCGCGGCCGGAAAATCAGCGCGAAAACGCGAATCGTAAGTTCTGCTCATGGATTCATTCAACTACTTCAATTACTTCACGGAGATCGAAGAGTACTTCTGGCGCAAGCGCGGCGCGCATCTGCTTGTCTCTCCGCTCGATTGGGCCATCGTGGAGACCTGGCAAAGTGCCGGCATCCCACTGGATGCGGTGTTGCGCGGGATCGATAGCGCGTTTGAAAGCTTCCAGCGTTCGCGTCGAGGCGCCGGCAGGCCACTAAAGAGCCTGGCGTATTGCGTCGATGCGGTGCTCGACGCCGCGACTGAAAAGCAGGAAAGTTCCGCCGGTGCCGGCCCCCAGCCCAAACGCAGCGCGAAACAGGCGGAGCCTTTTTCCCGCGAAGAGCTGCGCACCTTCCTGGAACGGAACATCGACAAATTGGAACAAGCCGCGCAACGACTCGATGCAGCAGACGCCGAACTCGCGCGGCGAATTACGCAAGCTCGAGCCACCCTGTCCGATCTTGTGCCGCTGCTGGATTCGCCAGCCGATCTCGACCTGGAAAACCTGGAACGGTGCCTGAGCGCGTTGGAGCAGAAGCTCACCGCCGCTCTGCTCGCCGCGGCCGACGCACAGATACTTGTTAGCATTCAGACTGACCTGGACCGGCAGCTGTCGCCTTATCGGCGCCGCATGTCCGCCGAACAACTGGGCCAACTCGAAAGGCAGTACATGCAAAAGCGCCTGCTGGAGCAGTTTGGCCTGCCGCGGCTCAGCCTGTTTTATCTCAACTGACGAAATCTCATGCCCAATCCCATCGATGTCCGTATCGAGAAGTTAGTCTATGGCGGTGAAGGCCTCGGCCATCACGAAGGCCATACCGTTTTTGCTCCCTTCGTCTTACCCGACGAGAACGTATCCATCGAACCACTGGAAACGCGCAAGAAATTCATTCGCGGCCGGGTGGCCCGGGTCAATTCGCCTTCTGCGGATCGGACGGCTGCTCGCTGTCCCTATTTCGGCGTCTGCGGCGGATGCAACTACCAGCATATCCCCTACGAATTACAGCTTCACTACAAAGCCCAAATCCTTCGCGAGACTCTTTCGCGGCTCGGCCGCTTGCGCTGGGAAGGGCAGATTGTGCCGCATCCCTCTCCACCCTTTGGTTACCGGAATCGCGTTCAATGGAAAATTGCGCCCGATGAACGCGGCTCGCCCGCCATCGGCTACTTCCAGGCAGGTTCACAGAAGCTTTGCGCCATTGAGCAATGCCCGATTTCCTCGCCGCGCCTGAATGAGATCCTCGGCGCTATCGTAGGTTTGCTGCGAGCCGGCAAGCTGCCGGCGGGCTTGCGCGAAATCGAAGCGTTCACCGACCAGGCCGATGCCGGGCTTCTCTTGAATATCGCGATAGACGCGGCCAATGGCCCCCTCGATCAGATGGCTACGCAACTCCGCTCCGAGCTGCCTTCGGTGGACACACTCGTGCTCCACGATCGACGCGCGGATCGCTTTGAGCTGTCCGGGCCTGGATACATCAACTATCGTGTCGGAGAATTCAGCTACCGCATTGGCCACCTCTCGTTTTTTCAGGTGAACCGTTTCCTCGTGGATGAACTCGTGCGCACAGTCGTCGGAGAAGCTCGAGGGCGGCTGGCGCTCGATCTCTTCGCCGGTGTTGGCCTCTTCAGCACGCCGCTCGCGAAGCGCTTTGAACGCCTTATTGCCGTGGAATCGAATGTCGCCGCGGCCCGCGATCTCGAAGCCAATCTTCGGGAAAGCGGCGCCGCTTCGCCCAATTTGCGGCCGACGACGGTAGAGGCTTTCCTTGAGCACTGGCACGAAAAACCCGATCTTGTGGTGCTCGACCCGCCGCGAACCGGCGTGTCCCCGCGGGCGCTCGCTCGTTTGATCAAGATCGCCCCGAAGGAGATTGTCTACCTCTCTTGTGACCCGGCCACGCTGGCCCGCGACTTGGTCATTCTCGTCGGCGATGCAGACAATCCTCGTAATTATCAGATCAGTGAACTTCACCTTGTAGATATTTTCCCTCAGACTTATCATATCGAGGCCTTGGTGCGACTTTCGCGTCGCGCATGAAGCTTCCTACCCTGTCGCTCGCCATCTGCTTGGCCGCAGGCATTCTTGCGGCGGCGCCGATTACCGCTCATCTTCCGCACGGGCTCGCCTTGTCCCTCCTCATCGCCCTCTGCTCTTTGCTCGCGGGTTGTGCGCTCCTAAAGCTACGCCGCGCGAACCTTGCATGGGCCGCCAGCCTGCTCGCCTGGTTCTCTCTCGGTGCTGCCGCTGCACAGATCGAGCGGTTAGCAATCCCGATCAATCAAGTAGAGCACATCGCTCGAAGCGGCCAATTGGAACTGGACGAGCCGCTACGCTGGCGCGGGATACTGCGTGCCGATCCTCTGCGGCTGCCTTGGGGTGTGCGCTATGACATCGATCTCGAACAGGTGCAGGCGGCGGGCAGATGGACGGGCGTGCGCGGCGGCTTGCGCGCGAGCTATTTTTTTGATGAACGCGCGCCGGGAAATCCAATTCCGGTACGTGCCGGGGAGCGCGTTGAACTCTTGGCCCGCGCGCGGCTGATACGAAATTTTGGCGACCCTGGCGCCTTCGATTATCGCGCCGCGCTCGAGCAGCAAGGGATCGACCTCACGGCCACTCTGCGAAATCCAGCCCTGATGCGAGTACTACCTGGGCCGGCGCCGAAGCTCTCCCACTTGATGGCGCGGCTGCGGGGACGCCTGCTGAATGAACTGGACACCATGCTCGCACCGGCTGAAGACCGCGCCGCCATCGCTCGTGCGATGCTGCTGGGCGACCGCAGTTTCCTCGATTCACAACAGATCGAGCCCTTCCGCGAGACTGGCGTTTACCACGTTCTGGTGCTGGCCGGCCTTCACGTTGGGGTACTCGCGGCCCTCTTTTTCTGGGTGGGGAAAAAGCTGCGTCTGCCGGTTGTCGCAAGGGCGCTGCTGACAATCGCGGCTCTCTGCTTTTACATCGCGATCATCGAGGACCGCCCGCCCATCGTGCGCGCGGGGTTGATGGCGGCGGTTTATTTGCTGGCCCGAATACTCTACCGCCGTGTGTCCTTGCTGAACGCGGTCAGCCTGGCCGCCGTTGCGATTCTTCTATTCCGTCCGTCCGAGATCGCTGAGGTCAGCTTTCAGCTGTCCTTTCTCGCGGCAGGCATAATCGCGGCGATCGCTGAGCCATTCCTGGAAAAGACCGCCGAAGGGTATCGTCGCGCGCTCGAACATCTTGGCGACGTCACGCGCGATGCGAGGCTCGCACCTCGGATCGCGGAATTTCGCCTTGATCTTCGCGCTTTGTCCGCGTGGCTGCGATCCAAGCTGCCCGCACGGCTGGGCGGGCATTCCGATCAACTGTTGATTCTCCCCTGCCGCGTGGCTCTGCGACTGTGGGAATTAGCGGTTCTCTCCGTTGCCCTGCAAATCGGAATGCTGCCGCTCATGGCGCAGGACTTCCACCGCGTCTCTTTCATAGCTCCGCTGGCCAATATTCCCGCAGTCCTGCTTACGGCGATTATCGTCCCGCTGGGGTTCGCATCGCTGGCAGTCAGCACCGTGTGGAAGGGTTTCGGAATCATTCTCGGGCGGGTTCTCGGATTCGTGATCGCGGCGCTCGCGGCGTCGATCCATTGGTTCGCTCGGCTTCCCTCTTCTTCGATGCGCGTTCCTTCGCCCCCCTTGGCGCTGCTGCTGGGCTTTTTGCTGGCGGCTGTGTTTCTCGCGGCGGCGATCCTGAGCGACAACAGACGAGCCTCGTGGATGGGGTTCGCGAGTGTGCTCGTTCTTGGCGCCTGTATCGTCGGATATCCGTTTCCCGCGCGCTTTCAACGAGGCCGGCTCGAGGTGACCGTCCTGGACGTGGGCCAGGGCGATTCCATCTTTGTGGCCTTTCCCGATGGCCGCACCATGCTCGTGGACGCGGGGGGCCTGCCCGGCAGCCGCTACGTGCGCGGAATGAGGCCGGGAATCGATGTGGGCGAGGATGTCGTCTCGCCCTTCCTCTGGTCGCGCGGACTGAAACGCATCGACGCGATTGTTCTGACGCATGCGCACGAGGACCATCTCGGCGGGCTACCCGCGGTGCTTCGAAATTTTCGTGTCGGCGAGCTGTGGGTGGGGCGCGACGTGGACTCCGCTGCTTATCGTGATGTGCTTGCGGAAGCCAGAGCGAGGAGCGTTCCGGTGATCCATCGCCTCAGAGGCGAGAGTTTCGAATGGGCGGGCGTGGGCATGAAGGTTCTCTGGCCGGATACAAATGATCCGGCGCGCGCGGCCAGCAACGATGACTCCGTCGTTTTGCGTCTAGAGGATGGTAAGGATTCACTGCTGCTGACCGGGGACATCGAACGCACCGTCGAACGCAAGATATTGGCTGACGGCGATGAGCTTACCGCGAACTTCCTGAAAGTTCCGCATCACGGCGGCAAGACCTCGAGCACCGCGCCTTTTCTCGACGCCGTTCATCCCGCGGTCGCGGCGATATCCGTCGGCGAAGCAAACCCGTTTGGCCATCCGAGCACCGATGCGGTTGAACGAATCATGGCGGAAGGAACGCGGCTCCTGCGCACCGACCGCGACGGCGCTATCACGATCAGTACCGATGGGCAGTTGCTGAATGTCCGCTCGTTTTTCACCTGTACGGCTCCCTGCTCCGAACTCTCCTCCTCAGCCGTGTCCCCAACGGACGCAACGGAAGCGGAAGCGCCGGCCTTCTAAGGGCGATTGCCAATCCCATCGGTGTGGAAATGGACGATGAGCCGTGGAAATAGACGATCAGATATGGAAACAGGCTCGTTTGACCTCGGTTGCTGCATGCTGGGGCAGCCTCTATAATCGGCGGAAGAGTCACATGAATTCCGTCCAACGCATTTCCCCGACCAACGCGGAAATCGACGAAGAGTCCCGGCGCGTTCGCCGCCTGCGTATCGTCGTCAACCTCTCGTTGAGTCTAATTGCCCAAGGTGACCTGCCTTATTCCGAAGCTCAGGAACTGGCGGAGGCGGCGCGGCATCTGGCGGAAGTGCTTTTCCCCGGCAAAGGCGAAGTTTACGATTTGCTCTATAGGCCAAAATTCCGGCGCCTGATCAACGAGCTTTACCGACTGCAGTAGTCTTATTTTCGCCAGATGGTGAGGGCCAAGAGCACTGCAATCATAACCGCCACTCCAATGGCGGCCTCGTATTCGCGATTGCGCATATACTGCCCAAATGAAAACCGCGTGCCGCCGGCTGCGGCCCCGCCTCGCAATCTCGGCCAGAATAACGGTACAGCCGCGGCGTAATCGTCGAATGCCTTGCCGTATTGCGCGCGCAGCTCTGACTCTTCCCGGCGCATGACCTGCGCATAAAAAACCCCGAAATAGAGCGCCAGCAGACCAGCGGCGAGCCACGATCGGCTCGCGACGGCAAACCCCGCGGCCATCAACGAGCTGCCCAGGTAGAGGGGATTGCGCGTGTGGGCATAAGGTCCCGTGTGCGCGAGCTCTTCCCGCTTGCGCAAGTGCCCCGCGGCGGATGCGCGAATGAGCAGGCCCGCTACGGCCAGAGCGGAGCCGATCAAGGCCGATGTGATCGTCGGGTGAGCCAACCAGAGGCAGAGTGCGGCCGTGGGATAACCAAGTGGTGCGCGCCAGCGTGTCCAGCCAGCCCCGGGCACGCTCATGCCTTAACGCTCATCTCCAGCTCGGCCGCCGCGAGCACTTGATCCACGGAAAGCGAAAGCATTCGCTGAGAGTAAGCGGCCACTCGCTTGTGACTGGTCTCTTCGGAGGATGCATTCCGCAATACAGTGCCGCGAGGCAAAGGACCGTTGCGCGCAGGGTCGGTAGGACCAAAGAGGGCCACAACATGCGTTTTCAGGGCCGCGGCCACATGCAGCGGGCCGCTGTCCGCCGCCACTACAATTCGCGCTCGCGCAAGAATCGCCACCAGTTCCCGCAATGTAGGAGTCAAAATTATGGGCTTTGCGCTCCCCGCTGCGCGGAGCAGCCCGGGCGCCAAGGACTCCTCGCCAGGCCCGATGTTCACCACAGCGCGCAGGCCGTGCCGCCGTCCAACTTCGGAGCAAAGTTCTCCGTAACGTTCCGGTGGCCAGCACTTCGCTCCCCAGCCGGCTCCAGGACTCATGACCACATAATCTTCCACTCCTTCACTATTGAGTCTGGCGCGAAGCCGCACGATTTCATCATCGGGCACTCGCAGTGGAAAGCGCATCGCGGCCGGGCGCCCCGCTCCCGCCCGGAGTGCGAGGCTCAAGTTCGTTTCTGCAATGTGACGACCCGTGAGTTCTACGCGTTCGGTGTAAAACCATGCCGCACCCGGTTCGCGGGCCGCTCTTCGATCCGATCCGATTCGGCACCGCGCACCAGAGAGCCACGCCAGCACGGCTGATTTATAGAGTCCCTGGAAGTCGATCACGCAATCGCATCGCTCGCTCCTGAGCCGCCGAATGCATGCCAGGTGTCCGTCAATCGATCGATCCAGGGGAATGACCGCGTCAATCCCGGCGACCAACTCCAGAAACTGCGCCCATTTTCGCTCCACAACCCAATCGATCCTCGCATCTGGAAACGTGTCGCGTAGCGCCGCCAAGGCGGGAAGCGTATGAACAAGGTCACCGAGGGAACCCAGGCGCACCAGCAGAAAGCTGCGGGTTTCTTTGTCAGACATGAGAGAGCGTGCGGAGCCGCGCCAGCAGGTCGCGTGTGGAGTGCTGCTTCGGGTCGCCCACAATGGCGATGCGCGTGCCGAGGCGCCGGGCCGTTTCGCGCTCGGGCACGGTCTCCGTTGTGTAATCGGTCCCCTTCGCGTGCACGTCCGGGCGCAAAGTCGAGAGCAGGCGCGTCACATCGTTTTCTTCAAAGATCACCACGTAACTGACGGTGGCGAGGCCGGCAACCAGGCGTGCCCGCGCCTCGGCAGGCAGTATGGGTCGTCCCTCGCCTTTCAGTGATCGCACGCTCTTGTCTGAATTGAGGGCCACGATCAACACATCTCCCTCGCGTCGCGCGCCCTCCAGGTATCTCGCATGACCGACATGCAACACATCGAAACAGCCATTGGCCAGCACGATCCGCTCGCCGCGGTTCTTGTGATCGCGCGACCTTGAGCGCCAGTTCCTCGAGCGGCAGAATTTTACTTCGCGAATCCATCGCCTCGCTCGGTGTGGTGCTCTGTCGCATCCGATCGAACAGCCGCCGCAAGCTCTTCGCGAGTTACCGTTGCGGTGCCTCGCTTCATGACCACGATGCCTCCCGCATAATTGGCGATCTCCGCGGCCTCCAGCACCGTTCCGCCGGCCGCCAATGCCAGAGTGAACGCCGCAATCACCGTGTCCCCTGCGCCCGTCACATCGACCGCCTGATCGCTGCCAAACACGGCCAGGGATTGTGGCGCCCGCCGCCGTTCGAAGACGGTCATGCCATGCCGACCGCGGGTCACCACCAGAGCACTCAGATTCAGCCGCGCCATCGTCCGCCGCGCGAGTCCTTCGAGCTTGGATGCGTCCCCGGCGATCTCCGTAGCGTGTGCGGCCTCCATTTCTGCTTCATTCGGCGTGGCCGCGGTCAAATCCAGGTGTTGGTATTCGTGCAGCCGGTAACGCGAGTCCAGCGTTACCGGTTTCTTCCACCGCCCACGGCCGCGAATGCCCGCGACAATCTTCGGCGTCGCGGAACCATAGCCATAATCCGACACCAGGATTGCCGACGCATCGGCAATCCTTTCTCGCGCTTTGTGCACCAGCGCATCGCTCGTGCCCTCAGGCAATCGCTCCGGCTCCCGATCCACGCGCAGCACTTGCTGTTGAATCGTATGTGCCCAGCCCGCGAGAAAGCGAGTCTTCGCCGGAGTCGTCCAGCCGCTCTTGCGAACGATCCCTGAAGTATCGATCCTTTTTTGCCGGAAATATTCCACCAGCGCGTCGCCCGCGGCGTCGTCGCCCAGCGCGGCGACCGGACGCACGCGCGCGCCAAGGCCAGCCAGGTTATTCGCGGCATTCGCGCCACCCCCGGGCGACGTATGCATTTCACGGCGCCGCAAAATCAGCACGGGAGCCTCTCGCGATACCCGGGAAATATCCCCAGAGACGAATTCATCAGCCACGAAATCCGCTACGACTAAAATGGTCTGCCGGGGAAACTGCTCGATCAGATCGATCAATCGCGCCAGGTCTGCGGCGCGTTCGGCGCTCACGAAAGCTCCTCCAAGATGGTGTCCACGGCGCCGGAAAGGTCCTCGACCACTGAGTCCGGTTGGCGCGGCCATTCCTGGCGGTAAAATTCGTATTCCCCGCGCCCATATCCGGTGAGCACCAGCACTCCTCGTCCGCCTACGCCGTGCGCCAACTCAACATCCGCGTAGCGATCTCCCACAACAAAGGAACGATCGAGCCGTAGATTGTGTTCCCGCGCCGCCTGTTCCAACAATCCCGGCAATGGCTTGCGACAGGAACAGTCGTCCTGGCGCGTGTGCGAGCAATAGTAATACGCGTCCACCCGAGCCCCTGCTGCGGAGAGTTCTTCGCTGATGCGCGCGTGCACTTGAACCACGAGCGACTCCGGAAAAATCCGCCGCGAAATGCCCGATTGATTGGTAACCACGACCACCGGCAATCCCGCCTGGTTGAGCTTGCGGATCGCTGCCGCGGCAAACGGAAAAACATGGACCCGGCTCAAATGATTCAGGTAACCCATCTCTTCACAAATCGTTCCGTCGCGATCCAGAAACACTGCGGGCCGCAAAACCTTTTCTTCAGGCAAGACCTTCACTCCAAAGCTTCGAACTTTTAACCCCGCTGCCGGACGCCAGCGACATTCGCGCCGCTTCAAACACCCGCTCGACGGAAATGCGCGTCATACAACGATGGTCGATTGGGCACTTGCGGAGAAAACAGGGACTGCACTCCACCGGCTCGCGAATCAGCGTGAACTGCGGCGTCATGGGCCGGGTGCCCCCGGGATCGGTGGGGCCGAATATGCCGATCACCGGAACTCCGACCGCGCCCGCAACGTGCATCGCTCCAGAGTCATTGCCGATAAACAGGCGGCAGGATGAAAGCAGCGCAGGAAGTTCCCCGATCTTGGTCGCACCAACCAGATTGATGGCGCTGCGCCGCATCCCGCCGGCGATGCGCGTCGCCATCGCGCCCTCTTGAGGCGCGCCGAAAAATATCACATCCGCATCGAACGCCGCAATCAACTGATCGGCCAGCGCCGCGTAACGTTCCGGATCCCAGCACTTGGCCGAGCCGTAAGCTGCGCCCGGGCCGAACGCGATTCGGACTGCGTCTTTCCGCGCGCCTGCGGCCGACAGCCGATCCCGAGCCCTCTGTCGATCTGCTTCAGGCACCGCAATGGCGATCTCTTCGATCAGAGGCAGTTGCTCGAGCCATCCCGCGCCGCGAAGCAATTTCATGTAGTAATACGCCTCGTGATCTGACCCCTCACCTTCTTCCGGAATTCGAATGGCTCGCGTCAAAAACCAGCTTCGCCAGTCCCGTGCGTAGCCGATGCGTTCGGGTACACCGGCCCGCCAAGCGAGCCACGCGGCCTCAAAGGCGTTCTGAAAAAGCAGCGCCGTGTCGAATTTCTCGCGTCTAAGCTCGGCCGCCAGTCGCTCTCGGCCCCAGAAACCTTTGTGCTTGCCTCTGTTTTCGTAGACCGCGATGCGATCGGCATAACCCTGTCCGCGATATAAATCCGCCACCCACGGGCGCGCGAGAATGACAATCTCAGCCTTGGGCCGGAGGTCGCGGACCATCCGCAAAGCTGGGATGCACATCACGGCATCGCCCACCCAATTCGTAGCTCGAATCAGAATTTTCATGCCTGCGTTCTTGACTGATGGCGGCCAATAGCGGCTCTGACCGCCCCCCAGAAGCCGTCTTCGTCGTTAAGCGCCAATTGAATCCTACAAGCGTAGATGGGAAGCGCCGTGGTGGCGGAATCCAAATTAAAGGCATCCTTCTCCGTACAAACCAAAGCATCCGCACCGGCCGCCGCGGCTGCGGCATCGAGTCGCTGTATTTCCGCAGGGGAATAACGATGATGATCGGCGAAGGTGCGCCGGCCCACAACCGAAAAGCCCCACTCCCTTAAGTCATCGAAGAAGGCCAGGGGATTGCCGATGCCGCAGAACGCAAAATATTTGGCCTTCCGCCAATCGCTTTCCGGCACAGCCGCCGCTATCGCCGGCGCTCGCAACACTGCATCGAGGCGAGCCTGCGCGTAAAAGATTGGTGCCTGAGTAAACCTGCGCACGACCACTTCCAGCGCCGGAGCGTGGCTCGTGCGCGTGATAACCACGACATCAGCTCGCGCCAGGGCCGAACGCGGCTCTCGCATGCGGCCGGCCGGAAGAATTCCTCCGCCCCCAAAGGGGTCGGTTGCATCAAGTAGAACAACGTCGGCGTCGCGCAGAAGCGCCAGATGCTGAAATCCGTCATCCAGAATGAACCAGTTCGCACCGTCCCGTGCCAGTCCAACACCCGCCGCATAGCGGTCCTTGCCTACTCCAAACTGAGCGCGGCCATCGAGCCTCCTGCGCAGCAAAGCCATCTCGTCAGGAGTCCGCGCACCGGTGCTTTGTCCAAGCCCAGCGTACCCGCGCGTTAGAATCGCCGGACGATGCCCTTCGGCCGCCAGGCGCTCGGCAATCCATAGGACCATCGGCGTCTTGCCGGTCCCACCTACGGTCAGGTTGCCCACACTGATTACCGCACCCGGAAGCCTCCGACTGCGCAGTACGCCAGACCGATATAGACCCCGGCGCACGAGCATGACACCGCCGTAAAGCAAGCCCAGCGGCCACAGCAATGGCCGAGCGATCGAAGACAGTGTCACGTGCGCGCCAACTGTGACTCAATTACCGCCGTGAGGCGTTCGAGCGTCGCCGCGGTCGCCCCGCGGTTCCGCTCCACGATCTCGCGCGCCGCGAGCCCCATGTGCGTGCGCCGCTGAGCGTTTTCCAGCAGATCACTCCATGCCGCGCCGAGTTGTGCCGCCGAGTCAACTTGGATGGCGGCGTCCGCTTGCAGCAGAGTGGCGGCAATCTCGCGGAAATTATCCATCGAAGGCCCGAAAACGGGCGCCTTCGCAAAAGCTGCGGGCTCGAGCGGGTTGTGTCCGCCTGCAGGTTCGAGCGACCCACCGATAAACACCGCGTCGGCCAGGCTATAGACGGCCGCCAGTTCACCAATGGTGTCCAGCAGGAGGACTCCCTTCGCAACCTGCGCGGCGTCGCCCAATACTCCGGCCGAATCGCCATTCAGCGAAATCTCGCTTCGCCGGATCGCGGGCCAACCCGCTTGCGCCACCTCTTCGCCGGCCGCGGTAAACCGCTCCGGCTTTCGCGGCGCCAATATGAGCAGCGCCTTAGGCCATTTTCGTTCCACTGCAGCAAATGCCTGCAGAACCTGCGCCTCTTCACCAGCTATCACACTGCCGGCGACCACCACCGGGCCACGCTGCGATCGTTGCAATTCGGCCTGCAGCCACTGGGTGAACGCATTCGGCGCCGGCACGGCCATGTCGTATTTCATGCTTCCCGTCACCTCCACCCGCTGCGCTGCCGCGCCCAGCGCAATCAAGCGGGTGGCGTCCTGATGGCCTTGCACGAGGTAAAGCGTTGCATCGTTCAATATGCGGCGCAGAAATCCGCCCAGAATCCCCCCGCTCGCTTTTACCGCCCCTGCGAATCGACGAAACGACCCGTCGGACAAGCGGCCGTTGACAAATACGACCGGCACGCCGGCTCTTCGAGCTTGCCGCAGCAGGTTCGGCCAAATCTCAGTCTCGAGAATAATCACTACGCCGGGCTGCACCACCCGAAACGCGCGCCTTACCGGGCCACTCCAATCGAACGGGAAATAAAAAACGGCGTCGGCAAAATTCATTCTTTCGCGAGCCAGCTTTTGGCCCGTTGCCGTGGTCGTCGAAATCACCAGCCGCCAATCCGGAAAGCGCTCTTTCAGGCGGCACGCAAAGGGAACCGCGGCCAGAACCTCGCCCACGGAGACGGCATGCAACCAAATCGCCCGCGGAACGCGGCCGCGACGAGGGGCGAGTTCCGCAGGAAACCTTCTTGCCAGCCGTTCAGGGAGGTTTGGCAGATATTTTTGCCGGCGAACCTTGCTGACCAAAACATAAGGGGTGAGCAGGATCATTCCCGCCGCGGTGATCAAACTGTAGAAAAAATACATTCAGATGTGAGCAACGCCGCCGCATCCTCGATGCGCCACAGCGGCCAAGGCGCTATTATAGATGCCTCAACCTGCCGCGAGAAGGAGCACAATCGGTGTCCCAGTTTACGGCACAAAGGCAACGCCGCGCGATGGCGCGCATCTCACGATATTCGATGATTGCTCGAATCGGCCTCCTCATCTGCGCACTGGGTATCGTGACGGCTGGCGCAATCGCGCAAACGGATCCCGCGTCGCTGCCCGCGCACGATTCGCATCAGGGCCTGCTGATTGCCGCCAACCCCTATATATCCGCCAGTCGGTACAAGGAGAAGTTCGGAAAACACACGCCTTACGATGGCGGAATTCTGGCCATCGAACTTTTCTTTCGCAACGATAACGACTCTCCAATCCGCGTCAATCTCAAGACCATGCAATTGCTGGTGAGCGCCCCGGGCGGTTCACGCCAGCGTCTTGATCCGCTGTCGGCGGAAGAAGTGGCCGATGTTGTCCTGGCGAAGCCTAAAGATCCCTCGCCGCGGATCCCTATTCCCCGTGTGGGCATGCCGCGCAAGTCGCACGACAAGGATTGGGAAGAGTTCGCCGGCACATTGCGTTCGGCGGCGCTCGCCACCGATCTGCTTCCCCCTCACGCTACCACGCACGGCTTCGTCTATTTCGATGTTGACCATCATTACGACTGGCTCTCCACCTCGCGATTCGACGTGCCCGACCTTACTTTTATGACCGGCAATAGGGCGCTGTTTTTCTTTCAAATCGATCTGGCTCCTGCGATCCCCTGATCGAGCACGCCGCCACAGAACTTCGTGTTATGAGCGGGTTTGCTCAGTTGGTATCGCTCAGCTAAAATGCATTCGCCCGCGGGCCCAAACCAGCGTGAATTTTCTCAAATGAATAATCTGGATAGTCTGAATCCGCAGCAACGCGAAGCCGTGCTAGCCACCACCGGGCCAACACTCATTCTCGCCGGCGCGGGCACCGGCAAGACGCGTGTCATCACTCATCGGATCGCCCACCTGATCCAGGAGGGCGTGCCCGGCGGTGCCATTCTCGCCGTCACGTTCACGAATAAAGCCGCCGACCAGATGCGAGAGCGTGTCCGCCTGCTGCTCGAAAGCACCGATGCCGGCCCCAGCGATCCCTGGATCAGCACCTTTCACGCCTTTTGCGTCCGCCTCCTTCGCCGCGAAGCTCCCCGGCTCGGTCTTCCGCGTAACTTCGCCATCTACGATGATGAAGAACAGTTGGCCGCTTTGAAGCTCGCCCTCGTCGATCTTGGCTCCGAGGAGCGCGACGACACTCCGCGCGAGATTCTCAGCCGCATCAGTTTTGCCAAGAATCACGCGATCTCTCCCGAGAAGGCTCTCGCCGAAGCATTCGACGACCGCACCAAGCTTGCCGCGCGCGCCTACCAGGCCTACGAACAGACATTGCGGAAATCCGGAGCGCTCGATTTCGACGACCTCTTGCTGCGCGCCGTGGAAGTCTTGCGTCGATTCGACGAGGCGCAGCGCTCCTGGCAGCAGCGATTCCAATACCTGCACGTCGATGAGTATCAAGACACCAATCGCGTGCAATATGACTTGCTTCGCCTGCTCGCCGGTCCACGCCCCAATCTGTGCGTCGTGGGCGATGAAGACCAGTCCATCTATCGCTGGCGGGGCGCCGACGTGGGCAATATCCTCAGCTTTGCCAAGGATTTCCCGGACGCTCGCGTTTTCCGCATCGAGCAGAACTATCGCTCGCGCCAAAAGATCCTGGATGCCGCCGCCGCCGTTGTATCGAAAAACACCAAGCGCATCGGAAAACAACTTACTTCCACGCGCGGCGAGGGTTCCAATCTTGTTTTTTTCGAAGCCCGCGACGCCCGCGCCGAAGCGGAGTACGTCTGCCAGCGGGTGAGCGAACTTCAGCGTGAAGACTCCGCCGCGGTTTGCGCCGTGATGTACCGCACCAACGCCCAATCTCGCTCGATGGAGGAAGCCTTTCGCGCTCGCGGCGTTCGCTATCGGCTTCTCGGCGGCTTCAGCTTTTATCAGCGCGCCGAGGTCAAAGACGTTCTCGCCTACGTGCGGCTGGCGATGTTTCCAGAGGACGACGTCGCCCTGCTGCGCGTCCTAAATATGCCGCCTCGCGGCATCGGCAAAATTACCGTCGAATCACTGCGCACTCTGGCTCGCGAGCGGAGCGGCTCCTTGTGGAGCGCCCTCGGCGAAATGGTGGACTCAGGCGCGGCCCGCGCGCTGGCCCCCTTGCGCAGTTTCCGCGAGCTGATCACACAGCTGCGCGAGAAACTGCCTTCGCTGCCGCCGGCGCAGTTCATCGCGTTTGTTCTTGAAGCCACGGGCTATTTAGACATGCTGCGCCAACGGGATTCCGCCGACGACCTGGCCCGCATCGATAACCTGAATGAATTGGTGAACGCTATGGCCGAGGGCGCCGAGCGCGGCGAGACGCTCTCCGATTTCCTCGATCGCGCCGCGCTGGTGAGTGACGCGGACAATTTCGACGATCGCGCCACCGTTACGCTGCTGACGTTGCATACCGCCAAGGGCCTCGAGTTCGATCATGTCTTCCTGACCGGCCTCGAAGAGGGTACGTTCCCGCATAGCCGTTCCCTGCATGATCCCGAAGAACTCGAGGAGGAGCGCCGGCTCTGCTATGTGGGCTTGACCCGAGCCCGCGAAACGCTCACGCTCACGCGCGCCGTCTACCGCCGCATTTATGGCAGTGAACGCCTGCAGGGATCCGAACCCTCGCGCTTCCTAAGCGAAATTCCCGCCGAACTGGTGGACACCGCGGAGGGCTCCCTGGCGGCAGCGGGTGAGACCCGCCGCTATGAGCCGGACCCCGAATACTCCTACTCAAGTGAAGAGTTCGCGCGCCGCATGGGTCGCGGCAAGTCCGCAGCTCCCAGGGAACGCACCCCGCGCACTCGTTCGGAAGCCCCCTCGCGGGCTCGAGCCAAAAGCGGCGGCAATCCCCTCATCGGCCAGCGCGTACGCCACCCAACCTACGGGCTTGGCACGATCATCCACGTGGATGGCGAAGACGATGACCGCAAGCTCACCGTCAGTTTCTCCGGTCATGGAACGAAGAAGCTCGTCGAGCGCTTCGCCAATCTCTCCTGGGCCCAGTAAGCGGTATGCCGTCCCGGTTGCGCTCCGCCCGCGCGCACGGTAGAGTTCGCAATTCATTTGCGGGCGGTGAGCGTGAATTCGCAGCTCTTCAAAGTCAAGAGTATCGACAAGCTACTGGCCGACGCCGACGCTCCCGAACATCGCCTGAAGAAATCGCTGGGCCCCTGGTCGCTGACGGCGCTGGGCATCGGCGCGATCATTGGCTCGGGAATCTTCGTTCTGACCGGTACGGCAGCCGCCGGCGAATACTTCCAGGCGCCCTCCATCCTTCACGCTCAAGTGCTCGATCTGATCAGCAATTATCTGCGGCACGGCGGTTCCGCGGGCGTACTCATGCACGGCCGCCCGCCTGCCGGACCGGCCATCGCCGTCTCCTTCCTGCTCGTGGCCATCGCGTGCAGCTTCGCGGGGCTCTGCTATGCAGAACTCGCGTCCATGATTCCGATTGCCGGCAGCGCTTACACCTATTCGTACGCCACGCTCGGCGAGATATTCGCGTGGATCATCGGATGGGATTTGATTCTCGAATATGCCGTCAGCAATGTTGCTGTGGCGGTTGGGTTCAGTGGATACGCCAAGGCACAACTGGCTGCGTTTGGGCTGAATTTGCCGGCGAGATGGTCCAGCCCGGTGTGGGCTTCGGGGCAGTGGACGGGCGCCTTCTTCAACGTTCCGGGATTTTTGATCGTGTTCGTCTTGACTTTATTGCTGGTCCGCGGAGTGCGCGAATCGGCGGAAGCGAACAACGTGATGGTGGCCATAAAAATCGGAGCCATCCTTACATTTCTGGTGGTGGGCGGAATGCTCGTCAATCCTGCCAACTGGAAACCGTTTGCGCCCTCCGGTTTCGCCGGAGTCGTGACCGGCGGCGCAATTGTTTTCTTCACTTACATCGGATTCGATTCGGTTTCCACGGCGGCGGAGGAATGCCGCCATCCGCAAAGGGATTTGCCTTTCGGGATCATTGCCTCCCTGGTCGTCTGCACGGTGCTCTACATCGGCGTGGCCGTCGTGCTGCTGGGGATGATGAAGTACTCGACATTCGCTTCCGGCGAAGCGGCTGAAGCGCCCGTCGCTTATGCGCTGCAGCAGCTTGGCGCGCACCGCGTGTTCCGCTCGATCATCCTGATTGGCGCCCTGATGGGCATGATTTCATCCCTTCTCGTTTTTCAGTACGGGCAGGCGCGAATCTGGTACGCGATGTCGCGCGACGGCCTTTTGCCCAAGCTCTTCTCGGCCGTGCATCCGAAATTTCAGACGCCATACTGGTCCACATGGATCGCCTGCTTTGCGGTTGGCATACCAGCGGGGTTGGTGGATATTGGCGACGCTGCCGATCTCTCCAACATCGGAACCCTGTTTGCCTTCGTGCTTGTCTCGCTGGGCGTGATCTTTCTGCGGCGTAAACAGCCGGAACGCCCCCGAGCATTCCGCGTCCCGTTCGTTCCCTGGTTCCCACTAATGTCGATTGTTCTGTGCGGCGGATTGATGATGGGATTGACCGTGATTACCTGGATTCGATTTGTGGTCTGGTTGGTGATTGGGCTGCTGATCTATGCTGGCTATAGCCGCAAACACAGCGAGTTTGCTCCTAAAGCGGCCGGCAGGAGATCCTGATGCATCCCTTCGTGCGATGGGCGGTCGCGGCTCTGATGGCAGCCCTCGTGCCCTTGCCGACGTTCGCGTGGGGACCCAACGCTGAACGCCTGATCGCCAATCGTGCGGTCGAAACGCTGCCGCCCGACCTTAGGCCGTTCTTTGAAGCCAATCGCGACTTCATCACTCGCCACGCAGCCGATCCAGTCGATGCCCTTGGGAAGAGTCCCTCAACGGAAGCCCACGATCAGGTCCTCTACCTCGATCATTACGGCAAGTATCCGTTCGACGCACTGCCCCGAAAATACGAATCTGCCGTAGCCAAATTCGGCAGGTTGAAGCTCGAGGCCAGCGGCTTGCTACCCTGGCAGATTGGCGTCTACAGCGCCCGGCTCACCGAAGCCATGCGGGCGGGCAGCTGGGAATCGGCGAGGCTGATCGCGGCTCAACTCGCCGGTTACGTGGCCCAGGCTTTTGATCCTTTTAATACTACTGAAAACTACGACGGGCGTGCCTTGGGTCAACCTGGCGTCAATCTGCGCTTCAATACCAGCCTCGTCGATCGCTACTCTTTGTTTTTCCCTCTACGCCCGAATGACGCCGTGTTTATCGCGGATCCCACCGACCACGCCTTTGAAGATTGCCTCACGGCGCATTCCTGGCTCGAGATCATCCTGGTGGGCGACCAGCGCGCTCGCAACGGCCTGAGCGATTACACCGACGAATATTACGATCGCTTCTACAGTCAGGTCGGCGCCACTCTGATCCGCCAACTCAGCGACGCGGCTACAGACGTCGGCTCCTACTGGCTGACCTGCTGGATCAATGCCGGACGCCCCGCGCCACCACACTAGCCGTGTCACCCGGTCAGCCACCACCCTCCGAAGCCTGGGTCGAGCGATTTCAGATGCTGCCCAAAGCCGAACTCCATGTTCATCTCGAAGGCGCGATCGAGCCCGCAACCGTTGTCGCGCTGGCCAAAAAGTATGGGGACATTCTGGATGAAGCGGCCGTGGCCGCGCGCTACGCTACGCGCGATTTCGCCGCCTTCATCGAAGCCTACAAATGGGTGACGTCTTACCTGCGTGCGCCGGCAGACTACGCCCTGGTAGCTTCGCGCCTGGCCGAGCAGTGGCTTGCTCAGAATGTCGTCTACGCTGAAGGTACGCTCTCGATTGGCGTGATGCTTTTGCGCAAGCAGGATGTTGCCGCCAATTTTCGCGCCATCCGTGAAGCCGTCACGCCTTACGAATCACGCGGTTTGCACGTGCAGTGGATTTTCGATGCAGTGCGGCAGTTTGGAGCCGCCGCGGCGTACGAAGTCGCGCGATGCGCGGTGGAATTGCGTTCCGAGGGCGTCATCGCCTTTGGCATGGGCGGCGACGAACTCTCTTGCCCGGCCGCCGAATTCCGCGACGTATATGATTACGCCGCCGCCCACGGTTTGCACCGCATTGCGCACGCCGGCGAAATCGGTGGGCCTGATTCCGTTCGCGACGCCGTCAATTTTCTGGGAGCTGAGCGCATCGGCCATGGCATCGCCGCCGCCGCCGACCCGCAGCTCATGACGCTCCTCGCCGAGCGCGCTATTACCCTCGAAGTCTGCCCCACGAGCAACATGCGCACCGGCGCTCTGGAGCGATACGTCGGCCACCCCAATGCAACTCTCGCCGATCATCCGCTGCCCCGGCTTTTGCGGGCAGGCGTTCCCATCTGCATATCCACGGACGATCCCGCCATGTTTGGCACCAGTCTCGCCGCCGAATTCTCCGCACTTGGCCGCATGGGCCTCTCTCCGCGAGACGCGATGAATCTCGCCGAGGGCAGCTTCCGCGCCGCTTTTCTTCCCCGGGACCGGAAAGCCGCCTTGCTCCAAGCCTTTCATGCCAAAGCGAAAGCATTTGGCCTGCTATAATGCCTCGCATGAAAGCCCATGTTTGGGTGATGCTCAAGTCCACGGTGCTCGATCCCCAGGGCACCGCCATTCAACAGGCGCTGGCCTCTCTGGGGCATGCCGCCGTGCGCGATGTTCGCCAGGGCAAATTCTTTGTCCTGGATCTTCGAGAATCTCGACCGCGCCGCGGCCCAGGCTGAGGTCGAGCGTATTGCTCGCGACGTCCTCACGAATCCGGTGATTGAGGATTTCCGCTTCGAGATCGTGGAGGACGCCAAGCCGGCCAAAGCCGGATAGGTCGGGCAAAAGTGACTCTCTGCTGAGGGATTTAGCTTCAGTAAACTACGGCCCCTCACGTAACGCGCTCCCCCAACCCCTGTGGTAGTCTGGTTGGCTCACCGGTCTTTTCGCCGGTTTTCACTTCAAGGAGACTCAATCGTGTGCGGCATTGTCGGATATATCGGCCCTAAGAAGGTGGTCCCGCTCATCCTCGATGGGCTTCGCCGCCTGGAGTATCGCGGGTACGATTCCGCGGGCATCGCTGTGGTCAGCGAAAACGGCAAACTCGACATTCGCCGCGCTTCCGGCAAGTTACCGAATCTCGAAGAAGTCCATCCGCCATCCCCCCCTCGATGGAATCTACGGCTTGGGCCACACGCGCTGGGCCACGCATGGCCGGCCTACGGAGGAAAATGCCCACCCTCATCGCGACTGCAAGGGCGAAATCGTCGTCGTCCACAATGGCATCGTCGAAAACTATCTGGAACTCAAGCAGGAACTGGAAAAGGAAGGACACAAGTTCGTCACCGAAACCGATACGGAGATCGTGGCGCACCTGGTCGAGAAATACATGGATGGCGGGCCTCTCGAAGACGCCGTGCGCAAAACCGTCAAGCGCTTGCGCGGCGATTACGCTCTGGTGATCCTCTCGACCAAGGACCCGCGCAAAATCGTCGCTGCCCGTAATGGCCCGCCTGTAGTGGTCGGTCTGGGTAAGGACGAGTACTTCGTGGCCAGCGATATTCCCGGCATCCTCTCGCACACGCGTGACATGTTTTTCCTCAACAATGGCGACGTCGCGGTCCTGACGCCGAAGGGCGTCCAAGTCAGCGACAACGACGCCAATCCCGTCGAGCCGAAGATCCATCACGTCACCTGGGACCCCATCACCGCCGAAAAGGGCGGCTTCAAGCATTACATGCTAAAGGAAATTTTCGAGCAGCCCCGAGCCATCCGCGACACCCTGCTTGGCCGCATCTCCCACGAAACCGGCGAGGTCTTCCTCGATCAAATGGAAATCAGCGAGAAAGAGTTCCGCAATTTCCGCAACATCAAAATCGTCGCCTGCGGCACCAGTTGGCATGCCGGCCTGGCCGGCAAATTCATGATCGAGCGCCTGGCTGGCGTTCCCGTCGAAGTGGATTACGGCAGCGAATTCCGTTATCGCGATCCCATCGTGGACGATCGCACGCTGGTCATCTGCATCAGCCAGTCCGGCGAAACCGCCGATACCCTGGCCGCCCAGCGCGAAGCCAAGCAAAAAGGCGCCAAGACCCTGGCCATCTGCAATGTCGTCGGCTCCATGGTCACTCGGGAAGCCGCCGGCACGATCCTGACGCACGCCGGTCCGGAAATCGGCGTGGCCTCCACCAAAGCGTTCACCAGCCAATTGACCGCGCTCATGCTGATTGCGCTTTACCTGGGCCAGTCGCGGGACAAGCTTTCCAGTGACATGGCCAAGAAACTGATGCAGGAGTTCACGCGTATTCCGCAAAAAGTGGAGACGGTTCTGCAGGGCGACCAGGATGGAATCTACGAAGCGCTGGCGCGCCAGTTCTTCCGCCATACCGATTTCCTCTATCTCGCTCGCGGCATTCACTACCCCATCGCGCTCGAGGGCGCGCTTAAACTGAAGGAAATCTCGTATATCCATGCCGAGGGCTATCCGGCTGGAGAGATGAAGCACGGCCCCAACGCCCTGATCGACGAAAATCTTCCCGTGGTCGTGCTGGCCACGCGCGACGAATTCGATTCCGAATCGATGACCCGGTACGAAAAGAGCGTTTCCAACATTCAGGAAGTCAAGGCGCGCGACGGTATCGTCATCTCCGTGGTCACCGAAGGCGATCACCTGGCTCGCAAGGCTTCCGACCATGTCATCGAAATTCCGCCCGCGCCGGAATTGATGGCTCCCATTCTCGAAATCGTGCCGTTGCAGCTGCTTGCTTATCACATTGCCGTCCGGCGCGGCTGCGATGTCGACCAGCCCCGCAACCTGGCCAAGTCCGTCACCGTCGAATAGCGCGTCGCGGAAACGTATCTTTCTGAGCACAGTCCGTGTTAGGACTTCGTAGAGCATCTGGGCGACTGAGGAATCTGCATTTCAGCTGAGCGGCGAGCGCGCAACCTGCAACTCTATCGGGTTCCCAATTCTCGCCACCTCGCGATAAAATGCACTGCAGGAACTATGCGTAGTTATCGCTTCGCGCTGCTCTTGGGTTACTTCTCTTGCATGCTGCTGGCGGCTTGCGTCGCTGCGGCTCAAGCGCCGGCGGCCGCTTCCCTTGTTGTCGCCGAGGTCCATGCTTCCGGCTCGCGTCGCTACACCGATGCCCAAATTGCCGCCACCGCAGGCTTGAAACCTGGCGATACCGTCAGTCGCGACCAGTTACAGGAAATCGCCGATGGCCTGGCCCAATTGGGCGTCTTTTCGCACGTTAATTACCACTTTACGACGAAGGACGGCCGCACCACGGTGACCTTCGAACTGCAAGACGCCCCCGTCGTGCCGGTTATGTTTGATAATTTCCCCTGGTTCACCGACCAGGAACTCTCCGACGAAATTCGCGGCGCTGTGCCCCTCTTCGATGGCCGCGCTCCGCGCGATGGCGGGCTTCTCCTCGAGCAAATTACGTCAACGCTTTCCGCTAAGCTGGCGGCCCGTGAAATCAAAGCTAACGTCGAGCACACGCTCGTCGCGCAACCCGGCGGCGACGACGATATGGTCATGAAGTTCCACCAGGACGGCCCAGCCTTCACCGTTGCTGGAATGAGCTTCGACGAACCTCTGGCGCAGAATTCGCAGAAACTCCACGACCGAATCGGCGACCTCATCGGAAAGGCCTTTTCTCGTTTTACGATTGAACTCTTCGAGCAGGAGCAAGTCCGGCCCATTTATCTTTCCGCCGGCCAGGTGCGCGTCGAGTTTGGCGCACCCGTCGTCCACCTCAAGGGGGATCCTGGTCAGCGTTCATCCTCGGTCGACGTTGAGCTTCCCATCACTCCTGGTCCGGTATTTCATATCTCTGGCCTCACTTGGAGTGGCAATGCGGTGCTTGACGATTCCGCGCTTTCCAAGATTGTGGCGGCAAAAACAGGCGATCTCGCGGACGGCATGCGCCTCGAAGCAAGCTGGCAGCAAATCGAGCTCGAATACGCTCATCGCGGTTACCTCGAAGCAAAGGTCTCGCCTGCGCCGCAATTCGACGACCAGGCCGCTAAAGTTACCTACAACATTAAAATTACCGAAGGGCCGCAATATCGCATGGGCGAACTGGTGATTACCGGCCTCTCCCTGGATGCCGAGCGCGAGGTTCGCAACTCCTGGCGGCTGGCGCCCGGCCAGGTCCTCGACAAAACCTACATGGATGGAATGCTCTCGAAACTAGAGAAACCCACTGTGGCGATCTTTGGCGAGAGGCCCGTGCACTACGCTCGAATGGGATACCTGCTACGTGTCAATCCCGAAAATCACGTCGCCGATCTCTTGATCGATTTTCAGTAATTCGCCTGGTTCGCTCGGACGCCGGCGGCATCTCGCGCGGCGATGACCGTATTCACGTGAATGCGCACGGTATCTTCCACCTTGCGCGCGTAGCCCCCGGCAAACGCCACTACCACCGGCAAGCCACGCCGCCTCGCTTCAGCAAAAACACGGGCATCGCGCTCCTGCAAACCACGCATGCTCAGCCATAGGCCTCCTAGCTGGTCTTCGCGATAAGGGTCTGCGCCCCCGACATAAAAAAGAATATCCGGCGCAAAACGAGCGAAGGAGTCTGCAAGGGCCTTATCCAACAATTCCAGGTACTCGTCGTCAGCGGTGCCGTCGTCGAGATTGACGTCGATATCGGACGGCGGCTTCGGCTGCGGATAGTTATTTTCCTGATGCAGGGACACGGTAAAAACGGTCGAATCGGCGGCGAAGATAGCGGCCGTACCGTTTCCCTGGTGCACGTCCGTGTCAATGACCAGGGCCTTGTGCACAGCGCCATCCGCCTGCATTCGACGAATAGCCACGGCGACGTCGTGAATCATACAGAAGCCTTCACCGTGGCCGGGAAACGCATGGTGAAATCCGCCGCCGATATTGATTCCAAGACCGTCGCGCAATGCGCATTGCGCCGCCAGAATCGACCCACCCGCGGCCAGCCAGAAGCCTTTGACGACCTCGGGTGAATAGGGGATCTCCAGGCGCATGCGTTCGCTGGCAGTGAGCGTGTCGTCCTGCAGTTTCTCCACCCACTGTCGGCGTGTGCACCCGCAGGATATCTTCATCGCTGGCGGGCTGAGGAGAGAGGATGTCGCAGGGTTCGGCGATGCCCTCGGCGAGCAGCGCATCTCGCACCATCCCGAATTTTTGTGATGGAAAGACGTGCTCGCCCAGGCGCAGATCGTAGCCTTCGTGGTAGACGAGCTTGAACGGCAGCATGGCGGCCGCGGAACTAGTGTTCGCGATCGAGAATGAAGTCGGGGACGGCGAAAAGCGCGCGGCCAAATTCCGTGTTCGCGCGGCCGTTCAGGCAAGCCTTGGCGCGGCGGCATACTCATTGGCCAGCAGGCGCGTGCGCTCGAGCGCTCCCGAATCGCGCACCAGCGCCGAGATCTCCTCCGGGTCGCACGCGTGTGGAAGCCTTTTTCCTCGAGCACGGTGCGCACCATCCGGCGGCCGGCGCGCCGCGCCGTCGCTTTGCAGAGCGTAAATCAGCGGCAGGGTGACCTTGCCTTCCTTCAAATCGCTCAGCACCGGCTTGCCCAGCTGCGAAGGCGAAGCCGTGAAATCCAGCACATCGTCGACAAGCTGGAACGCCACTCCGGCGTAGCGCCCGTAGTCCGCGAGCGACTGCTCTTCCGCTTCGCTGAGGCTGCCGAGGACGCCGCCGAGGCGAGCACACCCGCTGAAGAGGCAAGCTGTCTTGCGTGCGGCGAGGTCCACGACCTCCCGTTCGCCCAAATCCATGCGGCCGAGGCGTCGAGAGCTGCACCACCTCACCCTCGACCATGTTCTGCGTGAGGTCGATGAGAATGTCCAGGACCTTGAAGTTGCGTTCCTCGAGCGCCATCTGAAACGACTGCATGTACAGCCAGTCGCCGGCCAGCACGCTGCGATGATTTCCCCAGCGCGAATTTGCCGAGGGCCGCCCGCGGCGCGTGTCGGCGCCGTCGATCACATCGTCGTGTATCAGGGTGGCACTGTGAATCAGTTCGACCACGGCACCCAGACGCACTGCGGCGGCGCCCTGATAGCCCGTGTATCCGGCGGCAAGCAGCAGCAATGCCGGGCGCAGGCGTTTCCCGCCGCCGCCCAGCAGGTAAGTGGCGATCTCCGCGACCGGTTCGCTCGCGTAGCCGGTCTGCTGCGTCAGTTCCTGCTTCGACGCGAGAAAGGTCGTCGCGAACCAGATCGAAAATCTCTTTAACCGTCAACAGTGAGATATCGCCCCCCTCAGGCTCGTACTTCCGAATGCCGGCTGGCTGTCCCTTGTAGTCCAAAAAGACGGCGAAAATTTGCCGCGGTGGCTGCCGCAAGCTCGTGCGCTGGCAAGTTTCTCACAGGTGCAAGCGTCCGCGCTACTTCGGCGACAAAGGCGGGCTCGTTGCGGCGCCCGCGAAAGGGCTGCGGAGCCAGAAAGGGCGCGTCGGTTTCGAGCAGAAGAGACTCCAACGGGATGCCCGCCGCCACGTCGCGCAGGTTCTGCGCCTTCGGATATGTCACGTTTCCCGCAAACGAGATCATAAAGCCCATTTCGTTTCCGCGCCGAGCTTCTTCCAGGGTGCCGGTAAAACAGTGGAAAATTCCTCCCAGCCCGGCGGAACGCCAGTGTTGGTCAAGAATCGCAAGGCAATCGGGCCAAGCTTCCCGGCAATGAATAATCACGCGACGCTGCGCAACGCGAGCCAATTCAAGCTGCTCGACAAACACGCGCTGCTGGACCTCGCGCGGTGAATGATCGTAGTGATAATCAAGCCCAATTTCGCCCCAGGCCAGGAATTTCGGGTGCTTCGCCAGATTCGCGAGCTCTTCATAGTGCGCCCGAGTGGCCAGCCGGGCTTCGTGCGGGTGAATGCCGCCGGCCGCATAGATCCAGTCGTAACGCTCCGCGAATGGCACCGCCGAGGCCAACGCGTCGGGACCTCCACCGATGGCCAGAATGTTCTGGACTCCCGCCGCTTGCGCCCGCGCCAGCATGTCGTCTCGATCGGAATTGAATTCAGGCATGTCCACATGGGCATGCGAATCCACCAGCTCGAGCTGCTCCGGAGGCGAAGGCCCGTTTTCCATAGCGCCTGGTCGACCCTCTTTACTTCAGCCGGGAGCCTACCGGCACATCCTCGAGAAATCCGGCGAGCACCGGATTCCCGTCCGGACCTGCCGAGGCAGCCACAATCATGCCGTTCGATTCCACACCGCGCAGTTTGCGCGGGGCCAGATTGACGACCACCACCACTTTGCGGCCCACCAATTGTTCGGGCTGGTAGACCGTGGCGATTCCCGCCACGATTTGGCGCACTTCGTCACCCACGTCGACCATCACTTTCAGTAATTTGTCGGCGCCCGCCACGCGCTCGGCGGACTTCACTTGGCCGACGCGCATCTCCACTTTGGTGAAATCCTCAATGGTGATCCGTGTGTTGTTGGTGCCGGGCGCTGCTGCGGCGGCCGGCTGTGCCGCGGGAGTCGGAGCTGCTGCCGGAGTAGACGCTGCTGCGGGCGTGCCTTGCGGCTTAAGGATGTCCTGTTCCATGGTGGCAATTTTCTCCAGTGTTTCGGTTTTTTCTACGCGAGGAAAAACGGCGGCCGGCTCGCCGATGAGCGTTCCGGCACGCAAAGTGCCCCAGGAAAGCTGATCGACGCGAACTTCCCCGAGCGCGCCGGACTGCCCCAGTTGAAACCAGATTTTTGCGGTGGCTTCGGGCAAAACCGGATGTGCCAGCGTCACCAGAATGCACAGCGACTGCGCAGCATAGTACAACACCGTTTCCAGCTGCGCGCGCTGGGCCGGATCGTCAGCAAGCGACCAGGGTTTCTGAGCGGTGAGGTAGCCATCGACATCGGCAATCGCCGCCCAAATCAGCTCCAGAGCGCGGGAAAACGAGAGCTCCTCATATTGCGCCGGAACTGAGCGTGCAGCTTCGGCCACCGCAGCGGCAAGAGATTTTTCGGACTCACCGATGGCCGCGGGATGAGCCGCGGGAATTTTCCCTTCGCAATAGCGGCCAATCATGGTGAGGGTTCGGCTGGCAAGATTGCCCAGGCCATTGGCTAGATCGCTGTTATAGCGCGTGACCAGCGCATCATGGCTGAAATTGCCATCCTGTCCAAAAGGAACATCGCGCAGCAGGTAGTATCGCAGCGCATCCGTGCCCAGGACGCGCGCGATGGGTTCGGCATAGGCGACGTTGCCCTTGGATTTGCTCATCTTCTGCTGATCAAACAGAAGCCAGCCATGCGCGAAGACGCCCTTGGGCAGAGGCTCATCCGCAGCCATCAGGAAAGCCGGCCAGTAGACGCAGTGAAATCGAATGATCTCCTTGCCGATCAGGTGGAGCTGTGCGGGCCAGTATTTCTCCCACTGCAATTCATCGTCGCCGTAGCCGATGCCGCTCAGATAACTGGTCAGCGCGTCATACCAGACGTAGACGACGTGCTCGGGATCGTCCGGCCAGGGCAAGCCCCACTTCACCGTTTTGCGGCTCACGGAAATATCGCGCAGGCCGGCCTCGACGAAGCGCTGCACCTCATTGCGGCGGAAAGCCGGCCGGATGAAGTCAGGCTGTTCCTGGTAGAGCTTCAGAAGCCGGTCCTGAAATGCGGAGAGCTTAAAAAAATAGTTCTCTTCGGAAACCACTTCGGCAGGTCGCCCGCAAACTGGACAGTCGATGGGATCGGTCGAATCGCTGACGTAAAGATTGTCATAGACGCAGTAGCGGCCCTGGTAAAAACCTTTGTAGATATAGCCGGCGTCGCGAGCGCGCAACAGAAAGCGGCGCACGGCACGCAAGTGCTCGGGTGAAGTGGTGCGGATGAAATGTGTGTAGCCGATGCCCAGTTCGTTCCAAAGCTTCCGAAAGACGGCGGAATAGCGGTCCACGTGTTCGCGGGGCGAGACGCCGGCCTTTGCCGCTGCGCGAGCGATGTTTTCACCATGTTCATCCGTGCCGGTCAAAAAAGCCACGTCATATCCCTGCATGCGCTTGAAACGCGCCAGCGTGTCGGCAACGAGCGTGGTGTAAGCGGAGCCCACGTGGGGTCGCGCGTTGGCGTAGTAAATCGGCGTAGTGAGATAGAACTTCGGGCGAATATCGGCCTGGGTCACGGACACTCCGAACCGGCGTGCTGAAACCAACGATAGTATGCAGCCCCGGCGGCTTAGTCAAATAAGGGGAACGAGCTTGCGATTCTTCGAAGCACACCGATATAGGGCTTGCGGTTCTTCCGATCGCGGTATTGAATACCTTTCTGACGTTATTGAGGGGGGTTAATGGTTCATTTCTTTGGGGTTTCGATCAGTTCCACTCTGCTGGGATGGATCGTAATCGGCCTGCTGGCAGGGTGGATAGCCGGCGAGGTCAGCCGGGGTTCAGGTTTTGGCTGCCTCGGGAATGTGGCCATCGGACTCGTTGGTTCGATTCTTGGCGGCTGGATTTTTTCAAAGCTGGGTATCTGGGGCGGTGGTTTCGTATACAGCCTCGCAGCGGCCACCGTCGGAGCCGTCGTGCTCGTGCTGGTAGCACGTCTCTTTACCGGCGGAAAGCACCTATAAACACCTTCTTCCTTCGCTTCGCCAATCAAAAGATCAAGTTGAGCGCTTTAGCTTGCTTGCGCAGTACGCCGGACTTACACCTTCAGGCGTGCCCATCAGTGGCCTTGGAACGCATACAGATTCCTCGCCCATGGGGGCGGTTACGCAGAGAATAGCCAGCGACGTGGTACGATGATCGGATCAAAAAGGAGACGTAAAAGTTGAGTAAGCCTTCTCTGTGGGCCATTCCCCTTGGCGGCCTGGGCGAGTTTGGCATGAATATGCTGGCCCTGCGCACCGGGAATGACATTCTAGTAATCGACGCTGGCATGATGTTTCCGGAAGCTGAACTGCTGGGCGTCGATATCGTCATTCCGGATATCACCTACCTGAAACAGAACCGCGAGCACGTCCGCGCTATCGTCTTGACCCACGGGCATGAGGATCACATCGGCGCCCTGCCCTACATTTTGCGCGACCTCAACGTACCGGTGTTTGGCACGCGCTTCACGTTGGCGCTGGTGCGCAAGCGCCTGGAGGAGCACGGCCTGCTGGAGAAGACCACCCTGCGGGAAGTGATTCCGGGGCGTCGCGCGGAGATCGGGCCCTTCGAAGTGGAGTTCATACACGTCACGCACAGCACCATCGATTGCGTGGCGCTGGCCATCCGGACGCCGGTGGGCGTGGTCATTCACACGGGCGATTACAAGATGGACCCTACGCCCATCGACGGTCAGCCCTTCGACCTGCACGCCTTCGCGAGGTACGGCCAGGAGGGCGTGTTGGCCCTTTTCAGCGACAGCACCAACGTGGAGCGGCCGGGTTACACGCCCTCGGAACGCGCCGTATGGAACCGCATCGAGGAGTTGCTTCGCGCGGCGCCACGCAAAGTGCTGGTTTCCTGTTTCGCCAGCTCCATCCACCGCATTCAGCAGGTGGTGGACATTGCCGCTCTGGTTGGCCGGAAGATCGGCTTTGTCGGGCGCAGCATGGTCGATAACGTGGAAATCGCGCACACGATGGGGCGGCTGCGGATTCCCGACGGCATGGTCATACGGCCGCAGGACTTGCGCACCTTCGATCCCCAGAAGATGGTGGTGCTGGTCAGCGGCAGCCAGGCGGAACCCATGTCGTCGCTATCGCGCGTGGCCGTGGACAATCACCGCCTCATCAGCGTCGATCATGACGACACGGTGATTCTCTCCGCGCGAATCATTCCCGGAAATGAGAAAGCCATCTTCCGCATGCTGGACCATATGTTCCGGCGGCGCGCTTTGGTCTATTACGACAACAACGGCGGATTGCTGCATGTCTCCGGCCATGCCAGCCAGGAGGAACAAAAGCTTATTCTGAACCTCGTGCGCCCCCGCTACTTCATTCCGATGCACGGCGAATACCGGCAACTATTCCGCCATGCCGCGCTGGCTCAGCAGGTGGGGACGGTCTCGGGCGAAGTCTTGCTGCTGGAGGACGGGCATCCCATCGAATTCACCGAGGATGGCGCCTATCGCCGGGAGGCGGTGCCGGCGGGACGCGTTTGCGTCGATTCAGGATCGCTCGAAGAGATCGAGCAGGTGGTGATTCGGGACCGGCAGCATCTGTCCGAAGACGGCATCGTTGTGCCGATTATCGCCATCGACAAACACACCGGGCGCATGGAGTCGCGGCCGGAGATGGTCACGCGAGGCTTTTTACCGTCGGAAGACGGAACACGAGCTGCTGGCCGCGGCGCGCGAGGTCATTGTGCGCACCGTCGAACAATCCAACGCGGAAGAGAAGAGGGACTGGAGCGTCATCAAGGAGAAGATTCGCGTGGACCTGAAGCGCTTTCTGAATAAGCAGACCTCGAAGCGACCGCTGATCCTGCCGGTGATTCTGGAGGTATGACGGGCTCCAGCTCAAGATGCGAGTGCGACCATCGTCGGCACCGGCCATTTCCATGGAATTTGCGCTGCGCGACTACTCCCCTTCGGATTTCGAGACCGCTCTATGCTATCGATCAGGCCTGTTATCCCCGCGGAATCTCCTACTCCCGCCGGGTGCTTGCGGTGGTACCTGAGCCAGCGTGGCGCGCAGTGCCTGGTTGCCGAATGCGATGGGCCCCACGGGGCCTACCCTCGCCGGGTTCCTGATTGCGGCATCTCATGGAAACATAGGATATATCGTCACTATCGACGTGATGGAGACTCACCGGCGCGCTGGAGTCGGCAGCGCCCTGCTCGCAGGAGATCGAAAGGCGCCTCGGGAATGGCGGCGTTCGCCGCGTGGAGCTGCAGACAGCAACGAACAACGAAGCGGGCGTTGCCTTCTGGCAGCGGCACGGCTATCGTAGCGCGGGCGTGACCCCGGGATATTACCTGGGGCGCATCGACGCTTACGAAATGTTCAAGGTGCTCGATCAGCCTGGGAGATCATCGACCGCATGACCTTATTTCACGCCGTGGTGCTGGCCATTGTCCAGGGACTCACCGAATTTCTTCCGATCAGCAGCAGCGCACACCTTTGGTTCTTCCCCTGGGCGCTGCACTGGCCCGACGGAGGCTTGCCGTTCGATGTGGCTCTACACGCCGGCACATTGGCGGCCGTGCTGTTTTACTTCCTGGGCACCTGGATTGAGCTGGTGCTCAACGGCATCGGAGTTCGCTACCCGGCCCAGGCGAGCGATGAACAATGCCGGACGCAGCCGGCGCCTATTCTGGTTTCTGGTTGTCGGCACGATTCCCGGAGCGATCGTAGGATTTTTATTCGAGCGGTTTATCGAGGATACCTGGCGCAATCCCGTACCCATTGCCGCCGCCATGATCGCGGTGGCCCTGTTGATGGCTCTTGTGGAATCGATACGGCGGGCTGCGGCGGGTTTTGGAACAAGTGACGCTTCGAGATTCCGTTGTGGTGGGCTTGGCCCAAGCGCTGGCGCTCTTCCCCGGCGTCTCGCGCTCGGGAATTACCATTGTCGCCGGCCTTTGGCGCAAGATGACCCGGGAGGCAGCGGCGCGTTTCTCCTTTCTGCTTTCCACCCCGCTGATCGCGGGAGCTGCGCTCAAGGAAGTGCCCAAGCTGATCACCATGCATCGCGCTGGCGGCCTGGAACTGCCGCTTTCGACGCTGCTGATCGCCATCGGCGTGTCGGCGGTCGTGGGGTACGCGCGTCATTGGCTTTCTCTTGCGTTATCTGCAGACACGCACCCTGAAGATCTTTATTGTTTACCGCATAGCGTTTGGTATAGTCATTCTGCTCTTGGTGTTCCTCCACAGGGGAACCGCGCGATCCAGCGCCCGCGCGTCCTGTGAAGCTAGATTGTCCTTCCCCAGAACGCAGGAGATTCACGTGCGCTTACTGACCCCGACGGAAAACCGCCGGCTCAATGAGTTGATCGGTTTTCTGGGCATTACGCTGGCCGTGTTGATGGCCCTGGCGCTGCTTTCCTACAGTCCCGCACGACGCCTCGTTCAATGTGTCGGCGCAGACGCCGGAGGTGCATCCGGCACGGAACTGGATTGGACCGGCCGGGGCTTACAGCGCCGATCTCATCTTTCAGGTCCTCGGCTATGCGGCGTTTCTGCTGCCGATGGGCATTTTCGCGCTCGGCCTGCGCTGGTTTCGCAGCCAGCCGCTCGATTCGGCGCTGCGGCGCCTGATCGGCTACGCGCTGCTGGTGCTGTCTCTTCCGGCCCTGCTGAGCTTGTGGCGCATGCCGGACGTGCGCGACGCGATTCCGCCGGGCGGCATGCTTGGGCGGACTGATCGCGTCGTGGCTGGAGCACGCGTTCAACTCCGTGGGTGCGCACGTCGTGGCCCTGGCGCCCTTTTTGCGGCGCTGTTCCTGACCACGCCATTCTCGTTTACGGGCACGCACGCGCTGCTGCGCGGGCCGGTGAAGAAACTTGACCCTATCGGCCGGCTGAAGGCGCGATGGTCGGCGTGGCGCGAGAAACGCGAGCAGGAACAGACTGCGCAAGCGCGTGGAGACCAATCAAGGTCAGCGGGCGCCAGCCGTGCCAACGCAGACATTGGGGGCAAGGAACGCAAGATTGCCGCGGAACGAGCGGAAGATGCCGCCGAGCGCGCCGAGGATGAAGAGAGCGGCCATCGGCCAAAAACGTGCTCGTATTGCCCGAAATTTCGGCGCCTGCCGGCGCGGCAAAGAAATCGGCCGGTGAGCCCAAGATCGCACGCGGCGCTACGGGCTTCCGGCTGCCCTCGACGACTTTGCTGCGCATGGCCGAACGCAGCGAAAAGATCCAGGAAGACGAACTGAAGGAGTGTGCGCGCGCGATCGAAGAGAAGTGCCGCGAGTTCGACGTCGGCGGGCACGTAACGCAGATCAATCCCGGACCGGTGGTAACGACCTACGAGTTCAAGCCCGAGGCCGGCATCAAGTACAGCCGCATCACGGGACTGGCGGACGATCTGTGCCTGGCGCTGCGCGCCGAATCGATTTTGATCGAGCGCATTCCGGGCAAGTCCACGGTGGGCATCGAGGTGCCGAATCAGCACCGGCAGACGATCACGCTGCGCGAAGTGATCGAGTCGCCGGAGTTCGTCAATTCGCCTTCGAAGCTGACGCTGTCGCTGGGCAAGGACCTGATCGGGCGCATCCGCGTCTCGGACCTGGCGCAGATGCCGCACTTGCTGATCGCCGGATCGACCGGAACGGGCAAGAGCGTCTTCCTCAATTCGCTGATCGTCTCCATGCTGTACAAGGCGACGCCGGACGAGCTGAAGCTGGTGCATGATCGATCCCAAGCGGCTGGAACTCGGACTCTACGAAGACATTCCGCACCTGCTGGCGCCGGTGGTAACCGATCCCAAGGTCGCTTCGAACGTGCTGCGCAACGCCACGCGCGAGATGGAACGGCGGCTGAAGCTGCTGGCGCAAGCGCGGCGTGCGCAACATCGACCAGTACAATCGCACGTTCACCAAGGGGCAATCGCTTTCGCTGTTTGAGAACCTGGAGGAGGAAGAACACAAGCCGCTGCCGCTGATCGTCATCGTCATCGACGAATTGGCCGATCTGATGATGGTGGATACGAACAACGTGGAAGAGTCGATCACGCGCCTGGCGCAGATGGCGCGCGCCGTGGGCATTCACTTGATTCTGGCGACGCAACGGCCGTCGGTGGACGTGATCACCGGCTTGATCAAGGCGAACTTTCCGGCGCGCATCTCGTTCCGCGTGGCCAGCAAAGTGGATTCGCGCACCATTCTCGATGCCAACGGCGCGGAATCGCTGCTGGGACGCGGCGACATGCTGTATCTGCCCGGCGGGCTCTTCGCGGCTGCACCGCATTCACGGCCCACTGGTAACCGAAGACGAGATCGTCTGCGCTGTGCGACTTCTGGCGATCGCAGGCCAAAGCCGTCTACAACGAGAAACTGCTCGAACCGCCGAAGGAGGAAGCAGGCGCCGGAGCGACTGCGGCGAGGGGGGCGAGGAAGAGGTGGACGACGAACTTTACCAGGAGGCCGTGCGCGTGGTCTGCGAGATGGGCCGCGCTTCGACTTCTACGCTGCAGCGGCGGCTGCGCATCGGCTATGGCCGCGCCGCGCGGCTGATCGACATCATGGAAAAAGACGGCATCGTCGGTCCCGCCGACGGCACCAAGCCTCGCGAAGTGCTGAAGAAGAAAGACTGGATGCGGGAGTTCGACGAATCGCTGAAGTAATCATCCGGCATCTCAGCCGCGCCAATGAGACTGTTCGGGCCGCCGCGAAATCTTCCAAGCAGATTCGCGCCTCGACATCGCTAGCTTCCCCGCTACAATTTTTCGGTCCCATCGGTGCCGGGGTAGCTCACCGGTAGAGCGCGGCCCTGAAAAGGCCGGCGTAGGCAGTTCAACTCTGCCCCCCGGCACCACTCACGCGTAGGCCCGTATCCCCAAAGAAATCAACGCTGCCTCGGGCCGAGTATTCTCCCCCATCTGTTGGTATAAGCGTAATCGGCCCGATCTGTCGGGCCAGAAGGGCCCTAGCTTCGTGCACGTTTTCGGGACGCGCAAGCAGTTGGCGCAACTCGGTTAATTGATCCACTGCAAACGTCCGCAACTCATCCAGCTTCGTCTGGATTGAGGTAGGTCGCTTCTCTAGCAAATCGCTTGTTATGGTCCGCAATTCCCGTTCTCGCTCTCCAATAGCTGCCATGATGCTCTCTGATCCGCTGCCGCCTGCAATGGCATTAACCAGCCTCGCAATCTCTGTCTCAAGCTGGTGCTTTCGTTCGCGCATTCGGGAGAGCGTGTCATTGAATTCATCGAAGCGACGTTCTATCTCCTTCTTCATACCAGCCACGGCATAATCAATAGCTTCCTCCCGCAGCACTTCGTTTTGAAGACCAGCAAGGAGCCGCGATTCCAATTTGTCTCGCCGTATCGTCAGTCGATTTGAACAAACTGTGTCCCCTCGCTGGTGGTGCATCGAGCACCCATATTGCTGAGACTCGCATCGCCAACGCCCGCTCACAAAAGTGACGCTGCCACCACATATCCCACACTTCAGCAGACCAGAAAATAAATAAACTGCTTTCTGTTGTCCTGACAGCCCTGGCAGTCCATTCCTACCCCAGAGTTCGCGGACTATGGCAAAGCGACGTTGAACAGCCAACCACAATTCATCGGGGATTATTCGAAGATGCGGAGCATCGAAGCATACCCATTCTGATTCGGGCCGTGGTCTCTTTATTCGTCGCCCGGTTCCTGGCACTCGTACTTTTTGCGTCTTGTTCCATACAAATCTTCCGAGATATCGCTCGTTCCGCAAAATGACCCGCACCGAGGACGGGCACCACGTCCGAGACAGGCGACCCTTCTGCGTCTGAGGTGACAAAATGCCATCAGCGTTCAATTGGTGGGCGATACGATCTAGACTTAGCCCACTGGCATACATTTTGAAGATTCGTACTACCGTTTCGGCTTCAGAGTTATTTATCTTGGCGTGGACTTCATCATCAGATTTAATCGTCGCGTAGCCAAAACAGCGTCCACCCGTAGCCATGCCCTTCAGCGCTTTCCCCTCCATTCCCCGGTGCGTCTTGGTCGCCAGCTCACGCCAATAGGCGCTATCAATGAGACCGTGAACGCCGATCAATAGCTCGGCTTGCTCATTCTTCGAATCGACTCCCTGAGATACGGACACTAGACGAATATCGGCGAAGCGTAACTGTTCGTAAAGATTCAGTGCGTCTGCCAACTTGCGACTGAGGCGAGACGTATCGTCGATCAGGACGCAGTCGAACGGACGTGCCTTACTCGTTGCAGCTGAAATTAATCGCCTCAGTCCATCGCGTTCCAGACTCGTACCGCTGATAGCCGCATCCGAATAGATGTGCTCTTCCAAAACGGTCCATCCTTGCGCAGTGGCATATTCGCGGCATTTCCTTATCTGATCAGCAATACTGGCAGGGCTTTGGCGGTCACTAGAGAATCGCGCGTATATTGCACAGCGCAATAGCTTCACGGTGCCTCCTCCTTCTCCTTGTCACCTGTGGCACATGCTACCAAATTGCTGGATGTATCTGAAAGGAGAAGACTTACTTCATTGCGACTGGCGATAAACTCGCGTACTAACGCGGGTACGATAACGTTGTCGAGCCAAGCTTTGACGCCAGGTTCAATCGTCACGCTGGCTCGCGGCCCGTTTCCTTGCACGAGCGTCGTATACCGCAGGACGCAAATTTGAGTCGAGGCACGAACCTCTGTGGGTTGCTACACTTCCCTGCGAGACAGCCTCAGTCGGATGGTTTCATAAGACTTGTCGTACTTCAGAGCAAGGATGTGCTTAGCATTATGCTGCGGAGACTTTGAACTGATCATATCGAGCGTTACTTGGCCTTCTTTGACATATTCTGCCCACCACAAGGCCGGATCCGATGCGGCTTCAAAAAATTCTGCCTTATCCTCCTTGCGAAACCCTTGATAGAGTCTCTTACGTCCACGAAGCCATTTCTGAGCGGCACGCAACTGTCGAGCCAGCTCCTGGTGCTCGACATATAGATCTGCTCGCGTTGGCAAATTCCCAGGAAGACCGTCTCGATAATGCTTAAACTTCGGTTTCAAATTGGCTTCAGGATGACCAGCGGGGATCGATGATGCTAGGTATTCTGCGAAGGCATTAAGGAAAGCCGTCTGGCTGGATTGTCCTTCAAAATGGTTTTTGATCCAATCTGTAGAGAGCATCCGCTTTCCTGTGACGGGGTTGTAGATTTTGAAGCCAGGAATGCGAACTACAACCTCAATGCAGGGCAGGTCAGTTCCAGTGTCAGGAACATCGCGGATATCATGTACCTGTAGAACTGGCGTCTGTTGACTTGCAAGAAGTCTCAAGCGCTGTAGAAAGTGCTCGTAGATACGGCCGTCTGGGAAAAATGCATCCATCGGAGTCTGTAAATTGTTCTCCATGTTTTCCTCCTTTGCAGTTGGCGAAAGCCTTTATGGGAACCCAAACGGCCAAAAGGACTAGTTTAAGACCCTCTAGAACGCTGAGAGAAGCCCTGAGATCGTAGGAGCTAAACGCCCTCCTAGGTAAAAGCTTACTCTGAACAGTTTCCGAGGTTTCTGGGACGCTTGAGGAGGCAAACGGGACGAGGGCGAGCTGCTGGGGAAAACGGCCTCATTTTCGAGTTTCAAAAAACCTTGTGAATGCGAAAGACGCTTAGAAGGCGTGGAGCCTCAATGATCATCAACAAAAAACGGTGGGATTTGGAGGCTTGTCGCAGATTCGGATGCTAAAAAACTAAATCGGCAAACACTCTAGGTTTCAGTGGTCCCGATGGTCTCCTCAGATTCAACGAGAGCGGGTGCGCCGAGCCTGCGATTCGTCCCACTTTCGGGATACTTTCCGTTCAAAGGATAGTTCGAAGACAATGAACTTCTGCGAAGCGCGATCAGCTTCCTGACTCAGCGCTTCTTAGTGGTGTTAGAATTTCGCACCAGATGTCAGCCTCAGCCGCAAACCGTCCGATACCTAGCCATGTCGCCGTCATCGGGGCAGCTGGCGGTCTTGGAGAAGCTATTCTCGAAATCTGCCGGGAGGAGGGCATTTCATTGACAGCTATAGTGCGATCCCGACCCGAGCGCATTAGCGATTTGCCGAGCAGTTCGCGTATTGCTGTGGTGCCTTCTCTCTCGGACTGCGATTTACTGACAAATGCATTCGTAGGAGCAGATGCGGTGATCTCGGCCATTGGGGTGACTTCATCAAGCAACGATAAGTCCGCACTTTTGTCTGCGAACATGAAAAGCCTTGTCTCTTCGATGAAGACTGCTGGCGTAGACCGAATCGTTCTGATCAATACAATTCTCTCAGCCGCTCCGGGGAAACCATCCAGCTGGCCGATGCGCTTCTTTTCTCTTATTCCGGGAAATGTAGGAAAAGGGGCGAGAGAGTTAACCGCTGTCGTTGATGCGGTCGGAAAAGGTGAATTATCGGGTGTTCGTTGGACTCTTGTGCGTGCTGGAGTCAATTCTCATGGTAAAGATGAACGCCCTGTGGCTTCAACAGAATTTGATAAGAAGCTAAATTCTCTCGCTCCTGTCTCGTATAAGGCGATGGCAAGGTGGATGTTAGAAGAATCTGTGTCTAATGAATTCGTTTACGCCGCGCCTGCCGTTTCACGGCGCAAAAGTTAGGCATCCACACTTGCGAATGGCGTAGCTTTGACGCACCCTCCGGCAGCCTCGATCTTAGGCCTGCGCTGGAGGCTATTCTTGCGTTTGATTGGGCAGCACGTATTTTCCTTTAGACCCCGTAGATGAAATACCCCTGTACGTTCTTGCCCTAGCGTTCACTTGACCGCTGCGAACATGCACATCAAAGTGAACGAGTGCGTTTCCACCAATCCTATTTAATTCAGGATCAGCCAAGGAGAGTCTAAGTGCGTGCAGCCCGGATATTAATTGCGGATGACCATGACATCGTTCGAAAAGGACTTCGTGCGCTTGTACAGGAGGAGCCCAGTTGGCAGATTGTCGCCGAGGTACAGGACGGAAGGAGTGCGGTCGCAAAGACTCAGGAGTTAAAGCCAGATATCGCCATTCTGGACATCGGCATGCCCTCACTGAATGGGCTGGATGCGACGAAGCAGATTGTGAAGGTCAGTTCTGATACGAAGGTTTTGATTCTAACCATGCACGACTCCGAACAACTGATTCAGAATGTGCTTAACGCCGGTGCTCGTGGATATCTGATGAAATCAGATGCGAGCCGGGATTTGGCAGTGGCCATACGGGCGTTGCTGTCGGGCCAGACCTTCTTTACACAGAAAGTCGCACAAATGATGCTAGACGGATTCACCGGTAGAAGAACTACAACACCCGAAGGCGAGTTTCAGCAGCTCACACCCAAGGAGCGAGAAGTCGTCCAATTGCTCGCTGAAGGTAAAAGTAGCAAGGAAGCTGCGGACGTGCTCAAGGTCAGCACGAAGACCTTGGAAACGCATCGGGCCAATATCATGAGGAAACTTGGTTGTCATTCGGTGACTGAAGTAGTCCGATATGCTATCCGTAATCACCTCACCCAGGCATAGGCGCGACGGCTCACTACAGGTGTGCCGAACTACGCTCCAGTAAGGACATAGTTCGTTGCTCGACTCCGACGAGCCCGAAGGCCGTGCAGGGTTCGGAGCGCGTCCACCAGTGCTTCCTTTTCAGGGTTATCACGGTTTCCTATCGCTTTGAGGCGTTCGCTGATCGCGGTCTCCGCAGCGCTGATTCGTTCTGGCAGCCGATCCCGATCAGGCTCTAGCAGGGCATAGAGAAGCCTCTGGAATGAATCACCTCGAGGCGCGTCTCACCAAAACGCGGGCTTGTGCTACGTAAGGTTGAAGACTCGCAATCATGAAGGCATTCAAGCCCTTGGTAAGTTTCATGAGGTCTACGGTCAATCGGACGGGAGCGGCAGGCATCTGATCACTGGTCATTAGTTCACAGATTTGTTCATCGATCAACTGAAATTCCCGCACGATCATTTGGGCGTCGTAGCCTTGCTTCTTTCGTCGTCGTCCGTGCTCGCGGGCGAACCTTAGTGCTTCCGGTTCCAGGCCGTTGCGCCCAACGTCCACGTACTCAATCAGAGCGTCCATGATCTTCGGAAGGTCGTCCTCACGCGACTTGGAAGGGGCAGCGGAAAGGATCAGATCGCTCTTGATCGCGGACTCCACCGTCGCCACGATATCCGCACAATTTTCGCGCAGCAACGCGGCCAAGCGCTTATACGGTACTGGCGCTCTCGATCTGCGGGTTTCCACTTTGTCTTTGATTTTCTTAACGAGGGTATTCACGTCCGCAGGTTTGGTGAAAAACTCATCCACCTGACGTTGAATCGCTTCCATTGCATTTTCAAAAGATGGATACGCAGTCAGGACCAGACTGAGGCAGTGAGGCTGTGCATATCGCATCGCGCTGATCACTACGAACCCGTCTCCCGGTTTCTCGATATTCAGATCGCAAAGCAGAACGTCAAAGTCCATGGAATTGATCTGGGTGAGCGCGTCCTGAATCGTTGCTGCCGTTGTCACATCAAAACCATTTCTCGCGAGCAAGGTCCCGAGTGTGAGCCGAATGCTTTCTTCATCTTCGACAAATAGAAGACGTGTGGGGTCAGATTCGGTCATAGACACTCCTTGGTCCCCGCTGTAACGGAGATGCTGGTTTTTGGCGGAAGCACTGAGAATAGGGTTGGGTAGCCTCCCTACTCAATCGGATGTTTGCCCGGCGCTGCTGGGATGGGATGGGACGTACAGGACTTGTTGTACGTCTGCGAAGACAGCCGCGACACTTCAGCGTCGATTTAAGTCTCGGGTCCGGGTCGGGTTGCAACAGCTATAAAGGCAAGAGGCCGCTGGGGAAGCGGCCTCAGCCTCAATCCTGGTAGGTTGATGAACGGGCTATCTGCCTGCGGCGGCAGAAGCGGTTTGATCAAGGAGTTGTACTGCGCGGCCAACTTCTGCCACGCCGAAGAACAGTAGCGGGGTGTTCGTGCTCGGCTCCACTCCGCCGTAGGCATGGTCGATATTGATATTGGCTTCGCCAAGCCGCCCTGCCACACGCGCAAGTTCTCCAGCACGGTTCGGCAACGCTACTTGTGCCACATCATTCTCGGTATAGGTTAATCTTTCAGCGTCCAAAACCGTTTTAGCCGCTGCTACATTGTCTACTACGAGATGTACTTGGCTTCTGCGTTCGTCGGTGGATGCCTGGAAGGCCACGATGTTCACTTTTCGGTCCGCAAGTCCCTTGCATAACTTCGCGAGTGTACCTGGTCGATTTTCGAGCTGGATGTTGAGTTCTTTGGCCGTTGGCATAGTCGGACTCCTTGTGTGGGTTTTGTGAGGAACGCCCTGGGTGCGATCCTGCGGGGCCAGATACCAGCAGGCTACGCCGCTTGCCCATCAATTCACCATCCAAGAGATTGCGTAGTGTGAATGGGGTACTGTGGAAAACACAGGGCAGCAGAGTCTGAAGTGGAACTCAGCGCGTGAATCTGCTCGTCAACATGCCAGTGTCTTTCACGCCAGCAGACGCTTCACTGTTTGAATTAATTGCGGCCCTTCGGATTTTGTCACAAACGCATTAACTCCGAGCGCGTGCGCGGCCATGCGAGCGTCACCTGAACCGTCAACTGTGAAGAAAATGATCCTTGTAGAGGGTGCCATCTGACGAATTTCGTAGGCGGCTCGAAGGCCGTTCATCACCGGCATGGAAATATCGAGCAAGACCAGATCAGGTTTTAGTTGTTTGACCTTTTCAAGTGCTTCTTGGCCGTTTTCGGCCTCGTGGCATGAGTCCACGAACTCGCAGAGAAGTGAGCGGGCAGTCCTCCGCACCAATGCCTCGTCATCGACGATTAGAATGGATTTGTGTGGCATATCACCGGCAGGAGGCAGCCCTTCGCTGGAAAGCACCTGTGTACGCCACCATACACTCGTTATCGAAGCAGGATGTGTCCTATATCGGACACTAAAGAGTGCGGGGTTGTGCCTTCGTTGCTCGGGAGCCGTTGCGATGATGGAAATACGTGCTCAACAATCGCGGTAGACAGGGGCCATCTTCGCGTTCTCCGTGATACAGTTGTGTTGTTGATATCGTGGTTGTGCGGTGCGGAGTTACCTCTTTTCGGCCCCTCGCCCGTTACGGCTTGCGTGAATTAAAGACCCATACTGACGCTATAGGCTGTGTGTGCGCGAAGCGCCGCGTTCACCCACGTCCGCAAAAGTGAGGAACAATGCTGCTCAAAATAGAGCACCGACCGAACGTGGAGAATCTACGGAATTATCCCGTCGAGATTATCAAGGAACTTGAAGAACTCCTGCTATCGGGCGGGTCAGCACTGCCTGACCCCAAGCGTAAAGATTTCTACGATCTCGAAAATCTTGGGCGCACATTCTTCATCCATTTTTCGCCCACAACTGCCAAAGTGATGCTGATCGCGACGTGGCTCAATTCGCAGCCGCCTAGGTTCCAGTCTTCAATACCTCGCCACGGCTTTCCTTGCGAGACAGCGGCAGGTGTTGTTGTGGTGTAGCCATCTATAACAGCGTACCGAACCCGCCTGACATGGTATGCTCTGATCCTGCCCTGAGATTCTCTTTCCTTGAAGAGTGCGGGACATAGGCCCTTCGCTGATTGGAGGCTCAATGGACCGCAACGGACAGCACTACCATATTTGTTGGTCAAGCACGGCGCTGTACTGGGAACGATTCAAAACCCACGCTGAAGCTAACGTGAGGGCTACACAACTGATGCGCCCCGGTGAAACCTACACCATCGAGGAACTTGACGCCGATTGCCCGCGATGTCTGGAGATCGATGGCACGCACTCACTATCATATCCGGTGGTCTAACGTATCGTTGTATTACGAACGAGGGAGCACGTGGCCCTTAGAACGCTCAACCGAATGCCACAGTGATCCTCTCCCGTTTGTCCTTTTATTCTTAGCCATCCTTGCCTCCCGTCCGATTTCGTTCCATCAGACGTAGCCGAAACGTTTAGACGTAGGGAAATGTTGCTATGACCTGTTTGCCCCCGAACTGTCCGTTTTTGGACAGCAGACTTTGACAGGACCTGCTATGAACGCGGGGCAATTCGAGAAAGCCAACACAGTCAAGATAGAGAGAGGCTATGCAAGAGAAAAAACTTGAGGAGTTGAAAGCCGCACGAGAGCCTTTGTTCCAGCGGTTTGCGAACAATCCCAGTGAGACTCATCTAGCCCTAGAAATCAAGGTTATCGACGATCAGATTGCAGAATGCATTCAACTGCAAAGAAGGGCTACCGCTGCACAGGATCATTCCAGGGGACACAGCGGCGCTGCATCGCCCGGCTCCGCACGATGGGCGACGCGGATCTAATTCCTTTCAACGCCCGACCTTCACAAAGAACTCGTTGGCCGAGAGCTTCACTAACGTCCACTACCATATTCGATGGGCACAGAATCCAAACCGTTTGGGACATAATTGGCAAAGACCACCATTACAGAATATCTCCCGATTAGCCCAATGACGTTGCCGTGCCCTGTTTGTGGGGCTAAACCCGGCCACGATTGTCAGACACCCTCCGAAGTTCGTCTTCATGTTATTCACCTGGCCAGGGTCAAGGCTGCGGCTCAGATGGACAAGGCCAGGAAAGCGTAGTCGCGGCGCGAACTCCGGCTGTGAGATGTCCGTAGATGAGAATCTCGGCTATGGAAAGGTCGAGATCGTTTTGGCTTGTGGAAGCAGTGAGCGGCGGTTTAATTCCAGCAGAAAAACTTCTCGCGTCTCAATAGTGCTTCAATCCCGTTGATAATCTGCTGAGAGTCATTTTTTGAAACTGTGCCCTGTACTCCACAGTCTTGTGCCATGGAAATCAGCGAAGGCGGGATCGCAGCAGTGCTGCAGAGCAGGATGGGGAGATCAGGCAGAATCTTGTTGATTGTGCGGGCTGCCTGGAGCCCGTTCATTGAAGACATGCAGAGGCCCAGGATTAGGATGTCGGGGGCTCGTTGTTGAATTTTACTGATGGCGTCGCGACCATTGACTGCTTCTGCGCAGACCCAGCCAGGATGATCTTCAATCAATTTGCGCAGCCCGGATCGCAAGGGCATGCTGTCATCGGCAATTAGTACCCGAGTCATAGTCTGGCACGAGCAGGTTCTGCTCATTCGTGGCCGAAGTCGATAAGGCCAACAGGGCAAATGGGCTGTTAAACGCCCCTAGCTGTCACGGGACTACCCTACTGTCTTTCCTTCCACCTCAGATAAATGCATGTCCTGAATCGGACACGTCAGCCCCTATAGCTATGATAGCTTGCGTTTGCTGCCCCCGAGAGCTTCTGGGAGAAGCCAATTAATCGCGACAACATTTATCAAAAACCACTTCACGAACTCGATCTGGCAGGGTTAGCGGAACTGTGTACAAACATCGCCCATAGTCGTTCCGCCAATTCCAAACAATCGGATACGGCCCATGCGCTGCGCGTGGAATGGGTTCGGCTTCGCCTCGAAGGTTCACTGGATCACGGTACGACAGAACCGGAAGCGTCATTGCGAAGGCGCATGATCGAATTCCTAGCGGAAGTGCCTACGTGGATGTCGAGAGAATTATAGAAAGCGAGTATTCACTGAGACTCGCAACGCGCCGGAGGAATCAGATGAATAAATGGCGCGGGGCCTAGTCAGGGAATTCTTTACTTTTGTTGCGCGGGCGGGGCTTCGACTTCTCTAATGAGTACCTTTCGGGCAGCCAAGGCACTACTAATCGCGTTCTGCTCTTCTGGGGAACCGTGGTGGTCCGCGTTGAGTTCCTGAATCCTCGCGTCAATCGCATTCCGTGCGGCCTCAATACGCTCTGGTAGCTTTAAGCGATCTGTCTCAAGAATCGCGGCGTGGTAGGTTCCCTGCCATTCATACATGTACATGCACACCGCCGTTGCTCGACCCGCAAACCCTCACTGCCGTGGACTCGTGGGTTCGGCATCGTTGCTTACTACGCTGAGGACGCCAAGAGCCTCCCGAATTGCGTACCGCTCTCGCACGGAATCGTGACCTAGATTCAATTCTCGGATGCGGCGGTGAATCGCGATCAGCGCCGCTTTAAGGCGCTCCGGTAGTTTCGAGCGATCCGTTTCGAGCGCTGCGGCTTTGTAGCTTTCTTCCCATCCGTACATGCCATACCTCAAAGGGTAGGCCTGAAAAGGGCGACGACGTGTCACACGCACTTGACACAGATAATAATGTCGGCCCCGCAGGTTTAACAATTCCGCTAAGCACGTAAAACACTTCCGTCAATCACTGTAGATCGAGGAATAGCTAGATGTCGAATCGTCTGCCCTAGAACAGGGGAGCCCCTTTCCCTGGTGCGAGCCGAGACCAGACGGATTAGGAATCGGAAATCGTTCGTTTATTGTTGCGGCGGGGTTAACCCGACGACCGTCACGTCAATGGGACGGCATATTGGGTTCCGCTGGCTCAGTAATTGTGGGCGGGAATTCTATTTCTCTACTTGAGTGCCTTTAGGGCGGCCAGGTTTTGATTTAACACCTGAACCAACTCTTCGATATCGACTGGCTTCGTGAAGTAATGTGCGACCTGGTGATCCAACGCTTGGAGCGCACTTTCGTCGCCAGGATAGCCGGTAAGGGCAAAATTCACGCAGCGTGGCTGATGTCTGCGCATCGCTTCGATTACGACCAATCCTTCATTGCGCAGGGGAACGTTAAGATCGGATAACAAGGCATCGAATTTCTGCGCTTTTATCTCTGTCAGCGCATCCTGTACGTTGGAGACTGAGGTCACGTCGAACCCGTGCTTGGCAAGAATACGGGGGAGCGTGAGCCGAATGCTCGGCTCATCATCCACAAAAAGAATCCTTTTACGAATCGGCTCGTCAGCCACGTTCGCCTTCTGGCTGTTTCCCACCCCTATGCTAAGGCTACTGCAAACCGCCATTCACTGTCGGTACGCTTGCGTACGGGCCTGTAAGCGACCGCCCGCATGCCTTGCACTCGCGGGCACTCCATCAAATTGCTCGATGGCAGCGAACATCAATCGGCGCGACGGCTGAGAATGAAGCCGGCGTCGGGCCGCAAACCGGACCGTTCCGAAAACCCCTTCCGCAGAGACCGCGCAAGTGATTGACTCTGCGCGACCGAAAATGGCAGATTTTAATGTTCCAAAAACAATGTTTATTGAACAGAACGACCCTCTGAGTGTTGAGCGAGAGTTTACCCGTCTCAGTCATCTCAACCCGGGCCAGGAAGGTTCGTTATAGGGAGAAGACTTCCGAATGACCGGCTTCGGATTCACTAAGAGAATCGCCCCCTTCGCGGGTGCCAATCCTTCCCAATAGATCGCGGAGTTTCTTGCTGTCCTGCTCTGCTATGGTTTGCTGTGATGATAAGTCTCGCGGGCTCTGTTTTTCAGGGGACGCTTGTTCGTTTGGCATAGGTCACTCGAATCCTTTTCTACTCCAGACGGATCAGATGCGGAGGACTATCTCAGCTCATCCTGGTAACTTCTGCCCCATATGGCACACATCTGAGGGCTTGAATGGAGATGGAGTCATGGGACGGTTAGCAGGCGCTTGATCGTGGGTATCAAGAACCTGCCAGCTTCCGAGTTCGGAACGAACGCACCGGTCCAATATCATGCGCAAACTCAGAGCGCATTCGGTCAGCGATTTAGTCCGATACGCTGTCAAGAATCAGATAATCGAGCCCTGACCGGGTTTGGAATATGATCTTGAAGGCCCAGCCAATCTCTACGCGCTGGCCTCGATTTCGGATGGCGCATCGCTTTTCTGGTCGGCGCGGCCAATGGCATGCAACGATTCTCCCGCCTTCCAACGGCGCCATACCTCAACTCTTTGCGTCGCAGAAAGCGGTGTACGTTTTCTTTCGATCATAAACACCACCTGTGATGAAGAGCTTTTAGCTCAGATGGTGTTGCACTGACCAGTTGAACTGGCAGGGATTATCGGTAACTGGCTTTTCAGAAAAACCACGCTTTCGAGAATCCGGGGCATCAGAGAGGTTCTTACGGGACATATCTTCGTCAGTTAGCCGGATTCGGAGAAGCCCCTCAGAGGCGTTTTAAGCCACGATCGTTTTTCCATAAAGACTATAAAAATGGAGGAATTGCAAAGATGGCAATAAAGCGCGTAGGGGTATCCATATAGGTTAGAAACGGCTCATTTTTCTTCCTTAAAACCGGAGGGATTTTGGAGGCATTTTTAGGGATTAGGCCCGCGAGGCACTTCCATCGGGCAGGGAACGAAATTTGGCCTCATTTGCGAGTTTCAAAACGCTTGGTGAATGCGCAGGACGTCTTAGACCACCGGGTGTCCTCATCGATTCCCAGAAAAAACGGCGCACCAGCCTGGCCCACCTACTTCACTGTCTGGGCAATTGCGATCTGTTCTTGAACTTGCTTACGGAAAGCGAATGGCTTGGCAATCATCTTGAATGGTTCCTTTGTGCCACCTGTTCCTAATACAACGATTGTTCCGTAGTCCCAGGACCTGCCTATTAGCCCCTGATTGACGCTGATGCCCTCAATTTTAGTCAGCAGGATTTCTATTGACCGTCGGCTCAGAATGCCGACCTTAACGAGGACCCGCTTGTTGGTCACGGAAAACTCCGATGATGTGTATGCCAGGTAGAGGTACACTGCGAGACCGACGCCGATTACGAGCAAGAGCCCCGCTTTAAGACCCGCAAGGAGGAAAAGCACGGGCCATATGAAGACTGCTTTGGTCATGGTGGTTCTGTAGATCACCCGTTCCCCAGCCATCAGATTTTCCTCTGCGTATGCCATTACGATTGACCTCCGTACTTTCGGTACTCTATTTTGTTCTGACGATCACGTGCTCGGCTTCTCTTCCGCTCGCCCCAGGTTACTCATGATACTCATAGTCCGTGGACACATAAACACCGAGGCTTCCAATATGACGCGCAAGCGTAAATGGCCGAAGATATTCGCATTCGGTTTGGCAAGGCCTTGCGTCACCGGCGTGAGAAGCTGGGCGTGTCCCAAGAAGCTTTCGCGGATATGTGCCAGCTGGATCGGACTTACGTCGGAGGGATTGAACGCGGGGAGCGGAACGTGGCCCTTGTCAACATCGAGAAGATTGCGAAGGCCCTACATATTCCGATTACACAGCTCTTTAGGGGCGTCTAGCGTTGTTCGGACCTTCCCTGAACGAAACTACCTAAAATCCAAGATTAGAGCATTCGCGGGATCACTTCCGAGTGCGCCGTAATCCGTCCAGAATCGATGCCAAGCGCGGAGATCACTTCCTACAAGCCGACTTCCCGGTACTAATCCGGCCAACTTCCTCGAATGCCGTTTCTGAATAACTTTCGGTTGGCCGACGATCCGGAAGGTACTCGCGCGTTCGCGAGCACAACCATTACGACAACGCTCGGTATTTCTGATTCGGCATTTCTGAAGTCTCGTCTGTTTTTTCTCCCTTAAGTTCCGGTAAACAAAGCGATGTGGATTGGTTGCGGGATTACAATCATCTGTTCCGTCGTGCGAGTGGGCTAGGTGCCGCAGAAAGTTTCTTGGACGATTTCTTCAGGCCGCGGTGGCGTTTCGAGGTCAGCGTATTCGACTTGTTCGGCGTAGGGCGCGGCCAGGGCATCCACCAGACGGTGGAATGGAACAAAGTCGCCGACATAAGCACTCTGGATCGCTTGCTCCACACGGTGATTGCGCGGGATCAGGATCGGGTTGGCGCCGCGCATCGCCGCGAGGTGCCTCGCGGGGTTAGCTTCCCCACGCCATTTGGCGAACCATTGTTCGAAAGGCTCGCTGCTGGAAAACATCACGGCAAGCGTTTTAGGGTCTTCTCCGCCGGCGACTCGTGTGAGATGACGGAAAAAGAGCGTGAAATCTACCTCTTGGACGTCGAGTAGACCGAGACACTCCTGGATAAGCACAACCGGCACCTCGGGTGGCAGTCCGAATTTGGCGCGGAAGTGGGCGGCATATTGGCCCCCGAATCGCTCTGGATATCCGGCGAGAGCGACTTCGGCGAGTTTCGTCGCCTCGTCGGGATCCTCAGACAGCAATGGCAGCAGCGTTTCCGCGAAGCGGGTCACGTTCCAGAGTCCGATGTCGGGCTGGTTGCCCCAAGCATAGCGCCCACCGGAGTCGATGGAGCTGTAGACGCACTGCGGGTGGAACGCGTCCATGAACGCGCAGGGACCATAGTCAATCGTCTCCCCGGAGATGGCAGTGTTGTCCGTGTTCATAACGCCGTGGATAAAGCCGAGAGACATCCACTGGGCGATCAGATCCGCCTGGGCATTCGCGACCGACTCCAACAAAGCCAGATAAGGATTTGGCGCTTGAGCGGCGGCCGGGTAGTGTCGCGCAATGACGTAATTGGCAAGCACTTGCAGGCCATCAATATCGTTGCGTGCCAGAAAATACTGAAAAGTCCCGACCCGAATGTGACTTACAGCAACGCGGGTGAACACGCCCCCTGGCAGCGGCCCTTCCTGGCGCATAACTTTCTCCCCGGTTGCAACGGCGGCGAGCGCGCGGGTGGTGGGAACCCCAAGAGCGGACATGGCTTCGCTCACAATGTATTCGCGGAGGACCGGACCGAGGGCGGATTTGCCATCGCCGCCACGGGAGAATCGCGTGCGTCCCGATCCCTTCAACTGCAGATCGTAACGTGCGCCGTCAGCGCCGATCACTTCACCGAGCAGAAGGGCGCGGCCGTCGCCGAGCTGTGGCGAGAATCCGCCGAACTGATGGCCAGCATAGGCTTGTGCAATCGGCTCGGCACCCTCGGGAATCGCATTGCCCGCAAGCATCGCGACGCCGTCAGGTGATTTCAGCCAGTCGGCGTCGAGCGAGAGCTTTGCCGCGAGCCCGAGGTTGAGGCGGATGAGCTTCGGTTCCGGAACACGCGCGGATTCCTGTTTGGCGAAGAAACGTTCCGGCAGCTGGGCATAGGTGTTGTCAAAGAGAATGTTCATTGAACTGATCGGGTCGGGTTTTGGTCCAGTAGAAGTCAGAGAGTTTTATATCACACTCATGCGTTCGCTCCGCAATTTGACCTCCGCCGCGAATCCCACATGACGAGAAGCCGACTTCCCGGTACTAATCCCGCCAACTTCCTCTAACTCGTCCCGGGATAGTTCCGAGTTGCCGATGATTCGTTCAGGATGCAAAATTGGATGTCGACGCGCTGTTTCAAAACGCTTTTCAGCATAAGGAGCATAATTCAAGATTTTCATGCGCGCGAAACACAATTCACAGCGATGGACGTTCGGGGGTACGGGAGTCGAACGATGGTGGATGCGAACAGACTCTCTAATAAAGTAGCCATAGTAACGGGCGCCTCCAAAGGCATAGGCGCCGGGATTGCGGCGGCGTTGGGAGCTGCGGGCGCACGGGTGGCTGTGAACTATTCCTCCGACCGGCAAGGCGCGGAACGCGTCGCTCAGGCGATCGTCGACAGCGGGGGCGGGGCGATCGCAGTCGGGGGCGACGTCTCCAAGGCCGCAGACGTCGCGCGGTTATTCAAGGAAGTGGATTCCGCGTTCGGAAGACTCGACGTTTTGGTCAACAACGCTGGGGTCTTCCGCTTCGGCGCCTTCGCAGACATCAGCGAAGAGACTTTTCACCTCCTCTACAACATCAACGTTCTCGGGGCGATCCTCACTGCGCAGGAGGCGATCAAGCGATTCGGGGCCGACGGCGGGAGCATTATCAACCTCAGCTCGATCGTCGGCTCGCACCCGGTGCCAGGAGCCCTGCTGTACGCTTCCACGAAAGGTGCCATCGAAACGCTGACCAGGGGATTGGCACTCGAATTGGCGCCGCGCAAGATACGTGTCAACGCCATCGCTCCCGGTCACACGGAAACCGAAGGCAATGTAACCGCGAGAACCTTTGAGGGCGCTGCCGGCGCCGTTCTAGCTGATAAGACGCCGCTCGGCCGGCTCGGTCGCGTCACGGATATCGCGCCGCTGGCGGTGTTCCTCGCATCAGACGAATCAGCCTGGATTACCGGGGAGGTCATTCGCGCCGCTGGCGGTCTCCTTGTAGCCCGGTGAGCGCAATGTGCTGACCTCGTATGAGACATTCGGGTGAACGCAGTTAGGACAATACAGAGAGGAGAATACGATGCAACTTCAAAGTGACTACTTTTCTGCTTATCACAACCTAAAGCTGACACGAGATGACAAAGGTGTGCTGGTTGCTGAGTTCCACAGCAATGGCGGGCCGTTCATCATGACCGCACCAGCTCACACGGAATTTGTCGATGCCTTCTACCGGATTGCGCAGGATCGAGCGAACAAGATCGTAATCCTGACGGGAGCAGGTGGGGAGTTCATTACTGATGTCGAGTGGTCATCTTTCGGCGACGTCGCCGATCCTGGCGTTTGGAGCCAAGTTCATGATGAAGGCGTTCAGGTTTTGGAAAATATAGCCAACATACGCGTGCCGGTCATCGCGGCTATCGAGGGACGCGCCCATGTGCACTCAGACTACGCGCTACTTGCCAGCGTAATTGTGGCGGCGGAGGGCGCAACCTTCCAGGACGTGGCGCACTTCTCCGCGGGCGTTGCGCCCGGTGACGGAATCTTTACCACCTGGAGTTATCGCGCTGGAGCAGGACGAGCGGAGGCGTTCCTGCTGAATCCACAGCCGCTGACGGCGCGTACCGCACACGAATGGGGAGTGGTTGCCGAAGTTGTGCCGAACGGCAAGGCGCTCAGTCGGGCGCGGGAATTGGCCGAGCTGTACCTGAAGGCTCCGGAAGTGACACGCCGCAACACGCGCGTGCATTTCATCCAGCCCTTGAAGGAACGCATCGTTCGAGAAGTTGGCTATGGACTGTCGCTGGAAGGAGCATCGTCTGCTGCTCTCGTGAAATCAATGCAAGCGAAGAGTGAACCTGTCGCTCGGAAAGGAAAATCCGCATGACGCCCACCGAAAGCGCCTCATCCGCTCAGGTACCTAAGAAGACGCAGCCGGAACAATACGATCTGGTTATCCTCGGGGACGGGACGGGATCGACGCTCGCTGCGTGGACGTTTGCCAGCGACGGAAAGCGTGTCGCCGTCGTCGAGCGAAAATTCATCGGCGGATCGTGCCCGAACATCGCGTGCCTTCCGAGCAAGAACATCATCGACAGCGCGAAGATCGCGACGTACTTTCGCGGAGCGGAACGCGGCGGAATCGCCAAGCCGGGTTCGGCGATTGACATGCCGGCGGTGCTGGCGCGCAAACGCAGAATGGTGCGGGGCTTGAACGAGATGTACTTGGAGAATTTCAAGAGTAGCGGCGCGGAGCTGATCCTCGGCGTCGGACGCTTCATTGGTCCTGGGACTTTGGAAGTGACGCTTCCGGATGGGGCGCGGCGACAACTTCGCGGAGCCAACGTCATCATCAGCACTGGCACGCACGCCGTCGTCGAGCCGGTCCCGGGAATTGCCGACGCGCAGCCGTTGACGCATGTGGAAGCACTGGAACTCGATGAAGTGCCCGAGCATCTCCTGGTGATTGGCGGCGGCTACGTTGGATTAGAGCTCGCCCAGGCGATGCGCCGATTCGGCAGCAAGGTAACTGTGATCGACAGAAACGACCGGTTGCTGCCGCGGGAAGATGACGACGTCGCAGAAGCCGTTACCAGTCTGTTCCACGATGAGGGCATCGAAGTCCTGTTGAACGCCACGGTGAAGAGGATCTCGGGAAAATCGGGGCAATCCGTCAAAGTAATTCTCGAGCAAAATGGCGCGGAGAAAACGCTGGAAGGAAGTCATCTGCTAGTTGCCACGGGCCGAACTCCAAACACGCAGGGCATCGGGCTGGAGTTGGCCGGCGTCCAGGTAACGGATCGTGGGTACATCAAGGTCAACGAGCGGCTGCAGACCACCGCGCCCGGCGTTTGGGCCATCGGAGAAGTGGCGGGCAGCCCGCAGTTCACACACATCAGCATCGACGATTTCCGCGTCGTTCGCGACAACCTGACTGGCGGCAACCACATAACCACGGGCAGGCAAGTTCCGTTTTGCCTTTTCACCGATCCAGAATTCGCGCGCGTCGGACTGAGCGAGAAGGAAGCGAAAGCACAAGGAATTGCCTATCGCCGGTTCAAAATCCCGATGAAGTCGGTGCTGCGCGCGCATGCGCTCACCGAAACGCGAGGATTTTTGAAGGCGATAGTGGAAATCGAGCGGGATCGCATCCTCGGCTTCACGGCCTTCGCTGCCGGCGCAGGAGAGGTCATGTCCGCCGTGCAGATTGCTATGATTGCCGAGCTGCCCTATACCGCACTGCGCGATGCGGTCCTGACTCACCCAACACTGGTTGAAGGTCTCATACCTCTGTTCTCGTCCGCGGCGTCAGCGCACAAAGTTGTCGAGACAGGACGAGCCCAGATCTCCGCCGCATGAGGTGAACTGCAACAGCAATTAGAAATATAGGAGATCGTGATCCGGTCGTTGCCCCACATGTTTCGCTACTTGCGCCGGCACTATTAGCTCCGAAAGAGGGCATGTCGGAAGCCATCGTTAAAAGTAGGACATCCCTTCGACAGCTCCCAGATTACGGGCAAACGGGATGTTGTTCCAGGCCAGAAGTCCGCTTGTGGGAAGTTCACCGTTTCACCCGATCGGTAGCGACAAACGCGCTTGTTGTCACTGAATGATCGCTGGCGATAAGCCGACTTATCGGGACTTGGCTCCAGTTGTGGTAGAGCCTCACTTGTGTGAGCGTTTCTGTTCCGCTAACCACTTCATTATTCGTGGCTGCTTGCTTTCAGTACCCTACCGTAAAGCGCTGCCGAACATGGGTCGGGCGTTCCAGTTCGTCGATCATCGCGACGGCGTAATCCTGAACTGAAATCTTGCTCTGGCCGGTAGCGTCTACCAAGAGCTGGTCGTTTCCGAGGCGGAACTTTCCCGTACGTTGTCCGGGCTTCAATTCTGCCGAAGGGCTCAGATAGGACCATTCAAGTTCAGGCTCTTTTCGCAGTTGGTCCAGAGCATTGATCGTCGCCAAAGCACCTGGCTTTACCCAGAGCGGCATATCCGGGCTGTCGATAACACGGACTCCAGGTGTGACCTCCAACCCACCCGCTCCGCCCACCCAGAGCACCCTTTTGATTCCCGCCTTCTTAATCGCGGCGATGATGGATGCTGTTCCTCGAACCTGGTCGTCATAAAGGTTCGGGTTCTTCCATCCAGGATTGAAGGCGCTGATAATTGCTTCGTTTCCTCGGATCAGCGTCGCAAGAGAAGCCGTGTCGTAAACGTCGCCAGCCTTCGCGGTGAGACCCTCGCGTTTTTCAAGCTTCTCCGGATGCCGCACAATCGCTGTCACCACGTGCCCTCGGTCGAGCGCCTCCTTAAGCAAGGCGGAGCCAACGAAACCTGTGGCACCTAACAGGGCTACCTTCATTGCATCCTCCTCTGTTCGGTATCGCGCATTGCGTATCTGCCGCTCCAAACAAAGTCAACAGATCACGGGATGCTCCGACCAGCTTGCCTCTGCACTAGGCCACACAGATGCCTGGCACTGCGACCTTCTGAAAGAGGTGCGGGGTGGCGACCACGGAGGACGGATACGCGGCGAGGCCGGCCTTGAACTCTGGATGCGTGAAGGCGGTGCGGTAATGGGCCGTCGACTCCCAAACTGCGTAGTTCAGATAGGTCGGGCTGTCCCCGATGGCGCGGTGAAGCTGAGTCGAGATGAACCCCGGTTGCCGCTTCATGAAGGCCGCGTCGTTCTGCCATGCTTCGAGGAAACGTGGCTCATCGGCTTTGTCCAGCGTGACCAGGTTCACGAGTACGACGGGGGTGGCATCCACCGCGAGCTGTCGGTCGATCGGAAACGCGGGGTCGAGGGGGCGAAGTAGCGGCATGACAGGCTCCTTTCAGGCCACGTTGGTTGTATGATGTCAACGTGGTGCGATGGAGCCTATCAGGTTGACATTATGATGTCAATACAACAGTATGGTGACAGATGACGACCAAACGCACGCGGGCCGCTGACGCCTTGACCGACCTCATCATCGACGTATTCAGGCTGAACGGCCTCCTCTTGACGGCAGGCGACCGGATGGTGGCGCGGCTCGGGCTGACGAGCACCCGCTGGCAGGTCCTCGGAGCCATCGTCGACGCCGAACGCGCCCAGCCCGTTGCGTGGCTCGCCCGCGACATGGGCGGAAATCGCCAGAATGTGCAGCGAATCGTGAACGACTTGCAGAAGATGGGGCTCGTGACACTCGAGGTAAACCCGCATCACCGCCGCGCGTCACTCGTCGTGCTGACCGATAAGGGGCGCCGGACGCTCGACGAGGCCAGCCGTCTGCAAGCGCCGTGGGCGAACGCGCCTTTCCGAGGACCTGGCGATCAAGGACATCGACACGACTCGCCGCGTCGTCGCGGAGCTGCGGAAGAAGCTTGAGCTGAATGGCGAACGGGCTTCGACATGACCTGATCAAGGGATGCACGCGGGCGGTTGAGGCGGCCTCGCGGATGAGCCAGTTGCGGAAATCGTCCAGGGCGGCGAGCCAACCTTGTGTTTTTGCGAACCCAACATTTGGGAGCCAAGTCCTGATAAACGCGCTTGTGTTGATTAAAGGGGCCAACTCCCGGATGGTCGGCTATTCGGAAGCAATCACGGCAGAACGGTCGTCGTGACTTGTCAAATCCGGCGGCCTAGAGTTTCACGCAGCAACGCAAAGCAAATGTTACGTCAATGCGTGCTGGTTGCAGGTTGGGAATCCTTCAGCAATCGACGTTCGGGGAGAGTTTGTGTCGTGCGGGGAGATCAGGAAATGGTCACCCTAAAGTCGGATGGCAATTTTGCCTTGACCGCTAAGAGAGCCGCTCGTTCGATGGTGCGAAGCCGTTTCCTCGACAGCACCTTGCGAATGGCTCGACGTTGCTCTTTGCTTTCAAACCAAGGCCCGACGATGTCGATGGCAAATCCCCAATACACGATGGTCCGCTGAGGCTTCACTTAGACCTCCTGAAAATCGCGTCTGGTCCTGATTCCGGGTTCAGAAAAATATTTCGACGTACGAAGGACAGCTTGAAAACCGGGTGTCCTCATTCGTCGCTGCAAAAAAACGGTTCGTGCCAAGTTGCTGCTTAGTCTCGAAGCAGGAATGCTTCGCAAGACTCGCGGTAGGCCGGAACAACGATGGCACTAGGCCGCGCCTTGAGCACAAGAGCTTCCGATTGTTTCGAGCCTTCCCTGTGAGAGCCGCAGAAAAAAGTAGGTCAGCGATGCACTGCGGCAAATTCCGTGATGACACATCACAAAGACTTTGGAGTCGGGCTTGCTGCATGGCTTTCACGTAGAAGCGCAGAGCACTCCGGTAGAACCACTTCGGCCGTGGCTTCATGTCGTCCCGAAAGGGCAGCCACAGGTTCTTGAACTGCTTCACCTTCTTCCCGTGCTTGCCGTGCCGCAAGTTGACGATGTGCGTGATGCCCAGGGTCTGGAGTTGCTCCACGTGCCGCCAGGTGGTAATGGCGCTGCCAAAGGCCAGCCGCTTGGTTACCCAAAACGCCTTCATACGTGCCTCCTGTGCGCGTACCTAACCCGTTTGTAAATCATGTGTTTTACAAACGCTGTGTTGAGCCAAATTGGGCCTGCCAAATGAGCCACTTGCCGCGTCCTGGCCACAGGGAGTTTTACAAACGCCCTTTGCTGGCAGCGTAGGCCGTGGCAGGGCTTACCCCAAGGCGCAGGGCCACCTTGCGCCAGCTAACGCCCTGGGCGCGTAATTGGGCCACCTGTGCCGGGTCTACGTGTTTGGTTGGCCTGCCCAGCCGCTTGCCCTTGGCTTTGGCGTGGCGCAACCCAGCCCGTACCCGCTCGGCAATTAGGCTGCGTTCCAATTCCGCCACTGCACCAAGCACCGTGAAGATCATTTTTCCGGTTGGCGTGGATGTGTCGATTTGCTCGGACAGGGAAACAAACTCGATGCCGAGGGCACGGAAGTTTTCCAGCGCTCGAAGCAGGTGGGATACAGAGCGGGCAAAGCGGTCAAACTTCCAAACAACGATCACCTCGAATTTTCGCTTGTGGGCATCGGCGATCAGGCGGTCTAGTTGTGGACGACGTTCCTTGGCGCCGGAGATGCCAGCGTCTACGTATTCGCCAACAAGCGGCCAACCACGCCGTTGGCAGTATTCACGAATTTCGCGGGATTGCATTTCGGGGTCTTGGCCGTTGTTGGTAGCTGACTCTGCGTATAGAGAACGGCGCGTCGTTCTAGATCTGCGTCCGCGGACAACTTGAGGGAATACTGCCTGAGTGCTAGTTTCCTTTGCAGCCATTGTTGCTCCTTCTGTGAGCGACTTTGGTTAGGGGCGCGTTCGGTGCTGATAACACCGGCGCGTCCCGCTTCTTACTTCACTTCCGTTTGTAGCCTTTCTTCCTTCCTCGTGCCTTTGCAGTAAATTTGCTGCTTCAGCTTGCGCAGCCGGGCCAAATCGGCTTGGCCCCACAGCCGCACGGCCCTGCCGTTGCGTATGCGCAGCTTGGGGGCCTTAACCTTGGCCACAATCCAGCGGTGCAGGGTCATGATGGATATGCCCACTGCTTTGGCGGCTTGCTGCGTGTTACAGGGCTTTGCCATACAGTGATATATATAACATATTTAAGCTAGCTTGTAAAGCTTTTAGTTTCTGGGAGGTAGGCCGCAAAAGCAGGGTTGGGCGCGGCAGGTTAACCCCGCCGCCTACGCATGTGGGTCCCAAAAGCCAGTTTCCGAGAAGGTGACTTATCAGGACTTGGCCTGTCTCTGTCTCTTTCTAAATACTGGACTGACGGCGCTATACTCTGTCGGCTTTTCATTGGCGGCGGTTCTATGGCCAAATCTCAAGCGGCACAGACCTTTGTCCCTACGAAGGTTCCGGTTACGCACGGGTTTCGGGAGAGGCGCCGAGGCCGGGTGCTATCAACGTTCGTTCTCACGCTGTTCATGGCATGTCTGCTCCCGCGCCTTGCGGCAGCTCAAGTCAAGGAGATCCGGCGAGTTCTCATTCTCAATGAGCTGGGAACTGCGTATCCCGCCATAAACCTGATCGATCAGGGAATTCGTGCAGCCCTTGAAAATTCACCCTACAAGGTCGAGTTTTATCGCGAATACATGGAAACCACATTGTTCCCTGAGCCAGCCGACCAGCAGCAAATCCGCGCTTCCTTGCTTTCCAAATACCGAAATCGCAGACCGGACGTGATTATTACGGTTGGGCCAGGCGCTCTCAGCTTCATGGTTGAGACGCATGAAAGATTTTTTCCGGGCGTGCCAATTATCTTCTGCGTTCCAATCAACAGCGTACCGGGCAGTCTCAAGCTCGATACTCACTTTACGGGAGTAGAGGATTTTATGGAAGCCGCGAAAACTCTGGAAGCGGCTCTCCACCTCCAACCGGGAACTAAACATGTTGTCGTAGTGGGAGGAGCATCGGCTTTCGACAAACAAATAGAAACAATAGTCAGGGAACAACTGCGCAGCTACGAGGACCGTCTCGATTTGTCGTATCTCACAAACCTGGACATGCCCACTCTTTTGGAGCGGCTGAAGCACCTGCCGGGTAATACGGTTGTTTTGTACTTTGGTTTCTTGCAGGATGCAGCAGGAATACGATTCATTGGTGGAACGGAAGCCAGCCCGATGATTGCGGCTGCCGCGGATGCCCCAGTCTTTACCCTGTTTGATACAGATCTGAATCATGGAGAAGTGGGGGGTGATGTTTCCAGCTTCCAGAATGATGGCAAGATTGCGGGAAGCCTCGCGCTGAGGATACTCAAAGGAGAAAAGCCGCCAGATACCCCGGTTGTATCAAACACAAGCGTCTACATGTTCGATTGGCGGACTCTCCAGCACTGGGGGCTCAAAGAAAGCCAACCTTCCTCCTGGTAGTATCGTGCTCAATCGGCAGCCTACTTTCTGGGAACAGAACAAGTGGTACATTGGCAGCGGCATTTCTGTGATCTTGGCGGAGGCGTTACTGATTTTCGGGTTGCTCTGGCAGCGGATCAGGCGAAAAGCGGCGGAAACCAAGCTGGTGATTGCCAACCAGCAGCTTGAGGCCGACATCGCCGATCGTAAGCGAGCAGAAGCGACTTTGCGCGAGAGCGAAGAACGGTTCCGCCTCGTCGCTAACACTGCCCCAGTGATGATTTGGATGTCCGGTCAAGATAAGCTATGCACCTACTTCAATCAGTCCTGGCTTGAATTCACTGGGCGGCCTCTTAGCGAGGAGCTGGGCAATGGTTGGGCGGAAAGCGTCCATCCCGAAGACTTAGCTCCGTGCTTGGGGACCTACGAGCAGGCATTCGATCACTGCGAGATTTTCCAGATGCAATATCGGCTCCGGCGGCATGACGGGGAGTACCGTTGGGTTTTCGATCAGGGTGTGCCGAGATTCAACGCGGACGGTTCTTTTGCTGGGTATATCGGTTCAGCCATTGACGTGACCGAGCGCAAGCTGGCCGAGGAAGCTCTTTCTACAGTGAGCCACAAGTTGATCGAAGCGCATGAGGAAGAGCGCACTCGAATTGCCCGAGAGCTTCATGACGATGTCGTACAACGCCTCGCGCTGCTAATAGCACGTCTCGATGGTTTGAAGCGAGGTCGTCCCGCCTTGGCAGCTGAACTGGGATCGGGGATTGAGGAAGTACATGAACAAGTCGTGGAGCTTGCGAGCGATATTCAAGCCCTCTCACATCGTCTGCACTCCTCGAAACTGGAATACTTAGGGCTCGCAGCTGGTGCAAATGGATTTTGTAGGGAGCTCTCCCATCGGAACGGTGTGGAGATCGCCTTTCACTCCGAGAATATTCCAAGAGAACTGCCACGGGAGATTTCACTTCCTCTTTTCCGTGTCATGCAAGAAGCCTTGCAGAACGCGATCAAGCATAGCGGCTCACGACAGTTCCAAGTCTTGCTTAGGGGTCGAGGAAACGAGATCGAACTGACGGTACATGATTCGGGCATTGGTTTTGAACCTGAAGAAGCAATCAAAGGGAGTGGACTCGGCTTGACCAGCATGCAGGAACGGTTAAGACTAGTCAGCGGGCAGCTCTCCATTGACTCGAAGCCGCAGTGCGGAACAACGATTCAAGCTCGCATGCCTCTTAGTCAAGGCCATTCCATGGGCACCGCAGCGGGGTAAACAGCGCCTCAATCTCGGCTCTGTCACTGGAAATGAACGGCGGAGTGTTCTGCGCAGATTTTTTCGTAGATATTGCTTTCCTGTTCGCGCTGAAAGCTTTTTAACACATATCCGCAAAGTGTGGCCACGTCGTACTTCTTGGCTATCTCGTCCCAGAGGTGTTCGAGCTGAACCGCCGCCTCCACCTTGCCTTGCGCCCATAGAGTAGGTGCCAATTCTCCACAAGCTACAACACGCGGATGCGTTCCCTTCGCTGCTTTGGCCGCTCTTGCAACTAGATCACCCGAAGCTTTCCGGAACCGAACCGGATCAGGCAGATCACTCACCATAAAAGTCGAAAGCGTGTCAGCGACATCCAATGGAATATAGCCGCCTTGTTCGATGGCGGTAGCGACATCTACGTCCTGTGCCCGTAATCGCTGAAGAAGATTCTTGCGGTGTGACTCGGTCGCAATCACGATAACCGCATTCCCGACGTTTAGGCCGGCTTCGATGAAGCGAGCAAAGTCGTTCACGAAAAATGCATCATCTCCATAAAATGCCACTTCATGGGAACTCGGGGGCGGTACTAGAAGCTCCTCGGGGCGAGGAAGGTCGCCAAGATGCTCGTCACCGATCTCAGCAATCACAAACGGCCTTAAGCGGCTACTAACAAACTGACTGCTCTTACGAACCGCTTCCATAGCCGCGAGCAGTTCGGTTCCAGCGTCTGTTTTCACAACATAGCCCAGTGCCCCTGACCTAAGAGCTTCTTCCACTACATCGGTTGAGGATTCCTGACTCAGGATAAGTATTTTGGATTCGGGGGAGACCTGGCGGATTCGTCGAACTGCTTCGATTCCGTTCAGCTTCGGGAGACCAATGTCCAAGATGACCAGATCGGGTCGGAGTTCTTCGGCTTTGCTAACCGCTTGTAGGCCATCAGCGGCTTCGCCGACGACCTCCCAATTAGGTTCCTTCTGTACCATCGAAGAAACGAGACCGCGCCAACCCTTAAAATCATCTACGACTAAGATACGAATGCTACACTCCATAGCTCTCTCAGTTAGATGAGAGAACCGTTCACCGAGTTTTCCGGGTCGCTCATACCCTACGCGTCTATTCCAAAAGTGTGAAGCTCATCAATCATCCGAAGTTGTGGAAAATGCAGCCTGGCTGTGGGAAACGTACGAAAGTAGGCAAACTGGGGAGCCGGTTACCTTTCGCGGAAGCACGTGATCAATACTCGCGTTAGCCGAGGACGAAAATGCTCGCGTCGCACCCTGATTGCCCCGAGCCAAGCTGGGCTGCCCACACCTTAGTCCCTTGTTGCCGTCCGTATCAGCTATCCCGTCCAGCCGCCCTGGGGCCAACTCCTGATAAACGGTGTTCTCGGTAAGTGGGATTTGGGAAAAGCTAGTTTCCGAGAAGATGACTTATCAGGAGTTGGCGACGAAATCGTTGAGGATTTGCGTTTTCCACTCCCCTAGAGCACTGATTAGACGAGTATCTCGTAGTTTTACCAGTTCGCTCTTTTTCACTGTGGCATCACAGTAGATGCAGACGCCAAAATCCGGGCGGGACTCTAAAGTGCGGCTCTTTGATTTCCACCGGTACGCCCAGATGCCGAGCAGACTGACTAGGCTTTCCTGTGTCGCAACGCTCATTCTTCTTTACTTAAGCTCGAAGGCTTACGGTGAGGTTGGGGTCGTTCTCGATGAGTCGCTGGGCACTGGACTTGCGAGAATTGTCGCCACAGGACACAGTGCAGTTTATCTTTCGCGCATCTGTCCTGATTCGCCAGTGAGATTGCGGTCTGTCACGACGACGAGCATGGTTCGATCCTCAGCACTTACCCCAATCTGGGAGAGGATATCCGGTTCGAATGGAACGTAGTTCCGCTCGACATTTACCTCTATGGTGTGGATAAGGCCAATTCCCGTCCGTTTTCGGCTCGAAGAAGATCAAACGCGCTCTGGAGGACCGCTATCGAGGAGAAATATTTGTCTGCTTATTGTGCCAGCGAAGTTTGCGCGAGGAACAGTAAAGCAGAGTGGAGAGAGATGGTAGGAGCCGCACTCTTCAGAAGCATTTACATTTTCGCCATCGAAACAACGTTGCAGCAAGATTTAGATTTTATTGCGCTATTCAACTCAATTCCCAACGTGAATCACTTCAACTACATGACGCGAAATTGTGCTAATTTCGCGCAGCGCGTGATCAATACCTACTTTCCTCACGCTCTTCATGCCCATTACGTCAATGATTTCGGCTTGGCGAGCCCCAAAGGCATCGCTCATTCCTTCTCGCAGTACGCACTAAAGCATTCCGACTTGCACTTCGGGGTTCTCCATTTCGGGCAATTGCCGGGAACTATCAAGCGCAGCAGTGAGGCTCGCGACGGAACTGAACAGGAGCTGCCTCTGTTCGGTATGGCGTACCTAGCCTACTTATTTACGGGGCGATTCAACCCGGAGAAGGCGCTGGAACAACATCCGAGATTATCGCCTGATCGCGGGCAAAATCAGAGGCCAAATGTCGATGAGAATCAGCCGGACCCGGTTGGAAGCCCCAAGGATTGGAAGCGATATCGCCGAGCCTTGAACACCATTGCTGATCGAGCTGCTCGGCAAGGCGCTGTCCTGGACAGCGCCAATCTGAGATCATTGTTCAGGGAGTTCGATGAAGCCGGTACTCTCGAAATCGATGTTAGGGGCGATCTTTGGACGACAGTGTCGCTGTACGGAAGGACAACAAAAGTCGGCTTAAGCGCCTGTAATCTTCTTAGCCCCGAATCCGACAGAGGGCTTGCTTACATTTTGATTTTGGCACACAACCAGTTCATCCTAAACAGCCCTAAGCATATCCGCGAGACCATACTCGAATTCCAGGAGGACTGGAAACTTATGCAGGACGCAGGACCAAAAAACAACGGTCCGGATTCCGGCTGGCTCAGTGCCCTATTAGCCTCTGAAAATGACCGCCGCCAGCGCGGATATTCCTTCAAGCGCAATGCGCCGTAGATTCGACCTTCGAGTCGCATATGCCGTCCTGATTCTGCACCTACCTGTCTGCCATTTCAGTAATACCCCTTCTCGCGCTCCCAGAGCATAGAGACCAAGCTCACGATTACAACACTGGCACATAGATGCGTCGCAAATAAAACGAAGACACACGGCTTATCCCCGCACGGACTCTCCCTTCCGTTTGGATCTTAGCTTTCGGCTGGCTGGCGCGTCGCGACATGAAATCGCTGCCCTGACTAACTGCAAGGCTCTGTTCCGATGTGCTAACGCTAAGTCCTGATAAACGGTGTTCTCGGACACTGAGATTTCCGGGAGGCCAGATGACGAGAATGTGACTTATCAGGACTTGGGACATCCGTTGCGACTCAGGAAAACAGCGAGTTCACGCCAAGGAATACTCACTGCATCTGATCGAGTGCTTCGGAGAAGGCCTTTTTGAGCTTGAGGGCTTTCTTAATCTCATCAGCACTGACATAGGGATATTCCCCATATTCCAAGAAGCTCGGACAATGGTGATCCCGTACGAACTTGATGAACCCTTCGGGTCTCTTCCTCCAGTCTTCTGGAAAGTCTTCGAGGTTTTCAAAGGTCGTGCTGATACCGCTCTGGTTGAATATAGTGACGGCATCGTACGTGTATTTGTCAAAGTCGGTGTCGAAAATGCCCTCGAACATGAAGTATTTCTCGTTCCCGATATCGAAAAGGAGCCACTTCAGATAGTGCAGCTTCAGTGGTGCCAGTAAGAAAGGGTCGTCTTGAATCGCGTTCTCCATCGTCTTACCGTGATCGCGAATCGCATGTTCTCTGCCTGGCTTAACTTTTGCGAGGATGCTGAAGCCATAACAAGCTGGCGTCCGCGGGGAGACCGGACCGTAATTCCCTTGTTCGCTACTTGAAATATCCCTCTTTCGGAATGGCCATTGCGGCGGGTTTAGTCCAGTCTGGTACGACTGGCTGCGATTTCGGTGGAGCGCTTTTAGGGACTGTACGCGTCGCCATGTTCGTTCTCCTCACGGATGGTTGTTAGCTGTTAAAGACGCCTTCATTCTTTTGGTCACTTGGTCGGATCTGATCCTTCGCGCGACGCGATTGACAGGGCCGCGAATAAACACATAGGGAACAATTGCCAATACGGTCGCGACGATGAGCAGTTCACCGACGTAAACTCCCCGATGAACGATGAGCTGGTAGATCGAGTCCAAAGCCGCGGCGAGGATAAAAACCTTACCCACATCCTTTCGCCCTTGTTGCAATAACTCGGGCCGATAAGCACGATCCGAAAAGGCGGCCCAAAAGAATGCCGGTCGGCCTTCCCGCGCGTCGTTGAGTCCTGCGCGGATCGCGATGAAGGCGGCCACAGCCGGCTGTACTGATCAGCCGGAAATTCATCGGGCCGGAAGTTCGGCCGATGAGGTTGTGCCATACGCGCTCAAGTATCTTGTCCATTTTCGACTCGCTCATTTAAGTCATTCAGCAAGAACTCCATTTTTGTTTTGTTGGGCACGGTTCTTTGTCATCTTTAGTGTCTTGGCGTGTGCAGTATCGAAGACGACCCAAGGACAAACAACCGTCAATATTGCCAGTGGAAGAAGCTGCGCGTGTGTGGTGTTCCGGTTTGAAAATCTGTTTTTTGGGGGCAGAAGGGCAGAGTCGGCAGAGGGCCGTCAGACGGTAATCCGGGCACTGACCAGTCCCGCTCGAGGCAGGCACGGCGTTGGTGAACACCGCACGCGGTTTGGCGAAATCGTATGGGGAGCAGTTGCAGAAAGGTAGCACCCAGAAAATTCGGGAAATTGCCAAAGGATTGAGCCAGGAGTTGAGGGGTGCCTTAGATCCTCTGTTCGGAGAAATTAAATCGTTGAATGAGCAGATCGCGGAATACGACCGGAAGATCGAGCAAATCGCCAAGGAGCTCATCCTGAAGGACCGGTAGCTTCAACCCTTCGGAAACAACGCTGTACCCACGCCCGAAGGCCACAACCCTGCGGCCCGCTGGACGGACTGGTAGCCCAGCAGCGCAATCCTCCTCCGGCGCTGACGGGCAACTTCCCCAAGCGCATCAGTTTCGTTGCCGTCACATGGATAGGCACGCTCCAATCCCTTCCGGTCCAGTCGTAAGACGACTCCGAATTGACGAGGAACGTCCAAAGGCTCTTCGTTGTGTATGCCAAGAACGGCTGCAGGAATGTCGAGTTCACGTCCGAGCGGTTGTGCGCACCCGCGACGGACCAGATATGGTTGAGTAGCATTCCGTATGTCCAACCGCTTTGTTGCTTCAAAACTACAATCGTCGGGCCAATGCCAAATTTTTGCGTGCCCAGCAAGTGGTCGGTGGCAGTTGGGACGAGAAAGTGGGTCCCGCACCCCAGATAAACGGAGTCGTCTTGCTTGGAGAGAAGAAGAAACTCTGTACGGTATCTCCCAATCCAGCCTGAGAGCTTGTGCCGATCACATCGCTCTGGGAAATGATCGGCAGTACCGTGCGCGAGATCATGTACCAGTCTTTGTTTAAGGTCACCGGCATAACAGGCCGTAAGGTCGCCGTGTACCGGAAGCCGTCCTTATTCGCTCCCAAGCCAAAATCAAAATCGCTTTGAAATGGCACGCTGATTAGTGACGCCACTGGGTTGTTCAATTTTTTGCCAACTCTTCCCCGCTGCTCGAAGAGGTAGAGCTCGCGGTCTGCGAAGCTCCAGAGGGCGCTGTGGCTGTTTGGGCCGAAGCCGATTGAAAGCAGGTTACCACCATCACCAACATGGTGACGACTGCTTGAACATGGGCGACGACTGGCTTGACCCATGGCATCTAATCTTCCCCGTCGGAACGA
>CAWEMN010000004.1:0-95940 GCA_963810155.1 uncultured Acidobacteriota bacterium
TTAGAAGGCAGATGCTCTATCCACCTGAGCTACGGGCGCTCTCTCCCTAATTTCTCATAATACAAGCACTTACGCTACAGCTTGCTGCACCTGAATTTGACGAATACAGTCAATCAGAATTCCGTTGAAAAAAGGTCGCGTGATATACTCCAGCGGTTTCCAGCGAACCTGTGAGCAGGGTGCTTTGCGAGGCAGTGTAAGAGATCCTCGCCTGGCAGATGAAGGACGAACGGTATTCGATCAGGTCAATTCTCCCAAGGAGGATGTCATGTCGAAGATGCGAAATTTGGTGTGTGGTGTGGCGATGGCCGCCGCAGTAATTCTGTCGTTCGCAACGTGGGCTTCGGCCGATATTATCGACGAATGGAACAAGGTGACCCCTCCCCCGGTTCCGGAACTCAAGGCGGTCACGCTCAGTGGCGCGACGACGGCGGTGATCATCGGCGACATGAATCAGACCTCCTGCCTGGAGAATCCGCGTTGTGCCGCTACCCTTCCGGTCATTAAAAAACTCACCGAAGCAGGGCGCGCTGCAGGAGTCATGTTCTGGTACAGCGTTGGCGGTGGTGCCGACGAAAAACCCGATATGGTGGATCCGTCGTTTAATCCTCGCGACACCAGCGAATGGGAACGCATCAATGGGCCGGACAAGTTTCGCGGGTCCCACTTGGAGGAAAAGCTGAAAGCGCGCAATGTCAAGACGGCCATCGTCTGCGGCCACTCCTTTCAGGGCGTGGGCATCGGCACAGCCACCGGCTTAGCTCTGCGCGGGATCGAAGTCGTCATCCCGGTCGACTGTCTGGCTTCGAACAACCCCTACGCGACTTACCTGGAGCAATACTCGGTCTGGCATCTGTACAAGTCTGGCAACGGCGTCGCTAACCACGTGACCATCACCCGCGGTTCCATGATCACGTTTCAAAAATAAGCGTTCCAGGGCGGATCGCAGCAGGCGTGAGGTTTCGCAGCAGGCGCTAAGACTTGGTTTTTGACAATTCTTTGTAGACGACTTCCGTGAAGGTTGGAAAGTTCGGCGCGCCTGGAGCCGGAGTCTGCGCTTCGCCCAGTGCCTTCTTGATCTCATCCAGCGATTTCCCTTGGGCCACGAGCGCTTTGATCTGGTTTCTCCTTGCGGACGTGCTTGCAAGCCGCTGCTGCAGCTCACCCTTCGTTTGCGTGCCGCCGTGCCCGGGTACGAAGGTCGTGGCATCGAGCGCCACAATCCCTTTCATGCTCTCGACCCAGCCTGCCGATGACCCTTCGTCTTCCAGATGGATCAGCGGATATGGCAACCTCGCGACGGTGATGTCTCCAGTAAATGCGATCTTGCGCTCGGGCAGGTAGACGATCAGGTCGCCGCTCGTGTGCGCCGGAGCAAAGTGCCGCAACTCAAAGCGCACGCCGTGTATGTTCATCGACGTTTTATTGGACACCGTCCGGTTGGGAATATAGTCGTGGAGGTCCACGTTCTGAGGATTGCCCCTCGGATGTTCCATTTGCTGCTTGCAGTTCTCTTGGGCAATGATCGTCAGGCCTTTCGGAAATCCCGCCAAACCATTCACATGATCCGAGTTGCTGTGAGTCAGGATAACGTGTGTGATGGGTTTCGACGTGAGCTTGGCAACTTCCGCGATCACCGCTTTCCCTGACTCCGGCGTCTGTTTGGGATCGATGACAATCACGCCATCGTTGCCGATCACCACGCCCGCATTCGAACCCACTCCGCCTTCGATCCAGTACACATTTGGCGCGAGCTGGTGGGTTTCAATTGGCGCAGCCGCTTGTGCGCGCAAGGAAGAGGGCATCGCCGCCAGCATGAGTGCCGCGCTAAAGAAAAACATCCGCAAAGTATTCCTGTACGACATCTCTCCTCCGTATCCCGGCGACTCTTTCCAAACGAGCCGGCTGCGGTTTGGCACAAACAGCGGATTCAACAGGGAAGGGGCTCGAACGCATCGCGAACGCCCTCCCTGTTTTTAGAGGAATGTTTTTCGCGTTGGAACGCCGCGGCTTTTCCAAACCTTGCTAGTTCAAGGTATGGACTTCGATGCCCTTCTCGTCCTTCACCATCGCCGCCAGTGCTTTGGGATCATTCTTGCCGTAGCTGTATGGGATGACGACTTTGGGGCGAATCGCCTTGATCGTGTCGGCGAACATCGCCGGGGTCATGGTCCGCAGCACGACGCCCTCCTCGGCATCGTTCGAGGGAACCACGCCGAGGCCGGTATTGTTGACCGACAATAGCGCCACGTCGATCTGCTTAAGGGCCTTCACTTCGGGAACGTTTTCGGTTTCGCCAGCGACATAGACCCGCTTGTCGCCGAAGGTGATCACGTAGCCATTCGCGCTGCCCCTGGAGGTATTGGGCTTGCCATTGCCCCCTCGGCCCTTGATGTTGTATGCGGGCACTGCTTCCACCTTGAAGCCCGCCATCGTTTCGGTTTCGCCGTTGATCAAGATGGTGCCGGTTGGGAAATCAATCGCGCAATTTGGACAGACTGCGAGCGATGTCTTGTCCGTGCTGAGAGCCTTGACCATCGCCGGATCCACATGATCGGCTCCGGAATGCGTCACCAGGATCAGGTCCGCTTTGGGGATCGTCGAATAGTCCGCGTAACGCCCCACCGGGTCCACCACCACAACTTTCCCGTTGTAGTTGAACATCACGCTGTAATTTGCAATCGTCGTGACTTTCAGATCGCCTCGGGAAGTCTTGATGACGTCTTCCTCGAATTTCGTCTTCTTGGTTACCGCGCCTTCCTGCCGGCGGCCGCGCGGATTCGGTTGTCCATCTTTTTCGTGGCCAATATAGGTGCGCGCAACTCCGGGCGGGAATGTCGGAGGGATCGGTTGCGTAGGGCCCACCAACCCATGGACCCGGTTGTACTTTTCATCGGGAGGAGTATCCGCGCACCGGTCGGGCACGATGCGATACTCGTCCCGCATCACGTTGAACGCGTAAGTGAATGGCTTGGTGAAATAAACCGGATCCTCGATCGTGACCTTCCAGATGTAGGTGTCCGGGCTGGTCTTCGTGTACCGCTCGATCACATGCAGCTGTCCGCTATGTTGCAACCCGTTGGAATCCAGCCAGGACTCTTCCCGCATGCCGATGGTATCGATCACCAGCGTATCGCCTTCCCACCGGCCGATCGAATGCCCCTCCCACTCCGGATAATCGAGAATATCGTCCGGGTGCTTTCCGTTCATGTAGATGAGGCGGTAATCGATGTGTTCGAAAATCATTCCGATCATATCGTCCTGCATCATGATCATAAAAGGCAGGGCGCTCGACATGATTCTTGTCGGGCCATACGGCAGGCAATCGTAGGCCGGCGAATCGCCTTCGTCGATCTTGTTGTACTGTTCCGCGCCAAACTTCGTGAGCGAAATTTCCTCGCCCGGAAGCAGGTGTCCGCTCATGGCCCCCTGAGCCCCGACGGGAGACCACACGCCATTGAAGTCCCGGGCCCACGCATTCTTGTCCTTGGCAGTGGTGCCGCTCTGCGCCTGCGCGGCCGCCGGGGCCGGGGCGTGCGCCAGGCTCAGCAGTATGCCCATGCTTGCTGCGATGGCCATCAACATCGGAAAACGTTTGGTCATTCCACGTCTCCTCTCAAACGAGGCGCCATAGCGTTTCAAACGACGCGCCCGGCCCGCTTCAGAATTGTTTCTACTTCAAATCGCGAACGCGAGTTTCGATCGTGGGATCCTTCACGAGCGACGACAGATCTTTCGGATCGTTGTTGCCGTAGGCGTATGGGAAGACGACCTTCGGCCGGATGCTGTTGACGGTCTCGGCGAACATGGCTGGCGTCATCGTCCGAAGGCCCGCGCCTCCGCCAGCGACACCACTCTTGTTGTTCACCGGCAAAAACGCCACGTCGATCTGCTTCTGGGCTTTCGCTTCCGGAACGTTTTCGGTTTCGCCGGCCACATAGACGCGCTTGTCGCCGAACGTGATCACGTACCCGTTGGCGCTTCCCTTGGACGTATTTGGTTTCCCGTTACCGAGCTGTCCCTTGATGTTGTAGGCGGGGATCGCTTCAATCTTCAGGCCGTCAACGGCCTCAGTCTCTCCGTTAATCATGATGGAGCCGTTCTGCAGGTACATCCAGCAATGCGGACAGACGATAAGCGAAGTCTTGTCCTTGCTCAGGGCCTTGACGGTAGCCGGATCCACGTGTTCTGCGCCCGGATGCGTCACCAGAATCACGTCTGCCTTGGGAAGCTGGGAATAGTCGGCGGTCCGCGCTACCGGGTCCACATCGACCACCTTGCCGTTGAAGCTGAATTGCAGGCTGTAATCCGCAATGGACGTGATCTTCAGATCCCCCGCGGATGTTTTGACCACGTCTTCTTCAAATTTGGTCTTCTTCGCCATCGGTTCTGCCGCCCTGCGGGCGCGCTCGGCCTCTCGGTCGGCGCCCACGTAGGTCCGCTGTACTCCCGCCGGGTAGGTCGGAGGCGGTTGGTGAGTAGGGCCCACTTTGCCGTGAATCCGGATGTACTTGTCGTCGGGAGGAGTATCTTCGCACCGGTCCGGCACGATGCGAAACTCATCCCGTTCATAGTTATTCCCGTACGTGAAGGGCTTGGTGTAGTACACGGGATCGTCGACCGTGAAGAGCACCACGAATGTATCGGGACTGGTCTTGGTCCACCGCTCCACCAGGTGCAGTTTCCCGCTATGTTGTAAACCGTCGGAATCCAGCCAGGACTCCTCTCTCATGCCGATGGTATCGACGACCAGCGTATCGCCGTCCCACCGGCCGATCGAATGCCCCGCCCACTCCGGATAATCCACAATATCGTCCGGGTGCTTTCCGTCCATGTAGATGATCCGGTAGTCGATATGTTCGAAAATCATTCCGATTACGTTGCCCTGCGGAAAAATCCTGAAGGGCAGCGCGCTCGTCATCATTCTGGAGGGGCCGTAGGGCTCGCACCTATAGGCCGGCGAATCGGCTTCGTCGATCTTGTTGTATTGCTCCGCGCCAAACTTGGTGAGCGAAACCTCCTCGCCCGGCAGCAGCAGCTTTTGTCCGCCCCCGACGCCGGTCGGGGACCACTCGCCCTTGAAGTCCCGGGCCCATTTGGCCCTTCCTGAAGCGCTGCCAAACGTCTGGGCCGCAACGGGGGTAGGCGTCGGTCTCAAAAGGACGACGATACTCGCAACCGCCAGAATCAAAACCGGAAAACGCAAGGACATTGTGAAGCTCCTTATGGGGCCTCCCGACACGCACAATCCGGCGGGGTGGTTTCAGCGCTGCTTGGAATAGGTTTTCGGGCCGCAGAATAACAGATTCCGCATATCTTTCAAGCGATAACGGGGCCGCGGGAATAGCCGATTTTCTCGCCTACGGCGTGGCTTGACATGCGCAACTCCAGCATGGGATAAACATCAGCCGTCTACAGCGTAAAACGCCTCAGCCCCACAGGAAGGGCAGTGTTCGTGATGGCCCGGTGGCGTTAACCACTAACCGACAGGTTTTCCACGAAGCAAAGGAAGAAAACATGACTCTTGGTTGGAGAAAAGTGCTGCTTACCAGTGCGAAAACGGTCGCAGCGTGCCTGCTTTGCGCGTACGTTGGCGGGCGCTCAAGCTCAGCAGGGCAGTGGCGCCCCAGCAGCCCCTGCGGAAAAACCGCAGATGGCGGAGGATGTCCTGAAGAATGTCCAGGTGCTGAGAGGGATCTCCATGGACGAATTCATGGGGACGATGGGGTTCTTTGCCTCCGCGCTCAGTCTGAACTGCATCGATTGCCACGTACAGGAAGCGGCTACGGATTGGGCCAAGTATGCCGACGACACGCCGCTGAAACAAACCGCGCGCAAAATGGTTTTGATGGTCAGGAGCATCAACCAGGCCAACTTCGGCGGAAAAACCGCCATTACCTGCTACACCTGCCATCGCAGCAACGATACCCCTAAGATCGTCCCAAGCATCGCTGAGCAGTACGAAGTGGTCCCGGATATCGACCCCAATGATCTCAAGAGCGGCGGACGGCCGAAGTCTCCCAGCGGGCCCACAGCCGATCAGGTCCTGGACAAATACATTCAGGCGGTCGGAGGAGCGCAGCGACTCGCAACTCTCACCAGTTTCGTCGCCAAGGGACTCTACGAAGGTTTTGACACCGGAGATTCCAAGATCCCCGTTGATATCTATGCAAAAGCGCCCGCGCAGCGCACCCAGATTGCCCACGCGGTTGGAGAAGGCGGCGCTGCAAAGGACTCTACGTCAACCTTTGATGGCCGCAATGGTTGGGTCGCCGCAAGAAATAGTTTGGTGCCGGTGCTCACTCTGACGGGGGGCAACTTGGATGGTGGCAGGGTCGATGCGCAATTGTCATTCCCCGGCCAGATCAAGCAAGTCCTTACGAATTGGAGCTCAGACTTTCCGGAGGCGAAAATAGACGAGCATCCGGTCCAGATCGTCCAGGGCACCAGCGGGAAATCCCTGGTGAAGCTGTACTTTGATAAGAGCTCCGGTTTGCTTGTTCGCCAGGTCCGTTATGCCGACACCATTGTCGGCCCCAATCCCACCCAGGTGGATTACTCCGATTATCGCGATGTGTCGGGAATCAAGATGCCCTTTCACGTGGTCATTAGTTGGACCGATGGACGGACCATTATCGATCTTCAGAACGTGCAGTTGAATGCTCCGATCGACGCGGCCAAATTTGCGAAGCCGGCTCCTTGATCCGCCTCTTGTCCTCCCGTTTTCGGAGAGCGGCCCCTGGTTCCGCAATGTTGACAGCTTCTCGAAACTCCATTAGATTCCGGGGAAGCCTTGCCACAGAACGTGTTCTAATTGACGCAATTTCGACTCAAACGCGCGGAAAAACGCTGGTCGTGGGCAGCGTTTCCCTGGCATTCAGGAGGCCGGTGAGAAAAATGCGAAACCTTGGAATGCTAAGTGCCGTGCTCATCGCCGGAGTGTTGGGTTTCGCACCGGCCGCTTTTCCTCAGCGCCCTCCCGCGGGACCGAAGCCAGGCGTGGAAGTTCCTCTGGTGACTCCAGGTCCGGGATGGAAAGCGTGTCCGCGCTGTTTGAATGATGGCTATGCGGCTGCCGCTCGCAAGAAAGCGAATGCTGACACGCGCAAGTTTGATCAGCATGACCTTACCGGAATTTGGAGCGGCTCTCCCGACGATTTGGGCTCCAACGGGACTTCCATGGATGTCGAGCATCTGCCCTCCTTCACTCCCTACGGACAAAAGATGTACGAGGCTACGATCAGCGATTCGCCCGAGTGGAACTCGAAAGACCCTCAGAATGTATGCGACCCGTACGGCTTCCCAAGAAGCTATGCCTATAACTACGGGATCGAATTTATCCAATTGCCGGGCCGGACTCTTGAATTCTTCGAAATGGGTCATATGTGGAGGACCATCTGGACAGACGGCCGCAAGTTGCCCTCCGATCCTCCCGTTCCGCGGTACTTTGGCTATGCGATAGGCCACTGGGAGGGAGATACCTTCGTAGTCGAATCGAACGGCTACGACGAACGCAGTTGGATCAACAATGGCCTCAACGGGCGGAACCCCCAGAAGCGGCCAGCCGGCATCCCCCATAGCGACGAAATGCGAATTGTCGAGCGCTACAAGCGGCTTAACTTCGGGTTGCTTCAGGCCGAGATCACCGTTATCGACCCCAAGGTATATACGGCGCCTTGGCACTCGGGGCCCAGTACGATTACTCTTAGCCCGGATAGTGAGATTGCAGAACACATCTGTGTTACATCCGATTCGCTCGATTACAATAGCCTGAATCAGATTCCGGCGGTCACCGCGAAGTAACGAGTAGCAGGGGAGCCGCACTTTCTAACTGGACATAACGCTGAGGAGCGAAACCTTATGCTGAAACGTTTGCTCGCAATTTCTGCGGTAGCGGCTGCAGGTCTGCTGTCGCTTTCGAACCCCGCCTTCGCACATCACGGAGCCGCAACCTGGGGCACCACCGAAACCACCATGAAAGGTACTGTGGTGGACTACCGTTGGATGAATCCTCACGTCATGCTCATTTGGAACACAACCGACAGCGATGGAAAAGTAGTCAAATGGACGGGCGAGCTCGCATCCATCGAGTCCATGATGGCCGATGACGGTTGGACCAAGGCGACGTTCAAACCCGGCGACGAACTCGTTTTGACCGTGCGTCAATCCAAGGTGGGGACACCGACCAGCGTGATCGATCAGATCGTGAGAGCCGACGGCACCGTAGCCATGCGGTACTCCAGGCAGGCCGGCGCGCAAAGCTATGCGCTGCCTTTGACTCCGGAGGATCAAGCAAAGCGGGCTCAGGCGGCCGAAGGCCAAAATCCAAAGAAATAACCAGGGCTGAAGCACGTGCGGATGTAGTAGTCCCCCACCACGTTACCAATCACTGCGAGGAAAGAACTACTCCTGGACTGGATGTCCGCAAAACGGGCCGCTCCACCCCGCAGTTGCCTGTGATAAATTGACACGCTAACCCTGATTGAGGAGTTGTGATGAACAATCCCGTTTGCGTACGCCAGATCGAACGAACGCCGCTCGACCTGATCGAAAAGCTCAAAGACTTTGGCGTAGCCACGATTCACGAGGCTCAGGGGCGTTGTGGCTTGCTCGCGGCTTACATGAGGCCCATCTACGCGGGCGCGCTTGCCGCCGGCAACGCGGTCACCGTATCCCTGCCGCCGGGTGACAATTTCATGATTCACGTAGCGGTGGAGGTTTGTAAGCCGGGGGATATCCTGGTGGTTGCGCCCACTTCACCGTGTACCAACGGCTATTTTGGCGACTTGCTAGGGACTTCTCTCAAATCTCGTGGCGTCAGGGGACTCGTGATTGAAGCGGGTTGCCGCGATGTCAGCTCTCTCACGGAGATGCAATTTCCCGTCTGGAGCCGCGCCGTCAGCGCCCAGGGGACGGTCAAGGAAAGCCTGGGTTCGGTGAACGTTCCGGTCGTTTGCGCGGACGCGCTTATTCGGCCCGGCGACGTCATCGTCGCCGATGACGATGGCGTTGTCGTCGTCAAGCGGGAAGACGCAGCGGCTGTCGTAGAGGCTTCAGCGGCGCGCGTGAAAAAGGAAAGTGCCTCGCGCGAGCGCCTCGCCAAGGGCGAACTCGGGCTCGACATATATGCCATGCGCGAGAAGCTCGCGGCCTTGGGCCTGAAGTACATCTAGCGCGAGGGTGCCCCATGGCCGCAAAGCGTATCGAACACATCGCTCTGATTGGTTTTGGAGAGGCCGGCGGCATTCTTGGCACTGATCTCGCCAAATCCGGCGTCAGCGTCAGCATCTTCGATATTTTGCTGCGCGCCGAACCGTCTCGCGCCGCCATGCTGGCCAAAGCGAAGAGCGCCAACGTCCGTGCCTGCGAAAGTCTGTCAGAGGCCATCCGCGACGCGGAGGTCATCCTCTCCGCGGTGACCTGTTCGTCCGCGCCCGACGTGGCACGAGAATCGTCCACGGCGCTCCGCCCCGATCAGCTCTATCTCGACATCAACTCCGTCTCGCCGGATGCCAAGCGCGAAATGGCCGAGCGCGTCGAGTCCACAGGTGCACACTTCGTCGAAGCCGCCGTCATGGCGCCGGTTCCTCCGAGCCGTCTCCGGGTTCCCATGCTGCTCGGTGGCGCCCGCGCTGCCGAATTGGCTCCGCGCCTGCAAGCGCTTGGCATGGACGCCCAGGCCGTCAGCGATCGCATTGGCGTGGCCTCGGCAATCAAAATGTGCCGCAGCGTGGTCATCAAGGGAATCGAAGCCCTGGCCGTCGAAGCCATGTTCGCGGCTCGGCACTACGGGGCGGAGGACGCTGTGCTTGCCTCGCTGGACAGCACCTATCCCAGCATGGGATGGAAAGACAAACTTCCTGACTATCTGATCAGCCGCGTTGCCCAGCATGGAAAACGCCGGGCCGCGGAGATGCGTGAGGTCGCCGAAACGCTCACCGATGCTGGTCTGGAGCCATTCACTGCGTTAGGAACAGCCAAGCGCCAGGACTGGCTCGCGGAGATCATGGCCGAGCATGGCATCCAGTATCGCCCCAGCGATCCTTTCTCCTGGCGCGCGCTCGCCGACGCCTTGGCCAAGGTCCGCACTTCTTGAAGAATCCGGAGCGGCCGTCGTCCCGCTCAATTCCAGTTCCCAAAAGGGAGAGAACCGAATGATCATCGATTGTCACGGGCACTACACGTCGGAACCGCCGGCCTTTCTCGAATTTCGAAAGCAGCAGGTCGCCGCCTTCGAGAACCGTTCCAAGCTCCCCGAGCCGCCGAACATCACCGATCAACAGATTCGCGAGCTCTTGGAGCCGGCGCAGCTTAAATTGCAGAAAGATCGCGGCACCGACGTCACGCTTTTTTCGCCGCGCGCCTCCGGCATGGGCCATCACATCGGCGACGCAAACCTGAGTCTTGCCTGGACCCGCGTCTGCAACGACATGGTTCATCGCATCGTCAATATGTACCCGAAAAACTTCGTCGGCGTGTGCCAGCTTCCTCAGTCGCCCGGCGTGCCGCCCGTCAACTGCCTGCCGGAGCTCGAGCGTTGCGTCAAGGAACTCGGTTTTGTCGGCTGCAATCTGAATCCCGATCCTTCGGGCGGCTTCTGGAAGGAACCGCCGCTCACCGATCGCTGGTGGTATCCCGTCTACGAGAAGATGGTCGAACTCGACGTGCCCGCGATGGTGCACGTAAGCGCAGCCTGTAATCCCGCGTTCCACACCACGGGTTCGCATTACATCAACGCCGACACCACGGCGTTCATGCAGTTCCTGACGGCCGACCTTTTCAAGGATTTCCCCACGCTGAAATTCGTCATTCCCCACGGCGGTGGCGCTGTGCCGTTCCACTGGGGCAGGTATCGCGGCCTGGCGCAGGACTTGAAGCGCCCGCTCTTGAAGGACCTGCTTCTGAATAACGTCTACTTCGACACCTGCGTCTATCACCAGCCGGGCATCGATCTGCTCGCCAAAGTCATTCCCGCCGACAATATTCTGTTCGCATCGGAAATGGTCGGCGCGGTCAAAGGCATCGATCCGGAAACGGGCCACTACTTCGACGATACGCGGCGCTATGTGGACGGAGCGGCGGGTCTCAAGGCCGAAGAAAAGCAAAAGATTTTCGAAACGCAATGTACTCAAGGTCTATCCGCGGCTCGCGAAGCAGATCTCGCGTCAATCGGGCGCGGCGAAAGCCTGAGATACTCCGCGTCGCGTCGTCGCACCGATCGGCACGCGGCGAAATCGTGCCGCGGAATCTGCCTGTCGGCGGCCGACACTTACCATTGACGAACTTTGACTATTTCCGCACAATCAAAGCATACCGGCGCTGCCTCGGGCTGTCCCCGAGCAACTCTCAAATACTGAAGCATGTTAGTGACGGCGCAATCGGACAAATGAGGTGACCAAAATGGGGAAAATCGTAGCAGCTATGGCGACTGTCCACGCGCCGCAACTCTTTGTTCGGCCCCCCAGTGAAGATCCCGCCCAGCTCGACGCGGATATCGCGGCCATGCGCCAGCTCGGCAAGGACCTCGAAGAGAGCAAGCCCGATGCCGTGATCGTCATCGGCAACGACCATCTCGAGACTTTTTTCCTGACTTCCGTTCCGACGTTCGCCATCCTTGCCGGCGAAAAATCGCACGCCGAGTTTGCCGGACGCCGCTACGACCTTCCGATCCATCAGGGCTTGGCCGAAGATTTACTGGATAAGCTGATGCAGGACGGATTCGATCTCGCGTATTCGCAGGATGCCGTACTCGGCCATGCGTTCGCGGCGGTCTATGAGTGGGTGATTGAGGGGCGGCCGATTCCCGTTGTGCCCATCTTTGTGAACGCCTATCTTCCGCCGCTGCCCAGTGCGCGGCGTTGCGAGCTGCTTGGAAAAGCCATCGCGAAAGTGATTGCCAACCGGAACGAACGCGTGGCGATCGTGGCCAGCGGAGGCATGTCGCATTATCCCGGAACGTGGAAGTATGCGAAGCCCGACTATGACTTCGACTATTGGGCCATCGCCCAGATGGAAAAGGGCAACCATGAGGCGCTTCTGAGCCTAACCAGCCAGCAGCTCGACGAAGTAGGCAATACGGAGATGCTCCCGTGGATGGTTCTGTTTGGAGCGATCGGCAATGTGCCCGGCGAGCTTCTGACGTATCAGCCCACATGGCATCATGGCCATGCCGTCATGCGTTTTCTTCCCGATAAGCGGACGGGCAAGACGTCGAAGGAAGGTGCGCAGGCGTCGCCAAATACCAGTTCCAGGATTCCGGTGGCTATGAGTTCTACAAGCACCCGTCTCCTTCCGCATACAAGCTGAACAAGGTGCTTTACGATCTGCGATTCAAGCACGACCTGCGCGTGCGCCTGATTAACGACATGCCTTCGGTGGCCAGGGAATACAACTCAACGACAAAGAAACGAAGGTACTCGAGACGCTCCAGGATGACGACATCGAACGGTTTCGCAATGGAACGGTCCATCCGCTCGTGGAGATGGGTGCGCACCCTCTGGGAATGTGGATGAGGGTGATCATGATGCACTCCGAATTGCGGAAGCTGCGGGGCCGCCGCGGCGCCGAAGCCGGCCGGCGACAAGACGACCTCAAAGAGATAGCGCGGCAAAGTATAGCGGCGGCGATTCTCCGCGGGAGCGAGAGGACACCGGCGTAAGCCGCTCCCACCCTAAAAACCAACCGCCCTGCCGTCTAGCGTGCTGCGGTTTGCAGCGACTTGTTCAAGATCTGATCGAGCTTGTCCAGAATCTGCATGGCCGTGAAGCATTGCGCGACGTTGGCATTCGGGGTGCGCTTTTCCTTGATCGCGGCAAAGAATTCGCGGTCCTGCAGCTCGATGCCGTTCATCGAAACATCGACGTTCGACAAGTCGATTTTGTTCTGATCTCCATCGACCAGATCGTCGTAGTAGGCCTGATAGGTTCCGTTGTCGCAGATGTAGCGGAAGAACGTGCCTAGGGGTCCCTTGTTGTTGAACGACAGCGACAGCGTGCAGATCGCGCCCGAGGGCACTTTCATCACGATTCCGATGTCCATGGCGATTTCCAGTTCGGGATGAAACGGGCCTTGCACCGCGTAACAGTCGGAAACCAGTTCGCCGGTCTGGTACTGAAAAAGGTCCACGGTGTGGCAGGCGTGATGCCAAAGGAGATGATCGGTCCAACTGCGGGGATTGCCGGCCGCGTTCATGTTCGTACGGCGGAAAAAGTAAGTCTGCACATTCATCTGCTGGATCGTTAGTTCGCCGGCCTTGATCTTCTTGTGAACGTACTGATGACTGGGGTTGAATCGCCGGGTGTGGCCTCCCATGCATACGACGCCGGTTGCTTTCTGCACCTCGACCAGCCGCTTGGAGTCCGCTAGATTGTCCGCGATGGGAATCTCGATCTGCACGTGCTTGCCGGCGCGCATGCACATTTCGCCTTGCTTCGCGTGCATTCCGGTAGGCGTGGCCAGGATCATGGCTTCAAGGCCTGGCTGTTTCAGACTCTCGGCCAGATCGCCCGTGAAGTGGGGGATATTGAATTTCTTGGCCACCTCGGCGGTCGTCACCTGGTTCCCACCGGTCAGGGTGATCACCTCGATGCCTGGGATCTTGGCCATGGCTTCGAGATGTTTGACGCCGAAGGCGCCTTGTCCGGCCACACCGATTTTCATGTTGTCCTCTTCCCCTGAATTTTCGACGTCGATCACCGTGGGACGTTCGATCCGACATCATCGCCGATGAGCAATTGTTTGGCAATCCTCCGCGTTTTCGCTGGATTATTCCACCAATAGATGGTACTTGATGCTGCTTATTTTGGCGTTTTCCCGGTGTGGCGCTCTGGGTTCGGAGCCGCTCGGAGCAGATCCCGCATTTCGAGGGGCGGTATGACGTTCTGGCGTTCAGACGACGAGAGAAGGGGTGCGTTTAATGACCGCAACTGAAAATGCCGGCTCCTGGTGGGCGATGACCCGGGGTGATCTCGACGTCACCATCGCACAGGTCGGACTCAACCTCGCGCAGATGATCATTCCCGTGTTTCTCCTGGTGCCGCTCGGCATTCCGGCCGTTTTCAGTGTCAGCCATCTGCTTCCGGGATACGCCTTGGGGTTTTTTGTGGGCTCCATGGGACTGACGTGGCTCGGTATCGGTTTGCGAAAGCGCGAGGGCCGCGCGGATGTCACCGCTCAGCCCTACGGAAACAATGTTCCCGCGATCATCGCCTACACGCTGGCCATCATGCTGCCCGTCTACCTGCAAAGCCGCGATCCGATGCAGGCGTGGCAGGCGGGCGCGGCGGCCGTCGTATGGACCGGTCTGATTAAATTGGCCGCTGCGCCTTTTGCGGGCGCGATTCGCCGGTTTATTCCTGTGCCCGCGTCGATGACTGTATTCGGCGCGGCGATGTACAGCTATCTCGCGTTTGTTTTGCTGCAGAGAATTTTCGATAACCCGCTGGTTGGAATTATTGCCCTCGCGATCGTGGCCACCAGTGCGTTGGCGCGCGTGCCGATTACCTCCTGGAACATTCCCCCCTTCCTGGCTGTCTGGATCGTTCCGCTCGCTGTGGCATTGGCCATCGGATACGTGCATCCGGTATGGCAGGGCATAAAGCCGACTCTGCCGTTCGCCGCTTCGCCGGGCATCCTGCACGGGCTCGCCATGACCATCCCGTATCTCTCGGTGATCGTGCCGATGACCATTTACCATGTGTTGCAGGACATCGCTGCCGTGGAAGGCGCGACGACGCTCAAAGATGATTACGACGCCCGGAAGGTTGTGGCTTGGGACGCCATCGGCACGTTGGCGTGCGGTCTGGCGGGAAGCATCGTCTCACCGATCGTCTACGCGATGCATCCGCCTTACAAGGCGCTGGGCGGACGCATCAGCTACTCGCTATGGGCGCCGGTCATCTTTCTACTGATTGTGACCAGTGGTCTCACGTTATTCATCGCCTCGCTGTTTCCCTGGGCCATTCTCGCGGCGATGATTGCTTTCATCACCGTTGGCGTCGGGCACGCGACGTTTCACCGCGTGGACCCGAAATATTACCGGGCGGTCCTTCTGGGCCTGGTTCTGCCGGCCGGCGCCGTAGTAGCGGCGGCGATCACGGCCGCGCTGCCCGCTTTGCGGCTTTCCGCGGCAAATCCGGAGGTGCAGGCGGCGCTCAACCGGTCGATTTATTGGTCTTCAGTCCAGGGCCTTGGGAATGGATTCCTCTTCCTGGTGCTGGTGATGGCGGCATTGATCACCGAAGCCATTGATCGCAATTTCGGCCGCGCTTCCATCTGGTGCGTTGTGGCTGCTGCGTTTTCCTGGATGGGGCTGATGCACTCGGCCACTTTTCGCTGGGGAGCGCAACCCATGTATGCGATCGGCTGGCTGGCCGCGGCCGCCATCGTTTTTTCCGCTCGTTGGTGGAGAGGCGATCTGGAAAAGAGTGCGAAGACCTAGAGCGGCCTGCGTTATGGTCCCGTCTGCGCGATGTTGACCTGCTTACGTTGTAGGCTCGCCTTCATCTAGACTGTTTATTGAGAGGAAATCATGCCGAGTATGCGCGCAGTGCAGGTCTCACTTGCGAACGGACCATTTGAGTTGGTGCAGAGGGAAATCCCCGAGCCGGCGGCTGGGTTCGTTCGAATTAAGGTGCAAGCCTGCGGAATCTGTCACAGCGACCGATACGTCAAAGAAAATTCGCGGCCCGGGATCACCTACCCGCGCATTCCGGGACATGAAGTCGCCGGAATCGTTGATGCGGTCGGTGCGGGAGTAGCCGCATGGAAAGTAGGCCAGCGCGTCGGTGTCGGCTGGCATGGTGGGCATTGCGGCTATTGCGATTCTTGCCGCCGCGGCGATTTCGTGACCTGCAGCGTGGCCCGGCAAATTACCGGGCTGACGGTCGATGGAGGGTACGCCGACTTCATGATCGCCCCCGCGGGAGCGCTCGCGTTGATACCGGACGGATTTTCGGCAGTCGAGGCTGGTCCGCGTACTTTGCGCCGGCGTCACCACGTTTAATGCGCTGCGGAATAGCGGCGCGCGGTCCGGAGATACGGTAGCGGTGCTGGGTGTAGGCGGCTTAGGCCACATGGCCATTCAGTATGGAGCGAAGATGGGTTTTCGCACCGTCGCCATCGCCAGGGGAAGCGACAAAGAAGAACTGGCGAGAAAGCTCGGCGCAAAATTCTATATCGATAGTGAAGCGTCAAATCCTGCCGCGGAGCTGGCGAAATTGGGTCTGGCCAAGGTTATTCTTTCTACCGTAACCAGCACCAAGGCTGTGAGCGCCGTGCTGGATGGCTTGGCCATAAACGGGAAGCTGATCCTGGTGGGAAATCCGGATGCGCCGCTCGTAATACCGGGCCGGCTGCTGATCGGCGGGCGTCGCGCGATTTCCGGTTGGCCTTCGGGTTCCCCGATTGACTCGCAGGATACGCTCTCTTTCAGCGCCCTCAGCAGCGTGCGGCCGCTCGTCGAGGTTTTCCCGCTCGAACGCGCCGCGGAGGCTTATGAACGCATGCTGAGCGGCAAAGCTCGTTTTCGCGTTGTACTCAGTACGGGCAATTAAAGGTGCGGTGGAGCGCTTGTCAGCATAGCTCGCTAGCCCGCGCCGAGAGGGAACCACATGTTGAGTTTTGCAATTGCCGCATCCTGCGCGCTGGGATTGGCTGTAACCGACAAGCGCGCAGCCGCTTCCGCCTCCCTCGGCGGGCGGGCCGGACCCGAAATTAGTCGAGGATCTGGCCTACGCGAATCGCATTTTGTACGACCAGGGCGTGCTCGACGGCTTCGGGCACATCAGCGTGCGGCATGACAAGGACTCAAGTCGTTTTTTGCTCTCGCGTAATATGGCGCCTCCGCTCGTGACGCCGGCGGACATTATGGAGCACGATTTGCAAGGCCAGCCGGTGAACCCGGGCCACCCACGCCCTTACCTCGAGCGATTTATTCATGCTGGAATCTATCGCGCCCGCCCGGACGTTATCTCCGTGGTGCACAGCCATTCGGCCTCGGTGATCCCTTTCGGAGCAACCGCGCACGAATCTGCGGCCAATCTCTCATATGGCCGGATTTCTGGGCGCGGGCACGCCCATCTTCGAGATCCGCGAGTTCGGCGGCATCACCGACATGCTCGTCCGCGACAATTCGCTGGCCGACGGGCTCGCGAAAGTGCTGGGAAATCATGCCGTGGCGCTCATGCGCGGTCATGGCTCGGTGGTGGTCGCCGATTCCATCCAACTCGCGGTGTGGCGAGCTGTTTACACCGAAATGAATGCGCGCCTGCAAATCGATGCCACTCGACTTGGCCCGATCAATTTCCTGACGCCCGAAGAGGGCGCCAAGGCGGCCACAACCAATGAGGGACAGACCATGCGCTCCTGGGATCTGTGGAAGGCACGAATCGGCAGCCTGGATAAACCAACAATCTAGCGGGAGATGTTGCGGTTCTTGATAATCTGAGAAAGAGGGAAGAAACGACAGACCATGCCCAACCTTGAAGTCCGATGCTCCAAGGATATGGAGAGCTTTTTTCTTGAGAATAACGCAGAGCTTCTCAAGGCCATGCACGCTTTCTTGCAAAACCATCAGTCTCTGGATCCGGTGACCGAAGAGCCAAAGAACACGCTTCTGCGCAACCGCATAGCCACAACGCTCGTGACCTGGGACCTTCTGCATTGTCGGCGATGAAGCGGCTCCCAGCAAAAGAGTCACCGTCAATTTTGCGTTGGGTGACAAGCCTGATCGCAAAGGCCCGCTGGGTGACAGGTTGCGCAAGGATTTGGGCCTGGATCTCGAAGACGTCATCGTTCGCCATCTTTCGGAGAAATACAATATGGAAGAGGGCCGCGAGTACACCATGGTCTCGGAGACGCGAGAGGTGAACCGGAATCACTACAACGACAAGCCACGCAAGATGACCAAGCCGCTTCCCAGCAATCTCGCGCCCGATCCCCATCCTGATCCGGTTGCGCCTCCCCTGCCGCCGGGCGCAATCAATGCGCACTGCCACGTAAATAGTAATGGCATGACGCCGTTCCCGTGGTCGGACGACCGAAAATATGATCCGGCGTTTGCGCCCTGGCGAAAGCTGGAGGAGCTGGATAATTATCTGGGCTTCTCGGGCGAGGTTATCGTCGCGGCCACGTGCCATGGTACCGACAACAGCTACATGCTCAACGCTCTCAAACGAGCGAAGGGCAGGGCCCTGGGAGTCGCCTTCGTCGACAAAAACATATCGGACGCGGGACTGACGGAGCTCGACGCCGCCGGCGTGCGCGGCGTGCGCTACAGCTACGTGAAGCGTCTGACGAATCCTCCACCGCCCGAGGAGATGGTGGATATGGCGAATCGGCTGAAGCGCTTAAAAGACCGAGGCGCGCTGAAGAACGACTGGCATATCGATCTCTATTGCGAACCGGCTGATCTCAAAAATCTGGCGGCGCACATCAAAGCGATTCCCATTCCCCTGGTTTTCGATCACATGGCGGTGCCGGCGGTAAACAAGGGTGTGAACGATCCCGATTTCCAGTTTTTTATGCAGCTCTTTCGTGACAAGACGGATTGCTATGCGAAAGTGACCTGCCCCGAGCGTCTTACGAGCAGCGGCAAGCCGGAGAATTGGCGGCAGGCCTTGCCGTTTGCTCAGTTGTTGGCGGAAGAATTTCCCGACCGTGTGATTTCCGGCACGGATTGGCCCCATCCCAACATGAAAGAGGGCCAGATGCCAAACGACGGCGCGTTGCTCAACCACTGGATTTGGGAAATTGCGGGCAAAAACAGCAATAAGCTAAAGCGTCTTTTGGTCGATAACCCGCGGCAACTTTTCAAGTTTCTTTAAACACGGAGGCGCCCATGGCGAACCGCAGAGAGTTCCTGAAAGGCATTGCAGGCGCGACCGCGGGGATGTTGGTTACAGCCCGGTTGGCGCGCTCTTTCTCTCCGGCACCCCAGGCGAACGCCGCAACGCGCCGCATCGTCACCGTCGCAGGGAAGCGCGTGAAGGTAATCGATGTTCATGCCCACTGCGAGTTCCCGGAGACGGCGGAAGTCGTGAAGGGCACGCCCCTCGCCAAATATGCGGATACCGGCCGGTTGTTTCTGGGTCCTGCGCGCGTTCAACAGCTCGATAGGCTCGGCATTGATGTTCAGGTTCTGGATGTGAACGACTTCTGGTGGTATTCCGCTGATCGCGATCTGGCCACGAAGGTTGTCAATACTCACAACGAAGGCTTGGCGGCGTGGTGCGCGAAGTATCCGGACCGGTTTGTCGCGCTGACCTCGCCGGCGTTGCAGTTCCCCGAGCTTGCCGCCCAGCAGCTGGAGCATGCGGTGAAGGATCTAAAGATGCGCGGCGCGGCAGTCGGCCCCCATGTGGAGGGCGAGCCCCTGTCAGCGCCGAAGTACGATCCTTTCTGGGCTAAGGCTCAGGATCTCGGCGTCATGGTCTTCATGCATCCGAACGACGTCCCGTACGTCATCAAGGAAAATGGCCTGAAGGGCCGCGGCAACCTCGACAATATCATCGGCATGCCGTTCGAAACGACGGTCGGCCTCTCTCATCTCATTTTCGACGGTACCCTGGATCGCTTCCCCGGACTGAAAATCTGCGCGGCGCACGGCGGCGGCTATCTGGCCTCCTACCTGGGAAGATCGGAGGTAGTCTGCGCCATGCGCGGCGCTGATTGCGCGAACAAGAAAATGCCCAGCGAATATTTCAAGACGCAAATCTTGGTCGATTCCATGGTTTTTCTGACCGAGAGCATACACAATCTGGTGGTGCAATTAGGCGCGAGCCAAATCGTGTATGGGACCGACGGGCCGTCAACCAGTTGGCCCGATTCCGTGGATACGATCCTCGGCTCGCAAATAACGGATGCGGAAAAGGAAGCCATCCTCGGCGGCAATCTCGCCAAAATGTTGAAACTCGGATAGACGCCGCGCCCGCGCAGACAAGCGTCGCGCCGTTGCTGCCGCGCGCGACGTGCGGGTCTGTTATTCCTTCATCACTTGACCTTGGGAGGCGGAGCAGGAGGAGGCTGTGCGAATTTCGCCGCTTCGATGGCCGTATTCAACTGCACGTTCGTCAGGTCGATTGTCGTTTGATTGTCCGTCCACGTGATTACCTGGTGATAGGGCACCTTGATCCCGTTCACCGCGCGATAGTCTGAGAAGTCAAGTTGTGTCGGGTTGTAGCCGATCACGGTGTCGATCAGGCGGAGCGCTCGCACCAGCAGTCCACTTTCTTGGTCGAAATATAGCTTTAACGGAAGTTGCCCGGCGGCAATCCCCTCGAGCATCCAGACGTCTTTGGAGTCAATGGTTGTGTCAGCCACGCGCCATTGTGGGTAAAGCTGCTTGATTCCGGCTCGAGAAAACCAATGTGGCGTCGATCTTGGCCCCGGTAACGGCCCCTCCCGTCAGCGACAGCAGCGGTATGGGGCGATCCGGCGAAGCAATCCAGCCGGAGCGGCCATCGAAAACCCGCACGCTATCGCCCAGCGGGGCGTGCACGATCGTCGTCATCTGGGCCGGCGCCTTGGCATAGATCTCTACGGGAGCCTTCTGATTATCCGTGTCGTAGCCGGAATAGGTGCCCTTCGCTACCAAACTCGTAAAACCGCCCAGGCGCTGCGCGCCTCCGATCGCCTGAAAATACTTGTCCAAAATTTTGTCGGCGGAAGGAGTTCCCTCAGCGGCCGGCCGGTTGGCAAGCTCCACCTCGTTGGCATCGATGTCCTCCGCCGGCGCGTACTGCACCGCCAGATTCGGAGTAATCTTGGGGCTGGCGTCGCCTCGATGGCAGGTGTAGCAGGTCACCATGCGCTTGCCGCCGAATTGCGTCTGGTTAATCATCTTCACCATCAAAATCATCTTGCGGGCGGTGTTCTTTTTCGGGGTGTCTTTAGCGAAGTTGGCCCAGTTGTCCACGGCATCTTCGCCGTGGCAGTCGGTGCAGTTGTAGCTCAGAGAGGCCGACAGGAATCCCATCGTATCCATGAATTCGTCGACCGAAATACCTTTCAGCACGACAATGCTTTTGAATACCTGCTCCGCCATCTGAGCGCCCGCTGGATTCGGCGCAGTCTGCCCGCTGCTGACTCCTGCCGCGAGCAAACACAGCACCGTTGCTACCGCCGCGCACAGACGCACTTGCCTGGCCTGAAACCTCATGCAACCTCCGATGGTTTTTGCGAACCGACGAAACTACACCCACGTCGGCTGATTCGCAATACTCAGCCGCGATCCTGAATCACCCTCTGCAACTTCGAATGGACGCGCATGGATAATTGTTGTTCCGGAGGGCGTCGTCGGGTTGGGCTCCTGAAAAGGGCCCGCTTCAAAATGAAGCGGGCCCTCTTACAGGATTTACCGCGTTTCTTAGAAAGTCAACTTCAAGCCGAACTGGACGTGGCGGGGACCGCCAGAACCAAGCACAGGGTTGAGGTTTCGGTTACCAGTGTCCGGCGTCGTGCAGGAACAGCCGAACTGGCCGCTGGATCCGGCGCTCGGAGCGATGCTGGTTGGGGCTGTAGCCAGGTCAACTCGGTTGAAGAAATTGAAGAACTCCACCCGGAATTGCGCGGTGTACCGTTCCCTTAGCTTCCAGAGCTTGGCGACGGAAAAGTCGACGTTGTAATACGTCGGGCCGATGAACGTGCCCTTGGTCGCGTTCCCGATCGTCCCGTAAGCGGGAGGAGTCAGGACTCCGTTGCCTTGCGCGAAGCAGCCGAAATTGGCCAGCGAAGCAAGCGCGAGTTGGCCGAGTGGGTGCCAGCGCCGCCGTAGGGAGCGGACTGCTGCATTCGTGCATGCAGTCTGTACGGCTGCCGGCGCGGAGGCAAATGCCGTGCAGCCCTGCGAACGTGCCGCCGTAGCACGGAATAGGATTAAAGCCAGGCCGGAAGTCGGACGTTGGCCCGGTGTAATTCCAGTACTGAGCGGCTGCAGTTCCGTTGCCCGTCCCGGAGATGTCTTCTGTGGTTGATACGGTGTCGATAGGAGTCCAGGGCAGGCCACTTTGCAAAAGCACGATCGCATTCACCGACCAGCCTTGCAGCATCTGTCCCGGTGACTTCATCCCGGGGAGCTGGTAAGTCGGCGAGAACGAAAAGCGATTCCGGATGTCGGCAGCGCCGCTTCCGTAGTACAGGCTCAGGTTCCCTGGATTGTATGGAGAATTATCCGGGGTGTTATCCAGGGAATGAGAGTACGTGTAGCCGGCGATAAAGGACAGCCCGTGAAAGGCTCGCTGGTTCGCGGTCACCTGCAACGCGTTGTAGTTTGACTTGGAATGCGATTGATTTTGAGTGATGAAATTGAAGTAAGGGAATATGTTTGTGAACTGCCCGACTTCTTTTCCTGTAGTCGGCTTGCAATTATTGTAATTCGCTGCGACGCTGGCGGGGCTGAGGCAGTTAGAAATAGCGGTCTGATCCCACCCGGCGCCCAAAGCCGGCATGTTGAGCTGGGCCGCCGGAGGTCTCGTTCCAGCCGTAGTTTCCAACATAAGCCACGTCCACCGCCAGGCCCTTGGCGATCGCGCGCTGGATATCCAAACTCCATTCCGCGACGCGCGGGTATTTGAAGCTCGGGTCTATCGCCGTAACCGTGCATGGCGTGCCGCCATTTGCTTTGCCGTTAACGGTGTCGCTCGTCTTTGTGCAAGTAACTCCGGTGTACGTGACCCCGTTGATGACCTGAGTGTTCGACATCGGGAATACCGGGCCGGTCGTATTCCAATTGATCTGGCCTGTCTGCAAGGTGAGCGAGTTCACGGTCTTCGCATTTTGTATCGTGCCGCTGTTATTCACGTTCACGTCGGGATAATTTGCCGCAAACGGAGCATTCTTGATGAGGGTGTTCAGGGGCGCATAGTCCCGCATCAGGCTGCCCGAAGCGCGCACCACCGTCTTGCCGTCTCCGCGCACATCCCACGCCACTCCAATGCGCGGCGAGATCTCGTCGTAATTATTTTTGTAGTACTGCGAAATCGGGGCTCCCGGGCCGACCGCTTGCACCGCGGGAGTGGTTGCAGGGTTCACATTCGGATTGAAACCTCCGAAGTAATTGTCCCGTTCCGATGGCGGCGTTTTGAATTCGTAGCGCAGGCCGAGGTTCAAGGTCACTCGGCTGGCGATCCGCCAATCGTCCTGAACGAAACCGGCGTAATAGTGCTGCCGGAAATTGTTGGTATTGTCGCCGATGAGAATCGAACCCCGCTGGGCCGTACCCGCGAGGAAACTTTGCAGGTTTGCAAACGTGACGGCGCCGGCGTATTGCGTTTGTATGTTGCCGCCAATACCCTCGTCCCAAAGGACGTCGATAAACTCAAACCCAAACTTGTAGCTGTGCTTGCCGCGTAGATACGAAACGCTGTCGGTGATCGACCAGTTGCCTTCCGGGCCCCGGACGGTCGGTTCGTTGCTAGCCAACGCCTAATTGGCCGGTGAAGCCGGTAATTGTGACTGTCGGCATCCCGAAATAGGCTGGATTGGTCACGCCCGTGTTGATCCCATAGCCAGTCGGCCAGGGCGCGGAGGGATTGATATTGCCGTCCGCCATCGTTGTTTCGTTCTTGAAGTAGGCCAGACCCCACCGCAAGTCATTCACCCAGGTGGAATTCGGAATCCAGGTCCATGCCACTGTGGAAAAATCCACTCGGTCGATCACGTTACTTTCCCATTGCGGCAAAAGCTGTTTGGAATCTGTATTGACGAACTGGGTCGCTCTGGTTCGGAAGAAGACCCCGCTGATATGGTGGTGCTGGCCGGGGATGTAGTCGCCCTTGAAGATTCCGTTGTTGAGGGGCCCGGTGGTTTGCAGCCCGGGCGTAAAGTTCGTGGATCCACTCGTATTGAAAGGAAATAGGTTCTCAAAGGTCGAGGAGGATGGTGTGACCACGCACGAAGCGGGATCGCCCTTTTGGAAATGGCTCAGCCCCGCCAATTGCGCGCTGAGAGGGTTCACTCCCGCGGCCGTGGCCTTCTGCACATTGCACGCATCCACCCAGCTCGTGGTTGCGCTATTGGTAGAGGTGCTGGTGGGAACCGTGACCACTGCGTTGCCGTGAAGGACGTCGCGCAGTCCTTCGTATGCCCCGAACCAGAAGAGCTTATCCTTGATCACCGGACCGCCCGCCGTGGCGCCGAACTGCTGGAGCGTTGCGTCTGTAACCGTGTTGGTGAAGAAATTGGCGGCGTCCGTAGCGCTGGCATCGCGTCCAAACGCAAAGGCCGTGCCGTGAATGCTGTTCGTGCCCGATTTTATGCCAATCGAAACGACCGAGCCTTCCTTCCAGCCGTCTTCCGCCTTCGGACTTTGCGCGGTGTTGAACTCCTGGATGGCATCGAGGGGCAGGAGCGAACTCGAATCCCCGGAGCGGTAGGCTCCGTTGAGGACGCCCGATAGATTGGCGGTTTGGGCGATCGTGCTGATGCCTTCGACGCGGAACAGGTCGTCGCCTTGTTTCCGGCCGTTCGTAAAGTCTCCGTTGCCGGTTCCAGATCCTGGCGTGGTCACGACTCCGGGATGCAGTTGCAGCAAGCGCTGAAAGTTGCGGCCGTTCAAAGGCAGCTGCTGAATCGCCTCATTACTGACCGTGCCGCCCAATTGGGCGTCGGCCGCGTTGATGAACGGGATTTCCCCGGTGACGGTCACGGTTTGGGTCTGTTCACCCGGTTGCAGCTCAAGGTCGACCCTGATGGTTTGCCCGACCTCAACCGCTATGCCGGTACGCTCGGTCGTGCTAAAGCCTTTGGCTTCAGCGCGCACCGTGAAGGTGCCGGGGATGACGTTGGTTGCCACCCATTGTCCGGCGCCATCGGTAGTCAGAACTCGATTCGTGCCTCGAGCGACGTCAACTACCGTAACGGTGCCGCCCTGAACGACACCGCCGCTCTTGTCCGTCAGCGTACCTTGAATTGAGCTGGAACCCGCTTGGGAGAAACCAGATACAGAGATCGACAGAAGGATCGCAACCACACCCAGCACTTGGACCAGGCGTGGCTTCCACACATACACCTCAGATTTCCGACAATTCAAGGAACACCTCCCGTTTCTTTTGAGACCTGGACGAATACGCGGATGACGCGGATTCTAGCCCCGGCTTGCGTGTGTAGCGCAAATATCACAGGGCAAAGGTCGAAGTCAAGGTCATTGTCCGCCAGTGTCGTGAGCACGTGCATGTACAGATCCAAAATCCAAAACTGTTCCCCGAACTTCGCAACCGAATTAAGATATTTGCTGCGGTGAGCAGTTAGCGTACACTTGACAAAGATCGTCCACAGGTGTTATTTCGTCCGTCTACGGGAGGCATGTACATGAAGAAGCCGATTGTTCTTGTGGCCGTGTTTGCGGGTTTGCTGATGGCATCAGGCTCATTGCTTGCTCATCACGGTACTGGAACCTCTTACGATTTGCACAAAGTGGTGATTTTAAAGGGTGTGATCACCAAATTTAATTTAATGAATCCGCACTCACAACTTTATTTCGACGTGACGGACGACAAAGGCCAGGTCGCCCATTGGTCCGCGGAAATGCGGAACCCAAGGAACCTGGAGGACCAGGGCCATACCAGGAAAGAACTCACCGGTAAGCTCGCACCAGGAGCAGAAGTTACCGTCACGGGTAATCCTTCGAAAGCGGGAACGCCAGTTTTGGTTCTTGGCAAGGCCGTCACCGGTGATGGGTGGTGCCTCTGTAAGCAGGCCGGCAGCGATGCTCCCGGAGTGGTTCCTAACCTGGTTGAGTAACTCAACCATTTTCCCGCGTAAACGTACAGTTTTGGCCTCCGGATGGAAGGGTCTGAAATTTTGGGGAGGAATCTGGAGGGGTTGGCGGAGAGGATCGATGCGGAACCGGACAGTCGGATTGGCCTTTCTTCTGCTGGGGGTGTCTCTGCTGTCGTTACCCGCTGCTGCTCAGGTTTTCTATCCTGGGTCGGTCGAACAGAAGAAGGCAGCGGAAGGCGCCCAAGCCCCAAAGTATGATCTGCATGACCTCTCCGGGATTTGGCGCGGCGCAGGGGGACGCGTTCCGCCGCCAAAAGATCCGCTGATCGGCGACGCCCACGCCACGCCGCTTATGGGAGGTGCGCCGCCGCCTCCGATGACGCCGTGGGCCAAGGAAATATTTGATTCGCGCAAGCCTTCGGCTGCGGAATCCTGGCAGTCCCGGAGGGTCGCGCCGGCATTGGGAAATGATCCGGTGGGGAACTGCGATCCTTTGGGTTTTCCGCGAAACCTGGGCGGCATGTTCGAAATTGTTCAGACGCCCACGGAGCTGGTGCAGCTTTTTGACCAGGGCCGCCAGATTCGCGAAGTCTGGACGGATGGCCGCAAGATCCCCGAAGATGACGTCGACCCTCGTTGGTACGGGTGGGCAACGGCGCGTTGGGAGGGCGATTCGCTGATCATCGATTCCTTTGGATACGACGAGAGAAGCTGGCTCGATGGTAATGGATGGCCGCATAGCGAAGACATGAAATTGCATGAAGTCATCCGCCATCCCGATGCCACGACTCTGGAAATTACCATGACTCTGACGGATCCCAAGGCGTATACGAAACCGTGGGTCGGGAATAAGCAGACATATCGTCTGGTCCTGCCCAGGGAACAAACGGTCATGTACGAATATTATTGCGCGCCTTCGGAAGAGCAGACTTTCAACGAGGGTGTCAGAAATCCGGCTGGCGGCGACTTGGAGCATTCGAGGCCTTTGAAATAATCTTTAGACTCGACGCAGCGATAGTGTCCGGTTAGTATTCGTACATATCTTGTGGGTTTTGATATCGAGGAGGTTCGTGATGGCGCGTTATACCCGCCCGGCTTTGTTTCTGGCACTCGTACTGGCTCTAGCGGCTCCCATGTTTGCGCATCATGGTGCGGCGTCCGTATATAACCCCAATAAGAAAGTTACTTTGAAGGGGACAGTGACGAAGATCCTCTGGGCGAACCCGCACATTGCGATTTTCTTCGATGCGGCGGATCCGGATAGCGGGATGATGGTCAATTGGGAACTCGGCGATGGACAAGCGCCCACCGGGCTATACCGCAAAGGGTGGCGGAAGGATGACCTGAAGGTAGGAGACGCCATCACAGTGACGGCGGCGACGCGGTCCTGGAACGGGGACTACCGGATTGGCGGCGGCGTCATTACCAACGCTGCGGGACAGAAGCTGTTCACCGGAAGCAAGGACGACGGTCTGGACGCGGCGCCCGCGGGACCGACAAGCTACTAAGCTACTCCTGCCGTAGCAAACAGCGAACTTGACAAAAAAGGGGCTCGCTCCACAGCGAGCCCCTTTTGCTATTTAGAGGAAGATTTCTCGCGCAGGTGGACCATCACATGTGGCGGTCGATATAGACCTGCACACACTGATACATTACCTGCAGAAACTTGGAGTAATTCTCCTGTCCGACAACGAAGGGATTCGGTTCTCCGGGCTTTCGTGCTTGTAGAGCTTTGAGTCGGTCTGCGAACCCGTCCATGATCGGATGGTTTTGCAGTTCCACGTCAACCTTCATCTTTTTCGCCCACTCTTCAAACTCCGCCAGAGAATGTAAGAAGACTTTCATTTGGTCCGGCGTTCCTTGCGGGAGCATGCCGCCGCCGACGATTCCCACCATGTGGGTCTTGCCTCCCTCTTTGACCGGGAAAATCAGCCCCAGAGAGCCGGGAGTGTGCCCCGGAATCAGCACGGGAGTCACCTTGGCGTCTCCGAGCACAATTGGCTCTCCGTCGGTGACGAACTTGTCTACCTTGGGAGGAATGTTCGCCTGCGCCTGTCCCGCTTGAGGAGGGGGAACCAGCTGCATGTAATCCCAGTCTGAGGCGGACATGTAGATTTGCGGGTGATAGTGCTCCTGGATATACGGCGCGCCACCGAAATGATCCCCATGGCCGTGAGCAATGATGATGACCTTGACGTCTGCGGGATCCAGACCGAGCTGCTTCATGCCCGCCAGATAGATCGTCTCCACGTCTTTCCGCGAGCCTGTGTCGATCTGCAGCAGGCCGGCCGAAGTTTTGAGTACGTAGATCACTCCGTTTGCGGCCGAGTATGTGCCTGGAATGGCGTAGAGATTATCGAACAGCTTTTGCGGACCTGGATCCACAGCGGGCGGAATCGTGGGGAGGTCGCAAATCACGTGTTCTTCAAGCGCCCATGTCGACCCTGCGATTGCTTTTGCTTTTTCGAGGTCTGCCTGTGCCTGCGGAGAATCCGGTTTGACCGCCGGTTGCCCGCTGGGTGCTGTCTGAGCCTGCGCGATTCCGGAAATCACAAAGAAAAGCAAAAACCATCGAAGTCCGCCTGCCATCGTGCCTCCAATTGGCCGTCTACTGCCGGAGAATGAGGTTTTCAAAGCCGAACCAATGCGTCGCGGGTACAGACTTGAACGTTGCAATCGAGGCATCGCCTCCGCATCGAATCGCGCTGACCGACGGGAGCCTTGATTTTGTGGGCAGAACGGGTGAAAGGCCTCTAGGCCACCCTGCCGTGCATTTGATTTAGAAAATCACACCCAAACGATCTACTTCAGTGGCCGTGAATGCTGCAGGTCGCCGCCCGCCGGGTTCCGGACGCCGCGATTAAACTCCTGCTCTTCCGAAGGTACGCACAACTCCTCGTAAAGTACCGTCCGATCCTTCGGCAATTCGAGCTTGAACATCTGTTTGTTGCCGACCCAGGGCTTCGTGTATGTCTTGGGGTCATCGATCGTCATCAGCAACTCTAATGTCGTGGCATCCGGATGACGATAGACCTCTCGGATCTTCATGCTTTCGCTATGTGGCCAGCCATTGCCATCCAGCCAGGACCTTTCGTCATATCCGGTCGACTCCACAATGAACGAGTCTCCCTCCCAATGGCCTACGGCCCATCCGTCCCAGGTGGGACCCATCTGCTCGGCGATTTCAGCCGGGTTCTGGTTACCCATGCAGGATTTCGCGGACGGACTGAGCATAGCCGGTCCCCCGGCTTATCTGCAGCACCTTGTTCGGTGTTTGAAGAAATTCAACTGCCGACCTCTCGATCGCGCGCGGGTAACCCAAAGGATCGCAGCTTCCCACGGGATCGTTTCCCAGTGCTGGGATTGCTCTTCGGGATTGCCAGGCTGTTTCCAGCGAAGGTTTATGCGAAACGAACGCCGCCAGGCCCCAGAACGTCAGCGGGGGAGGTTCAGCGCCACCCAGCAATTGGCTGCCGTGTGCGTCGCCGATGCCCGGATATTTGGGCAGCTCAGGTACCCGCCCCATGTGCGTCCAGATTCCGGATAGATCGTGCGGATCATACTTCAGCGTGGCCTTGGACGCCGCTGCCGCCGCCTTCTGTTCGGCCGAACGGCCTCCCGGGTAGTACACCTGCGCGGCCGCAGGTAAGGACAACGCCAGCGCTCCCGCGACGAAAAGCAAGACTCGAATTGCCTGATTTCGCATCGGTTCTCCTGAAATTTCGACTCTCACCCGTCCGGAACCCCCGTAAGCGCCCAGACAGACCACTGCCGAGGGCTGTATTCTTTTAACGGCAACAGATACACCGTTCGCAGTTTTCTGTCAAGACTCCGTGCCATGCGATTCCAGTGATTCCGGCGTGGCGAACCATATGAACTCTTGCCTAGCGACACGCTGCTTCGTCGATCGATCACCTCCGTAGCTTGCCGGCGAGCCAGTAATCGACACTGAACTTTCCCGGACCAAAGCAGATCAGCCAGATAAAGAAGAGCACGTACAGAACTTCCGGAAGGTAGAGGAAATTGTCGAGCCAGTTAAGCGGCGAAAGCCCTTTAGGCATGGCGGAAAGTTTGGTGGTCAGGATGGCGACAAGCATATCGACCAATAAAGCCACGCAGGCCAGGCTCGAAAGAAGCCCCACGATCAGCAAGGAGCCGCCAACGAACTCGACACCCGACACGAAATAAGTCATCAGGTGGGGAAACGGGACTTTGGCCTTAACGAGCGTTTCGTACATAGTTTGCGTGCTGCCGGCGACAAACAATTTGTTTGCCCCCGAGACAGCGAAGAACAGCCCCAGCGAAACGCGTACCAGCAGGATGGCATATTGTTGCAAATCACTGCTACCCAGCAGCGCAAACTGGACCAACCGTTTCCAATCCACCTCTTGTCACTCCTTCGGAGGATGTGCTGTAACGATAGCCTATATCATGCAGTTCGACTTCTCCGGTAACCGCGTCAATCGGGACTTGTCTATTGGATGGGCCTTGAACCGGTAACCAGGATATCGACGAGCCTCCTGGCGCTTTGCTGCCAGTCAGGGCTGGTCGTCACGTTGGCGACGCCGATAAGAGCCCGAAGGAGATCCATAGGATCAAGGTCCTTCCGTATGACGCCGCTTTTGATCGCGCGTTTCACCAGGGAGCGAATCGCCTCGTGCATCTGATCGTAGGAAGCTGCGAACACTTTCTTGTGATCGCCTACCAGCGTATTGAGCGCAGGGGCGATGAGCTGTTTTGCTGCGATGGTGTCAACGAAGAGCAGCAGCCACGCTCGCAATGCTTCGATCGGTGTCATGGTTTGGGCGAACTTACACCCTGCTGCGGCTAATTTTTCCAGCTCAGACCGATAAACCGCCTGTAGAAGTTCCTCGCGCGTGGGAAAGTGGCGATACAAAGTCCCCGGCCCGACACCTGCCTGTTTGGCGATGTCGTCCAGGCTGGCGTTTGCGCCCGCCCGGGTGAATGCCGCCTTGGCCACTTCCAGAATGCGTTCGCGATTCCGCTGCGCGTCGGCGCGGGGCTTTCGCTGGGCAGGCTGTGACCGTTTCGTGGGCATATCAAAAAAAGTCAAAAGGCTTGTAACCGGAGACCATCTCCTATTATCTTATGTTGTGCGGAGACACTCTCCGTTTTATGCGAGCCGCGGCCGCTTGTCAATAGGCAAGCCGCCCGGCGGGAGGAGAAAAACATGGCGAAGCCATTTGGAGCTACATCGACCACAGAAGATGTTTTGTCCGGTATCAATCTGCGCGGTAAGCGAATCCTGGTGACGGGCGTTTCGGCTGGGCTCGGTGTAGAGACGGCTCGGTCACTCGCCGCCCATGGCGCGAACGTAGTGGGCGCCGCGCGCGACTTGGCCAAGGCCGAGGCGGCAACAGCTCAAATACAAAAGGACGCGGCGGCGAACGGTGGAAGCATCGAACTCATTGAACTCGATCTGGCCAGTCTTGCGAGCGTCCGAAAATGCGCCGATCAACTGCTCCGAAAGGGCGAGCCGCTCGATGTGATCATCGCCAACGCAGGCGTGATGGCCCCGCCGCTTAGCTATACGGCCGACCATTTCGAGATGCAGTTCGGCACCAATCATCTGGGCCACTTTGTCTTGGTGAACAGGATTGCGCCTCTCATCCGCAGGGGAGGGCGGCTGATCAACTTGTCTTCCGCGGGTCACCGCTACTCGAACGTCAACCTCGAAGATCCGAACTTTGAGAAGACGTCCTACGATCCCTTCGTCGCGTATGGCCGCTCCAAAACCGCAAACATTCTTTTCGCCGTGGCGTTCGACCAAAGGCACCGCGAACGTGGGGTGCGCGCTGCGGCCGTACATCCGGGAGTCATTGAGACCGAGTTGGCGCGGCACGTGGACCCGAGCCGCCTTGACGCCCTGATTAAGCAGATCAGCGATCAGCTCCTTGCGGAGGGAAAGGGGCCGTTCCGGTGGAAGACGATCCCGCAAGGCGCGGCAACGTCCGTGTGGGCCGGTGTCGTTGCTGCGGCCGATGAGGTCGGCGGGCATTATTGCGAGAATTGCCACGTCGCGAGAATCGTGCCGGGCGACGTGCCGATTAGCGGCGTAAGTGAAGGCGTCCGCAGCTACGCCCTCGATCTAAAAACCGCTGAGGCGCTCTGGAAGAAGAGCGAAGAGATGGTCGGAGAATCTTTCTAGCCGTTCGTATGTCGTACGCAAGAAAAATCAAAAAGACGGATCAGGAAAAGGGAGAAACACAATGACAAAACAGCCGAAACTTGGTGGCAGCTTTACACTTTCCGGCACCCCAATCAAGCTGGTCCGTATGGGTTACGGCGCGATGCAGCTTGCGGGCCCTGAAATATGGGGACCTCTACGAGACGTAGACGCTGCGATTGCTGTCCTGCGAGAGGCCATCGCATCTGGCGTCAACCATATCGATACCAGCGACTATTACGGCCCGCATGTGACCAATCAAATCATCAAGAAGGCTCTGCATCCCTATCCGGATGACTTGGTCATTGTGACCAAACTGGGTGCCCGGCGAGGCGAAGACAAGTCGTGGCTGCATGCGCTTTCGCGTCGGGAGTTGATTGACGGCGCTCACGACAACCTTCGGAATCTCGGTGTCGATGCGCTCGACGTTGTTATACGGTTGCCGCGTCTGCGGCGCAGCGCACCTGAGAGTTGCAATGGACGTTGAATTGGGAGGATTCAAACGATGGAAATCAGAGATCGCGTATTCGTTGTGACCGGCGCTTCGTCGGGGATAGGGCTGTCGACGGCGATCGCTCTGTCGGATCGCGGCGCAAAAGTCGCCCTTCTCGCTCGCAGCGCCGATACGCTGAAACGATTGGCGCAGAAGCTCCCAGGCAGCTTCCCGCTCACGGTAGACATGACGCAGTTTGATCGAGTGCGGGAAGCCGTAGGCGCTGTGCACCAGCATTACGGCCGCATCGACGGGCTCGTAAATAACGCCGGACGCAGCTATGCGGCCGCAATAGAGGAGATCGAGCCCGAGGTTTTTGACGAAATCTTCCACCTCAATGTTTTGGGGCCGATCGTCGCGATGCAGGCGGTGATTCCGGTGATGCGGGCGCAAGGCGGCGGAAGCATTGTAAACATCAATTCGGGAACTGCTTTCATGACGATTCCTCAATACAGTGTTTACACGTCGTCGAAGCGTGCGCTTCTTGGCTTTAGTCTTGCCGCGCGCGCCGAGTTGGAAAAGGACCGCATCGTCGTCAGCGAAATCTATCCATTCATCACGGCGACAAACTTCGGCAAGAACAGAATGGGCAATCCCGCTGGCGGCGGACCCACGGCTCATTACGCCGAGGGTGACAAGCCCGAATTCGTCGCCAACCTCGTTCTGCAGGCTGTCGAAGAGGGCCATGCGCAGTATTTCGCGAATGATCGTCTTCGCAAAATGGCCGGGGCCGCGGACTAGGCCACGCTGCTGCTCGCTGTCATGAGTGAAACTGCTTTTGAGCGGTCCAGGAGAGAATGACTGAATGTTTGCAATCACTGGAATCACTGGCAACGTCGGTGGTGAGTTGGCGCGCAACCTTCTAACCGCTAACCAACCGGCCGGGATGGTTCATGGAGAATTCTACCTGGGATGTCGCTGCCGCGGCCAATAACGGCGTGATTTCGAGCCTCCTGCAGCCCCTCGATAAGCCGGTGCCCATGGTTGCCACAGCCGACATCGGGCGCGTGGCTGCCGAACTGCTTCGCGATACCTGGAACGGTCGCAGAGTCGTCGAGTTGGAGGGACCGCATCGTGTGACGCCTAACGAGATCGCAGCCACCTTCGCCGGTCTGCTTGGCCGACCGGTGAGAGCGGAAGCGGTGCCGCGCGAGACTTGGGAGTCGCTATTCAAGTCGCAGGGCACGAAGAACCCTGCGCCGCGCATCGCGATGCTTGATGGTTTCAACGAAGGCTGGATCGAGTTCGAGAGGGGTGAAACCGGCTCCCGAAAGGGAAAAGTCGCACTGGAAACCGTGCTGCAAAAGCTCATCGAATGTGAAAGAAAGTCGTAAGTGTTCATAGCGGAAACAGTACGATTTTGGAGCGATTGACCTGGCGTGAGATGCTGGAGCGTTCACTCACCGACGACCGTGCGGATATTCAGCGCGATTTTGGTGACGACGCATAAAACAGCACTCAGCAAAGGAACCCCCCAAATGGATATCAAACGAAGTGGCTCGCAACCTTCCGGGAAGGGACCGGCCGAATGGTTCACGGGCACGGTCCGCATCGATCCGCTGGTTCAGGCGCCGGATCCGGCGCGCGTTCAAGGCGCCAGTGTAACCTTCGAGCCGGGCGCGCGCACGGCATGGCATACGCATCCGCTCGGTCAGACGCTGATCGTGACGGCGGGTTGTGGCCGGGCGCAGCGGTGGGGAGGGCCAATCGAGGAAATTCGTCCCGGCGACGTGATCTGGTTCTCGCCGGGCGAGAAGCATTGGCACGGCGCCGCCCCCACAACGGCCATGACGCACATCGCCATTCAGGAAAAGCTCGACGGCAAGGCTGTCGACTGGATGGAAAAAGTGAGCGACGCGCAATACCAGCCAGGATGAAGAGTCGAATCGCGTGCCACAGAGATGCGTCTTACGTCTTGATCAGTGCCTTGACTGCGTCCAGCAGATCGTGCGTCGCGCGCCCCTTCAGGATCCATCGATCGGCGATGCCCACACCCTCGCCGGGCAATTCCGCCAGTCCGGACAGCACGATGATCGGCACAGCCGGATTCAGCTGTTTGATCGCGCGGGCCACAGCGAGGCCGTTCATCCCCGCCATCCAGTAATCCACGACCACCAGGTCGATCTTGTTGGATTGAAACAGTCGTATCCCTTGCTCGCCCGTTCCAGCCTCGATTACTGCATGTCCTTCGGATTCTAGTAAGAGCTTCCGCGTGAAGAGCAGGTCCGTCTCGTCATCGATGCAGAGTATTGTCGCCATTGCAGCGTTGGCACCAGCCCCCAGGCCCGTTGATCAGCGCGTACTGAGCCCAAATTTATCCCCCGAAACAGCGGGCATCCGTTTTCCATCTCTTCTCCGGTGCCGGCCAACGGACCTGCCGCCGTCTCTCCGTCTTGTGATTGTCTCGGGCAGGCGCAACAAAAGCAAACTTCAAAATCCGCGCAACGCCGTGGTCTCGCGCCGGACGCTTATACTAGGATGAGCCGGCGCGTTCCCGGCGGGCGTCGCGCCGAAGCCGCGAGGCTTTCGAGCACGCCATTCAGCGCGCCTCCCGAAAGCACCGCGACGCCGCTCAGGTAGAACCAGAGCAGCAGGACGATCACGGCTCCCAAAGAGCCGTACGCCGTGCTGTACGTATTGAAAAAATGAATGTAGATCCGCAGTCCGATGGATACGCCCAGCCACAGAATCACGCCCAGGATCGATCCCGGCGTGATCCAGTGCCACCGCCGCTGGACCAGGTTCGGCGCGAAATAATACGTAATCGCAAATGCCATCAGGATCAGCGCCAGCGCCAGCGGCCACTGCGCAATTTTCCACGCAACAGCGACCACGCTCCCCGGTAAAACCGCGTCGATGAACTTGCTTCCGAAGACCATGATCACGACGGACACGACCAGCGCCACCGCGATCCCCACCGTCAGTCCTGTCGCCACCGCATACCGCTTGAGCAGTGAGCGCGTCTCCTTCACTTTGTATGCGGAGTTCAGCGTGTCCATCACCGCGCTCATCCCCAGCGATGCGGACCACAGCGAGGCGATAATTCCAAACGACATTTTCAGCGGGCCATTCGAGTGAATGATCTCGCTGAACGTGTTGCTGATCAGCTCGAATGCCGCGGGCGGCAACGCCTGCGCTAGAAATTGAAACAGCAGCGCGCGGCCGCGGTCGGCGGTTCCAAAAACACTGAGGCTTGCAATCACGCAAATTAAGAATGGAAAAAGCGCCAGAAAAAAGTAATAGGCCAGCTGCGCCGCGCGCCCGAAGACGTCATCCGCCAGGATCTCCTCCCAACTGCGCTTGGCCACCTCGGTCAGCGGAGTGCCGCTCAAGGTAAATAATGTTGTCGCCACGCTCGTACTCCACGCTCATTCAATCAGATGGCGCGAGCTCTCCGCTGGAGCCGCACCAACCGCGAGGCCCGGGGAGCCCTGAATTGTGCGGGGACGGACTGAAACGGGCGCGCTAAGGTTTGACTTTCCCGACTGCGGCGTCTCGGATGCGATTGTTGAAGTGGCTCTCTTCCGACGGCGCGCAGATCTCCTCGAAGATGGCCACTTTTGCGCGCACCAGCGTGATCGGGTCGCCCACCCACGGCGCCGTATACGTTTTCGGATCGGTGAGCGTCATCTGCACCTGCAAAGTGTCGATGTCCAGGCGCTTCCAGCGCTCCACGAGCACCATCTGATCGCTGTGCGGATCGCCAAAATGATCGAGCCAGGTCCGGTCGTCGTAACCATTGGACTCCACCACAAATGTGTCTCCCTCCCAATGGCCCACCGCGTATCCGTTCCATGCCGCGTCCGGATTTTTCGGCAGCGTTCGCCCGTCGGTCCAGATCGTACGCCACAGGTCGTGATACTGCATGTGTTGCAGCACCCGGTCCGGCGTCTGCACAAATTCAAAAGGCCGCAGGTTCGCTTCCCACAGGTCGCGCGGATATCCCATCGGCTCGCAGCTCGACACATCGTCATTGCCTTCCCCGGGAGGCACGGACCTCGGCCCGTAACTCGGCAGCGTGGCCTCGAACTTCGCCTTGCCCCACGGCGTCATCGGAGGCGGATAACTCTGCGCCCGCATCTCCGCCGGGACGCTCTTATCCTTTATATCCAGCGCCTTGTCGTTCAGCGAATGCCTCTCGAAATTAGCCGTAGGCATGGACCACACCGCCGACAAATCGTGCGGGTTAAAGGGTCTTGGGATTTGACAGCTCCTTCGGCAATTCGTCCTTCTTCCAGGTCCCCGGCGCATATCCGGTCGTCCCGTACGTCTGCGCGAATGCGGCAGAGGAGAACGCGCTGCACAAGAAAGCGGTGCACAAAAAAGTGGTGCACAAGAAAGCCGGCAGCAGCGCCGCCCGCGCCACCATCGAATTTATCTTCATGCGGCGATTTCGCATTGTGGAGATCCTCCCGCTGCCTCGGCGACCCGCTCGGCGCCAACAATCGACGACGTAGTTGCGTCTTGCATGGACGTAGTCGGGTCTTGCATGGACGTAGTTGGGTCTTGCATGGACGTAGTTGGGTCTTGCATCGCACCCTAGCGCGAGTCTCGCGGAAAGTCACGTCTTTCAATGCCATTCATTAGGCAAAGCCATTAGGCAAACGCGGCGGGGGCCGCCCGCTGCCGGGCGACCCCCGCCGTTTTTGAAGCGCCGCTGCTGCTTACTTCTTGAGTTGTGTAGCCGCCTTCGTCAGTTGCTCGGCAGCCAGGTTCTTCAGGCGTCTCGAACGCTCTTCGTACTCTTGCCGTAGCTGAGCGACGCGTCCCTCGAGCGCCTTCTTGGCGTCACCCTGGGCCTTTGCCGCTTTTTCCTGCAGCGCTCGGACCTTGGCGTCGGTGTCGGCCTTGATCTGCTCGGACCTCTGCTTTGCCTGGTCGAGCTTTTCCTGTAGGTTGGTGTTGAGGCTGTCGATCTTGGCCTGGATCTTCGCTTTGCGGTCGGCCCGTGCCTGAGCGTGCTCCGCCTTCATTTGCGCTACCTCCTCTTTCAGGTCGGCTACGTCTCGAGCCCGTTGATCGTCCTCCACCGTGCTCTTCGGTGCGCGAAAAACGATGCCGCCCAAAGCCTCGATCCTCGTGTCCACAGGCGTCACCCACTCCTCGCTGATATCCGCCACCACGGCGCACTTGCCGGGCGTAAGCGCCGCCGAAGCGTCGTCAAGGAATTCCGCGTTGACTCCGGCCACGTACAGATCGCTGATACTGCCCGTCAAGGCGCCGGCTACTGCGCCGATACCCATGCCGATGGGTCCTCCCAGCAGTCCGACGAGGCTGCCGATGGCCGTGCCCCCTGCGGTACGCACCGGGAAATCGTCGTACTCCTTCATCACGGAGACGGTCCCGTCCTCGTCCTTCTTGATGGCCGCTTCCGCGTGAATGGTGATGCTCCCTTCGGCATCGAGTAGGCCCAGCGCGCGCGAGCCTTCGTACGTTCCCGATTCGTCGTCAAACACCGCCACTAGCATCTTCTCCATAAGAATCTCCTTGAGTGAATTTTGCAGCTTTATGCAGTTTGGTAAGTCTTCGCCTTTGGCAAGGTATTGATGGCCGTTGCAAATCCGATCAGCGATGCGCCGTCCACGATCAGGTCCACGCCGATTGCGAAACCGATGAACCAGATGCTCGAAAGCGGCATTTGCACGAGCAAGGTGATTCCGAGAGCCAATGAAACCAGCCCCGAGAAGACGGACCAGCCCCAGCGCGGAAACTTCATCATTCCCGCGCCGATGGCGCGAAAGAGTCCGCCCACCACAAAGAAAGAAGCCAGAATTAACGTGAGGCTTGCCGCGCCGGCCAGCGGATACCGGATCAGTAAATACCCGGTGAATCCCCGGAATAGCGCGCTGAGCAGGTAAAGAAAGAAGCCGCTCCAGTTCATGGTTCGGAAGGCGTGGACCAGAGCGACGACCCCGCTGATCAGGAGCAGCCATCCGAAAATCAGGACGGTGGCAAAGGTCGCGGTGACGTCGCCGACAATGCAGACAGCGCCGATAATCATCAGCAGGATTCCCAGAGCCAGGAACCAGCCCCAGGAGCTTCGGATCTCCTCCATGCCCGCGATGAGCGGGTTTCGCGCGAACTCATTCTGTGACATCGAATCCTCCTTCATTCTTGATTGAATTGTGTCGTGGCGTTTTACCGCCGGAGCCCGCTCGATCGTTCGCTGCTGGCGCTGATTCCGTCGTTCAGTCTCTCGCCATCCACTCGCGGATATAGGCCGGACAATCCGTCAGCTCCCAGCCGCCGGCTTGGCACCGCGCCAGAAACCTGATTCCGTCTTGATCCACGAGAGTGACGTCTTTCAGGTTCAGAGCAATGCTGTGATGGTCCGTCTCCAACCCGAAAATCCTCTCCAACTCTTCCACGTACTCGCCTTCGATACGGCCACTGAGGGCGAAAATAATGATTCTCCCCTGTGCCGATCTTTGGATCCTCAGCGTCATCCGCGCCCCGATTGAAAACGCTACACTCCTGTTAACCGCAATCGGCGCGCCAATCGTTGATCGTTGAAAATAATGGGGAAACGAATCGGGCGCGCGAACGGCAATCCCGATTCTTCGGGAATTCCACGAAATCTCGTGAACGACTACCAGGATTCCGGAGGGAAGGATTACTGGAGGGAATGATCGCGCGAACTAAAAGCTACGCTTATCGATCTTCAGCGACTTGATCTTCGATTCCAGGGTGGAAGGGGGAAGGCCCAATTTCACCGCGGCGCCCAGTGGGCCGGATATCCGGCCTTTCGTCTCCGCAAGTACCGCCTCGATCAGCTTCTTCTCCTGACTGGCAAGCGCGCTGGAAAGCGGTCGGCTCGCCGGCTCCGTCAGGATGGGCCGTTGCGAGAGCCAGCTTTCATCCACCGAGAATGTCTCGGTTTCGCACACGATAATCGATCGTTCGATCACGTTCTGCAGTTCACGAATATTTCCCGGCCAGGAGTACGATTGCAGCAGTTCCAGCGTGCTCTTTTCGATGGTCCGTATTTTCCTCCCCGTCTTTCTTGCATAGCGGTCGATGAAGTATTCGACCAGCACGGGAATGTCTTCTTTTCGGTCGCGCAGGGGAGGAATTTCGATGGGGAAGACGTTGAGGCGATAAAAGAGGTCGCTGCGAAAATCGCCGCTGGCGATGGCGGTCTGTAAATCCCGATTCGTCGCGGCGATCACGCGCACATCCGCGTGAATGGAATGATTTCCGCCCACACGCTCGAATTCCCGCTCTTGCAGGACGCGCAGCAGGGCGATCTGGGTTTCCGCGGGAAGCTCGCCGACTTCATCGAGGAAGATGGAGCCTCCTTCCGCGACCTCGAACCGGCCCAGTCGCCGCTGCAGTGCCCCCGTGAACGCTCCTTTCTCATGACCGAATAGCTCCGAAGCGACCAGGGGTGCGGGAATCGCGGCACAATTCACGCTCACAAAGGCGCGCGAAGACCGCTGCGACCGTTTGTGAATCGCGCGCGCGATCAGTTCCTTGCCGGTGCCGGTCTCCCCGGTCAGCAGAACGGTGGAGTCCGTCGGTGCGACTTTGGTGATCCGGGAAAGCACAGCTCGTAGTGCGGGAGAGGTGCCCACAATCTCCTCGAACATCGAGGAGCGGTCGATCTCTTCCTTCAAGGCAAGATTCTCTTTGTACAGGTGGTCCTTTAGATTCTTGATTTGATCGAAGGCCTTTTGCAGCTCGAGTTCCGCCCGCTTGCGGTCTTCAATATCGATGCTCGATCCATACCATTTGACGATGCTTCCGTTTTCGTCGCGCAGGGCCACTTTGTGGTGCAGCATCCAGCGATACTCTCCGTCCGCCCGCCGCACCCGCGCTTCATGCAGGAAGGGTTCCCCGCTGGCCAGCGCCGCGCGCCATTTGCTCACGATTCCATCGACGTCTTCGGGATGAATCGCCACCGTCCAGTTCCAGCCGCGCAGATCCTCGAACGTGAGTCCCACGAACTTCAGCCAGGTTTGATTGAAGAAATCGATGTAGCCGTCGGGCAGAGCGGTGTGGAGCATCGCGGGGGCCGAGTCAATGACCTGCTGAAGGTTTGCGTTCGGCTCTCGCCGGTCGGAACTGGGCACGCTGGAGGCCATGGCCGCATTATATTCCTTTGGGAACGCCCCTGCTGCGCCAGAAAAATCGTGCCTCTGGCGCAGCAGGCCCTGTATGGCTAACTCGTTGGTGCCGGCTAGTAGATCAGCTTCAAGCCGAACTGCACGTGCCGCGGCCCGCCCGACCCAAGCACGGGATTGCCCGAGTCTGGCGTGGAGCAGCCGCAACCGAAGCTCGACGTCCCGTTAATGCCCGAAAGAGGAGTTCCGCTCGAGCCGGTCGTGGACGGAGTTGCGAAGTCCGCATGGTTCAGGATGTTGAAAAACTCAGTGCGAAACTCTACCGTCACCCGTTCCACGATCTTCCAGTCCTTACCGATGGAAAGGTCCAGATTGTAGTAGTGAGGCCCCGTGAAAACGTTGCGGGTTGCGTTGCCAATGGTCCCGAAAGCGGGCGGAGTCAGAATGCCGCCGCCCTGCTCATAGCAGCCAAAATTCACCAGCGACGCGAAAGCCAGGCCTTGCAGCTGCGCGTTGCCGGCGTAGGGAGCTTGCGCCGCGGTCACGCACTCTGCCGGCGGTTGAGGCGCGCCGCCCACGACTGTATAAGGAGTGCAGCCCGTCAGTTTGCCGAAGCAGGGAATCGAGGTCGGGCCGGAGGTGAACGCAGAGCGAGGCCCGCTGTAATTCCAGGGTTGAATGACACCGGAGAGGGAATTGGCGGTTTGATTGTTCTCGCCGGTTCCCAGCCAGTCGTTTTTCGTCGCGTCGTTCGGGAACCAGGGCAGACCGGCTTGCAGCGTCATAATGCCGCTGACGGACCAGCCCTCGAGCATCTGTCCGGGCGACTTGATCCCCGGAATCAGGTAGCGCGGCGCAAACGTAAAGCGGTGCCGCACATCGTTATTGCTGTTGGCGTAGATGACGCGGAAGTTTGTGCCGTCGGGTCCGATGGGTACGGAATTCGGATTGAGGTTAGAGCTCGTGTCGAGCGCATGCGCATACGTGTAACCCGAAATAAAAGAGAGTCCATGGTAGTTGCGCGCTTGCGCCGTGACTTGCAGCCCGTTGTAGTTGGACCACCCGCCTTGTCCGGCTTGCGATATGTAACTGAGGTACGGGAATTTGATGTTGTAGGGCCTTGCTAGCTTCTCAACGTTAGCATCGGGTTTGCAGTTGCCGTAGAGCGGAGCGCTGGCGAGACAGCTGCTGACGGCCGCGGTCGTCCAGCCGACGCCGAGCGGCGGCTGATTGAGATCCGTCCACATGATTTCCCGGTAGCCGTGAACGCCGACGTAAGCCACATCCACGGTCAGGTTGTTGGTGATGGCGCGCTGAATGTCCAGATTCCACTGGGAGGAGAAGCCCGCTCGCAGGTTCGGGGTTACCGAGCCAGAGCTGCACGGCGAGACTGCCGTGCATGTAGGACCGGTATACGAGACGCCTTTAATCACTTGCGCCTGGCCAATCGGGAAGATCGGTCCCGTCGTGCTCCAGTTCCATGAGCCGGCACACGAAGGTCCCGCTGGAACACAAGGCGCCGGGCTTAACAGCCAGGTGGTGTGAGCGTTCGCAAATGTGCCGCTGTTGTTGACGCCGATATCGGGGAAATTTGCGCCGTAGGGTGTCAGGTTGATAAATGTGAATCCGTTTTCGGCGTTTTCCATCAAGCCTGCGCCGGCCCGAACGACTGTCTTTCCATTGCCCTGGACGTCCCAGGCTGCGCCAAGCCGCGGCCACACGCCTTTCTGCGCCGGAAAATGCGGAATCGGCGCGCCGGGCCCGACCGCCAGAACGGCGGGCGTCGTGAGCGCATTGACAGTGGGATCAAAGTTGCTGAGGTTGTTGTTACGCTCCCGCAGGCTCCCCTGGTACTCGAAGCGCAGTCCCAGGTTCACGGTTAGACGGGGAGTGAGGCGCCAATCATCCTGAGCGAACGCCGTGTACCAGTGGGCCCGTGCGTTGAATGCCGGATTCCCTCCCTGGATCGTTCCACCGGCAGCCACGATGCCCTGCAGGAAATTTTGCAAACTCGAGAACGGGATCAGGCCGTTCGACTGATCCGCCGTGACCCCGTCGTAAACCACGTACAGGTGTTCAAACCCAAACTTGAAGGCGTGCTTGCCGTGGAGATAGGAGACACTTTCAGAAAGATCGACATCGCCTTCGGGGCCGCGACTCGCCGACCGCGGTCCGGCGCCCAGCCAGCCGCTGAAACCCGTGATGGTGATGTTGGGCATTCCTCCGCCCGCTGGCCGCGGAGCCGTCGAACCCGTATTGATCCCGTAGCCGGTGGGCCAGGGATCGGCCGCATTAATATCGCCGTCTCCAGGTATGGTCCGCGCCTTGATGACGGCGTATCCCAACCGGAAGTTGTTCACCCACGTCGAACTCGGAGTCCACGTCCAATCCCCGGCATACATCTGGACATTCTGAGGGACGCTCGCTTCCCACGCCGTTGCGGGCAGCGGCGCGGGGGCCTGCAGTTGCTGCGAAGCGTAGTTGACGAGCTGCGTTGATCTCGACGCGTAGTACATGCCGTTCAAACGGTGGCGAGCGCTAATCACGTAATCGGCTTTGAAGAGCCCGTTGTCCAGGGGCAGGCTGTTGGTCAAAGGAGGAGCGTAGCTCGTCGATGTAGTCGGATTGAAGGGAAACAGGTTCTCGAACGTCGCGGAAGATGGCGACACCACGCAGGTGGCGGTGTTGAGTCCCGATATTTGCGCGCTCAGGGGACTGATCGTTTTTCCCGTATTCTTTAAGGTGTTGCAAGCGTCCACCATGCTCCGGGTTGGATCTCCCGTCGAAATACTCTCCGGAATCGTGTTGATCGATACGTCGCCGAGCGTAGCCCTCAGGCCTTCGTAGCTGGCGAACCAAAAGAGTTTGTCCTTGATGATCCGTCCGCCGGCCGAGGCGCCAAACTGTTCGAGCGTTGCCGGCGTTACCGGCGATATTCCCGTGGCGCGAAAGGGATTTCCTGCGTCGGTCGCACTGGCATCGCGTCCGAATGCGTAGGCCGTGCCATGCAGGCTATTGGTGCCCGACTTCACGCCGACGTTGATCACCGAGCCCTCTTTCCAGCCGTACTCCGCCTTCGGATTCTGCTCGGTGTTGAACTCCTGGATGGAATCGATGGGCAGGATCGAGGCCGCGTCTCCGCCGCGATAGCCGCTATTCAATACGGTCGTCCCGACCGTCTGGCTGATCGCCGCGATTCCCTCCACGAGCAAGACATCGTGCCCGGTTCGCCGCCCGTTTGTACTCATGGCGCCTGTACTGCTTCCCACCGCGGTAACGACTCCGGGGCGGAGTTGCAGCAAGCGCTCGAAGTTGCGACCGTTCAAGGGGAGCGAATTGACCACGTCGTTGTTGACGGTTCCGCCCAAGGTCGAGTCGGTGGTATTGATGGCGGGAACTTCTCCGGTGACGGTGATCGTCTGGGTTTGCTCGCCCGGCTGCACAACCAGGTCCACACGGATGTTCTGACCGACCTCCACCAGGACGCCGCTGTGCTCCACGGTGCGGAATCCCTTGGCTTCCGCGCGAATCGTATACGTGCCTGGGTTCAGGTTGGTGGCCACATATTCGCCGGCGGCGTCGCTGACGAGCGCTCGGGTGACGCCGCGAGCCACGTCGATCACCGACACGGAAGCGCCGGCGACCGCGCCGCCGCTCTGATCGAACACGCTGCCTTGAATCGCGCCCTGGCTGCCTTGCGAGAATGCCGGAATGCTGACGAGCAATAACGCCAGCGCCGCGACCAGAACGTGCGTCGCGTATTTCAGGTTCGTGCACACACTTTTCCCGATGGAAATGGCGGAGTCCATGAAGTCACCCCTCTGGTTGATGTGTCTCGTGACCACCCCCGAAAGTGATCACTTCAATGGAAAGAGAACTCGAGTGAAACCCCAGAAACTGAGCGAGCGATACCACACGAGAAGGGTGAGCGTCAAGAAGAAACCAAATTTCTTCTGAAAAGGGGATTGGGAAAACCTGCGAAAGGGATTGCGAGAGCGAGCGGTGAAAATCGGACGCCGCGAAAAAACGCGAAAGCGAAAGTCAGCAAGCGCGAAAGTTTTCTTCGGCCGTTTCGGCTCGCGGAGCTTGCGGCCAGCCGCGAGAAAACTAGTTGGGCGAAAAGGCGAGCAGCACGTTGCCGATGGTGCCGGCGCCGAAGGTGTAGCCGGAGCCGACGAAAAGCGTTCCGCCGGCAACCGTGGGACCGGCTGCGCCGATGGAGCCGCCCTTGGCGGCTACGCCGTTTACGGTCTTAAAGTCGCGCAGCGTATTGAACTCCCAGAGCGAGTGGCCATCGTCGGTGGAAAGCGCGCGCACCACTCCATCCCAGCCGCCGGAGAAAACGACGCCGGGAATCGCGGTGACCGCGGCCGTCTGGCCGCCGCGCAAGGCCGGAGCCTGCGGCAATTCCATGGGCGTGAACCATTTTTTCTGGCCGTCGGATATTTGGACGGAGGCCACGCCTCCGGTGCGCAATCCGAAGTAGGCTTTTTGTTCGTCGGCAGCGCCGCCGAAGGTGATCATGCCGAGCGCGAGCTTATCGACGAGCTGAGCTTTCCAGACGACCATTCCCTGTTTATCGGGATCGTGTCCCCACACCATGCCGCTTTTCTGTCCGGCAATGAGGATGCGGCGGCCGCCGGGCAGCGTGCGCAGGATGGGCGACGCGCCGAAATCGAAATCCGGGCCCATGTCTTTGGGACAATTTTCGGAGGTGCTCTGCGGGCCGCAGCCGGAGAGCCACGCGTCATTCTCGGTGTCCTGCACGGCCCAGAGCATTTTGCCGGTGTTCATATCGAGGGCCATGATGGCGTCGGTGGTTTTTCCGCGCCGGATGGTTGTAGGCATCGCCGGTGCCGATATAGAGGGCGTGATTTTTCGGGTCCACGGTGGGCGTATCCCAGATGGCTCCTCCCGCGGGACCCCAGAGCTGCACACCCTTGGAGGTTTTCGCCAGGGGCTTGGGCGGATCGGGAATGATGAACGACTTCCAGAGCTGCTTGCCGGTGTTGGCGTTGAGCGCCACCACGCTGCCGCGAAACGTGCAGCACGGGTAGATGTTGCTGTAACCCGCGGCGCGTTCCTCGGTGGACGAGACGGGAACGTACAGGCGCTCTTCGTAAAGAATGGGAGTGCCGGTGATGCGCGCCACGGGCTGCTCCTCTACTTTGGCCTTCCAGAGAAGCTTGCCGCTGAGGGCGTCGATGGCGTAGACGTTGGCCTTCACGTCGCCAAAGTAGGCGGCATATTTTGCCGCGCCCTGCCCCTTTACCGGAGCGATGGTGATGGCGTTGCGCACGCCCGCCTCGGCCTGGAACGACCAGTGCACGCAGCCGGTGGCCGCGTCGAGCGAATAGACCGCGCCGGTATCCACGCCGATGAAGACGCGTCCGGCGGCAACCGTGGGCTGGCCCCACATAATCTCCGCTGCAGGGAATCCGAAGGCCCATTTCAGCTTCAGATTCGGCACGTCGGCGGCGGAAAGGCCGGCCATCTTCGCGGGCTGGAAGCGCGTGTTGTCGAGATCGGCGCCCCAACCGTTCCAGAGCGGCTTATCGGAAAGAGTGTCGATCGCGGGATTCGCCGGAGCACTGGTTGGGCATGAGCTTGGCGTCGGCCAGCGGCGCGACGTCGGGCTTCGCGGCCGCCGAGATAGCCGGCGATGGCGCGCTTGTCGTCTTCGGTGACGCCGGGAAGATTCGCGTGCGTCGTGCCCTTAGCCATGGCCGCGAGCACGGCCTCGGGAGTCAGCTTGCGGAGCTGCAATCCGTCGGGTGTGCCCGCCGGAGCGGCGGGATTCCCGTGGCAACTGGTGCAGTGCTGCTCGAAGAGGCGCAGATCCGCGACGCCTTGCGCGGATGCGGAATCAACCGCCACGCTCGATAGCGCCAGCACGAACAGCGCGGCCCAGGTCAGACGCAATCTCGTCATGGGACTTCTCCCTCAACCTCAAAAGCTCCCTCGCCTTCGGTTCCGTAAACCGAAGGGGTTCCGTTAACCGTAGGGCGCGCCTGCGATCTTCTCAAATCGCTTCGGCAGATACCAGTGCCGGCTTCCTGCCGCAGGAAGCTGACGACGTAACAATGAGACCCCCTCCCCCCGGGGTATTTTGCGTAAGTGTTCATTCCAGGCAGCTTCTCAATTTCAATAAATCGTAAGTGTTCATTACACGAGACTTGCGCAGGGAATTTTGTAAGTGCGGATTCTAAGCAAGTTAGTAATTTCTGCCCGGAGGCCCGAGTTGCGAATCGAGGGCAGCCATCGCAAGTGCCGAGCGCTTTTCGCACATGCTGCTGCGGGGCTCTTTCGCCACCATGCAAACCGCGCGGCGCGGCGCGAGGCTGTTCAAAGGCCGGGTGAGGAGACAGCCGCGATCTCGAGCGGGAAGGGCATAGCTCGACCATGGTCCATTATAACATTCTGGTCAATATGTACTGAGGAGTATTGATTTCGAACGCCGCCGGTGTGAGCGATGCTCACCACATTCCACGCGAGGCCACGTCCCAAGGGCGCGCCAACGATCGCTGCTCCGCGGACAGGCCGACCGCTCAGGATTTCGGTTCCGAAGCCAGAGCGGCGCTTGAAGGAACGCAACAATACACGCGAGGCGGCGGCATCTTCGTGCCGTCCTAAAGCCTGTCGTTCTCGACGGTGAGAGCAGTCCGACGCAACACTAGGTTCATTTGGATGCATGAATCAGGCGGGATTTTTCAGCTTTGGTTCAAAATAAATGTTCTGCGTTGCCAAAGCCATATCCTCAAGGGAAATTGCGGAACGCGGAATTTCAAACTGCTTTTCGGTCCGCTCATAAATATGATAGGGCTCAAGTTCGCGCGCAGAAAGCAAGATCACTCGCCTGTTGTAAGGTCCTTGAGCTGCTTTGCAACGCTCCACTTCCTCGGGTGTGAACTGGCTCGTTTTTGAGAACACGATGAATGGCTCGCAATCGTGATCTCGGGTGAGCGCATCCGCAACTAGCGTTAGCTTTCGCACATCGTCTGCCGTAATTTCCATACCTCCCTTGCATTCACCTATAGTGATCTGCATGATGCGCTCGGGGAGGGATTCCGAGATGAGTACGAAATCCGTCTCGCATTTTTCGGTCCCCAGTGACACCGGCTCGAGCTCGGTCCCAGTGGTATAAGCGAGGACATGATCATGAAGTGCGGTTTGCAATTGCTGTAGCGTCACAACTACCGGGATAGCGCCGCCCTGATGGTTATCTTTACCGAATAGTCCAGAACGGCGAAACCTCCAGTCGCCCCTGTCCTTCAGCTGAGGGGTAACGTTGAAATCTTTCCCGCAATATTCACACCTTGTCACAGTCATCACGTTATCTAGGTAAATCCAGTTATCCAGCTCGCAATTGGGACAGACAAGGCGGAGTCCGGCCCGGAACACTTGTTTCCCTAACAGATAATCGAAGGCACTATGGGGCGTTAGCGCACGCCCTTGGACGTAGAGCCGGCCAAACTCAGATGGTCCTTTTGAGGCCTGATCCAATCTCCCAATGGTAGCGATGGCGGCACTTCTGGTGAACGACTGATCCGCCGAGTACTTGCCAATCAGATCTCTAACGCCTGGAAGTTTGAATACTCGACAGGATTGCAAGCCCCCCATCTGTTCAATCAGTCGCAATGCAATGAGTCCGGCCGTGCTGGTTTTCGCCCTCATCCCGTATACTTCAAAAATCTTACTGACGAGCGAGCGCACATCGAGTGCAAGTAATGTGAGGCTGGTTTCGGTGACGTCAACGATGACGCCTATTCCTTCGCGCTCGGAACGAACGTCGTTGTACCGGAAGCAAGCCTCTCGTCCATAATATTCGTTGAGCTTGGGGAAGTACGGCGGTTTCAAAATGACGTTCTCACCTGTGACCACCGGAGAAGTCGAAACGACAACCTTTTGCGTGTGAAGCGATATATCTTCGAAAAACGGCTTAGATGGAAGCTCGAACGTCACCGAAATCCGACCATTCTCTGATACTGAACCGAGTACCCACTTGCGCTCGAAACCCATCAACGGAGGTCTGATATTCAGACCATTCCATATACTGGTCGACATTCCACTGCGCATCAGGCGCCCGCCCCCGAAGCCCGCTACGTCCATTTCGGCATCGTTGGATCTGTTCCAAATTGCCACCCAGTCGCCCCATCCGCTCGGATCCTTAGGTCGAGACCCCAATGCTGCGAGATAGTGCTCGGTCATCTCGTGGGTACGAGCGTGATAAGCGGGATCGTAGAACAGCACGGCGATTCCGCTAGATCGGAGATTCCAGAAATTTACGAGATCCTCGAAATTTCGGCTGTCGCCATAATAAAAGCCGGGATCGTTGCGTCCCCAGCTGCTGAAATGATCACGACGCAAATCCAACGTAGTAAGAACGTTTGGGGTAAGCTCTCTGTAAGCAGCAGGGGGGAAAGATCCGTTTAGCTCGATATTGACTTCATCTGCCGCGAGATTTCTTTTGAAAAACGCCTCATAATCGAGCCCTTCGATTCCTATCTCAGCCTCGGAGGGATACGCCCCAAATGTCGCGAGCGCAACATCTGCAAGGGGGTCAGTGGTATCCCATTGGAGGAGTAGTCCCTTTGCCTTTGCCTGCTCCCGATCCTTTATGTGATCTTCATAGAATTGCCGCACCGGATGATACACATCGAGGAATGTGGCGATCGGTCCGTCTGATCCCTGAATGAACAAATGCTTTTCAAACCCCGGCCAAAGAAGATGTTTGAATTCAGCGCGGATCGCATCCGCCTCGCGCGATTCGGCCATTGGATAAAGGCAATCCACACGAAAAACTTTGATCAGAGCACGAGCAAATTCGACATCACCAAGAGGAATGATCGGATTGAAACGACCGCCCCAAAGTGTATGCGTGATGCGGATCGCCTTCCGGAGTTCCTCCAGGTTCCCCTGCTGGACACACCAGCCTATTCTGACTGGGCGATACTGTACATACTGGTGGATGGGACCCATCGCTCCTCAACCTTCCAATGCTTTAATTAGGCAACCACCGTCGGTCATTACCACAACAGAATATTCCTTCTGTTGCGTTTAGTTTCGTGCTTCCACGTGAAATCAAGCCCCAGAGCCGGCTGGAGAGCGCGGCAACAATGCGACCGATCGTTGTGTGCAATTCGGTCTGCGATTCGGTGTGCGATCTGACGCGATCTCGGGCGGGAAGGGCAGAGCTCGACCATGGTACCATTATAACATTCTGGTCAATATGTACTGAGGAGTATTGGTTTCGAACGCCGCGATTCACGAGGGCTGTTTTCGATTCTGAGAAGAATTCTTAGGCCTGTATAAAGAAACACCCCCACGCGCAACACCGGCGCATGGGGCACCCACGTCTCGTGAAACGAGAAGAGTCGGAGGGATTCCTCACTTCGTTCGGAATGACAGAGAGAGCGAAGAGAGGCTCTTCGCTCGAAGAAACACCCCCACGCGCAGCACCGGCGCATGGGGCACCCACGTAGGAAACATCCCCACGCGCGAGACCGGCCGCATGGGGCACCCGGCACGCGCGAATCGTAGGCCGATCCTGCGAGCCATGTACCGTCCTTGGCTATTCCAGTTCGAGTGTCCTATGCAAGACATAGGTATGTCTTGTGTAGTACATTCAGAACGGAGATATGAAGTCCAAGCGCAAGAAGCAGCTCTTCAGCATCGGCAGGTATTTGACTGCCAAGGTGCCAGGCAGCTCGACACTAGACTTTCGTGCGGGGCAGGCGATTTTTCGCCAGGGAGGCGCTGCAGACGCCGTTTATTACATACGGCGCGGGACAGTCAAACTCACAACGGTTTCCAAGGTTGGGAAGGAGGCCGTCGTCGGTGTCTTGAATGCGGGTGATTTCTTCGGCGAGGGATGCCTGGTCGGTAAGCGTAAACATACGAGTACCGCTAAAGCCTTGAGTTCAACTTCATTAGTTGTCCTCAAGAGAAAAGAGATGATCCGGGTGCTCCGCGAAGAACATGCCCTTTCCGATCGATTCACCTTGCACATTCTCAAACGCCGGTCCCGGCTCGAAGAGGATTTAATCGATCAGTTATTCAACTCTATCGAGAAACGGCTGGCTCGCGCTCTGCTGCTGCTCGCCAGGTATGGGATCGACAATCGGCCTGAGAAAAGCATCCCTAAGATCTCTCGGAAAACACTCGCGAAAATGATTGGCACAAACCGCGACCGCGTCAATATGTTCATGGATAAGTTCCGAAAACTGGGCTACATCGATTACAACGGCGGCATCCAGATTCATCCATCGCTGCTGAGAGTGGTTCTCCTTGACTAGATCCTGAGAGGGATGCCCTCTTAAATACCATCGCCGCGCCTATGCGATCATCTCCGTTAGGAGGTCTGGACACTGACCGAGGCTGGTATCACCTGAGGCCGAGCTCAGCGTTGAATCGTTGGATGACTCCGTAACACTCACAGGCGCAGGATTTCAGTTTCCGGCGGTTCACAATCGTTACCGCGCCCCGTATATATTCTATAGCTCCATGCTTCTGTAAGATGGCGGCTGCAGAGGTTACATTGGGTCGAGTCGTCCCCAACATCGTGGCGAGGAAATCGTGGGTCATGGATATAAGTGCCGAATCCACCCTGTCCTGAGCCATGAGCAGCCATCGCGCCAGGCGCTTTTCGATGAGATGAAGGCGGTTACATGCAACCGTTTGTGCAACCTGCATACCTTGAACTGCCGTATAGCGGCTGAGCATCATTTGAAATCGTGGAGTTGATTTCAAGATCTTGAACATTGCCACGGCCGTTACTCTGAACCCATCGCCCGAGATTTGCACGATTTCGCGGGTTGGGCTTCTGACCAGACCAACTGCAATCGGCACTCCTGCAGCTCCCTCGTTGCCTACGACTCCTGCTTCCACGGTTTGTCCATCTTCCATTGGCACAATGAGGGAAATCAAACCTGCGTTCAAAAAATAGACGAATTTCAGTGTATCCGTCGGCTCGTGAAGTATTAAGTGACTCGGAAAGCTGCAATATTCCAGGGAGGAGCGAATTGCGCGGAACTCTTGGGTGGGAATCGAGAGAAGAATCTTGTTCCTTACTGGTTTCCCGGCCTCGCTAGTCCGTTCGCCCGATTGTACGGTTACATTCCTAATCATTTACAGTCCTCTCCGACACGGGATTTGCCCCGGGCATAATTGGTTCTTGCTTCTGTTCGCCGGAATCAGCAGCGAAAAGCGCGGCGGGTTTCAATGGATGAGCCCATGCAGCATACGTCCTGGCGATAACGACTATTGTCCCAAAGCGGACAGTTGAACCGATGCTCATCAGCCGAGCGGGATGCCACACTCAGGCCAATTGAGCCGTTGACGCTGGCGCTTCACCCATTTTCTTGTTGGGTGACGACGAATGCCCGTTTCGTCGCCATATTCCGAGCTGCGGTACAGGACCATTCGCTGAAGATTGAGTCGCTGAATATTGAGTCACCGGCCCTGCGGAGCGCATCAAATAAGTAGCCAGCCCCAGGTGCCCTTCCATGAACCGCATACGCCAACTGCTCTGCCTTTGCTGTGCCGCGCTTGTAGCGGGTTGCGCGCCATACTCCGCACAAGAAGAACCCCGGCGAGGTGACAGGACCCGCGAGAGTGTTGCCAAAGCTACAGAACGCATGAAGCCAGAGCTGGAGTGGTCGGCGAGAAAATTGGGAGCAGCAGCGGAATGGGCAGCGGAAGAGACGCTTGCCGCAGTGGAGGGATTCTTTGAAGGTTGGTACCGCCCCTCCGGTCAACGCATCGATCTAAATTCAGCGAGTGAACGGCAACTGGAGAGCTTGCCTGGAATCACGCAGGAGGATGCACGCCGTATCATCCGCTCCAGACCGTATCACGGCCAGGCCGACCTCATGAACAGGGGTGTAATCTCCGCAGGTGCTTACCGCAGAATCCGCGATCAGATCGTCGTGAAGTGAACTCCAGTGAAGTGAGCCCGCGCGCGTTCGCCTGAGCAAAGCCTCCGTCATTGCCGCTTCTCGCGACTGCGCAGAGTGCTGCAGCGGGCGGGAGGTGTATCGAATGAGACACAGAGAAACGCAGCAAGGGTGATATAGCACTTATCGTAGCACCACTGGTCACACCCCCGGGAAGCAGTGACGGTGAACAGCCCGTTCTGCTTCCTTAATTTTTCGGCGGGCGTTTCCCGCCCAGTGTTTTCGCGCGATTACTTTACGTCACGTAATTTCCGCCAATCATTTCCCGTCGATCATCTCCCGGCAATGATTTCCCGGCAATGATTTCCCGGCGATGATTTCGGCGATGATTTTCCGGTTATCATTCTGCATCGGCCAGTGTTTGTTATTGGGCCAATGTGTGTTATTAGGCAAACCTGTATACGTTGTACGCTCGCGTACAGACAAGCGGGGCACGGAAGAGACACTATCGTCAGGCCCCTTGGCGAGCAAAGAGGCGCACGAAATGAAAAACCCAGCGAGAGGACGCGCTTCAGATCATCGCGGCGGACGACTTCTTGGCAAAACGCTTCGCGAGCCAGACCCTGAGCCAGCGGGAAAGAGTCCTCTGCGTATATTAATCGCCGACGACCACGAGATTGTTCGCAGAGGCGTCCGGGCGGTGTTGTCGTCCCGTTCTGAATGGGAAGTCTGCGCGGAAGCCACCACCGGCCGGGAAGCCGTCGCCAAAGCCGAGCAGTACAAGCCTGACGTCGTCATCATGGACATCGCCATGCCGGACCTGAATGGTCTGGACGCGGTGCGAAAGATACGAAAGCTGCTGCCCAATACCGAAGCGGTGATTCTGTCGCTCCATTTTTCCCCTCAAGCTTGTGCGGCAAGTCATGGACGCGGGCGCGCATGCTTACATACTGAAATCGGATGCGCACCAGCATTTGCTAAAAGCCATAGAAGCCCTCGTTCATCACAAAACATTTTTTTCGCCCGAGGCTGCCAAAATAATCATCGATGGAATTTGCAAGGAAGGCCCGGCAGACCCTCGAACTCGCCGGAAGAGCCTGACTTCCCGGGAACGGGAAGTCCTGCAGCTTCTGGCGGAGGGCAAAAGCAGCAAAGAGGTGGCCGTCGCGCTGGACGTAAGCGTCCGAACGGCGGAAACTCATCGTGTGAACATCATGCGTAAGGTGGATGCTCATTCGGTAAGCGATCTGGTGCGGTATGCGGTGAAGAATCAGATGATTGAGCCGTGATCGGCGTCCCGCAACTCGATTTCCCGCAACACAATGTCCCGCAAAACGTGTCCCGGAACACGTGTCCCAAAATGAATGTCTCGCACCGTACAGAAACGCCTCTTATAGGAATAGAACCTAGGAATAGAACCGCGTCGGGCGGGTCGTTTGCTGCATCTCACTAAGTGAGGGTAAGTGGCGGCCGGGAAGACCACAGACCGGCGGATAGCGCCTACTCACTGAAAATGCGCATTTTGATCGCAGACGACCACGAAGTAGTTCGGCAGGGCATCCGAATGGTGCTGGAGGCTCGCCCGCAGTGGGAAGTCTGCGGCGAGGCCTTGGACGGAGGCGAAGCTCTCCGCATGGCCGGGGAGCTGCGGCCGGATATCATCATCATGGACATCACCATGCCGGTGATGACCGGTTTGGAAGCTACCGCGAAACTTACGAAGTACAGGCCGGAGACCAAGGTATTGATCTTCACGATGCATGAATCGCAGACGCTGCCCGACAGTGTTCGCCGCGTAGGCGGCCGCGGATACCTGGTCAAATCACAGGCTGCCCGCGATTTGATTCATGCTCTGGAGTGCCTGGACCGCGGCGGGACTTTTTTCCCCGGCGGACCCAATTAGAACTGAGGAAGTTCGCCCCCGCGCCCCCTTGAGGCAATTCAAGAGAAAAGCTAGTTCGTTCTTACGCGGGTTTCATGCAGAAGAGCGCCCCGTGATGCGGAACACGGTGCGATGCCCCACGAGGCGCCCCCCACCGGGTTTAACTCCGGCGTCCCCGATCTTATTTAACAGAGTATTGCCTGTCTGTACAGGTGTGAACAATTGTCGGTAATCGCAGTCCGATGCGGTTGTTTCCGCATGTCCCACAGGCAGGGCCACACGTCCCGCAGGTAAGACCACATGTCCAATAGGCAGGGCTCAGGCGTGGATTTCGGGATGGCCCGGGAAGAAGGTCTTGTTCGAAAGCACCGCCTTCACAGCCATTATTAAATCGCGCTCGGCATATGTCTTCAGGATATATCCGCGTGCGCGGGCGGCCAGGATTTTCTGAAAGAGCTGCTTCGTCTGGTGCAGGGTCGAGATCAAGACTTTCGTATGCGGACTGACCTTCACGATCTGCTCGGATGCATCCAGTCCGTTCAGCGCGGGCATGACGATGTCGAGAATGGCGACATCCGGCTTCAGTGCTTTGGCCTTAACGACCGCCGCCTTGCCGTCCGTCACTTCGGCTGCGATTTCCCAATCGGGCTCCTGCTCCCGAATCAATGCGCGAACGCCGCGCCGAAATGTTTCGTGGTCATCTGCTATCAGTAAGCGAATCGCGGGCATCTAGCTCCCTACCATTTGATGTGAAAAGATGTGAAAAAGGGCACCGTCTCACAGGAGACAGTGCACTGTCCGATATGGAACATAATAACTCTTCCAGTCGAAGTATGATCGCGTTATCGCGCGACCGGCGGACGGTGAACGCTCGGAGGGGGTGAAGCATAGTTTACTTCCGGCGAGTAGCCTATCCGGATGCGATGCAGTTACCCGGGAAGCGATCGGGGCACGACGTGGCATGGTTCTATGAAATCCGCAACAAGAAGGCCCATCTGGTGGCAACCCACGACGGCTATGCATCGAGGGAAGCTGCAAAGCTGGCCGGTGATGCCATGGCCGCGACCTTCAAAGAGGTGGGCGCGATGTTGGGCAGCGCCGTGACCTCCGCTCTCATCGTAACGACCGGCAAAACGTTGGCAACCGCGCGCTGACGCCGGTGGGAGCGAACACCGGCACGAGTTATCTTCCTGCTCGATGTGGGGTGCTCGCGTTGGGGCTCGCGGCCGGGACTAAGATAGAAGGCAGGAGGCGCGCGATGCCTACTCGTCCTACTCGTCATCAAGATTCCCCCCGGCAGAACGTTTCGCAGGTGAAGCCTTCCGGCCAGATGCCTTCCCGGCAGATCATACCGCCACACTCCGATGCGATTCGCATCGTCCCGTTACATCCCGGCGCAGGAGCGCAAACGGAAGCTCCGGCCGCGGCTCCGCAGCTCACCTATCGCAACGGGCCGCTCCTTGCGTCCGCGGAAGTGTTTACCGTCTTCTGGGGCGCGGCGTGGAACTCCGCACCGCAGAACGCGACGATGCAGGAGATGAACCAGTTCTTTGATTTCGTCCTGACCAGCCCGCTGATCGCGCAACTCGCCGAGTACAACACGGCAAACTACAAGATCGCTCCCGGCAAGCGCACGGGCACGACTGTGCTGACTGCTCCGGTGTTGCAGCACTCCGTGAACGACGGAACGATCCAGCATACGCTGCAACACGAGATCGCCGGCAACAGCGCCTTTCCGCAGCCGAGCCCCAACACGCTGTACTTTCTTTTCTTTCCGCCGGGCGTGAAGGTGGTCCAGGGCGGCGCGGCATCCTGCACGGCGTTTTGCGGCTATCACAACGATATCAACGGGCAGATTTTCTACGCGGCCATGCCGTTTCCGGGTTGTGCGGGCTGCACCGGCGGGCTGCAACCCATTGACGCGCTGACGTCGACCAGTTCCCACGAACTGTGCGAAGCCATCACCGATGCGATTCCCGGGCAGGGCTGGTATGACGATACGAACGGGGAGATTGGCGATATCTGCGCGTGGAAAACAAAGAAACTGGGCAAGTACACGGTGCAGCTGGAGTGGTCAAACAAAGCGGGCAAGTGCGTTTAACTCGGGCGCACGGCCCGGATCGTCCCGGAACGGACGCCTGGAGACGCCGCCCCCTTCGATTTACCCTGGCATATGGGCCGCTCTTGCTTTCGAAATAGCTATAGAATCGACCTCGCACGCAGGAGTTCGGGACCAAGAGCTCTGAAGGACGAGGAGTTCTGGAGGGAAGATGACGAGCGATGGAGCGAATCGAAAAGCGCGGGCCAACGGGCCCACGCGGCGGCAAGCGATTGCCAGCGCAGCAATCGCATTCGGTGGCCTGGCGCTGGGCGTCAATAAGGCTTGGGCGGCAACCGGAGAAGAGATCTCTCGCGTGGCGGAATCCATTCACCAGGAGGTCGTTTTCAAAGCGAGCCGGAAGCGCGTCTACGAAGCCCTCACCGACACCAAACAGTTCGACAAGGTCATTCAACTAAGCGGCGTCATGGCGACCGTGCCTGCCGGAGGCAAACCGACGGAGATCAGCCGTGAAGCGGGAAGCGCGTTCGCACTCTTCGGCGGGTACATCACCGGACGGCAGATCGAACTGGTGCCGAACGCGCGAATCGTCCAAGCCTGGCGAGTGGGGAACTGGGATCCGGGCGCCTACTCAATTGCGAGGTTCGAGCTCGCGGAACAGGGCGCCGGGACCAAAATCGTTTTCGACCATACCGGATTCCCCAAGGGCGCGGCGGAACATCTGGCCGCGGGATGGAAAGCGAACTACTGGGAGCCGCTCGGGAAATTCCTCGCTTAGCTTCCTCGCTTAAGTGGCGCGCTTTGAGCTGCCGCATGTTATCGGGCGCCGGCTACTGCGGCGAAAATGCGAGCAGCGCGTTCCCCGGAGTTCCTCCGGGGCCAAAGACGTAACCCGATCCCACGAAGAGCGTGCCGTTCACGATGGTCGGACCCGCCGAGGCCATCGATCCGCCATTGGCCTTGACGCCGTTCACCGTTTTGTAATCACGCGCCGTGTTGATCTCCCAGATCTCGTGGCCGTTGTCGGTGGAAAGCGCGCGCAGAATGCCATCCCATCCGCCCGAGAAGACGACGCCGGGGATCACGGTGAGCGCCGCCGTTTGCCCCTGAGGCGGACCGCCCGTACGCTGGCCGGGAAGCGCGGCGAACCATTTTTTCTCGCCGGTCTTCAGCGAGAGCGCCGCGATTCCGCCGCTGCGCAATCCGAAGTAAGCATTCTGTTCATCCGCGGCGCCGCCAAACGTGATCATTCCCAGCGCCAGCTTATCCACGAGTTGCGCCTTCCATAGCAGCTTGCCCTGCTGATCCGGGTCGTGCGCCCACACCATTCCGCTCTTTTGTGCCGCCACCAGGACGCGATGCCCATCCGGCAGAGTCCGCAGGATCATGGACGAGCCGAAATCGAAATCAGGCCCCAGCGGCTTGGGGCAGTTCTCCGAAATTCCGGCGGGATTGTCGGTGCCTCCGCCGCCGCATCCGGAAAGCCACGCATCGCCCTCGGTGTCTTGCACGGACCACACGGCTTTGCCGGTGGCCATATCGAGCGCCATTACGGCGTCGGTGGTTTTCCCGGGGGATCCGGAATAGGCGTCGCCCGTGCCGATGTAGAGCAGGTGCTTCTGCGTGTCGACCGTGGGCGCGGCCCAGACCGGTCCTCCGGACGGACCGTAGTGCTGCACGCCTTTCGCGGTCTTGGTGGTGGGCTTGGGCGGATCGGGCATGATAAATGTCTTCCATATTTGCTTCCCGGTGTTGGCGTCGAGCGCGGTAATGGTGCCGCGGAAGGTGCAACACGGATAGGTCATGCTCAGGCCTCCGGTGCGCTCCTCGAGCGACGCCATGGGGACGTACAGCCGTCCTTCATAGAGCGTGGGCGCGCCGGTGATCTGCGCCACCGGGTGATCGTCAATCTTCGTCTTCCACAACATTTTTCCGCTCTCGGCATCCACGCCGTACATGTTGGCCTTCTGATCGCCGAAGTACGCGGCATATTTCGTGGTTCCCGGTCCCTTCACCGGCGCGATGCTGATGGCCACGCGCATCGCTCCATCGGTCTGAAACGACCAGTAGACGCAGCCGGTGGCGGCGTCCAGCGAATAGACCGTGCCGGCGTCGGAGCCCAGGAACACGCGGCCGCCCGCGATGGTGGGCTGGCTGTATGCTTCCTCAGCCAAAGGCAGACCGAAAGCCCACTTCAGTTTTAATTTCGGCACCTGCGCCGCACTCAATTTCGCCGCGCTCGCCGGCTGAAAACGCGCATTGGTCGCCGGATCGGCCCAGCCGTTCCACGACGGCGCGGAGGCGATGTCGCCCATGGGCGGATCGGCGGCGCAGCGGTTGGGCATCTTCTTCGCGTCGGCAATCTCGGTGATTCCGATCTTTCGTCCGCCGAGATGCGCGGAGAGCATTTTCTTGTCGTCTTCCGAGAGTCCCTGGATCTGCGTGTGAGGCGCCTTGGCAAGCGCGGCGTACACGGCCTCCGGCGTCATTTTCCGCAGCAGCGAAGCGTCCGGCGCCTTCTGGGGTTGGGCGCCCTGATGGCAGCTCGCGCATTTGCTCTCGAAAACGATGACTCCGTTAGCCGACTGCGCGAATGCCGGATCGGACGTCGCCGCAAGCACCGCCATGAACCCGAATGCGACCGCCACAAGCACAAGCCTTTTCATAACAGGCATGCTCCTCTGCGTTTTTTTGGAGATGCGCGAACCATATGCCCGCCGCCGCTTACCGTCAAGATGAAATTCCAGCGCGTCCGAACAGGCGTCGCCTCTCTGTGGTGGCGGCGCGCTTCAGGGTTTGCCCGGATCGCGATTGGGAAGCTTCGGCGTGACCTTGCGGCCGAGAAATTCCTGAAAGAGGTTGTACGCCGCGGATTCGCCAATTTCAATGGCCCAGGTTTCAAACGTCAAGGCCGCACCGTTGCGATCCTGGGCCGGATAGTAGAGGTTGGAGATGCCGCTTGCGGCAAGGCTTCCGAGAAGGCTCGAATAGTTCAGCTGCCTGCGCCCGTTGTCGCCCTTGCACATCACGGAACTGGCGAGGGCATGCAGAATGCGCGATCCCACGCCTCCGGTCCCTTTGTAGAAGTAACGCGGATCCTGCTTCAGGAGCGACGGCAGCAGGGCATCGCCGAGGAAGAGGCCGGTGGCATTGTCCACGAAGGCGGCGCCGTAGCGCTTGGCATAACCCTGCGCGCCCTGACCATATCCGCTGAAGACATTGTTCGCCTGCTCGGCTCCCGCAACGGCTCCGATCAGCGCGAAAGTGAATGGGTCCAGCATCGTCTTCCATGCAAGCTCGAACTTTTGTTTCGGGGCGAGAGGAGCGGCATCGGGAATGTAGCTGACATAGAAGTTTGGCACGAAGCCGAGGAGGCGCTGTTTTTCCTGAGCCTTGATCTGATCTTGCGCCACTTCGACTTGCGGGACAACGACCTGTACATCCGTGACATTGGGCGCGAGCGCGAGCGTAATCTGCGGGACAACGTTGATCTCCCCCGGACGCAGGGTTGCAGAGTAGGTCTGAGTCGCGAAGCCCATGGCCGCAATCGTGAGTTCGAAAGGCCCGGGTTCGACACCGAAAAAGGAGAATTGCCCATCGTCGCCCGAGAGCGCTTGTTGGCTTGAGGGTTGGCCTTCATGGGCGAGAGCAATCCGAGCTCCGGCGACGGCGGCTCCGGACGTATCGACAACGGTTCCGCTGACGCTTCCCGCCGATTGCGGGTCGGGCGTCTGCTGGCCGGGTGCTGCTTCCGGCGCCTGGACGATAGGGAACTGCTGAGGCTGAGCCAGAGATAGAGTTGGCAAGCCGCAAGACAAGAAAATCAGGCCAAGCCAAAGGAAGCTTACGGGGGGAAGCATCGAGATGCGAATCTTTCGGCTCGGCGATTTCCTGTAGGGGCCCTGATCAGGGCCGTGGTGCCGGCTCTGGTGTGCGCGTTTTTTCGTGGAGTTCACAAGGATTACTCTGCAGCCTCTACCGGGCTTCCGGCTAACCTTTGATTCTACGAAAGAGCGTGCGGTTTCCGCGCGAGCGGATCTTTTTCACTGTTACCTTGAACGCCCATCCCCGTTTCAGTCTTGGCGCAAGTTTGGCGGCACTTGCCACAGAATAAGGGTGCACGAATCTGGATTTTCCGAGGGCATCCCATGGAGGTCCACTGCTTTGCGTCGATCACCATCCGAACAGGACGAGCCGGTCGGCGCGATCCGGCAGTTTGTTCGCATCCTGCGCGATGGCGCGGTAGAGATCGACGACGCCGAGATTGACCTCAACCTGATCGGCTCATCCGCTCGCGCGCGAACAACCATTCAGGAGTTCCGGCCGGAGCGAACCAGGGGCGAAGCGTTTGCACGGGCCCTCGAAATCGCCGAGGAGTTGACGGAACTCGGAGCCGCCAAGATCAGGAGCCTGCACTTCCTGCTTTCGGCGGACGGGTTCCGCTGGAAAGGCTCGCGTGAAGGCAGCTCGGCGAAGCTGGCGCTCCTCGATGGCAAGACTTTTCAGAGAGAACGGAGATTCGATCTTTCCGCACATCTGATCTTTGAAGCCGGCGATCCGCAGGAGCCCTGGGTTGAAAAGATGCTCGGCGAAATCGCCGCGTCCACCGGCATCCACTTTCGCGTGCAAGCAAGCCTGATGCGCATGCAGCGAAATGAAGCGGGACGCGCCACGCCGGAGGAGTTGTTCGTTACCGCGCTCTCGTGGATGGATCTGATCGAGGAGATCGGAGCGACCGTCCGCGACAAAATCTCACTGGCCGGCGTTCCGCACCTGATGACGACGCATGAGGCGCATCAGTTTCTCTTCGATCCTGAAAAATTCGGCAAATCCGTGCGCGTTGACTTCACGCGGATTCTGCGCAAATGGCTGAAGCAGGAGTTTCCGGAGTACACGCGATATCCGGATGCACTGGACGGAGAGATGCTCCACAAGGAGATCGCGGAAGGGGTGGCGGCGACGCTGAGCGTGGACAAGAAGCCGAAGGCGTTCAGCAAAGAGTTCACGATCGCCGTGGGAGTGGGACTCACTTCGCCGCGATTTGCGCCGATCCCCGACCGGCCCTTTCATCTGGGGGTCAATCTCTTCCGACTGTTTGGAATTGCGCCGTTGCCCATGCAGTGGACCTACCACACAGAAGCGGATCTGCACGAAGCGCTCCGGGGAGCCGCGACGCTGGTGAAACAGGTGCTGGCGATCTTCGAGCCGGAGGCGGCGAAGATGCAGCATGCGCACGAGCGCAGCCTGGAAGAGTTTGCAGGGCCGCGAGAGGTGAGCGCCAGAGAAGCGTATGCGCTGGCCCTGCCGCTCGGTAAGGCGTGGGCGGATGACGCGGGCCTGATGCGCATCACTTCCAACATGATTTCAGCGCCGTACTTTTCTGCGTTTCCCGTGCCACCTCCGGCGCTGAATGGCGAGGGCCGCCTGGCGATGAATGGCGGCTGGTGGATGCAGTTTCATTCGCGAAGCAAAAAAGAAAACCTCTACGTGAGCGTGCCCTGCAGGGGACGCATCATGCAAACCGTGTTGGACGCGCCGCAGGGACGCCAGTGGCCCAGCGATGGCGACCACATTTTGCGCGATGGCTGGATCGATTCGGTGGAAGCGCTGCGGATCGCGCGCGCCATGATGCAGCGGGAAGGCGCTACGGACGAGGCGCCGGAAACGCAGCAATTTGAACTCTCGAGCCGGGCCAATGTGGCGAAGGCCGGAGTCTTGCGCCCGCCGTTTCGCGAGGGAATGTTTCCGATGGAAACAAGCTGGCGGATTTCGTTTTCGGCCAGCAGCGGAAAAAACCGCAAAATCACGAACGTGACGGTTCCCGCATATGGCGACGGCGCGGCGACGGTATCGGTGCAGGCGTTCGATAAACTGGGCAGGCCGATCGAGCGTTAGGGGCACGCGCTTCTCTTAAGAAACACCCACACGCGCAACGCCGGCGTTAGGGCACCCGCTTCTCTGAGACGCGCAACACCGGCGCATGGGCACGCGCGAGAACTCCAGCGGATGGGATCGGGGAGATACCTGAGATTTCAATATTGAACTTGACAATCCTGCCAGGCCGGGACAATTCTGCTGCCCCGACTTGCAGAATTGTCGGTCACCCCGCACCAATCACATCTCGTGGAGGTAAATATGAAGCGGCTCTCGATCCGTCTCATGTTCGTAGCGGCAGGATTCGTTGTGGTTCTGGGAATAGCAACATCTTTTCGCGGACAAACGGCGTCCGACGGCGATTTCCGATATATCGCCGACCCGCCACGCGTGGCGGTGAGTCCGGATACGATTGTGCCCGCGTCGGTGCCGTATTGCAGCAGCGGCAGCCTGGGAAGCCTGATCTGCTATTCGCCGGACTTCATTCGCGCGGCTTATAATTTCCCCTCCGGGCTCAACGGCCAAGGACAGACCATCGTCATCGTGGACGCCTTCGGAAGCCCCACCATTCAGAACGATCTGGCCGTCTTCGACCGTACTTTTGGCATTCCCGATGCCCCGTCTTTCACGATCGTGTGTCCGGGGGGCTGCCCTACCTTTGCGCCCAATAACACGCACCATGATGAAGTTGGATGGAGCGTGGAGACCAGCCTCGACGTGGAATATGCCCACGCCATGGCTCCGGGCGCGAATATCGTGCTGGTGGTTGCGTCCACGTCGAGCGGCAACGCGATTAATAGCGCGGAGACCAAGGCCATCGCGCAATTCCCGGGCGCCGTCATGTCGCAAAGTTTCGGCATCCCGGAGATCCTGGTGCACGGCAACAACGCGCAACTTCTGCAGGCCGAGAAGAACTACGTCGACGCGCAGCAGGCGGGCATCACGGTTCTGGCTTCGAGCGCGGATTTCGGCGCGACCAACGGCTTTGCCACCGCCAACGCTTCCTTCCCGGCCTCCGATCCGCTGGTTACCGGCGTTGGCGGAACGCAAGGGCATCCCTACCTCGCCACCGGGACGAACTTCACCTGTGCGGCGGGCGCGGTTTGCACCGCCGGCCTGGCGATGTTCACCGGGCCGTGCAGCGTGGGACCGAGACCCGGCGTTCCGGGATGCAGGCCTCTCGGCTATGGCGGAGAGGAAGTATGGAACGAGCCCGCGCTTGGCGCATCGACGGGCGGTTCGCCCAGCCTGTTTTTCCCCGTGCCCAGTTTTCAGAACGGGCTCGGTCTGACCACGCGAACGGTTCCGGATATCTCCTATAACGGCGCGATTAGTGGAGGCGTGCTGGTTTACTACACAGCGCTCGGCACGCCCACCTGGTTTGTTGTGGGCGGCACGAGCGCAGGCTCGCCGCAGTGGGCCGGGATTATCGCGCTCGCGAATCAATTGAGCACCGACCAGGGACACGGAAAGCTCGGCTTCATCAATCCCGCGCTGTACAAGCTCGCGGAGTCCGCCGCGTACAGCACCGATTTCCACGATATCACCGTGGGAAATAACCAGCAGGTGGGCACGCCCGTGGGCTTCACCGCAAAGGCCGGCTACGATTTCGCCACCGGATGGGGCACGCCAAATGTCAGCAACTTGGTGCCGCACCTGGTCGCGTGCGTGAAGACGGCTGTCTGCCCGTGAACTCGTGAGATGGGGGGCTGCCGCGGAGTTTCGTGCCGCGCGGCCCCTCCATCCACTTGTCTTCGTGTGGCGGTGCAGTGAAATTGCGCTGTAAGCAGGCAGGCGTGTCGTAAAGAGAGAGGCGGCGGTGGGCCGCCGCCCATGTGCGCGCACGAATCTTGCGCGTAAGGATCCGGGATGCGCGCGAGCGGGATGCGGATTGCGGCGCGCGACTTAGATCTGTCCCAGGCCGCCGTCCACGTTGATCTCCACGCCCGTGATGTAAGACGCATCCTGCGAAGCCAGAAACGCGACGACGCCCGCGATTTCTTCGGGCTGTCCAAACCGCTTCATGGGAACCTTCGCCATCATCCCCTTGGCGAATTCATCGATCGCTTCCTGCGGCAGGCCGGTTTTCCCAAAGATCGGCGTGACAATCGGGCCCGGCGCAACCGCGTTCACGCGGATGCCGCGCCCCACGAGTTCCGCCGCGGCAGTTCGCGCCAGAGAGCGCAACGCCGCTTTTGTGGCCGAATACGCGCTGGCCCCCACGGTGCCCTTGCTGTCTGCCACGCTGGTATTCAGGATGATCGACGCGCCGTCATTCAGAAACGGCAGCGCTTTCTGGATGGTGAAGTACGCTCCCTTGATGTTGATGTCAAACTGCTCGTCGTACACGCTTTCGGTGGTCTCGGCAAGCGGCGCGAACTTCGCGACTCCCGCGTTCACGAACAGACATGTCGATTTTGCCCAGCTTTTGCGAAACCTCGCGCATAGAGCTTGTCCACGTCCGCGAGCTTGGCCACGTCCGCCTGCACCGCCAGCACGCCATTTCCGATCGTCTTCACCGCTTCATCGAGCGTTTTCCTGCTTCGACCGGAGATGGCTACTTTCGCGCCTTCTTCCTGCAGGCGCTTGGCCGTCGCCAATCCGATGCCGCTGTTTCCGCCGGTTACTACCGCCACTTTTCCTTCGAGTCTCTTCATGGTGTCAGTCCCCTCTCTTCTGTGACTTCTTCCGGCCATCTTCGGAGCGCATTCTGCGACCGTTAGCCGGAGCAGCCAGAAGGTTAGATACGTTCAGATGACTTCATCGAAGTACTTGGATGACCATTCGAAGCTTTATGGTTGGAGGGTTCTTCTGGCGGTAACGCTGATGCTCGCTACACTTGAGATGCCATGGACCGTTCCGAGATCGAAAAGATATCGAAAGCCCTGGCCGACCAGACCCGCCTCAGGATCTTTGAGGCCATCTCGGCGACCGAGCGGATGAACTGCGGCGAGATCGTCTCGATGCGCGGCGTGACGCCCGCAACCGTTTCTCATCACCTCAAGATTCTGAGCGAAGCCGGGCTGATCGCCTGCCGCCGCGAAGGGCAGTTCGTCTATAGCGAGGCCGTCCCCGAAACCATCGCCGCCTACACGCAGGCGCTCGCGAAAATCGCGCGCGGCAGCAAGGCCGCGCCGCGCCGCCGCGTCGCGTACACCCGCGCGTAGATTTATTCGCCGCTTAACCTAAGAGGAGAGCGCGGGCATGCCGGGAATGGGTTGCAGTGGCACGACTTTTCAGAAGCTGGCACCCAGGGATTCAGGTTACCTGGTTCGGGGCTTCCATAACCGTTGATCCTCTAGAGAGCAAACAACAATATGATAATTGATCGGAAAGTGTGACGAGCGTTCTCAGCCATCGGGCGGCTTCACACCTGATAAATGCATTGCCTCCGGGCCTTGAGGTAGAGCGCGTGAATAGCTGGACTGCACGACTGAACGTTAGATGGTGGCTTCTCCTTGTAAGACATCAACGAAGGAGAGGACAGTATGCGCAGGCTCTAGTGAATCTTCAAAAAGTGATCAAGATAGAGCCCGGTCGGGCTCTATCTTTTGTCCAAGCTGGCTTTTGCCTCAGCAAATTAGGTCGGCACGAAGAAGCCTTGCGTATGCACGAGCGAGCTTTACAGTTCGCGCCAAATTATGCAGATGCGCACGCTAATTTGAGCCTTGTTTATCGTGAACTCGGGCGTCACCAAGAGGCTCTTGATTCCTTGAACCGCGCACTGCGAATGAAACCTAGCTTCCGGAATGACTTTTACTGGGTGTATATGCTCGGACTCGTCTGCGGAGAGTCGGGAATATGGGACCAGGCCTTAACGGCGTTCAGAAAGCGAATGAACTGGATGGAAAAGCTGGAAATGCTTGGCATGGAATGGGCTGGGCATACGCCAATCTGGGACGCGATTCCGAGGCGCGAGTCGCCCTTGAGCGTGCGATCCATCTCGAACCGGGGAATGCATCTGCACATCGGGAACTCGGGGACAACTACTTCAAATTACATCAGTTCAAGGAAGCGGTCGAACAGTTCCAAGAATATATAAGGCTGAGTCCAGATGACCCGGCCGGGTATCACAGCCTTGGCGTGGCGTACTGTGAGCTTGGACGGTTCGCTCTCGCCGTCGAACCCTTTCTGCAAGCACTTAGATTAGGCCCTGAATTTGGGGAGGTCTACCACAGACTCGGCCTCGTGTATGGCGAACTGGGACAACATGAAAAAGCAGCCAGTGCTTTCCAAGACGCTATTCGGCTGGAGCCTGATAATGCGGACTACCACTGCAGCCTCGCCTTTTCGTGGGTGCATCTAGAGAGGCTAGCGGAAGCCATTCAGGCTGCCAAGGAAGCTTTGCGATTGAAGCCTGACTCCGCCGATGCTTATTTGTTTCTCGGCTGCGCCTTGCACGAGACAGGAACATTCATAGAGGCTGTTGCCGCGTATCAAAAATCCCTCGAATTAGCTCCAGAACAGTTTACAGCACTGTCGAATCTTGGAGATGCGTACCTGCAACTGGGGCGAATCGAAGAAGCAAGAGACGTTTTGATCCAGGCCAAAAAAGTGAATTCAAATGATCCACAACTCCATCACTTGCTTGCAGAAATCTACTTGAAACTCAGGAGACGGGATGAGGCGACCCGCGAACACGAGATTCTGACGCGGCTTGACCGCGTACTTGCGGACGCGCTCGCTAAATCCCTGAATGCCCCAACCTAAATTCACAAATCCCGAAAAACGGGATTTCTGGAAACTGGCCTCATCCGAACAAACGTTGCTCAATTTTAGCTTCGGTCGTAAACACACCAACCGCCGTGCAGCCTTATAGATCGGTTCCCTGAACGAGACGAAAACATTATGTGGCGGTGGAGGAGGCGCGAATTCGTCCTGCGCGGATCGCTTTCAGCAGGGCGGCATGGTCGCGTTCGGTCTGGTCCGCATAGGCGACCGCAAATTTCCCCATGGCTTCGTCAAAGGCGCCGCTTTTTCCGAGGTAGCCGGCGATACACGCGGGGTCGCCGGTGCGGGCATGACCGCGGGCCAGCGCCCATCCGCAAAGGTCCACATACTCGAGCCAATCGTCTTTGGACATCGACTCGACGTCGATCTTCATTTTCATGTCGCGCATCTGGCGGAAATAGTAGTCGTGGCCCTCGTCGTCGCAGGTCCAGCCCAGAAATACATCGCTCGCGGATTGCAGCACGCGCTGGCCGACGACGACGCGCTCCCCCTGATTTTCGTAGCGGCTCGCTCCGGTGTACGGCTCGAGCACCGAGCGGCGCGCTTCCTTGAATTGCAGCAGCAGGGGATCGCGCGGATCGGCCATCAGCAGGGCGACGGCACAACGTGTTCCGACAGCGCCCACGCCGACGACTTTCCGAGCGACGTCCACCAGTTCATATCGCTCGAGGACGATGCGGCGTTCGTGCGGCAATGTCTCCCGGTAACGCCGAAACATTTTCTGCACGTGCTTGCCAATGCTGGCCATTTCGCGCGGGTGATAGATGAGCGGAGGGTGGTCGGAAATGTGCGGGCGGCCGTCGTGGACCGCCGCGATTTTCGGGAATTCGTGCCCGGAAGATTGCGCTTCGGCTTTCCCGATGATTTTCAGCCAGCGCTCCCGGGCGGCGGGAGTGCGGGCGCTTTTCGCCAGAAGCGTCAAATTCAGATGCGAATACCAGGCTTCGAGCACCTTCATCGCGGCGTACTCGCGCATGCGCCTGCCGTAGGATTCGGCCGCGGCGCGGGCGGCGTCTGCACAGCGATGCTCGCCGAAGCCTGCCTGGCGCATGGCCACCACGACGCTCGCGGCGAGGCGCTTGATATCCCACTCCCACGGACCAGGAAGGGTTTCGTCGAAGTCGTTGATGTCGAAGACGAGTTGCCGCTCGGGCGTGCCGAATCCGCCAAAATTGGCGACGTGGCAATCGCCGGCGGCCTGCACGCGGATGCCGGTGACGGGAGTGGAAGAGAGATCGGCAGCCATGAGGGCCGCCGTGCCACGCAGGAAAGCGAAAGGGGATTGGCGCATCCGCGCGTAACGGATGGGGAGCAGCGCGGGCAATCTGCCGCGGTCGGACGCCTTCAGCAATTCGATGGGATCGGGGCGATTCCGGGGAACCATCCATTCCGCGTGCGCCGCGCGCGGCACTTTTTTGCGCAGCTTCTTGCCGGCAGCAAGGCGCTGCTCGGCGGTGCGATGAAATATTGCCGTGGCTTCTCGCATTACGGGCGAAGGCAGTGAGTATCGCGCTTGGAAGCGCCCGCTTCCCAAATCGAAGCAGGGAACCTATTCTGCCATAGGGAGGAGACACTCATGAATATGACGGCTTTTTGCGGCTAGGCCAGCTTCCGAGAAGAGGACTTCTCAGGACCTATCCGACGTGCGGCACTCCATCCCGTACAGGGACGGCTTAGGTGCCGTGCTTGCGCAGGCGAGACCGGTTCGGAGGATTCTAGAAAAGACTTATAATTGGCCGTCACTTTCGTTAGAACCATCCTGCTCGGCGCAGTTCGATGGCAACATCAGTGCTTCTGTTCAAACTCTCGATTGCAGGCCTCGCAAACAATATTGCCGTCCAGGTGTGCGTACGCGGGGCTCCCGGTGGTGATGGAAGTGATCGTTACATCGAAATGCCCACCGCCCTTGGCATCCTTGAAGCGGCCTGTACCGCCTGTGATGTGATAGGTCACATTCAGGCCGGTAGGCCCGGCAGCTATCACAGAGAATGGAGACGTAGTAAATGTGGCGCTATTGCACGAAGAACCGAGGAGCTTAGCAACGATTGTGCTGCTACGCTGATCCCAACTGCTCCGATCATCGCTTCCCCGTTCATCGCTCGTTAGTGTCAGTGAACCTGTTCCCCGGCCACAAAAGCCACTGGCGGCGACTTCAAACGAGGGTCCCGGCACCGGAACAAGCGGACCGGCGGGTCCTTCAAAGATCGTGCCGAACACTGCCTCGAACCTGGCCTTGCCAAAGGGCTTACCTTGCATTTGTCCGGTCACAGTTATTTTTTGGACAAAAGCTGAAAAAGGCGGCACTACTTGTGTGCCAGTTCCAATGCCTTCGCCGCTCAACTTAGCCAGGTCGTTCAAATCGGGTGTTTCTTGTGCTGAGGCCAGGCAGCATATGGTCATCGCTACCATAACGGCACAAAGAAAATTCTTCATAGAGCGCTCCTCTTTCCGCGACGGTCACCTCAGATGTAACGGGAATTAGGGGTCCGGCGCCGCGCGGCTGTCGGCGTCAGATCATAAGGCACGAGTTGGACAAGTCCAGGTTGTTATCGACGCCAGTAGCTTCATTCCCACGCAATTAGGTTGCACGGCTGCTGCCAGCGAAGCGGAAGCTTGGTGATCCTTTCGGCACATCTCTCCAACCACTGACAAACGAGGATGCTACGCAAGGGAGCTTTGCTGTTGGTGCCAGGCGAAGCGATCCTGACCCCAGAGGAGTGACATATTTCGTTACGACAGCCCCGCAATCGGGTGACAATAAATGGCGTCGAGAAGCCCGAAATATTGATAGACGGCACTATCGGAATGCGGGAACGCCAGTTTCCGAGAAGAGGACTTCTCGGGACTTGGCAGGTTGAGGGAAAGCGCGAGTGTGACTTCAGCAGTTTGAGGGTTTTGGCAATCCGCAGTACGCGCGCTCCCTGCCCAACATACTCCACCGCCGTCCGGGTGCAAGCAGTTCCCCGAAAAAAGACGAGAAGTCTCCAAAGAAATTCTTACCGCATCGTGGGCAACGGAGAACGCGGAGACGCGAACCTGTAAAGAGATAAAGTGCCCCGTACAAAATGGCGGCCAGCTCCCACAGGTTCCTGCCGAGGAACTTATTTGTCAGAAGCCCTACAATTCCAACGATTGGAATGAATCCGAGAAATTCAATGATAGTAAAGGCGATTATCCATCTTCTGCGAACTCTGTATCTCTCCCATTGGGTCTGGTAATTGATCATCGCCATCCAATGGCGGCTATCCTACCAAACTGAATTGAATTTCCGAATTTGCCAAGTCCTGATAAACGGTGCCGGCTCAACCGGTGGATGCAACACCATCTGCTATGAATGTTTTCTCTAAAGGTGGTGTTTATGATGCAACGAATCCGGGTGCGGCTTTCGTCTGCGCAGAGGGCCGATCTGTGGCGGCGTTGGAAGGCGGGAGCAGTCGTTACATGCGATTGGCTGCGCCTTCGGCAAGGACCATGTGGTCATTCACCTTTTGTTGACGCGTCACGGCGGGATTGCTCCGATCGCCACGTCGCCGTTCATCGCGGATACTCACCCTGGCGGAGCGAGAGGACATCTCCCGGGGGATCGCTGGCGGATCGTCGATGCGTCAAATCGCCAAGGGTCTGCAGCGAGCGGTGTCGACGGTGAGCCGGGAGGTGGCCCGCCATGGCGGGCGGCCGCAGTATCGAGCGAGTGAAGCGGATCAGCAAGCCTGGGAGTCGGCCTTGCGGCCCAAGACCTGCTTGCTGGCGATCCACGAGCAGCTACGCACGATCGTTGCGAGTAAACTGATTCGGGACTAGTCGCCGGAACAGATTTCCGGATGGCTGAAGACTCAGTATCCCCAGGACGGAAACCTGCGCGTGTCTCACGAAACCATTTACCGCAGCCTGTTCATTCAGGCCCGCGGAGTGCTGAAAAAAGAGCTGATGCAGCACCTGCGTTCCCAGCGGCGGATCCGTCGCTCGAGGCATTCGCGTGTGAGTGGACACCGCAGTGGTCAAATCGTGGATGCGATCTCCATCCGGGAGAGGCCCGCAGAAATTGAAGACCGCGCCGTTCCCGGGCATTGGGAGGGCGATCTGTTCAGTGGCGCGCACAATAGTCACGTGGCCACCTTGGTGGAACGTCATTCGCGCTTTGTCATGCTGGTCCAGCGGCTTACTTGACAAGAATCTTTCTGTGAGGCTAACAGCGAGGATGAAACTGCACACACGAATTGCGGGGAAGGCGGCGAGGATGGGACTGCCGGATGCGATGCCCATCGGAATCCGTTAACCATACCGCTTCATACATCAAGCTGACGCGATTCCGAACCAACCCTGAACTTTAGACCACCCGCTACAGGGAACGGAGAAAGTTGAGGAGGTCCTGCTTTTGCTGTTCTGGAAGGCTATAGAAAAGACCAATTGTGCCGATCGCTTCTGACCCGGGACTGGCGTGTTGCCGAATAGCTTCCAAAAGGTCTTTGGTGCGCCCATCGTGCAGAAAGAAGATGCGCTGTCCCACTCCCCAGAGCGGAGCGGTGCGAAACTCATCCGGTCCCGCGAGTCCCTGCGATACGCCGTCTGCGAGCCCGAGCCCCATATCATGGAGCAAGAAATCGGAAAAGGCATTAACCGCCACGTTGGTTTCACCAGTCGTCAGAGAGGTACTTCCAGTATAGAGCGATGGAGTATGGCACAGTGCACAGCCAACAAGCTGGAATAAAGCTCGACCGCGCAACGTGGAATTGGTAGGCGCTGCGGGAGTTGGCGGCGCCGATAGCCTCATGAACATGGCAAAGTTGCTCGTATCTGACGAGACGTCGGCTGCAGGAAAGGTGTCGTTCGAATGGTTCTCTGCGTCCTCTGGCAGGGGATTCAAGCGACATGCAGGGTTGTGGTCTCGCTCATTCGGGAACAATTCGTTGGTGACTCCCATTTCCACGTTGTAAGCCTCGCCGGCGAACATGAGCAGCGATTTGCCCTGAGCTTTCCAGCCAAACCGGGTGATCGTGCCATCATTTCCGCTGGCGTTCGGATGGCCGTGAATCCCCAGGATAGTCTTCTCAACTTGATTTGAGGCGCCGTTTGCCAAGATATTAGCGTCAGTGATCTCCTCCACCACGCCTAGGCCAAATACGGGGGTAGGAATGCGGAAGGTCACATTCCTCACGGCCAGTGCTAAGGCGAAGTCCGGTTGCGCAATGTCGCAATTGCCAGCGTCTGACATGCCGGTAATCACGAACAGGTCGTGCACCCCACCATCCGGTGTTCCGTTGGGCAGGCGTAAGAACCGCGCTTCGCGGATGGGCCCATCTTCAGTAACGAACGGAGGCAACTCGTTACGCGCCCCGAAAATCGTGGCAAAGCCTACCTGCGGGTTAATCGCTGGACTGCTTCCACCAACGGCCGGTTGCACGTGGCACCCCTTGCAGGAGTTGCCGTTATATCGGGGGCCTAGCCCCTGGCTATCACTTCCCGGCTGGTTGCCGGACACCGAATTCACCTCGCTAAAATGATCGAGCGCCGTCGGAAAGGCTTGAGGGTAGTTGCCTATCAGTCCGGCGCGCGGGCCGCCAGCACCCGTAGGACCTTGGCGCACGCCAGGGTCTCGCGCCTCGAATTGACCAAACATTACTCCCGCAAACGACACCGATAGAACAGGGGTGAAACATAAAACTAACTTGATTCTCCAACAGAGCTGCGAGGCCCTAGTGTTTCGCGTCATGGCCTGTCTCCCGCGAACGTCGACACCTTGAGGCCTGGGGCATCAAGGATCAGGTGAGCTGGTTCCAGTCGTGACGGACGCTACTGCGCTGAATCAGGCATTTTCCTCGTGGCCCATGATTCGCCCACTGTCAAAAGTTACAGGGACAAAACTTTGGCGCCAGCCAACTCCCGAGAAATCTCTCGGAATGTGGCCCCTTAAATCCCACTATCCGAGACTGCCGTTTCTCGGGAGTTGATCCCCTATTCCATAATTGAGCTTTCCTCGTAAGATGACTCCAGCTCAAGCTCAATCCCGCGAGTCCTGAGGAGAGAAGCTGTGACGGCCGATGAGATTCGAAAATCATTGGAACACGGTCCCCTTTTCGATGGCTATATTACGAAGCATGGATTTACTCCGTACCTTCGCGACTACGACCTAGTCGTAGAGTGGCCTCGTAGTCGTCGTTTTCTCTACCGATTCAGCTATGTTCCTTTCGCGACGGTGACCACCGCCGTGAAAGACTCGGCTTGGCGAGACTCGTGGGGCGACATTTACATCGACTATTCCGCATGGCAGGGCAACGGCTCTCCAGATGGGTATGTATGGGGCGTCTGTTACTCCGTGGCGTATCCTGGAGCAAAATACATAGAGGATTCAGTCACCGCCCGAGAATGGGAATCTCGATTTGGCAAGCCCATGCACGAGGTCCACATCGAAACGAACGGCCACAATATTCAACTAATTTTCCACGACCTCCGCGTGGAACACATTGGCCCAGCTGCGTCGGACCAGGATAAGTCCTGAGAAGTCCGCTTCTCGGAATGTGGCCGCACGCCGACCTGAAATTCTCTTCCGAAAAGCTTGTTTCACAACCACTTGGTTAGCCTTCCGCCAGCCCGCTCCATCTAACGGAATGCCAATCCGTAACCATGACCGCGGATCGCTTTCCTGTCTCGTTCGCCGCGCTCACCGCCGCGCGCAACGCCACCTCCAGACTTGCGCTGGAACCGGTTACGAAGTAACTGCCGCCTGGGAGCTGATAAACCACGCCGTCCTCCCCGGTGATCGTCCGCAGGTAGCCCCTCTGTTGCATGCTGACGTGAAGCCGGCCATAGTCCTCCGGACCTGCGAGATGTAGTTCGATCGTAGCCAAGTAGTTCGCCATCCTGACTCCTGTCTGCCTCCAATTCCGAATTGACCATAGTGCGTGTCGCGCTGTTTTCGCAACCACCTTCCGCGTGATTGCCATTCGCTCCCAAGTCCTGATAGGTCCTCTTAGCGGGATGTGGCTTGACCCGATTCCCAGTTTCCGAAAATCCCGCTTTTCGGGACTTGGCCCGGAGGGGCGGGTTGCAACGTCCGCTCTTGGGACCGGAGGAGCTAGTAACTCAGAGGGCCATTAACTTTGTCCGGAATGTCGACCCCCTATTTAGACAGCACAATCTCACGGCTGTTGGTCGGCTGGATGGGCCGCGCATTCATCGGATAGATCTTGGCGAAAGCGGTCATCTGCTGCGGGGAGATTGTGGCGTGGCTGTTCAGGACGTACCAGGACACCCCTTCACTGCATGGGGGAGTGGTCAGCGACCCAGCATAAGTGAAGTAACTGCGCTCATTAGGAAGCAAATCCTGCGCCTGAATAGAAACTGAAGGTATGTCTTGAGGCTTCTCTTTCTCTCCTGGAATGTTCTCCCACAAAGTATCGATTAGAGAATTGGCCTTCCCCAGCTCGAAGAGGACAGCAACGACCGCCAAGTGACCCTCGGCATCCGCATGCACAAGATGGGCGACCAGAGGGAAGTCCTTCCCGTTCACGTGCTCCTCACTGGGATGGTGGAAGTGAAATTGTTGTAACGTGTAAAGTTTCTCCCCGGCTGTCAGCGTGCTGCCGGGAGCATAATTGACCTGTATGGTATGGCCGTTATCGATGATGCCTAGAGGGACGGCGTGGTAGCTAAAGTTAAGTGCTGGCAAGTCCGTCTTCTTCGCACTCTTGATGTCGATAGGTGACTGTGTTTTGCCAACTGCGCAGGCGGCGTAACTTGGATCCAAGCTGCCCCACTCTTTAGGCCCCTCCTTGCCCTCGTAGGTCCAGTGCGGCGGGTGGGCTTCCTGAGCGGCGCTAAGGACGAGCAGGTAAACTACGCTCAGGGCAAATGTAAGCAGAACGGCCCTGCACAATCGGCGGACATTCATTACGTTTTCCTCCGAGCCAAAGGATCTCCATCGATAGGCGGCGGGCAAACTGTCAGTTCTAACGGTGTCTCTACCAGCAGCCGGCAGTTGCCAACTCCCGATAAGTCGTGTCGGCTTATCGGAACGTGGCTTTCAGCCCGAAGGTGTCACCAGGGCCAGTTAATGGGATGGTCCGCCGCCGAGACTCTTAAGTGTAGAGTCCGGGGCCAGGAGGCATTCCATGAAACTTCACGTACTCGGCATCGATTTGGGTAAAACCGTTTTCCATCTGGTGGGTGTAGATTCGACTGGGAAGGTGGTAATTCGCAAGAGATGTTCCCGCCGGCAGTTGCTGGCCTTCACCGCGAATTTGCAAGTGCAGTTAATTGGCATGGAGTCTTGTAGTGGCTCGCACTTTCTGGGGCGGGCTCTGCGGGAGCAAGGGCACGAGGTGCGATGGATGCCCGCGCGGTAGCGTTCCCCCTTGCACAACACGGCCCAGGCCATTCGGACTAGCTTATTGGCCAACGCTACGATAACCACGTTCTGGTGTTTGCGAGCCAGCAATTGAGCCAACGGGTGTCCACCTAAAATCCCGGTCTAGAAAAACAGTTCCTTCCCGGTTTGCTTGCGGAGAGAGATGGCAATGGGTCGATCCCACGCTTTCGGAACCTGCTCTCGGAAAAGGTCCTAACCAGACCGTCCAGTTTATCGGGGCGAAGGCGAGCGGATGTCCATCAAGGCCAGGAGTCATTGACTCCACCAAAGGCCGAATACATTGGCGCAGACCAACTGCCAAGCTCATCTTCCGCTTGCAACTCGGCGGCGGACCATACATTCCGAGAAGCGGCTTATCAGGACTTGAGACTTGTGACAAAAGAGCGCAACCTCCCTGTTGATTGTTGCAGTTGCTGTCTCCATGAGAGTGGCCAACTTGGAGTATGCGTTCCCGTGCTGCGGCTGGGCCAGGATGGAAGGCGACAGAGCCCAACGTTGTTTTGGCGGCATCCACCTCACAACTAGCCGGATCCGTCCCGCCCTTGTTCAATGGCCTGAATGACTGGGGCATCGCTGAGATCATGTCAGCAGCAGTCCTCCGTAGGCTTGAGGCTGGCCAAATCATTTTCCATGCTGATGTTCCGGGAACCCACCTATTTTTGGTTAAGACCGGTGCGGTTGACTATTACAGGTTGACCTCACGAGGGCAGCAAGTTTTAATGACGCAGCTTCTCCCTGGTGACCACTTGGGCTTTGTAACCATGCTCGCCAAACCTGTCGGGTACATGGGTACGGCGGAAACGACGCGCGAAACGTTAGTCTACGTTTGGGAGCACGTGTGGATCCGCCACTTCATAGCTAAGGAGCCGAGGTTGATGGAAAATGCCTTTCGGATCGCTTTAGAGTACATCAACGTATATTCGGATAGACACCTTGCGTTAGTCTCCGACGCTGCCGAAGACAGACTAAGAAAAACGATCGCACATCTGGGAAGCCAGGTGGGACACCGGCATCCCAGGGGCCTTGAATTCGAGATTACGAATGAGCGTCTACTCATCACTTGCTGACGTCGGGTGTACAGCAACCAGCAGGCTACTGAACAAATGGAAAAGAGTCGGTGCCATAATGAAGGATCGCGGGAAGATCATCGTCTTGAGGCCGGAGAAGATGCTCGTATAGCAAGATAAGAGGAAATTTACTGCCAATCAGCTTTTGATCGGCATTCTTTTTAGTGTTTTAACTCCCGATAAGTCCTTGCCGGTTCAACTGGTCGATGCAACACCATCTGAGCTAGAAGCTCTTTGCAAAGGTGGTGTTTATGTTGATCAAAGGCAAGCGAAGAGGGCTTTCTGCGGAGCAGAAAGCCGAGTTGTGGAACCGTTGGAAGGCGGGCCAGTCGCTCAATGAGATTGGCCGTGCCCTGGGTAAAGACCACGTAGTCGTTCACTTCGTTTTAGAGCGTCATGGTGGGATCGCTCCGCCCGCTCGTCGCCGTTCGCGGCGAGTGCTTACCCTGGCCGAGCGCGAAGACATCTCCCGGGGGATCGCTGGCGGATCGTCGATTGCGTCAAATCGCCAAGGGTCTGCAGCGAGCGGTGTCGACGGTGAGCCGGGAGGTGGCCCGCCATGGCGGGCGGCCGCAGTATCGAGCCAACGAAGCCGATCAGCAGGCCTGGGAGTCAGCCGTGCGGCCCAAGCCGTGTCAGCTGGCCACGCACAGCGAGCTGCAACAGATGGTTGCGAGTAAACTGATTCGGGACTGGTCGCCGGAACAGATTTCCGGATGGCTGAAGACTGGAGTACCCGAACGACGAGAGCCTGCGCGTGTCTCACGAAACCATCTATCGGAGTCTGTTCATACAAGCGCGGGGAGCGCTGAAGCAGGAACTAGTGCGGCATCTGCGCTCCAAGCGGCGGATCCGCCGCTCGCGCCATTCCAGTGTTCACGGGCACTCGCGCGGCCAGATTGTCGATGCGATCTCCATTCGCGAACGGCCAGCCGAAGTCGAAGACCGTGCCGTTCCCGGCCATTGGGAAGGCGATCTGTTGCGCGGGGCCGGCAACAGTCACGTGGTCACGCTGGTCGAACGTCGTTCGCGCTTCTGCATGCTGGTGCAGGTGCCCAGCAAAGATACAGCTGTTGTAACCGCTGCCCTAAGCCGGCACGTTCGCAGACTCCCCGCGACGCTGCGGCGCTCGTTAACCTGGGACCGTGGGTTGGAGATGGCGCAGCACAAGAACTTCAGCGTAGCCACCAATGTGAAAGTCTATTTTTGCGATCCGCAGAGTCCTTGGCAGCGCGGCACGAACGAGAACACCAACGGGCTGCTACGACAGTACTTGCCCAAGAAAGCCGATCTGTCTCGCTTCACGCAATCGGACCTGGACAAAATAGCCCTGCGTCTGAATCAACGGCCGCGAGAGACCTTGGGCTTTGAAACTCCGGAGAGTAGACTACAGGCCAGTGTTGCATCGACCCCTTGAGACCACCCCTCTTATCGGAATGTATGGTCCGCCGCAGAGTTGCAAGCGGAAACCGAAGATGACAGTTGGTCGGCGCTAATGTATTCGGCCTTAGTGGAGTCAAAGACTCGGGCCAGTGATGGACATCCGCTCGCTTTCGCCCCTATAAACTGGACGGTCTCGAAAGACCATTTCCGATATCAGGTTCCGAAAGCGTTCGGATCGACCTATTGCCATCTTTGTTGCCGCCAGCAAACCCAGCATACTCCTTAAACCGAGATTTTAATCCACACGTCTTGGCGCTACACGAGCCGACAGTCTCGGCAGCGGGCGATCCCATTAACTGGCTTTTTGCGCTCGGGAGCTTGGGCCACCTTCCGAAAATCCCGTTTCTCAGGAGTTGGCGATTCGACTCACCTCAACCGTTAGCGCCTTAAAGTTCCGGACGCATCTCTCATCTTTCCGGCCAAAGCTCTACAATGACACAGCCATTATTCCTGAGTATTATCCCTCCCGGATTCTGGGTGGCGAGAAGACCGGTCCTTGCTGCCTGAAATCGGAGAGGGTGAAGCCATCCAAATGGATGTACGCGGAAGCCGTTTTAACAGACATGGAGGAAAGATGAACCGAGCACGCTCGATCAGAGCTTTCGCCTTGGGCGGTTGCCTAATTGGTTTGATAGCAGGGACGCTTCGGTCCGTGCCGCTGTTTGCTCAGCAACCGGGTGGCCGCGGCGCGGCTCCATCAACGCCCGCGAAGAACCTGAAACTCCTCGACCCGAAGTCCGATATCTCCTTCGTCATGCAGAACTTCAATGAGGCGCTCGGAGTACAGTGCGCCTATTGTCATGTGCAAGGCGATTTCGCGGCCGATACCAATCCGAAAAAGGAAATGGCGCGCAAGATGATCGCCATGGCCCGGCTGATCGATACGAGTTTTCCGAGCGGCGCCGGAGTTTTTCCCGAGGGATATCACGAAGTGGATTGCATGACATGCCATCGGGGAAGTGTAAAGCCGGAGACAAAAGCGCCCAGCAAATATTACAACCGGGCGAACGCGTTGACCGGACTTGGGATGGCCCCGGAAGAGAGGCTTGGGGTCAGTTTAAAGGTGCTGCCTCCGGACACGCCGGTACACGGTGCGGATTCGGTGATGGGCGACTTCCGCGACGCCCTCAGCGTGGACTGCAACTACTGCCACGGCGGCGGAAGGCCGCAAGAAACAGACGTCAACCCGCGTAAGGACACGGCGCGGAAAATGATTCTGCTGGTGCGGCAGATCAACTCAAATTTTCCCGGCACCGGCGTCTTCCCCGTGGGGAACCAGGAGGTAACCTGCTACACGTGCCACCGCGGTGACCCGCACCCAGTGAGCGTCAGCAACCGACGATACGATCCGCCCAGGCCAAAGCAATAGGCGGCAGTATCTCCGGAGCTCACGGCTAAACCGCAAACCCGATGAATTCGTTTATCGGAAAATGGCTTTCCGCCGATTCCCACTCTCCGATAATGCCGTTTCTCGGGACTCGGCAAACCCGGCAAACCCGACTGGTGTAACAATAGGCAGGTTAGTCGCCTTCACCGCCGACATCGGTTTCTCCCGTGCCGCCGCATGTCTGGCAGTGGCCGCTGCCACTACAGGCGGAACAAGACGATTCATGTCCGAATACGCCGAACTCGCCGGGGATCTCGCCCACAAGGATCTTTCCTTTCCCGTGGCATACCGAGCAATTCCCGTCGCCTGGGGAGTCACAATCGAGGCACGTATGGGTGGCCATACTGCACCTCCAAACAGTTGCTTCGATTCTGATCTTGTTTCACATCACTGTCAAAACGAGACTCACACGGAGGAGGCGGAGAAGTGGCACCGGTGGTGGGAATTTGTCGAGTGGGAGGTGCCTCGCGGACGTTGAGCGAGAAGTCGTTATGAAGCGCGAACCGTTCCTGGAATTGGTGCGCGAAGCGCTGGATTCACTGCCCCGGAAGTTCCGCAAGCGCGTGCAAAACGTTGCCGTGGTGGTCGAAGACTATCCGCCCGAGGGGAGCGACCCGAACCATCTGCTGATGGGTACCTTTGAGGGCACGCCACGTACCAAGCAGAGCTTTTTCGCCGCAGAAACTGGGCCAAGTCGCATCGTGCTTTACCAGAAGAACATCGAAGCCCACTCGGAAGACGTGGCTGCCGGAGAAGGTCGCTCGGTCGAAGAGATCATCCTCCAGGAGGCGCGTCTTACCGTGCTCCACGAGTTCGGTCACTATTTCGGCCTCGACGAAGACGCGCTCGAAGACGTGTAAGGAACCGGCGGGATTGCCCTTTGTTCAGTAAAGCGGATCGCCCAAGTCCTCATAAGTCCTCTCCTCGGAAACTGGCTTTTCCCGAACCCCACATTCCGATAAGGCCTGGCGCAGCGGGGGCAGGTTCATGTTTACGGCTGGTTTACAGTGGAACATATCGTGTCCAGCCATCTACGTTTTCTCCCGTATTGAACAGACAACACCATACGGCGAGAATAACCTGCCCGCGCCAGAGGTTCCCGGCCCATGGTCGCTGGCAAATAGCGTGTAGGGAGCACGCTTGCCAGTGCGAATACTTATCGTGGACGACAATTCTGTCGCCCGAACGACAATCCGGTCATTTCTGAATTGGCACTCGTTACGCGTCTGTGGTGAGGCTGGAGATGGCAAAGAGGCGATTCAAAAAGTCAGGGAGTTAAAGCCCGATATCGTTCTTCTCGACATCAATATGCCGGGAATGAATGGCATCAAAACCGCCTCTGAGATACTGCGGATTTCCAGTAGAACCAAAATTGTATTTTTGACCATCCACAACACTCCCGGAACACAGAACGCTACCAGGCCGTGGGCTGATGGATTCGTCGCTAAATCCGCTGCCGGGACTGAACTCATTCCCACGTTATATCGGGTTGCTGCCAGCGAGGGGCTGGCGAATGGGCGGACAAGCGACCGAAACCCGATGTTCTGATGCCGATACCCGCCAAAATCCTCGTGGTGGATGACCAACAATTTGTACGGCGCACCTTGCGTTCCTTGTTGGCGAAGCAAAGACATTGGAAAATCTCCGAGGCGGAAAACGGCAAGGTAGCTCTGGAGAGAATCCGGGACGAAAGACCACAAGTGGCCGTCCTGGATATCGTCATGCCCGAAATGGGCGGCATTGAAGCGGCCGTACGAGATACGCCGCCTTGCGCCTGAAACAAAAATCGTTCTCATTAGCAGTTACTACACACCGGAAGAAGCCGCCCATCTCGCGCGTTTATTCGGTGACGGTAATTTCATCGAAAAATCCGCAACGGGCAAACAATTGATTCCAGCGATTAGCCGTCTACTTCCAGAGGAAAGCCGGGCGCACTGAAGTCGGATCGCTGTTCCATCTTGGTTGCGGCCGTGGCCAGTCTCTACGCACTGGCCTCATTGGAAATATTGTGGGAAATGCCGCACATCTTCATCGCGGCCTGGCAACGCGGACACGCTTCGTCGTATTCCTCAATAACGTAAGTCTCGCCACGACGTACCAGTTCTTTTGCACTTATCCTCGCTTCGTCAGGCGTGCTGAAGCGTTGCCAATCCAACGGTACCTTCCCTGACCAGCGGATATGGTAGTGGATCACGTAACACCTCCCGATTTACGCGGTTCACATCTGAGGATTCCCATCATGCCTGAACACATGCATCTGCTTTTCCATACGTCGGTGAGACCTCTAATCTGGATATTACGAATAAGATACGAGGATCAGACGAGCGTCGCGAGGAGTCCTAGGACCAGCAAATTCTGGGGCCGATCACATACTTTTTTACACCTACGGCTTTCTACGTAGTCGCCTTGTGCCGGCGCGGCGAATCGCAGCCGCTGAAAATCCTCGCCAACTCAACCGCTCGATGCAACATCATCTGCCATAAATCTTTTCTCGAAAGTTAGTGTTTATGACGCAAGGGAGATTAACGGACAAAACGCTTACTGCGTTCTTGCTCCTCGACCGCCTTTGGCTCTCGCCTCCCAGAGATTTCTCACAGCCAATCGTCCGAACCACGAGCCGAAGACCCCGGTTCCAATCAATGTGATCCTACTGACTCAGCGTAAAACATGTAACCTTTAAGGCAAGCGGGCCGAAGAAGCACTCATCTACCAGCTTAAAAATTGGACACTTAAGACGATGGGAACGCGCCTGGCGAGCTCACCTCTTGACGTTTCGTCGCCTCTAGACGACTTTCTGCAAACCATCCTGCGATCACCCGGGACGGCGATCCTAGTAGCGCTGATGCTGCGTCTTTTTTTCCTGTATCTGGTTCACCAATCCGGATCGGAATTTCTCCCCGTCGGCCAGGAGGCAGGAAACATAGCCTGGTCGATGGCCTTGGGCCACGGCTTCTCCTCGCCGCTGGTTGGCATGCAAGGACCGACAGCGTGGGTCGCTCCGGTTTACCCGATTCTTCTCGCGGTCGGATTCAAGCTTGTGCATATGAATCCCTTATACGTCGTGATGTTCGGTCAGGTGCTGAATTCGGTTTTCTCGGCGCTTACCTGTTGGCCGATTTACCTCATTGCTAAGAAGCTCTTCAGCCCCGGCATCGCTCTGGCATCCTGTTGGACCTGGGTCGTGCTCCCTACGGCGATTCTCTTTCCTCTGGAATGGATTTGGGACCAAAGCCTCTCCGCTCTCCTCTTGACGGCGCTCATCTGCGCCGCCCTTTATCTTCGGGACTCGTCTCGCGTGCTGGCCTGGGCGACATACGGAATCGGCTGGGCTTTCGCGATACTGACGAATCCGGCTATCGCGCTGCTGTTTCCTTTTCTGGTAGCGTGGCCCGCGTGGGAACGCCACAAGAGCGGCGCAGTCCGCAAGCGTCAAATTGGAGTCGCGCTGCTGGCATGTGTGCTCGGCATCGTTCCATGGACGGCTAGAAACTATGCCGCATTCGGCCATTTCGTGCCGATCAAGTCCAATTTCGGTTTGGAACTCTGGCTGGGCAACAATCCTGACGTGAAAATCATATGGACATGGTGGCGCAGTCCCGCGTCGGACGCGACCGAAAGCGGCGAGCTTCACCGCTTGGGCGAAATCGCCTATATGCACGAGAGACAAAGCCAGGCCGTGCAATTCATCAAGGCTCATCCGGCAACTTTTCTGGATTGGTCTTTCGATCGCTTCGTGGATACCTGGACAGCCATGTGGGATTATCGCGTCGACCCGTGGGTAACTGCGCTACAGGCCGGCACGGCATATGCGTACTTTTCCAGTGTTTTCTCGCTGCTGGCGCTGCTTGGACTGTTGCTGGCACGCCGCGCCGGTGCGCTCCACACGCTGTCCCGCAAAATCGTCCGGGGCGAAAACATCGCGCCTTTGTCGGTAGCCATGCTTCTGTTTCCTGTAACTTACTACATCACGCACAGCTCCGTACGTTATCGGCATCCCATCGATCCGGTGATGACCATTCTGGCGGTCTATGCGGTGGCTTATGCGTACGGCAGGTTTCACCATCGGGCAGCCGACCTGACAGGAAGAGACCGGCAGAGTTGTTTACCAAAATGATGCCCCGATGAATTCCGCACTCCGATAATCCCGTTTTTCAGGAGTTGGCTCAGGCCGTTGTCCGAGTGAAGTCTGAGGCTCTGTCAGAATTCGCAGTTTGCCCATTTTCAGCGGGAGGCAGAATAGAAGCGCGTGGGCTAGTGTGCGCGCTTGTCGCATTCGGCGAATTCACGGCCAATGAGGGGACCAATGCGCGAGGCTGACAAACCTGAGAAAGGAGCTAACGTTGAGGGCAGAGTCGCCGCTGAATGCGCCTAGTCTCGAAGCAGGAGGAGTAAATGACTCTGAAGAAGATCGGTCAATTCGTTGTGAGCAGGTTGCTGGCGGGCGTGCTCATCGTGGCTCCCGTCTATCTCGCTGCCTTACTTGTGCTCAAGGCAACGAAGTCGTTGGCCGGCCTGGTGAAGCCCTTCGCGAACCTGCTCCCAAGCTGGCTTCCCGCAGATCAGGTCCTTTCTTTGTTGTTGGTGCTGGCAATCTTCTTCTTGATTGGTCTCGCCGTCCGCACTTCGAGTGGGCGAGCCATATGGGGAGGAATGCAAAACTCTTTGTTTCAAAGAGTCCCTGGCTATCAACTCTTTCGGAGCCTTACACAGCGACTGGCGGGGCAGGAGGGAGACACAGCATGGAAGCCTGCGCTAGCCGAGATTGAGGAGGCTCTTGTTCCCGCTTTCATCATTGAAGAACTGGAGGACGGACGCTTCACAGTATTCGTGCCCTCTGTCCCCACGCCTCTTGCGGGGTCGATTTACATACTTGCCTCAGGTCGGGTACACCCGCTGGATGTTCCTTTCACGCAGGCGATCAAGACCGTTTCCCGATGGGGATTGGGCTCTAAAGACTTGGTTGCCGCAATGGACGTAAAAGAAAAGTCAGGTCGGCCACAGATCGCCAATGCAAGTTCCCGATAAGAGGGGGTGGTCTCAAGGGGTCGATGCAACACTGGCCTGTAGTCTACTCTCCGGAGTTTCAAAGCCCAAGGTCTTGCGTGGGCGCTGATTGAGGCGCAGCGCGATTTGGTCCAGGTCCGATTGACGTGTAGCTGGACAGAGTCGGCCTTCTTGGGCAGGTACTGCCGTAAGAGCCCATTGGTGTTTTCGTTGCGTGCCGCGTTGCCAAGGACTCTGCGGATCGCAGAAGTAAACCTGCACATCGGTCGCCATCGTGAAGCTCTTGTGCTGAGCCATCTCCAGACCCCGATCCCGAGGTCAGCGAGCGCCGCAATGTCGCGGGGAGTTGGCGCACGTGCTGGCTCAGAGCGGCGACCACCGTCGCCGTCTCCTTGCTGGGCCAGCATGACAGAAGCGCGAACGGCGTTCCACCAAGGTGGCCACGTGACTGTTGTGCGCGCCACTTAACAGATCGCCCTCCCAATTTCCGGGAACGGCGCGGTCCTCGATTTCTGCGGGCCTCTCCCGAATGGAGATAGCATCAACGACTTGACCACGGCGATGTCCACTCACACGCGAATGCCTCGAGCGACGGATCCGCCGCTGGGAACGCAGGTGCTGCATCAGCTCTTTTTTCAGCACTCCGCGGGCCTGAATGAACAGGCTGCGGTAAATGGTTTCGTGAGACACGCGCAGGCTTCCGTCCTGGGGATACTGAGTCTTCAGCCATCCGGAAATCTGTTCCGGCGACCAGTCCCGAATCAGTTTACTCGCAACGATCGTGCGTAGCGGCTCGAGGATCGCCAGCAAGCAGGTCTTGGGCCGCAAGGCCGACTCCCAGGCTTGCTGATCCGCTTCACTCGCTCGATACTGCGGCCGCGCGCCATGGCGGGCCACCTCCCGGCTCACCGTCGACACCGCTCGCTGCAGACCCTTGGCGATTTGACGCATCGACGATCCGCCAGCGATCCCCCGGGAGATGTCCTCTCGCTCCGCCAGGGTCAGTGTTCGCAGCGAACGCCGACGGGCGACCGGAAGAATCCCGCCGTGACGCGCCAACAGGAAGTGAATGACCACATGACTCTTGCCAAAGGCCCGCCCGATCTCGTGTAACGACTGCCCCGCTTTCCAACGCCGCCACAGATCGGCCCTCTGCGCAGACGAAAGCCGCACCCGGATTCGTTGCATCATGAACCTGCAAGTTCTTACAGTTATCTTGATAGCTGACTCCCAATAGTCTGACGTTGCGTTTGCCACGACACGGCTTGCTTAAAAGGAGCGACTATGAACCGAACCATACTTTTCGCACTGACGCTGATCCTGGCTGTTGTAGTTTTGCCCTCTAGCGCTCAAGAAACCCCAGCATGGAATTTCAATGTTGGAGGGGGGGTTGGCTTCCCTATCAAGGACACAGGAAAATTTGTTAATGATGGTGGCAACTTCTCTATCGGTGCAGGGCCGAACTTCGGCCGGTTTTTCGGACTTAAGGGAGAATTCATGTGGCAGGATTTACCCCTCAAACAAGAAGTCTTGACATTAACAGGTTCACCGGACTCATCCTCTCGTGCTTCATACGGGTTAACCGGGAATCTGATATTTAGAATTCCCACAGGTACACGACTCGGTCTCTATGCAATTGGGGGCGGCGGTTGGTACCACGCTTCCGGTGAATTGACAACACCGACGGTCGTCCCAGGAACTGTCTGTTCTCCATTTTGGGGTTGGTGGGGAGCGTGCACGACCGGATTGATACCGGTCGATGCTTTGTACTTCCGCTTCACGCTCGGCAGATGCGTTTGGTGGCAATATCGGTGGCGGCCTGACATTTCGCATCAGTGGAAGCATGAAGTTTTACACAGAAGTACGCTACCACCACGCTGGTTACCATATCGGAAGGCATAGACGTGTTACCACTCACGTTCGGCTTCCGTTGGTAGCGTCAACCAGATTGCAAGCTGTAACGGCGGGTTGATCCGAATGTCTTGAAACGCGAAATCAACTCATTTGCTATCTGACACGAAATTCAACGAAATCCCTTTGCCAGCGGTCAGATAGTGCAGATCCAATTTTTGCTCATCTTGAGTGGGGAAGCTGGGCATAACTCCCGAGAAACGGCGTTATCGGAATGTGGGATTTCGTGGCACGGCCAGTTTCCGAAAACCCGACTTATCGGGCTTGGCCCGGACTTAGGTGGCTGATCCGCATTCGGCGAAGCACGATTACGAGATTCATGACCCAGGACAAAGCGGCCAAAAGGCCAAGGACCACACCGCCGAGAACGAACAGATGAAAAGCGCTCAGACGTGTCGCAAGTCCCGGAAAGTGAAGTTCCATTGCGAAGTACGTCGCCGTGAAAATTGCCCAAGCGGTAATACCGCAGAGAAAACTGTTCCTCGGAGATTTCATGAACCGAGAGGTTGGTACCAGACCCAAAACGATAAACGCGATAGCCAGCGATAGGTTCCGCTCAAATGCATACTGACCTAGATACGGGGCAAGCGCGGTTTGCCAACAGCAGCCAAGTTAGGCCTACCCCTGAAAAACAAACTCCGAGAATAACCCCCAGCCTAAACGCCAGGTTTCGAGATGATTCACTATATACACTGGGAAACCGCTCATTCGTTCCATCAGCATAAAGGCGTCTCGCCTTCGCCGCTCCAGAGCGGCGCCCCAAAAGCTCACCCGACGGGAACCTGTTCGAGAGCTGTCAACTAGTGACCAAACGCAGAAGTGGCCCACCCGTGGCCGATTGCGCGGCGCCAACTGCTTTGCTCGGCTTTAATTAGCGGCAATCACCTTGTTAACCAGGACCTTAACCTCGACACGGCGGTTTTCGGCTCGCCCGGCTGCGGTTTCATTTAGTGCTGACGGTCCGTATTCACCCATCGCGCCGGGTGCCACGACACGGTGCACTCGGGCACTGCTTCCCTGCTGTATCAAGACAGCCACGACTGCTTTGGCGCGGTCCTACTTAATTGTTCGTTCATCTTAGCGTCGCCGTTTTCGTCGGCGTACCCTACCACCTCTACGATATATCCGTTAGCCTGAACGGCTTGTTGCGCGAGTTGTGTGAGTTGCTCTTGATCCTGCTGTGAAACTGTCGAGCTGCCGACCGGGAATTTAACAGTTGCCTGATACTTAACGTCATAATCGCTTAATGCCGCAAAGCGTTTCGTAGCAGCCTCCATTTCCTTTATGCTTTGGTCCATCTGCTGTTTGTGGGCTGCAGCATTTTGTTCGCATTCCGATAAACTTCTTAATGGCTGCGATTTCTTGGGCATTCATGTGAATTTTCTCGTCGTTGGCCTCGATAGCCTTCAAGTTGGCAGCGACTCGCTCTGTGGTGGGATGCAGACCAGCCTGGATCATCTCGGCAGTTTCCAGGTCGTCGCCGTCCACCGTAACCGTCTTCGCCATGATCCGGCCCTGGCTGTCCACTGTTCCATCCGCGTGCACTTTCAGGCCAGGGATCAGCACCGCGGCTGACAGCTTTTCCGTGCCGGCGCCAAACAGCCCAGTATCGTCTTTGGTGGTTGTTTCATCGCTCAGAACCACAGTACGGTTTCCCGACTCGGATTGAACGATCAACGTGTCGCCCGTGCGGGACGAGATCATTCCCTTGACTTCCTCGTCTTCCGCAGCCGCGGCGAGGGCAAATGCCGACGCTAGCAATAAACACGCGGATCAAATTGCCCATAATCGTTTTGCAGCGCATAACCTGTTCTCTCTTTCATTTCGATGGTTTCGAGTGGAACTCCAGAACTCCGTGTTCCGATTACAGATGCTCGATCCAAACGCCGCGCCAGGCTCCTGGCAAAATTACTAGATCGAGCCAAACTGGGAGAAGAAGCTGGTAACTCGCACGCTGCTTTCGCATCGACCGGTTGAACTGGCACGATTTATCGGGAGCAGACGAGGAAGCCAGAGGAGCCTGCTCGTACGGGGAACAGGCGGAAAGTCTAATGCTGGACCGGTATAGGTGCCAAATCCTGATAAACGGGATTATCGGAATGTGGCACGACTCCTGGAACCCAAAAGGCCGGTTTCCGAGAAGAGGATTTATCGGCCCGATCCGACTTACTGGGCAGGTGGTGCGGCTTGGTGGATTGGTTTCCCTTTGCCGACGATCCGTCCTGAATGTGGTGTATATTCGGCGACAGCTTGGGGCCCAAATAGAAGTCCGGGCCCTTGAGGGGGGAGAAGTTCGATGCGACCATTTTGTCTAGGTATCGCATTTGCTGCAGCTATAGCGATCGTGGCGACCGCGGGTTGCCCAGAAAGACGCAGCCGCAGGTCCTTCCGGGAGCCATCAAGACGGCGAAAGTGGGAGGCGAGGTGCGGGTGTGCCTGTTGCCGACGTCGAGAATCGCCTTCTGGTTATGCCGCGGAGCGGCGCCATGGGCGGAGTGACGCTTTTCAATCTGGATACGCTGGCGCCGGTGGGTTCGATTGACAGCGTGAAGTCCGGCGGCGCTGTGATCGATCCCAAGACGCATCACGGCTTTTCCACTACACGGCCCATGACCATGTGGGACGCCAAGACTCTGCAGGTGATCAAGATGATCGATGTAGGAGCCGCTCGTCCGGACGGCATCATGTTTGATCCCTTCTACGACGCGCGTGTGGACAGGAAGCCACATGCCGCCGGTCATGACTGTGATTGATGCCAAGGAAGGCACCGTGGTAGGCACGGTCGATATCGGCGGACAGGCTGAGCAGGCTACGAGCGACGGCAAAGGCACGGTCTACGTGACCGTTATGGACAAAGCCAATGTCGCCGTCATCGACGCGAAGAACTTGACCGTCACGAAACACATCGACGTCAGCTCAAAAGGTGTGTCCTGGGGCACGGGCGTCTCGATGGATGCCAAAAATCACATTCTCTTTTCTTATTGGCGTCTGCCCGAGCCGCAGGTGCTGATTATCAACGCCGATACCGGCAATATCATCACAAGTCTCCCCGACTGACCTGAACGTGGATACGGTTGGGTTCGATCCGAACTCTATCGAAGCGATCGCTACCGCGGGCGCGGGGACGCTGGTGATCATAAAGGAAAAGAGTCCGACCAGTTTCGAGGTCGAACAGAGACTGAAGACGATGCCCGGAGCCAGGAATATGGTCATCGATACAAAAACGAATCACGTGATTACCAATGCGTTCGAGTACGGGCCGGTCCCTGCTAATGCGCCGCCGCCAGTGCCTGGCCGGATGCAAACAGGTCCGCCGGTGCCGGGGTCGTTTACGCTTGTGATGGTCGGCAAGTAGCAGATAGCCTGCTAAGGCCCGCATGCATCAGGGGAACAGCGACGTCCACTGACGCGCGGCTCGGAATGCCTTAGCTGCGGTCTTCCAACCAAAGAAGCCAGGGTTGAGAGGTCGACGGGCCCGCACACGTGGGTTGGGTCTGGATTGCGGCCCACTCGGAAGTACGTCGAAGTAACGTGGTTACATTGCGATAGAATCAGTCTATGCGTTGTTTTCTTTCTCTGCCGTTATTTCAATCCTCGCGCTTCGACTCTCTCCACTTCGCGCTCGGATCGAAGCTCGGTTCACGACGGATAAATCGAATTACTTAATCGGTGAGCCACTTTCGTCACGCTGGAAACTGAGAAAAATGGGTGAGGTACTGCAGTGGGGCGTTTCGGGCGTCGAAGTTATTTTGCAACAATTTCGCTGTTGAGATCCCCGGGGCAAATTCAGCACTCGAGCAATGGGGTTGCGGCACGGCCGGAAGCTGCTTTCGCGGTCTGCGCGAAGTTCCAGATGGGAAGAGTACTCTGTCCGTCAGTTAGTAACCGCGAGTTTCGGCTCGAGCAACCCGGCGCTTACGTAATTCGCCAATACGTACCACTCTTACTATTCGTGATGAGAATTCTCTTCAACTCTCCGCCAACGGCGGAATTCGATCTATCCGATAACCCCAGCGTTGCAGTCCAGCCGGGCAGCGAAGAGCAGCTCAAGGCTGTGTTCAACCCCTTTGTGACAAATCTGGACAGTTCAGACTTAACTCAGAGAAGTGAGGCAGCAACGGCGATTATTACCTTAGCTCCGCCGTCTTCAGAGATGTTCTGATCAAGCTAGCAAATACCTCCTATGGCTTCGCAGCCATGGACGCATTGAGAAGGGCAAACACACCGAAAACGCGCGATGCGCTGGCGCAGAATGTGGCTGAATAACAGCACCTTGGTCGTCCGCCTTGAAGCCATTCGTAACCTTGGCCGGACCAGTGACACCAAATACCTGCCGATGTTGCTCGAGCTGATGAATTCGGCGAACGCGCAAACTAAGGGCGCTGCCCTTTAGGCTGGGGGCACTTTAGGCGGAGCCGCGGTTGTGCAAGACGTCGCAGCTCTTGTCACAAATGCCGATGTGGAAACGCGGCAGATTGGAGCGAACGCGCTCGAATACACCCATGCGCGCACAGCAGTCCCAGTCTTAATTAGTTTGCTGCTCGATCCAAACGCGAACATTCGGCAAACTGCCGTAGCTGGCTTGCGGTGTTTACCCATCGCGTCGCATTAGACGGTGATCGATGGGCCAATATAACCATGCCTCAAGACGCCATATCCGTTCATCAGAAATGGACTTTGTGGTGGAACTCCCACGCGGACAGCGCAGAGATTCACGGTATGAATGACTGCGTGTCTCCTATAGCTCTAAACTGAAAGCTCTCAGGGATATAACGGGTCGTCCGTCCGAGGCAGCGCGTCATCAGCAGACCCGACGATTTTCGACGAATGGTCAGCTGCTCGCGAACAAAGAGCAGCTGATCTCCTAACTCCTGATAAACGGGATTATCGGAATGTGACTTTTCGCGGCGGGCCACATTCCGAGAACAGGACTTTTCGGGAGTTGGGCTTAATGACTGATGCAAACGACTGTAGAATAAAGTCCATGATCAAAAAAACGATTTCCGCTGGCGCGGTACACAGCGTACCAGCGGATTTACGAAAAGTTCTCATTGCGGACCCGGCGGCGCGGGCAAAGTGGGAGGATATTACGTCACTCGCGCGCAATGAGTGGATCTGCTGGGTTATCTCCGTCAAGAAACCAGAAACGCGAAGGCAGCACATTGAGCGAGTACGCACGGAACTCAAAGAGGGAATACGCCGACCTTGTTGCTGGCCCGGCTGTCCTCACCGCTGAAAGAATCCTGTCCCAGAACTAGACAATCCGGAATGTGGGCTTGTCACAACTTATCGTAGTCACTCGATTTTATGAGCGCCTGAAGGTGCGCTTTAACCGTTGGCCACTCGCCTCCGATGATGCTGTAGACGCAAGTGTCGCGTAACGTGCCGTTCGGCATTATCCAATGGTTCCGAAGAACTCCATCGAGCTTGGCACCCAAGCGCTCGATAGCACGCCTGCTGCGCTGATTGAAGAAGTGGGTACGGAATTCGACTGCTACACAGTTCAAAGACTCAAATGCATGAGTTAATAATAGAAGCTTACATTCTGTGTTTACGGGAGTGCGCTGGACAGAGCTTCTATACCATGTCGAACCGATCTCGGCGCGTCGATTGGCTGCATCGATATTGCAGTACGAAGTCATCCCCGAAGCCTTCCCGTTCGAGTTAAGGATTACGGCAGACGGAAGGCTTGTCGCACGTATGGTAAATTAAGCCGACGCTCGATCTCGCCACACACTCTCTAGGACTACGGACCAATGTGTACCATAGTTCCCACAACCTGCCGTCTCCCACGGCTTCGACGAGATCGTCGTGATGCCTGTGAGCGAGCGGCTCCAATAAGGCGTAATGGCCGCGCAAAGTAACTGGCGCGAAGCAGTCATTGCTGGCATGTCAGTACTCCCGTCAACTGCGATAAACGGCATTATCCAAATGTGACTTTCGGCGAATTGGGAAAAAGCCGATTACCGAGAAGAGGACTTATCAGGAGTTGGCGCTCCCTTCACTTGTCATCGGATTGGCACAGGTGTCGCTGAATACGTTTTCGTGAGTCCGGTATATACTCCCGCCAGAGTTGACCGAGGTGAGCAATGAAACGCTCCGTCGGCATCATCATTTCCGCCGTGATTGCCTTTCTCGGGAGTGGCGCCGACGCTCCTCTGGGGAGCATCGATATTCCTGGTTGTTTCGCTCGCCGGGATGCAGGCGAGCCAGCCCCGTTTTCTGAAGTATGGGACGTACTTCCTAGGTATATTGCTGGTCGGGTTTGCCGCTTGGGGCATTGCGTCGGGGGTCGGTCTTCTCCGCCTCCGAGATTGGGCCAGGATCTCGCTGCTTCTGTTTAGCGGGCTCCTTCGTGTGTTCTCTTCCTACGCTGATCATGTTCTTTGTAATGCCAATCCCGACGCCACCCAACGCTGACAATCCCGAGCTTTTCAGGCAAACAATAGTAGGGATGCGCGTCTTCATGGGAGTTTTTAATGGACTCCTCATTGCCCTCAGCGCCTTTTGGCTTTGGTTTCTCAATACGCGCGCCACAAAGGAACAATTCGGGGGTGAGACAAAAGCCAACTCCTCCGAGGCGCATACGCCCCGCCGACCGTTGAGCATTTCACTAATCGGTTGGTATTTGCTAGTCACCGCCTTCAGCTTCCCCGTGGTTTTCTTTCTTCATTTACCCGTTTTCTTTTTAGGGTTCTTTCTGAAAGGACGGGGCGCTGCAGTGATTTGGTTGGTGATGTGCGTCCTCCAAGTCATCATGGGGATCGGACTATTGAAGCTCAAAGCCTGGGCTCGGATCACTTCGATTTATTATTTAGCACTTTTCGTATTCAGCTCGTTCGCGGCAATGCTCATTCCTGGGACTCAAGCACGCTTCGAGGAATCGCAAGCTGAAATCCAAAGAATATTCGCGATTTCGCCAACAACACTCGGTACCATGCCGAGCCAAGTACATTTCCCGATGTGGTTCGGGCTTATATCGGTCCTCCCGCTTTTCGGAGTGCAGCTCTGGTTCTTGATTACGAACAAACAAGCGTTCGTGTCGGTTCCACAGCCTCCTGATTAAGCTGCGTACTGTTCAGTGACGATGATGGGCAACAGGCGCCAGAGCCGATCGGCCCACGCGGAAGAGCGATTGCCCGCGCTCGCCTCCCGTGTTACCGTGCTGTCGCGTTTTTGAAGGGGCACCATGACCAAAATCAACTCTTCAGCTCTGGTGTTATTTTGCACCGTTTCGCTGGCGTCCTGCCTGTTGCTCGCGCAGGTCCAAAGGCCCGGGGAGTATCCGCGGGGCAGAAGCCTTCTCCGATGATGAATTTTTTCGTGACGAGCGAAACCATGGGCGACGGCGGCAATCTCGGCGGATTGGCCGGCGCCGATGCACATTGCCAAACGCTCGCAACGTCCGCAGGCGCCGGAAATCGCACCTGGCACGCCTATTTGAGCACGCAGGCGCGGCCCGGCAAACCGGCAGTGAACGCGCGCGACCGCATCGGCGAAGGTTCCTGGTACAACTTCAAAGGCGAAATGATCGCGCCGGATCTCGCGCACCTGCACGGCGATACGATGGAACTTGCTCATCAGGGAAATAATCTGAATAAGCTCACCGGGTTGACGGAAAAGGGCCAGATTGTGCCGGGTTTGTACGACTATTCCGATCCGCGCGACAACGACTGGGATTACGCCAAAACCACCCGGTTTTCGACTCGGCACGAAATGCTCACCGGTACTCAGACCGATGGCACCGCGTTCACCGATGGTCTCGATCACACCTGCGACAACTGGACGAGTAACAAGAGCCCAGCCCCTGGAACGTCGAGCGGAGACCTGAATGCTCCCGATGGCAGGCCCAACGCCCAGATCGGTTTTCCCGACCGCAATGGCGGTGGCAGCGGTTCCTGGAACTCCGCTCACGGAACGCGCGGGTGTGCCCAGTCGGATCTGCCGAAAACCCACGGCCAAGGCCTGTTTTACTGTTTCGCGATTAACTAGGATGGCGGACAAACCCATGACCAGGCCACACGCTTACGTTGCCGTCTTGTGTACCTTGATGCTGGCCTCTTGCCTGATGCTGGCTCAACAGAACCAGCCGACGGCTCAGTTCAACACTCAGGGCATCCCGCCGCCCCCCGGTAGCCCGACGCCGACTCCTGCACGAATGACCTTTTTTCGTCACCAGCGTCGGAATCGGTAAAGGCGGAAACCTTGGCGGACTTGCGGGCGCCGACGCGCCTGCTAGCTTGCGGCCGCTGTGGGCGCGGGCGGTCACACCTCGGCATGGCGCGTGGTCTCCAGCACTCAGGCTCGCCCCGGAAAGCCCGCCGTCAACGCGCGTGACCGCATCGGCACCGGGCCCTGGTTCAACTGGTCGTTCGCGCAACTGGGGCAGCCGCAAAACGCCGTTATTTCCGCGGACCTTGGCGAACTTCACGGAGACACGCTCATCCAGGCGCAGCGCAGCAGCAATCTGTTCCCGACGATCCGCACGCAACGAGCATGGACAGCTCATTCCGCGCATGGGCGATACGCCACCGATTTTCAGCACGAAATTCTTACGGGATCGAAGTGGGACGGCCGCGCTTACACGGATAACGCCGACCATACTTGCAACAACTGGACCAACAGCTTCAAGGGGTTCCGCGCAGGTCGGCCATTCCGATCGAATCGGCAATGGCTCCTCCTGGAATTCGTCGAACGCCACAAAAGGATGCAGCCAGGCAGATTTGGAAAGCGCCGGCGGCGCCGGGCTTTTCTACTGTTTCGCGATTAACTGAGATCTTCGGAATGTGGCTTTCGGTTACATGGGCAGGCATTTTCCAACAGCGACTTACCGGGGAGGTAGTTGGTCGCCACCGGCATTTTTTTGAACTCGACGGCGTCGTTAGTACGGACCCGCTCGCGGTTCGCCCTCGGAGTCGCGGCCCGGCGTCGGTATCACCACCCAGCACGCGCAGCAGGACTTCGGGTCAAGAGGACCTGGCTCACGACCAGGGCCCACACGATGCCGATGATGGGCGGAGACGAACCGCGAATAGGCGCCGTCCGGTGCCCAGAATCCACCGTCCAGCCACGTGGTGCCGCCCAGCAAAACGAGGACGACGGCTGCGACCCCTGCCGCAAAGAGTGCGTTCGAGATCAGCCCGGCCCGCCAGAACCCGAACGCCCCGGACATGATCAGCATGGCTCTCGGGAACGACGTCAACACGACGCAGGCCCACGACGAAGTCGTTCAGGCCCGATGTGAGCGTGTCGTTCGCCGGAGCCGGCGAGTACGCGAGGGTGGCGGCCAACGCGATGACCAGGAGGAACAGCCCTCCGACCGCTGCGCTGGAGGCGGTCGCCGCCGCGCCCCAACCGTCTCGCCCCGCATCCGCCAATGTGGTCCTGAGCGCCGCTGCGAACCACAGGAGGTTGAGGATCGACAGGCCGAAGAGACACCGCAGCGATCAGGATGCGCGCGCGATCGCCGTCGTAGAACGCGACGAGTGCGTCGGCCGACGCGCCGACGTGCGGCTGATCGCCATAGATGACGTATCCGATGATGAAGAGCCCGAGGAATTGGATACCGGCCGAGCGCCACAAGCGTTCCAGAACACGCCGCCGGTCACGCTGGTGGAGTGTGGATGAGGACATGGGCCTGGCGGATGCGCTCATGTGGATCTCCTCTCGGACCCGAAGGTGAATGCGGGAAGCCCCTCCGAACCCCAGGCACACATACGACGGCCCTCGGCAGGGCTTTTGCGGGAGAATATATACCCTTTGGCGTTTAGTTCACAACTTCGCGCCGGACGGCAAATACTGCGGGCTTGGTCGACTGAGGGCCAGGCCCGGCTGCTGATAAGCGGCCTTATTGGAATGTCGCTT
>CAWEMN010000005.1:0-282168 GCA_963810155.1 uncultured Acidobacteriota bacterium
CTGGAAGTAGACGGCTAATCGCTGGAATCAATTGTTTGCCCGTTGCGGATTTTTCGATGAAATTACCGTCACCGAATAAACGCGCGAGATGGGCGGCTTCTGCCCGGCGTGTAGTAACTGCTGATGAGAACGATTTTTGTTTCAGGCGCAAGGCGGCGTATCTCGTAGGCCGTCTTCAATGCCGCCCATTTCGGGCATGACGATATCCAGGACGGCCACTTGTGGTCTTTCGTCCCGGATTCTCTCCAGAGCTACCTTGCCGTTTTCCGCCTCGGAGATTTTCCAATGTCTTTGCTTCGCCAACAAGGAGCGCAAGGTGCGCCGTACAAATTGTTGGTCATCCACCACGAGGATTTTCCTGGCGGGTATCGGCATCAGAACATCGGGTTTCGGTCGCTTGTCCGCCCATTCGCCAGCCCCTCGCTGGCAGCAACCCGGTATAACGTGGGAATGAGTTCAGTCCCGGCAGCGGATTTCACGACGAATCCATCAGCCCACGGCCTGGTAGCGTTATATATTGCGGGAAATGTGTGGATGGTCAAAAATACAATTTTGGTTCTACTGGATGGTGGGATCTCTCAGAGGCGGTTTTGATGCCATTCATTCCCGGCATATTGATGTCGAGAAGAACGATATCGGGCTTTAACTCCCTGACTTTTTGAATCGCCTCTTTGCCATCTCCAGCCTCGCCACAGACGTGGAACGAGTGCCAATTCAGAAATGACCGGATTGTCGTTCGGGCGACAGAATTGTCGTCCCCACCGATGATCTTCGCACTGGCAAGCGTGCTCCCTACACGCTATTTGCCAGCGACCATGGGCCGGGAACCTCTGGCGCAGGCAGGTTATTCTCGCCGTGTGGTTTTGTCTGTTCAATACGGTAGAAACGGTAGACAACTGGACACGATATGTTCCACTGTAAACCAGCCGTAAACATGAATCTGCCTCCGCTGCGCCAGGCCTTATCGGAATGTGGGGTTCGGGAAAAGCCAGTTTCCGAGGAGAGGACTTATGAGGACTTGGGCGATCCGCTTTACTGAACAAAGGGCAATCCCGGCGGTTCCTTACACGTCTTCGAGCGCCTCCTCGTCGAGGCCGAAATAGTGACCGAACTCGTGGAGCACGGTAAGGCGCACCTCCTGGAGGATGATCTCTTCGACTGAGCGACCTTCTCCGGCAGCCACGTCTTCCGCGTGGGCTTCGATGTTCTTCTGGTAAAGCACGATGCGACTCGGCCCGGTATCTACGGCGAAAAAGCTCTGCTTGGTGCGCGGTGTGCCCTCAAAGGTGCCCATCAGCAAATGGTGCGGGTCGCTCCCCTCGGGCGGATAGTCTTCGACCACCACGGCAACGTTTTGCACGCGCTTGCGGAACTTCCGGGGCAGTGAATCCACCGCTGGGAGGTGCAGTATGGCCACCCATTCGTGCCTCGATTGTGACTCCCCAGGCGACGGGAATTGCTCGGTATGCCACGGGAAAGGAAAGATCCTTGTGGGCGAGATCCCCGGCGAGTTCGGCTTATTCGGACATGAATCGTCTTGTACCGCCTGTAGTGGCAGCGGCCACTGCCAGACATGCGGCGGCACGGGAGAAACCGATGTCGGCGGTGAAGGCGACTAACCTGTCTATTGTTACACCAGTCGGGTTTGTCGGGTTTGCCGAGTCCCGATAAACGGCATCATCGGAGACTGGGAATCAGCGGAAAGCCATTTTCCGATAAACGAATTCATCGGGCTTGCGGTTTTAGCCGTGAGCTCCGGAGATACTGTCGTCTATTGCTTTGGCTTGGGCGCCGGATATCGCCGGTTGCCGAGGCTCGCGGGATGGGGGTCACCGCGATGGCATGTCCAGCAGGTGACTTCCTGGTCGCCTACCGGAAAGATGCCCGTTCCCGGAAATTTGGAATTGATTTGCCGTACCAGCATAATCATCTTGCGAGCGATGTCCTTCCGCGGGTTGATATCGGTCTCTACAGGTTTTCCACCACCGTGACAGTAGCCGCAATCCACGTTGAGGGCGTCGCGAAAATCGCCCATCAACGAGTTTGAGCCGTGCACCGGTGTGTCGGGAGGCAGCAACTTCAAGCTGACCCCGGGCCTTTGCTCGAAAGGCGGCTCGCCCAGGGAATTGCCACGATTGTAAAACTTGCTCGGCGCCTTCGTCTCCGGCTTTGGGTTTCCTCGATGGCACGTGATGCAATCCACTTCGTGATAACCGTCGGGATAAACTCCGCCGCTGCTCGGAAAGCTCGTGTCGATCAGCCTCACCATGGCGATCATCTTGCGCGCCATTTCTTTCTTGGGATTCGCGTCGGCCGCGAAATCGCCTTGCACATGGCAATAGGTGCACTCCACGCCGAGCGCCTCGTTGAAGCTGCGCATGATGAAAGGAATCTCGGATTTCTCTCCGAGCAACTTCAAATTCTTCGCGGCTGGCGCCGGGGAGGCTCCGCGGTCGCCCGGCTGCTGAGCAAAAAGCGGCGCGGACGGAAGCGCCCCTGCTGTCAATCCAATTAGGCAACCGCACAAGACGAAAGCTCTGATCGAGCGTGCTCGGTTCATCTTTCCTCCATGTCTGTTAAAACGAGCTTCCGCGTACATCCATTTGGACGGCTTCACCCGCTCCGATTTCAGGCAGCAGAGGCCGGTCTTCTCGCCACCCAGAATCCGGGAGGGATAATACTCAGGAATAATGGCTGTGTCATTGTGAGGAGCTGTTGGGCGGAAAGATGAGAGATGCGTCCGGAACTTTAAGGCGCTAACGGTTGAGGTGAGTCGAATCGCCAACTCCTGAGAAACGGGATTTTCGGAAGGTGGCCCAAGCTCCCGAGCGCAAAAAGCCAGTTTCCGATAAGTCCGGTGGTCTCAATGGGTCAGTGCAACACTGGCTCGAAGTCTACTCGCAGGAGTTTCAAAACCCAAGGTCTCTCGCGGCCGTTGATTCAGACGCAGGGCTATTTTGTCCCAGGTCCGATTGCGTGAAGCGAGACAGATCGGCTTTCTTGGGCAAGTACTGTCGTAGCAGCCCGTTGGTGTTCTCGTTCGTGCCGCGCTGCCAAGGACTCTGCGGATCGCGAAAAATAGAGCTTTCACATTGGTGGCTACGCTGAAGTTCTTGTGCTGCGCCATCTCCAACCCACGGTCCCAGGTTAACGAGCGCCGCAGCGTCGCGGGGAGTCTGCGAACGTGCCGGCTTAGGGCAGCGGTTACAACAGCTGTATCTTTGCTGGGCACCTGCACCAGCATGCAGAAGCGCGACTGACGCTCGACCAGCGTGACCACGTGACTGTTGCCGGCCCCGCGCAACAGATCGCCTTCCCAATGGCCGGGAACGGCACGGTCTTCGACTTCGGCTGGCCGTTCGCGAATGGAGATCGCATCGACAATCTGGCCGCGCGAGTGCCCGTGCACGCTGGAGTGCCGCGAGCGGCGGATCCGCCGCTTGGAGCGCAGATGCCGCACTAGTTCCTGCTTCAGCGCTCCCCGCGCTTGTATGAACAGACTCCGATAGATGGTTTCGTGAGACACGCGCAGGCTCTCGTCGTTCGGGTACTCCATCTTCAGCCACCCGGAAACCTGTTGCGGCGACCAATCCTGCATCAGTTTACTCGCAACCATCTGTTGCAGCCCGCTGTGCGTGGCCAGGTGACACGGCTTGGGCCGCACGGCTGACTCCCAGGCCTGCTGATCGGCTGCGTTGGCACGATACTGCGTGCGCCCACCATGGCGGGTGATCTCCCGGCTGATGGTGGAGGCCGAGCGATGCAAACCTCGTGCGATGACTCGCATCGCGCAGCCGCTGGCGATTCCACGGGAGATGTCTTCGCGCTCGGCCAGGGTAAGCACTCGCCGCGAACGGCGACGAGCGGGCGGAGCGATCCCACCATGACGCTCTAAAACGAAGTGAACGACTACGTGGTCTTTACCCAGGGCACGGCCAATCTCATTGAGCGACTGGCCCGCCTTCCAACGGTTCCACAACTCGGCTTTCTGCTCCGCAGAAAGCCCTCTTCGCTTGCCTTTGATCAACATAAACACCACCTTTGCAAAGAGCTTCTAGCTCAGATGGTGTTGCACTGACCAGTTGAACTGGCAGGACTTATCGGGAGTTATCCGACCTAGCATTCGTCGAATGCAATTCGACAGGCGCGGGAAATCGTCATGCTAAAGTCTGCGGATGCCATTCGTCGGGTTCCTAGCGTGCGCGTTGAGGGCAACGCTTGTCTTTATGGCAATCAGAAACTATCGGTATTACTCAAGAAAACGTGGGAGTAAGGAACGGCCCGTACTGACGGCTACCGTTCAGAAGAGTCAAGGCCCGTTCCATGGCCCATTCCTGAGTATTTTTGCGAGAAAGGTGCCAAAGAGTCTCTTTGGCTACTCCTACACCGTTAGGGGGGTGCGATACATAGGCTTCTTCGCGGTCGCCAGCGATTCTGGTCTGGCTGCAGAATCGGACCTTCAGCAGCAACTAGACGGAATGAGCGTGACTGTTCGATACGACCCTGAGCATCCGGGGAGGTCCTTCGTTGTAGATTCCGAAGTTTCAGGCAAGGATATTCATCAAAGTCCTGACTGGATTCCCCGGTCACTTACGGATAAGCCCCGATAAACGGGATTATCGGAATGTGGCTTCGGTCCGGGTTCACCCGATCGGTATGATCCCGATTTTACCGTAGCGTTAGCGGCGGATGAGCGTAGGCTTCGGCGACTCGGGTTCAGGCTGCGGCGTGGCTACATCGGTTTGCAGGACGACTCCCGCCGCGGGCCCCGGCTGCACGACGAAATTCGATCCGGGCTTCGAAACCGGCGTCGAACTTGGCGTCGATTCCGGCTTCGGGCCGGGCTTCGGGCCTGACCCAAGCAGATCCACCGCGGCATGGTTCAGCTTGGCGCGCAATAGAGATCGCTCGTTCGCGCGAGTGACATAACGCACGGAAATTTCGACTCCGCCGATGACGGGTTTGACGTTGATCGCGGGCGCCGCCGAGACCGTCATGTCGCGGGATTTGGCCGCACTCTTCCATTCCTGCTCGGCCTGCTGCGCGCTTTCCGAGGTCGCTTCCAGAACTATCTTTTGGATGGCCTCGACGACGGGATAGGGATTTTGTCCGGCGGGCAAAACAATTTGCAGCTCATCCCACAGCCACTGCCCGGACGTCGAAAAATTGAAATAGTGGCCTTCGACCGCAAAGCCATTTGTAAACGTCACGCGCCGGCCGGTTGGATGGCCCGAGTCTGTCCAATTCCCGGTTTCCAGCAGCACGGTATGAAACATTCCGAGCTCCACGACTTCGCCGGTGACGCCATTAATCTCCACCCAGTCGCCGAGCCGGATGCCGTTTTTTCCCATCAGCACAAACCAGCCGAAGAAGCCGATGATGAAATCCTTCAGCGCGACCGTCAGGCCCGCTCCCGCAAGTCCCAGAAACGTGCCGAGCTGCGTGGGCCGCCCGAATATCACCAGCAGGATCAAGAGCACGACCACAATCTGCAGCGTAACGCGCGTGGCCGTGCGCAGCGTGGCCACCTGCCGGCGGTCCATGGACATCTTTCGGACCAGAGCTTCCAATCGCATAATCAATGAAGAAGCGCGATGATGGCGATCGCCAGAATGACCAGAACGCCGCGCAGCGCTCCATTTACGAGCGACGCTGTTCGGCCGCGACCATGTCGATCCATTGGCCGTATGTCGTTGGCCAGCTGGGTTTCGTTGTCGATGCGTTTGTCCAGAGTGGCGAGGGTCTTGCGATCGGCGGCGCGGCGCTGCGTTGTTTCCAGTATGGTCGCCGCGGCTTGGCTGGGCGCGGTGGCGCCGCTGGAGGCGCTGCCGGGCGTAGCGCTCTTTCCACCGGCGACGGGCGTTGATGGCGGAGCAGCCGCCACACCGGGCCCGTCGACGCATCGTTCTGGCGCCGGTGGCCTGCGCGCCAAGCTGGCGCTCGAGAGACTCGTCCTTCGGCGCAAGCGCCGCTGCCACCGAGAGGGCCTCTTGTTTCGCGCGCCACAATTGCAACTGTTTCTGGTGCAGCGCCGACCACTGCTCGGAAGCGTTGAATCAGACCGTGCGGTTCGATCGGCGCGCTGACGTCCAGCTTCGTAGCATCCGAGGCCTGTGAAGCCGCGTCGTGTTCCTGCGCCATCGCCTGAATGCGGTCTTGCAGATCGCCGCCGGCGCGGATCAACTCCTGCTTCGCGTCATCCACTTCGTCCTGCTCCAGCTCCAGCTGCGCTTGGGCCAGTTTGAGCTGGTCGTCCAGCGCATCCTTCTGCGCTCCGCTGGCCTTTGCCTCCGCGGCTGTAAGCTGTGCGACGCGCGCCTGCTCCGCCGCGAGAGCATCCTCCGCCTCTGCCAACCGCGCCTGAATCTCTTTCGCCTCGGCGGTCAATGCGGGCGGATGTTGCGTCGCGTCGAGCACCGCCAGCGCGAACGCCAGATCCATCTCCTGATCCGCAAGCTGCAGAGCTCTGGCGGGCGAAGGGTAGCTCCACCGCGCTGGTCGGCATGCTCGCCAACCCCTGCGCCGTTAACAGGGGCGTCTGATCCACCGGCGCGACAGTTGGCCCGGAGCCGGTTGGCGGCGGCGGTCCCGTTCCCGGCGGGAATGCCGCTCTCGCGTTCGGTGCGAATCAGTCCATATACGGTCGCGAGCAGCAGCACCACGAGCACGATCAAACTTATTTTGTTTAGAAGTTTCATTTTTTCTCAGCGGCGGCGAAAGAAGGGCATTTAAGGATTCGGCTTGACGGCGTAACCCATGCGAGCAGGCCGGGCCGCCATAATTCCGTTATTTCCAGCTGCGGATGAGTTTACCACCAGCGCGCGGCCGCCACTGCCATCGGAAAGCAGATCGTTGCGGATACGGCATTTCGGCGAATGAGAGCCGCCTCCGACTCCATTGCCGAGCCATGCAACGAGGGGGCGGCCGTCCCGCCCGGCGCTGCTGTTATTTTTTTTGCCTTTGACAAGCCTGCGGCTCATGAATAATAGCGGCATATTTATCGAAGCGGAGAGCTCAACGCAGCCCGAATGCGGCGCGGCCCTGAGGAATCGCAAACGAACCCCGAATCTATGCATGACGGTTACGGAGTAAGAACGACACGCTCACTGGAGAGACAAGCATGCGAGACAAAAAAGCAGCAAGGCGAAAAGCAAACAACCCCGGGTGGTGACCAGCAAGCAGTGGCTGAAGGCGCGCACGGCTTTGCTCGCAAAAGAGAAAGCATTCACGCGCCTGCGAGACAAACTGAGCAAGCAGCGGCGCGAGTTGCCGTGGGAGCGCGTGGAAAAGGAGTACATTTTCGATGGTCCCAAGGGGAAAGAGTCGCTGGCCGAGCTCTTTGAAAACCGCAGCCAGCTGGTTGTCTATCACTTCATGTTCAACCCCGCGTCCGAGGAGGGCTGCAAGCACTGTTCCTTCTGGGCCGACAACTTCAATCCCATTGTCATTCACCTGAATCACCGCGACGTGACCTTTGTGGCCATATCGCGAGCGTCTCTGGCGAAGATCGAGCCGTTCAGGAAACGGATGGGATGGAGCTTCAAGTGGCTCTCGTCGTCGCAGAACGATTTCAACTACGACTATCAGGCGTCGTTCACGCCCGAGGCCATCCAGAGCGGCGCCATCTTCTACAACTACACGAAGCAGAAGATGAACATGGCCGATCGCGAAGGAGTCAGCGTTTTCTATAGGGATGCGAAGGGCGCCATTTTTCACACCTATTCGACCTACGCGCGCGGGATCGACATGCTGAACACCGCTTACCACTATCTGGACCTGACTCCCAAGGGGCGCGACGAAACCGGGTTTCCGCAGTCCTGGGTTCAGTTCCACGATCGATATACGGGCTAGGCAGGCGAGATCCGCTGATGGAGCGCGCTTGCCCGAAGTGGAGGAATGGCGATGCGGGCCACACCATGGGAATTTCGACACCGCACGTGGCTTATCTTTGGCATCTTCTGCGCCGGGTTGGCCTGCTATTGGTTTGACCCACACAGCTCCGGCCAGGCGTTTGCGGGCTGGTTGCGGGCGCACGTCGCGTTTTTCGGGACAAATAGCCAGCAGAGCGCCGTGCGCTTCATCTTTCTGGCCGGCGGTTTGGTCGTGGGCATCGGCGGAATGATTCGCGCCTGGGGAGGGGCGTACTTGCGCGCCGAAGTGATACAGGATTCGAAGGTTCGCACCGAACGGCTGCTCGCGGACGGTCCGTTTCGATACACGCGAAATCCTCTCTACCTGGGAGTGTTGATCGGTGTGTTTGGCGCCGGGGTCATGTGCAGCCCCGTTGGGTGGGCCGTGCAAACGGTGCTTGCCTTTGTTTTCGTATACCGGCTGATCTTGCGCGAGGAAGAGGAAATGCTCGCAACGCAGGGCGAAAGTTTTCGTGCCTATTGCCGGTCGGTTCGCAGGTTGTTGCCCGCGATCAAACCGCAAGTTTTGGCGTCCGGCGCTCGCCCACACTGGGGCGAAGCTTTGGTCGTGCAGGCGCCGTGGTGGGGAATTGCGGCGGCGTGCGTGACCTGGGCGGTCACGCTGCGGCCGTCACTCGCGTTTGCCGTGGCGGGCGCGGGATTTGTTTTTCATGTCGGAAAGAAGTATGTAGTGAAGGCATACGCCCGACCATCTGCGGCGCCCAAAGGCGCTCGCTAGGAAACATCGAGCTCGCGAGTCACCGTCCGCGTCGGAATAGCGAAAGATCGATGGCGTTGGCCATGGCCTGATAACCGGCGTCGTTGGGGTGCAGGTGGTCGCCGCTGTCGTACGTGCCCAGGAACCGCGTCGGGTGGCTGGGATCATGCACGGCGGCGTCGAAGTCGATGACTCCGTCGTATGCGCCGCTCGTGCGGATAAATTTGTTCACCGCTTCGCGCTTGGCCTCGCCCTCCGCAGAGAAGTACGCCGCTCCTTCATACGGCGTCAAAGTGCAGCCGAAGATTTTGAGCCCAAGCTGGTGGGCGCGCATGACCATTTGCCGATGGCCGGCGATGATCTCATCGGCGCTCACGGGTTGGGGAGGCTGGCCGGTGCCCGAGCGGCCGATGTCGTTGATGCCCAGCAGCACGGTGACGTATCCCACTCCGGATTGAGCCAGGACGTCGCGGTCGAACCGCGCCAAGGCATTCGGCCCGGCAAGGTCATGCAGGATGCGGTTCCCGCCGATCCCCTGATCCACCACGGTCAATTTGAGGTGACGCGCGGCCAGCCTCTCGGCGAGAAGATTGGGCCAGCGATGGTTCGCATCGGTAGTGGAGGCCGTGCCATCGGTGATCGAGTCGCCCAGCGTAACGATCGCCAGCGTGTCCCGCGTGGCCTTCACTTCGACGTCGGTCAGGTAAAACCATGACGCGACGGTATGGTCCACCGGCATTTGCGCGTCTGCGTGAAGTCTCCGGGCCGTGAGACGTAGTTCGTCGCGTGGGCGGCGGGGTGCCATGTGGCTTGCCCGGTGGGGCCGGGCAGGTAGAGGCTCACCGCCAGGTCGGATAGCGCCGGCGCGTTCAGCTTGACGCTGTCGCTGACGACGAGCGCGCCCGGGGGAATGGTGATCGACGCGGAGCCGCTGAACGTGAGCGCCCGGTCTGTGCCCGGCTCCGTTGCCCGCATCCCTGCTGCGGAGTGCGATGTGGGCCGCGCCGACGACCAGCGAGTCGTTGCCGAAAGCGTTCGACAGCCTCACGCGCACTTCGCTGCCGCCGACGCTGGTGTGCACGATCAAGCGCACCGTCTGATTGGTGAAGCCGGGATTCGTGGTGTTGGCAGGCAGCGGAGCCACCGGACTCGCACCCCACGTGGCCACCCAGACCTGATCGCGGTCGTTCTCGGCGGATCCGCCGAATGCCAATGGCGTACGACTGAGCCCCGCAGCGATGAATAAGGACAGGGCGACAATCGCCAGGGGAAGCCAGCGAGTCCTGCGAAGCGTCGCGTGGGATCTGCTTTGGCTGGCCTTGCTTTCGAAAACACGCGCGACTTGCTGAGTATGGCTCATGGTGTGAAATCCCCTCCTGTGTAAGTCGGGAGAGCGCCTGAATCATCCGCGGAGTGGAGTGTACAGCATTTTGCTATGACCCCTGTCGCGTCAGGAATGAAGCAAAGAGCTTGGTCTCGGCGATGCCTACAGGGACCAGCAAGCAGCCAACGATCATTAATTCGCGAGGTTCGGCATGCCGCAGCGTCTCAGCCACGAGAATGACCGTGGCCAGAAATAACAAGGCAAGCGAGATGCCCCTGTGAAATCGGCGGAGCTCCGATTCCAACCAGGAATCCAGACCAGTCTCGAGCAGCCGTCCGTCGTCGGAATCGGTGCAGTTATTCTTGAGCGAGCATGCATTGCATATGTGGGCGGGGGCGCGATAGTGGACCACTTGGCGCTGGTGATCGGTTGCAATGCGCACCAACTGCCGGCCCGCGGGACATTCCCATAGATCCATTGTGTGCAGGTAAACGAAGCCGGAATTTTGGTACCGTTCCGAGCGCTTATGAGAATGACGCGCCAGAGATTCGAGGACAAAAGCGACACCGACCAAAAAGACCGCATAGGTCGAAGCCAGAAATACTTCAATGTGGACGCCGGAGATCATGCCTGAATCTTTTCCACTTCGACAACGTCGGCAAACAAGACGTCACGCGGCTCTTCCAGCGTGGCTCCCGGCTTCATGTGACGCACACCGAGCCAGGAGAGATACAGGACGGGCAGCGTCCCCCCGAGGATAAAAAGCGTGTCGCCCGGTAAGCGCAGCCATTCGAGCAAGGAGTTCGTTTGATTGGAGAGGAATGTCAGCGATCGCGCGTCGAAATATCCGACACTGACTGAGTGATAAAGCTGCAGGATGCCCAGAGGAAATAGCGCGGCGAATACCATCCACGCAAGCCCGATATTCAACGACCAGAAACTGATCTTGGCTGCGCGATCGCTCCAACGATCTTCCGGAACCATGTACCGCAAGCAAAACAGGGCCAGCCCCACGGCCAGCATCCCGTAGACTCCCATCATCGCCGCGTGCCCGTGATTCGGAGTGAGTGCGGTGCCAATCTCGTAATAGGAGACGATCGGCAGATTAATCAGGAAGCCAAAAATCCCCGCGCCCAGGAAGTTCCAGAATCCCACTGAGGCAAGAAACATGACGGCCCAGAAGTGAGGAAATGGAGTACGGGATCGAGATCCCTGCTGGACGCCAAGCTGGAGAAAACTCCAAGCCTCGAGGGTGAGGAAAGTCAGCGGAATCACCTCCGCCGCCGAGAAGAATGCACCCAGGGCCATGTGGATCGAAGGCTCGCCCGAGAAATATACGTGGTGCATCGTACCTACGACACCGCCGGCGGAGTACAGCAGGATATCGAGATAGATCACCGTCAAGGCCACACGCTCGTGCACGACGCCGAGAAGCACAAAGATGTAGGCGACCATGATGGTCGTAAAGAGTTCGAGGAAGTCCTCCACCCACAGGTGCACCACCCAGAATCGCCAGAAATCCGTCGTCGTGAAATTCGAATCCGTGTGGGCAAGCAATCCGACCGCGTAGAACGCGGGGATCGAGAGCGCGGAGAAGAAAAAGAGCCAGGGCATGTTTCCTACGTGCTCGGAGTCCAGCCGGCCACGAAGACCACGGAATAAAATCGTCACCCAAAAAACCAGACCGATGGTCAGCAGGATTTGCCAGAACCGCCCCAGGTCGAGATATTCGAAGCCCTGGTTCCCGAACCAGGACCAGCCCCGCACAACCCACCCGCGAATCCCCGCGTATTCGCCGGCCAGACTTCCGAAAACGACGACCGCCAGAGCACACAAGAGCGTGTAAGAGAGCCAGTGCTGCCTCCGCGGCTCTCTGCCGGTAATCATCGGGGCCAGGAAAATCCCGGCAGCGAGGAAGGACGTGGAAACCCAGAAAATCGCCAGCTGCAGGTGCCAGGTGCGTGCGATGTTGAAGGGCAGGACCCGCGCGAGATCAAAACCGAAGAAGTTCGTAATCTCCGCACGATAGTGCTGCGTAGCGCCACCCAAAAGCGCCTGCAGGCAAAATAGCAACGCCATGACGAAGAAGAACCAGGCGCACGATCGTTGCGCCGGCGTCAGCACGACGCTATCCGGCGGGAGGAACGAAACGCGCTGGCTTTCCCGGCCGTGCCAACCCAGGAAATTCCATCGGCCGAAAGCCAAGAGCAAAAGCCCGGTGCCGCCCAGCAAGGCAATCAGGGAGAGGACGCTCCAGACGATGGCGTCCGCTGTCGCATGATTCGCCACCAGAGGTTCGGGAGGCCAATTATTTGTATACGAGTAATCGAGATTCGGGCGCAACGCGGATGCCGCCCAGGCGGACCAGCTAAAAAACGCGGTCAGCTGGCGGATCTGCCGAGGATCGGTGATCGCCGAGGGCCGCAATCCATATTGACTCGTGGGGGTTCCAAAGAAATCGCCATAGTAAAGATCGAGCTCACGGAAGCGCCTCGGCCTGTGCCGCCGAATAGACGAGCGCTCCGGTATCGGCGCTGTAACGATTCGTTTTGAAGTCGTCAATCGTCTGCTGCCTGGCCGTCTCCGAAGACGGCGCCACCATAGCGATCCATGGCGATCAGAGCTGCGCGATGGAGATAGTCTGCCGTGAAATCAGGACCCAGATAGGCACCGTGGCCGAAGATCGAGCCATATTCCATCAGCCCGTTGCGGAGAAAAACTTCCTGGCCCGCGGTCACGTCCGCTCCTGTGAATAGAACTTGTCCGTTGGGGTCCAGGACCTGCGTTGGAATCGGAGGTTCGTCGGTGTAGGTCCGATAGGCGAGCATGCCGAGAATCAGAAAGCCGCAGAGGACTACGATGACAATCGCTTGTATCCACCCCTTGGAGATAAGCAAGTTGCGCCTGGTCGATTCATTCATGACGCTCTCCTCACACCGGGCGCCCGCCAGGGAACGTCACAGCCGAGGCAGGGTTGATTCCGCAATTGCAAGCCACTGCTGATAGCCGATCCCGTATTGGGATTCGATTGATCGATTTTCACGCGGTGCATCGGTGACAACATCGGGGAACCGCACGCAACGTATCACATCCGGGGCCACATTCAGGGTCACTTTTACATTTGGCGACGGAGCTTGGCGGGTCGTTGGCGGCCGCATCGGAAGCGCTTCGAATGTCCAATTTTGGACACTCTAAGGTGTTTCCCGTATAGTCCTGGTACGGCGCGATTTCTATACTCCGAAGTCTGTTAGCTAGTCTTTCAGGGGTGTGCATACGCCGGGCGTACTTCTTGTAGACGATCATCGTGTGACCAGAAAAACGATTCGGGCCCTCCTCCAGGGGCATTCCGTGCCCGTGTGCGGCGAGGCGGAAAACGGCCAGCAGGCTGTCGAAAAGGTGCGCGAGCTAAAGCCCGAGGTAGTCCTCCTGGATATCCAGATGCCGGTCATGAATGGCATTCAGGCCGCGTACGAAATACGCCGCATCTCGCCTTCTACCAGAATCCTTTTTTTCACGGTACATCACGAGGAAGCTGCTTGCAGCATCCGTCTGCTCGGAGCCGACGGAGTGGTCGTAAAATCCGCCGCCGCGACGGATCTGGTTCCCGCGCTCAAGCGTCTGGTTCAAGCCGAATACTGAAAAGGGCGTTGGCGCGAATCACTTCTGCAGCAGTTTATTTTTGCAGCGTCTATTTTTGCGTCAATGACGCGAAGCTTTGCAGGTCGTCCGCGGCGACGTCGGAAACAGCCCAGTAGGTCATTCCGTCTCTGACTCCAGTGGAGCAGGTTGTAGCCCGCTCTGGCCTGAGCGCGCGTCTGCGAAGCCGGCTCCGAGGCTTTCTCGGAACTGGGCGGCGCGCTCTTTCCTCCGGTCGTTGGCCACACGAAGAGATTGATGTAGTGCAGCCGCCGCTGATAGACCAGCGCCGCCACCGGACGCCCGTCCACGTAATCGAGCCGCCCGCCCGTGAGCGGAAAGCCGGCCTGCGCCAGGTCCGTGACCGGCGGCGCGAAATCCAGCTTCCCGTCGAACCAGGGCTTCACCGTGTGCTGATCGGTGGAGGCCACGTCGGCCAGATGATTGGCCATGAGGGAGCGAATGTGTCCCGCGACGATCTGCTGCGCGACCAGATCCTCCTGCGAGGGGCCCAGCAAATTTCTCTCCCAGCCTGGCGGCCCCCAGCACCACCAGCAGCACCGCCGCTGCCGCGCCGATCCATCGCCAGGAGAGAACGCGTAACGCGCGGCGCAGCCTTCGCCGGCTGCTGTGCGATGGCTCGCACGCGTTGCTGCAGGTTTTGAGGCGCGCGGAAGTAGGGAAGCTCCTGGCGGATCGCCGCACGGAGTTCCAGCGCGCTCCGGCGCACCGGCGCGCAGTTCGCGCAGCCGTCCACATGGCGCTCGAGATCCAGCGTGCGGACCAGATCCAGCTCACCGTCGAGATAGCTGTCGATCAGGGGTCGAGCGTCTTCGCAGCGCATATCACGCCTCCTTCCGCGCCTGCGGGGCCAGGCAAAGCTGCAAGCGCGAACGCGCTCGCGCCAGCCGCGACATCACCGTGCCCATCGGCACTCCGGCAATCTCGCTGATCTCCTTGTAAGAAAGCTCTTCGAGTTCGCGCAGCACGATGACCTCCCGGAACTCGGCGGGCAGTTCCTGCAGAGCCTTTTCCAGCGTCTCGCGGCCCGCGCTTTCCACCAGCACGCGCTCGGCTTCGGGAGTTGCCACGTCTCCGCTGTGAACCTGCTCGTCGAATTCCACCGCCAGTTCGTGCCGCCGGTTTGCGTGCAGCCAGGTGTAGCAAGTGTTCCGCACGATGGTCAGCAGCCAGCCGCGGCCGTCGCGCGCCGCGGAATCCGGAAAATCCCTTCCACGCGCGCAGGTAGGCTTCCTGCACCAGGTCCTCGGCGTCCGTCCCGTTTCTCACCAGCCACCGCGCCAGGTTATAGGCGGCGTCGAGATGGGGCAGGATGACCTCTTCGAACCGCGCGGATTGTGTTTCGGCCGGCAATCGATCTCTCTCGCGCTGAACGGGCTCCTTCGCCGTGAACCTATCTCTAGTAAGACTCCGGTGCCAACGATTTTATTCCCGGGATCGATTTGCCGCCAGGACGGGGAATATTTGCCGCGCCGCTCCCGGTCAAGAGAAGTGAGGCACGACAGAGATCCATCGAGCGGCCGAGCGTGCCACAGGAGAAAGGAATCGTCATATGTCGAAATTCATTGAAGAGAATCTCGAATCGCGACGGCGTCGACCGTCGCGGCTTCCTGAAGTGCATGGCCTGGGCCGGCACCGGCACGCTCTGCGTGCTGCAGGGCGGCGTGCTGAAGTCCTTCGCCCTGAGCGACGTCCTGCGACAGAAAGTCGGCAACCTGAAGGGCGACCTCAGCTTCGTGCAGATCAGCGACAGCCACATCGGCTTCAACAAAGACGCCAATCCGGACGTGACCGCGACGCTGCGCGAGGCGATTGCCAAGATCAACGCGCTGCCGACGCCTCCCTCCTTCGTGCTGCACACCGGCGATCTGACGCATCTGTCGAAGCCGGAGGAGTTCGACACGCTGGCCGAGTCGCTGAAGAGCCTCAAGACCGACCAGATCTTCTACGTTCCCGGCGAGCACGACGTGCTCAACGACAACGGCCAGATGTTTCGCGAGCGCTTCGGCCAAGGCAACGCAAGGGCGACGGCTGGTACAGCTTCGATAAGAACGGCGTCCATTTCATCGGTCTGGTCAACGTGCTGAACCTCAAGGCCGGCGGCCTGGGCAATCTGGGCGCCGGAGCAGCTCGAATGGCTGGAGAAAGACGTCTCGCGGCTCAAGAGCAGCACGCCGATCGTGGTCTTCGCGCATATTCCGCTTTGGGCGGTCTATCCGCAGTGGGGCTGGGGCACGGACGACAGCGAGCAGGCGCTTTCGTATCTGAAGCGATTCGGCTCGGTGACGGTGCTGAACGGCCACATTCACCAGACCATGCAGAAGGTGGAAGGCAACATCACGTTCCACACCGCCATGTTCGACCGCGTTTCCGCAGCCGCAGCCCGGCCAGGCGGATTCGCCCGGGCCCGATGAAAGTGCCGGCGGAAAAGCTGCGCAATCTGCTGGGGATCACGGACGTGAACTTCGTTCGCGGCAAGCACACGCTGGGAATCGTCGACACACCTTTGACGTGAGGTCGACAGGAGAATGAGCTGAAGTTGGCGTGCTCAGCGCGCCAACTAATTTCCAAAAGGAGATGAAAATGAAAAGCAATCTAAGCAGCAAACTGAATCGAAAGAAAGCCTCGTGGATTTTCGCGGTGGCCGTAACGGTTGTCGCAGGGTTCACGTTGATTGCCGGAACACAGAAGGGGATGGCCGCTCGCCCCGGCGACAAGCCCGCGGGCGGAATCGAGGTGAAGATCGACAACTTCAGCTTTGGTCCCGCATCCTTGACGGTCGCCGCCGGCACGACGGTCACGTGGACCAACAAGGACGACGTGCCGCATACCGTGGTGAGCGATGACAAGACCACTTTCAGGTCAAAGGCGCTCGATACGGGAGATCAGTTCTCCTACACCTTTGCCAAGCCGGGCAAATATCAATACTTTTGCTCGGTCCATCCGAAGATGACCGCCGAAGTCGTGGTGCAGTAATGAAGTCGTGGCGCAGTAATCCCACGGCAATCCGGCGATTCACATGAACCCCTTCGACCTGAAGGCGGCGCTACTGGCGCGGCACGCACAACACGTGGTGATCATCCACTTTCCCATCGCGCTATTGATCACCGGTGTCGCATTCGATCTACTCGCGCTGTGGAGGAACAACCGCACCCTGGCCTCCGCTGCATATTACAACCTGGTTGCCGCGGCGATTACGGCTCTGCCCGCCGCGGCAACCGGCATTCTGGCCTGGCAGCTCCAGCTGGAGGGCGCGAGGCTCAAAGGAAACCTCCGGCTGCATCTGGTGCTCGGACTCCTCTCGTGTGCCGCGATCTGGCTGGTGTGGTATTTGCAATTTCGCGGCCAACGAAAGCCGCAGCCCAGCTGGCGTACGAGCCGGTTGGTTGTGGAATTCGCGGCGGTCGCACTGATTGCTCTGACGGGGCACCTGGGCGGATTCTTGAGCGGAGTTAACGGACAGAACTAGAGAGGCGTCCCGAAATCACAATGAGCGCGCACAGCTTGGCCGAGAGCCACAAACGATCCTCAAGTTTCGGCGCGCAACAATACAGCGCCATCGCCAGAGGGAGTCAGTGGCTTTCCGTCGCCAATCCGCATCAACCAGTTCAAGCCGCGTGCGATTCAATCCGCGCGGAACGAGAAGATAATTCTCAGGCGCCGCCCGCGGCAGCGCTTGCTGCCTGCTGCTGGCTGGCCATCTGCTCCTTCATTCGTTTTCTCATCTCCTGCGGCGTCGGTTCTGCAACGTGGGTGGCCACCATCCAGGTGTAGCCCTCGGGATCCACAACGGTTCCGCAGCGGTCGCCCCAAAACATATCCATCACCGGTCCCTTGGAGGTAGCTCCGAGTTTTACGGCTTTGGCAACGGCCTTATCCGCACTCTCGGTCAGCAGATACAAACTCGCAGGCGAGGCGCCGATGGTCTTTGCGCTGCGGGCACCCATTTGCGGCATTTCCGGGCCCAACATCAATGTGGTACCCCGGAGCGTGAGTTCGGCATGGATCGCCTTGCCATCCGGGCCATCCATGATGGACCTCTTGGTAAATCCGAATGCCTTTTGATAAAAGGCCGCTGCCGCCTTCACGTTGTTTACCGTCAGGATAGCCGTTACCGAACCGTACACCTTCTTATTCAGTGGATCGATTTTCTTAGGCATGACACTCCTTTGCTGAGATGAGAAATTGAACTGGAGCCTGGTGGAAGTTGTTCATGGCGCGTCCCTCGAAGAAACTGCTCGGCCGCGGTGGTCAAACAGTACTTGAACGAGAGACGCCCCGTCAAACCGATACCCGAAACGACGCGGGAACCTTCGCGCTTCGTTTACTTGACTGGGACGAAGCGCTGCACGCGCTCGCCGTTAAACACCTCGCCGGTATAGATATTGCCCTTCGAGTCGACGGCGATCATATGCAGGCCGAAGAACTGGCCGCCGTTCTGGCTCATGCTGCCCATCTGGCCGATCACCTTGCCGTCGTCGCGATTGAGGAACCAGATGTGGTTATTGGTGAGATCGGAGATAAATAAAAAGCGCTGCGCCTTGTCGGGCGAGAAGGCCACGCCGCCGGTGGAACCGCCCTCGGCTGTCGTGGGGGCCAGCGTGAACTCCTTCAGGAACTTCCCTTGCTTCGTGGTGACCTGGATGCGGTTCGCATTCCGGTCGGCGATGTAGACGAGCCCGTCATTCGAGATATTCAGCGTGACGTGGCCCCTGAGTTCCTTGGGCAAGGGGCCGCCGGGAGTGTAGGCGCGGTCCGCGTCGTTCGTGCTGATCTCCGAAAGCGCGTGCCCATATGCGCCCCAACCGCGCTTGAACGCCAGCGTCTCCAGGTCAAACACCATCACGCGCCCGCCCAGATAAGCGTCGGTGGCGTAGAGTTCGTGAGCGCCTTCGTCGATGCGGATCTCCTCGATATTCTGCACGATCATCGGCGTGGTCGGCGGATACTTCGCGCGGAAGGCCGCTACCGCTGCCGCTCGCGCCGCCGGATCGGCGCCGCCGCGGCCGCCGCCTCCGCCCGCGGGCGCCGGAAACGTTCCGCCGGGGCCCGGACCACCGCGGCTGGGATCCGCGGGCGTGGTCGCTCCGGCCTCACCGCCACCGGCGCCGGGAGGCATCTCGGGCGCGCGAGGTGTGGCGCCGACAATTTTGCCGGTCTTCGGATCGTACTTGTTGACCGTGAACTGCCCGATGTAGACGAAGCCTTTGTTGTCCACGGCCATGCCGTGGCCTTCCGGCTCGTCGGGAGTAAAGGAGCCGATCACGTTGCCCTCTTTGTCGATGTGGATCATCGTGGGCGGCCGCGTGCAGCAGTCGGCCGTGGGCGGATTTTTCATGGCGTGCAGCTCGAGATCCCGCAAGTCGTTCGGACGATCGAGCACCCAGACGTTGTCGTCCTTGTCCACGGCGAGCCCGGTCACGCCGCCCATCTTCCATTTGTTCGGCAGCGGCTTGGGCCAGTCGGGATCGAATTTGTACTTTGGCGCCGTTTGCGCTTGCGCGCCGAGCGCCAGGCACAACGCCATCAGGCAGAGACCAGCCGAAATGGCGACGGCCCTCATTGGCCTGATGGGCAGACTCCGGCGGATGATTTTGCCGATCGTGTTGCCGGCAGTTTCGCCGCCATTCTTGACCGCGTGATCTTTATGCATGCGCATCGCTCCATCGCGCCAAAGTGAATTGGCCGCAAATCCGAATGCGCGGAGTCTAGTCCCGGGGAAAACCGCGTGTCAACAAACGGACGGGTATGTGGGCGCACCCTCTGCTTTAGCTGCAAGACGAGTTGAATTAGAACTGCTAATTCCCAGCTCCCGAAAACCCGACTTTTCAGGACCGAACGCGCTCCAAAACTATCGGTGCGCACTTTGGCGATATACTGCCGCAGGTCTCACGTAGGGCGATACCAAGGACAGACGTTTTGTCACGCTTAAAGCAGCTTGTTCTTGAACCTTTACTCTCGGTTTGCTCATCGGCGGCATTCCCTTTGCCGTCGTATTCAGTACGTTAGTTGGCAAAGTCGTTTCAGCTACGACGCCGGTTATATGGTCTCCTGACTCCAGTTGGGGTCGCCGTAGCTTCATGGAGTGCCCTTAGAGGGGGTACATCCTCTCGGGGAAGCGTTTTCGTGCGGGCTCTGTTCTCAGCTCTGGGAGCATGTGTTCCACTGCCTACGGTTGTTTCCACCGCTCTGATTTTTCACGATATGGGATCCGAAGGCTTCTCCAATCCCCGAAACGTTCCTGTATTCGCGTTTCTCTTTACACTTTGGGCCGGACTCACAGCCTTCCTCGCTTCGGTGTTCGCGCTCGCCTGGTTAGTCGTGAAAAATCGCCGACGACAGCTACAGGCTAAAGTTTGAGCCTCCCTCCAACTCCTGAAAAACGGCATTTCCGGAATTGGGATCCGCGCCAGATTACCTAGAAGGCAGCTTGCGTCGTTGCATCTTCTGCACAATTATCCAGGCTTGGCTGCTCTGCGCGATGTCACTTGTAATTACGAATACCCGGCGATACTGTAATTTCGTTTGTGTGACCCATGAAGGAGATGGCACCCCGATGGCAACAACAATGTTGAAGACTCGCTGGTCCGCGAGAACGGCGTGCTTCGCGCTTTTATTCGCGATTCTGTGTGCGATGGGCGTTGCCGTGCGAGCGCAGTCGAATTCGATCACGATTACCGTCGCAGGCCAGTCGATGATCCGCTCGGATATTCGCATGACCGCGCCGGCGGAGGTGCCGGTGATCCAGGGCTTGCTCAAGGGAGATGTCATCTTCACGAACCTGGAATCCGCCGTCGCTGAAAAAGGCGAGACGGTCCACGAAGGCCGGGGCTTTCTCACTCCTCCTGAAGCGCTCGATGCGCTGAAGAGTTTCGGGTTTAACTTATTTGCCCTCTCGGGCAACCACGCATTCGACCTGAAGGCGACGGGGATTCAGAACACGCTTCGCGAGGCCGATCAGAGAAACATCGTTCATGCCGGAACCGGCAAGAACCTCTCCGAAGCTGCCGCGCCCGCCTACCTGCGCACGCCCAAAGGCACGATTGCCCTGGTCGCAAGCGCCTCCGGCTTGATTACGCCCGGTGGAAGCGCGACCGCCGACCGCCCCGGAGTGAACGAGCTTCGCGTGGAAGCCGGAGATAAAGAAAATGAAGCGACGGAAGATCTGCCCGGGTCACCCATCAACACACCGAATCCGGAAGATGCGCGGCGCATCCTGCAAAGCATTCGGGACGCCCGCCAGCACGCTGACTACGTCATCGTCTACCAGCATAACCACGTCTTCGCGAATCACTCTTTTGCCACGATCTTTACCGAGGGCATGCCCGAGCGGCTGGCCCCGAATGAGTGGCTCATCAAGTGGACCCACCAGGAGATCGACGCGGGCGCGGACGTTGTCGTCATGCACGGCGCGCCTCTCCTGCACGGCGTGGAGATTTATCACGGCCGGCCCATCTTCTACGATCTGGGCAACTTCATTTACAACGCGCCGCCGACCTTAACCTATATTGACGAGCCCATGAGCTGGGAAAGCGTGGTCGCGTACGTCGAGTTTCAGGGGAAAAACCTCAAGTCGATCTCCCTTCGGCCGATCGCAATGAACCCGATCGGCGAGGGTCAGCCCGATGTTCACAGCGAGTACACCAATAACCAGTTCCTCGATACACGTGGGTTGCCCGCCCCTGCGACTGGTTCGAGAGCGGGCTATATCCTCCAGCGCCTGGCAGACGCGTCAAAGCCCTTTGGCACCCGGGTTGAAGTAAAGGGCGAAACAGGGGAAATCAAGCTGAAAGCCGGAAGCTAACGCCGCCTATTCCTCGCTCGTAATTGCACCCTCGTAAGAGGTCAAAAGCCAGTTCCGGAAACGCCACTTACCGGGAGTTAACAGTTGATTCCCGCGACGAGGCCATCAAATGGCTGCATAAGCCCAGGTTCTTCGTCGCCGGCCGTAGTCTTAGTACCCCTAGATCCGTGGTTCTATGGGTTTGCTAGTGTTCCAGGTCCAATCTGTTGAGGAGCGCTTCATCGAGGGAAGGCGTGCCAAGCAATTAGAGACTGGAACTTGAGGGGGCAGATGGGAACGAAACAAGACTATCCCGGTCCGGCAGCAAACCGAACCTCGGATTTAATCGAAAGCGCGCCCACATACATAAGCCCCGGGATAAGGGTTAAAGGAACGATTACTGCGGACGAGAACTTGTATATTGACGGCGAGGTAAGAGGATCCATTTCCATGCCTGGCCATCACCTGAGCGTCGGAGAAAGGGCCTACATAGAGGCCGAAACCTTTGCCCGGGAAGTGGTGGTCTACGGCGCCATCCACGGCGGCCTCTGTGCCTACGACCGAATCGAAATCAAGAAGCATGCTTCGGTCGCCGGCGACCTGGCCACCGCGCAAATCGTGATCGAAGAGGGCGCCTGCTTCAAAGGCGTAATCGCCGCCGATGGACCGAGCGTCCCGTCCCAAACGTAAGCCAACCTTGACGCCCAATCGGCTAACGGGAGTTGCCTAACCGTAGCTGACCGACCGTGCGCATCAAAGGATAGAGCGGTGTGCGTATCTGGGGAACGCAAAACGGGACTCCTGCATCATAGGATTGTCATGTGTAGTGCTTACCCGGGTCGGAGATTTAGCTGCCTCGTCGAGGTGCTCCTCTCACTCTTTCTGAGTGCTCCGATTTCCCTCCATGCGCAAAGTGCATCCTGCGCAGTCGCAGCCGGCACAATCCGCGCCGCCGCCCCCAACGCAATCGCAACCGCAGAGTACGCCTCCTTGCTCCGACGGTCGTCCCATTTTGAAACGAGGCCCACAGCCGGCTCTGCCTCCCTGTCCTGACCCGCCGCCGCGACGCGGTCACCCCCTGCGGACTTCCATACCCACGCGTTCGCTGAGTCCCTCCGAAACCTTGATCGAAAGGGCCAGAGAGGCGGCGTTCGAGTTTTCGGAGAAGCTTCCCAACTTTATTTGCGAGGAGTTCATGTCGCGGTTTACCCAGCGAGGCCGCGAGGAAATGCCCCTGGACGTGGTTTCGGCTGAAATCATTTACGATAACGCGCACGAAACTTATCGTAACGTGAAGATCAATGACCGCCCCACGGACAGGGGCATGCAGGAAATCGGTGGGTCCTGGTCCACCGGAGAATTTGCGTCCACACTGCTGGAGCTTTTGCACCCCGATACGGACGCGCAGTTTCGCTCGGGCGGCGCTTCTTCCATTTCGGGTTTCAGTGCCCAGGTTTACGACTTTCAAGTGCAGCGTGAAAATTCACACTGGATGGTGCAGTCCGGCTCTCAGAGTCTGACTCCGGCTTACGGAGGCTCCGTATGGGTGGATCCGAAAACCGCGCGCGTCCTGCGAATCGAGATGCAGGCCCGCAACATACCGTCGGATTTCCCGATGGATACGGTCGAATCCACGGTTGATTATTCGTACGTGATGATTGGCGGGACATCGTTTCTGCTTCCGGTCCATGCCGAGAGCTTGGGTTGTGAACGGGGCACCAGCGAGTGCAGCCACAACGTCATTGACTTCCGCAACTATCACGAATTCAAAGCCGATATCAAGATTGGTAATTGATTTCGCTTGGACCTCTCATTACCACGCGACTCGCCCGTGCGACCCAAACTCCGGAGCGGCGCACGGTCTTCGATAGTTTCGGACCGCTGCCCCGACCACGACCATCAGCTATTCCACGTTTGCATTCATCACAAAGCCGTTGGCGAGTATGACCTTGTTAATGCGACCGACGGGCAGGTTCTTGGATGTCGCACCCAACACTACCGTAACCACATCCCCGGGCTTGAAGGTCTTCGCCGTGAAGCCAAAGTTGACGAGGGTGGACGGGGCGTTGTTCTCGCAAACCCAATGTACGACGTTGCCCTTGTCATCGGTAACGTCGACCTTCAGGAAAGTATGGGGATTGGTCCAAAGCCATGCCGTCACGGTTCCCTTGATGGTCACCTGTTTCCCGTCGTACGACGCGTTTCCATGATGTGCAAACGCTGGAACTGACGCCGCTACGAGGCCGATAACCGCCAGCAAACTTACCCGAAGCTTGTTTCTCACGGTAGCCCTCCAGATTTCTGCCCGGACGTAGCTCGTGATTTTCGCTCCGTCCTTTGGACTATAATAACCGGAATTTCCGATTTGGGACCTCTGACTCGGGCATCCTACGCTTCTCTTCGCCTCGATACAACGAACGTGCCGTCAGAGCAGCGCATCCCCCAGTGAAAACGGACTTGCGATATCTGCCCGAGGCCGCGTTCCCAGAAGAGGGCTTATCGAGTTTGGAGCCCACGCCAAAGCCTATCGGGTCTTAGAAGCCGATGTCGTTATGAAATCAGGAAGAGCAGTTGGCGCGACCTTACGGGGTACAGTCACGAAATAATGGCTTGATGGTGCGGGCATCGATCTTGATTGTTTCTTCCAAGTGAGTCCCCGCCACTACAACAAATGAAGTAACGGGGGCGAGCACCGGGCAATACGTACCCTTTCGAAATGGATACGCTGAAACCGTGACAGTGTATTCACCCGGTGGAAGTAATTTTGTGTTTGCCAAACCGTCATCGCCTGTTGCAGTCATGATCGAGCCAAATTGTTTGCCTTCGATAGGTTTACGGTTTAAGGAGAATTCTGCATGGACGAAGCGTTCGGTGGCGACATCCCATACTCGAAGACTTACTTCGCCACCCCGCATATTTAAGACAAACTGGACTGATTGGGAGGGTGCTGAGGAAGAAAGGTCGATGATGGGAATAACCGGTGGCGTGCCGGTGAAGAGAGAATCGTCTGAAGCCAACCAATAGTCCGCTGGCTTACTCGCACTAAAGCGATAGCGATTGCAGGGGGGATCAAAAACAGAAAAAGAAAATGTACCGTCTGCAGCAGTCGTTTTTACTTCACTATGCGAAATGTGCACGTCATAAGACGGGTCATCATTGCAGATCGTCGTTGCCGTAACCGTCGCCTGTGCTGCTGGTGTCCCATCGGAGAACACAACCCTTCCGCGCAGTGGTTGTGCACTCTCAATTTGCGCACCTAGTGTAGCGATCTGCCAAAGCAATAGAAAAGACCACGGTGCCAGCAGATAGACACAAACGCGATGCCTTCGCTCTAGAATGCCAAAAGGAAATCTGACTGACTTTTGCATAAATTCGAGTCGGATTGCTCGTCTATCTATAAGAGAAATATTACCTAAAATGGGTAATCCCTGAGAAACGGGATTCTCGGAAACTGGAGCTCGGCGAAAAACGAAAGGCAATGGCTTGCCGGTGAAACCGTCACTTGTCCAACCCATGCGCGTTGACACTGACAAATGTGAGGTGGTATGGTCGCGCCGGGCACGCTGCGGCGGAAAGCGCCGGTGCGGAGCTGAGTCGCCGCCAGCAGGAATCTGACATCAAAGATACCGAGAGCACGATGAGAAAAAGGGCCGGAATTGTTGGGCTTGTGGTGTTTGGCTTCTGGTCCGTTTCCGTTCCGCTGTTTGCGCACCACGGGAACGCCTCGTTCGAATCCAAACTATCTACGGTGACCGGAACAGTGACCGAGTATTTTTGGGCCAATCCTCATGTCCTGGTAAAAATCGACGCCACGGACAACAGCGGCAAGACGCTGCATTGGATTGTCGAAGCTCAGAATACCGTGTCTATGAGAGACATAGGCTGGAGGCCGGACACATTCAAGCCGGGGGATGTCATCAGCATTGACGTCAACCAGGCGAAGAATGGCCGCTTAGTCGGATCAACGGGGGGCTCCAGCCCCACCGCGGCCAAGCGCCGTATCATCATCAATGGCAAACAGTTCCAGTGAGGAAGGCTTCAGCGCATCGCCAGCGCCTTTTGCGCTCCTCTTCGTCGCGGGTGAAATGCAAAAGTTGCCGTTTTAGCTGAACGAGGGATTTCGCAAATGTTCAAGAGCCTGCTGGTTTCGGTCGTTGCTCTGATCTCTCTCACGTTCTCGGCCACTGCGCGAGCTCAAACCGCTGGGGCGAACGCGGCGGCACAAGATAAGTGGAATAACGTCCCGCCTCTGAGATCAAATTACGCAGGGAAAAAGTCGGGCCCTGCTCCCGTCCGTGACATTTCAGGAATCTGGGATGCGGCTTATGAAGACGGGGGACGCCAAACCAGTGGCGCGAAAGAGCACCCGGCCGTCTACCCAGGAGGAAAAGGTACCGAAGGAGGGCATCCCGACGAGACCGGTATCACTCATCCCTTGCCTTATACGCCTGCAGGGCGCTCGGCGCTCAGCGCCAACCGGCCTTCGGGGCCCAGTGTGAGGCAGGTCCCGTCCGCAACTTCAAATGATCCGATCAACAGGTGCGATCCGCTCGGATTCCCCTATATGGAGCTTTTCGAACTGAGGACCCTGGATCTCGTCCAGACGAAAAACCAGGTGCTTCTGATCAGCCCATTTTACGGCAATTACCGAATTATCTGGACCGACGGGCGTGAACTTCCAAAGAATGAAGAGCCGCGCTGGAATGGGTACTCGGTTGGCAAATGGCTGAACGACTACGACTTTCTCATCGAGACCACGGGAATGATGCCAAAGAGCTGGATCGATCACGCGGGCCGTCCGCATAGCGATGCCCTGCGCGTCGAGGAAACGTGGCACCGCGTGGACCATGACAACATGCAGCTCACGCTGAAGATTATCGACCCGAAGATGTATACCGAACCGTGGCTGGCCCTGGACAAGTTTCCTCTGCATTTGCAACCCCCCGATTTCGATATTCAGGAGCTGCGCTGCGCTCCATCGGAGATGGAGCGGTACAACGACAATGTTGGCCACGTAGTCCTTGAACCAACTGCAAAGTAACGGGCGGGCGATAACGGACAACAGGCAAGTCACCAAACCTGGTGACTTGCCTGCGTCGCGTGCGAGAAAGCGAACGGCCATCGCTAGCGCCGTTCGGATGTCGCTTATGGCGTTGGAATCGTGGCCGATACCTCGCCCGAATGCACGCTCTCTACGTTGCTTGAATTGACCGCAGTCACAACCCAGTAGTAGATCTTGCCGCCCTGTAGGGTCCCCGCATCGGTGAAGGTTGTCGTCGCGTCGACCGAGGAGTTGACCTTCGTATACGGCCCACCGGAGACCGTCGCCCGATACAGGTTGTAGCCGATCACCGGCGATGTGCTCGCACCCCAGTTCAGAGTCGCCGAGTGGGAGATGAGCTGGACGCCGGTGCCCGACAAAGCGACCACGCCTGGAGAGTTCGAGGCGTTGCTGGCCACCGAGACGCTTCCGGTCACACTTCCCGCTGCCGCTGGGGTAAAGGTCACGTTCACAGTTCCGATCTGGCCCGGAGTCAGTATCAGTCCGGCGGACACGCCACTGGAGGTGAAGCCGGCTCCGGAGATGGTGACGTTCGAGATCGTGATGTTGGAACTGCCGGAGTTCGTGAACGTCACGCCCAGAACGGCATTGCTGCCGATGTTTACGTTGCCGAAGCTCAGCGCCGACTTGCTGGAAGTCAGTGCTCCGGGAGGAACAGCATTGACGGTAAGGATCGCAGCATTGCTGGTTACGCTGCTGACGGAGTTGGTGACGACGACGGTAAACTGCGCCGCATTGTCCGCAGTCGTTTCAGCCGGCGTTGTGTAGGTCGCTGCGGTCGCGCCGGTGATGGCGGTGCCGTTCTTCTGCCATTGATAGCTGAGAGGCGCGGTGCCTGCAGCCGTGACCGAGAACGTTGCGGTCAGACCTGCGGTGATCGTCTGGCTTAGAGGCTGAGTCGTGATCGATGGCGCGACGGGTGCCGCATTGACGGTAAGGATCGCAGCATTGCTGGTTACGCTGCTGACGGAGTTGGTGACGACAACGGAGAACTGCGCGGCGTTGTCCGCAATCGTTTCAGCCGGAGTTGTGTAGCTCGCTGCCGTCGCGCCGGCGATGGCGGTGCCGTTTTTCCGCCACTGATAGCTGAGAGGCGCGGTGCCTGCAGCCGTGACGGAGAATGTTGCTGTTTGCCCCGCAATGATCGTCTGGCTCAGAGGCTGAGTCGTGATCGATGGCGCGACGGGTGCCGCATTGACGGTAAGGATCGCAGCATTGCTGGTTACGCTGCTGACGGAGTTGGTGACGACAACGGAGAACTGCGCGGCGTTGTCCGCAATCGTTTCAGCCGGAGTTGTGTAGGTCGCCGCGGTCGCGCCGGTGATGGCCGTGCCGTTTTTCCGCCATTGATAGCTCATTGGCGCGGTGCCTGTGGCCGTGACCGAGAAATTCGCGGTCATACCTGCGGTGATGGTCTTGCTTAGAGGCTGAGTGGTGATCGACGGCGCGATGGGCGCCGCATTGACAGTAAGGATCGCAGCATTGCTGGCTACGCTGCTGACGGAGTTGGTGACGACAACGGAGAACTGCGCGGCATTGTCCGCAATCGTTTCAGCCGGAGTTGTGTAGGTCGTTGCGGTCGCGCCGGTGATGGCGGCGCCGTTCTTCTGCCACTGATAGCTCATTGGCGCGGTGCCTGTGGCCGTGACCGAGAAAGTCGCGGTCAGCCCGGCGGTGATCGTCTGGCTTAGAGGCTGAGTCGTGATCGAAGGACTCTGAGCGGCCAAGATGCCTACGGCGCTCAAGCTCTCGGTGACGGTCGTACCATTTGCGCGGGTGAACGTGAGCGTGCCTTGATAGGTTTGCGCCGCAGCGGGCGTGACGCTCACAGCTCCGCTCAAGCTCTGACCCGATCGCAGGGTGATTGGCAAAGAAGGTCCAGAATAACTAAATTGAGACGACGAGAGCGCCACGCCGACAATTTTGATACTCGAGGTGTTGTTGTTGGTCAGAGTCACCGTCCTGGACGGGCTCGTAACGCCCACCGCCTGGTTACCGAAATTCATCGGATTTGGATTGACGACAATTCTGGCTTGTGCGGTTGCGGTGGCTGCGAACAACAGCGCGAAAAGCAGCGCCAACAACGAAGCATACTTCAGGATTTCCCTGGTGCCGTGCTTGATGAATCTCATTAGAACCTCTCGTCGAGGTCTTGATCAGCTAAGAGGGGTGGGTCAGCTCAGCTCAGAAGACCGTGCGGTAAACTTCAGTTTGTCGGAGAGAGGGTTCCGAACTGCGATCACCTTAGGTGACGGCTGAGAAGGACACTACTGGTGGCTGGGGCATAATGAGGACAGGTGCGAAAAGACACAGTAATCGAGTTAAGGACAGGTGCGAAACTGTCCCGAATTGTCCCCCAAATACAGTAGCCGGCGATTCGCCTATGTTTTGGCGACCCGCGGAAAACGTGCCATAAGACACAGTATTCGAATTCGCCAAGCCTGATACTACGTACCCCTTCACAAGTACCCCTCCACCTTTATAAGGAGACTCACCGTGAAAAGTGCTGCACTGCTTTTGGTTGTCCTCGTCTGTCTGGGCATATCGACTCTGGCTCTGGCCCAAAATCCGGAACCTCGTGAATACGGAGTGAACGTAGTCAGCCGCACGACGCGCGCCGTGAAATATGCGCACCGCAGCGGCGCCACAAAAATAGATTTCCAAGGTACCGACCTGATGCCTGCCGCATCCGGTGCAGCAAAGGTAGAGAGCAAGCGCGGCGCGATGGAGATCGAAGTTGAATTCGCGGGCCTCGATAAGCCCACTTCCTTTGGCACCGAGTATCTGACCTACGTCCTGTGGGCGATTTCGCCCGAAGGCCGGTCCGCAAATCTCGGCGAAGTTCTGGTAGGCGAGAACCATCGCAGCAAGCTGGACGTGACCACAGACCTGCAATCCTTTGCCATGATCGTGACGGCGGAACCTTATTATGCGGTGCGCCGGCCCAGCAACGTGGTGATCGCGGAAAACCTGATCCGGCCCGACACGGTCGGAACCAGCGAAGCCGTGGATGCGAAGTACGAACTCATCGACCGGGGCGGCTACATCCCCACCGGCTATCACTTTGACCCCGTGGTGTTGAATTCCAAACTGCCGCTTGAATTCTTCGAAGCACGCAATGCCGTGCGCATCGCCAAGTCCGCCGGCGCGGAGAGCTATGCGGGCCCCAGCTACGAAAAGGCAGTTGGTCAGATGAAGCACGCCGACGACTTGGGAACGATGAAGCACGTCGACAGAAAAGTGCTCATTTCGGCATCCCGTGAAGTGGTGCAGACGGCGGATGACTCGCGCGAGATTGCCATGAAGCGCGTGGACGCAAATCGCAGGGACGCCGACAAGAATCGCGATGCGGTAAAGGTGGCCAACGCGGAAGCGGCCGCCGGCAATGCAAACCGCCGCCGCGCGCAGGCGGATCAAGCCACAGCCGAAGCGCAGCGGCAACAGCAGAACGCCGAGGCCGATTCGAATCGGAATCGCGCAGCCGCCGTGGACGCCAATGAAGCCACCGCGGAAGCGCAACAAGGTCGAAGAGACGCGGAAGCGGAATCAGAACGAAACCGCCTCGCGGCTGCCAACTCAGATGAGCAACGCGATCAAGCCGTGCGGGGTCGCGAAGCGCTGCGCGCCAAATTGCTGCAGCAATTCAATCTCATCTTCACCACTCGCGACACCGCCCGCGGCCTCATCGTGGACTTGTCCGACGTGCTGTTTGACACCGGCAAGTCCACTCTTCGCCCGGCCGCGCGCGAGAAGCTGGCGAAAATATCCGGAATCGTTCTGGCCTACCCGGTCGCTTCGGCTCGCGATCGAGGGCAACACGGATAGCGTAGGCAGCGATGCCGTGAACCAGCAGCTTTCGGAAGCACGTGCCGGTTCCGTCCGCGACTATCTCTGCGATGGAGAGTATTCCGGCGGCGTCCATGACGTCGCAGGGATTCGGCAAGACGCAGCCCGTGGCGTCGAACGATACCGTGGAAGGGCGCCAGCAGAATCGCCGGGTGGAATTGGTGGTCTCCGGCGAGGTGATCGGAACTACGGTCGGGAGCTTAAGCTTTCCCTTGTCTCGTCCCTAAGCCGTTCAGCGTAAGCAACAGGCAGGCCCCGGCGGTTCATCTTCGCCGGGGCCTGTTGAATTTAAAGCGCCGGCAGAGTCACGCTACCGTGCCGGAATACACACCATGCCGGCCGAATCGTTGGCCACTCGATGTTATCTCTTAGCGCGTCGACAACTTAGTGCGGCGACGACAATGTCCCTTTACGCAGCGCCCGCTCCTTCATTAAGGCAAAGAACACGGGCACCAGTATCAGGACGTGAATCGTCGATGTAATCATGCCGCCGACGATGGGCGCGGCGATGGGCTTCATCACGTCTGAACCGACGCCTGTTTCCCACAGAATGGGTATCAAGCTCGCGAGAACAACACAAACGGTCATTAACTTGGGACGCAGGCGCTGGACAGCACCTTCGATCGTGGCCGCTTCGATCTCTTCGTGGCGCAAGGGCACGCCGGATTTGAGTCTGCGGTCCAGGGCTTCGTGAAGATAGACGACCATGACCACTCCGGTTTCAACTGCGATACCGAAAAGGGCGATGTATCCCACCCAAACAGCAACGCTGAAGTTGTAACCGAGCAGTTTTTGCAGAATCAGCCCGCCCGTCAGTGCATAGATGGTCGGAAAGATAAGCACGGCAGCTTCAACCATCGAGTGAAAGACCATATAAAGGAGCAGGAAGATCACGAAGAACACAATTGGCAAAATGAGTTCAAGCCGCTGCTTGGCACGAAGCTCGAATTCGTACTCTCCCGACCACGCGTAGGTGTATCCGGCCGGTAACGTGAGCTTCTGCCGGAGAAGCTGGTCGGCGCGAGAAACCACACCGCCGTAGTCGTTCGTCTTCAGGTCGATGTAGACATAGCCGGTGAGCGCGCCGTCTTCATCCCGGATCATGGCTGGCCCTCGTGAAAACGAAATCTTAGCCACGTTCGAGATCGGGATTTGCGCTCCCGTGGGAGTGGCAATCAACACCTTTCTCAGCTCATCCACGTTATCTCGAAAATCGCGATTGTAACGAACGCTGACCGGATAGCGTTCGCGGCCTTCGATATTTTCCGTGACGGTCGCGCCGCCAATTCCTGAGCTGATGACCTGCTGTACGTCCGCGATGGTGAGCCCATAGCGGGCTGCTTCGGCCCGGTTGACTTCGATGTTGATGTAGAAGCCCTGCGAGACTCGTTCCGCGAAAATTGAGCGCACGTCCGGAAGGCCTGTGAGCACCTGCTGTACCCGCGCAGCGACTTGCTGGATACCCTCCAGCGTCGGTCCTTGGATTTTCATTCCCAGAGGCGTTTTGATTCCGGTCAGCTCCATGTCGAGGCGATTCTCGACGGGCATCGTCCAGGTGTTGGAGAGGCCCGGAAATTGGAGCTTGGCGTCCATCTCCTGAACCAGTTTTTCGTAGGTCATTCCGGGCCGCCACTCGGAGCGCGGCTTGAGCATCACGGTCGTGTCATACATATCCAACGGAGCGTTATCCGTTGCGCTATCCGATCGCCCGACGGCTCCGAAGACAGATTCCACCTCGGGGAAGGTGCGAATGATCCTGTCCTGCTCCTGGAGCAATTGCGAAGCTTGGGTTATGGAGATCCCGGGCAACGCAGTAGGCATGTAGAGAGCCGAACCTTCGAAGAGCGGCGGCATGAATTGGCTGCCAATTTTCAGCGCCAGGGGCAGGGTGACAACCAGAAAGATGAGGTTGAGCAGCAATGTGGTCTTCCGATATCGCAAACAAAGCCTGAGTACCGGCAGATAGATCGCCTGAGTGAAGCGCGAAAGCGGATTTCGCGATTCAGGCCGCAGCCGGCCCCGAATGAAAAGGATCATCAGCACGGGCACAAGCGTGATCGCCAGCACGGACGAGAAGCCAACGGCCAGGGTCTTGGTCCAGGCCAGCGGCCGGAACATCCGTCCTTCCTGTGCTTCGAGTAAAAATACTGGAAGAAACGAGACCACGATGATGACCAGGGAAAAGAAAATTGCCGGACCGACTTGCTTTGCGGAATCGAGCAGGATTCGGCGTCTCGTTGAATCTGAAACGGGGGTGGATTCCGCGGCCTGATGCTCCGACAGTTGGCGATAACCATTTTCGACCATCACAATGGCCGCATCGACCAACACACCAATTGCCAGCGCCAATCCGCCGAGCGACATGATGTTTGAGCTTACGTGAAGGTAGTACATGGGGATAAAGGCAGCCAGCACCGCAATGGGGAGCGTCAGAATTGGAATCAGTGCAGAGCGGAAGTGAAAAAGGAAAATCACGATGACGATGCTAACGATGATGGCCTCTTCCAGGAGATCGCGTTGCAGGGTTTCGATGGAAGCGTGAATCAGTCCGGAGCGGTCGTATCCCGGCAAGATCTCCACCCCTGGCGGCAAGGACGGTTTGATCTCCGCAAGTTTTTTCTTTACGCCGTCGATCACGTTCAGGGCGTTCATGCCGTCACGCATGACAATGATTCCGCCGACGGTCTCGCCTTCGCCCTGCCACTCCGCTACACCCTCGCGAATATCGGGTCCGAAAGTGACGCTTCCTAGGTCGCGCACGAGCACCGGAGTGCCGTTTTTGGTCGCCACGGGCACGGTTCCCAGATCGTCGAGCGACCGCAGGTAGCCAAGTCCGCGGATCATGTATTCGGCCCCACCGAGTTCGAGCAAACGCCCGCCTACCTCGTTGGTGCTGTCTCGAACTTTTTCGATCGCTACAGATAGCGGGATTCCGTAGGCCCGCAGCTTTTCAGGATCGATATTGACCTGGTATTGCCGGACAAATCCGCCGATGGTCGCAACTTCTGCAACACCGGGCACCGTCGCAAGCTGATAGCGCAGATACCAATCTTGCAGGCTCCGCAAATCCGCCAAGCTGTGTTGATGCGTGTGGTCCACCACGGCGTATTCGTAGACCCAGCCTGCGCCGGTTGCGTCCGGCCCTATGACGGGGTGAACGGCTTGGGGCAGTCGTCCTTGAATCTGCTGGAGGTACTCCAGGACCCGGGACCGCGCCCAATACAGATCGGTGCCGTCTTCAAAGACGACAAAGACATAGGAATCTCCGAACATCGTCTGTGCTCGGACAGCTTTTACATGTGGAGCGGCCAGTAAGGTTGTGACAATCGGGTAGGTCACCTGGTCCTCGATGATGTTGGGGGGCTCGCCCATCCAGGGCGTATGGATGATGACCTCCACGTCCGAAATATCCGGCAGGGCATCCAGCGGCATGCGCCCCATGGCCCAGACTCCAGCGAGCACGATCAGGAGCGTTCCCGTGAAAACGAGAAAACGATTTCGTGCGCACCACTCGATCCAGCGGGCGATCACGTCACATACCTCCCGTGGCGTTGACGTCGATTTGCTTGTTCGCAATGACTTGGCCGTTCTTCTTCGCCGCGATCGTGACTTGCCAAGTCCCGCCGCTTTCAAGCTGTCCTGACCCTTCGTAGACGCCGTTGCCCTTGTCGTTTAGCGTCACGGAAGTTCGCATCGCAGCCATTCCCATCGCGGGCATGGCGGGCATGAAGAACGTGACGGAAACGTCTGCGCCGGCCAAAGCGCCGCCAGCAGCATCGGTCAATTTCACCCGAAACAGGTTGTTGCCTTTGCGTGGAGGACTCGGGTCCGAGGTCAGGTCGGCGATGGCTTGGGGCGTGTTCGTCGCTGACGCCGCTCCCGCGCCAGGTGGGGGCGGAACGAATGAACCCAGGGCGGCTTGAAGCTGGCTCTCCGAGTCGATGAGAAAATTAGCTGACGTGATGATGCGCTCGCCTCCGTTCAACCCCTTGAGCACGATGAAATCGTCACCGACGCGCGCGCCTAACTGAACTTCCCGCGGATCGAGGTAACCGTCGCCTCGATCCACGAAGACGATCTCGCGTGTTCCCGATTGCAGGACGCCGCTCGCGGGAACCACGAGCTGGCGGCCCATGGGCAGATTGATGCCAATGTTTACGAACATACCGGGCTTGAGTTGCAGGTCAGGATTGGGAAATACAAGGCGGACTTTTGCAGTCCGTGTGTCCGCATCCACCTGCGGGTAGATGAAGTCGACGCGACCTCTGAGGGTGCGGCCGGGAAAGGTGTTCAGTGTAACGGATGCGGTAGCGCCGGCTTTTAAGCGGGCGAGGTCGTCCTGGAAGACCTGAGCTTGCACCCAAACCGTCGAGAGATCAGCGATGGTGTAGAGGCGCATCTCCGGCTGCACGGCAACGCTCGGCAGTGCGTTCCGTTCGGTTATGTAGCCCGACACCGGAGAATCAATCTCTATTTCCTGCTGAACCTGTCCGGTCGATTCCAGTCTTTCGATCTCTTGCTGGGGAACGCCCCACTGCTTGAGTCGTTCCGTAGCCGCGTCCAGCAATGACGTTGCGCTCGCCGCCACGCCGGGCACCGCGCTCTGCGCGACCTGTTGCTGATTCTGCTTGGCAATGAGGTACTCGCGCTCCGTTGCGACTAAATCGGGACTGTAGATGCTTAAAAGGGGCTGCCCTTTGTGGACATATTGATACGTTGCATCCACAAACACTTTCTGGACAAAGCCCGTAAAGCGCACCTGAACATAGGCCAGGCGAGTTTCGTCCACGGCGACAGCGCCCGTAGTGCGAATCCCATCCTCGACCACCTTTCTCTCTACTTTGCCTGTGGTTGCTCCGATGCTCTGCAGGCGCTGCGCCGAGATTTGTACCGGCACCAATCGCCCCTCTGACGATTCGGAAGCCGCCGGCGCGCTGTTCGAGTCGCTTACCTCAACGGGAGCCTTCGCTGTTGGATTTGTCGACCCTGCAATTTGTGAATGATGGAAGTGCAGCCATAGCGCGCCAGCGACGACTGCGAGGATGATGTTGCCAATCAGTGCCAGCACAAATCCGGTGCGATAGCTCATTTGCTTCCGCCTTCCGTATGCAATGACAAGCCCGTGAGCTCTTCTATTTTTGCCACTGCCGTCTCACGCTCCATCAGGCTTTGCCAAGACTCTTCATCGAGATGGAGTACATCGAGGGCCGATGTAAGCAGTGCCTGAAAATCCTGCCGCCCATTCTGGTAAGCGGCTAAACCCGCTTCGTACCCTGCGCGGGCCTGTGGGAGCAGGCCTTGGCGATCGATTCCCAGGAGTTCGGAGTTTTTTTCCGCGATTTCGTATTGAGTTCGCAGTTCCGATGCAATCTCCTGGGATTGGCTTTCCGCTTCGCTGCGGGAACGCGCAAGCTCTGCTTCGGCCTGTGCTAATTCAGGGTTCTGTTTGCGCTTTCGATAAATGGGGACTCGCACGCTGAAACTGAACATGTGATAGGCCGGGAACTTGGTGGGGTCGGTACGCTGCCACATGTACTGCAGGCTGAAGTCGGGGTAAAAGTCTTTGTGCGCGAGATCGACTTGAAGACTTTGCTTCTCGATCATTTTATTCGCGCCGGAGATCTCTGGATTTTGAGATGTGGTTGCGGCCAGCAGTTCCTCGAATGTGTAGGAGATGGGCGTTTCCGTGATTACGGCAGCCCCGATCTCTTCCGAAGATTGCGGGCGGTTGAGAAGTTGCTTGATTTGCGCCTGGATCTTGGCGACTTCCAGGTGATGCATGGTAATTTCGCGAAGCAATTTGGTCCGTTCCAGCTGCGCTCTCAGCAGGTCTTGTTGGCTCCCCATTCCACCGCGATAGCGGGCATCGGCTGCCTTTTCAATTTGTTCGAGCAAGGCCCCATCGCTCTGAAGGATTTCCAGGGTTGTCGCCAGATAGCCCAGCTGAAGGTATTCGGCCTTCAGCTCACTGATCACGGAACGGACAACAGACTCATACTGCTGCTGCGCAACCTCGGCATCACGTTGTGCTATTTCACCGTGGAGCCGCAGTTTTCCTGGATAGGGGAGCTCTTGTGAAACGCCTAGCCCAAAATAGGCGAAGTCGCTGGTTGTATATCCGCCGAATGGTCGCGGGCTTCCTACGTTTACCTGCTGAAACTGAAACTGCGGATCGGGCCGCGTCGATACCTGGGAGGGCATTTGCTTTGCTGCTTCCCAGGCCAGTCGGGCAGCCTGAATGCGTGGGTTTTTCCGCTCGGCCTCGTCGATTAGACTCCGAAGAGGCGTTGTCGCGGCCTCCCGAGGCATCAGTTGGTCCTGAGAGCCATTCTGCTGCGGCGTGGCAGCAGCCGGGATCGCCACCCCGACGAATACGGCGAGTGAAATTGCAAGAGCGCGAGCGCCATTACACCGAAATGAATCGATCATCGACAACTCTCCTATGTGTAAGCAGACTTCCGGAGAACAACCTGCTTGCGGTTTGGAGAGGGACTAGATTCGGAGAACTGTCGTGAAGCGAGGGGGTTCTAGTAGAGGCGGACTGTGAGTTTCAAAGCTCGACGAGAGTACTGCGGGCGCCGTCGCGTCGTTAAGATCAGACCCTTGCGGGAGCGCGATCTGATCATGCGCGTTCGAATGATCCAGTGACGAGCGCAGCCGAACTTGCAGTGATGTTAGAAAGCGCGGGATTGACCGTGTGTGCGCAACAGGAGTGCGACTGCATTCCCGGCATCGCCCCGCAGTCACCTGCGGCCTCCCTGCAACATCCTCGTTCCGCGGCAGTCATGTCTTCATTAGGCACCAGACACGCCATTACCGGCGTCGCGAGCAGCACGGCGAAGGCTGCGAACAACCCGAGTTTTCTCCCTGCGACGAATCATTAAGACGAGTGTAGGCAGTTTTAGCGAGCAACACAAGAGAGCAGAGCGACCTGTTGCCGGCAAACCCGCCGGTTTGGCCTGCTCATTCGGCTTATCGAAAGCGGCCCAGTACGCACGCCTTGCGCGCGATTTGACCTAGCCATTCGGCTGATGTGAAGCCCATTCGAATCTGCGAAGCTGAGGGCCAAGGAGAACGCAATGGAAACCGCACTCAGCAGCTTTTCGAATGAATTGAGCAAGTTAGTACAGGCGGCAAGCTCCTCGGTTGTCGCCATCCATGCCCGGCGCCACTTTGCTTCGAGCGGTGTGCACTGGGGCACGGACCTTGTGGTCACCGCGAATCACACCATCGCGCGCGAAGAAGACATTCGCGTGACGCTGCCGGACGGCAAGACCGTGGACGCTTCGCTGATCGGCCGCGATCCGGGCGTAGACCTGGCGGCACTGAAGGTGCCCGGTTTGGGCGCGGCCGCGGGTGGCGGATCACTCGCCGCCGGCCAGGAAAAACCCGTGCTCGGCGAATTCGCGCTGGTCATCGGCCGGTCGCCGGATAGCGGTCCGAACGCCAGCCTCGGAATTATCGGAGCCGCCTCCGGCCCGTGGCGCACGTGGCGGGGAGGCCGCCTCGATCAGTACATTCGCCTGGACGCGATGCTTTATCCCAACTCCTCCGGCGGCGCGGTGGTGAACGCTCGCGGGAAAATACTGGGCATCGCCACGTCGGCGCTCTCCCGCGTAGCCGGTCTGGCCATACCCGCTTCTGACGTGACTCGCGTGGCCAATCAGCTGGTGGAAAAGGGATACGTCCCGCAGGGATATCTGGGCGTGGGAGTCTATCCGGCCCCGCTGCCGGAAAGCCTGCGCACGAAGCTCGCGCTTCCCAATAGCACCGGCATCCTGGTCTTGAGCGTGGAAAAAGGCGGACCCGCGGATCGTGCCGGAGTGCTGCTCGGAGATGTGCTGATCGCGCTGGACTCGACGCCCATGGAGAAAGTCGAAGACCTGCAGACCTTCTGCGCCTCCGGCGTAATGGGCAAGGCGGTCAAGGCAAAATTCATCCGCGGCGGCGCGCTGGCCGAATCGAGCATTGTGCTCGGCGAGCGGCCGCGAGCATGACGGCCGTAGCAACGCGATAATAAGAGGAGCGCAATAAAGATGAGCACGACAAGCGATTTTCCCCAGGGATTCGGCGCGCAGGGATTCGGTGAAGTTGCCGAGCGGCTGCGCCGGTCCACCGTGCATATCAGCAGCGGAGGCCACGGCCACGGCTCCGGCATCATCGTCAAATCCGACGGCGTGATCGTCACCAACGCGCACGTCGCGGCGTCCGGCCAGCTGGTCGTTACGCTGTGGGACGGCAGATCGTTCCAGGCCGGCGTCGCCGCGCGCGACACGCGGCACGACCTGGCGACGCTGCGGATTCCCGCGACCGGTTTGCCCGCGGCGCAGCTGGGCGATTCGAATCAGCTGCGCGTCGGGGAACTGGTCATTGCCATCGGCAATCCGCTCGGCTTTATCGGCGCGCTGACGGCAGGCGTCGTTCACGCCATCGGCCCGCTGCAGGGGCTCGGCCCACGAAGGTGGATTCAGGCCGGAGTTCGGCTCGCGCCCGGCAATTCCGGCGGACCCTTGGCGGACGCAGACGGAAAAGTGATCGGCGTGAATACCATGGTGGCGGGACGCCTCGGGCTGGCCGTCCCGAGTAACGAAGTCACGCGGCTGCTGAGCGGCAATCGCGCGCAACCTCTCGGCGTCACGCTCAGGGCTGTTCGCGTGACCGCCGAGGGCAGGGAACGCCTCGGGCTGATGATTCTCGAACTCGCGCCGGATAGCGCCGCGAGTCGCGCTTCGCTGCTGCCGGGCGATATTCTGGTAGGCAGCGAGGGGCAATTCTTCAGCGCCCTCGAAGATCTCGAGGACGCGCTCGAAGGAAGCTCGGAACGCGTACTGCGATTGCGGTTCTTGCGCGGCGATCCGGGCAAGATCCGCACGGTCGCGGTCCGGCTGGGCGTGGACAATTCCGTGGCAGCATGATCGACGTTTTGGTTGAGGCCGCTTCGCCGGATTTGCAGGCCGAACTCGCGGATCTGGTCCGCGATCATCCGAGGTTTCGGCTGATCGAGGACTCCTACGCGACGTCGGCGGGCGAAGGCCGGCAGCAGCCCGACGTGGTGCTGATGGCCGCGGAGGCGCAGGGCGATGCCGCGCTGGAATCCTCGGGCTGGAGCGCGGCCGGAGTTCCCATCGTCCTGCTGGCGCACCATCCGGCGGGATGGATATCGGAAGCCCGGCCTGCGGGGGTGCGCGCGGTGCTGCCGCGCAATTCGAGCGCAACGGAAATTATTGCGGCCATCGAAGCGGTGGCCGCGGGGCTGTTTGTATTTCATCCCGCCGACGTGGACGCGGTTCCCGCGGCGCGGCCGCGCGAGCCGGAATCGGCCGGGGCGCCCGGCGCGGGACTGGTCGAGCCCCTGACGCCGCGCGAAATCGAAGTGTTGCGACGGTTAGCGGAAGGATTGGGAAATAAAGAGATCGCGGCGCGACTGAATATCTCCGAGCACACGGCGAAATTTCACGTGGCCTCGATCATGGGCAAACTCGGCGCCACCAGCCGCACCGAAGCCGTGACGCTGGGCATACGCCACGGCCTCGTAATGATCTGAGGTTTTTCCTCCTTATCCCTGTTATCCCTTGGCTTGCTCGATCGAGAGCTCGCGAGTAGATGGAGCGAGCTTCAGGGAGCCGACACAGGCAATCCGACGTAAACCTGCTGAATACAGTAAACGAGCATGTGGGCATCGTCAGGAAATTTCGGGCCACACTTGGCTTTGGCCTTTTCGAACCGCTCTTCATCTGTGAAGCTTGGAGGAGGAAAAGACAAAGTACCAAGGCCGGGCAGTTCTCGGTCTGTACATCCAGAGTCTGCCGAGTTCCCGCAAATGCTTGGATCAGTTTCTGTTCTGGGCTTCCTGAATCAACGTAGGGTGCCGGGGCGGTACTCTGTTCGGTGCTCTCGCTCTCAACTGCTTTGATCACCTTCAATTCGTCATTTACTCGCTTCTCTCCAGCGACGCCTGTCGCGATCTTATAAACCTCAAGGCGTACCGAATAATCCGGAACCGTACCGTTCAGAGTTATCGCGCTCCGGGTTTTCAGAGACTTGTATGTTCAATCGTCTGAGACCGGGATTGGAAAATATCTGCGACTTGATTTTTGTGGAGATAGGGTTGGAGATTTCTGATTGTTGCTGGCCAAGTACAAAAGCTACAACCAGCCCGAGCGAGACGACCGCACCACACCCCAAAAGGAGAGGCCGAAGGGAGGAAGGTTCGCTTTCTTCCTCATAACAAGGTAATTCTTCACGCGCATCGGGGATAGCTGCCCCCGCTATTACGACGATACTGCCCAACACGATGACCGCCCAGCCCCACTGTAACTGAATGGTATCCAACGCAACGTCTGCTAGACCCTGGAACATATTTCCGGCTAGCAGCGCATGTAGTTGCCCCTTCGCATCCGAGAGCGCCTCGATGATGCGAACCAAATCGATCACAGTGAGTAGAAGAGAGCCGAGCCCCGTAAGAAACAACCATCCGCAAAAGTCCAGGAGAGCTAGGACGAGCGAGACTATTCCCAACCCAAAAATAATCGTTCCGTCTCCGTGCCCATTTCGGAAGAAGTTTATGCTCCCCCAAATCGGCGCACTGATGATGGGAATAAAGACCCCGACGATCAGTAGCACGGAGCCGATAATCGCAACGATTTGCCGTCTGGTCATTTAGCCTGCATTCGCCGGAGAATGGAGCCTCTAGCACACGAGCTCGGGTTTGGCTGAATCAGGCGTTGGATTCATCGGCTAGGACGGCCGCGTCAGTTTTTCTGCGAGACCTTCGTCCCTTTAATCTGGACCTGGGCGATGCGGTTCACGCCGCTGCAGGCGAGCCATAGCGCGATTGCCGTCGGGCGTGTGCACCATGTTGCGCACCACCCCGCCGCCCGACGGAATCATCCAGGTCTGAAATTTTTGCGTCTTGGGATCGAAGCGGACCAGGGTGTTCGGCTTGGTGTTCGATTCGCTGTACCAGACGACGTCTCCGATGGTGGTGATGCCGTAGGGTTGCGACCTCGGGCCGCCCGGCGAAGGCCATTCCGTCACCTTGCCGGTCTTGATGTCGAGCCGGCCCAGATAGCCGCGTGAATAATCGGAGTAATAGATCACGTCGTCGGCGGTGATGGCGACGCGCCGCGGGCGGCCTCTTCATGCGGCAGTACGATATTCGTGGATCTCCAACGTGTCGGGATCGATGCTCGCGATCTTGTTGGTGCCGAATTCCACGAAGTAGGGAACGCCTTTCGAGCTCATGACCATGCCGTACGGATTCGATTTCGGCGTCGGCGAGGTATTCATCTTGATCTCGCCGGTCTTGGTGTTGAGCCTGCCCCACCATGTTGGAGCCTTGCACCGTAAAGTAGATATTGCCCTTCGGATCGAAGAGCGGCGTATGCGGATCGCGCGCCGTCGGATCGGGCATGGGGTACTGCTTGACGTCGCCGGTCTTGGGATCAAGCTTGCCGATGTAGGCCTCGAAATTCGCGGTGTACCAGACGTTGCCGTCTTTATCGGCGATCAGCCCGTGCGGCCCGGACTTCGGAGGCAGCTTGTACTCCTTGAATTGCTGCGTCTTGGGATCGAATCGGCCGAGCACATTGGCCATCTGCCCGGAGTACCACACGGAGCCGTCCGGCGCGAACATGGGATCATGCGGCCGCGATCCCGGCGTCGGCACCATCCACTCCTTGATGGAAATTTCGGTGTTGCCCGGAATTACCTGTGCCGCCGGCTTAGGCTTTTCCGGAAAATTCTTGCTGAGGTAATTCACCACCGTATCGAACTGGTCCGGAGGCACCGGAGCGCCCACGTTGACCATCATGTGCAAAGTCGTGGTCCAGTCTTCTTTGTCGTGACCGTTATTCGTTACCGTGCCCAGGGAGTGACAAACGGCGCACGCCGTCTGCACGGTGGCCTTAGCGTCGCCTTCCGGTAATTGCACTTGGTCCTGGCCGCGGTTTTGTGCTCGGGCGGCTGGTGCGATGCAGACAAAAGCCGCTAGCAGCAGGAGCGCAAGCGAGGAAAATAAACTCTTCGACATGGTGCCTCCTCAGCCAATCGTCAAACATCAGTTCTATAAAGAAGCAGACCCTGGTAAGCCATTCTAGTGCCGTGCGTCGAAATTTTGCAATCGGCTCGCTTTCTCGTCTGTAGCAGCCGGTTTTCGACCCTTGTTTGGCGCTTATGTCTCTCGCATTTTTGCACCCGAGAGGGCACCCCGCACCGTCGACAACGAATCCACCGTTGGCTTCACGAGATTTGCCTAGCTCGATAGAAAGAGATATCTTGATTATTCTCTGTTGCAACTAACAAAGGAGCATCTTCCACTGAAAAGGTTTAAGGCCCATCGACGAGCAGTACTCATGGCTAAGGCAGGGTTGCTGATAGCCATTTGGGCTGCATTCTCCATGGATACCTACGCGCAGGAACGACCGTACTTCATCACTTACAGTCACCAGATGGAGGAGCCGGGCGCGCTGGAAATTGCCACGAATCCCGTGTTAGGAACACAGCGCGAAGGGGGAGATTTCCTCGCCGCCTGGACGGAATTTGAATACGGCGTCAAGGGCTGGTGGACCTCAGAACTGTATCTTGCTGGCCAAACGACGAGGCACGATAGTACGGTTTTTACGGGTTTCCGCTGGGAAAACCGCTTCCGACCCATGTTGCGGGAGCATTGGATCAATCCAGTTCTTTACTTCGAGTTCGAAGACATCAATTCCGCGGATAAGACGCTGTTGGAGGTCGTCGGCCACGATGTCGAGGCGGACCATGCGGTCGCCAATGGAGAGAGTCGGCGAGACCGGAAACGGGAAATGGAAACGAAGCTGATTCTCTCGAGCAATGCCAGGGGCTGGAACTTCTCTGAGAACGTCATCTTTGAAAAGAACCTTGCGAGCGCGCCCTGGGAGTTTGGATACGCCGTCGGCGTTAGTCGGCCGCTGGCACTGGCTGCACGCCCAAATCGCTGCACGTTTTGCCCCGAGAACTTTGTCGCAGGCGCGGAGATGTATGGGGGGCTGGGAGACAGTGACGGGTTTGGATTAAAGGACACCTCGCACTATCTTGCGCCGTTGTTGTCCTGGAATTTTCCCAATGGGACGACGATCCGGCTTTCTCCCACTTTCGGCTTGAACGGCAATAGTCATCGTTTCCTTCTGCGGGTTGGCGTTTCTTATGAGATCGGGGGCTTCGGACGCCATCTGGGAAATCTGTTCCGCCGGAGCAACCAGTGAGGAGCCGCGCATTGTTGAGTGCTCTTGTTCTAATGCTTTGCGTGGCTCCGAGTCCTGCCCAAGAGAAAGCTGCCGCTCCGAGCCTGCATTTGAAATGGGTTGCCGACGTTCCTAAGGCGGCGCACGGCAGCAAGAATCCTTACGAGGGCGACATGGAAGCTGTGCGGGCAGGCCGCAAACTTTTTGAGCAGCATTGTGCCGTATGCCACGGAATGGATGCACGCGGCCGTGGGAAAGCGCCCGCACTCGACTCGGACCCGATAAAAGGGATTCCGTCGGGGGATCTGTTCTGGTTTCTTACGAACGGCAACCTCTGGTTCGGGATGCCATCTTGGTCGGGTCTTCCCGCCGCGCGACGCTGGCAAATCGTTACCTACTTGAAGGCGTTAGGTGAACCCAGCTTCGCTTGGGAAAAGTGAACCCGCTCGGCAGTCCGCCATTGTGCCGCAACCCCCTCCGCGTGCTTGTGGCGCCGTGCACATCCGACGATCGAGAGGCTGCCTTCGTGCAATTTCCCTGTGATTCACCCACCAAAGAGTGAGTCCGCAGCGGTGGCTGATAACCACCAGTTTGCCCGAAAACCACCGTCGTCCCGCGCCATTCGCAAATGCCGACGCCCCAAACTGCGTCGCGAAACTTATTGATTCCAGATGGGTTCAATCGCTGGACGGCCAGATGTCGGTTTGGCACGCATTGTGCCCTATCATACGCGGTGCAGCTCGAAACAAACTGAGCGAGGCCGGGCTGGCTTAGGAGGATCGAAAATGAAGATCACGAAAGCAGCGATGAGCCTAGTCGTTTCGACTCTTGCAATTCTACTTACCGCTTCCGTATTTGCGCAGGCGCCGCCGCCTTCGTACGGGCCGCGGCCAACTCGACGATATGGTTTCGCGCGTTGCGCTTTATCCGGACCCGTTGCTGGCCCAGATCTTTGCGGCCGCCACGTATCCCGACCAGATTCCCGATGCGGCGCGCTGGGCGGATCAGCACCACTACCTTACCGGACCGGCTTTGGCTGACGCGATTCAGGGCGACCAGCTTCCATGGGATCCCAGCGTACAGGCGCTTCTGCCGTTTCCGTCCGTGCTGGACATGATGGCTTCAGACATGAACTGGACCACGGACGTCGGGGACGCCTTCCTCTCCCAGCAACAGGACGTGATGGACGCGGTCCAGCGAGAGCGCCGGAAAGCCCGCGATTTCGGCTATCTGCGAACCAATGGCCAGGTTGTGGTTGCCGGCGGCCCTTACATCACCATCGTGCCCGCGAACCCCGCGTTCGTCGTCGTACCGGCCTATGATCCACGAATCGTTTTCTTCGCCCCGCGGCCGGGCTTTGTGGTTGGCGGAGCGATCCGCTTCGGCTTCGGCGTAACCATCGGCGGATTCTTCCGGCCCTGGGGCTGGGGCCCCGGCTATTTCGGCCGTTTCGATTGGGGCGGGCACGCAGTCTTCATCAATAACTCCCCCTGGCGGCGCACTTGGGTTAACCGCGGCGTATACGTTCACCCCTATGAAGGCGTCCGGCGATATGCTCCGGCGCAGCGGATTCCCGAGAGGCACGAACTGGAGGGACGCTCAGAACGCGAGCGCGTGGCCCCGCGAGAGGGACGCCGCGCACCAGAGGAGCACGGCCGCGATCGTGGAGACCATCGCGATCGCCGTTAGACGAGAGGAGAGAGCGCTGACCCGAGCGGCGGATTTCCTGCTCGACCACGTGCATAATCTCGCGAGTAGCCTATAGTCACAGTTTCGAGCGGTTAGCATCGAGAGGGCCGGGAGGCACGAGAATATGCCTCCCGGCCCTTTCCGCTTAAAGAGTTCTCGGAGCGCTCTCGTCGGACACGCCACGTCAAATGTGAACGTTTAAGCTTATTCTAAGCTTGTTCGTTAATGTTCAATTCATCTCCGAGTCATGCCCAGCTAACCGAGCGCGTTTACACAACTACCTGAGAGGTTTGAACAGCCTCTCGTCTTTCGAAGCCATACTTTTAAAGAGGGGGAAGAATGAATAGGAATGTAGGCATTGGTGTGCTCGCGGGCGCGTTCGTGTTGGCGATGATGCCGGCGCTGCGCCTCTCCGCGGGTCCACGGCCCGACCAGGACCATGGCGGCGATCGGGTTCGTGATCGCCATGTATTGCTGATCAGCATCGACGGAATGCACGCGCTGGACTACGCGAATTGCGTCAGCGCCGGGACGTGTCCGCATCTCGCCGAACTGGGAGAAACCGGCGTGACCTACACGCGCACCACGACCGCCAGGCCCTCCGATTCCTTCCCCGGCCTGATGGCATTGGTGACCGGCGGCACGCCGAAGACGGTAGGGGCGTTCTACGACGTGGCCTACGATCGGGTCCTGGCGCGGACCGACGATCGACACCGGCAACGGCCTGCCCGGCACCGGCCCCGCGGGCTGCACGGTCGGCCACGTGGCGGGATATCAAACCGAATACGAGGAAGGGGTCGAACTCAACCAGCACAACGTGAATGGCGGCGGCCCCTACGGCATGTTTGACGGTGGCGTACTCTCCATCGATCCCCTCAAGCTTCCTCGCGATCCCTTCAACGGCTGCAAGCCCGTTTATCCCTGGAACTTCGTTCGCACGAACACGATCTACGGCGTCATCCACGCCGCGGGCGGCTATACGGCGTGGTCGGACAAGCACCCCGTCTACGCCACGGTCTCCGGACCGACCGGAACATCCGTGCCCAGCAACGTGGACGATTACTACGCGCCCGAAGTGAACTCCGACATCGTGTCGATTCCGGGCTTTCACACGGTCTCCGGCGACGATTGCTCGAACATTCCGCACGCGGCGGGTGACGACTGGACCACTGACTTCGCCTCGATCAGATGCTATGACCAGTTGAAGGTCAATGCGGTCGTCAACGAGATCATGGGCAAGGACCACCTCGGCGCCAAGAAGGCTCCCGTCCCGACAATCCTGGGCATGAACTTCCAGGCCGTCAGCGTCGGGCAGAAGCTGATCAAAGGCGTCAAGGGCGGCTACACCGACGCCGCGGGAGATCCGACGCCGAGCATGCTGGCTGAGATCAAATTCGTGGATGCGGCGATCGGCCAGATGGTCGACGCGCTCCAGGATCGGGGTCTTCTCCGTTCGACCGCCGTCATCGTCACCGCCAAGCACGGCCAATCGCCCATCGACACCAACCGCTTCTTCCCCATTCCCGGACACTCGGGAACGAACGGGCATGCCACCCTCCGCGGTCATTGGATCGTTTCTCCCCGCGGTGTACTCCGAACCCGAAGAACGGCCTCGGCCTCGCCGAGGACGACATCTCGCAGCTCTGGTTGACGAATCCAGCCGATACGATGGCTGCGGTCAACCTTCTCGAGACAACCGGGAACCGCGCCGGGATCCGACGCGACCGCAATCGGACTTGGGCAGATCTTTTTTGGCGCGTCCATTCACGACGATGTTCAATGCCCCCGGCGTTCCCAAGGACCTCGGACCGTGCTGCTCCGTGCCCAAACCGGGCGACGTCGACCCGCGCACGCCGGATATCATCGTGATCCCCAACGTGGGCGTGGTCTATACCGGAAGCCTCAAGAAGCAATCCGAGCATGGTGGCTTCGCGCATGACGATACCAACGTCATGCTGTTGGTATCGAATCCTGCCATTCAGCGCGCGGACCGACACCAGCTTTGTGGAAACCGATCAGGTGGCTCCCACCATCCTGCAGATTGCTCGGTCTTGATCCGGACGCGCTCGATGCCGTCAGAATGGAAGGCACGCCCGTTCTGCCCGGCTTGTCCGAATAACAACGCGTTGGAGTGATGGCCGCGCAGCGGGCGCTCCCCACGGGCGCCCGCTTTTTTTTCTCAACTTTTGTTGCTCGACTTTTTCTGCTCAGCCTCACGCGCGGAATGCGCTGGCGGTGACCTCGTGGCGGTAGGCAAATAGGCGCTCGAGTTTGCGGCGCACAAAGCGTCCCGCGAGCATCGCTCCGAGCGCGCCCATAGGCAGGGCGTATTCCACGCGATCTTCAAGGTAGCAGGCGGACGGGCCATCGGGTTCGAACGTGTGCGTGTGGCGCCACAGGGCGAATGGGCCCTTGATTTGGGCGTCACGGAACATGCGCCCCTCCTCGCAGGCCGTGTGCTCGCTGATCCACGTTTGCCAGAAGGGACCAATGCGCACGCGCAACTCCACGCGCGATCCGATGTCGCGAATCGTGCCCGTGCGGTTGATCACGCGAGCGTGTTCCCAGGGCGGAATCAGGCGTTCCAGGGCCTCCGGTTCGGCGTGCCAGGCGAAGAGGCGCTCCGCGGGCACGGAAAAATGCGTTCGTTTGACAAATAGTTCGGACATGTTCTCTCTGGACTAGTGTAGCGGATGAGTTTCGGGCGGCACCTGTTGCCAGTGACAGTTTGCCGATGGCCGCTGGAGGCGCTTTTGGCCCCGTTTGAACGAAGCCCCATTGAACGAAGCAACGTGAACGAAGCCCCGTTGAACGAAGCGACTTCGAACGATCAGACCTGATAACCTAGGCGCAGCCATGCGCATCGCGACGCACGCACGCCGGATTGCAACGCGCATTACGATCAGGATGGGCTTGAGCCGCGTTGCGTTGGCTGCCGTTCTTTGCCTGGTTCTGGCGCAGGCGCTCAGCGCGGCGCCGCGTTCTTCGCAATCCGGATCCCAAACGCCAGCGCAATCGGCGTCGCAAACGAGTGAGGCCCGCGGCGAATGCCTCTCCCTTCCCAGCCGCATCCTGGCGCGTTCCATCCCTTACTGCGTGATCCTGCCGCCCGGATACGCGAAAGAGCCCAACCGGCGGTATCCCGTCCTCTACTACCTGCACGGACTGGGCGACAACGAGCAGATGCTTTTGCGCTCCGGCGGCTTCGACCTGGTGCAGGAGCTTTGGGACGGACACGAGATCGGCGAATTCATCATCGTCACTCCCGCGGGCTACGCCAGCTTCTTCATGAATTCGCGCGACGGCCGCTTCCGTTACGACGATTTCTTCCTGCAGGAGTTCATGCCCTGGATCGAGAAGCGCTATCGCACTGAGGCGGGCCGCGAATCCCGCGGCATTGGCGGAATCTCCATGGGAGGCTATGGCGCGCTACGCATGGCTTTCCTTCATCCGCAACTGTTCGGATCGGTGACCGGAGTTAGCGCCGCGCTGATGGAGCGGCTTCCGTCCGTTTCGGTGGCGAATTCGCCCGAGTCGGGCCGGTTCCGGATTTTCGGAAACGTCTTCGGCTCGCCGCCCGATGGCCGGTTCTGGGAGCGCAATAATCCGGTGCAGATCGCTCGCACGGCGGATCTCGCGGGGATGAAAATCCATTTCGATTGCGGCACTCAGGACGACTACGGTTTTGATGTGGGCGCGCAGGCCCTGCACGATCGGCTTGCCGCGCGGCACATCGCCCACGAGTTTCACCTCTACCCCGGCGGACACAATGGGTCCTACTTTGCCGCGCATCTGCCCGATGCATTGCGCTTTCATGCCGCCGCCTTTCGGCCAGCCGAAAGCCGGTTGCCTCGCGGGAAGTAGCCGGCGAGATGAAAAATTCAGCCCCGATCAGCCCGACGTTCAGCCCGAGTTCCGGCCCGTCTTCCGAGAGGATTGCCTCTTCTGCAAGATCGTTCGCGGCATCGTGCCGTCTTTCAAGGTTTTTGAGGACGATCTCTGCCTCGCATTTCTGGATCACCGCCCGCTCTTCGCGGGCCATTGTCTGCTCATCGTAAAGAGCCACATCGAGACGCTGGAGGGTCTGCCCGACTCGATGGTCGGCGCCGTTTTTACCAACGTACGCATGCTTTCGCAGGCCGTGATGCAGGGCATGCAGGCGGAGGGTACCTTCGTAGCCGTCAACAATCGCGTCAGCCAGAGCGTGCCCCATTTTCACGTGCACATCGTCCCCAGGCGCAAAGGGGATGGCTTGAAAGGCTTCTTCTGGCCGCGGCGCAAGTACAAGGACGCACAGGAGATCGAGGCGACCCTCGAAGCGCTTCGCTCCGCCATCGCCACGATCGAGACGTCCTAGCGCTCGTGCCCTGCCGGGTTCCCGGCAGGGCCAAGCTCCGCCCTCAACGCCCTCAACGTCTCCGCCCCCAGAGTGGCTCTTCCGGCACCAGCACGAGATAAAGAAGTTACCTTCTGCCGCAATTACTTATAAGGTACTAAGCGCGTGTTTTTGACCGAGGTCAGCCATGAAAATCTTCGACCAGGTTGAAGCGGAAAACCTTGAGCGTCGCGAGGTGCACCTCAGCATCTTTGTCTCGGTGACGGTCTTGGTTCTTACGGTGGGCACCGGAACGCTCATGTACCCTCTGGTGGCTGCAGGGGACCGCACGATGCGCGTGGCTTTCGTCGGCTACTGCGTACTTTCCCTCCTGCTCACCTACTATCTCTGGGAACGCCATCGAACGATTCGCCAGCTCCGCCGCCAGATGGCCGAAGATCGGCGCCAGATCGCGGAGACTCGCCGGGAAGCCAGCGTCGACTTGCTGAAGACCATGCCGAACTACAGCTCCTTCCAGGACCGCCTGCCGATGGAATTTCGCCGCATGGCCAGCACGACTCAAAAACTCTCGATCGTGGTCATCACCATTAAATTCCCGGAGGGCCACGGAAGTCCGTCGGAAACCTCGTCGGCGCTCGGCGATGCCGCTAAGGTGATTGCGCGAAAGCTTCGCGAACAGGACTCCATCTACACCCTGGCGCCGGCTTGTTTTGGAGCTGTGCTCCCGGGCGTGGATCTGGCCACGGCGCAGCGCGTGTGCACTCGCGTCAATGAAGGATTGACCGAGGCCGCCGGTGCCAGCCATCGCTTTCAATTCGTGCTGACCGTGGTCAGCTATCCGGAGAATGCATCCTCGGCGCACGAACTGCTGGAGGCCGTATCTACCCTGGCGTTCATAGAGGACCCCCTGCGAGGAATGGCCGAAGCCATACGGCAGTAGCAGGCGATAGACCGAGGATCCGGGGATAGGATGGGGACTCGGTAAGACGAGCCAAACCGCTCCGTGTAAAACCGCAAGCCTGTCGGCCCGCCAGTTTCAGGCCCGCCCGTCTCAGGGAAGAATCACAGCAGGGCCAAAACTCCTACAGCCATTTTCTGGGTTCACGAATGGCGTCGACGACGTCGTTCAGAAACAGCGCGGCGCGCGCCCCATCGGCCACGCGGTGATCGGTCGAAAGCGTAAGCGTGATCATCGGCCGGACCACCGGCCTGCCATCCACGGCCACGACGCGATCTCCTACGCGGCCCACGGCCAGGATACCCGCCTGCGGAGACACGATGATTGCCGTGAAGGCATCCACGGCATACATGCCCAGATTGCTGATGGTAAATGTGCCGCCGGAAAGATCCGCCGGCTGCAAGCGGCCGGCCTTGGCGCGCTCGGTCAGTTCCCGCCGCCGCAGCGCCAGCGCGCCGATATCGCTTTTGTTGGCTTTGTGCAGCACCGGCGCGACCACGCCTTCCTCCACCGCCATGGCCACCGCAATGTTGACGTCCGCATTGTGACGAATGCCTTCCGCCGTCCAGCTCGCATTCATTCGCGGATGTTTCGCCAGGGCTCGCGCCACCAGTCGCGATCAGCAGATCCGTCAGCGTCGCTTTGACGCTGTGGGATCGTTCCACTTCCACGGACAGCCGTTGATGCGCCTCGACCAAGGCGCTGGCATCGGCGTCGCGCGTCACGAAGAAATGCGGCACCGTCGTCCAGCTCTGGGTGGTGCGCTCGGCCATCAACCGCCCCACCGTCCCTAATTTCTCGATCTCTCCCGCAATCGCCTGCGGCTTGCTCGCCGCTGCCGGTGCCGTCGACGGTGAGGCCGTCGACGCGCCGGGAGATTTCGCGGCATTCAAGATATCGTCCGCAAGGATCTCACCGCCGGGCCCCGAGCCTTTCAGCCGCGTCACGTCCACGCCGTGTTCGCGGGCCAGCCGTCGCGCCTTGGGAGATATTCTGACTTCACCTCCGGCGGTCTGGCTCGGCGCGCTTGCGGGAGCTGCGCTCGGAGCAGAGGCGGAAGTGTCCTGGCGGCGTCCGGTTTGGCGTAGGAGCCGTGGCTACGGGCGCGGCTTCGCCCGGAGCGAGCAGCCACGCAATGGTTTGTCCTACGGGGATTACGGCGCCTTCGCGGGCCGAAATTGCGGAGAGGATGCCGTCGCCGGGCGACTCGACTTCGACGACGGCTTTATCGGTTTCCACTTCCAGCAGCGGTTCGCCCTTGGCGACGCGTTCGCCTTCCTTCTTGCGCCAGGAGACGAGCTTGCCGGTTTCCTGCGCCATTTCCAGCGCAGGCATCACGACGCTGAGGGCCATAGTTGCGGTAAGTTCGGGAGGCAGCCGCGCAGGCTACAGGACTCCCACTCCTTCCGTCTTGGCGCTGGCTTCCACCATTTCCACCACGCGCTGGCTCGGCGCGCGCTTCGTTTTCGCGCGTCGTCGGCAGCGGCCCGTCGACCGTGAAGTAGTGCGCGCCCGCGACCATCAGCTTCTCCGCCGGGAAGCGCGTGATCACTTCGTGGCCCGTTTCCGTGACCACGATCTCTTCCTCGATGCGCGCCGCGCTCCAGCCGTCCGTCGAAGGCCAGAACGTTTCCAGCGCAAACACCATGCCCGGCTTGATTTCGTGCGAGTGCTCGAGCGAAACCATCCGGCTGATCACCGGCTTCTCCCAGATCGCCAGGCCGATGCCGTGCCCGAATTGCAGCGCGAAGGCCGCCTCTTCATCCGGGAAGCCGAACTCCTGCGCCTTCGGCCACACCGACGCGATCTCCGCCGTGGTGCGGCCCGGGCGGATCAGTTCAATCGCCGCATCCAGATAATCGCGGCAGCGCTTGTAGGCGTCGATCATGGCGTGCGACGCGTAGCCGATGCTGAACGTGCGGTAGTAGCAGGTGCGATAGCCCATGTAGGAATGCAGAATGTCGTAATAAACCGGATCGCCCGGGCGCAGCACGCGATCGGAGAAGACGTGCGGGTGCGGATTGCAGCGCTCGCCGGAAATCGCGTTCACCGCTTCCACATACTCCGAGCCCAGGTCGTAGAGAACCTTGCTCACCAGGCCGACGGCCTCGTTTTCGCTCATGCCCGGCTTCATGGCGCGATACAGCTCGTCGTACGCCGCGTCCACCATCATCGCCGAATGATTCAGCAGCGAGATTTCGTCCTGCGTCTTGATCACGCGCGCGTCGGACATCAGTTGCTGCCCATCGACGATCGTGATTCCTTCTTTTTGCAGCGCGAACAGAATCGGCGGCTCGATGATGTCCACTCCCAGCGGCTCTTTCAGCAGGCCGCGCATTTCCAGTTCGACGCTTGAATCTTCTTGGCCACGTTTTCCGCGCGTCCCATCTCCGGCGACATGGCCCCGCGCAGCAGCGGAATTCCCGCGCGCGAGCGCTCGCCCAGCCACGGGCAATTCAGCTGATGATGCTTGGCCGCCGAACCGAAGTCCCAGAGGATCGGCTCGTCGTTCTGCGGCAGCAGCGTGAAGCGGCTGTTCTTGTCCTGCGCCCAGGTGCCGATGTGCGTGGCGGTGATGTAGCGCACGTTGTTCATGTCGAAGCACAGCAGCGCGCCCATCTCGGACTTCGCCAGCAGCGCTTTGACCCGCGCCAGGCGCTCGCTGCGCAGCCGGTCGAAATCGATCGCGCTTTTCCCAATCCACCGCCATCGTTCCGTAGGTTTTCAGTGCCATGCTGCCTCCTTTCGTCCAGTTTTCGAATCTCGGCTCAGGAATCTCTGTCAGACTAGGCCGCACAAGTCGCGCTCGCGCCGCCTCAAATACCGGCCTGCTCGGTCGGCACGGTCGCGTCTTCCAGCGGCGGCGAGAACGGAATCGGCACGTGCATCGCTCCCATGCGCTTCACCGGCGCCGTCCAGATTGTAGAACGCGCCTTCGGCGATCACCGAGGCGATCTCCGCCGTCACGCCGTAGCGGTCGTAGCCTTCGTCGATCGACGATCGCCCGCGAAGTTTTCTTCGCCGATTCGATCAGCGTCTTCTCGTCGAGCGGCCACGTGGTCCGCGGATCGATCACTTCGGCGCTGATTCCGACTCTCTTCGAGCAGTTTCGCCGCGCCCAGCGCCACCTGCACCATGCTGCTGGTGGCCACGATGGTGATGTCGTCGCCCGCGCGCTTGATGTCCGCCACGCCGAACGGAATCGTGTACTCCTCGTCGGGCACCGGGCCCTTCAGCTTGTACATCATCTTGTCTTCGAAAAAGACCACCGGATTGTCGTCGCGAATCGCCGTCTTCATCAGTCCCTTGGCGTCGTAGGGCGTCGAAGGCATCACCACCTTCAGTCCCGGCACGTGGCTGAGCCAGGCGTGCAGCGATTGCGAATGCTGCGCCGCCGAGCGCCGCGTCGCGCCCAGCGTCGTGCGCAGCACCATCGGCACTTTCCACGTTGCCGCCCGACATGTAGTGAACCTTCGCGGCCTGGTTCACCATCTGGTCCATGGTCAGCGTCAGGAAATCGCCGAACATGATGTCCACCACCGGCCGCAGCCCGGTCATCGCCGCGCCCACGCCCGATGCCGGTAAATCCCGGCTCGGAGATCGGCGTGTCGATCACGCGCTCCTTGCCGAACTCCTCCACCAGGCCCGACAAGCACCTTGAACGGCGTGCCCGCTTCGGCCACGTCTTCGCCCAGGATGCACACGCGCGGATCGCGGCGCATCTCTTCGGCCAGCGCTTCGCGGATCGCCTCGCGCAAAGGTCAATTCGCGAATCTGTCTGCGTCGCGGTTTCAGGCATAGACGTCCTCGTCGACCTCCTCGACGCCGGGATACGGCGCGGCAATCGCAAACTCCACCGCCGCGTCCATCTCCGCCTTGACTTCGGCTTCGAATTCGTTCGAGCTGCGCCTGCATCGGCAAGCTTCTGCTCGAGCAGCCATTCGCCAGCATGCTTGATCGGATCGCGCTTCGGCTGTCCACTCCTGCTCTTCCTGCTTCGGCGCGGTAGTATTCGCGGTTGATGTCGCCCGACGTGATGGCCGCGGTAGCGATAGGTGTTGCACAGCAGAAACGACGGGCCCTTCGCCGCGCCGCGCCCGCTCCGACCAGCCGCTGACGCCACCGCATACACCGCGCGCACGTCCTGCCCGTCCACGCTCTCCGCCGGCAATGCCAAACGCCGCCGGCCGCGCCAGAATCTCTCCCGCCGTGGTCTCCGAGAAATGCGTGTATTCGTTGTACATATTGTTTTCGCAGACGTAGATGACCGGCAGCTTCCAGAGCGACGCCATATTCATCACTTCGTAGAGCAGCGCCCTGGCCGAGCGCGCCTTCGCCAAAGAAGCAGACCGCAGACGCGTCCGTTGCCCAGCTGCTTGGCCGCAAACGCCGCGCCCGTCGCAATTCCCGCGCTGCCGCCGACGATGGCGTTCGCGCCCAGATTCCCGGTCGCCGGATCGGCGATGTGCATCGATCCGCCCTTGCCGCGGCAGTAGCCCGCTTCCTTGCCCAGCAGTTCCGCGAACATGCGGTCGGGCGTCGCGCCCTTGGCCAGGCAGTGCCCGTGCCCGCGATGCGTGCTGGTGATGTAGTCGTCTGGCCGCAGCGCTTCGCAGATTCCCACGGCGACGGCCTCTTCGCCGATGTAGAGGTGCGCCAGGCCCGGCATCAGCGCGCGCAGTGTAGAGATCGTTGACGTGCTCTTCGAACATCGCGAATCGACACCATCTGCCGGTACATCCGCAGCGCCTGCTCCGTCGCCGATCGTGCGCGCTCGCCTTCGTCAGCATCGGTGGCCGTGGTCATCGCTTTCACTCCGGACATTTGTGCCAGCACGTCAAACATCACCGCGAAATCCTCTTCGCACCAGGCCCATGCCGCGCGCCGCGGTCAGAAATTCATTGGCCACGGCGGTCGTCGGCAGCGGCACGTCCAGCTGCCGCCCCAGCTCCAGCGCCAGCAGCATGTCTTTCTGCATCATGTTCACGTTGAACCACGCCTCTTCCGGCAGCTTCAGCACAAACGGCCCGCGATACTGCACCATCGGCGACGCGATCGCGCTGTGCGTCAGAACATCCACCGCCGTTTCGCCGCGCAGATGCCGCTCTTTTCCGCCAGCAGCACGCCTTCCGAAAACGCCAGCATCTGCACCGCGAGGCTCAAATTGGTCGCAATCTTCATCACCAGCGCCAGCCCGTTTTCGCCCACGTACGTGACCTTGTGCCCCGATCCGTTACCGGATGGCGAGAATCCTCCAGCAGGGCTTGACGCGTTCGAACGTCTCTCGCCGTCCCGCCCACCATCACGCGACAGCTTTCCCTGCTGCAGCGTCGATCACGCTGCCGGACACCGGCGCGTCCATCATGTCCGCGCCCTTTTCCCGCACCTTCGCGGCGATGCTCGCGGCTGGTAGCCAGGCTGACCGTGCTCATATCCACAAACAGTTTCCCGCGGCCGAGCCCGGCCAGCAGGCCGTCCGGCCCTTCCGTAACGGCGCGTGAGCGCCGCGGAATTCGTCACCATGGAGGCAAAGGTAATGTCCGCGGCCGCCGCCACGCCGCGCGGCGAATCCGCCCACTTCATGCCTTTATCGATGAGCGATTGCGCCTTTGCGCGGGTGCGGTTGTAGCCGGTGACGCTGTGTCCTTTTTCGAGCAGACGCTGGGCCATCAAGCCACCCATCACTCCCAGCCCACAAATCCAAGATTAGCCACCTGAGCAAGACCTCCACGATTAGGATATTCAGGATTGTAGTGAAATCAACGAGTGTCGCGCTACTGAATCCAGACCGTTTTGATGTCCGTGAATTCGCGGATGCCGTAGATGCCCAGCTCGCGTCCGTACCCGGACCACTTCACGCCGCCGAAGGGCATCCGCGGATCGGACGCCACCATGCGGTTGATGAACACCATGCCGGCTTCGATCTCGTTGATCAGGCGCTCGCGCTCTTTTTCGTCGTTGGTCCAGGCGCTGGCGCCCAGTCCGAAGCGGCTGTCGTTGGCGATGCGGATCGCGTCGTCCAGATCCTTAGCGCGAAATACGCTGGCCACCGGGCCAAATAACTCTTCGCATTGCGCGGGTGAGCCCTTGGGAATGTCGGGCCAGCACCGTGGGCGCGTAGAAATTGCCCGGACCCTCGATGCGTTTCCCGCCGGTCAGGAGCTGCGCCGCCGGATTCAATCGTGCTCGTCACGGACTGATGGAGGTCGGTGACGCCGTCCTTGGTGGCCAGCGGTCCCAACGTCGGTCTTTTCGTCGAAGGGGTCGCCCACCTTCAGCGCCGCCATCGCTGCCACAAACCGCCGCTGAAACTCCTCGGCAATCGGCTCGGCCACGATAAAGCGCTTGGCCGCGATGCAGGATTGGCCGTTATTCGAGATACGCGCCTTCACCGCCGTGGCCACCGCTTCGTCCAGGTTGGCGCTGGGCATCACGATAAATGGATCGCTGCCGCCCAGTTCCAGACAGCACTTTCTTCACTCGTTTCGCCGCGCCAAGCGCCACTTGCACGCCGGCGCCCTCGCTGCCCGTAAGCGTTGCGCGCCGCCACGCGCGGATCGGTCAGTATCTTCTCCACTTTGTCCGATCCAATCAGCAGCGTCTGAAACACGCCTTCGGGAAAGCCCGCCTCGCGGAAAAGCTCTTCAATCATCAGCGCGCACTGCGGCACATTCGACGCGTGCTTGAGCAGCATCACGTTGCCGCGCAGTCAAGATCGGCGCCGCCGCCCGAATCACTTGCCAGAAGGGATAGTTCCAGGGCATCACGGCGAGAATGGCGCCGAGCGGCTGATAGCGCACGTAACTCCGCTGCCGCAGTCGTGGCGATCACTTCGTCGGCCAGGAATTTTTCGCCATTTTCGGCGTAGTACCGGCAAACCCAGGCGCATTTGACGGCTTCGTCGACGGCCGATCGAAACGTCTTGCCCATCTCCGTCGTCATCATGCGGGCAAAGGACTCTTTTTGCCCTTCCAGGATATCCGCCGCGCGCTGCATGTGCCGGGCGCGGTCGGCAAAAGTCGTCCTGCGGTATTTCGAAAACGCTTCCGCCGCCACCTCGAGCTTCCGCTCGATTTGTGCGTCCGTGAGAGCGTCGAATTTCTTCAGAGTCTCGCCAGTTGCCGGATTGATTGTCGCTATAGCCATTCCAGACCTCGATTGAGCGAACCGCCCATCAAATCAACATACCACGCCGCTCAGCCCTACACAAAATCCGGTAGGGGGTCCACTCTCCGATCAACTCGCGCGGCGCGCTAAATCCAGTAGTGTGGCCCCGCCATTCCGCCCGCTATTGCGCCCGTTATTCGGAATGACGCGCTTCACCAATTCAGGACCGCTCGCAGCGGACCATCGGGCCCCCGGAAGGCGCGAAACCGTTAATAACATTATATCTTCCCCCTCTCTGTTAAGTACTGGAACCACAGCACAAAGCCGCTACGATGGAGTCACGGGGGAGGGGTCATGCATCGTGTCTCGTGGATTCTCGGCGCGCTTTTGCTGCTGCCTCTAGGCGTCCGAGCGCAAACCACAGCGCCGGACGAACATGAACAAGAGCTTCGGGATTTGCGCGCCCGGGTTCAAAAGCTCGAACAGCTCGTCGAAGAGATGCGCGTCGAAAAGGAGTCCAGAGATGGATCTCCGGCCGGGCAGCCATCCGACGGCCAACCGCAGGCGGCCAGCCTGCTGGAGTCCACCAAAGCGGATCCAGCCGGCCGGGCTGCGCTGCCGGACCATCCCAGCCCCCAGGTAGAGCTCAGTCACGACGCGGAATCGGGCCACGATATGGGCTCTGGCCACGAAGCGGATTCCGGCCGTGAATCGGGCACCTTTCCTTCACTTCATCTCCGCGGCTTCGGGAACCTGAACTTCTCCGCGACGAACGACCCCACGACGACCAGCGGATTCACTCTGGGCCAATTCATTCTTCACGTCGCATCGCCGATTTCGCGAAAGGTCTCCGTGTTCGGCGAGATTAGCTTCACGGCCGCGCCGACGAGCTACACCCTGGACGTCGAGCGCTATCTGATTCGCTACGACTTGAACGATTACTTCAAGCTCTCTTTCGGCCGATACCACACGCCCATCAACTACTGGAACACCGCCTATCACCACGGCTTGTGGCTGCAGACCACGATTGACAGGCCGGAGATGATCCGCTTCGGCGGACGATTCCAGCCGGTGCATTTCGTCGGGATGCTCGCCGAAGGCGTTGTGCCCTCCGGCCCCCTCGGCCTGGGTTACAACGTGGGAGTCGGGAATGGACGCGCGGGATCCATCGCGCGCGCCGGCGACAGCGGCGACATCAACAATGGACGCGCGGTCGTCGCCAGCGTTTTCGCACGCCCCGCATCTCTCAACGGCCTTCAGGTGGGCGGCGCGGTCTATCATGACGAGATCACCCCAGTTCCCGCTCTGCCGGGAGGTCCAAGTTTCCGGGAGCTGATTACTTCGGCCCACATCGTTTGGACCCGGGGAGCGCCGGAGTTTCTGACGGAATTTGCGCACGTCCGCCACGAAAATGAGTTGACCCTGAATGTTTTCGATAGCCAGGCAGCCTACGTGCAGTTTGGATATCGTCTGCCCGGGATCGCGCGCAAGTGGAAGCCTTACTACCGATACGAGTGGTCGAACATATCGCTCAGTGACCCATTGTTCTCGGTCAGCGACCCCACGGTGGCGGTGAGAGATTTGAGCGGCTCGACGATCGGAGCCCGCTACGACATCGTGAGCCTGGCCGCGTTCAAAGTCGAGTACCGTCACACGGCGCGGAGGCCGACCGATCCCGTCGTCAACGGTCTCTTTCTCCAAACGAGCTTCACGTTCTGAGGAATGCTGAAATGAGAGGAACCATAAAAGTGAGGGTCTGCGCGATCTTCGCCGTCCTCGCCCTTCTCGCAGGCCTCACGCTGATCTCCGGCTCGGCGGCGGAAACCACGTCGGGACCGGACATCGCCATTGTGGTGAACTCGGATAACGTCGTAAATAATTTGAGCATGACGGAGCTGAGAAGAATTTTCCGTGGAGAGCGCCAATATTGGAGCTCAAACTCCCCGGTGGTTCTGCTCATGCACGCTCCCGGGGCCAGGGAACGCGATGTGATCCTGCGAACCGTCCTCCAGATGTCGGAGGAGGACTACACACAATATTGGGTCGCCAAAATCATGCGCGCTGAGGCTTCGTTTCCGCCGACAGCCGTTTTCTCCTACTCCATGGTGAGAGAGGGCATTCGTGGGAATCGCGGAGCCATCGGCTACGTCGTCGCCAATGAGGTGCCCCCCGGGCTCAAGGTCCTGCAGGTGGACGGAATTCTTCCGGGCAAGTCCGGATATCCGTTGCGCTGATGTCTGATTCGCCCGACGAGGTGTTTCCGCCAACGAGGTGGCTGCGCTGCCAATATTCCGAAACTCTTGCGAATGGTTTCGGTATCGAAGTCCGGGCATCGGAGCGCCTCGCCCGATGAAACCCGACGAAAATAGACCAATGAGAACAACCGGGGAAGACAACAGCGCTGAGGTACTGCGTAGCGGATAGACGGAAGTTCCGATGCCTATACGAAACCTTTCCATCAAGCGCAAGCTCACGCTGATCACGATGTGCACCAGCAGCATCGCGCTGGTGCTCTCTTCCGCGAGTTTCCTGATCTACGATCTCGTCTCGTTTCGGCGCCTGCTCAGCCAGGACCTCATCACCCAGGCGGAAATCATCGGATATAACAGCGCCGCAGCGATGGCCTTCAAGGATAAAGTTGCCGCAACCGCGACTCTGTGGGCCCTCAAGGCGCGGGGAGATATTGTTGGCGCGGCGTTATACACCACCGATGGCAAGATTTTTGCCTATTACATTCGCCCGGGCACCGGTGATTCAGAGTCTTCGCTTCGTCAGCTTCCTCAAACCCGGGGCTTCCGTCTCGAAGGGGGCTATCTGGAGGTCTCCCGCGACGTCACCCTGAATGATAGCCGCGTCGGGATGCTCTTCCTGCAGGCGGACATGCGCCAATGGAATACGCGTCTCAGGCAGTACGTGAGCATCCTCTGTATTTTTGTACTGGCATCCGGGTTTTTCGCTTGGCTGGTCTCTTCCAAGCTCCAGTTACTCATCTCTCGTCCCATCCTGTATCTGGAAAATGTCATGAGGACGGTCTCCACCACAAAAAACTACGAGACGCGGGCCATCAAGTCTTATGACGATGAGATCGGAACGCTGATCGATGGCTTCAACGCCATGCTCTCTGAGATTCAGCAGCGTGCCCTTGAACTGGAAAAAGAGATTCTCCAGCACAAGCGCACTCAGGAAGAATTGTTGAAGGCCAAGCAGGTGGCCGAAGATGCCAGCCGCGCCAAGAGCGCCTTTCTGGCCAATATGAGCCACGAATTGCGAACGCCCCTCAACGCCATCATCGGATATAGCGAGATCCTGGAGGAGGAGTCGCAGGAACGGGGGCAGGTGCAATCCGCCCTGGATCTCCAGAAAATTCAAGGTGCCGGCAAACACCTGCTGGCCCTGATCGACGACATTCTCGACCTTTCAAAGATTGAAGCCGGGAAGATGGCTCTGCAATTGGAAGAGATCAAGGTCTCGAAATTGATCAGGGAGATGGTCTCGACGCTTCATCCCACGGTGGAGAAGAACGGCAATCAACTTCAGGTGCACCTGGCGAAGGAAGTCGGCACCATGCGCGCGGATATCACCAAGGTTCGGCAGATCCTGTTCAACCTGGTCAGCAACGCATGCAAGTTCACCCACGGCGGCAATATTTCGCTTCGGGTCGACCGGGGCGCGACCGGCGGGCAGGAGTGGATACGATTCCGCGTCAGCGACACCGGCATTGGAATCAGCACCGAACAGCAGGCCAACCTCTTCAAGGAATTTACGCAGGCGGACGTCTCTGTTTCCCGCAAGTATGGCGGCACGGGCCTGGGCTTGGCCATCAGCCAACGCTTCGCCCAATTGATGGGCGGGCGCATCGAAGTCTCCAGCCGTCAGGGCGAAGGTTCCACGTTTACCGTCCAGCTGCCCGTTGAAGTTCGCGTGGAGCCGCCGCCCGAGGCCAAGACGGAAGCCCTGAGCGACGCTCCCATCACCGCCTCCAGAACCTGATCACCTCAGTTCCTCCGAAAGTGTCCGAAAAGGGACTGTATCTCTCTCACTTCGATGTCACGATGGGTGCGTATTGCTTAAGAAGAATCGTCCCGCGTTTGTCGCTCTTTGAGAGGGAAGGTGTGTATGGCGGACAAAGAAACGCAGCAGGCTCTCAGCAAAAAACGAAAGGCGCATCGTGCGACGCCGTGCGATACGTGTAGCCATCCGCTCGCTTCCCATCATGCCTTGGGGAAGTGTAAGAACAAGAATTGTCGTTGTGCTCGATTCCTTTCCGTGGCCACGCGCAAAAGCAGTGCACAGGGACAGAAGGCTCGGCACGCGGCCGCCTCGTAAATCGCTACACGCAGCGCAGGCGCGCCGGCTCCCGGCGGGCTCGCCGCTGGTATAGGAACTTCCTCACGATCGCCATCCGGTTTTATCTGGCGCTTGCCCTTCCACTCAGGCCTCAGTCGTGACCCACTTCATCGCGCACCCTCTCGCCGAAAACCAATTTTGTCTCGTGGCGTTCCTTGTTGTATGGTGAACCCATGGCCCCCGATGTGTTTCACCTTCTCGGCGTGAGCGGCAGCCTGCGCGAAAAATCGCGTACTGCGCTGGCGCTCCGCATGGTCCTCGACGTCGCCGAAAGTCACGGCGCCGAGACGCGCATGCTTGATTTGCGCACCATCGAATTGCCTCTGTATCGGCCCGACCGTCAGGATAGCTCCGAAGCCTCCGTCCGGCTGGGCACGGACATGCGCTGGGCCTCCGCCGTGGTGCTGGCTTCTCCCGATTATCACGGCGCGATGTCCGGCACCTTGAAGAACTTCCTCGACTACAACTGGGAGGAGTGCGCCGGAAAACTCTTCGGCTACATCTGTTCCTCGCACGAAAAGGGGTTGACGGTGATGGACCAGATGCGCACCGTCGTGCGCCAGTGTTATGGCTGGAGCATGCCTTACGGCGTCTCGTTCGACAGCAAAGTCGACTTTGATTCCGAGGGGATACTGAAAAACGCCGCTGTCGAGAAGCGGTTGCGCATGATGGCCCGCGATCTGGTTACTTATGGACCGATGATCCATCGGCAATTCCTCTCGGACCTCGCCGACGGCGATGCCGTCACCTTTGCCGCTGCCTACCGCTAAGCGTATTTCGCAGCGCCGATCTGTAGCACCGGCATCTCGCCGGCACCGGCCGTGCTCGCAGCTCTGTTTCGTAATGCCGATTTGTAGCGTTGGCATCCCGCCGGCACCAGCCGGCTCTCCGGCACTCCTGTACCTTATAAACGTGGGTGATAAACGCAGGTGGGGATGCCTTGAAGTTGCGCCGGAGCCGGGAAGGGGCGGCTCCGGCCATACGCTGCTACGCGCGCGATTTAGTGGCGGTCTCGGTCGTCCCGGTCGTGCTTGTCCCGGTCCTTGTCGCGGTCACGGTCGTGGTCCCAGCGGTGGTCATGCTCCAACCGGCCGCGGTCGCCCTCCCAGTAACCTTCAAAGAATTGTCGCCCATCGTGGTGAGGGCCCACCCAGCGTGCACCCGCGTACGGTGGCCGGGTCCAATAGCCTTCATGCCACTTGTAGTGATTTCCCACCGGGTACCAGTAGCCTTCTATCCACATGAAGTCCGGGCCTGGGCGCCGTGGCTGCACGCGAACGATGCGGGCCGGCGGCGGCGGGCCAATCCTGACTCCAATGGAGACCTGAGCACCACACACGGAGATGCCTCCGAGCAGCATCGCCGCAAGTAACAATGTTTTCATCACATTCTTCATTTCGCGTACCCTCCGATGTACATCTCGCACCTATCAACCTTAGCTCAACGAACAGGCTTGTGGAACTGCGACGCGCGGGTTGCGTAGCCGAAATCTAACCTCACCCCGGCACGCCCCGCATGCGCTCAGCGGGCCGAAAAGCCCCTCCAACGGTGCCGTGGAGCCAAAAAGAGCCGGAAGGCCCCTCAGGTCGCCGACTCGCCTCTGGTCATGGGATGAACGAATGCTTCCGGTGGGCTTTTTGCGTCGTTTCAATTACTACATTAGTCGTATAGCTCTTTTTCGGACACCACAGGTTGGCCTGCGTCCTTTTTGCCGCCCCTGTGCGCGGCTCCGAACATGGGCCCCCGCGCCGGCACAACGGGTGCGAAAGCCATCATCCGGTGGGCTGTGGCACGTCATCGTAGATGGCTTCCATGCCGCCTCGCAGGAAGTACGTCTCATGCCAAAATCCGGTGCCGCCTGAATCCTTCAGGAACTGTTGCCACCATTGCCGGTGGGGATCCGAGCGCGTCCACTTCATCAGCGAGTCCATATCGCGCCAGTATTGCCGCATGCCGGTGTGCATCGGAAACAGGGAATAGATGATTGACTCGTGGCGCAGGAGCCCGTCGGGCCGGGCCTTCACGGACGCGAAGATCTTCGGACCAAAGCCAAGAAGCGTTTTGAGCCCAGTGATCCGATTCACCCTCATCCCCAGGTAAATCACCACCAGGTCCGGATATCCGGAGAGGTCTACCGTGCGGCGATCAACGTGTGTCGTCATAAAATGCCTCGCGAGTTAGCGTCGTACCGCTCCAGGCGGCCGCAGCCACGGTTTCGGAAACTCCGTCAGGCGTCTACTTTTGGTTTAGAGGAACCGGCAGTAGGATGTAGCTATGCGCTTGCGAACATCCTTCGCCATCTTTATTTGTATTCTCCTGGCGTGCATCACCACAGGCGCCCAGAACCGCTCAAATATTAGGACGAAACGGATTGGGACCTGCGAAAATTTTTGTTATGGGCTCATTCTTACGGGCCGATTAATCGATACCCTCGAATTCTCTAACTGTGATGCTATTTCCGGCATGACCTGCCACGTCATTTTGAAGAGGGGAGCGCAGCTTCCGAGTCGCATTTTCATGCAGGCGCTGGACTCTCGAAATCAGCCCCTAGGCAAGAGGCATCTGCTCATTTATCCCGAACTCAAGGATGGCGAAGGTGGTTTTGCCACTTTTCTCGGGACTCCAGGAGGAACTCAGACTGTGGTTCTTACCGGAGAGTGGAATGGACCGTATCGAAACTCCTACTGACCTGCTTTAGCAAGGCTCTTTCCTAACCAGCGCCCGCCTCGACCGGCGCCTCTCCCAGCGCGCGCCCCGGAACCAGGTAGTTCTGTACATAGTCGCGCACGGCTTCGCCGAGTGGCGTGATGGGCCGGGTGTAGCCCGCGGACCGCAGCTTCGCGATCTTCGCTTCCGTGAAGTATTGATACTTGTCGCGAATCGTTTCCGGCATCTCGATGTACTCGATCTTCGGTTCGCGGCCCAGGGCGCCGAAAATCGCGGCAGCCAATTCATTCCAGCTGTGCGCCTGCCCCGAGCCGAGGTTGAAAATTCCGGCGGCCTTGCGGTTCGCCGCCAGATGCAGCGTCATGCGCACCGCATCCTTGACGTAGAGGAAGTCCCTCTGCTGCTCGCCGGGACCATATTCCGGCCGGTAGCTTTTGAAGAGTTGAATCGCTCCCGTCTTCATCACCGCCCCGAAGCTCTTATTCACTACGCTGCGCATGTCGCCTTTATGCTCCTCGTTGGGCCCGAACACGTTGAAGTATTTTAGCCCCACGATCTTGTCGAGCCAGCCATGGCGCCACGCGTGCAGGTCCATGCGGTGCTTCGATTCGCCGTACAGGTTGAGCGGCTTCAATCGCTGCAGCGTTTCGGGAGTCGCGTCGTCCATGCCTTCGCTGCCATCGCCATACGTTGCCGCTGAGGAGGCGTATACGAAGCGCGTGCCTGCCGCAAGCGACCAGGCCGCCAGATCGCGCGAGAATTCGTAATTATTGCGCGTCAGGTAGTCGGCATTCGTCTCGGTGGTCGAGGAGCACGCGCCCAGGTGAAAGACGAAGTCGAGCTTTCCGAGCGCGCCCGATGCCAGCTGGGAAAGCGTCTGCTGAGGGTCGATGTAGCGCTCGAACTTCAGGTGTTGCAGATAGCGGCGCCGCTCCGCTTTGGCCGCCGAGTCGGCAATCACGATATCGGTGCAGCCGTGGTTGTTGAGTTCCCACACCAGGGCGCTGCCGATAAAGCCGCCGCCGCCGGTTACCAGCGCCCGGCTTCCCGCGAATCCGTTTTCTTTTTCAGCGCGCGCCATGAGCTTGAGCTTTCCTCAGCCCTACTATACAGTACCGGTTTTTTCCGGGAGGAAAGTCATGAAGCCGCCGCGCCGCAACGATCATCTGCGGATTTTGCTTCGTCGCGATGCCATCGAACGGCGTATCCGTCTCCTGGGCCGCCAGATCACCCGCGATTTCCGCGGTGAACGGCTGCACCTGATCGGCGTGCTCAAAGGCGCCTCCATGTTTCTCGCCGACCTGATTCGCGAAATTCGCCTGGAAGTCTCGCTCGATTTCATTGCCGTTGCCAGTTACGGCCAATCCGACCAGAGTTCCGGCCAGGTTCGCATGACCAAGGATCTGGACGGCAGCATTGAGGACCTCAACGTCATCCTGGTGGAAGATATTCTCGATTCCGGGCGCACCCTCGATTATCTCCAGCGCGTGCTTCGTCAGCGCAAGCCGCGCCTGCTCCGCATTGCCACGCTGCTCAGCAAATCGAGCCCGCGCGTCCGGCAGATCCAGCCCGACTATGTGGGCTTCGAGATCCCCGACGAATTCGTGGTCGGCTACGGCCTCGACTATGCGGAGCGCTACCGCAATCTCCGCGACATCTGCGTCCTGAAGCTCCCTCGCAGCCGCCAGCCAGGATCAAAGCCGGGCGCTGTCAGTTAGCGGGTCCCCGGCACACGCCGGTCCTGCGTGCGCTGGGGTGGAGCAGGGCGAAGGATCTCTCTTTCTTTTCGGCGGGATAACGAAACGCTCCCAGCCTGTAATCTGCCCTCTTTCCCCTGCTGATATACTGTTTCAGCCCAGTACTAAACCGGAACAGGCAGAATCAGCGGATGCACGACGTGGACACCACCAGACTCATGCAGGAATTGCCGGAGAGCATCCTCGCCACCCTCGCGGAGATTGGCGAAGAGATCAATGCCTCGTTGAATCTCGACCGCGTTCTCTCCAAGACCGCCACGCTCGTCAAGCGCCTGATCGATTACGAGATTTTCACCGTGATGCTGCTCGACGAGCAGCATCAGATGCTCTTCAATCGGTTCACTATCGGCTACAGCCAGGAAATCCGGGACAATTGGCGCATTCCCGTCGGGCAGGGAATCACCGGCCATGCCGCCGCCAGCCGTGAGCCCATCATGGTGGCGGACGTGCGCAACGATTCGCGCTACATCAGTGTCATCGACAGCGTTCGTTCCGAGCTTTCCGTACCGCTGCTCTTCAAACATCAGGTCATCGGCGTCATCGACATGCAGAGTTCGCAGGTCGATTATTTCACTCCGGAGCAGCAGGAGATTCTGGTGCTGCTGGCCAGCCGCCTGGCCACGGCCATTGAAAATGCGCGCCTCTTCGAGCGTGCCCGCAGCCAGGCGGACACTCTGCTGCTTCTCAACGAAGTCGGCCGCGAGGCCAGCTCCATCCTGGATGTGGAAGCCCTCTTGCGCCGCGCCGCCGAACTGGTCAAGCGCGTCATCGACTACCAGATCATGAGCATCATGCTCTATGACAGCACGACCAACAGGTTTCAGCAGCGCTTGGCCGTGAAGTACGGTCAGAGCGTCCAGGATAAGCTCTCCGTGGGCCTCACCGAAGGCATCATCGGAGCCGCCGCGTCGAGCGGCCTGCCGGTGCGCGTGCCTGACGTGACCCAGGATTCGCGTTACCGCATGATCAATGCCGAAACGCGAGCGGAGCTGGCCATTCCCATGATCCACAAGGGCAATGTGACCGGCGTGCTCGATCTGGAGAGCCCCCAGCTCAACTATTTCACCGAAGACCACGCTCAGGCGCTTTCCATCCTCGCCGCCCAGCTGGCCATCTCCCTGGAAAATGCCCGGCTGTACGAAAAGGTCGCCCACGACGAAGCCCGCATGGAGCGCGAGCTGCAAGCCGCTCAGCGCATGCAGGGCGCTCTGCTGCGCCCCGTGCCCGCGGACGATTTCGGCGTCGACTTGGCGGCGCGAATTCTGTCCGCGCGCGAGGTCTGCGGCGATTTGTACGATTTCCTGCGCTATGGGCCCACGCGCATCGGCTTTGGCCTGGGCGACGTCGCCGGCAAAGGCTCCGCCGCCGCGCTCTACGGCGCCGTGGCCATTGGCATTTTGCGCAGCATCGCGCCGCAGAAGCTGCTGCCCGCCGAGCTGCTGCGCCAGTTGAATCAATTGATTTGCGAACGCCGCATCGAGGGCCGCTTTTTGACCTTCTGCTATGCCACCTGGCGCAGGCCCACGCGCAAATTGCGCCTGGCCAATGCCGGGCAGACGCAGCCGATGCTGTACAGAGACGGCGTCTGCGAGCAGCTCAAGCTGGTGGGCTTTCCGCTGGGCATCTATGACGATGTCACCTACGAGGAATGGACGCTGACCCTCGATCCCGGCAATATTCTGGTCTTCCATTCCGACGGCATCTCCGAAGCGAGCGATCCCGACGGCAATTTCTTCGGCATCCCGCGGATCGCCTCCGTGATCGAGCAGAACGCCGCGCTTTCGTCGGGTGAGATTGCCGATCGCCTGCTCGCCGACGTTCAGCTGTTCACTCAGGGCGCGCCCATCACCGACGATCGCACCCTCGTGGTCATGAAAGTCCGGTGAGCGCGCCGCCATCTCGGCGGACGGCTTCCCGGCCGCGAGCCTCCGCGCATTCCAACGGCGATCCCGTCGGCTATACGCCCGAATTCTCCTGGCGCGGCGGCTTCCAGGCCGGCCAGGTGGACCTTTGCTGCGAAGGCGTGCGCCTCGAGGAGATCGCCGCCCGCGAGGGCACTCCGGCGTATGTCTACAGCGCCGCCGCGATTACCGGCGCCTATCGCAAACTCGATCAAGCCCTCGGCCGCCAGCCGCACACGCTCTGCTACGCCGTGAAAGCCAACTCCAATCTTTCGATTTTGCGCCTACTGGCGCGTCTGGGCAGCGGATTCGATATCGTCTCCGCCGGCGAACTTTTCCGCCTGCAGCGCGCCGGAGTGGAGACCGAGTGCATCGTCTTTTCCGGCGTGGGCAAGTCGCGCGATGAAATCCGCGAAGCCCTGCGCGCCCGCATCGGCCTGTTCAACGTCGAGTCCGCAGCCGAACTCGACATTCTCGCGAGCGAAGCGTCGCGCTCCGGCAGCCGCGCCCCCGCCGCCATTCGCGTGAATCCCGACGTGGCCGCCGGAGGCCATCCGCACATCTCCACCGGCCATCACAGCCATAAGTTCGGCATCGATTGGGAAGATGCGCGCCGCCTCTATCTGCAGCATCGCGATTCGCGCTGGATCGAATGGCGCGGAATCAGCGCGCACATCGGCTCGCAGGTTCTGAGCCTCGCGCCCTATCGCCGGGCTCTCACGCGCATGGCTCGCTACTATCGCGAACTGGCGCGATGCCGGCATCAAGCTGCACTACCTCGATTTCGGCGGCGGCCTCGGCGTCCGCTACTCCAACGAGAAGCCGTTCTCTCCCGTCGATTATGCCAAGGCGATCACCACGATTCTTCGCCCGCTCGGATGTCATCTGCTCCTGGAGCCCGGCCGCTCGCTCGTCGCCTCCGCGGGCGTGGTGCTCATGCGCGTGCTCTATACCAAGGAAAATCGCGCCAAGAAATTCGTCGTCGTCGACGCGGCCATGAACGATTTCATCCGCCCCGCGCTCTACGACGCCGTGCATCCGATTACTCCTGCGAAGCGCCGCGAAGCGGCGGAAGGGGCGGGCGTGAAGAATATTCGAGCGGACGTGGTCGGGCCGGTCTGCGAATCCGGCGACTGCTTTGCTCAGGATTGGCCCATGGCGCCCGTCAGCGCCGGAGATTTGCTGGTGCTTTGGGGCGCGGGCGCTTACGGATTTGTCGGAGTCATCGAACTACAATTCGCGCCCGCGGCCCGCGGAGATTCTTGTGCGAGGGCAACCGCTTCCACGTCATTCGCCGCCGCGAATCATTTACCGATCTCGTCCGCGGCGAATAGCTCAGGCAGCGAAACGAATCAGCACGTTCCGAGTGTGGGCCACATGCTTAACGATGCTCAACCCGTTCCAGCCTGCTTACAATAATGCTAAGCCGCCGCGACATAGCTGTTTAAAGACGTTCGAAATGGTCGGCCGATAACTCCTGCATATTATTTGCCTTCTAGTGCTTGTGGAAATTGAAAATGGACCCAAAACGACGAAATACGCGTTTCGCACTGATTACCGCAGTTTTTATTACTAGCGTGAGTATTGGGCTTTTTTACCTGATGTTTTATCGAGCTGCTCAGCTCGGAGCCTTCACGAGGCCACTGCAGTTCATTTCGCTTCTCAGCTATCCTGGCATGCTGCCTGGATTTGTGATTGCAGGTAGCGCCAAGGGGAATTTTCACGCTGGCGCCAATGATCTTAGCGTGATCCTCTCCGTGGCTATTCCCATAGATATCATGTTCTATTTCGTCGTGACCGACTTCCTGTTGAAGGCTTGGGCAAGATTGCGGGGTAGGACCTAAGAGGAGGCGTTGTCATTCCGCGTAGCCCGCTTGCCGGTTCGCGGAGGGAAGTGGTTGTGCGCAGCGAAGAATCTCTCATTCTTTGGCTTTTAATGTTGTCATCCCGAGCCTTAGCGAGGGATCTGCTCTCACTCTTTGGCCTTGGCCAGTGCCGCCGCGCCCTTATCTCTCCCCCCACTTCAACTTGTCCCGCAGCACGCTGAAATAGCTCTTCTGCTGCGGACGCACCAGCCGCAGCTTCTCCGGAGCCGCCTCCAAAGCCACCACGTCGTTCGCGTGCCAGCTCCATTCCCACCTGGCCGTCCAGCGTCAGGTAGATCGGCGCCTCCCCGGCCCGCGAATCCGATCTCGATCTTGGCGTTGTCCGGAATCACCAGCGGCCGGTTCGTCAGCGTGTGCGGACAGATCGGCGTAATCACAAAAGCGGAAGCCATCGGATAGACGATCGGGCCGCCCGCGGAAAGCGAGTAAGCGGTCGAGCCGGTCGGCGTCGACACGATCAAACCGTCCGCCTTGTACTTGCAGACGAATTCGCCGTTGACGTGCAGGTGCAGATCGATGATGCGCGCCAGCGCCGCCTTATTCAGCACCGCGTCATTCAGCGCCCGGGCGCAATGGAAGGGTTTGCCCTCCCGCATCACCTGCGATTCCAGCATCACGCGCTCGCTGTAGCGCGCCTGCCGTGGATGCGCCTGTTCCAGCACGGGATAGAGGTCGTCGAGCGTCACGCTGGTCAGAAATCCCAGCCCGCCCAGATTCACCGGCAGGATGGGCACGTTGCGCGCCGCTCATCAGACGCGCCGCCGCCAGCAGCGTGCCGTCGCCGCCCAGCACGATCAGCAGGTCGGCCATCGCGGGAATCTCTTCGCGGGCCTGCACGCCGGCAGTTGGACGGGAATACATTCCGCCGTCTCGCGATCGCAGACGACCTTGACGCCGCGCTCGGCGAGCCACGCCAGAAGCGGCGGCACGACCGTGGCGATATCCTCTCGCCGCGGCCGCGAAATGATGCCTACCGACCGAATCATGCCCATCCTCGCTGCCATCAGATTTCTATCCTCATGAAAGCCTGTCGCCCTACTCAGGCATTCTATCTTAGCGCTTCGCGCCGGGCGACTCGCTCGCCGCCCGCGCCGCGTGCAGAAAAAATTCCTGGTTGCCCTCCGCCCCCGTCAGGCGGCTGGGCTGCACTCCCAGCACGCGCAGGCCGCACGCCTCCGCCGCCGCGCGCACGCGTTCGATGGCGCGCTCGTGCAACTCCGGCTCTCGCACAATCCCGCCGCGGCCCACCTGTCCGCGCTCCAGCTCGAATTGCGGCTTGACCAGCATCAGGAACTCGGCATTTTCCGCTGCCGCCGCTGCCAGGCGCGGCAGCACTTTGCTGAGCGAAATGAACGAAAGGTCCGCGGTAATCAGGGAAGGCCGTTCCGCCAGCGCCTCGGGCTTGAGGTAGCGGACATTCATCTCCATGCTGCGTCACGCGCGGATCCCGTTGCAGCTTCCAGGCGAGCTGGCTGGTGGTCACGTCCACGGCATAGACCTTCGCCGCGCCGTGCTGCAGCAGGCAATCGGTGAAGCCTCCGGTCGAGCTGCCCGCGTCCAGGCAAATTCGATCCGCTGGAGTCGACGCGCAAAATCGCGCAGCGCGCCTTCGAGTTTCTCTCCGGCGCGGCTGGCGTAGCGCGATTCGCTCCCGGCAATTTCGATCCGCGCATCGACGGGGAATGCGTGCCGGTCTTGTCCGCGCGCTGCCCGTCGACGCGCACTTCGCCCGCCAGAATCATGGCCTGCGCCTTCTGGCGCGACTCCACCAGGCCGCGTTCGATCAGCAGCACATCCAGGCGCTTTTTCTCGGGCCGCTTGGCGTTCTCAGGCCCGCTTCTTCTCGGGAAGTTCCTTCTTTGCGGGATGCGCGCGCGCCTTCACGGCTTTTCAGGCGCGGCGCAGCACGAGGAATTCGGCCAGCTCGCGCAGATTCGCGGCTCGCGCGCCGTAGATGTCGAGCTCGGCGATGGCGCGCGTGGCCAGTTCTCGCGCGAACTCGTGCGATTTCGCCAGGCCAAACAGCGCCGGATAGGTGGCTTTCTGCTGCGCCTGATCTTTTCCCGCGGTTTTGCCCAGCGCCTCCGACGACTCTTCGACGTCCAGAATGTCGTCGGTCACCTGAAACGCCCAGCCGATCTGGTCGCCAAAGCGGCGCAGGCGCGCCAGATCGGCGTCCGCTGACGCTCCGCCGGCAATCGCTCCGGAGACGATCGACGCGCGAATCAACGCCGCCGTCTTCGAGCGGTGAATGTATTCGAGCATCTCCGCGGTTACCGGCTGGCCTTCGGCTTCGAGGTCCGCCACCTGCCCGCCGACCATGCCGTCGCGCGTTCCCGCGGCGGCGGCAATCTCGGGGATCAGGGCCACGCGCTCCGCGGGCGGCACCGGCGCGCGCCGGCCAGCGTTTCAAACGCCAGCGTCAGCAGGGCGTCGCCCGGCCAGAATGGCCATGGCCTCGCCGAATTTCTTGTGGCAGGTGGGCTGCCCGCGCCGCAGATCGTCGTTGTCGAGCGCGGGCAGGTCGTCGTGAATCAGCGAATAGGTGTGGATGAATTCCAGCGCGCAGGCCACCGGCAGCACCGGCATCGACGTCCGCCGAAAATATGCGCGCCGATTCCAGGCACAGAATCGGCCGCACGCGCTTGCCGCCGGCAAACACGCTGTAGCGCAGCGCTTGATGGATCACGGAGGGCCGCGCGTCTCCGGCGGCAGCAGACGCTCGAGCGCGGCGTCCACGGGCTGGCGGTCTTCTTCGAAAAATGCGGGGAGTTTCATGCCGGCGAGGGCCTCAGGCTTCTTCTTCGCCTTCCGGCTCGAATGGCTGGGCGACCATCTCGCCGCCGGCTTTCTTCAGCAGGATCTCCACGCGCGCCTCGGCCTGCTTCCAGTTGCTTCTGGCAATCGCGCGAGAGCTGCATGCCCTCCTCGAAGAGCTTCATGGCTTCGTCGAGCGGCAGATTGGCGCTTTCCAGCTTGCGCACGATCTCTTCCAGGCGGCCCAGGCGATTGCTCGAAGGCCTGCTTGTTCGTCGATTCGGGCTTTTTTCCCGGAGTTGAGTTCACGCCTTTGCTCCCACGCGCACGGGCGGCATTCTAATGCACGCCCCGACCGCGGCACAATGCCCGCCACAAAGAAACGACGCCGTCATGCCGCTGCCGCGCGGCTGATAGAATTGCAAGCCATGATCGGCCTGCGACTGCTGGCCGTGCTGGCGCTCGTGGCCGTCAACGGCTTCTTCGCCGCCGCGGAGTTTTCGCTGGTGGCCGTGCGCGCTTCGCGCATGCGCCAGCTGATCGAGCGCGGCGACCGCCGCGCTCGCATCGTGAAGGAGCTGCTCTCGCAGCTCGACCGCGTCGTCTCCGGCGTGCAGGTCGGCGTCACGCTCACCAGCCTGGCCCTTGGCGCTTTAGGCGAGCCCGCGTTCGCGCAGCTCTTCCGCCCCATGCTGGATTGGCTGCCCGGCAGCCGGGCCACGATGCTGGCCCATGGAGCGGCCATCGCCCTGGCCTTTGCTCTGCTCACGGTTTTGCACGTCGTTCTCGGCGAACTCGTCCCCAAGACGATCTCTCTCGAACGCGCCGGCCGCGCCTCGCTGTTCATCGCGCGCCCCTTTTCCTGGTACTTGACGACGTTTCGCTGGGCCATGGCTTCACTCGAGGCATTGAGCCGCGCCGTCGTCCGGGCGCTTGGCGTCACGCCGCCCGCCGCGGGCCACACCGTGCCGCACTCGACCGAAGAGTTGCAGATTCAGATTCGCCAGGCGCGGCGAGCACGGCCTGCTCGCTGCCGGGGAAGAGCGCTTCATGCTGGGCGCGATCGAACTGGGCCAGCTTGCGCGTGCGCGAAATCATGGTGCCGCGTCCCGATGTGCATGCCTTGCCGGTCGACGCCGGATTCGACGAGACCCTGCGCCCTCTTCGCCACAACGCAGCGTTCGCGTCTGCCCGTTTATCGAATCGAACGCTCGATCACGTGCTCGGATTTCGTGCACATCAAGGACATGCTCTGGGTCCTTCTCAGACCGCGAGCGGCCGTTCCGAGCAAGGCGCGCCCCTGCAGCCCTTCGACCTGCGCCGGCTGCTGCGCGAGGTGCTCATCGTGCCCGAGAGCAAGCTCGTGGGCGAATTGCTCATCGAGATGCGCACGCGGCGCATCAGCCTGGCCATGGTGGTGGACGAATTCGGCAGCATCCTCGGCCTGGTGACGCTCGAGGACATGCTCGAGCAGATGGTCGGCGAGATTCACGACGAGTTCGACGTGGTCGAGCTGCCGCAAATCGTCGGCACAGGCTCCGACGCCGCCATGGTGTTCGACGGAGGCTTTGGCCTCCGCGATCTCGAGACGCAGTACGATATCAATCTTCCCGACGATCCCGCCTACGCCACGCTTGGCGGTTTCGTTCTGGCGCAGCTCGGCTTCGTCCCGCGCGGCGGCGAAAGCTTCGATTACGCCGGTTATCGTTACACGGTCCTGCAGATGGCCGGTCGCCGCGTCGCGCGCGTAAAAGTGCAGCCCCTCGCCGCGCGCCCCTCCGGCGTCCCCGCCACACCGCCGGGCGCCTCCGGCTCCGGCAGTCCCGACGCCTCTGCCTCGCAGGCCCCCGTTTCGGAAAAAAGCCCGCGCGCCGCCCCACGCGGCAAAATATAGCCGAAGCTGCTTTTCTGATTTTTCTAGCGCCGCCTTCCAGTGCAGTAGCGCCGGCGTCCTCGAGAGAGGAGCCCGGCGCGTTAAAAAAGTAGCGCCCGGCGTCCTCCCTTCTTCGCCGCGAACGTGCCCTACAGGAGCAGCTTCGCGGCGCAAATAAGTTCGCCCGGCACGTTAAAAAAGTCGTGTCGAAAGCTGCTTTGTGTCGAAGGTTCGTATCAGGAGGGAAAAATCTTCGCACGATCGGCCAGCCGCTTAGCCGATCTCCAGCAGCACCTCGGCTCCACGGTTCACGCCCAGCGCGCGCGCAGCGTTTCCCTTATTCACCGCAATCTCCAGCAGCCCGCTGGACCCCACCACGGCCAGCGGCTCTCCCGCGGCGCCCTGCGCAAAGGTCTGCGCCAATTTCTCCACCCGCTTGCCGCCCACCTGCAGCCCGATCTTGCCATCGGTGGACATCGCTTGCGGCAAATCGTCCGCCGTGAAGTTCGTCACCAGGTTGCCAAACGCGTCCACTCGCAGCACCACTCCCTTGAGGGCAGAACCGGCGGGTTTTGCGCGCGGGAGCGTGAAGCGCACGTAGTCGGTAATCTCCTCGCCAAAGGCTTCGGTCTGGAAGGTCTTTGCCAGCCACGCCGCCACCGGCGCAAAGACGTCCCGGCCGTGGAAAGTGTTGCTCACGGGATTCAGAAAATAGTGCTCTGCGGTGACGTGCCGCGCCAGAACGACCTCTTCTCGCTCGAAGATCAAGGAAAGAACACCGTTGTCCGGCGCGACAAAATACTGCTGGTCCGCGGTCACCAGAATCGGCCGCCGCTCCGTGCCCACGCTTGGATCCACCACTACCACGTGCACCGTGCGGGGAGGGAAGTAGCGATACGCCGAGCCAATGGTCAGCGCGCCATCGAGCACGTCGAAGGGCACCACGTGATGATTGATGTCCACGATGGTTGCGTTCGGCACGATGCGCAGGATGACGCCCTTGAGCACGCCCACCAAGTGGTCGCTCGTGCCGTAGTCGGTCGTCAGCGTGATGATGGGATTCGACATGCCGGGCTCGCTCCAGGTCCCGCCTCAAACTGACCATCCGATCAGGATAGTCATCCCGAGGAGTGTAACGACGAGGGGTCTCTCCCGCTTTCCTGGCCCACAGACTCGGGCGATTCGCCAGAGAAACCCGCGCCGCGACTCGTTCGGAAGCTAACGGAGCCCGCTGTGAGTTGTCAAGCCACACCGCCGGATGAGGTGCTTCATGGGAATCGATGGCTCCGGGATAAATCAATACAGATCAGAATTGCCACGTAAACTTGGCATAGACGCTGCGCTTGATCAGCGACGTATTGATGCTTTGCACGGTATCGCTGAACTCTTCGTGGTGGTCTTTCAATAGATTTTGCCCTACTAAACTCAATTCGACGCGTTCCGCAACTCTCCAGCTCACCTGCATATCCAGCCGCGTATAGGAAGGCACCAGTTGCGCCGGCAAAGCCCCGACGAAGTACGCGTTCGCATCCCAACTGATCCCGCGGGGGAACTCCATGTGCGAGCGAAGCTGAGCCTGGTGCTCCGGATTCGAGCCCTCTGCATCCGCAACGCTCGTCGTGTCCAGGCTGGTCGGATCGGTATGCAGATTCATCTCCAGGAACGAATAGCCAGGGCTCAGCGTCCAGCGATGCGTTATTTTCCAATTTACCGAGGCCTCCACTCCTGCTGTTGTCCCGTGCAGTTGGTTATCCAGAAAAATGGGATGAACGAGAATCGGCGGAACGGGTGTCGCCTCGAAAAACTCCGGCCCCGGCTCCAGGCTCTCCAAGTGGTTATACGAATTGAAAAACGCCGCAACGTCTACGGAAACACGGTTGCTGGGCTGCGCTCGATAGCCCGCTTCATATGCGATGACGTGTTCCGACTTCATATTCGGGTTGCCGAGCACAGCAATTTCAGCAGGCCCGGGCAATGCCACGAGGCCGGCGTCCACGCCGAGGTCTCGTTGCGTAGGTGTGCGGTTGGCGCGCGAGATGGAGGCCCAGAACGTCCGCCGATTGCTCGGGGTCCAGGCCAGGCGGACGCTCGGCTCAACGTCGAAACCCGTAAAATAGTCATTCGCGAATTTCGATCCCACGTACAGGGTCACGCGGTCGGCCGCCAGCGCTATTTGATCTTGGATGAATACGTTGTAGAGTTCGCCTCCATTGTCGGCCGGAGAAAAAGACTGGTCCACTGTACCGATGGTATGGTCGGCGGTATGGCGGTATCCCGCGCCCCAAATCAGATCCTGGCGGGCTCCAAGCTTGATGTGATTCTGAAAATCTACATCAACGGTATTGCGGCTGTCGCTTACATCCGGGCCATCTCTGTCATACGTATCGAAATAAAACTGGACTGCTGTGTCGGCGCGGCTTGAAAAGGTGTGACTCCAGCGGGTCAGGACGTCTCCGCCAGACAGTTGTGCCATCCCGTGTACGTTTATGTTGTCCGGAGGAAAAAAGACGGAATGCGTGATAATCGAGGCTTCATTTCCGTTATAGACGTCTCCTTGAGTCATCAGCGAATCTTTGGGCGACAGCGTCGAATCCACCCGAAAACCCCCGTGCAGCAGGTGCCAGCTGTCATTCCCGTCCTGCCCGTCTAGATCTTGAAAATGGTCGTTGCTGAGGTATTTTGTAAAGACTCGATACTTGTTGTCTTCGTTGATTTTGCCGCCGTACTGCACCGTGCCAAATCCCTGTGCCTCGCTGCCTCCGCCGCCCGTCACCAGCCCGCCCTGCGTGTCGGCCGCACTCTTGGTAATGATGTTGATCACGCCGTTCACCGCGTTGGCGCCCCACACGGTCCCGCCCGGCCCGCGTATCACCTCAATCCGGTCGATATCCTCGAAGGGCAGGTCCACCGTGTCCCAATAAACCCCGCCGAAAAGAGGCGTGTACACGGGCCGCCCATCGATCAGTACCAGCAATTTGTTGGCGAACTGCAGATTGAAACCTCGCGCCGATATCGCCCAGGTACTCGCATTGATTTGCGCTACGTCCAGCCCCGGAACCGTGCGCAATAGATCGGGAATATTCAGCGCTCCCGAGCGCCGGATCTCTTCCTGGGTAATCACGAAAATCGCCGCGGCCACCTGGGATAGACTCTGTTCTTTCTTCGAAGCCGAAGTGACTTGAATATTCATCAGCTCTTCAAGGCTCTTCGCCGCCAGAATGCTCGGCGTCTGCTGCCCCCACGAGGGCATTGCCATCAGCACCGCGATGGCCACGGCAAGATAGGCACGCCTGAGCACCTTAGCGATTCCTCGCCTGAGCGCCTCCGGCGCGCGGCGGCTCCGGCACCCCTTTACAAGAAAAATGGTCAAGTTACACCCCTCTGCGACTCTTTCTTCGTGAAGGGGGTAAAAAACAGGGAACACGAAACGACAGCAACTTCAGAGAGGGAACGCCCGCGGCGCACCGCCGAGAGGAACAACAAACGGCCGCCAACCTGATTCTGCCGCATGCCGCCGGAGCGCGTCTCAGCGAAAGCTTGAGTGTTGCCTTATCGGTTACATAAAGGTGGTTGTTTCCAGGCGACCGCCCCGCTCGCACCGATTCCCTGGCGCCGGCGTCCCTTCGCCCTCCTGACACCCTCTTCCAATAGAAGTACGGGTCGGCTTTGTCTTATACTTATTCGTTCTAGCCAACCCCGGCCACCGAGAACCTATGAGCCAAGCGCTGCGTATCGCATTGTTGGGTGACTTCGACCGCGAGAAGCATTCTCATTGGGCCACCGAGGCTGCCCTGTTTCACGCCGCATCGTGGCTGGATTGCGAGGTGGAACCGCGATGGCTCCCCACCGAATCGTTGGAAGATCGCGATGTTCAGGATCGTCTCGCGCACTTCGATGGCTTCTGGGGCGCTCCCGGCAGCCCTTTCCGCAGCTTTGCGGGCATGCTGCGCGGCATCGAATTCGCGCGGAGTCGCGACTGGCCTTACCTCGGAACCTGCGCCGGATTTCAATACGCCCTCATCGAATTCTCGCGCAATGTTCTGGCCTTGAGCGATGCGGATACGGCCGAGAACAATTCGGGCTCCCGGAACGTGGTGATCACTCCCGTGGCTTGTCCGCTCCCGCCGCGCCCGCTTCCCTCCGGTGTGCAAGGTCCAAAGATGTACGGGAAAGACATGATTCGTCCCGTCAAGGGCACCGCGGTACACGATCTATGCCGTAACGGCACCCTGCAGGGCGAATACTTCTGCAATTTCGAAACGAACCCCGAATATGTGCCGCGTTGGGAAGCCGCTGGACTGCGCATTGCCGCACGCGGCCCACGCGATGAAATGCGTGCCTTCGATCTCCCCGGCAAGCGCTTCTTCGTGGCTACGCTCTTCCAGCCGCAGCTCTCTTCCACCCTGGAACAGCCTCATCCCCTGATCCTCGGATACCTGCACGCCTGCTCCGAGTTCAGGGCCAGCAAGAAAGCCGCCATCGCCCGCGGCGTCTCCGAAGCCGTCCCCGCATCTATCGCCGCGAACGTGCCCCACAGGAGCAGCTTCGCGGCGTAAAAAGTCGCTCCGGCGCGTTAAAGCAGCCGCGCGCAACGTCATCGCTTTCGAGCCCGCTCTAGGCGGCATCGACCCACTACTCCGTTTGATCGACGGCTATCGGGGAGGATTGCTGGCAGGGGCGGACGACGGCGAAAGCTCGGCGAGCCACGAATCGAGGATCTTCAACTGGTCTTCCGGCGGATCGAGGAAGGCAAGGCCCATCCCCATCTGCTCCTGCGTGTGAATGACGCTGGCCCTTGCTACAAAGGTGCGTTCATCGCGGGAAACGATCACTTTGAGCGATGTCCCCACCGCAAATGTCTTGGGTGTAGCAACGTAGCATCCATTACGGCTGATCTGCGTAAGATTTCCCGAAACCAGCTTGGCTGCTTCGGGGTCCGTAAGTTCCGCTATGGCCATCAAGCTGTAGCGCGGGGCTTTACGCCGGTCGCTGCCGGACGCGGCCGAGCCACTTCGCGAATCGAGAGAAGTGTTCGAAGTAGTCATAGGGTCTGGACGGATCTTTACATAAAGGCATTGATACTTTCCACTATCCCGAATCTCGCCTGCTACAAAAGGATAAACGCTATAACTCTGGAGTACACGGAGCCTCCGATGCTTCTGAGCCCGCTGCTTGTGAGGCACCGTGAGTTGGCGTATGCTCTGCGGCGCATTCACTCGGGAGCAAGCGAACAATCGTGTGTGCGATCTCGTTCAGCCTGTCGCTCCCTCACAGGAGAAAATAAAATGGGACTGACGCCAGAAGGTGGAAATCCTTTTACAAAGATAGATAAGCAAAGCGTAATTGGAACCCTGAAAGCTACCGGATCGCGCGATTCTGACATTCTTCATGCTCAAAAGGCGAGGTTGCTGGCGCCGAACAAAAACCTGAAACTCCTGTCGTACATTTTGATCGGTGGGGGTGCTCTGCTCTCGCTCACCGTTATCCTGGCGATCGCCGGCATTCCTTTGGCACTCTTCGGAGCGTGGATGTGGCGCTTCAGCTCCAAAAATATCGAAGCCATAGAGGCGGGCTATAGCGAGTACCTCTCGTCCAGTCCGGCTTCCAGTCCGGCTTAAGACGAGCGCCGATTTCAGCGGGCGAACCTGAAACCAGGGCGGGATATTTGAGCTTGTACGGTGATCGTGCGCCTGGCCGCCGCCCTATTTGAAGCGAATCCTTTACTCGTGCGGTAAAATAGAGCTTAGTCGAACTTCGCGAACTCGAAAATCGTTCGGCTTTTCGAATTGGTGTACGCCTTCCAGTGCAGTAGCGCCAACGTCATCGCTTGCGATGAGCTTGGCGCGTTAAAGAAGTAACGCCCGGCGTCCTCGCATCTTCGCCGCGAACGTGCCCTACAGGAGCAGCTTCGCGGCGTAAAGGCGTAAATAAGTTCGCCCGGCGCGTTAAAGGCATCTGTTGGCTGGCACTTTGGGCTCCGGCTAAGCTATTTGCGATGAACACTTACGCAGAATGTGCTCGCAACTCATCTGGAATGAACACTTGCAGAATATTTTGTGAAGTTATTCAGAATCAACACTTACGCAAAACTGGGTGGGGGGAGGGGGCGACGCGCCCTCCCGAACGGATAATTAGGTAACAGAAAGCGCAAATGATTTATCTCGACCATAACGCCACCACGCCCGTTGCCTCCGAAGTGTTGGAGGCCATGCTCCCCTATTTAGGGGCAGAGTTCGGCAATCCCAGTTCTGCGCATTCCGTGGGTCAGCGTGCCGGCCACGCCGTCGAACGCGCCCGGGAGTCCGTCGCCGCTCTGATCGGCGCTCGCGCTTCCGAGATGGTCTTCACCAGCGGCGGCACGGAGGCTGACAACTGTGCGATCTTTGGTCTCGTCAGCTCAAAAAACCTCTCGGCCGCCACTCGCGGGCCAAAGGAGTCTGGCCGCGAATCCGGCGCGGCGCTATTGCACGTCATCACGACCGCCATTGAACACGATGCGGTCCTGAACGCCTGCCGCGCTCTCGAAGCGCGCGGCGTTGCCGTTACTTTTGTCCCTGTGGGAAGCGACGGCGTGGTCAGCCCGGACGCCATTCGCTCCGCGATTCGCCCCGAGACGGTCTTGATCTCCGTCATGCATGCGAACAACGAAATCGGCACCGTGCAGCCCATCGAGGAGATCGCAAGGATCGCCGCCGAAGCGCAGATTCGATTTCATACCGATGCGGTGCAATCGGCCGGCAAAATCCCAGTCGACGTGAAGCGCCTGGGAGTGGATCTCCTCTCTCTTTCGGCGCACAAATTCTGCGGACCCAAGGGCGCTGGCGCGCTTTTCATTAAAAAGGGAGTGGAGATCGATCCGTTGCTCCACGGCGGGCAAAATGAGCGCGGCCGCCGCGCCGGAACCGAAAATGTCCCCGCGCATCGTGGGCTTCGGCAAAGCGTGCGAACTGGCGAGGCAGAACTTCGCGGACACGTCCAGCCAGGTCTCCGCGCTGCGCGATCGCCTCGAGGCAGGGTTGCTCGCTCGCATTCCCGGCGCTCGCGTCAATGGCGATCCCTCGCGGCGCGTGCCGAATACTTCGAGCTTGATGTTCCCCGGCGCGGATAGCGAATCCCTGGTCATCGCCCTCGATCTTGCGGGACTGGCATGCTCGGCGGGTGCCGCGTGCTCTTCCGGCGCAGTCGATCCTTCGCATGTGCTCACGGCCATCGGACTCACTCCGGCCGAGGCGCGGTCGAGCCTGCGCTTGAGCCTGGGACGCAACACCACGCCCGAGGAGATCGATCGCGCGCTGGAGTTGATTCCCGCGGCGGTTGCGCGCCAGCGCAACGTCGCTTCCGCGCGAGAAATGGTATCCGCCCGATGAGTGCCAAAACGGTGAGTGCCAAGACGATGAGTGCCGAAACGGAGATGCTGCAAACGCAAGACCTGACCGTCGTGGCCATGAGCGGCGGCGTCGATAGCTCCGCCGTTGCCGCCATGCTGCACGCCGAGGGCGCGCCGGTCGTGGGCCTCACGATGCAGCTTTGGAATCAGCGCCGCTTGCCGGAGCTGGCCCCGGGCGAAGCACCGCGACAGCGCTGCTGTTCGATCGACGATGTCTATGATGCGCGCCGCGTCGCCGAGCACATCGGCATTCCCCATTACGTGGTCAATTTCGAGCGAAACTTCGAGGAGACGGTGGTGCGCCCCTTCGTCGAGGACTATCTCGCGGGCCGCACGCCGATTCCTTGCGCGCTTTGCAACAATCACGTCAAGTTCGAGCAATTGCTGGTGACCGCGCGGCAGATCGGCGCCTCGCGCATCGCCACGGGGCACTACGCCCGCGTCGAGCGAAATGCGGAGACTGGCCGCTACAATCTTTTCCGCTCCCTGGACCACTCCAAGGACCAGTCGTATTTTCTCTTTGGGCTCACTCAGGAGCAGTTGGCTCACGCCACGTTTCCCCTGGGCAATCTATCGAAGCAGGCCGTGCGCGAAATGGCCCGAAGCGCGCATCTGCCCGTGGCGGAAAAGCCGGAAAGCCAGGAGATCTGCTTCGTGCCCTCGGGGAACTATACGGATTTCATCGAGGCGTACCGCAGCGAGCAAGCGCGAACAGAAGTGAGCGAGCCCCGGCGAGCGCGAAAAGAGGTCAGCGAGCTCCCGCGAGCGCGAGAAGATGATGAGCCCCCGCGAGCGGAACAAGAAGCCGCCGAAGCCGGCGAGCTTGTCTCCACCTCGGGCGAGGTACTCGGCACGCATGCGGGCGTGCAGCACTTCACCATCGGACAGCGCCGCGGCTTGGGCATCGCCGCCGCCGCGCCCGCTTTACGTCTTGCAGATCGATTCGGATGCCCGCCGCGTCACCGTGGGCGAAGAAGAGGAATTGTGGCGCGACACTTTCGAGGCCCGCGACATCAATTGGATTGCCTGGGCCACTCTTGCCGAGCCGATGGAAGCCCTGGTGAAAATTCGCTACCGCCACGAGCCGGCTCCCGCGCTAATCGAGCCCATGGGCCCGGCGGCGGCGCGCGTGCGCTTTCACGCGCCGCAGCGCGCCATCACGCCCGGCCAGGCCGCCGTTTTCTATCGCGGAGACGAAGTCCTCGGTGGCGGCTGGATCCGCTGATTGCCTACGCCTTCGGGAAAACGTCATTTTCGCGGGAACAGGGAAGACCAGCAGGATGAGTTGACGGGAAAAGAGAAGGGAAGACGAACGGCTAGATGAAAAGGCCTTCGTCCTGCGATTCGGTGACGTTGGCGCCTTCCGGCTGGCGGCGACGTCCGCGGTAAAACTCCAGGCCAGTCTGAATTCCCCGCAACAGCGCCGAGACCGACTGCACCGGGCCCCACACCGTGTTGCGAAGCCGCACACCGGTTTGCTCCACGGTTTCCATAGCTCCGGTGAGGATCTGATCGGCGTGCACCAGCTGCATGCGCAGGCGATCGACGGCTTCGGTGAGCATGCGATCCACGCGCTGCACCTGCCCGCGCGCCACGTGGGTGATCTCGGCGGCATCGGAGATCATGCTGGAGATGCGCGGCTGCGCTTCTTCAACGAGCGTCTGCAGGCGGGAGATGACCGGATTGATGCGCCCCTGGAAATCGTCGACGATCTGCTCCATGCGTTTGCTGAGGCGGCGAAATTCCAGGAACATCGCGCCAAAGATCAGCATCTGCACGAATAGAGAGAGAGACGCGACGATTACGAAAAGCGGCAGTACCCAGCCTGGCATCAGTTTGCTCTACATTGCCTTCGATTTTTCGCGCTGAAAAGCGTCGCGGCCGGCGTCCACTGCCGCGGAAATAGCGTCTTTTTGCTTGTTCGCAACATGCTTCCCGCGCTCGACCAGATCCTCGGCGCGTTCGCGCAGCTCGCGAGCCTTGCGCTGTGCGTACTCTTTGCCTTCTTCGGCCCTTTGGCTCAAATACTCGCGAGTCTCTTCGCCGGATTTCGGAGCAAAGAGAATGCCCACAAGGGCGCCGATTCCCAGACCCACCATGAAGTAGCTGACTTTCGACCCGGTGCTATCGCCCATTTTGCTCTACCCCCAGTGACGGTTCACGCTAGCATACCCGCTAGTTCGATGCAACAGCGCCCAGTGAAGGATACTTCAGCACCACACTATCTTTGAAGGCACAGCTCGCTAGCCGGCGGGATTCGCGTCGGAAGGCGCGGGCGCGAGGTGGCTGCCGTGCAGGTGTTCGGCGATGCGCGCGGCCACCGGACGCGACACAATGCGGGATAGATCCTCCACGCTGGCAAGACGCACGCTGGGCCACGCTGCCGAATTCGGCGCAGCAGCTTCTGCGCGGTTCGCGAACCCACTCCCGGGATCTGGTCGAGCTCGGTGGCGAGCGTCCTGCGGGAGCGGCGTTGGCGGTGAAAACCGACGGCGAAGCGGTGCGTCTCGTCGCGGATCTGCTGGATCAGGTGCAGCAGGGGCGAATGCTTTTCCAGGCGGATGGGTTCGTCCTCCTGGCCCAGAACGAAGAGAATTTCTTCCTGCTTGGCGATGGCGGCGACCGGCTGATTGATGATTTCCAGTTTTTCCAGGGCCTGCGCCGCCGCGTGGAGTTGTCCGAGTCCGCCGTCGATCAGAATCAGGCCGGGCATCGCTTTCTGTTCCGCCTGCACGCGGCGGTAGCGGCGCTCCACGGCCTCGCGCATGCTCGCAAAATCGTCGTTGCCCCATTCGCCGCGAATGATGAATTTGCGGTAGTCGGATTTCTTCATCTGCCCGTTTTCCCAGACGACCATCGACGCCACGGTGTCGGTGCCTTGCAGATGCGAGATGTCGAAACTCTCGATGCGCTTGGGCGGTTCGGGCAGAGTTGAGCGTGGACTCCAGCGCCTCGGCGATGGCCTTCGAAGTTGGGCTTGAGAACGCGGAAGCGTTGCTCGAAGGAGTGCCGCGCGTTTTTCTCCACCAGATCGAGAAAGGCGTGCTTCGGGCCCGCGCTGCGGCACGGCGATCTCGACGCGCCGGTAGGGCAGGTCGAGGCTTTCCGCGCGTTCGGAAAGAATCTCTTCGAGCAAGTTCGCGATCCTCGAAATCGCGAGGGACGTGAATGGCGCGCGGCAGATAGGCGGCGTCGAGATAGAGCTGCTTGAGCAGCGGAGGGAAGAAATTCGCCGGGATCGAACTCCTCCAGGTCCTCCCAGTAGAAATCGCGGCGATCGACGACGCGGCCGCCGCGAATGTGAAAAAGATTGACGGCCACTTGCGGCGGCTCGGCATACCAGGCCAGCACGTCGGTGTCGTCGCCGGCGGTGGCGGCGATTTTCTGGCGCTCTTCGATCTCTTCGAGGGTGCGCAGCAGGTCGCGATAGCCCCGCGGCCTGTTCGTAGCGCTGCGCCTCGGAGGCCTGCATCATGCGCTCGCGCAGGCTGGCGATCAGGTCGTGGCGACGCCCTTCGAGAAACGTGCGCGTGTCATGCGCGGCCTCGGCATAGCGTTCGTCGGTGGTGAATCCCGGGACGCACGGACCCCAGCAGCGCTGAATGTAGTACTGCAGGCAGGGACGCGGATGCGGCCGCGTCAGATCCACGGTGCAGGACGGAATGCGGAAATGCTTGTGAATGAAATGGACGATGCGGTAGGCCAGGCTATGCGGAAAGAACGGCCCGAAATAGATGCGAACCATCTTTACGCAGCCGCCGCGTCACATAGACGCGCGGATATTTTTCAAACGCCGTGTAGCGGATGTAGGGATAGGTTTTGTCGTCGCGCAGCAGCACGTTGAATTTCGGCTGGTGCTGCTTGATGAGGTTATTTTCGAGCGCCAGCGCCTCGCGTTCGTTATCGACGACGATGTATTCGACGTCGGCGATTTCGCGCACCAGCGAGCCCGTCTTGGCATTCGTCCATCTGTTTTCCACGAAATAGGAGCGCACGCGGGAGCGCAGGACGCCGGCCTTGCCCACATAAAGAATCGTGCCCAGCGCATCCTTGAACAGATAGACACCGGCATCACTGGGAAGATTGGCGACTTTTTCCGTGAGTTCCATGGGCGGAGGTACAATTGACAGCAGGGGAGTTCCCGAGGGCGGGGAGCTCCGTGCCGCAGGCAACGTTAATGATAGCAAAGCGAATCACACCTACGAAGACGATGGGAAACGCCAGCCAGCATTCCATTTGCGCGCGTCGCGCGAACAGAACAGATTCCCCGGGCGCACCATACGGCCCTCGGAATGACAAGCTCTGGCGAGTCGTTTTGTTCACGCTCCTTGCCGCGTCCTTATTGGCCGCGCCATTTGCCGCGACTCCGGCGGCGGCCCAGGCATCCACGCTCGATAAGGGACCGGCGCCACCGTATGAGGAAGCGGCTCCCGCTCCGGCGGAGCCTGCGGCGCCCGTGTTTGATCCGCTGCACGCGAACAAAGCCGTGGAAGTGGGCGAGTTTTACATGAAGACGCGGGAATTACGATGCGGCCATCGAGCGTTTTCAGGACGCCACGCATTTCCAGCCCAGCCTGGCGCGGCCGTATTTTTTGCTGGGAGAGGCCTACGAGCGAAAAGGGGAGCTGGACCGACGCCCTGGCCACCTACCGGAAATATCTGGAGGTCTATCGCACCGCGCCGGACCGCGAGAAAATCCTGAAGCGCATTGAAAAGCTCGAGAGCCAGACCGCGCGCACGCAGGCCAAGAAGTCAGGGTAGGCGATTGAGAAATTTCCGCGCGCGCTCGTAATTCACGTACCGTTTTTCTTCCATCCGAAATTTCAGCGAATGAGCTTCGATGCCGCATCGCGCGGCGCGCAGCGGATGCTTGACGTGCAGCATTTCGTGGAAGAGCACGTACTCGACGGCATATTTCGGGATGAAAGCCTGGTCCAGCCAGCGGTTCATCACGATCTGGTCGAGCGCCGGATCGAAGCAGCCAAATTGCGCGCGCCAGGTGCGGGTGCTCCAGCCAAGCCGCGGGCGATGCAGGCGCCCGCCGAAATAACGCCGGTTGAGCTGCGTGAACATCGGAGCCAGATCGTAAATGTTGCCGCGAGGGCGGGTCTGCACGCGGCGGCCGCGAGCCCGGCGAATCCTGGCCACGCGCCGGCGCGTGCGCGGCGAAGCGGCAAACTGGCGATAGGCGCTGAGGATCTCCCGCGGCGCGCGGCGGCGATAGACGCGCGACAGCAGGATGGCCGCGGCAGCCTCGAAAACAGGCAAAGGCTCGCCGCGCAAAGCATCCGACAAGCGCACCGAGGCCATCTCCTCGTGAATGCGTATGGTGTGCATCAAGTTGGCGTACGGATAAAATTCCACTTCAAATCGCGGCGGGCGTCCCTGGCATCCCAGGCGGGTGTAGAGCCGCTGAAAAATCGCGGCTCCGCCGGGAACCGGCGTGGGGCCCTCCGAAGCGCGCTTCATTGCGGTCTGCGGCGCACTGGGGGCGGAGCATTCTCCTTGATGGCTTCGGCAGCGACCTTGATGGCGTCGTTGGTGGCATCGATGGCGTCGTCGAGATTGTCCTTGAAGGGCTCGACGGCCTTGCCCTTGGCGGAAAGCTCCTTCAGGTATGCGAGGAATTCGGGCGCGTGGCCCTGCATATCCTTGATGCCCTCGCGGATGTCCTGCTGCTTATCGACGCCGAGCTCAATCGCGTCGGAGGCTTCATCGAGGCAGCCGGTATAGGCATTGATCATGGTGTTGATGCGATCCTCACGATGCAATTCTCCGGGGTGAGCAAACTCAAATTGGAGTTTCTTGATGCGATCGGCGGCAAAGGAGACGAAAAGCTTGATGCGTTCCGCCGGGGATTCGGAATCGCGAATCTTGTCCGCCTCGGTGTCGCTGAGGTAGTCCTTTTTTTGCTGAGGGGCGGGCGAGGCGGCCGCCGCGATCCCCGCGGCGCACAGAAACGATGCAAGCACCAGCGCGCGAACAGCGAGCTTCATCGGAAGTCTCCTTTCTTCGGGCGTTTGTCGTCCAGAGTGGGGAAGAGCGCCTCGATGAGCGAATTTTGCACTCGCGCCAAATCCGAGCGCACGGCCTGGAACCAGGGCCGCTTATCGAACGGCACGAGCAAGATCAATTCATCGGTGCGGCGAAGCGTCTGGCGCAAGCTGATTTGCAGCTCCTTGAATCCGGCGGGATGCTTCTCGGCATTCACTTCGTTCGCCGAGAGCGCGGCAAAGGTGCTTTCCACCTGATCGCGGTAGTGCTCGAGATCGGCGAGCGCCTGCTCGTCTTTATTCATTTTTAAATCGTTGCGCGCCTGCTCGATCTGGAGATTGCCAAGCTTGGAGAGGATTTTGGCTTTCGCTACAGGATCGTGCTCCAACTGGAATTGTTCCTCATATTTCGCGCGGGAGTCTTCCGCGGCCAGAGCCGACGTGAAAATGGCGCAAAGCGGCATGCTCATCAGCAGGACCAAAAAAGGATTGGACCATTTACAGCCACAAATGGAACGCCGGGCCACTTTTATTTCCTTGCACCGCTGCCCAACTCCCGGAGCAGAAGCTTCAGCCGTTCCCGCGCCTGAAATTCCTGGTCGGGACGCTCGCCGCGATCGAGTTCCAGAAATTTCTGATAAGCGGCGGCTGCTTCGGGTTTCTTGCTTAGTTTATCGCAGGAGAGGGCGCGAAAAAACCAGTCGAGTGCTGTAGGTGTTTCCCGCTGCGCAAGAAGATCGAGAGCGGAGAGGGTGGCAGGGTACTGCCCCGCCAGGTAGTAGGCGCCCACCAGCTCGCGCAGAGGGTCGACATTTGCCGGCGCAATCTCCAAAGCGCGCCGCAATTCATTCTGGGCGGCGGCGTAATCGTGCAATTCCATTTTTGTGTGCCCCATCCAGGCGTGCAGTTGCGCGTCGCCGGGGGACGCGGCCAGCGCCTTGGTAAAAGCCGCATCGGCCTCGGCCCATCTCTTCTGCTGTATATAGATGCTGCCGCGGAGCTTGAGGGATTCCGCTGCTGGCGCGGCGTCGCGATCGAGACGGTCCAGTTCGGCGAGCGAGTCGTCAAAGCGATTCAGGTCCTGCAGGGCCACGGCGCGCTCGAAGCGCGCGGCGCGGTCGTCGGGCGACTTCTGAAGATAATCGCGGAAGGCATCCACGGATTCGGAGACTTTTTGTTGCTTGAGCAAGGCCTCGGCCAAGCCAAGTTGTGCGGGCGCGAAGTCGGGCTTGAGAACGAGCACCTGGCGAAAGCTGGACTCGGCCGCGGCGGGTTGCCCGTCGGCGAAGAGCGCGCGCGACAATGCGAAAAGGATGGTGTCGTCCTGGGGCGCAAGCGCAGCGGCGGCGTGATATTGCTGGATGGCGTCGGAACGCTTGCCGGAGCGTTCGAGAGCTTCCGCCTGCAGATAGCGGGGACGGGCCTGGCCGGGGAGCAGATCGGCGGCGCGCGCGAAAGATGCCGCCGCGGCTGCCGGGTCGGAATCGAGCAGCGCCAGGCCGAGATTCAAATGCGCCGGGGCGAGATTGCCGTCGAGCGAAATCGCCCGGCGATATTCGGCAATGGCCTCGGGATTTTTCTTCAGCCCGGAGTAGGCAAAGCCAAGCTCGAAGTGGGGCAGCGCGTCGGCGGCCTTTGCGGCGACGATTTTCTCGAGCAGAGGAATGGCGGCGAGGAAGTCGTTGCGATCGAGCGCCTCCTGAGCCTGCGCGAGAAGCGGTGCGAGCGGATCGCTCTGGGGCGACGGCGCTTGAGGCTGCGGTTTCGCTGGCGTGGCGCGAGTTTGCAGGGACGCGGCCTGCGCATGCAGGGCAGGGAAGAGCGCCAGCAGCGCGAGGGCGGCGAGGAGATGAGCGGCTCGATTTGCGCGAGGGTTCAATTTGCTCATCGTGTGCTCATTGGGCTCAACGTTGGCTCATCGGGGACTCATCGGGCCTCGCTCCAAGTTAGTGCATTCGCGCGTCAGAGTCCAGACGCGCGGTTCTGGCTACCGCGCATAGGTCTGGCAGTAGTGGCGCCAGTTTCTGTGCTGCCTGGAAGTGTACGTTTCGTGACTGAGTAACCTCTTTTGATAAGCCCACATGAATCGCCCCTGATACGATTGCCCATATGTGCAATGTCCTTAGGAGAATAAGGGGACATCTAGACTCATGATGTCCAAATTTGGCAAAGTCGCGCGGTATTCTTTGTTGGTCCTATCAGTTTCTTGGAATCGTTCTTGTCCTCAAGTCCTTGTACGACGATATTGGTCCGTCTGACTCGCTAGGAGAGGCCAGTGAGAACTGCGCTAGAGGGGATCTTCCATCCGTTCCAAGTGGCACTGGAATGGTTGCTACGGCGCATTTCACATCTTGCACCTACGGTTTGGCCCACGGGGCGGAGACCACCTATGTCTATGTGCATAAGACCGGAGAGGAAGATAGCAGGAAATCTCTAGTATTCAGGTTTGACAATGGCGGTAATTTGTATCGTCCTCAAATAACGTGGAGTAACAACGTAAATCTTCATATTTCTGTTCCTGCGGTTGGAGAAGTGACCAAACAAATCACTTCAATGGACGCCGTGAAGATATCTTACTCCATCGACAAGGAAGACATGTCTCGTCAGGAGTCCTTAAGGATAAGGGTACACTATGCAAAGATCTCGGTTGTCTGGCTTGTTTTCCTGACGGGCATCTGCGTTTTGACAATAATATCCATTCGAAGGCAGAAAATAAGATAATCCGACCCTCCAGGCAGGCGGGAGATTGGTTACAATCCGGGCATGACCTCCACGCAAACGTTCCCTACCATTTTCATCCGCCGAGCCAAACCTGAGGATGCCCCGGAGTGCGGGCGCATCTGTTACGAGGCATTTCGAAAAATCAACTCGGATCACAATTTCCCGCCGGAGATGCCGGTACCCGAGATGGGGCTCGGCATCTTACAGATGATGTTTTCCCACCCATCGTTCTACTGTGTGGTGGCCGAGGCAGGAGGCGCAGTCGTTGGGAGTAATTGTCTGGATGAGCGGTCGTCGATCTTCGGAGTTGGTCCGATAACGATTGATCCCGCCGCGCAGAACGCGGGAGCAGGGCGGCGCCTCATGCGGGCTGTGATGGACCGCGCGGCAGAGCGCAGCGCGCCCGGCGTCCGTCTGGTGCAGGCTACTTTTCATAATCGTTCTCTATCGCTCTATACGAAGCTGGGATTCGATGTGCGCGAACTACTTAGCGTGATGCACGGCGCTCCGATGAGAAAATCCATCGAGGGTTATTCGGTTCGTCCTGCCAAGGATGCCGACGCCGCAGCTTGCAACCAGCTATGCGAAAGAGTGCATGGCCATACGCGCTCCGGAGAGGTCTCCGAAGCTATCCAGCAAGGGCATGCCACCGTTGTGGAACGCGTCGGGCGAATCACCGGCTATACGACTGGCCTTGGATATTTCGGCCACGCGGTCGGCGAATCCAATCAGGACCTCCAGGCATTGATCGGCGCGGCCGAAGGCTTCGGAGGGCCGGGCATTATGGTACCCGCGCGCAATGCGGCCCTGTTCCGCTGGTGCCTGGAAAACGGACTACGGGTCGTACAGCCCAATACGCTCATGACGACGGGGCTCTATAACGAGCCAGCGGGCGCGTGGATCCCGTCCATCTTGTTCTAGCGCCGCTCGGATTTCAGATCGCTCCTGAGAAACGTCCCTCGTAGGTCTGCCAACACGTAGGTCCGGTGGGGTCAGAACCCCAGAATTTTATTCAGCTCTGGCGTTGTCAAGCATCGTTCGAGGAATCCGAACTGCCCCGTCTCTTTCACCTGGCGAGCAGCGTCGAGCAAGCCGGTCATTGCCGCGCGATAGAGGGAGCTGGCCAGGCTGATACGCCTGACGCCGGCCGTCGCGAGTTCACCGACGGAAAACGATTTTCCTTTCATGCCGGCCATGAAATTGAAAGGCTTCGATACCGCCGCACAGACTGTCCGTACGGAGGCGAGGTCAGGCAGCCCCGGAGCAAAAAGCACATCCGCTCCAGCTTTTTCGTACGCCTGAAGGCGGCTAATGGTCTCGTCCAGGCTCGGCGCGGCATAGAGGAAATTGTGCGCCCGCGCCGTCAGCATAAACGGAAACGGAAGTGCGCGTGCCGCCTCCGCGGCTGCGGCAATCCGTTCCACAGCCAACCCAACGTCGTAAAGCGGGCTGGCTGGGTTGCCCGTCGAATCCTCAATCGTGCATCCAACGAGTCCGACTCCCGCCGCAAGCCGGATTGTTTCCGCCACAACTTCCGGCGCGTCGCCAAACCCGCTTTCCAGATCCGCCGAGACGGGCAAATCGCTGGCATCGACAATCATGCGCGCATGCGCCAGCGCTTCCTCTCGCGTCAACCCGCCATCTCTTCGACCAAGGGCGCAGGCAGCGGCACCGCTTGACGTAGCGAATGCCTGGAAACCAAGACCGGCGAGAATTCGCACGGAGCCTGCATCCCATGGATTAGGAATTACAAAGGCGCCAGGGCCAGAATGCAGCGCGCGAAAGCGAACTGCCTTCTCCTTCTGGGTGCTGCTCATCAGAGTCACCTCGCGATCCGATCTGTAGATTTATTGAGGGCCGGCATCTTAGCGCTAAGCCAAAAGCGCATGCGGCACTCTACCGGAAAATTGGGCCAAAGAAGCGTGTTGCACTACGGAGCGAGCGACCCCACGTGAGCAGAGATCGCAATCATATCGTCTTCAGATAAATTCATCATGGGAGCGACCATCAGCGCAGCGGAGTCTCCGACGCGAGTCCAGTGTTGAATGCTATACATCTGGCGGAAGATATAGATCGGCTGAAGCCCCGCGATTCGTGGCACGTCACCCAGTGGCCCCCCTTTGAGTGACTCTCCGTGGCAGGCCGTGCAAGAAACGGTCTTGCCCGCCCCTCCAGTTGTGACCAATTCCTTTCCTCTCGCAAGGCTTCCCGGCGGCACGTAAGCAATGGTCACAGAGCCATGCGGATCACGTGCCAGGATTCGCTCTGTATCTTCCGGAAGAACAATGATGCGCCGCCCCAACGGTTCCTGACCGCCCGACGGGAGAGGAAGACGCATACCCCCTAGGCCCACGTAGCTCTTCGGCACTGTCGTCGCTTCGACGACCTTCACGTACCGGAACGCTTGCAGGGACGCAAAATAGGAGGCCGACTGCTCTGCGTCTGCATCCGAAATAGCCTTGGCGATCACATCCATGATGCCGCCGGTTTTTCTGGCGCCGCTCTTCATGTCAGCCATCTGGCGCAGGATGTATGTCGCCGTGAAGCCAGCGACCGTGGCGGATTCCGGGTGCCCCATTCCATTCGGCAAATGGCAGGAGTCACACGCGCGCACATCGCCCTGACCCTTCGCGACGATGGACGGCATGACGGGATGTTCCTCGGGAAACCAATCCGGGGGATTCATGAGGTCGTCCACTTGCACCTCGGTATAGGTCCTGGCACTGCCCGCCACTTTTACGGGGGCAGTTGGATCTCCGCGAGGAGGTTGAGCCGCATCCCTCACCGGGAAAGCCCAGTCAGGTCCCATTACCGGGGCTTGTTGCTGCGGGGATGCTCCGACCGGAGGGACTAAGGTCAAGATGGCAAGCAGGACGCAAAACGCATACTTCATTCAGTCCTCCCGAATCGATCTGGAGTGCGGTCTTACAGCTGAACTCATTTTCGGGGCCTGTCGATTTATGCTCGCAAGCCGGCTTTCTCCGCAAAACGTACGCCGCACTCTCGCGTCAATTCAAAGCGAATCGCAACGGGAACAATGCTACTAAATTGGGCCTGTCTTACCCAAGCAATGGCGTGGCTGGCGCTGGAAATGGAGCCGCCCCTGGAGAAGGAGCCGGCCCGAAAAAAGCCACATTCTGGTAAGAGGACTTTTCAGGAGTTGGCACGGACCGGCAAGCTTTCACAAATGAAAGGACCCAACTTGGTTGGTTATGTTTTAAGGGGCACACGGGCGTGGATCGTTGTGCCGTGCTGAGGCTGAGATTCGATCGAAAATTCCCCATCCACTAGCTTAAGACGTCGCTTCATACTGATTAGGCCGAGCCCACAGCCTGTCATGGCCACGGCAGGGTCAAAACCTAGACCCGAATCGCGTACGGTCAGATCGGATCTCGTTCGCTTCAACGCTGAGCAATACTTCGAAAAGTCGTGAACCGCTATGATTGATTGCATTTTGCAGGGCTTCTTGCATTACGCGGTAGAGGCAAAGGGAGATCTGTTTTGGTATCTCTTTCAGGTTGCCCGCACAGTGAAAGTCAATTTCCACTTTTTCCCGCTCGGAAAGCTCTCCGCAAAAGCTAGCGGCGGCCGTGGCGAGCCCCAAGTATTCCAACTTTGAGGGGTATAGGCGGTGCGACAGGGCAAGGATATCGCTTACGATATCCCTGACTTGTTGTCTTGCTTCGCCGATCTCCTGGCGGACTTCAGCCACCGATTCGGGAGGATTTTGCTGGAGGCGATCTAGAGATATGGACAGTAGAGTGAGGCTGTCGATGTAGTAGTGAAGTTCTCGACCAATCCTGGCACGTTCCTCCTCCTGCGCCTGGATGAGACGGCCTCCCAGGTCCTCAACATTTGCCTCGGACTGCAGCTCGTCCCGTGCGGTCTTCTTCTCGCTTAAATCCTCCACCGTCGCGACCACAACCCGAGATGTGCCACTTCCCAACAGAGAAATGCTCAAACGCCCCCGAATCAACGAGCCGTCTCGGCGGAAAAAACGCTTCTCCAGTTGATAATGATCTATGGAGCCCGCTCGCAACTGCTCAAAGAGCGCCCAATCCTTCTGTGCATCTTCGGGAGGGGAAAACTCGACACAGTGTTTGCTGCGCATTTCCTCTTCGCTGAATCCAAGCATGGAGCACAACGCGGGATTCACAAACAAAGGTCGCCCTTCCAAGTCCTCTAAGGCAATCCCGATTGGGCTCGCCTTGAAAGCACTAAGGAAGAGCTGGTCATCACCACTGGCCGATTTTAGCTCCTCATCCATGAGAGGCATATAACACGCCGACCTATTTACTTCAATGGTATTTCTGATTATGTACCGCCAGAGCTAACGGTTGTCTGCACTCATATTCGATATGGATATATCTATTTAGGTGAAAAACCGGCATGTCTTACCTTAAGTTGACAATAAGAGGAAATCCCCGCAGACTCGCATCACTTTGAACCAGGTCGCTGTGGAAGGAGAATGAGGAAAATTGGCGCGTAGGGTGCTTGTAGTTGATGACTATGAGCCGTTCCGCAGAGTGGTCCGTCTGATATTGCAACTGAGGGATGATTTTCAGATTGTTGGCGAAGCTTCAGACGGCTTGGAAGCCGTTCAGAAGGCCAAAGCACTGCGACCGGATCTGGTTCTTCTTGATGTCGCCTTGCCGACATTGAATGGGATACAGGTGGCCAGGCGACTGCGCGACCTCGTCCCTCACCCGAAAATCCTGTTTGTCAGTGTTGAGTCCTCTTCGGATGTGGTAAGAGAAGCACTAAATATGGGTGGCTCCGGATATGTCCATAAATTACATGTCGGAAGCGAGCTCTTGCCCGCTATCGACACGGTTCTTGAGGGTAAGCAATTTGTTAGTAGCGGCCTGGAGTTTAGCGAGGGCACGGATCCCCCAGCTCCCCACCGGCACGAGATTCTTTTCTGTTCTGACAACGAGGTTCGTCTAGACAATCTTGCTCGCTTTATTGCTGCCGCCCTAAACGCCCGTAACGCGGCGATTGTGTGGATTACCGAATCACACCGGGAGAGTCTGCTCCAGAGATTGCACGCACAGGGCGTGGACATTGATGGCGCGGTTCAACGTGGGACCTACATTTTATTGGATTCTGCCGAGACGCCTGACCCGGCTCGAATACTCAACGCCATTAGAGGCTTGATCGAGGCGGCATCCAAGGCAGGAAAGAAACATCCCCGCGTTGCCGTTTGCGGTGAGCGCGCAGGTCGTTTGTGGGCGGAAGGTAAAACGGATCTGGCGATTCGACTCGAACAGTTCTGGAACGAATTAGCCAAGGGCCATGACATAGACGTTCTCTGCATGTATCCAATGCCCCATGGTCAGGAAGACGATCATGCGTTCAAGAGCATCCTTGCAGAACACTCCGCCGTTTCTTACCGATAAAGCGGGCTACTCTGCGAACAAACGGATTCGAGCAAGCGTGCGCTATTCGAGCGCACTGTAGCAGCGCGGTTCGGAAGCTCCATGTCCCACCTTGTGACGATTGTCAAAAATCGCACCCCGCGACAGGCACTCTTGGCTTCCAGTGATCGTCGGCACCTTGTGCCAGAGACCAACGCAGAGGCGCTGAAGTGAACGGCTTCGCCAACACGACGGGATCCTCGACGGTGACTTGATAGGTGAGGACGTTCTTCGAGGTGCGGCTGAAGCGCTGGATGACATGCTCTTTCTCACTATGAGTCCATGCGTTGGCGAGTCCCGCTAACCCCACAGAGATGTTCCTCATTTTGGTATCAATCCCGAGAGTGTCAACGACCAGCGTATCGCCCTCCCAGCGACCAACCGACTCGCCGTAGAATGAGACATCCGGATCGTCGGAATGTGCACGCCCGTCCGTGGGTATCCATAGAACGCTCTGCGGGGATTCAGCCAGAATCCATAAGACTCCTGGGCGTTGGACTAACTCGATGGGGCCGTGCGCGGTGGTTTGCATTGTGATCGTGGTTGGAGTACCACCCATAACGCAAGCGCCAGACGGGACCGGACTCTGGTATTTTGCTTTCGTCTCAGGCTTGAAGGCAGGGCTCGCCTGCGGCGGATTCCCTCCAACGAATAGATAGCGCCCAGAGAGGTCTGGATGCCCGTCGGCTGTGCGTGGGGTCGGTCCTTCTGGTTGTTGCTCCCCTCGTCCTTGTCCGCGCAAATTCGGGACTAAAGTGAAAAAGATGCTCAAAGCTGCCAGCCCGACTCCAACACCAACAAGCCAATAGCCGGACCGTCGTGTTATCCCTTTCATTTCCCATTTCTCCTTTTAGGATTGCTTTGGAATGAGATGTAATCGAGAAGGCCGACACACAGCGATATGCCGAAGACTGCGACCGAACGGCGAAGGCGCGGACCATAGATCCTCTACCTGAAAGATGGGCCCTGAAAGACGGAGCGAATTCTACTCTTAGCCGGGACGCTGCGACAAGAAGCTCTGGTGGCCAAGTCCCGAGAAACGGGATTATCGGAGACTGGGCGGCAGCGAAACATCTATGGGCGGGGCACATGCATCGAGAACAGGACGAGCACACCGTTTATGGGGCTGAACCAGTGCGGCGTGTTTGCCGGAACAATAATGTAATCTCCTTTTGCGATGCTGCGCGAAGTTCCGCCTTCAATCCCGGAGCCATTGAGGTTGGCGGCATCGGTTCGTTTCTCATTGACGAGCTTGCCGCCGGTCACCAAAGTGGCTGATCCATCGATCACATAGAAAAGCTCCGCCTCCGTTTCGTGGACGGCTGCGTTGCCTACCGATGCGCGATATTCGAGGTGCCCGTCGTACGAACCCAACTCGAGCATGGGCTCCACAACGAGGGGTTGGCCTTCTTTGCGCTCGCTTTTCGCTTTGGCAATCAGGGCTGTGAGATCAGCAGCCGAGGTGAAGGTCTTCGTGGGCTTGGGAGACGATTGCGGGGCCGCTTGCGGCGCCGGCTGCTTGGCCAAGGCTGCGGCAGCCACGAGGATGAGAGCGAGACTGACGATCATGTTGCGCATAAAACCTCCAGAATATGTTGCTGAGCGTGCGCATCGTACGCCTCTCCTGCCCGCGACACAACGAATTTGCCCCGACCCAAGCCCGAAGCGGTGCTGCGGCGGCGTTGAATCCGTGGAAACGGAAGCATAAGATCCGGTGCCAGGGTTTTTCGGCGGTTTTTCGGCCCCCGCTCGTTGGGAAAGGGGCCCGACCCATGAGGGGTGAATCGCGTGGTCGGTATTCTCGTGCATGGAGACAATCACTTCATTGTGCGCGGTCCGTTGCCGGATCGCTCCACCGCGCTGGCGCTGGCGAGGCACTGGTCGATCATACAAATCGGGCGGACGACGCCCGTTCGTTTGCAGCCATGGAGCATCAGCACGCGGGAGTTTCGCGAAGATCTCGAATGGGCCGTTGTGGTCCCCGGTGATGGCGACGTCTCATCTGGCGTCGCGCAATTGCTGGACGAACTCTCGGCGCGAGGAATCACCATCCACAATTCCCAGACCGCGGAATTGGTCGTGCGCCGCATGCTGACCCGTCGTAACCAGGCGCGTTTTCGCTGACAGACGTCGTGGCCCTGCCTGGGGCCGGAATGAGTCCAACTGATTACGGTTAACGCCTCGGCTACGCTTCCGCTCGAGCCTCGAAAGAACGCGCCCGCCGCGCCAGTAAACTAGCCTCAAGCGAGCCTTTGGCTATGCCGGAAACCGAAAAACAGCAGATTGGCCGATACGAAATCCTGGAGGAGATCGGCCGCGGAGCCATGGGCGTGGTGTTCAAGGGGCGCGACCCGCTGATTGGACGCGACGTCGCGGTCAAAACCATCGCCAATGGAGTGGCCGAAGGCATTGATTCGCGGGAACGGTTTTACCGCGAAGCCAAGGCTGCCGGCGTCCTGCAACATCCCAATATCGTTACCATCTACGAAATGGCCGAATCCGGCGGTACTCCCTTTATCGCCATGGAGTATCTGGAGGGCGAGAGCCTCGAGAAATTGATCGCGCGCAGGGCGGCGCTGCCCCTGGCGACGAAGGTCGGGTATGTGGTCCAGGCATGCCGGGCCCTGGAGTATGCTCATCGTCGCGGGGTTGTTCATCGCGATGTGAAGCCGGCGAACATCATGGTGACGCGCGATGGAGTGGTCAAAGTCGTGGATTTCGGCATTGCCCGCCTGGCGGATACTTCCAAAACTCAGACCGGAATGCTACTCGGCACGCTGGCCTACATGTCCCCCGAACAGGTTCGCGGGCAGCAGGCCGACGCGCGTTGCGACATCTGGGCGATGGGAGTGGTCCTCTACGAACTCATCGCCTATCAGCGGCCGTTCAGGGGCGAAAACCATGCCGCGTTGCTGCTGAGCATTTTGCAGAAAGAGCCGCCTTCGATACGCCAGTTTGTCCCGGAATGCCCGGCGGCACTCGAAAGAGTTATTGCGAAATCTCTGCGCAAGGACGAGAAAGAGCGCTACCCGTCGATGGAAGCGCTCCTCAAAGAGTTCGACAACGTGGCGGCATCGTTGAAGGCGGCGGGGTCCCTGCAAGCCGCGACGCCAATCCCCGGGGCAAATGCCGGCGCACGACCCGCCCCAACGGTGCTGCTGCCTTCGCAGCCGATCAGCTCGGGAACGCCTGCCGGCATTCCTGCGGGCACTCCCGGCGGCGCGGGCGCGACCGCGCGGCCCGCCGTCCGACGGCCCGGCCAAATCACGCTGACGGAACCTGAAGCGCCGGCGTCACGTCCGGGACGCACGGCTCTGGCTGCGTGCGCGATTCTGGCAATCATTGCGCTGGGCGCGCGTGCCGTGATTCGGCGAGACGAAGTGCTGGCCATGGCCGCACATCGGTCGTGGTCGAAGATCATGAATTTGGCCTCGCGCGGGACAAGTGCCCAAATCGGCGCAGCGAAGGAGCGTCGCACCGGGCGCGAATCATCCACCCACTGCGGCTGTGAGCGACACCGTTCCCACACCCGCACCGTCTTCGGTTCCATCTATCGAAGACCAGCAACGCTACCTCATTGGCTTGGCGCACGATGCCGCCGACCGGCAGGATTACAAGGGCGCGCTGGAGCAGTTGGACGCCGCGGCGGAGCTGAACGGTCCCCTGAATGACGTCATCGCGGGTCTCCGCCTGGAGTTCAGCGCGCAATCCCATGGCACCGAGCTGGAGCGTGTCGCGCGAGACGAGCAAACGCTCTGGGATAAAGCCATGGCGTATCTGAACGCGGGCGATTTCGATGACGCCGACGAATCGTTTCGCGACATCCTCATTTTGCCGGAGGGCGGCCATCGCTCGCTCGAAGCCGCGCGTTATGTCGATCAAGTGATCCCCGAACGCCGTCACGAGGAACAGGTTTGGGCCGCCGCGCAGCTCGAATCCCGTTCCCAGGATCCCGGCCATCTGTTGAGAGAGATCAATGCGCTGGACGACGTCTTAGCCGCCGGAGGCAGACACGAAGAGGGCGCACGCCAAAAGCGCGATGCCGTGATCACCGAGATCGTTCGCCGCGATGCAGAAGGAAATGGCCTGCCGCCGCCGGTGGTCTCCAATGCAGACCAGTGGCAGGTGACGCAGCTCAAAAATCGCTTCGACGATTTAGCGCAGAAGGGCGATGCCGCCGCGCTCGACGAGATTCAGCAGTTGCAGCCGAAGTTTAAATCGCTCGCCGAAGCGCAGGGCCCGCTGGCCCTGGACGCTCGTGACTACCTGAATAATCTGATACCGAAGGCGCAGAGGGACATCGAAGACCGCCTTGCCGTGGCCGACTCCAACTCAGCGCCCAACGCCGCTTATATGAAGGCTGTCGCGGAGTACAACCGCGCGGTTGCCACGCAAAATGCGGCCACGCTCCGCGACCGGGTTTTACCCGCCTTTCGCCAAACCGCGCAATCCGGAGGCGTGCGAGCGAAAGAAGCCCGGCGCTATGCGGATGTCTTGATTCCCGCGGCTCTGAAGAAAGCGGCACAACATGATCAGTGAACTTCAGCTTCAGCGGAGAAAAAAAACGCTCGGGCTTTCGCCCGAGCGAGTGCAAAACTCTGCGAGTCTTTGGATTCCTAGGTCAAAGGCACGAGACGCCGACGAGCAAAAACGCCCACGCCAAACAAGCCTGCTAACAGCAGCGTGATCGTATTCGGCTCGGGAACAACAGTATTGGCAGTCGTGGACACAATACGCCCGCTGGCAGGGTCATAATTGGCGCCCACGTGAACATCACCCGCCGCGACGATCTTGCTCGCATCACCCAGGGTGTAATTCCATTTCCAGGTCAGCGTGTCGCCTTGGTGAATCAAGGCCCCATCCGCAGACGAGGACGAACAAATGAAGGCGGCGTTGCCACTGGAGGTACAGTTGCCAGAGCTATTGATGTCGTTCTCGAACGTATTATTGTACAAGCTAGATACGATCACGCCATTGTCTGTGAAAACGACCGGACCGCTTAGGGTCATGTTGTTGTTTGGCGTAAACCCGAGGTCGACACTGACGATATTCGTCGAGCCTGTTACGGGCACGCCGTCAATGTGAATCGTCAGGGTCGCCGACGCGTTCCCGATATCGAACGAATAGGTCGCTGCGGGGCAGAGGGTTCCCGCTGTGCCACAATTCGTCAAACTGAACGAATCCAGAGTGTCAGCCTTGGCTGTCGTAGCCAAAGCAAGGCCCAGGAAGGCAATCGCCAGGCCCATGGTTAAGCTCCACTTGCTCATTTTACCCGTTCCTCCACGGGTTACTCTTGCACTTTGGACGCCAAAGGGCAACTCTGTATCTGTTAGCAAGGCCTGTATTTTCAATAGAATAGAAATCTCCCTAAAACGCCTCTCCGCGACGATCTGCAGTAGTTTGCATCAACAGGCCGAAAACCTTACTCTTTTTCTTCCCCCACGGTTCGGAGGGCCTCCTGGTCCCGTGAATATCCTCGTCCCCTAAGGAATCGAGGCTCTCTGAGGGGCAGCAGATCACAATCACAGCCCGCTCAGCGGGTGTCCGGCGGCTAGCCTGAGATATAGCGGTTTAACAGCTTTGATTCCAGTACAATTTAGGGCGAGAAACTGCGACGACGCATCCAAAAGCTATGGGTCAATGGACAAAACCGCTCCGAGCTATTCAGCCGATGGCTGCACTCGCCGTCTTCCTGTTCTCAACTTCTGCCTCATGGTCACAATCCCAAGCGCTCCCAGATCCGTCCGGAACTGATTCCAACGGCGGAACATACCAGCAGGTGACGACGCAACCGAGCTTTGCCTGCACAGGAAGAATCGCAGTCGGAGCCAGCTCCCGAGAAGAAGCCCGGCGATACTCCCGAGGACAAAGGCACTGCGAAATCCCAAGACGATTCGGAAGGCAAGCAGACCAGCCGGATCATGGGGGTTGTCCCCAACTTCGGCGCGGTGAGCGCCAATACACAGCTGCCGCCGCTGACCACCAAGGGCAAATTTTGGCTCGCGACCGAGGACACCTTCGATTATTCGGCGTTCATCTGGACGGGCATTCTGGCCGGGCAAGAGTTCGGTTTGAATAACTATCCGGAGTTCGGGCAGGGAATGGCCGGTTACGGGCGCTACTACTGGCACACATTTGTGGACGGGGCGTCGGGTACGTATTTCACCGAAGCCATTGTCCCCTGGATAAGCCGGGAGGATCCCCGGTATTACACGCTGGGCCATGGAGGTTTTTTCCGACGCGCAGTTTATTCACTTTCGCGCGTGGTGATTACCAAAACCGATTCGGAAGGCACCAGCTTTAACTGGTCCGAAGTTGGCGGCAATGCCGCTGAAGCAGCATTGTCCAACGCCTACTACCCGCCGGAGGAGCGCGGGTTCCGCCAAACAGCCATCAACTGGGGAACGCAACTTGAATCCGCCGCGCTGAACAACATCGCTAAAGAGTTCTGGCCAGACTTCCGCCGCGTGGTCCTCCGACAAAAATAGGCCGCCGGACTCGGCAACTTTACCCCCGGCCGATCGGGGCGATGACCAGCTCACGACGTAGTCAAGGCGTCGAGTCAATTCTCTTTGTACGCCGGCGTCGCGGCGTAACTCTTATGTGCCCTGGCGACAAAAGCTCCACTCCAGCGGCGGTGACCTCCAGCTATGATTTCCATGGGATTCAAAACAGGGGGACGGCAGAGAAGTCCACTCTATGCACAATATTTCATTCATCGCCGCGCTTGTCTTTGTTCTGAGCGTCGTATTCCCGATCCTCTTTCGGCTTTTTCGTAGTGGTCCACGAGAGGCGAAAGCAGTGGTTGAGTACGCGCAAAAAAGAGGGTATGCCCTGGTCAACCCTGGCGTTGCACAAGCCCTGGACAAGTCCTACCTGGAGATGCTGAAAGACCCGGCCCTGAGGAGTTCCAGCAGACCCTCAATGGATATTTCCGACATTGAGAAGCTTCATGATGGAACGGGAGATTGGCTGGCGTTCACGTGTAATCTCGGATCGAAAGAAGTTACGATCTTCAACCTGAGTGTGACTCCCCGAGGGACCAACACGCAGGGAGGAAGCATTCACTACAGAGTTGCCAAGGTAAAGGCGGCGGGATTGCCGCGATTTTCTGTGGGAAGAAATTCCGCTCTGCACACGGTTGAAAATGTCGTGGATAAGATTACAGGCGCCTCGCACCCGGCGATAACCGTGGATGCGCGCCAATATCCAGAGTTCTCAGCACATTTCTGGATCAAAGGAGCCGATCCCAGCGCGGTTACCGCCTTCCTGTCCGGGGACAGGATCAGATTCCTTGAATCCGCGAAGCTGGAAGGCATCCTGGCTACAAACGCAAATTTTCTGGTGTATTTCGAGGATGGGGTCCTCGCCACCGAACAGGATTTCGATTCCTTTATCGCGAAGGCAGAGAAAGTCGTTGCCAACTTATTGTCAAACAAACTCGAGCCCGTTTCTCTCTCCACGTAGGATTCCACTCCGAAGCATCAAACTCGCGGGACAAAGACTCAGAAGGGAAAGCGGATCGAGAGCATCGCCCGGTGGTTATAGGTGTGAAACCGAGTCACGGCAATCTGCATGCCGGCGGCCGTTGAGAAACGCAGTCCGTGAAACAGCCGCACGCGGCCGAACCCCAGTCCAGGCGTCAGGAATGTCTGAGTCTCTCCCGCGTTAGGTCCCTGCCTGAAAAAAGTGGAGTTGGCTTCCAACTCCGGCCACAGTTTCCAGCGGGCACGATATTGAAATGTCGTGTTCCACAGCAATTGCCTTCCCAACCTTTGCGTATCGCCAGCCGGCAGATTGGCGCCAAAGGTGGTCTGCACGTCAAATCGTCGCCAGCCTTTGCCAATGGCCAGCGCAGGTGTGAGCACGGCGTCGCCCGCGCCGTTGGGAGCAGAAGACGTGGGTACCGTGGCGCCCAACAGAAACGTGACCAGATAGTCCCCCTCAGACACATTGCTGGAGGCGATTCGGAACTTCAGCATCAGCGGCAGATCCCCGAATCCATCGGGAGGCGCTGCCGCCGAATGCGAAATGTACGAGGGTATGCCGAGCAGGAGTTGCACGCGGGGAGCGGCGATGAACTCCATGCCTTTGCCGCCGGCAAACGTGGAGACGGTGCTTCCCGCGGGGGTGATTTGCCGCCAAATGTCGTACCGGAGCTCGTTTTTGATGCGCCCCGAGGTTGTGGCCAGCGGACTTAGCCAGTCCGGCTCACTGCTCTCTTCGCGATCCGCCATTCGCCGCCAGGAACGATAGAGGCTGTGCGGCTTTCGAGCCACCTGACTTGAAGATCCGGCTGCGCCGCCCTCTTGTGCGGACGCCGCGGGTTGCCCCGAATCCGCTGCCGCTTGCCCGGACGTGGTTGCCTGCGCCGGCTCCTGAGCCGCTCGGGCTAGGTGAGCGGACGCAAGCAGGCAGATGCAGGCGAGGCATGCTTGTAGCGCGATTTTCCCCATGAACTCCGTAAGTCGAGTCATCGAAAGTAGCCGATGATCCTAGCCAGAGTTCCGCCTTAACGCAAACATGCCGGTGACCGGTCGTTTACGAGCCGACGGATTACCGCCCAAGCCGCCGCCCGAAGGGAGCGAAAACGCTAATGCGCGGCCGGGCACGTACCATTGCCGGTGCCTTTTCCTCACGTTAGCCTGCGTCTAATCGACATTCTCACGATTCAAGCAACGAAAACCATGCGTCTGACAGGAGATGAATATGCCAACCATGACCGCTCCGATGCCAACAACTCAGGCTCCGAACACGCCGGGTATGGGGCGCTGCCAGCATTGCGGAAATATGCGCCAGACAGCGCATGTTAGCTTTCCACCGCAATGTGGGGATGCTTGTAATCCGCCGGACCTACAAAATCGAGGGGAACCTTTGTAAGAGCTGCGTCCGAAAGAGTTTCGGGGATTTCATGGTCAAGAACCTGCTGCTCGGCTGGTGGGGCACGATCTCTTTGATTATTACGCCGATTTACGCCATACAGAACGTGGTGAGCTACACGTCGGCAATGCGTGCCTTGAGCACGGTGCACGAGTAGATCGGACGAAAACGATCTAAGAGTCCGCTTTGCAGATGACCCACTTCGATTGCATTTGATGGCGGGTCGCGTCAGGTATTTCCTCAAGGATCGTTTCCAACCCGAAGAGGTCTTTCAATCTTCTTTGCGTCGCCTCAGCAATCGTGTGGTAATCGGCAGTCGCTTTCTCTTTGTCATCGACCCAGCCAATGTCAGTTGGCATCGGCACGATATGAAGGTACTTTGGCATCTTCTTAGTCCTCCCGTGCAGGCACCGCGGTGTGGGCCGGGACCTCGGCTGAATCGAAGTGTAAAAGCGGCATAAAAGCAGGGCTACTGATTTAACGTCTAGTTTAAGTACAGTGGACAGAACCTGGTATTTGAGGGCTATGCTCCCGCCGGCCGGCATAGGGCCGGTTGGCGGAACGAAGGGCCGGAGAGAACATGAAGGATGGGAGAGAACATGAAGCCGAGAAGTCGTCCGAATGGCGAGGCCGCTTCAGCGAACATCACCAAGCGGATTCAGGAGCTGGGGGATTGGAGAGGAGAGACCCTCGCTCATGTCCGTCAGCTCATCCACGATGCCGACCCCGAGATCCAGGAGGAATGGAAATGGATGGGGACTCCGGTCTGGTCCCATGACGGCGGCGTCTGCACGGGGGAGTCGTACAAGCAGGTCGTGAAGCTCACCTTCTTTCGCGGAGCCTCCCTCAAAGACCCGAAGAAGCTCTTCAATTCCAGCCTGGAAGGGAACACGCGGCGTGCGATCGACATCCGCGAAGGGGAGAAGATCAACGAAGCTGCCTTCAAGCAACTCATCCGCGCCGCGGTGGCGGCCAACTCCGCAGCGCGCGCCAAGAGGTAAACAGAGGGGCTTGCTTTCCGTGTCGGCGCCGCGAACGGTCAGTCTGCCGGCACCGCCGCCGGCTGAGGCGCATGCCGCGTTTGGAAGTTCGCCGGCTCCCTGATGAAGAGAGCTACGAGGAAGAGCACCACGGTGCTCGCGGAGCCCATTAATAAGGGCATGCCCAGGCCGAACCGTTCCGCCATCGCGCCTCCGGCCGCTGGCGCAAGCGTCGCGCCGATGATCTCTCCGACAAACGTTGCCAGGCCGATGGCTGTGGCCGAAAACTGTGGGGGAACACTTTCCGCGGGCACCAGGACCATGATCAGCGCGGCAATCGCCTGGCCGCCTTGCGTGAAGAACAGGATCGCCGCCAGCAGCCAGAGATGGCCATAGAAAACGGGAAGATAGAGCGCAATTGGCAATAGCGTCGAGATGAACGCCAGGAATAGAAGCGTAGGCTTTCGTCCCCAGCGGTCGGATAAGGCCGGAAAAAACAGGCCGATAAAGAAACTGCCCAGTCCGGCGGCGCCCAGCAGGAACCCGGCAGTGGTTCCCGATTGGTGCATGACTTCGGTAATGTAGAGTGGAGCAAATACATTTTGCAGAAAGAGCCAGGAGATAAATCCGCCAGCGCCGATGCAGCAAAGCCAGATATTGCGAAATCGCAAAAGCGAAAAGTAGCCTTTCCATGTGACGCGGCCGTGCTCCAGACCCTCCGCGGCAACTGGCTTCGGCTCGCGAACATATTTCCAGATTAGAAAAGCCATCAAGATGCCGGGCAGTCCCGTCACGAAAAATCCCCAACGCCAGCCCCACCGGGATGCAACCTGAGTCGTCAAAATGGGAGCAGCACAAAGGCCCACCAGCGCTCCCGCGCTGACGACCAGGCCGACATTGCGTCCGCGGCGACCGGGTGCGGAAGACTCCTCGGTTATCGCATTGATCACCGCCCAGCAGGGTCCCTCCGCAGCACCCATGAGCGCGCGGATCAATAGGAGTTGCCTCGAAGCTGTGAGCAATGCCCGACAGCCACGAGAGAGCCGAGAATAGAAGAACGGCGGGAATCAATACGACTCGACGTCCGAACCGGTCCGACAAGGCGCCGAAAAGCAGACCCGATAGAGCCCAGGTCACGGAAACTACGGAGGCAAGAAAGCCGATTTGCTGGCTCGACAGATGAAACTCCGGAGCAAAGTACGGGGCCAGATAAAGCTGGGACATGCGATCAAGAAATACTGTTCCCCAGGTGAAGAAGAGGATGGCGACCAGTCGGTTTTCGTAGCGGCTTGAACGTTCCATGGAGGCCCCGTGGCGCGAGCGCGCGAGGGTATGTAGCGCCGATAGGTTTCGCCTGTCAAGCGCTGGGAGCTGTCCCAACGCGTTGGACGCAGCGATGGGTTCCGGGAATCACTTGCGAGGGGGCCGGCAGCCGTGCGAATGATCATGTCCGAAAAGTGCGAGTTTCCCGCTGCAATGCATGAGAAAATCGGGGCATGGAATTGCCCGATCGAGAGACCAATCGACGCTTATGGACTGACAGATTCGATACGCCGATCGGCGAAATGCGATCGTCGCGGACCATGACGGAAATCTGGTTGCTACCCACTGGTGCGACCACGAGGATCGCATGCTCCGCAACTGCTGCGTCACTTTGGCGAGAATGGATCAAGACTCGAACCCGCGCGCAACCCGAATGGCTTGACGGATGCGATTCGCAGCTACTTTGCCGGAGAGCTCGAGGCGATAGACATTTTGCCGGTGCGGGCAGCGGGCACACTTTTTCAGCGCGAGGTGTGGCGCGCGCTGCGACAAATCCCGTGCGGCACGACCATTTCGTACGGAGAGCTCGCCGCACGCATTGGCCGGCCAAGGGCAGTCAGGGCCGTGGGCCTGGCCAACGGATCAAACCCGGTTGGGGTTATTGTGCCGTGCCACCGCGTGATTGGAGCCGACGGTTCACTTACCGGCTATGGCGGGGGCATCGAGCGCAAACGCTGGCTTCTGGAGCATGAACGGGCGCGCGCATCTCAACGGGTAGCAACTCAGAATACGTTATTTGCATAACCGCATTTGCGTAACCGCATTGGCATAACCGCTTATTCGCGTAACGGCAGCAGTCGGACTACGCCCCGCTCAGAATGACGGCAACTCGGGTGATCTGGTGGTTATCGCTTAGAGCGGCTTAGCGCCCGTGCGGCCATCGCTGCGGTTCGTTCACCCTTCGAAGGGAGTGTTCACTCCGACTGATCCCGAAGGACAAAACCATTTCTCGGAATTGCGATCCACATGCGATTATGGACCGCATAACTCGCACCGTCAGGAGCGAGCCCATGCAGACGGTGCTTCGGGATCTTCGCTACTCCCTGCGGCAACTCGTCAAGAGTCCAGGATTCACGCTAACGGCTGTGATCTCGCTGGCGCTCGGCGTTGGAGCGACCACGGCGGTATTCAGCGTGATCTATGCTGCGCTGATCAATCCCTTATCCATACCCACGCGGCGGACCGGATTGTGCGCCTGACCGCGCAAAGCAAAACGGATCCGGATCGAATTGGATTTATTCTGAATGGTCCGCAGATTCAGCAGCTTGCGGCAGCTGCCGGTTATAGACAGCGTTCTGGCCATGGAGTACCACGCCCTGACTCTGACCGGAGCACGACCTTCCGGAGAACGTCAACACGATGGCAATCTGATCTCGAACGGGCTTCGACGATCTGGGTGTGCCGCCAGCACTGGGGCGAGGACTTATGCCGTCGGACGCAATCGATGGGCAGGACCCGCAACCAGTAGTCGTGCTCTCGTACAAGTTTTGGCAGAAGCACTTCCTTTCGAGATCCGGACGTGCTGGGGAAGACGCTGCAACTGGACCGCAAGAACTACATGATTGTGGGTGTGGCGGCGCCGCGATTCACCTGGTACAACGCGGACGTCTATCTGCCGCTGAAGCTGACGCAGGATCCGGCGTCGGCTATACCTCATCAATCTCCGCCTGAAGCCGGGGCGTGACTTACGGCTGCGGCGAACGGCGCGTTGCAACCGCTGCTGGACCAGTTTGCCAAGGACTTGCCGAAGCATTTCCCCGAGCACTTCAGGGTGCAGCGTGCGAGGGACTGAACGAGTGGGTGGTCAGGAGCATCAGCCGAACGTTGTACCTGCTGTTTGGCGCGGTGGCGCTGCTGCTGGCGATCGGGTGCGGGAACGTGTCGATTCTGCTGCTGGCGCGGGGCACCACGCGGCAGCATGAGCTGGCTGTGCGTGCCGCCGTTGGAGCGCACCGCTACCACATTGTGCGGCAACTGCTGACGGAATCGCTGCTGCTGGCGGCAATCGGGGCAGGGCTGGGCGTCTTGATTTCTTACGGCATGCTGGCGGCTATTCGCAAAGTGCTGCCTGCCCATATGCCTTCGCGCCGGAGGTCGTGATCAACATCAATCTTCGAGTGCTCTTCTTCAGCCTCGGCGTGGCACTGGCAACGGGGATCTTGTTCGGTTTGTGGCCAGCACTGCAAGCTCTCGCGAACGCAGGCAGGCGAGACGATGCAGTCGAACGCACGTCGCGTGGCGGGCAGCGTGCGCGGGAAGCAGAACGCACAATGCGCTGATCACCGGGCAAATTGCGCTGACGCTGCTACTGCTGGCTGGAGCGGGCTCTGCCATGGAAGGCTTTGTGCGGTTGATCCACGCACCGCTGGGCTACGATCCGCACAACGTGATGTCGGTAGGCATCCCGATACATGCGAACTCCTACACCACGTGGGCCGCGCGCGCCGCTTATTTTGAGCAACTGCGAGCTAAGGTGGCAGAGACACCCGGCGTAACCATGACAGCGATTTCGAGCAACGCCACCCCGCCGAGGAATGGATGGAATCTGCGGTTTGAAATTCTCGGGCAAACCTGCGGCCGAAGACCGGTTGGCCTTACTCAATTTAGTCAACCCACAATACTTTGCGGTGCTGCGCATTCCTTTGCTGCAAGGGCAGAATATGGAATGAAACGGAGAATCAAAACGGCGCTCATGTTGTGGTGATCAACCGGAAACTGGCGCAGCTCTACTTCCCGAATGGCGACGCCATCGGGCACTCCATCAAGCTGCCGGGCATCGACGATCGTCCGCCGGAGGTTGTGTCAGCCTCAAAAATAGCGGACTCATGGTTGCAGATCGTGGGAATTGTGGACGACGCGCGGAACGACGGATTGCGAAACCCGATCAAGCCCGCTGTCTTTGTGCCCTACACACTGACCATGTGGCGGGCGACACAAATTCTAGTGAGATCAAACGTGCCACCGCTGACTCTGCTGCACGCCGTGCAGATGCAATTGACTGCGGTGAACCCGCAGCAGCAATCCTTCACCATTGTCCAGAACCTGGACAGTTGGATCTCCAATGGACCGGATTGGCAGCAGGAGCATCTGGCGGCGTGGATTTTTGGTGCGCTGGCGTGGCTGGCCCTCGCTCTGGCAGCGGTGGGTCTATACAGCGTGGTGTCTTATACGGTAGCGCAAAGGACAAATGAGTTCGGGATTCGCATGGCGTTGGGCGCTCAGCGCGGAGACGTGATGCGGATCGTCTTTGTGTCGACTCTGGCGAGCGTGGGCGGCGGGATCGTAGTTGGCCTGGCGCTTACCGTGGCCACCAACGCGATCATCGCGAAGTACGCGGAGGGAAACTCCCGCGATCCGATCATACTTTTCGTCGGCGCGCTTGTTCTTAGCGTTGTAGCAGGGATTGCCTGCGCCATACCGGCGCGGCACGCATCGGAAATCGATCCGATGGCGGCGTTGCGTTGCGAGTGAGCTAATAGAGAAGTGACTTCGGTCAGAGAGCCTTGGCGTCGGGGCGGCCGTTGTTGTGATTCTTCAGCGCGCGGGCAAGATATTTTCCGGTGTAGGAGCGGGGATTGCGCGCGACCTGCTCGGGAGTGCCGGTGGCCACGATTTCGCCGCCGCGCGCGCCGCCTTCGGGACCCAAATCGATCACCCAATCGGCCGATTTGATCACGTCCATATTGTGTTCGATGACCACAATCGAGGCTCCGCCTTCGAGGAGCTTGCGAAAGGCGATCAGCAGCTTGTGGATATCGTCGAAATGCAATCCCGTGGTGGGTTCATCGAAGATGTAGAGCACGCCGGGATTGGCGGTGTGAATCAGGTGAGCGGCGAGTTTCAGACGCTGCGCTTCGCCTCCGGAAAGTGTGGTGGCGGATTGGCCCAGGCGCAGGTAGCCGAGACCAACCTCTTCGAGAACCTTGAGCTTGGAGATCACGCGCGGAACGCCGTGAAAGAATTGCAAAGCCTCGCGCACGGTCAGGTCCAGCACTTCGTGAATGTTTTTGTCGCGATAGCGCACCTCCAGCACGGTGCTCTTGAAGCGCGTGCCGCGGCATTCCTCGCAGATCAGCTCGACGTCGGCGAGGAACTGCATCTCCACGGTGACGGTGCCGTCGCCTTGGCAGGCTTCGCAGCGGCCGCCGGGAATGTTGAAGGAAAAACTCCCGGCGGCGAGGCCGCGACGCTTGGCGTCCGGGGTGGCGGCGAAGAGATCGCGGATGGAATCGAAAGCCTTGAGATAGGTCGCGGGATTCGAGCGCGGCGTGCGGCCGATGGGGGATTGGTCCACCAGCACCACCTGCTCGATGAGCGTATCGCCTTCGATGCGGTCGCAAAGTTCCTTGACGCTGACGCCGGCGCGCTTGGATTCCAGGGCCTTGAAGAGCACGTCATGGACCAGCGTGGATTTGCCGGAGCCGGAGACGCCGGTGATGGCGATCATGGTGCCGAGCGGAAACATGACGTCGATGTTGTGCAGGTTGTGCGCGCGCGCGCCAAAAATGCGCAGGAAACGGCGGTTGGGCTTGCGCCGCAGGGCAGGGACGGGGATGCGCAGTTCGCCAGTGAGGTAGCGCGCGGTAAGCGAGGTGGCCGACTGCAGAAGCTGGTCGCGCGGGCCGCTGAAGAGCAGCTTGCCGCCGAGTTCGCCGGCGCCGGGTCCGAGATCGAGAACGTAATCGGAAGCGGCGATGGTTTCGGCATCGTGCTCCACGACGAGGATGGTATTGCCCAGGTCGCGAAGGCTCTTGAGAATTTCGATCAGCCGGTGCGTGTCGCGCGGATGCAGGCCGATGGAAGGCTCGTCGAGCACGTAGAGCGCGCCCACGAGCTGCGAGCCGAGCGACGTCGCGAGCTGGATGCGCTGGGCTTCGCCGCCGGAAAGCGTGGAGGTGAGGCGATCGAGCGTGAGATATTCGAGCCCCACCTCGTCCAGAAAGCGCAGGCGCTGCCGAATCTCCAGCAGGATTCTCTCGGCGATGGCGGCTTCCTCGGGCGACAGCTCGATGGAGTCCAAAAATTCGCGCGCCTCGGTCACCGTCAGCGAGCAGACTTCGGTGATCGATTTGCCGTGGATGCGCACGGCGCGCGCCTCGGCGCGAAGCCGCGTGCCACCGCAGTCCGGGCAGAGCGCGTAGCCGCGATAGCGGCTCAGGAAGACGCGAACGTGCAGCTTGTACTTCTTTCGTTCGAGCCAGGCGAAGAAGCCATTGACGCCCGGGAAAGCCCTCGTCGGGGTCGCCCTCGATGACGAGCTTTCTCTGCTCTTCGGTGAGGTGGCGGAAGGGCGCGTCGAGCGGGATGCCGCGCGAGCGCGCCACGCGCTTCAGATCCTGCCAAATGCCGCGGTAGCGCGGCTTGGTCCAGGGCTGAACGACGCCCTCGTTGATGGACTTGCTGCGATCGGGGATCACCAGATCGATATCGAAGTCGATGGTGTTGCCAAATCCCTGGCAGCGCGGGCACGCGCCGTAGGGATTGTTGAAGGAAAACAGGCGCGGCTCGGGCTCCTGATAGGGCAGGCCGCAATTTTTGCATTCAAAGCGATCGCTGAAGACGATGCGTTCGGCGGCGGCACCAGCTTCGGCGGGAGGAAATTCGAGGATGGCTTCGCCCTTGCCGTCGCGATAGCAGATTTCGATGGAGTCGGCCAGGCGCGAACGGATCTCCGGAGAGACGGCCAGGCGATCCACGAGCACATAGACGGGCTGCGAGAAATCGACATCCAGCAGGGTTTCCGGGGAAGAGAATTCGTGCACGCGGCCATTCTCATAAAGACGGTTGAAGCCGCGCTTCTGCAGATCGACCAGGGCTTGCGTTACGAGCGCGGGCGCGGGGCGGGCCGCCTTTCGCCCGGACGGCTTTTTGGCGGGCTCGGGGAAGGCCAAACGGAACAGGACATAAAATCGGCGGCCGGGCTCGAGGGCCAGGACGCGGGCGGTGATGTCGTCGATGGTGTCGCGGCGGACCTCTCGATCGCAACGAACGCAGAAGGTGCGGCCGGCGCGGGCGTAGAGCAGGCGCAGGTAGTCGTAGATTTCGGTGGCCGTGGCCACCGTCGATCGCGGATTGCGGGTGGAGTTTTTCTGCTTGATGGCAATGGCCGGCGCGATGCCGGAAATTTCATCGACGTCGGGCTTTTCGATGCGCTCCAGGAATTGCCGCGCGTAGGCGGAGAGCGATTCGATGTAACGCCGCTGGCCTTCGGCGTAGATGGTGTCAAAGGCGAGGCTGGATTTTCCCGAGCCCGAGACGCCGGTAACCACGGTGATGGCGTTGTGCGGGATTTCGAAGCTGATGTTTTTCAGGTTGTGCACGCGCGCGCCGGAAACGGCGATGGAAGAAGGTTCGAGCTCGGCGGCGATTTCCGCGGCGATTTCGGGTTTTTCGGTTATATCGGGCACGAAGGCCAGCACAGCCGGATTTTTGGCGACAACCTAAATAGAAAATTATACGTCTCGTGACCGGAACCGGCAAATCTCATTCAGCTGTGGTTCGCTCGAACCAGTCCGGCATAAAAGGCCCGCACCTCCTCCTCCTTTCTCTCGTGACTCAGCGCCTTTTCTACGATCTCTCCAGTTGCCAAGTCAACACCGCAATCTGCTGGTAGGCCCATGAAAATCGCAGCTTATAATCTTCATCTTCGGCTCCTTTCTCCCGAGCCTTGGTCGCTCATCACGCCAAAGCCCATCGGGTCTAAGGAGCGGATGTCGTTATGAAATCAAAGGCCGGGTTTATCGGGAGCTGGCCAGGAGGATTTGTGGTGATCGTCAGGCACCGCGCTGGACTTTTCGCTGCGTGATGGTCGCGGCAATTAGATACCAACTGAATAACCCGATCATCAGGAGATCGATCATGATGGCGATTCCAGCTTGGTAGCCAAGATATCGTTGGCCTTGCGACAGTACAAGAGCGATAAAGACCGCTTTGCTGATGCCCGCAACGATCAGAATTAGGGGACGCTGTTGCGGTTCAACGCCGCCATAAATGAGCATCGCGCCGACCAGGGTGATCAGCACTCCCCAGTTGCGCACAATGAGGTCCGCAAGTGGTCCGTCCAACGTCTCGCCGAACGTCGAAGCCAGGGCCGCCTGTGGTGCAATCGCGGCGTAAATCATGGTCGACGTCAGCGACGCCCGACAAGATCATGATCCATCGCATATTGGCAACAATCCACGTCATTTGAAACCTCCCCGTTGGGCCGCCTCCAACCGCGAGTTGTGGCAGTCGAGAGTCCGAGTCATACAGGGCTATTGACCGGTTAGCGACCGTCTCCAGGCTGAGTCGCGTTGAACACTTCCAAAACGGGCACCGGTCCTCCGCTCGTAACTACGGATGGCATTACGCCATTCCATTTTTCCACGGCGGTTCTCTGAACCTCAATCTGGCGCAACCTTAGGAGTTGCGGCGTCACCTGTGCTTTTTGGAGCTCCAACCCCTTGGCCTCAGCCGTGGCTTGGGTGACCTTCTGTTGGGCTTCGAACTCTACTCGCCGCAGCGCGTTCTCCGCCTCAAGCGCTTGTTGGACCGCAGTCACCTTTGCTTCGATGGCTTGCTGAAAGGCCGTTGAAAACTGAAAGTCTGTGATGGAGAGTTGCACAACGCCGATACCAAGTGGAGCCAACCTTTCACTCATCAAGCCTTGCAGCGCATCTTTCACCGCCGGCCTCTTCGTGATCAGCTCTTCAGCGTTATAGTTGGCCGTAGTCGATTTGACCGCCTCCTGGATGTACGGCTGAATCACCCGGTCTTCATAATCCTGCCGCATGGTGCGATAGATTTCACCCGCCTCGCTGGGCAGCAACTGATAGTTCAAAGTGACCTCCGTGGTCACCACCTGCAAGTCCTTACTGGAGGAGGTGGCAGGCGCGCTGTATTTTTGAATCTGCGTCGACATCAGGGCGACTCGATGCACAAAGGGGATCTTAAAATAGAGGCCCTCGTCGAAAATTGTCTCCGTTACAGCCCCAAAACGCAGTAGCACCCCGCGTTCTCCCGCCCCGACCGTGCCAACCGTTCCCCATAGCAAAACGAGGCCGAGAATGGCGGCTACACCCCACAGAATCTTCTTCACAATTCCCGTCGGGATATGGAGTTCTTTCTGGAACTCCTCAAGATCGTACCTTTCCATTTTCATTGCTCCGTTTTGCCTGTGCAGGCATCGAGACAGCTGACTGAGGCCGCTGTGACAAAAACTGCCATCCGTTTCAAGTGAAGTGACATTTTGGATCCTCGAGCCACAATTTCCCTGACGGGTAGGCCTGCCCTTGATTTTCCGGTGGCTGCTTCCCATCCCACACGTCAGTTTTCCTCCCGGGCGCCCCAGGGGAAGCATGTTTCGGGGAGGCGCGCGTGGTACACATTGAGCTTAGGATTTAGGTTAGATGGGGTCCATCCCAACCGCAGGGTATTTTGGGTTTGAAACTTAGTCATGCCCGCGCAAGAAATGGAATGATTCGCGAGCCCCCAAATCGCTCAATTTCTGTCATGCCGATTCAATTACTTGCGGGGGTCTGCGAAGAGGGATTTTCTGCGTGCAGGCGCGCTGATAAAGCCAACTCACAAAAAGTCGTCTTTTCGCAAACTGGCTTCTCGCCCTCGGGCCCATCCCGAGAGGAGGACTTCCCAGGACTTGGCATTCCACTTGTCTCTGATTGTCCCTACTCATATTATTTCCTTCGGGTATGAGCCTCCCGTGAAATCCATGACGGACCGCGGCCACCAATCGAATTTGAACAGGGGCAGAGAGGGCGAGCGCATCGCCAAGGTCATCGCACGCGCTGGACTGTGCTCGCGCCGCGATGCCGAACGGTGGATTGCCGACGGGCGCGTGAGCGTCAACGGAAAGATGCTGGACACACCGGCCTTCACCGTTGGGCCAGCCGACAGGATCATGGTGGACGGCAGAACGTTGCCGGCTCCTGAAGCGCCGCGCCTGTTCTTGTATCACAAGCCCGTCGGTCTGGTGACCACCGCGCGCGACGAAAAAAATCGTCCGACCGTCTTTGCCCATTTGCCGCCCGGCCTTCCGCGCGTGGTCAGCGTCGGCCGGCTCGACCTGAACAGCGAAGGCCTGCTGCTGCTCACGAACGATGGCGGCCTTTCGCGATATCTCGAATTGCCGGCGAATGCCTTGACGCGTTGCTACCGAGTGCGCGTGCATGGCGCCGTAAACGCCGCCCGTCTTGCTAGACTCGCGCAAGGCATCACGGTTGACGGCGTGAGATACGGGCCCATCGAAGCCAGGATCGAAGGCGCGCAGAGCGGCGCCAATGTGTGGATTGGCGTCAGCGCTCAAAGAAGGCAAGAATCGTGAAATCCGCAAAGTCATGGCGCATCTCGGCCTGCAAGTCACCCGCCTGATCCGCACGGCCTACGGTCCATTTCAATTGGGCCATCTACCGCCCGGATCGGCAATGGAAGTTCCACCGAACGATTCTGAAAGACAAGCTCCCGGGTTATTTCGCTCAACAATCGCGGCTCCCATCCGTAAACCGGAACCGGCCACACTGAGTTGACTTTGGCTGCCGGGAAAAACCTCAGCGTCGCTTGCCTGCGTTCCGACCTGTAACTTTTAACAGTATCCATCCTTTGTCAGGACGCCTAGCGTTTCTACGCTGAAGACACATTCATCAGTCTCGAAGTCAGCTGACGGGCTAATTCATGGCGGAGGAGCCATCCTGTGGCAAACATTTCTACAAGCGAAAAACAGTCTGCAAGCGAAAAACAGGACGTTCTGGCCGAGCTCTTTAAGCTCCTTAGTGAGCAGGAGCGATCGTTGCGCGGAAACCTCGCAACGGGTGGGAATTCCGAGTGTGTACTTCGCGCCAAGCTGATCAATGACTTGCTGGAACAATTGGTTGGCACCTCGAATTTCGGTTCGCTGGCTCCCAATACCTCGCAGTAGTGGTGGTCGCACTTCCATAAGAAGACCGATCAGGCCGTGACCGGAGCTCAGGCACGCGGAAAGGTGGAGATCCAGAATGCGCTGATGATCAAAAGAACGAGTGAAATGGCAAGCACAACGATTCGAGGCCCCAAGAGCTCAAAGCGCTGGCTAAGGGCAGTCAGCAGGAGTACTGTCGCCAGGAAGACACCGATCTTCACGTAATTATTGCCGGTCTCCCGTGTGTCCACACCCTTCTCGAAGTAAGTCTTCGCCTCCTCAGCAGCCTTCGTAGATTCCTGGGCGTGAGCGTTCACGTACTCCACCATGAAGATGGGACCCGCCGGCGCGTAGAGGTTGCTGAACGGATCGAGTTTCTGCCAAGCCAAGAATGCAATCCTGTATTCGGAACGAAACCGGCTCTCGTACATTTGTACGAGGTTCTTCTGATCGCCAGTTTTGGCCGCAATCCAACCACCGAAGGTCACGATGTCATATAGACGATCCTGGCCCGCCAGCCGCTAACTGATCAGGGAAAAATCATTCGCGTTTAGCCGATGGGGGAGTTCCACAAGTAGTAGGTCTGGAGAAACGCTTTTCGCTTCAGGACCGTCTCCGCTGCTGGGAGTCGGATGGATTAGGCGTTCACGGAATCCCGGATGACTTGGGACCCCAGCGGAGTCCGAAAACCGGACCTGATCGGATGGTTAGTTGCCGGCGGCGAGGGCCGGGCCGCGAGCGTAATACCCGAGGCGTGTGCGCACCTGGAGCTTGCCGGCGCCACGCTGCTGCAGCCAAGCTGATCTGCACGGTACGATAGGTGCCATCGCGTGCGGCGTTCGTGGGGTAGTACGCGACGGTGTACTGATTGCGGATGTCGCGGGCAATCTGGGCGCAGATGGATTCGGTATCCGAGACGTTTTCGGGGAAAAATGCCAGGCCGCCCGTGGAGATGGCCAGGTCCGTAAGCGCCTTGCGCGCCTTTTTCATATCGCCGCGGTTGTGCTTGATGTCGTCGTCGCTGAAGATTCCGATGCTATAGATCAACGCGTCGGATCGCTGCGCCTCTTGCACGGCGTTGGCGAGGGTGCGGCGGCTGGAGTTGTCCACGCCGTCGGTGACCACCAGCAAAACCTTCTTATCCTTCGCGGCCTTCTTCAGATGATCGAGCGAGCCGATGACGGCGTCGTAGAGCGCCGTGCTGCCGCGCGCATCGATGCGCTCGAGCGCGTCTTTCATTTCGGCGATGTCGCTGGTGAAGTCGTGGATGGTATCGAGATAGAAATCGTCGTTGAAGTTCACGACGAAGGCTTCATCCTGCGGGTTGCTCGTCTTTACCAGCGTCAAGGCGGCGGCGTTTACCTGCGGCCGCTTATCGCGCATGCTGCCGCTATTGTCGATCACCAGGCCCATGCTTACGGGCACATCTTCCTGGCTGAAAACCGAGATTTTCTGGTCGATCTTATCTTCCGCGACGCGGAAATCGCCTTCCTTGAGCCCGGCACGAACTGGCCGCGGTCATTGATCACGGAGACGTGCAGGACGACGAGGTTTACATCCTTCTTGATGGCGTAGTCGGGGCCCTGCAGCGGAACCTGAGGAGCCGCCGGCTGCGAGGGGCTCTGGGCGCGAAGGGAAGAAACGACCGACAACGAGAGAAGCGCTGCCGCGAAGATGAAAGTCCGCAAACCCACTCTACTGTGCCGGGGCGTAGTATCCGGTCTTGGCGTACACATTGAGAGGCGGCAGCCCTTTGGGCGCAAGCAGCTTAACTTTGATCTTTCGCCAGGCGCCATTGTGGCGGTTATCGCTTGGTTTATATCCGACGACATATTGGTTACGCAGCTCCATGCCGATCTTGGCGGCAATATCGGGCAAATCGCCCAGGCTCGCCACGGGGAAGACTCGGCCGCCGGTCATTTCGGCAAGTTCCGAAAGCAGGCTGGGACCGTAGCGCTCCTCGGTGGTTCGCCCCATGTCATTGACATCAAAAACTCCCATGGCGTAGAGCTGGCAGTCCGCCTCTTTCAGGAAGTTCCGGATGTCGGCTTCGTTGTACCGGCTATGATTATCGCCCCCGTCAGAGATGATGAGCAAGGCGCGCTTGCCGTTGTGTGCACCCCTCATCTGGCTCAAGCCGAGATAGATGGCGTCGAGCAGGGCGGTGCGGCCCTTCGCCACGGTAAACATCATGCGATTCTGCAGCTCTTCGATGCTGGAGGTAAAACGGCTGGTCAGCTCGGCGCGGTCGTTGAAGCTGACCAGGAAAAATTCGTCGCGCGGATTGGCCGTGCGCAGGAACTGCACGGCTGCCTGGCGCGCCTTGTCCACCTTGTCCGACATGCTGCCGCTCATATCAAAGACCAGCCCGATGGAGATGGGCACATCTTCGCTGGAGAAGCTGGCGATCTCCTGCTCGATGCCGTCTTCAAAAACCTTGAAGTTGTCTTTATCCAGGCCGGTGACGAGGCGGCTGTAGGGATCGGTGACCGTCACGTTCACCAGGGCCATCTCGACGTTCATCTCAATGCCGGATTTCTTGATATCGGGCTCGTGAGATGGGTTGGGAACTCCGGGGCCAGTAGCCTGCGCGCGGAGAGGAGTTACGAAGACAGGTGCAGCAGACACAACCAACGCAAGCAGAACTAGATGAAGCAGCCTTTGTCCTTTATGACCTGTAACCATGACAAAAACCCTTTCCCGGAACGACCCGGGTGGCTGCGGGGGAAATCCCGGTCATTCTAACACTAGATACAGCGCGCGCAAGCACAAGCATTAGATACAACGCGCGAGAAACAAGGTCTCGCGATTTCTGTTGCACGTACATGGCCCCCATGCCACCCGCCGGACCTGAATGGCCGGGAGGCAAGGACCGCCAGCGCCGCTGTTATGCTAGCATCGTCGCAAGGGCCTTCAATACTTGAGATGATATAAAAACAAAATAGAGACAAACTGGAGACACGCTAGAAAGTAGAGCGAAGCAGCGAAAGCCGCCACCATGAATATCCTGGCCGTAATTCCAGCTCGTTATGCGTCCACTCGACTTCCGGGGAAGCCGCTGGTTTCGCTCGGCGGAAAGCCGATGATTGAGAGAGTGTGGGAGCGAGTGCGGAAAGCCAGTCTGGTTTCGCGGGTCATTGTGGCCACCGACGATGAACGCATCCGCAGCGCCGTGAAAGCATTCGGCGGCGAAGTGGTGCTGACGCGTGCCGATCATCGTTCCGGAACGGAACGCGTGGCGGAGGTCGCGGCCGTCCAGAAGGACGCGGAGATTCTGGTGGACGTGCAGGGCGACGAGCCGCTCATCGAGCCCGCGGCCATTGACGCGGCGATCGAGGCGATCCGTGACGACCACGAAGTGCAGGTGGCGACGCTGGCCGTGCCGATTGCGAATCCGGCGGAGATCATGGATCCCAACGTGGTCAAGACCGTTCTGGACTTCGATGGCAACGCGCTCTATTTTTCGCGCGCGCCGATACCGTGGGTAAGGGACCGAAAAGGTCCGGTGCACGCGCAACATCTGAAGCACCTGGGGCTGTACGTATTTCGCCGCGAGGCATTGCTCGATTTTGCAACGTTTCCGCAAGGCGATCTGGAGCGCATCGAGCAACTCGAGCAGCTGCGCTGGCTGGAGAATGGCTATCGCATTCGCGTGGCGGAGACGGAGCACGAATCGGTCAGCGTGGACACGCCCGAAGACGTGACGCGGGTGGAGCAGTTGCTGGCCGGCGGCGCGGGGTAGCGACTTCGGACCACGCTACGCCTTCGTTACCGACCACAGAATCAACGCCAGTGCGGGTTAGAGCACTATTCGCAGCAATTTGTGCGGGGATGTGGTATAGTGCGTTTGCCCTTGATGAGACGGTTGTGTGGTGCGGTTCGTTAGAGCAGTGAATCTGACAATACCCGCAAAGCAGTTCCTTCCGTAACACTTCGGCGTAACTTAAATTCAAATTGGCTTAACGCGTTTCGGCCCACGCTCGCGAAATTGTGTGCGCGCGCCAACGTACCAGCCAGAGAAAAGACAACAGAGTGCAGAGTTTTTCAGAATTACAGATTTCTACATATATTAAAGAGCGATTGGCGGCCGCGAAGTTCGTGACGCCGACGCCCGTGCAGGCTGCGGCGCTTCCGCATGCGATCGAAGGCAAAGATGTACTGGCCTCGGCGCAGACCGGCACCGGCAAGACGCTGGCCTTCCTGATCCCGGTGATCGAGCAGCTCATGAAGGAAAAAGCGCCGGGAGTGATGGCGCTGGTGCTTGTGCCCACGCGCGAACTGGCGATGCAAGTGGCCGCACACTATGACCTATTGCGCGGCCGGCAGCTTTCACCGGCAGCGGTGATCGTGGGAGGCCTGGCGGAAGGTCCGCAGCTTCTCGCGTTGCGTCGCGGAGCTCGCCTGGTGGTCGCTACGCCGGGCCGCCTCGAGGACTTCCTCGATCGCAAGAGCATTGATTTGCGCAACGTGAAGATCCTGGTGCTCGACGAAGCCGACCGCATGCTCGACGTGGGATTTCTTCCCGCCATTCGCCGCATCGCGGGAATTCTCCCCAAGCAGCGCCAGACGATGTGTTTTTCGGCCACGCTGGAAGGCGAAGTGGTACGCCTCGTTGCGGACTACATGAAGAACCCCGTGCGCGTGGAGTTCGGGTCCACCATGAAGCCGGCGGCGAATGTGCGCCTGCAGGCCTTTGAGGTGATCCCGGAACACAAGCAGGCGGTGCTGCGCCGGCTGTTGCTGAAGGAAACCGGCCGCTGCCTGGTCTTCGTGCGCACCAAGCGCGGGGCGGACAAGCTGGCCAACGCCCTCAGCCATGACGGCTTGAACGCAACGATGATTCACGGAAACCGCAGCCAGTCGCAACGCACCAAGGCGCTCGCCGGATTCCAGCAGGGGCACTTCAAGGTGCTGGTGGCGACCGACGTAGCTTCGCGGGGCATTCACGTGGAGGAGATCGTCCACGTCATCAACTACGATCTGCCGGGCGACGCCGAGAGCTTCATCCATCGCGTGGGACGCACCGGGCGCGTCGGCAAGAACGGCTGCGCTTCGACGCTCTTCACGCGCAGCGAACGGGCGGACCTGCAGAAATTGGAGCGGACGCTCGGTATTCGCATGGAGAGCACGCCTTCGGGAGTCACTCAGCCGGGAAGCGAGAGCCGCGTACGGAGCCAGATCGCGCCTCGCGAAACGTCTCCTCGCGAATTGGGGCCTCGTGAAACATCTCCTCGTGAATCGGGACCGCGCTTCCAGAATAACTCCGAGGGCCGCGAACCCGCCGGACGCTTCCAGATGATCGCGCTGCACGGCGAGATTCTGCAGGCTCAACTCGAGAATTAGCACGCAACTGACGCCAGGATGCCCAGACGCATGAGCTTCTTATGCGTTTGGGCTTGGCCGTCTCCGATAACGGCAGCCGGTCAAGCTAACACCAGTGAACGCCGCACCAACCGCATCACGGTCCGCCGCACATGACCCGCGGGTGTATACCAATTCCGCTCCAATGGGATTAAAATTCCGCACGATGCAATCTTGCGGCCGTGGCGTTGTGATGGAGGAAACGCCTGACGATACGCCGCGCGAGAGCGCGGCTCGATTTTATTTGCGGATCAGGATCGATCTCACAAGATTCGGTTGCCATTGGAGGAATTTTTGATGAAGCGCATGCTGGCATTCGCTCTAGCTTTGGCAGTCGGTCTGGTCATCGTTCCCCATGCAATGCTGGCGCACCATGGCACGTCGGCGTATGACAGCTCCAAAACCCTGAAATTGAAGGGAACCGTAACGAGCTTTGAGTGGGTGAATCCGCATGTGTCGCTCGCCTGGGACGTCAAAGCCGACAATGGCGAGGTCGAGCACTGGGTCGTTGAATTGACCAGCCCCGGGATGCTGACGAGATCGGGCTGGCATCACGATTCGGTGAAAGCCGGGGACGAGGTTACCGTTTACCTTCATCCCACCAAGACTGGCTCGAAGTGGGGGATTTTCCAGAGAGTGGTGTTCGATGATGGCCGGCCAGACCTGATCGACCCCCGGCAGCCGTGACCGACAAAAGGAGCTCCGAAATGGGTAATCGATTCCTGAGCGTAATCGTTGCGCTGGCGGCCGTGCTGGCTTTCTCGTGCGCTGGTTTCGCTCAGACCGATCCGAAGACCTCGAATCAAGCCATATATTCGGGCCAGCACCATGAAGGTTCGGTGCCGCCCCACGATATCTCCGGGATCTGGATGGCTGCCGCAGGCTTCGAGTCTGCTTCGCGCATCCACGAGCCGCCGGAAAGCTTCCTGCAGCCCTGGGCGCTGGCGAAACTGAATGCCGAGCCGATCTACCTTCGCAAGGATCTGCCGGCGGGCCACGCCGGCGGCGATACCGGGATTGGCAGGGATCAGGACATCAGCTGCAGTCAGATCAGCTTGAGCGATTTCATCGTCAAGCAAAAGCCGATGGAGATCGTGCAAACTCCCCAACGCATCTTCATGTTCTTTGAGTACGAACACACGTTCCGCGAAATCTGGATGGATGGGCGGGAGCTTCCCAAGGACCCGGACCCCACGTACTTCGGGTACTCCGTGGGCAGGTGGGAGGACGATAAGACGCTGGTCGTCGAGAGCGTAGGCTTTAACGATCAGACGGTGCTCGACGGCATGCCCCATAGCGAGGCTCTCCACTTCGTGGAGCGCTACCATCGCTCCGACCTCGACACGCTGGAGTTCAGCATGACGGCCAGCGATTCCAAGGCGTATACCAAGCCTTGGACCGCGGGGCCGGTAAGGCTGGCGTGGCATCCGGATTGGGAGCTGGTGGAAGCCTTCTGCATTCAGGAGGACAACGGCGCGTTCAAGAAATCGGTCATCGACCCGTCGTGGACCCCCGGGCAAGCGCCAAAGGGCAAATAGACCGAACAGTCAGTTGCTCGAGGTTGCTCTCTGCACCTTCACCTGCATTTCATTTACTACCTGCTTTACGTTGGGCACAGCCGAGGCAATCTTCTCGATCTGCTGGCGGCGCGAAGATTCGAGAGGTACAGAAATACGGGATCGAATGTCGCGGCTCGGGCCGCCGAAGAATGAGGCTTGATTTTAACTCCGGTCATGTGTAGGATTTTTCGTGCCCATCCGGATACCCTCGCAGATTTTTGCAACCCCTGGGAAACAGCGTTCTCATCGCCAATGTGCTACCGATAGCAGCCGAATCTTGTGCCCGGTTGCCGGCCATGGTCTTTTTGGGATGCCCAAAAAGCCTTGAAAAAAGAGGAGAATCCGAATTTGCCCAACGTTCCAGGAGACGCCGGACCGAAGTATATTTTCGTGACCGGCGGCGTGGTTTCGTCGCTTGGCAAAGGCGTCGCCGCGGCGTCCATCGGATGCCTGCTGGAAAGTCGCGGTCTCCGCGTCACGCTGCAGAAGTGCGATCCCTACCTGAACGTCGATCCCGGCACGATGAGTCCCTACCAGCACGGCGAAGTTTACGTCACCGATGACGGCGCCGAGACCGATCTGGACCTGGGGCACTACGAGCGGTTTACCTCCGCCAAGCTGACGCGCGATAACAACTGGACCACCGGCCGCATCTACGAGTCGATCCTGTCGAAGGAGCGGCGCGGCGATTTCCTGGGCAAGACCGTGCAGGTGATTCCGCACGTCACCGACGAGATCAAGGCCGCCTTTCGCAAGATCGCCGACGAACGTCGACGTAGTGATTATCGAGATCGGCGGCACGGTGGGAGATATCGAGTCGCTGCCGTTTCTCGAAGCCATTCGCCAGATGCGCCTGGAATTGGGGCCTGAGAACACAATTTTCGTGCATGTCACGCTGGTGCCCTACATCCCCACGGCGGGCGAACTGAAGACCAAGCCGACGCAGCACAGCGTGAAAGAGATGCTGAGCATCGGCATCCAGCCGGACCTGCTGCTTTGCCGCAGCGATCGTCCCGTGCCGCACGAGATGAAGGCCAAGATCGCTCTTTTTTGCAATATCGCGGAGCGTTGCGTGATGACGGCGCAGGATGTGGACACGATTTACGCCGTGCCCGTGGCGCTGGCGGACGAGGGATTGGACGAGCAAATTCTGCGGCTGCTGAAGCTAGAGGCGCGGTCCGCGGGATATGTCCCGCTGGCTGGCGTTGCTGGAAAATATGCGAGCACCCGCGCGGCGAAGTGCGCATCGGCGTGGTGGGAAAATACGTCGCGCTGGAAGACGCCTACAAGAGCTTGCGCGAAGCGTTGATGCACGGCGGCTTGCCACACCACCTGCGCACGGTGATCGAATGGATCGAGGCCGAGGAGATCGATTCGCTGGCCACGGCGGCGCGCAGGCTGGCAAACGTGGACGGCGTGCTGGTGCCCGGAGGGTTCGGGAAGCGCGGCATCCAGGGCATGATCTATGCCATTCAGCACGCGCGCGAACAGAAAGTGCCGTATTTCGGCATCTGCCTGGGCATGCAGTGCGCCACGATCGAGTATGCGCGCAACGTCGCCGGGCTGGCCGACGCCAACAGCACGGAGTTCGATCCGCAGACGCCGCACCGCGTGATCTACAAATTGCGCGAACTGCTGGGCGTGGACGAAATGGGCGGCACCATGCGGCTGGGGACGTGGCCCTGCCGCATCGAGCCGGGCTCGCTTTGCCCATCGCGCCTACGGAGCGCTCGAGATCAGCGAACGCCATCGGCACCGCTACGAATTCAATCGCGATTACGAGCAGCGGCTGACGGAAGCGGGCCTGCGCATCACGGGCCGCACGCCGGACGGCACCTACGTGGAGATCGTGGAGGTTCCCGATCATCCCTGGTTTCTGGGCTGCCAGTTTCATCCCGAATTCAAGTCGAAGCCGCTCGAGCCGCATCCGCTGTTCGCCGCTTTTGTCGGGGCCGCGGGGCGGCACGAGAGGCGCGATCGCACGCCGGCCGAAAATCGCGTGGCTACGGCGGTCCAAGCCGCGAAGCGCAGCTAGCCCGGGCGCTGCCGACCCTGCGGAAATCCTTGCCAGGCACGTTACCTATTTGCAAATCCGCGCCGTCCCGCATAGGCTTACACTCCCGATGAGGCTGCGAAGCCTGAAATCCTGAGGAGCCGGGGAGCCCACTTGCGCGCGTCTTCGATCGATACCTGTTGGTTCATTTCGCATTGGCGCGGGCGAGCCGCTGGTGCTGATCGCCGGACCCTGCGTGATTGAGAGCGAAGCGCACGCGATGAATCTGGCGGCGCGCCTGGTGAAGATCGCGGCTGCCGCCAAGGTGCCGCTGATTTTCAAGGCGTCTTACGACAAGGCCAATCGCTCGTCGATTGACTTCGTTTCGCGGACCCGGAATGGCGGCCGGGCTGAAAGTTCTCGCGCAAGATCAAAGAGCGTTTCGGCGTGCCCGTGCTCACCGATATTCATGAGCCGGCGCAGGCGCGCCCGGCGGCGGAGGTTTGCGACGTGCTGCAGATGCCGGCATTTCTTTCGCGGCAGACGGATTTGCTGCTTGCCGCGGGACGAGACCGGGCCGCGTGGTGAATGTGAAGAAGGCCCAGTTTCTCTCGCCGTGGGAGATCGGCAACGCCGTGGAAAAAGTGAAGAGCACGGGAAATCGCAAAGTGATCCTGACCGAGCGAGGCGTCTCGTTTGGCTACAACAATCTGGTGGTGGACATGCGCTCCTTTCCCATCCTGGCCAAGACGGGCTGCCCGGTCATTTTCGACGTGACTCATTCGGTGCAGCTACCCGGGGGGCAGGGAAGCGCCAGCGGCGGACAGCCGGAGTTTATCGAGCCGCTGGCGCGCGCGGGACGTGCAGCGGGCGTGGACGGGATTTTTCTGGAAGTGCACGATCGCCCGGAGCGCGCGCTGTCGGACGGGTCCAACGCGATGCCGCTGGATCTGCTTGCCGGCGCTGCTGGCGAAATTGACGCGCATCTCGAAGCTGGTGCGTTCGTGGAGTCCGTGCGATGAGCCTGGAGACCGCGCGGCGCGTACTGCGCATCGAAGCCGATGCCCTGAAGGATTTGCGGCGCGGCTCGACGAGAAATTCGATCGTGCCGTGGACATGCTGCTGGGCTGCAAGGGGCGCGTGGTGGTCACGGGCATGGGCAAGTCGGGTCTGATCGGGCGGAAAATTGCCGCGACTTTTTCGTCCACGGGCACGCCTTCGGCATTTCTGCATCCGGCGGAGGCGCTGCACGGCGACCTCGGGCATGGTGCTGGCGGGCGACGCGGTGCTGGCGATCTCCTACGGCGGCGAGACCGAAGAGATTGTCGCGCTGCTGGCGACCATCAAGCGGCTGGCGCTGCCGCTGGTGACGCTGACGGGCAATCTGCGCTCGACGCTGGCGCAGGCGAGCGACGTGGTGCTGGACACGAGCGTGCGCGAAGAGGCTTGCTCGCTGAATCTGGCGCCCACGGCTTCCACGACCGCGGCCATGGCGATGGGCGACGCGCTGGCGGTTGCGTTGCTCGAGCGGCGCGGCTTCAGTCACGACGACTTCGCGGCCTTGCATCCGGGCGGGCGGCTGGGCAAGAAGCTTCTGCGCGTGCGCGACCTCATGCACGCGGGCGAGGCGATGCCGAGCGTTGCGCCGAACGCGAAAATGCCCGACGTGATTTACGAAATGAGCCGCAAAGGCCTGGGCATGACCACGGTGCTCGACGCCAACGGAATGCTGGCCGGAATCATCACCGACGGCGATTTGCGGCGCCTGATGCAGCAGCGGCGCGGCGAAACGTTTGAGCTGAACGCGGGGGAGTGCATGACCGTGAATCCGGTGACGATTGGGCCGGACGAATTTGCCAGCGTGGCGCTGCATCTGATGGAGCAGCGCAAGATCACGTCGGTGGTGGTGCTGGATGGCGAACGCCGCGTGGTCGGCGTGGTGCACGTGCACGATCTGTGGACGCTGGAGCTTTTCTAGCTGAGAATTCGGCGGTATGACTCGCCGGCACTTTTTAGGCCGGCTGCATCTGGAGAAAGAGAAGGTTCTTCCTTGGCACGCATGGCTCGCAGCGCTCGAACCGGCTCGAATGAATTTCCCACCGCGGTGGCGACTCGGGCGCGGAAAATCCGCGTCTTGCTGATGGACGTCGACGGCGTGCTCACCGACGGGCAGGTCTATCTGATGCCGCTTGCGGACGGGACAGCGGTGGAGATGAAGGCATTTCATTCGCAGGACGGCGCCGGGCTGAAATTAGCGCGGGAGTCCGGGTTGCGGACGGGAGTGATCTCCGGACGCGATTCCGCCGCCGTCACGCGGCGCGCCGCGGAGGTGGGCATGGAATTTGTGTACCAGGGCCGCGCCGAGAAACTCCCGGCCTACGAAGAGATTCTTCGCGTCGCCGGGGTGCGGGATGCCGAGGTCGCTTATATCGGCGACGATCTGCCGGACCTGCCCATCCTGGAGCGCGTGGGCCTGGCCGTGGCGGTGGCGAATGCGGTTCCGGAGGTGCGCCGGGCGGCGCATCACGTGACGCGACGAACCGGTGGAGACGCCGGCGTGCGCGAGGCCATCGAAGGCATCCTGAAGGCACAGGGCAAGTGGAGAGCGGCCGCCAAGCGGGCGCGCGCGTAAGGCGCGTTCGCCCTTTCGCGCAAGCCTATTTCTGCTCGGCGGCCCGCTTTAATCCCTCAATATCCAGCTTCTGCATTTGAAGCATGGCCTTCATCACGCGTTGCGATTTCGCGGGGTCCTTGTCTTGCATCAGCTTGGCTAAGATCGTGGGCACGATTTGCCAGGAGAGGCCATATTTGTCTTGAAGCCAGCCGCAGGCCTGTGTCCTGCCGCCGGCAGAGAGCTTCTCCCACAGATCGTCCACCTCCTGCTGTGTCTCGCAGTTCACCACGAACGATACGGCCGGCGTGAAGGTGAAATGCGGGCCGCCGTTGAGCGCCAGAAACTGCTGCCCCTCGATTTCGAATACCGCGACCATTACCGTCCCTTTCGGTCCGGGCCCTGCATCTCCATAGCGAGTGACGCTCACCGCTTTTGAATTCTTGAAGATCGAGACATAAAAATTCATCGCGTCTTCGGCTTTGTCGTTGAACCACAAAAATGGGGTGATTTTTTGCATGGCTTTTACTCCTTACGCTCAATCGATGAGCGCGCTCTTCGCCGCGACCTGGCCGGTGCGGGATCAGATTAAGTGTTTTTCAGGATTTCAGACAGACCGTTTCCGATGGGCGAACCGACAAATTCCTGATTTTCCATTTATGGCGGCTTAGTGGTATAAATACATGCTTGCATGTAGATGAAAGATTGGCAGAAGCGTGTGCTTGCTCGGCCAAGTTGCCACTGGAAATGCGTAAAAACAGGTACCACAGCATTTACCCCGTCTCCGCAACCTTGAACGAAGCGCCCGATTGCCAGCAGCTTTCGCTGGCCCATTCATGAAGAGCGATCTAGCTCCTCCATCCCAGAGGCAGGCGCCGGGAGCGCCGCGCGTACTGGTGGCCACGACGGCCATGCTCGCCTTCATTTCGTTCTGGCGCGCAGCAGCCATCGTGCTCAACGACATGGGCTCCTCCGCGTTTTACGCCGGAGCGATCGCGGAACATTTCGTCGGAAAAGCGGGTCCGTGGTTCATTCTGGCGATTATGTGCCTGGCCTACGCCGTCCGGTCGGTTTACATCGAGAGCTGCAGCATGTTCGTGCGGGGCGGTGTCTACCGCGTGGTCAAAGAGGCCATGGGATCGACACTCGCCAAATTTTCCGTATCGGCGCTGATGTTCGACTACATTTTGACCGGGCCGATCAGCGGTGTGTCCGCGGGCCTGTACCTCGTTGGCCTGCTCAATGAACTCCTGCGCGTACAGCCATTCTCAAGTCGTTCTGCCGGTAAACGCCACGGCGGCGGCGTTTGCCGTGGTGGTCACGATCTTTTTCTGGTGGGAAAACGTCAAGGGCATTCCCGAGTCGAGCGAAAAGGCCCTGCGAATCATGTACGTGACCACGGTGATGGTGGTCATCATGCTCGTCTGGTGCGGGATTACCCTGTGGACCAAGGGCGCGCATCTGCCGCCCCTGCCGACTCTGCGCAATCTTACATTTTCGAATGATGCGCTGGGGTGGCTGAAGAATACGCGGCTGCCTTATACCGTGGGCCTGATCGGCATCCTGATCGGCTTGGGCCATTCCGTGCTGGCCATGAGCGGCGAAGAGACCATGGCTCAGGTCTATCGCGAGATCGAGCATCCCAAGCTGCGCAATCTGGAAAAAGCCGGATTCATCATTTTTGTTTATAGCCTCATCTTCACCGCGGGCGTGGCGTTTTTCGCGGTGATGATCATTCCCGACAATGTTCGCGGAAACTTCTTCGACAATCCCATCGGCGGCCTGGCCATGTACCTTTCCGGCCCGTTGCTGATGCGGCTGATCTTCCGCGGATTTGTGGTGATCGTCGGCGTCTTGATGCTCGCGGGCGCGGTCAATACGGCCATCGTGGGCTCGAACGGCGTGTTGAACCGGGTCTCCGAAGACGGAATTTTGCCCGACTGGTTCCGGCGGCCGCATCACCGCTTCGGGACTTCCTACCGCATCCTGAACCTGGTCGTGGGACTGCAGCTCCTGACCATCGTGCTGAGCGGCGGAAACATTTTTATCCTCGGCGAGGCTTACGCTTTTGGCGTGATGTGGAGCTTTGCCATGAAGGGCCTGGCCGTGCTGGTATTGCGTTACAAGCAGCCGGGCCAGCGCGAGTTTCGCGTTCCGATGAACCTGAAGATTGCCGGCGTGGAGGTCCCCGTGGGCCTGGGACTGATCACGCTGGTGTTGGTTGCGCTCTGCGTGGTCAATCTTTTCACCAAGCAAGTGGCTACGGTTTCGGGCGTGGCGTTTACGCTGGTGTTTTTCGCGGTCTTCGAGCTGTCTGAAAAGATCACCCGCAAGCGCGGCACGGCGCACGTGGAACTGGATCAGTTCAATCTGCAGCCGGGCGGCGATCTGACTCCGGAATCTGTGGGCGTGCGGCCGGGAAACGTGCTGGTGATGGTTCGCAATTACAACACGCTCTACCACCTCGGCTCGATATTGCACCGAACGAACACACAAAAGCAGGATATCGCCGTGCTGCATCTCCGGCTTCTCGAGCGTGCTGCTTCGGGCGAGCATGAACTGGAAGCCGAACAACTCTTCAGCCACGAGGAGCAGGAGCTATTCACCCGTTGCCTGAATCTGGCTGAAAAAATGGGCAAGACCGTGCATCTGGCCGTGGCGCCAACCTCGGAGAAGTGGAATGGTATCCTCCGCGCCGCCCAAAGCCTGCAGTCGTCGTCCGTGATTCTGGGACTCTCCCCGCGACGGTCGATTGCGGACGAGGCGCGCATGGCGGGCCTCGCGTGGGAATCGTTGCCGGATCCGAAGCCGCGGCTCACCCTGGAGATTTACTCTCCCAACAGCCAGGAGCACGTCTTCTATCTGGGGCCGCATGCGCCGCACCTGACGCCCAAGGAGATCGACTTGCTGCACAACTTGTGGCTGGAGTTCAGCAACGATGTCGCGCCCGAGGAGCTGCACCATCGTGATGTCGTGCACTTCGCTTTAGAGGAATTGATGCGGGATGCGCACAATTCCAAACGCGAAGAGGTGATCGAGCGCCTGAAAGAACACCTCTACGGGATCAGGACTCATCGCGCCCAGATGCCCAAGGAAGAGTGATCGCGCCCCGCCCCCTTAACTCCGTTATCTTCTGCCGCGTAGGGTCAGCCGCTTCCTGAAATACAGACACCCGAGCCCTCAGTAGCGCATTCGCCGGTATTTCGTTTCCAGGCCCAAGGCTGGATCATGCTTTCGGTGCGCCCCGGAACCCCCACCTCGGGCGCCAAGGAGCGGGAGATGCCCAAGAAGCAAGAGACCGTATTAACAGACGTTGCCGGAAGGATTGGTTCTGCGCTTGGCGTAGTAGCGGCCGGGGCGGCCAGGATGGTTCGACCGCTGGCGACGAAGCGTTCGAGGGCCCGGGTGGCGCACACCATGGCATCCGCCGTGAAGAAGAATGCGGCCAAGCTGACCACAAAGGCCAAGAGAACCGCTAAGAAGACCGCGACTGCGTCGAGGCGTCAAGTGAAGCGAACGATGCGGAAACGGACCAGCCGGAGCGCGTAGCACTGACTCTCTCCGTTTGCAGGCGAACGGGGAAGCAAGCCTTTGGGCCATCGAATCCTCGGGAGTTCTACGAGACTACTTATTGGAGGGCCAGTCAATGAAAAGCGCCACAATCGCCGGGATTGTTCTCATCGTTCTGGGGATCTGCTCGTTTGCCTACGAGGGGATCAGTTTTACGACGCAGAAGAAGGTTTTAGATGTCGGCCCGATTCACGCCACGAAGGATGAGAGGCACACACTGCCATTGACGCCGGTGCTGGGCGGGCTGCTGCTGGTGGGCGGCGTTGTGCTCGTTCTATCCGGGTCCAGATCGGGAGCGTAGTACGAACGCGCTATAAGCCGGAAAAGGTCCGCGCGCGTCTCGCATATAGCCGCTATTGGCTATTTCGAAGCTACAAACGTACGCCGTTCGAGGCCGTCCGTGCTTTGTGGAAGGGTCCTCTGCTGAACGGCGCACGAAGGGCGGAGTAAACACGCTCGGGGGGCGGATCCCTCGCTCTAGCTAGATTTTCGCAGGCTCGCTCGGAACCATCCGTTCGCGCTGGACGTTTCGGCCGTGCAGGCTATGCACAAGCCCGAGGGCGCTGACCCAAACCAGCCCCACCGAATAGCCGGCCAGGACGTCCGACGGGTAGTGCACTCCCAGGTAGACACGCGAGAATCCAATTCCCAGGATCAACAGAACCGCGACAACCCAAACCGCTATTTTGGCCGCAAGGCTCCCTAATCGGGGAGAAACAACCATCGCCAGTCCCGCACAAAAGCAGAAAGAAAACAGGGCGTGACCGCTGGGAAAACTGTAAGAGGCGGGCGTCGGAAGGTCGAAGAAAGGGACGGGCCGTGGGCGGTGAAAAGCGGTCTTCAGCAGGAACTCCAGTAGCAGGGCGCCTCCAAAAGTAGCCCCCAGCATTTTCATGATGTGGAACTCGCGCTTGATGTAGCACAGGGCTAAGGTCAGGATCGCCAGAGGAGCCATCACCGCCGAAGAGCCGAAGAACGTCAGGAACTTCATCACCGCGGTGAGTTGATCGGTGGAATGGGCGTGAACCGCCGATCTTACCTGAGTATCGAACTGGATCGTGTCGCCCTCGAGCATCTCCTCGGCGATCCAGGCAAAAAACAACAGCGCGCACACCGCCACGAGAAAACCCAGGATCAAAACCATTCTTTCGGAGCGCGCGTGACGCTGGCCCGCTGCCGTTGGTCGATGGGGAGCCGCTCTTTGCACGGGTGCGCCGATTTTACTCCTCCTGCGGGACGGGCGGCGAGACCCTGCAAACTAGGGAACAGTGGTCGCGCACATTCTATTCGCCTGGAAAGGGATTCGTCATTCCCGGGCGGCCATGGCCGGCGAAGTACGGGAGGAAGGTTCTGCTTCAAAGATGGTTTTTATCGATTCGATCAGGTCCTGCGAGGCATTTGATTTACATACATAGCCATCAGCGCCCGCGGTGATTATTTCGCGGGCCATCTGGTCTGAATTGTTTACGGTGAAGACAAGAATTTTGGTTTGCGGACGCTCCTGCCGAATGCGTCGCATAGTGGCCAGTCCATTCATGATGGGCATATTGATATCGACGATCGCCAGATCGGGACTCAAGGCCAACGTTTTTTCAAGCGCCTCCTGCCCGTCAGCGGCTTCGCCGCAAACAATCCAGTCTTTCTCACTCTGCAAAACCTGCCGGATGCCTTCACGAAGCATTTCGTGGTCGTCGGCGATCAAAATGCGCTTCAGCAGGCTCGATGTGCCTCCGGTTTCTGCGCTCGCTGCCATCTCGGACGCGCCAGTTGGTCTGGACGCTTCACGCGGCTCAGCGGCGATGGGAACCGTGGCCACAACCTTCGCTCCTCCTGCAGCGCCGGAACCGATTTCCAGCTGGCCGGAAAGCTGCCGCATCCGTTCGCGCATCCCCTGAATACCAACGCCCAGGAGCGCCGAGGGTCCGCGCGATTGCAGCATCTCTGTGGGCATTCCCTTACCCTGGTCTTCGATCTCCAGCTGGATACGATCGTTTTGGACCCGGAGGCGAACCTGCGCGCTGGCGCTCCCGGAATATCGGCGGACGTTGGTCAAGGCCTCTTGCACGACGCGGAAAAGCGCAATTTCCGTTTCGGGTGGAAGTCTCGTCAACCCGGGATCGATGTCCACGTCCACGTGAATTCCAGCTCTCTGCCCGAATCCGCTCGCATACCACTGGACAGCGGACGCCAAACCCGCTTCATCCAGCAGCGGCGGATGCAACACGTAGGAAAGGGTGCGGATCTCTTCCGAGACCTGCTCCGACAGTTGCCGGCATTCCGCCAAAACTCCCTGAGCGGAAGCATCCGATCTCAATGTGCCCGTTCTTCCCATCTGCGAAAGATTAAGGATCAATGCCGCAAGCTTCTGTCCGGAAACGTCGTGCAAGTCCCGGGCAATGCGGCGCCTCTCATCATCCTGAAGCTGGAGCAGCCGCCCCGAGAGGGCTTGTAGGTCCCGCGCGCTCCTCTTTTGAGCCTCATTTGCCTCGACCAGTTCGGTCACTTCGCTAACCACGGCGCAGATCAGGTCCAAATCGGATTCCGGGAACGGGCTCAGGGATAGGCGCAGAGTACGTCGCCGGCCATCCCTGCCGGCCAGGCTGATCTCACCTGTTGCTGGATGGCGGCGCGCCTCCTCGCTCAGCGCATGCAGCTTGTACCAGTCGGAGGGCGATATGTGGTTCTGGAGAGGCGCGCCGATCAAGTTATCCAGAGAGATGTTCAGAATTTCTGCGAGACGCCCGTTGGCATACAGCACGATACCCTTGCCGTCGAGTGTGGCGGCGCCTTCGTTGATACTTTCCACCAGGACGCGGTACGGATGTTCCGCCCCCTGCAGAGTAAAGACCTGATCGCCGGACGGTCCGTTGATCACGAGCGCATCGATTTGGCCGGCGCGGATCGCCGCCAGCGTCTCTTCGAATTCGCGCACACGCTCGCGCAGGGCCTTGATGTCCTGCTCCGCGCTTCGAGAGATCGATCGTTTGCGCCCTGGCATATTCCGGCTTTACCCTCGTTCCGCTCTGCTACTCATCTGCCATCAAATTTCAGGTCCAGCCCCAGCAGCACCTTTTGCTCGTCGGATAAGTCACCGACCAATTTCCGCAGGGGTAGCGGCAATCGTTTCACAAGCGTGGGCGCCGCGATGATTTCCGCTTCCTTGGCCAGCTCCGGCTGCTGGTAGATATCGATCACCTGAAGCTCAAACCGCCCGGTGAGATATTTGTCGCAAACGGTCCGCAGGTTACGGATGGAAGCGACCGACCGGGGAGTCTGGCCCGTGATGTAGAGCCGGAGCGTGTACATCTTGCGAGCGCCGAGCGCGGTCTCTGCACGCTTGCGTGGCGCTCGTTTCTTGGCTTTTGTCTTCATGCCCGGGCGGCCTTTGTCTCAGGCAGGGCCGGTGCTGAGCGAAGGTCCAGACCGACAAGCACGCGGTCTGCGTTCGAGAGATCCCCAATGATCTTGCGTAGCGGCTGCGGCAGTCTTTTCACCAATGTGGGAATGGCGATAATCTGGTCTCCCTGCGCTAGCGCGGGATTTTTCAGCAGGTCGATGACTTCGATGTGATAGCGCTGCTCCACGTATTCGTTGCAGATCCGCCTCAGATTCGACAGCGCCGCAAGCGACTTCGGCGTCTGTCCCGGCAACGTACAGCCGGAGTTCGATTGCCTCTGACGCGGGCCGCTCTGATTTTCGGGAAGCCACTTTGTCATTTGCTTTCTTTTTCATCGCCCACCCCTTGCTGATTCCGCTCGGTCGTCCTGTTTCGACTCAACTTTGCGGCTGGCAGCCATCTCTTCACGATCGAGTTCGAGGCGCCTCTCCTGTTGCCGCTCCTGCTCGAACATTCGCTCCATCTGCTGCTCTTCCGTGGCCAGCTCAGCCTGCATGGATTCGATCTTTGCCTGCAGCGCCCGGCGCTTGCTTTCCAGCAGCTCTCGCTTGCGTTCCACTTCGTTCTTTCGGGCCACCGCGTCGGCCTGATCCCGCGCCTCCTGGGCCAAACGTGACGAACCCGCCAAGACCTGCCCGGCGCCGATGTAAACCGGCAGCAATTTGATGCCGTCGCCGGTCATTAGGAACTCGCGCAACTGATTTGAATGGGCCATTCCGCGAGATTTCAGGATGTGCAGACAGCGGTTTCTTTCGCCATTTTGTTCCATATCCCGCAGCAATACCCAGGAATCAATCAGGGAGGAGATATTTTCCTCGGTGCTTTCTAGATTGTTGCCGCCCTTGGTGAGGGCGGTGAACAGGGCCGTTATGCCCATCTCTTTGAGCGAATCGATCAGGCGCATCAGCATGGAGCGGACCTCCCGCTGCGTGCTCGTGGCGATGAGGTTCGTGATGGGATCGACAACCACAGTTTGCGGTTTCAGACTTTGAATCAGCTGATGGATGCGAAGCAGATGCATCTCCATCCCAAACTGCGTAGGCCTCCAGGCGCGGTGAAACAGAAGATCTTTCTTTACCCACTGATCGAGATCGATGCCCAGCGAAGCCACGTTTCGCGAAACCTGGCTACCCGATTCCTCAAAACCAATGAAGAGGCACCGCTCCCCGCGACGACACGTGGCCTCGGCAAACTGCGCAGCCAAGGTTGTCTTCCCGCTCCCCGCCGTGCCGCTCACCAGCACGGTGCTTCCGCGGTAGTAACCCTTTCCCTCCAGCATCTCGTCCAGATCGGAGAGGCCGGTCGAGACACGCTCGCTCGATACCTGGTGGTCCAGGGAGAGAGACGTAAGCGGCAAAACGGAGAGGCCCCGCTCATCGATCAGAAACGGATACTCATCCGCGCCGTGCCGGGTGCCGCGGTATTTCACGATTCGCATCCGGCGCGTGGAAATCTGCTCGGTGATGCGGTGATCGAGCAGCATGACGCAGTCGGAAACATACTCTTCGAGCCCGTGCCGGGTGAGCGTGCCCTCTCCTTTCTCGGCTGTCACCACCGTGGTAACACCTCGCTCCTTCAGCCAGCCGAACAGGCGGCGGATCTCCGAGCGCAGGATTCCGAGATTGGCGAAGCTGGAGAATAAGGCTTCGAGAGTGTCCAGCAGGACGCGCTTTGCCCCGACGGCATCGATGGCATACTGCAGCCGCACGAACAGGCCCTCGAGGTCGTAGTCGCCGGTCTCCTCGATTTCGTTGGGCTCGACACGCACATAGTCCAGAAACAGCTTTTTGCTCTCCGCGAGGGCCCTCAAGTCGAAACCCAGTGAGGCAACGTTTCGCGCCATCTCCGCGGGGGACTCCTCGAACGCTATTACGACGCCCGGCTCATTGAACTGCACTGCGCCGCGCACCAGGAATTCCAGGCCGAGCATGGTCTTGCCAGATCCGGGTCCGCCACAGACGATCGTGGTGCGCCCTCTGGGCAGGCCGCCCCCGCTGATTTCGTCCAGTCCCTGCACTCCGGTGGGAGCTTTTTCGAGAGGCGCCAGCGCCTGAAGCGATTTCTGGCCATTCGTCGGCCGATTCACTTGCTTTGTTCGAGTCGCCATAATTAAAAACCACCCCTCATCTCACCTAGCGCATTTCCGCAAGCCTTCGGGCTCGTGCTGCGGGGCACACGATGCTAAGGCTATGGCTTGCAGTCTAAAATACGGGTTTATATGTATGTGGGCAGGGCTAGAGTGAGTTGCGGTCGCAACCGCGCTTAGGAAGTCATCCGGACCGTTCTCGAGGACATTGAAATCCGCAACGTCAAGTTGCGGATCGTAAGGCGGGCGCAGCGCGAAAACCTTGGTCCGGGGTATTTCTCCGTCAGCCGAATACGGAAGGGTCTGCCGCCGCGGCGTCAGGCTTTCTGACGATCGAGCTTCGCTTTAATTTCCGAGATGAGGTCATCCACGTCGGCGGGCTTTGTAAAATAGCCGTCAATGCTTTGGCGGATGCCCTGCTGGGCGGTCTCGAAGCTGGGGTAACCGGTAAGAATAAAGTTCCGGCATTCAGGCTGGCTGACGCGCATGGAGGCAATGACAAGCAGGCCGTCCGACTCCTCGTTGATATTGAGGTCGGAGAGGAGCACGTCAAAACGCTGATCGTTTATCTCGGACAGCGCGTGGGGCACGCTGCCCACCGCCTTTACCTGGAAGCCATGCTTTCCGAGAATCACCGGCAGAGTCATGCGGATGCCTTCTTCGTCGTCCACGAACAGCATGCGCGGTTTATTTTCGGTGACCATGAAATACGGGCGTCATTATAGACATAACGGAAATGTTAAGGATGTTCAAAATCGAACAGCGAGAGGCTTCGCCCGATGGGACTCTACGCCAGCGTCACGCTCGCATCGTCTCCGGCGTCGCGGGCGCCGGGCAGAGCAGGGAATGCAACGTGACTAACGTGAGCCCGCCGGAAATGACGGGCTGCTGCACCAGCAGCTTTGCCGTCAGCGGCATCGTCTGAAGAACTTCGGGCGAAACAAAAAGCCCGCCCAGTCCCACCAGAACCGCAAGGCCCGCCGCCACCAGTTGCCGGTCGTTCCACTCAACCTGCGAGAGCATCTGCACCCCGTGCATGAAGACCACGCCAAACAGCAGCGTAGCCGCGGCCGAGACCACCGGTTGAGGCACCAGCACGAGCAACATGTCGAATTTGACGCAGCCGCCCAGCACAATGAGAATGATTCCCGCCGCCAGCGTGGCGTAGCGCGAGCCCACCCGCGTGGTTCGCAGCATGCCGATGTTGTCGGGGTATACGATGGTGCTGAAGCCGCCGACGATCCCGGCAAGCACCGATCCGATCGCCACGGCAAAGATGCCCTGCGACATGCGCTCCGCCGGCAGATGCTCATTTCCCCATCGGCCCACCATCTGATACATGGCCATCGAGCCCATACCGGCGGGAATCAACACGAGCAAGAACACGATGACTAACTCAGGCCGCGCCGAGAATCCGAAAGGGAACCACTGCGGAACCACGAGAAGCGGTGCGCTGGCCACCGGGCGGAAGGAGAACGGCCGCAGAGCCGCATAGCACGCGGTGCCGGCCGCAAGTCCGATCAGGATTGCAGAGCGCCGCAGGTAGAGGCCGCCCCACACGGTGGCGCCGACCAGCACAGCGACCGCGACGGCTCCCGTAAGGATATTCACCAACGGGAAGCCAGGGCTCGAAGGCAAACCGATCCAGTTGGGCAGCGCCACGTTGGCGATCTGGATAATCGTCAGCATGACGATGATTCCCGATATGAGCGGCGCACGCAGAAAACGCGCGAACAGTCCGATGAAGCTCAATCGGCGGATGGGTACGCTCAATAAGCACCAGATCAGCGAAGCGACGAAAAAAGATCCGTAGGCGGCGCCGAGACCTCCGCTTTGCAAATGGCCCACTGCAAGCAGCGCGGCAAAGTTGCCTGCATAGGTGCCTTGCACCACCGGAAGCCGAAGCAGCCATACGGACTGCAAAACGGTGATGACGCCGCAAACCACGAAAGTCATACCGTAGAGATAGGCAATCCGCTCGGCGGGCAGATTGAACGAGCGGCCCAGCAGACCCGGAAACACAAACATTCCGGTCATCCCGAAGACATTCTGCAGTCCGAGCACCGCCAGCTGTCCAAGCGGTAGCCGATCGTTGATACCGACGTCGAAGGCCCTGCCGTTCGCTAGTGTCAGTCATGGTCGTATTTGTGCATGGGGCGGTAACTCGCTAGGTTTGAGGCTTTAAAATTTGCCGCTGTGAGATCCATCCCGCGCCTGCCAGCAATCCAGCCGGAATCCAGATCCAAACGAGCTCACTCGCAAACACGGAAAGGCCACGCATGCTGAAGAAACGAAGCAGGCCGATCGGCGCCACGCGGACCGGCGTCCAGGGAAAAAAGTAACGCGTGTTGTCGAACGGAGCAAAGAAAGCCACTCCCAGCCCGCCATCCGTCATCGCGTCGAGAAAACCGTGACTCGCGGTAGCCAAAAAAAGGTATGCCCAGATCAAAAATAAGCTCGAGGTGCCGTCATGTTTCCGTTGGAAGAGAAGCGTGGCGGCGCCGGCCAGCAGCGATGCGAACACCAGGGAGTGAGTGAAGCCGCGATGGCCGAGAAAGTCGCCATAGTGGACGCCGAACCCGAATCCAATCACATCGAGGTCCGGAATCATCGAGCAAACCGCCCCCATCGCCAGCGCGCGCTTGGGAACCTTCGGATAAAAGCAGCAGCCGATACTCAGGGCCACCGCGGCATGCGTGAAGATGGAAGGCATACGTTTGCGGCCATGAGCCTAACACGACTGCGAGACGCGCTGCCGATCGAGGAGCAGCCATTTTATCGGGGCGTTCGGTTCGACGACGGCAACCGCGATTCACAGGAAATCGGGCAGGCGCGAATCGTCGATAGGAAAAAAAAGAAGGGCCGGAATTTCTTCCGGCCCTTCGGCTTCATTGTGTGATTTGGGAGAAGCGATTTAGAAGATTAGCTTCAAGCCGAGCTGCAGGTCGCGAGCGCCGCCCGATCCGAGGACGGGGTTGGAACCGGCCTGGTCAGGCGTATTGCTGACCAGGGCCATCTGGTTCCGCGCGTGGAGGGATTGATGCTGCCGCCCCGCCGCCCGGCCCCCGATGGGTTCACGAAGTTCCGGACGGTTGAGAAGGTTGAAGATCTCCACACGGAATTGCGCGGTGAAGTGTTCCCTGATCTTGAAGGACTTGGTGACCGACATGTCGACGTTGCGGAAATGTGGACCAGGAAGGGTAGGCGCAGGGAAATTCCGCTATCGGTTCCATAAGGGCGCAGGAATCAGGACCGCTGCCCAACTGATAGCAGCCCAGATTGGTGAGCGACGCAACGGCCAGAGGACCGAGGGCACTGGCCTTGGTCACGCAGGCGGCGTTGGTTGTCCCGGGATAGGTACCGGGATTCCGCAACTGGATTGCCCTGTGGGGCAGGCCTGGGCTCGCCAGAGTTGCCGGAAATACGTCGTCGAAGTTGTGGTTGGCTTCCAGTCAGCGGGGTTGCCGAAGAAGTTCCAGCGGCCGCCCATATTGCCGGCGCAGTTGGTCGCCTGCTCGCCGGTGCCGGAGAAGTCAGTCGTGGCGTCGGCTGTGCCCACGGACTGCCCGTCTGGAGGAGGTGACGCTATTGATCGACCAGCCTTCGAGCAGCTGCCCAAAGCTCTTTCTGCCGGGTACGGCGTAGGTGCCCGATATCGTGCCTCGTTGGCGGATATCGAAGACGGTAGGTCCATAGAGCTGGGAGTGGAGGCTGGCTGTGCTGTCGATGGGAATGACGTTGCTCCCTGCGGTGCCCTGGCGAGGAGTTCTCGCCGAGTGCATGGGAGAAGGTGTAGCCGCCGGTGAGCGTCAGGCCGTGGATAGTTACGGGCCGTCACGGATTGCCTGCAGGCTGTTGTAGTTGGAGCTGTCGATAGTTCCCCATCTCATCGATGAAGCGATAGAAGGGGAACTTGCCGAGGTAGGGCCTACCGGCTTGCTCTGCCGCAGAGCTGGGAGTGCATGCCCCAGAAGCTGTCGGGTTTGCGAAGCAGTGCAGCAAGTATATTGGCCGCCGTCGCGCCCTTGCGAGTGGGGACCCCGGCCCAACCGGAACCGGTAACGACCGTGCCCAGACCGGGAACAACTACTGGCACTGCAGCCGGCTGGTTGATTTCCAGAGCGCTAAGCATCTTCGTGCCGTGGTTGCCAACGTAACCGATCGTCAACGACAGGTTGCTGGTGAAGGAGCGCTGGACGTCGAAGCTATACTCGGCCACGTAGGGAGTACGGAGGTTATGGTCGACTTCCAGGACGTTGCAAGGCTGAGGCGTGAAGCCGGCCAGAGAGCCGGAAGGTATCTTGGTGACGCCATCGCCGCAGACCGCCGTGAAGCTGTAGAGCGGAGTGCTCGCCGAGTTGTTGGCCCAGGCAAAGGGAATGCCGTTAGGGCTTAAACCATTAGCGAGAGTGGAGGTTCCCTGCACGATGGGTGTGCTGGCGAAGGGCACGTTGACGGTATTGATTGTCCCAGCTGCCGGGGGTGACAACCGCGACGCCACCGGCTGTGGCACGGAGTCCGGTTCCACGCCCGCCCATTGGAACAGGAAACGGTGGTGGCCCGGTTGGGATTGCTCGGAGCCCGAAGGAGTTGCCGATGCCATTGAACACGTCGAGGCCGATCTGTTCGTAAAGCAGGCCGCCGCCGCCGCGCAGCGACAGTCTTGCCGTTTCCGAACATATCCCAGGCCACGCCGATGCGCGGGGAGAAGTTATTGTGGTCGCCGTGGTACGGGAGGTTCTCTCCGATACGTTGCTGCTCCATTTCCGTTGGGCATCCGGGATCGAAGTTGGCCTGGAGGTTATCGCGCTCCGACGGGCACCGTATTGAGCTCGTAGCGCAGACCGAGGTTGAGCGGTCACCCTTGGCCTGATCCGCCAGTCGTCCTGAAGAAAGCCGGCGTAGCCGCTAAAGGTAAAGTGCCGGACGAGATTGCCGGTGAGAATCGTGGCCGTACCGGTGCTGCCGTAGACAAGAACCCTTAGCGGGCTTCGTGCCATTGGGTTCGAAAGCGGCGGTACAGTTGCCAAAGCCAGCCGGGGGACCGTCCGGGAAGCCAGCGAAGAAGTCCTGCAAGCCGTCAAAGGTGATCGGCCCTTTGGCATTGGCGGTCACATTGGAGGTGCTTTGGTTGTTCAAAAGCTCGCCACCGAATTTGAAGGCATGCTTGCCCTTCAGCAGGGAGATGTGATCGGTGAGCTGCAAGACACCGTCAGGCCCGACGATCTTGGGCCAGCTTGCCCCAAGAGCACCGAAACCTGAAACCGTGATTGCGCGGGAGCCCATAATAGAGAGGGTTGGTCTGTCCCGTAAAGAGGTTATAGGTGTTGCCGTTGAAGCTGTAGCTTGCGGGATTGTTGGTGGCGTCGCCGGGCAGGAAGCTCTGGTAATAGTGGGCGTAACCCACGATCACTTCATTCACCAAAGTCGAACTGGGAGTCAGCGTCCAGTTGCCTGCGAAGGCCTGGGACCGGGCGTACTGAGAGGTTTCCCATTGGGTTTGAGTCTGGGAAGGGCTGTCGTTCAGGAGCCCACTGCCCGGGCTGATGTAGTACATGGCGGACAAGGAGTTCTTGTCGTTGGGGTGGTAGGTCTACCTTGGCCAGACCGGAATCAATGCGGTTGGTGTTGTTCAGCCCGTTGGGAATGTTGCTGGAGCTTAGACCAGGCACGCTGGAACCTGGGTTGGCCAAGAACAGGCCAGGGTAGTTCGGGAGGGGAGTGCAAGTGTTACTAAGGCCTGTCAACTGGGCGCTCAGGGCCGTCAGGGCTCCGGGCGTCCCCGACCCAACGGCTCCATTGGGCTAGGGCAGCCTGGCAGGCGGCGATGAGATTGGAGTCGGATGGGGTCTTGTTCCCGACCGAGGAATCAAACTGGGTGCCCGGGCAAGGAGCGGCGGAACAGGCCACGGTGATGGGCATCTTGATGTTTTGGACGCTGCCGAGGCTGTAGCGCTGATCTTCATAGGTCATGAAGTAGAAGAGCTTGTCCTTCTTGATGGGCCCGCCGAAGGTGGCGCCAAACTGCTCGAGGCGAGAGGCGGGATCTGGCTGGCGGGCACGTTAGAGAAGAAGAAGTTCCGCGAATCGCAGGAGCCGTCGCGGCCGTAGGCGAAGGCCGTGCCGTGATGGTGTTGGTGCCGGACTTGATGCCGACGTTGACGATGCCGCCGGGCTTCCAGCCATATTCGGCGCGTGGATTTTCCTCGGTCTTGAATTCGTCGATGGCGTCGATGGAGATGAGCGTGCCCGCTGTCGCCGGAGGCCATGACCGAATCCCAGACCGCCTGAGACATCCAGGGATCGTTGCCGTTGACGCCGTCGACCAAGTAGACGTTGTCTGGGCGCGCATGCCGTTGGTGCTTTGAGTCCATCCCGAGCCGCCGGGATAGATCGTGACGCCGGGGCGCAGTTGCATCAGGTTCGAGAAGTTGCGGCCGTTCATCGGCAACTGGTGCGACGATGATCTCGCTTTGCAGCGTGCCGCCGAGTTCGGCGTTGGTGGTTTCCACCATGGGCAGCGCTTCGGTGACGGTGATCTTTTCGTTTGTTCGCCGGGCTGCAGGTGAGATCGACGCGCAGCTCCTTGTTGATTTCGAGGAGATGCCGCAGCGCTCTGCGGTCTTGAAGCCCTTAGCTTCCGCTCGGACCGTGTATGTGCTAGGAGCAGGTTCGGAGCACTGTACTCGCCGGAATCATCGGTGATCGAGCGTTCGTGTGGTTCCTCTTGCTGTGTCGAGAATGGTTACAGTGGCGCCGGACATGGCGCCGCCGCTCTGGTCGGTAACACCGCCCAGAATACGACCTGCTGTGCCTTGAGAAAACGCAGGCAGGCAGATCAGGAATATCGCAACAGCCAAGCACACCATTCCGACCGCTTTGTTCATACACCCGTAGAACAACGCAGAATGTCTTTCTTTAGGACTCATAGTGTCACCTCCACAGTTGCAAGTGAGATATAGCGGCGTAATGCTTGCTAACACAATCTTCCCTCGCCGTCTCAGAGAGTGAGACGTAAGTTAACTCAGATTTCCCTGTGGAGCCCCCTACTTGGGCACTCTTATACACCTAAGGGGCCGCCTAGTGAACGAAATTTTTTTTCGGGTTGTTCCAGCACGAGAGAATCGCCGGTTTCCTGTGCGCGTCGCCGCCTCTCCGGGATGATTCAAAGGCAAATTGCGCACGCGGTCTCGCGCTTGCACGCGACGCAACAGGTTGGCGGTAAGCTTGGCATCAGCGAGATACCTGCGTCCGGCCTCCCGATCTTTGCGGCGAACTCCGAGCCATGCTATAAGGCGGGGTAGATTGGCAGGGATCTCGCAAGCAACGTATCTCCGAGCGAAGGTCCATCTCCAAACAATGGTGTGTCTTTAAAGGAAGGCGAGGGATATAAAGATGCGCTCATGGGCAAAGGTCGGTGCGGTCAGCATGGCTATTGTTGCGCTTTCGTTAGGCGGCTGGTTTGCCTGGGACAGCGCAGCGTTCAGGCTGCTTCAGCTGCGGAAAAGACGGCGAGCTGTCTCCAGTGTGGCAGGTGCGCGCGCGACACGCGCGATGCCCCTCGGCCTGCCCTCCGAGGAAACAGCGAAGGCGATGCTCGACTCGTCGATCGCCTATCACCACCCGCAGTGGATCGATGTGCCGATGGGCGCGACCAGGATCCATACATTTGTGATCTATCCGACCTTGGCGGGCACTGCGCCCGTGGTTGTGGTCACGGGCCGCAATCAAGGACTCAGCGACTGGGCACGCGCCGTCGGCACCGAGGTTGTGAGTGAGGGTTACATCGCGGTTGTTCCCGACCTCTTGTCGGGCATGGGACCGAATGGTGGCGGTACTTACTCCTTCGCGAGCAGTGAAGCTGTCGCCGCAGCGCTCGGCCGGATGAGCGCGAATGAGATTCAGCGCCGCACGCAGGCGGTGCGCGATTATTTCGTGAACCAGCCGGGCTCCAACGGCAAGAGCGCGATCCTCGATTTCAACTCGGACGAAATCGGCTCGACGTCGCCATCAGCACCCCGACGCAGCAGCGTGTCGTCAAATTCGATCTCACCGAGCACGCCTGGCACAGCACGCTGGCTCTCTTGACGAATCTGGCTGAACCCGGGGCCATGCCACAAGCGGATTCGGCGATGCCGAAGCCTAAAGACGATGCCACCTCTGCCGCCTCCGCCGCGCGCGAGCGTGCGGCCGCGCAGGAGATCGCCAAGCGGAAGGACATCGTGCCGGGACATTTCGGTGGCCCCAAAAAAATGGTGGACGAATCGCCTCGTCACGGCGCGTGGATCGACATCCCGGTGAATATTTCGACGGGTCCCTTGAAGATGCACAGTTGGGTGGTTCAGCCGCTCGGCAACGATAAGGCCGGCGGTCGTTGTGGTCATTCAGCCGGCTCCGGGAATGGACATCGGCGACGCCCCGATAAAAGGTGAAGGCGCGAATTGGTTGCGCGCTGTAGCCGATCAAATCGCGCTGCAAGGGTTTATTGCCATATTGCCCGATCTGTCGTCGGGTCTGGGTCCGAACGGCGGCAATTTCGATTCCTTCAAATATTCGGACGATGTGGCCAAGGCGCTGCAGATGCGCTCTGCCGCCGACAAGATGGAATTGATCAAGGCGGCGCGAGACTATGCTCTCAAGTTGCCGCGGGCGAATGGCAAGAGCGGAACAACCGGCTTCTGCAGCGGCGGCGGCCAGGCATGGGAAAGCACCGCCGCGATACCCGGCATCAATGCGGCGGTCAGTTTCTACGGCGGGCCGCCGGACGCCGCCACGATGGCAAAGATACAGGCTCCCGTGCTGGCCTTTGCAGGCGATGACGACCCTGGATTAGCTCCTCGCGTGGCCGCTGCCGCGCCCGATATGCAGAGGCTGGGAAAGACCTTCGAGTTCAAGATCTATCCCAACGTGACCCACGCATTCCTGGAACACCAGACTTTGGGTGAAAACGCCGCAGCAACCCTGGATGCCTGGCCGCGAGCCATGGCGTTTTTTGCCAAATACCTGAAGGCCACGACGACGAGTAGCGCGAATTAAATTCGGCGAGCCGGCAAAAAAGGAAATTCTGATCAACATGAAAAAAATATTTGCATTGGCCATTGCCGCGACGACGCTGCTTTCGATTCGTGCCGCGGCGCAGAATGCAGGCTCCGAAGCGAAAACGGCGATCGACGCGGCAGCGGCAGCCATGGGCACCGCGAGACTGCAGTCGATTCAGTACAGCGGCACGGGATCGTTTTTCGCGACGGGCCAGGCCTACGTGCCCGGCGGGCCGTGGCCGCGATACAAGATCACAAAATACACGATGTCGGTGAACTACACCGCGCCCGCGATGAGGCAGGAGTTGGTGCGAATTGATGACGAGAGGCCTCCGCGCGGAGGCGGCGTTGGAGGATACAACCCGGCAACGTTTCAAGGAGGCATCAGGCCCGCCCCCGGTGACATGGTCGAGAACCAGACCGTGGATGGGCGTACGGAAGCAGGCGCAGTGCGTATGTGGCTGACGCCTCACGGCTTTCTCAAAGGGGCCAGCGCAAATGCCGCCACGGCGAAGATATCGATGGTGCATGGAAAAAAGGTGGTGTCATTCACGGCGTTCGGCAAGTACACGGTGACGGGAACCCTTAACGCTCAGAATTTAGTGGAGCACGTCGAGACGCTGATGGACGTGGCCTACACGGGCGACACGCTCACCGAAGGAGTCTACTCGGACTATCGGGACTTCAACGGCGTGAAATTTCCGATGCACATCGTGATGCGTGAGGGCGGTTATCCAACTTTGGATCTGACCGTGGCTGACGTGCAGCCGAATAGCCAAGCCGCTCTGGATGTGCGCGGCCCGAACCCCGCTCCGGGAGCCGCGCAGGCCGGAGGTCGCGGGCCAGCGGGAGGACCTCAGCCGCAACAGATCGCCGACGGCGTCTGGGCTCTAACTCCGGCCGCTGAAGGAAGCATCCTCGTCGAGTTCAAAGATTATCTCGTCATGATCGAAGGGCCCGGAAGCGATGCCTACACGATGGCGGCGTTGGAGCAAGCCAGGAAGCTGGCGCCGAACAAGCCCATCCGGTACGTGGTCAATACTCACCACCACGCCGATCATGCCGGGGGGCTGCGAGCTTACGTGGCGGAAGGCATTCCCATCATCACGCATGAATCGCACAAGAAGTATTACGAAGAGCAGATTTTCAAGAACCCGCACACGCTCAACCCCGACCGGCTGGCGCGCGCGCCGCGAGCGCCGATTCTGGAGACGATGAAAGACAAGCGCGTGTTGACCGACGGCAACATGTCGGTTGAGCTTTACTGGATGCGGGATCACCCTCACGCCGTGGGGCTGCTGGTGGCCTATCTTCCCAAGCAGAAGCTGCTCATCCAGGCAGACAGCTACATACCGCGTCCCGGCGCGCCACCGCTGCCGGCCCCGAGTCCTTACACGATCAACCTGGTGGACGATGTCACACGGTTGAAACTGGACGTCGCACGGGTCGTGCACATACATGGCGGCATCAGCCCTTACGGCGAACTGGTGGCTGCGGCCGGGCGATAGCAGCGGTCGATCGCGTGCCCTAGACCCACTCTCCGGCACGCATCAGCGGCTCTGCATCGCCTGCGGCGCCGATTCCGTCCACATCGATGCGATTCGAACCGATCATCCAGTCGACGTGAATCAGGCTGTCGTTCGCACCGCGCGATGCCAGCTGCTTGGGAGTGAGGCTGTCGCCATTCTTCAGGCATGTGCTATACGCCTGTCCCAGCGCAATGTGGCAGGCGGCGTTCTCGTCGAAAAGCGTGTTCATGAAGAGCAATCCGCTCGACGCGATGGGCGACGAGTGCGGCACCAGAGACACTTCGCCCAGCCGCCGCGCGCCTTCGTCTGTCTCGATCATTCGCTGCAAGACCTGGTTGCCCCGCGCCGCGCGCGCCTCGACAATTTTTCCGGCCTCAAATCGCACGAAAATCTCTTCGATCATCGTTCCTTGATACGACAGCGGCTTTGTGCTGGTCACGTGTCCCTCCACGCGGTCTTTGTGCGGCGTGGTAAAAACTTCCTCGGTCGGCATATTGGGGATGCAGTAGCGCCCGTTTTGCGCGAGCGTGCCTCCGCCCAGCCAGAGGTGATCGTCGGCAAGACCGACGCGCAGATCCGTGCCGCTGCTCCGGAAGTGCAACGCCGAATACCGCTTTTCGTTGAGCCGGTTGGCGCGTGCGTGCAGATTTGCGTCGTGCTCTTTCCACGCCGCCACCGGATCTTGCTGGTCCGCGCGCGACGCGGCGAAGATGGCCTCCCATAGCCGAGCCAGTGCCTGATCCTGCGGCAGATCGGGGAAGACTGCCGCGGCCCACGCGGGAGTGGCGCAGGCGACGATGGTCCAGTTGATCTCGTGGCGCGTAATCAGTTCCAGCGCCGGGCGGTATGCGATCGACGTCGCGCGATTCGCCCGGCCCACCTTCTCCGGGTCCTCGCGCGAGAGCAGCGAAGGATCATTGCCGGTAATCGCCAGCCGCGCCGCCCCTTTGCGGTATGCCTGCGCAATACCTTCGTAGAGCCACGACGCGGCGAAATCGAAGCTGGCGTCCGGAGCATATCGAAAGCGGAGCAGCGCCGATTCCTCGTCACTAAATAGCGTGGTGACCAGGGAAGCACCCGCTTTATAGGCATGCTCCGTAATGCGCCGCGCCAGCGGAACGGCATCGAGCGTGGCGGTCATCACCAGCTCTTGTCCGGGCGCGAGTCCCAGTCCGGAGCGGACCGCAACTTCAGCCAGACGGTCGAGATGTTGGTCGAATGCAGATATTGGGGCAAACTTGCCTTTGGCAGACGCATTGGTTGAGGTCATGGATGCCATTATCGCGCGGCGCCTCGCTCACTTACAACGCAAGTCCAGTGACAACGCAAGTCGCGAATGTCGTCGGCCGCACTGTCTCTATTGGAACTGCGGCCAGGCTTGTTATCATCGCTAACCTATGGCTGAAACGATTGCATTGGTGACTGGCGCAAACAAAGGAATCGGAAAAGAGATCTCCCGGCAGCTCGCAGCGAAAGGCGTTTTTGTGTTAATGGGCGCACGCGATCGCGGACGCGGCGAGAAGGCCGTGGCAGACCTTCGAGCCCAGAGGCTTCCGGTCGAATTCATTCCCATCGATGTGACTTCACAGACAAGCGTGGAGAGCGCCGCGGCCGAAGTGCAGCGCCGCCATGGACGGCTCGACATCCTGGTGAATAATGCAGGTGTCGCGCTGGATTGGGTGCCGGCCTCGGAATTAACGGTCCCGGCGTTTCAGGAAACCTTCGAAACCAATGTTTTTGGGGCCTTCCGCGTCACCAAAGTCTTGCTCCCCCTGCTCAAAAAATCCAAGCACGGCCGCATCGTCAACTTGTCGAGCGGACTGGGTTCCCTGACCCGTAACGCGGACCCCAACAATACGCTGGGAGTCCGAGACATGTTGCTGGCCTACAGCTCATCGAAAGCCGCGCTCAATATGCTGACCATTCATTTCGCCAAGGAACTGAAAAGTGCCGGAATCAAGGTGAATTCAGCCAACCCGGGTTACACCGCGACCGATATGAATCAGCATCGCGGACCGAGAACAGTGGAACAGGGAGCCGCAACGCCGGTCCGCCTGGCGCTGCTTCCCGACGATGGGCCCACCGGCGGAGTTTTCAGCGATGACGGTCTCGAGCCGTGGTAAAGGCGGCGGGGAACTATACGAGCCGTTTGAGCACGGCGTAGGTTTACGGAGGGTGAGTCAGGTCCTGAGTTTTGCGCGGACCTTCTGCCTTGCTGCTACCTCGCGTGGCTTTCCTGCTGATCGTGCCAGCCAGTTTTCCACGTCGCGCACCTTCACTCGATAAAACGTAGACGGCTCGCATACTTCCACTCGCAGCGTTCCCGCTTCCAGCGATGCTTCTCGGCTCCATTCGCTGCGGCGGAACTGTTGTATCGCCAGGGCCGCGGCTTCATATAAAGACTCCGCTACAAGCTCCGCCGAGTGCTCTACACCTTCTTCATCACGCAGCGAAACAATGCACTTGCGCTTGTTCGGCATGTGGCGGATCATAGCACGGTATTCGCCTTATATTCGCCTTGTGAGGGAGGGCCCATGCCCGGAGCGCTTGCCGTTAGCCGCGGAACCTTGGATATAGAGGTCCGGAACATTGTGGAATTGCTTTCCGCGCGCGACCGCAATGGCGAAGTGATTACGGCTCTGCACCGTGTCCCGGCGCGGCCCGCGCAGTGGGCGCCCGTTCCGGCATGGATCCATCCTGAGCTCGCGGCAGCCTATCGCGATAAGGGTGTTCATCAGCTTTATAGCCATCAAGCTCGCGCTATCGATCTCCTGCACGCCGGACGCAATGCTGTCGTGGTCACTCCAACGGCTTCGGGCAAAACGCTCTGTTACAACCTGCCGGTATTGAACAGCGTGCTCGAGAACCCGGATGTGCGCGCCCTCTACCTTTTCCCCACGAAGGCGCTGGCGCAGGATCAACTTGCTGAATTGCACGGGCTGGGAGAAAAGTTGGGAAGCCGGTTTGGAGTCTTTACGTACGACGGTGACACGCCGTCCGATGCCAGGGCGGCCATCCGAGAGCGTGGACATATCGTTCTGACGAATCCCGACATGCTTCACGCCGGGATACTGCCGCACCACACGCGCTGGACGCGCCTGTTTGAAAATTTGCGGTATGTCGTCCTCGACGAACTCCACACGTATCGCGGAGTTTTCGGAAGCCATCTCGCGAACGTCCTCAGAAGACTCCGGCGCGTGGCCCAATTCTATGGTTCGACGCCCCAGTTCATTGCCTGCTCGGCAACCATCGCGAATCCCGGTGAATTAGCCCAGCGCCTTACCGAGGCTGAATTTGAATGCATCGCCGAAACCGGCGCCCCGTCGGGAGAGAAGTTCTTCATGTTCTATAACCCGCCGGTGGTAAATCGGTATCTCGGTATTCGGCGCGGATATATCCACGAATCGGCACGGATCGCTCAAGAGTTCCTGAAGCGAAAGCTGCAAACAATGGTATTCGCGAATAGCCGCCTGCACACCGAACTGCTGCTCACGTATTTGCAGAAAGCCAATCCGGCCGCGCCCGGACAAGCGCAGTCGATACGCGGCTATCGAGGAGGCTATCTTCCAAACGAGCGCCGGGAAATCGAGCGTGGACTGCGCGATGAACGAATCAGCGGTGTCGTCTCTACGAATGCGCTCGAACTGGGTATCGACATCGGTTCACTGGATGCCGTAGTGCTTGCTGGATACCCCGGCACTCTCGCGTCTACCTGGCAGCGCGCCGGGCGTGCGGGGCGGCGGAGCGGCGCATCGTGCGCTGTTCTTGTGGCCTCCTCAGCGCCGATCGACCAGTACATCGTGCAGAATCCAGACTATTTTTTCGGCCGGACCCCGGAGCACGCTTTCATCCAGCCCAATAACCTCGAAATTCTCGTCAATCACCTGAAGTGCGCGGCTTTCGAGCTGCCCATCCGAAGCGACGAGCAATTCGGCGGAGTCGACGTCGCGCCCATTTGCGAGCGCCTCCAGGAAGCGGGCTATCTCCACCGCACCGGAAGCAACTGGCATTGGACCCAGCAGGCATATCCCGCCGACACGGTCAGCCTCCGCGCAGTTACGTCTGACAATTTCGTTATCGTCGATATGACCGGAGTGCCGGAGACCATCGCGGAAGTCGATTTTGCAAGCGCGCTCACGACGGTTCATCCCAAGGCCATCTACCTCCATCAGGGGCAGCAATTTCAAGTCGAGAGCCTCGATTTCGACAAGCGCAAAGCGTACGTGAAGCGGGTCGAACTCGAGTACTACACCGACGCGATCCGCTATACGCAGGTAGGGGTGCTGGAGGTCGCCGAAACTTTGAGGCTTGCGTCCGATGATTTGGCGAACGATCCAGGTGCTTCACGTAATCACGGCGATGTACTCGTGCGCTCGCAGGTGGTCGGGTTCAAGAAGATCAAGTTTTTCACCAATGAGAACGTAGGATCCGGCAAGTTGGAGCTGCCGGAGAACGAGATGCACACCACGGCCTTCTGGCTCACTCTGGAACGCCAATTGATCGAATCGCTTCCTTTTTCGGTCCGCGACCGCCAGAGCGGGATGCATGGTCTGCTCTATGCGCTCGCCTCCATGGCCACTCTCCTCCTCATGTGTGATCGGCGCGATCTGGGTACGGCGATCGGCGAACGGCCGCCATCGCCGGGGCTCGGTTTGAATTGGAGCGAACCCGCTGAAGTGGATGGTGAGGAGCGCGAATATTTCGAACCGAATCTCTATCTCTACGACGCTTATCCGGGAGGGATCGGATTTTCAGAGCCGCTTTATGACACCGCCCATCTTTTACTGTCGCGCACACGCGAACTCATCGAGGCCTGTCCCTGTGAAAGTGGTTGTCCCTCCTGCGTCGGGCCCGCGGATCAAGGCGGCGAGCACACGAAGGAAGCGGCCCTGGCCATCCTAAGCCGGCTCGCGGCCCCTCAGGTCGGCGTCGAGTGAGCGGCAATCTGCAGCAGCGGCTTTCCCGTATTTCGGCGTTGAAGCCTGTCAGCCGTTTGGAGCCCGTCCAAAGGGGCGCGGACGAGCGCGACAATCTCGCCGCAACCCTTGGCGCTGAGGTTGGCAGGAACCGTTACGGCGAGTATTTGGTCGCGCGCCAGTGGCATGCGACCCCGGAAATGTGCACGCCCGACGCGGACGTACTCCGCCTTTTGCTCCCCGTCGCTTTGGAGGGCGCGGAGCGAACGATTCGGTGCGCCGCCGATCCCGAGCAGTGGCTTTTTCTGGACACCGAGACAACTGGACTGGCCGGAGGTACCGGCACGTATGCATTCCTGGTGGGGCTCGCGTGGTGGGAGTCCGGCGGTATCCAGATCGAGCAGCTTTTTATGCGCGACCATGATGAGGAGCATTCCATACTGCTGGAGATTGCCGATCGGCTGAGCGAACGGCCGGTTCTCGTGACATTTAACGGGAAGTGCTTCGATTGGCCGCTGCTCCAAAACCGCTTTCGGATGACGCGCCAGATTGATCTCCCCGAATTGGCAGCGCATCTCGACTTCTTGCATCCCGCCCGGCAACTCTGGCGCTTGCAGTTCAATTCGATGAGGCTCGCGGATCTCGAGCGGCACGTTCTCGATGCCGAAACTCTAGGCTGGTCGCGGCGCGAAGACATCGACTCTTCGCGTATCCCCGAATACTATTTCGATTTCCTCCGTGGGGGATCTGCGGAAAACGTCGCGGGAGTTTTTCGGCACAACCGGATGGACTTGAGAGGACTGGCGGCGCTGGCCGGCCGCATCCTTCGCACGCTCGCGAACTTTGAAACCTCCGGCCACGATCAGGCGCCGCTCGAGCTCTACTCGATCTCGCGCCTGCTGAATCGCCGAGGGGAAAGCTCGAAGGCCCGCAGAGCCTGCGAGCGATCGTTGGGAGGCGGATTACCGGAACCGATTGCGCGGAGAGCCAGACATGAGCTGGCCAGGTTGGCGAAGCGACAACTTGACTTCGGCCGGGCGTTTGAACTGTGGAATCAACTTGCCGATTCCTCCGAGCCAAGTTTTGAGGCTCTCGAACAGCTCGCCATTCATTACGAGCGTCGCGAACGTAACTATAGTGAGGCAGTTCGCGTGAGCCGCTTGGCACTTGCGGAGTTACGGCGCGCGTCGCGCTTGGGAATCGTGTCACACCGTGACGATCGAGTATCCGCACGCCTCAAGCGCAGGCTCATGCGTCTCGAAACGAAGAGTCGTCAGACCGCTGCTTCCTGGAAACTCAAATAACGCTCGGCCTCTTCATTTAACAGCATCGTCATCGAAGGCAAAGGCCTATTGCGCGGCCCGCATGCGTTGGCCGATGAGCAATGCCGGATTGGCGCCGGGGCGCGGCCGGAATTTTTCCGCGCGGCCGTTGTTCACTTCGGCGAGATAGAGATTGCCTGCCGGATCCACGCTCATCCCGTGCACGTTCCACAACGCGCCGGGCCAGTCGCCCTGGCTTCCCCACGAATAAAGATAGTGCCCGTCGAGATCGAACTTAATGATCTTGGCCGTGGTGCCATCGGCGATCCACACGCTGCGGTCGGCGGCCATGTAGAGAAACTGCGGCGTGGAGGGCTTGCCCGTACTCCATTGATCGAGGAACTTGCCATTTTCGTCGAAGATCTCGATGCGATGGTCGGCGCGGTCGGTTACAAAAACCCGGTGCGTGGGCGGATCGAAGACGACTCCATGCACATCCTTGAAAACGCTCGGACGCATATCGTCCGGCGGATTGGAGGGCTGGCCGAAAGTCATCAGGAACTTGCCGTCTTTATCGAATTTCACCACTCGCGTATTGCCGTAGCCGTCGGTGACGAACATCGTCCCATCCGGGAGCCAGTTGATGAACGTCGGGCGATTGAAGTGCTTTTCGTCATTGCCCGGTTGATTGGGCGTGCCCAGCGTCTTCACCAATTGCTTGCCATCGTGCGTGAATTCGTAAACCGCATGGCCCTGATCGTCCACGATCCAGATGTGTTTATCGGGATCGTAGGGATTCATGGTGACGAAGTGCGGGCGCTTGAGCATGGAATCCCATTTCGTCCAGTCCTCGACGACATTTCCGTTTGCGTCCACGACGACGATGCAGTGCTCCCAGCGCGCATCCACGCCAAGCTTGCCGTTCCACACCGGATTGCCCGCGCTTGTGACCGGCCCGACCGAGGCGTTCCGAAAGGGCAGCTGCGAAACCGGAAACGAGATGCTCGGGCCAATCTTTGGATAGGCGACTTCTTCGGGCCGCTTCATCGCGGGCAATTCGCCGCGCTCCAGAATGAAGACGCGGTTGGGGCTCTCCGCAAAGACGCTCTCCACCGCTCCCCACGTCCACTTTTCATGTCCCGGCAGGGAGGTCAGCGGCTTGGGCCAGTCGGGCACGACTTCGTATGGGCCCCAGGGGTCTTGTGTATTTTTCTCGCCGGCAATCGCGGCGGCACTGAAGGTGGGCTTCCCCTGAGCCTCGACGCCTCGCACCCGTTTCTCCAGCACGATTCCGGCGAAAAAGCCTGCCACCGCCATGGCCACCGCGATCAATATTCCCGCTGCGCGCTTGTTCATATTTCCTCCTCGCTTTGCCTTACGCTCGCTTCGCCTCACGGACCGACGGGTCAGTTGCGGAGAACATTGCTCGCCGCAGCCTCCTGAATGAGCCTGTCCGCGTCTTCTCTTAGAAGGAAGCGCTCGCGGACCGCTTTTTCTGCCGCGGCGCGGGCCGCAGCAAGGTATCCATCGTGGTTGCTATAACGCTCTTCCAACGAAAGCCGTGGATCCCCGGCCGCCGTGCGCTCGGCTTTGGTCTTCGCAAACGGAACATAGCTGCCTACAAATCCGCAAAGCTGGCCTTTGAAAAATCCGGAGGCGGTAATGTTCCAACCCAGGTATGTGCCGAGAGGCGCCTGGAGCAGGACCGAGGGCACTCCCGCGGTTTCATTGCCATCCGCATTCACTTTCGGTACGAGCAGTGGAATCACTTTCTTGATCGGAGGCGGCTCCTTGGAAATGACACCAGAAACGTCGTTGTACGTGAAATCGGGACCCCAGTCATAATCCAGGAGCGGATTTTCGAAATTGTCCGTGAACGTCAGCCCTGGGATAGTCGGGAACCCCGTGGCTTTCTTTGTCGCAGCCACCAGGTCCCCATTTGCAAGACGAGGGTACTGGCTCGGTGGCGGCAGCGTTCCCTTGACGATCCACGCGACCATTGCCGTAGTGAGAGCGTTCATCGTGTCCGTTTCCGGGTTGGGATTTGCTGGTAGTTCGCAAACTCCCGCCCGGCCTCGGGCTGGAGCCGGCGCCGCAGCGCTGAATCCTCCGCCTCCACCTCCGTGAGTTGTGCCGGGGAGGTAATATCTGCGTACAGTATCGGGCAACGGAATATCTTCAGTCGCCGAGGTGCCCACTAAATCGGCCGACATTCGCAGTGCCCAAAACTCGGTTGAGCCAAAAGTCTCGATGATCTTCGGACAGTTCTCTTGAGGCGGTGCAGCGATCGAGCAAACTGGCAGTTTTGCGGTGGCGTACAGTGTCGGGCCAGGGCGTCCACCACACAGCACCGTCGCTGCCCGGTTCGTAGGGGTCCGCGGCGCCATCCGGTAGTGCGAAGCGGAAATTGAGCGCCATTTGACGTCCCGCGATGTGTGGCATGGCGCCATCCCACACAATTTGCCCGGCTTCGTCCTCATTGAAGCCCAGATTGATGAAACTCCGGATGAAATTGCCCGATTGGGAAGCGCCCTGGCTGACCACGTACGAAATTTTTGCAGCCAGGGGATTCCGCGTACCGGCGTCGTCGTGTTCCGCGTGCCGGAAAAAAGCTACGATGTCTCGCGTGGCCGCAAAGCCAATGCCGAGCACCAGCGGATCCTTTGCCATAAACACGACTTGATAGAGAAGCTTCGGATCGAAGCCATTCTTCAGACATATTTTTGCCGGATCGGGCGTTCCCGGGAACGGCGCTTTTGTGCAGTCCGCCCAAGCCCAATCCGCGCTCGGAATCGTGGTGATCGGCCCGCTGACGCCGTCGATCGTTTCGGATGTGCTGCTCGTCAGCGTGGCGCGCTTTGTATCGAGTGTCAGGGGCGCATATGCGACGGGCCGGTAGTAAACGATAAGAGGCCCAGTGCTTCCGCTGGTATTTTTGATCCGCCCCAACACCGGCCCGGTCACTGCCGAGCCGTCCGCATTCTTGGCTCTGGGGACCTGAATCGTTTCGGGTTGCTCGCCTCCAATAGCAGATTCAGGGGCAATATCACCCTGCCAGCCGCTAAACAGATAGCTGTATCCTAGATCGAGCTGCTCTACGCTGGGCCTCCTGCCGCGATTCACCACCTCATACAACAGGACGTTGCTGCCTTTAGCTAACTCGATGGGCTTGAGCAAAGTGAATGTCGCGACATATTCCACCATGCCGCGCGAATTTCGCGGTGCGAGTTGAATATCCTGAACGATCGAGTTGTGTCTATCCTTGGGATCGATTTCGCCGTATGCCTGCCCCACAATCTTTTCATATTGGCCTACGTTGCCAAAGGACTTGCCGCCATATGCGGGCGACTCACTCTTATTCTTGTCGATGACAATGCGAATCACCTTCGCATCTGCCGAACTCGCCGGAGCCAGAGCCGCAACAACTGCAAAAAGAGCCCAGTAGATAATCAGAATGTGCGTTGTGAATCGCATCGCTCCGTCCCTCCATCAGCCACGGATCTGAGGCTTTCGTTTCGACCTGCGGCTCGCGCACGTTTATACACCCGGCGCGTCATCTTCACTGGGTTGAAAACGCCAGGAGCGCATTGCCCGGAATGATCCCGCCGTGATGCGAATAGCCGGAGTTCACAAACAGCATTCCGCCCACAACCGTCGGGCCGGCATTGCTCATGGAGCCCCCGTTCGCCTTCACCCCGTTGACCGTCGGGAAGTCCCGAGCCGTGTCGTACTCCCACAGGACCTTGCCATCTTTCGCCGAATAGGCGGTAAGCCGTCCATCCATGGACCCTGCGAATACCGTCCCCGGAATGGCCGTGACGGCCGCCGGATGCGACGGCTTGCAGCGCTTGCGCTCTCCGCATGGCGGATTCGGAGCGCTCCAGACGGCGTGACCATCGCTAAGCCTGATCGCGGCCATGCCGCCGCTTGCATCTGGATTCTTCTGATCGAAGAAGCCATTCGGCACGTACACTTTTTCGGCATCGATTGCCACGCCCCACAGCACACCGCCGCCCGAACTCCCCGTGCTTACCTGTTGTTCCCAAATCAGATTTCCCGCCTGGTCGGGGTCCAGCGCCCAGATGATTCCCGATTTGTTTCCGGCCACCAGCGCCGGCCGTCCGCCGGGTAATTCGGTCAGGACCGGTGAGGATCCAAAATCGAAGTCGGGCGCATCCGCGTCAGGACATACCGCCGGCTCGCGATCGGGACGCCGGCAGCTGGCATTCCATACATCTTTTTCCGTCTCTTGTCGGACCCATTTGATCTTTCCGGTCTTCATATCCATGGCCACGATGGAATCGGAGAGCCGCGTCGCCGGAGGAGAGTAATTGTTGCCCGTGCCCACATAAAGCGTATTTCGTTTTACGTCAAGAGTTGGGGCATTCCATACGGCTGCGCCGGAGGGACCGACGATCTGCATCCCGGCGCTGTTTTTCTGCGTGGGCTTGGACTCCTCGGCGACGGTGTAGGTCTTCCATATTTGCTTGCCGGTTGCGGCATCGAGCGCCACGACGCTTCCGCGGAAAGCGCAGCAGGGATATTTCGGATCTCCCACCTGAGACTCTTCGCGCGAGGAGACTGGCACGTACAACCTTCCAGCATATAGTTGCGGAGCTCCCGTGATCGCCGCGCGCGAATAGTTGTCGACCTTAACCTTCCACAGAGGCTTTCCCGATTCCGCGTCCACGGCATAAACGTTGGCCGCCTGGTCCCCGAAATACGCTTCCAGCCGGCCGTTGCTGCTGCCAATTGTCACCGCGCTCCGGATTCCGGCTTCGACCTCGATCGTCCAGAGAATGCATCCGGTCTGCGCATCCAGGGCAAAGAGGTCTCCCTCCGCATCCCCGACGTAGACGCGCCCTCCCACGACAACGGGCTGCGAGCCTCCCGAAGTTGCTCCCGGAAAACCAAACGCCCATTTCAATTTGAGTTTGGAGACGTCGTCGGTGGTGATACCTGCGGCTTCGGCTGGTTCAAAACGCGAATTCGTGATGGTGACGCCCCAGCCGTTCCACGCGGGGCCTTGGACGGTTGTTGGAAACTTGAGCGCAGTGCCGGTGCAAAACGTGGACTTGGGAATCGGATTGCGAAGTTCGCTGGCGAACGGTTTTCCGGCAAGATACTCGGCCAGCGCGCGCCGTTGCGCGCGGCTCCGCTCTGCCGCCTGCGCCTTCATCGGCGCCTTTTTCGAGCGCCTGCAGGATCTGTTCGGCCGTCAGCTGGGCCAGGACGTCGCGGCCCGGCGCGCGCGAATCATTCGCTGTGGCCTCGTGGCAGGTAGCGCAATAGCTTTTGAAAAGGGCAGCGCCATCCTGCGCGCAAGCCGCAAGCGAAGAAAAGCCTACGCACAGGCAGAGAACGATCGTCCGGGCCGGAAACGAAATTCGCACAGCACTCTCGCTGCAGTCTCAGATTTGCTGAGGGAAGGCTTTCGTCCCGAAGCGATCTTATACGAGTTTCGATCGATTCTCACTCTCGCAGGACGACATTGAGCAGGGAGCTATTGATCTTGAGCACGCCGTTGTATTCGATGAACCCAAGTTTCCTGAACTTGTTCATGAAATAGTTGACTCGCGTGCGCGTGGTGCCAATCATCTCGGCCAGCACGCTCTGCGAGACTTTGGGGATGGTCAATGCCTGGTTGGATTTGCCATAGCGGGCGAGCAGCAGCAGCGTACGCGCCAGCCGCTTTTCGCTGGAGTTGAAGAGTTGATCGATCAGATCCTCTTCCGTACGGAGATTTCTGGTAACCATGTAGGAGATAAACCGGTCGGAGAACTCGTGCTCTGAGTGAAGAAGGCGAAGCATTGCGGCTTTCTCCACCACCAGGGCGCTGCCCACGGTCATTGCCGTCGCGGTGCCGATCCACAGCGGCTGCCCCACCAGGCACGATTCACCCAGAAAATCGCCCGCCCCTAGAATGACGACGACCGCCTCTTTGCCGGCAGCCGACGTGACGGCGACCTTTACACTGCCCTCTTGAATGTAGAAAACTTCCTTGGCCGGCTCGCCTTGGGAGAAAAGCGCCTGTTTCTTGCGGAATTCCCGCTTTTTGGCCACACCCATGCCTAAAAAGGCAGCTACATCAAAAACAGGTGTTGCTAGTTTTGGCATCGCGCTGATGTCCGTCACTACTTAATGATTGCGATCAGGATGATTTTCGTCTCAGGCGATAGCTGGCGCACCTCGTACGCCACTGCGAAGCATTTATTTCAGGTATGTAGACTTCAGCCGCGAGCAACGAACCCAGTGTGAGCGGCTTGAACGCTGGTCGTGTGCCATACGCATCTTGGCGGGAAGGAGCACATAACCTCACGAGGCGACAATCCGTCGCTGGACAGCACCTCTGTACGCCAGCGTACACCATGCCAAAACCGGTGTCCATAGTACTGGCTATCGGGTAGTGGGAAAAAGTGTGTTGGAATTAGCCCGCCACTGACGATCGAGGTTCCTATCGCGTGAGTTGCTGGATCATCTCGGAGAACTGCGGATACTTTGCCGTTAGGGTCTCGCGATTTGCGAGTTCCCAATCTGCGAATTCAAAGCCCGGCGCAACCGTCGTCCCTAACAGTGCGAACTTTCCCCCGGGTTTTAGTCTTGAGCCCTGCCAGGTCCCGCGAGGAGCTACCATCTGCGGCCTCATGCCACGATCGAAATCGGTTCCCATCGTCACGACCTCGCCTGACCCGTTCTCCCTCAAGAGAAGAGCTTCGACGGGGTCCCCAAAGTAAAAGTGGTAGATTTCGTCGGAACTCAATCGGTGCAGCGCAGAAAACGTATCGGCCGTCAGCAGGAAGTAGATTGCCGTCCCGAAACATCGGTCGCCCGAATAACGTGGGGGAAGATCCGTTCCGGCTAGTTTCTCGTCTGACCGGTAAGACTCCGCGTAGAACCCTCCTTCTTCAGGAAGAGGCTTCAGGCCAAGCGTCTGCTTAAGCTTTTCGATATCCATACACGCAACCGTCCGGTTCTTTGGAAACTGCCTGTCTGATTTCTGCCAGGTTCATTGGCATTTTCAAATGACCCCAAAGTTGATCGGGCCTTGTGGGAAGGCGATGCGGCTTGGATGAATTGTCCGCGGCGGACAATTCGCGGTCATGTGCGGCGATTGGGTCATGTGCAGGGATTGGGTCATGTGCAGGGATTGTTCCGCGATTCCGCGAATCAAGCCGGAGACTCGCGGGCCTGGGCTACTCAATTGAGGGATTGTTCAGGCCCAGCTGAATCCGCTCTTTGCCAATGGCAGCGAGCGAATTCGTTTGCCCGTCGCCGCAAAGATGGCGTTAGCCAATGCCGGCAGCACCGGCGGCAGGGCGGGCTCGCCCAAGCCAGTCGGCGGATTATTTGTCTTCAGGAAATGCACTTCGATTTCCGGAGGCGCCTGGACCAACCTCACCGGCGGATATTGGTGGAAATTGGTCTGCACGGCCCGGCCGCGGTCAAACGTGATTTCGTAGCCCATGGCATGACTCAGTCCTTCAATCACGCAGCCCTGCGCCTGATTTTCAGCATTGATCGGGTTGATGATCTGGCTGCCAATATCGGCCGCTACCCAGACCTTGTGTACCTTTACTTTGCTGTTTGCATCCACGCTGGCTTCCACGACTTCGGCGAAATAGCCGCGGTGCGCGAACTGAAACGCCACGCCCAGAGCCCTGCCGTTTGCGAGCTTGCGAGTGCCCCAGCCTGATTTCTCTGCAACCAGTTGCAGAACGCCGCGCATGCGCTCCGCATCCACATCGAGTTCGCCGGGGAGCGGCTTGGCGGTCGGCACGCGCGGCAGCGCCAGCAGTTGCAGCCGGAACTGAACCGGGTCCTTGCCTGCCGCGTGGGCCAATTCGTCCACGAAGGACTGGAATACAAAGGAGAACGCGTTGCTGCGCGGCGCGCGCATGGCGCCCGTCGGAATGCCGAAGGGTATGATCGACGCCTGGAAATCGAAATTCGGCACAAAGGTTCCAGGGAACTCGTTCGACGGTATATTCGCGGAGTTGGCGAACTGCTGTCCCTGGCCATAGCTGACGAAGTGGTTCTGCCAGGCGACAAGATTTCCCGACGCCGTCCAGCCCCGCCTTCAGAAAGTGGAAGCCGCCGGGCCGATAGAAGTCGTGAGCCATGTCGTCTTCGCGCGTCCACAGAAGCTTGACCGGCACGCCCACAACCTTGGCGATCCACGCCGCTTCCACCATGTAATCGTTGCTCAGCCGCCGGCCGAAGCCGCCGCCCGTGCGGATCAGGTGAATCGTGATATCGCTCGCGGGAATTCCCAGCGTCCTGGCGACGAGCTGGCGGCCCGCCTCGGGCGTCTGGCTGGGTGCCCACAACTCCAGCTTCCCGTTCGTGAAATGAGCGTTGCAGTTTTGCGGTTCGAGTGGCGCGTGCGAGAGAAATGGGTAGGTATAGGCGGCCTCGACCACCTTCGCCGCGCCTTGCAAAGCCGATTCGCTATTGCCATCGACGCGCAGCGGGATCGCCGGCTTCTGTTTGGAAAGCTCCTGCGCCTGTCTTGCAAAGCCTTCGCTGCTCTGCTGCGCAGTTGCACCCTCATCCCACATCACTTGCAGCTTCTGCCGCGCCGTGCGCGCGTGCCACCACGTGTCGGCGACGATCGCGACGCCGGGAAGCAGGCCGGTTAATTCAGAGCCGCCCTCCACCACAAAAGCGTAACGCACTCCGGGCTCGGCCTTGATGGCATCCACATTCGCGCTGACGACTTTGCCGCCGAACACGGGACACTTCTGGAAAACCGCGAACAGCATGCCCGGAAGCTTGAAGTCGATGCTGTAGATCGGCTTGCCGGTCACAATCGAGGGAACATCAACACCACGTTTGGATTGGCCGATGATCTTGTAATCCTGCGCATCCTTCAGCTTGACCGACTTGAGGTCGGGCGCCGGCAACGTCGCCGCCTTCGCCGCAAGCGCGCCATACGCGAGCGTGCGATTGCTCGACCGATGAGTGACTTTGCCCGACGCGGTCTGGCATTCCGATTCCGGCACGTTCCAGGTCTGCGCGGCTGCGGTCACCAGCATCTGGCGGCACGCAGCGCCCACCTGGCGCAGGGGATCCCAATTCACCGGGGTAGCCGTGCTGCCGCCGGCGTTTTGCTGCCCGTATTTCGATTGGTCCAGATCGGCTTGCTGGATCTTTATATCTTTCCAGTCCACATCGAGTTCATCGGCGATGATCATGGGCAAATGGGTCTTGACGCCCTGCCCGATCTCCGGGTTTTTCGCCGTGATGGTGATCGTGCCGTCCGCGTCGATACGCACAAACGCGGTGGCCGTGAATGCTGCAGCAGGCCCTTGCGGCGCCTGCGCAAATAGTTCGGCAACGGGATCGGCATACAGCGCGAGCAGCAGACCGCCACCGCCAAGAGCGGTGACGCGGAGAAAAGAGCGACGTCCAATCAGGGTTTCCACGATGCCTCCTTACTATTTGCCAGACCCGTTGCGGGCGGCGGCCTGAGTGATTTTTGTGGTCGTACCCATGGATGCGGCCTTGTGAATCGCCTGGCGGACACGCAGGTACGTTCCGCAGCGGCACAGGTTGCCGTTCATGGCGGCATCAATATCTTGATCCGTAGGCTGGGGCTTCGCGGCGAGGAGAGCCGCGGCCGACATGATCTGACCGGCTTGACAATAGCCGCACTGCGGAACGTCAATCTCCTGCCAGGCGAGCTGCAAGGGGTGCGTTCCGTCCGCCGACAGTCCTTCCAGAGTGGTGATCTGCGTGCCTGCTGCCACCGACACGGGCGTCTGGCAGGAGCGCACGGCCTTGCCGTTCAGATGTACGGTGCACGCACCGCACTGGCCAATGCCGCAGCCGTATTTCGTGCCATGAAGCGTCAGCACGTCCCGGATTACCCACAACAGGGGCATGTCCGGCGGCACGTCAACGGTGGTAGACCGGCCGTTCACAGTCAATTTATAGGGCATAGCGCAACTCCGCAGAGAGATAAGGATACCGCGCAGCCTGGATTGGCCCGCGCAACTTCAGGAAAGTAGGAGTACATCGAGACGTCCGCTTTCGCAATTCAGTCAGGCTAGCATCAATTCACAACCATCGTCAATCAAAGGCGTTCACCCTGTTGAATCGTTGTCGGGCCTTGCTCACTTGCAGCCCTTGCGGTCTGTCTTATCTTTCTCCTTGGCCTCAGCGACGGTTAGCCACTGCAAATTGCTTGGATCATCGGCGCCTCCGCAGGCGAGCGCTTTCCTGTAAGCGACGACGTATCCCGGCCGGCCGTTTCTATAGCCGGTCTCGCGCATGAATTGCGTTTTAGCCACGCTTTGGGAGGAGCCTCCGCCGTTTTTCGCCGCGGCTTTGGGCTTGGCGTCCACCTTGGCGCTGCTGCCTTGGGAACTGCTCCCTTGCTGACCGGCAAGCGCGGCAGAGAAGGCCCCAGGGAAGAGAAGGCCAACACAGATGAAGAACGCGATTCGCTTTCGCATAGCACTCCTGACAGGAATCAGTCTACACGCTCAGCATCATACCGCTATTGACGTAAGGCGAGCATCTCGATAGCGGAAAGCGAGGCTCCGAGTCATTTTCAAGACTTGTTCTCGGGGACCAGACCCGTCGAACTCGGCGATGGCTGCTCGCCGCCGTACTCCGGAATGTTTCGTTGGAAAACGCGATAAACGTGGTCGTACCCGACGACATGTTCTTGCCCATCCGCGCCCTTCTCCATGGTTTCAGGGCGTCTGCCTAATAAGGCCATCGCCTGGGCGCGATCCGCGACCAATACCATGGTCGCCTCGTACAACTTATCGCCGATCTTTATGCGCACGCGAGGATCGCGGGCCACGCTGGATGTCCACGACTTGTCGTTTGGAAATTGCACGTCCATTCGATCCTGGTGCGAACGTATGTAGAGCTGGCCGTTGCGAACCGTAGGTATCGTGCGCACCGAGTGTGGAATGAAATAGGGCGTTCGCGTCTCTACCAGCACGGTGTTGAGGCTGCGTCCGGGGTGCTCCACTTTGTCGACGAAGGACCAATCCGTTACGGGCGTGGTGACGACTTCGCCTTTCAGCCACAAGCCGGGCCGGGCGATCATGTGGTGGGCGCGGAGCTGGTTCAAGTCGAGATATTCCGGTTCCAGACCCGTGGTGTGCAGCGTGATGAGCGTCACGCCCACGATCGCTACGATGAGCGCGAAGCCAACTTTTAATCTCTTCATGTTTCTGCTCCTGTTGAGCCAAGCTGTTGAGCCAAGATCGGGAAGAGTGATGCTACACCAGCGGGCACAGTGCTGCGAAACCTTCGTTTTAACGCGGGGCGAGAGGGTCAGTTTGCTCATTGGCGGTCTTGCCGCGCTCGCTTAACCTGATCACGAAGCGGTGCGGAACTCGGTGAACTGCGAACCGGTGGTAGTATTGGACGTCAAATCGAAGTAAGGCCCATCATCAATCCCGACTCGACTATCTCAGCGTCCTTTTGGAGCCAGACATGAGAACGCTACTAAAAGTTGCTGGAGTGATCCTGATTTGTGCAGTCGTGTTGTTGGTAACGCTGCGCGTGACCGGCTTCGAAGCCGGCGCATGTCCCGACCCCAGCGTCTCTTGGACGTGCAGGGTGCCCGGTTTGTGGCTGAGAGGCAATGTTGTAACCACTCCGGTCACGGATTGGTCGTTTACCGACCAGTATCAAAATGCGAAGTTGCAGACGAGAGACCTATTTGGGCTTCCGCACTCGATTGGGACGTATTGTGTCTCCTATAACGGGCAACTTTATCTGACGTCGGTGTACGCGCCGGGACTGCCGCCGTATCCGCATGGGCGGCGCTGGAATGAAAACGTCGCCCGCGATCCGCACGTGCGACTAAAAATTGGAGATAACCTGTACGATCGGACGTTGGTATACGTCACCGATCCCGATGAGAGAGCGGCGGTGATCCAGAATAAGAGGAAAAAATACCCTCAGCAGGTTATCCGGCCTGGCTCCTACATCAATATTTTCCACGTAGTCTCGAATGCCGAGCGCGCCCCGGACTGAGGCGTGGCGAGTCTTTTGCGAGGCGGCGATTTCCGAAGGGAATCAGTAGCCTGTCGCGGTTACCTGCGGGTGATGACTGGTCGACGCGCCGAAAATTGGCACGCCAGCCGACGGCATGACCTCTTCGGCATCCGGATGCTCGAACACTTTGCGGATTTTATAGGTCGTGGAGCGCTCGGCGGGAATGCGCCCTATGGTTCGGATCAGCGCGCGGAATTCGCCGGGGGAGACATACTCGCCGAAATTCGCTCCCGCCGCCTTCGAGATGCTCTCTTCCATCAACGTGCCGCCAAAATCGTTGGCTCCCGCTTCCAGACAAGCCAGGGATTGCTCAAAACCAAGCTTGACCCAGGAGACTTGAATGTTGGGAATGTAGCCGTTCAGCAGTACGCGGGCGAGCGCATGAACGATCAGATCCTCGTGGACCGAATGTCCCGCGCGCGCGCCTCCGATCTGGAAGAGCTTGGTTTGGGAATGGATGAATCCCAGCGGAACAAATTCGGTAAATCCGCCGGTTTCCTTTTGAATTTCGCGGAGCAGAAGCATATGCCTCACCCAATGTTCCGGAAGCTCGGTGTGGCCGTACATCATGGTGGACGTCGATGGAATGCCGAGACTGTGCGCCGTGCGAATCACCTCGATCCACTGCTCGCACTTTCAGTTTGTTGGGACTCAAAGATTTGCGCACGCTGATCGTCGAGAATTTCCGCCGCGGTTCCCGGAATGCTGTTCAAGCCCGGCTTCTTTCAGCATCAGCAGATACTCGCGCAGCGGCAGGCGCGTTTTTTCGACGCCGTAGGTGATCTCCATGGGCGAATAGGCATGCACATGAAGTTCGGGCAGGCGCGCCTTGATGGCGCGAAGAAGTTCGACGTAGTAATAGCCGTCGAGATCTTTCGGCAGGCCGCCTTGGATGCACACTTCGGTGGCGCCGAGCTCCACCGCTTCGACCGACTTGGCAACCAGCGTATCCGTGGAGTGAAAATAGGCGTCCGGCGAATCCGGCCCTCGGCTGAATCCGCAAAAAGCGCAGCCGACGATGCAGACGTTGGTGAAGTTCAAATTTCTGTTCACCACGTAGGTGATGCGGTCGCCCGACCGACGCGCCGGCGAAGCTCGTCCGCGACTTTCACCAGCGCCACAAGATCGTTCCCTTCGACCGTGGCCAGCGTCAGCCCCTCTTCGAATCCGAGGTCGCTTCCGGCAAGGGCTTTCTCCAGCGCGCCGGCAACCGCCGGGCTTGCCGCCGCGAGGGCCCGCTCCCAGGGAATCTCTCGCCATTCAGGATTCATCGGTTTCAGCATTGTTCACACTCCCTCTCGAGCATAGCCGTCTTCGCCCTGAAGTTTCCGAACGTGCGGTTGGAGACGCTCGTTTACAAATTCCGGCCGCGAAGAAAATTCCGGATAGATCGCCAGCCGCTCGCGCAAGACGAACCCGGCGCCGGCTGTTCTCGCGGCCAGCGAAGAGATCTGCGGCCAGGCGGCTTCCGGATTGATGAAGTCTTTGGTCACCGGAGAAATTCCGCCCCAATCGTTGATGCCGGCCTTCAGCAAATCGGGATAATCCTCCGAGAGCAAGATTGGGCGGAGATTGAATATTCATCTTCCCGCCGAGAATCAAGCGGGCGACTGCAATGGTGCGCTCGCAAATCTTCGGTGGAAGGCTCCGGCGCCTGCGCCATGCGAATATCCGGCTTCGCGCGGAACGGTTGGACGATCACTTCCTGAATGTGACCGTACTTTTCGTGTGACGGCGCGGATCGCCAGCAGCGCGTCCACGCGTTCTTCCGGCAGTCTCGCCGATCCCGATCAGAATGCCGGTCGTGAAGGCCATCGACAACTGTCCCGCGTTCTCGATGGTCCGCAGGCGCAGGGAGGGCACTTTGTCCGGCGCTTTCCAGTGCGCGCCTCCGGGGCGGCCCAGCCGCGGGCTGGCGCTTTCGAGCATCAGTCCCACGCTGACGTTGGTCTCTCGCAGGCGGCGAAGATCCTCCACGCCCATCAGACCCGGATTGGAATGCGGCAAGCAGACCGGTCTTCTCAAGCACCAGCTCGCTCATGGCCGCCAGGTATTCGAGCGTGCGATCGAAGCCCAACTTTTTCAGAAACTCTTTCGCTTCCGGGAAACACTCGCTCGGGCTGGTCGCCCAGGCTGAACAAAGCTTCTTTGCATCCCGCGCGGCGGCCCGCTTCGGCTACCGCCAGCACTTCGTCCGGAGTCATGTAGGCCGGCACGCCGGCCTGCGGGTCAGCCCGGAACGTGCAATAGCCGCAATAATCGCGGCAAAGATGGGTAAGCGGAATGAAGACTTTCCTGGAATAGCTGACCGAACGGCCTTTGAAGCGGTCCCGCAACGGCCGCCGCCGCCTCGAGCAAGGCCGCCAGCGGGCTTCTTCCATCAAGCGAGAGCGCATCTTCGCGGGATACACCGCGGCCCTCGATTCCACGTTCAAGAGCGGCATCCACACGGTAGGGAATCGCCATATCTGGCATTGGGGCTTTAGGCGGAAATCTTCGTCGCAACCTGACTCAGTCAAAAAGCATATGCTTGCCTACCTTTGGTGTCAACGTGTCCCGAATGAGCGCAAAAAGGGCGCAACCTCTCGTTAGCGCAACGGCGATGTTAGCCACGGAATGTTGGCCTGGAATGAGCCGTGCAAGGATTGTCGCGGGGCACGTACAATACCGGCGATCAAATGCTCGATCCCGTGCGATTTCGGTGACCGCTGATGGCTAATGCACTGACGGCGGTTCGCCTGCTTCTCGTGATTCCGTTCGCGTTCTTCATGGCCAGGGGAGACGAGCGCTCTGCGATTTTTGCGCTGATCGATATGGGTGGTGGCGCTGGCCACGGATTTTCTGGATGGGCCCGATCGCACGCCGAAGAGGAACGGTGACCGCGTTGAGCGGCACCTTCGATCACACCAGCGATTTTCTCTTCGTCACCAGCGGCATGTTTGCGGGCGCCTTGCGCGGTGCGTTCCCGTGGATCCTGCCCCTCTGATCACGGCGGCCTTTGCCCAGTACGTCATCGATTCCTACTGGATTCACCGGCAGACTCAAGCTCCGCGGGAGCAAGCTCGGCCGCTACAACGGCATGCTTTACTTCGTGCCGACCTGCATGGAGATTCTGATTCGCCTGGGGCTGCGCTTTCTGCAGCCCTTGCTCACGATTCTGGTCTGGGTGCTGGTCTTGAGCACGCTGGTATCGATGGGCCAGCGCCTGATGTTTAGCGGATTAGCCGCAAACAGCTCCCGAGTCGCTCGCCGCAGAAATAGCAGGCCGACCCCGGCGTTAAAGAAGATAAAGAAATTGTGCATGACGAAGCCGAAGGCGGTCATCTGGCCGGGCTTATCGGGAAAAAGCAAGACCCAGAAAAGAATCGCGACCGAGTGCATCGGTCCGGGCATGGCCGCTCCAAAAAAAATCACCGGCAGATAGCCCAGCATTTCGCCGAAGCTGACCGAGCCGCCAAACAGCCTCAAGGCCAGCGTATAGACAATCACACCGGCGATCACCAGCGGCGCGCGCATCGCAATCACCGCCCCGTATTGCCAGACTTTGGCCAGCCGAAATGCCCGGAAGATCGGGCGGTCGCGCAGAGCGATTCCCGAGCCGATTTTTCCGCTGAAAAAGAGATGGAAGAGCACGAAGAAAACGGCGGAGCCCAGGGCAATCCACGGGATCACGTGAAAGGCGGGCGTGGATGCTACTCCAGCGCAGCAGTCACGCCGATGGTCGCCCACAGCATCAGGCTGTAATATTCGCAAAACATCAGGAAGAGCATGCTGGAGCCAACTTCCCAGCCGGGCACTCCGTCGCGGCGATTCAGATAGAGGGCGATGGCTCCCTTGCTGACTTGCTCGTTCACCAGGGACAGGATGTAGGCGCTGGCGCGAATGGGCAGGATATCGGCGTAGCGGATTTTGACGTTGAACCAGTTGATCACGCTCCAGACCACCAGGCTGTCGAAGATCAGATAAAGAAAACAGTAGGGAATCATCAGCGCCAGCCAGCGATACCAGCTGACATTCTCAAAACTTTTTACGAGGTAGGGAAGCAGGCGCGCTGCCTTCGGCCGCGGCGGCGTGGTTGAGGCGGCTGTAGAGATAGGCGAAGCAGGCCGCCGTAATCAGAAACGGCAAAAGCCGCTGCCACGGTTTGGCCTTCTTGCCGGCTGCGGCCGCGGGAAGGCTCGCCGCTGGGATGCTTTCGTTCATCTTTTCATCCTTCGCCCAAGCTGTTCTCGAATCATCTCGTCGATTCCGGTGAGTCGAATTCCAAGTTCGTTTGCGGCGAGCTGCGGATCAAGACGCGTGTCGTCCGTGATGACTTCCAGAACATCGGGCGAAAATCCGGGACCGCCGATGCGTTGACGAATGGCCAGCACCAACGAAAGCAAACCTTTTGGAATCGAGCCGATGCGGACTTCGTGGCCCAGCAAGCGAGCGGCTCGCTCGACGAGTTCCCGCTCCGGCAGCGAAACGGGACCAACCAGGTCCAGGGTGCGATTGCTCGCAAGCGATGGTTGTGTGGCGGCCAAGACCGCGCCCCGCGCCAGATCGTCCACGTAGAGAGGCTGTTGAAGATGGCGCCCGCCGCCGATCAGCCTGGGCTTTCGCAGGCTCGCATTGCGCTTCAGTGCCGCCGCGCCCTCTGTTCCGGGTCCCAGCAGAAGCGGAGCGCGCAGCACGTATAACGCAGTCCCGACGCGCGCACCAGAGCTTCCGCCTGGCCCTTGGTGCGGTAGTAGCGGTTGGAAGATGCTTCGTCCGCTCCTGTCGCGCTGACCAAAACGAACTTCTGCACTCCGCTCCGCTTCGCGGCTTCGACGACGCTGCGTGTCGATACCACGTTTGCCTGCTCGTACGTGGAATCCCGGCGTTCGACAAGAATTCCCGAAAGGTGGATGACCGCTGAGGCTCCATGAAGCGCCGCATCCAGACCTGCCGCGTCGCTGTACGAGATGCGCACGATATCATCGGGATTGTTTAGCTCCGACCGAATCTGTTCGGCCGCACGCTCGGAGCGGACTACGGCCACAAAAGTGGTCGGCGTTGCGGCCACTTTCGGTCCGCATCTCAGGATCGCCCGACCGACAGCACTGTTGGCGCCGGTGATCACGACCTTCATGGCGAATCCTGATCACGCCACGGCATGAAAGATGTGAACGGTCGAATTCGGCGGCACTTTTAGTTGCGGGTATTTGCTGTGCCGGGCCTGCAGGACGGCTTCCTGTTCGGCCGGATCCGTAACCAGGGAGAGACTCCGATCGTAAATTTGATCTCCAATTTTTATACGCACCCGCGGGTCACGGATCACGTTGTCATTCCAGGTATGAGCGCTACCTGCGGGGTAAACAGAGACCATGTAAAGCTGGCCATTGTAGGCCAGGCAATTGACGTTCACGGAGTGAGGCAGCAGGTACCACGTTCGGGTCTCGATCTGGATTACGGGGATATTGGCGGCGAATGACCAGTCGGTCACGGGCGTCGTCACCACATTCCCCTTCAGCCATAGACCCGGCGTTCGGCTGTGGGGTCCAAAACCGGTTATCCTCAGCACGACGAGCAGTACCACCACGCAGATCAGTATGACTGCAAGAGTTTGCCCCAGCCTCTTCACGGCCATCTCCTAGACTTAAGAATGAAGTGCTTCTGAAGACTTGAACGAGCGGATCTCGAACACTTCCAAGCGGACCAATCGCTACAGCAACCGTTGGAGAAGGGCTTCAGCCCATCGCATGAGCGCCCTGGGGCTCGATCTTATAGATGACCCGCACTTCGCCGGGAGAGCGATAGGGATATTTATCCTGGTTGAGATATTTTTTGGCCATCTTGTCGATGTGCGCGTCGGCACCTTGCTCGGTGATGTCCACGACACGTCCTCGAATCGACAAATGACGGTAAGGGTTCTCCGGATCCGACAGGTCCAATCCAACGCGAGGGTCGCGTCGCATATTCTTGTCTTTGACCCGGCCCTTGGCGCTATTGATCAGGATGTTCCGGCCATCGTAATCGACCCAGACGGGAGACACCTGTGGACTTCCGTCGGGCATCAGCGTCGCCAGCTGTGCAAAAGCCTTTTTCTGGAATAAATCGAGATATTTTTCCGGGATCGCCGCCACGTTGGGTCTCCTCTCTGTATTAAATAGAGGGTACACTAAGCCCGATTCGAGTGGTACGAGTTATTTCAGGAATACAAATGCAACAAGTCGTTGCAGTCGTCGGCGGTACGGGCGCGGAGGGAAGCGGGCTCGCTCTTCGCTTTGCGAAAGCAGGCTTGCGAGTCCTGATCGGCTCCCGGAATTTGGACAAGGGACAAGCCGTCGCGCGAAAAATCGCGGTGCAGGCTGGGAACGCCGATGTTACAGGCCACACGAATCCCGATGCCGTCAGCAAAGCTCCGATTGTGATTCTGACGGTGCCGCTTTCCTCCCAGGTCGAGATCCTGAAATCCATTCGCGCCAATTTCGTATCGGGCGCAATTCTTGTGGACGCCACGGTTCCGCTTGAAATTGCCATCGGTGGCCGCGTCTCTCGCACCGTGACTCTCTGGGACGGATCGGCGGCCCAGCAGGCCGCGCGGCTTGCGCCCCCCGGCGTCCCCGTCGTCGCAACGTTTCATCTCCTGGGCGCGGAAGCTCTCGCCAAGCTCGAACAGCCGATCGACTGTGACGCGCTGATATGCGGCGACAATGCGGAAGCCAAGGCTACGGTGAGCCAGCTGGCCCAAATGATTCCCGGCGTGCGTGCCATTGATGCCGGTCCGCTGGAAAATGCTCGTTACCTGGAAAGCTCCGCGGCGCTGCTGATCGCCTTGAACCTCAGACACAAGGTAAACCATAGCGGGATCAGGATCACCGGCCTTGGGCTGGGTGACGTTTAACGATGAGCCGCGGCTCGGTGATCGCACTCGCGGGAGGCGTGGGCGCGGCGCGTTTCCTCGATGGCTTGACCCGCGTGCTTGCGCCCGAGCGCATCTTCATCATCGGCAACACCGCCGACGATGCGGAGATTCACGGCCTCCATATCTCCCCGGATCTGGACACGGTAACGTATACCTTGGCCGGCCTGGCCGACCCTAACCATGGCTGGGGTATCCGTGGCGACCGTTTCCAATGTCTTGAAGCCCTCGGCCGGCTCGGCGCAGACACGTGGTTCCAACTGGGCGATCGCGATCTGGCCACTCATCTTTATCGCACGCAACGTTTGCGCGAAGGCGCGAAGCCTTACCGATATTACCTCGGAGATCAGGACAGCTCTGGGAGTGCGCTCTCACATCGTTCCCATGTCGGATGATCGCGTGCGAACACGCATTTGCACACCGTCGGGAGAACTCGAATTCCAGACGTACTTCGTGAAGCGCCGCGCCCGCGATCGCGTCATCAACGTCCGCTTTGAGGGAGCTTCTGAAGCCACGCCTGCTCCTGGCGTTCTCCAGGCGATTGCAGATGCCCAAGCCGTCATCTTGTGCCCCTCAAATCCGTTTATCAGCATCGGACCGATTCTGGCCATTCGCGGAATCCGAGAAGCGCTTCGGCGCAAACGGGATCGAGTGGTGGCCATCTCTCCCATCGTTGGCGGCCGTGCGCTGAAGGGGCCCGCAGCGCATATGATGAAGAGCATGCGCCTGCGGCCCAGCGCGGTTGAAGTAGCGCGATTGTATGCGGACTTCGTCGGCATATTCGTGCTGGATGAAGTGGACCGAAAGCAGGCTGTCCTGGTGGAAAAGCTGGCGATGCGGCCGGTGGTGACGAACACGGTCATGCGCGGCCTGCGGGAGAGGAAAGCCCTGGCGCGAGTGGTTGTTCGCCAACTGGAGATCGAGTCGTGATATTTGCCATATTGCCGGTCAAAAGTCCGCAAAATGCCAAGCAGCGCCTGAGCGGATTTCTTTCGGCTGCGCAGCGAGAAACGTTGGCGCGGATTTTATTCAAGCAGACGCTTGCGTCGCTATGCCAGGCGAAGGGCATCGATCGAGTCGCTGTGGCCACCAGCGATTCGCAGGTCGCCGAACACGCCCGTCGCTCCGGTGCATTGGTCTTCGATGAGAACGGACAAGTGAGTCACAGCGTGTCCGCGGATGCGGCGTGTTTGCGGGCGACCGAGTTGGGTGCCACGACGGTGCTGCTTGTGCCGATCGACGTGCCGCTCGTGACGCCGGACGACTTCAGTCGGCTTGCCGCCGCCGCGCGGCCCGGCCCGCCGGCAGCGCTGATCGTCGTGCCCTCCGCGGATGGCACCGGGACCAATGCGCTGGCGCGTACGCCGCCGGATGTGATCGAGAGCCGTTTTGGCCCGGGCAGTTGTCGCGCGCATCTGGATCAGGCGCGCTCGAAAGACGTTCACGCGGAGGTATTGCGCCTCCGTGGGCTGATGTTTGATATCGACACGCCGGAGGACGTCGCCGAACTTCTCGCCAGTTCGCACAATAGTGACGCGGCCGCCTTTCTGCGAACCGTATGCGCATCGAAATAGTCGCGCTCTCCGATATGCCGGAAGTGCGTCCCGGAGACGATCTTGCCGCGCTCATTCGCGAGCGAGCGAAAAAAGAGCAACAGGCGATCGACCGTTCCGTCGTGATCGCTGTGGCCCAGAAGATCGTTTCGAAAGCGGAAGGCTCGATTGTTGATCTTCGTGGGATCCAGCCCTCCGCTCTCGCCCAATCCTGGGCGCGCGAGTGGGGCAAGGATTCTCGGTTGGTCGAGCTGATCCTGTCGCAATCCAAGCGCATCCTCAAAATGGACCGTGGCGTCCTCATCACGGAAACTCGCCTGGGTCACGTCTGCGCAAACGCCGGCGTGGATCAATCAAATGTTGAAGGTGATGATTTTGCGACCGTCCTGCCGAAGGATCCCGACGCTACCGCCGCGCAACTCCGCAGGGAACTGGAGTGCGGCGCGGTGATTGTCACCGACACGTTCGGGCGGCCGTGGCGCGAGGGACTCGTGGACGTCGCCATTGGCGTCGCGGGGATCGCTCCGCTGGAAGACTACCGGGGAACCTCGGACCGCCGCGGCCGGAAGCTGACCGGCACAATCGTAGCCGTCGCGGACCAACTCGCCGCTGCGGCCGGCATCCTGATGCGCAAGTCCCTCGGATGTCCGGTGGTCTTATTGCGCGGATTCGATTTGAAAGCAGCCGAAGGTTCAGCGCGCGCCCTCATTCGCAGCCCGGAACAGGATCTGTTCCGATGAGTGGCGGGTGCCAACCGTCCGCCGTTTTACCGAGACAGCACCGCGGTTAAGATAGACTAGGAGATCGGTCGCGAAGATTCTTGCAGGTCGCTATGCCCTTTGATTCTTTTCTGAAGTCGCCGCGCTCCCGCTTTCGTGCCGCATTCGTCGTGGCGGTACTGGCGGACGGTCTTCAGATTGCTGTTTTCCCTTTGTTTGGTGAAGGTGCGCTATCTCCACTGGATGACGGCCTGGATTTAATCGCAATGGCAGGCTTGGTTTGGCTGATTGGCTGGAATTGGGAGTTCTTGCCATCGTTCGTTGCTGAACTGGTCCCGGGCCTCGATCTTGTTCCTTTCTGGACGCTCGCGGTTGCCAACGTATATCGGAAACGGAAGCCAGTTGACGACGCGGTTCGCGTGATCGATGTCGAGCCGCTCGAACGGAAAATCCCGAAGCCCTGACGCTGAACTTCCCCGGCATCCACGCTGATGCCGACGCCAGCCGGATCCACGGCATTGGGAAAAACTCGGGCGGCTATTGGCCTCGTCCCGCGGGCGGCCCGGGCGGATTGATTACCTGGTCGTCCCAATGCTCGACAACCTTCCCGTTTTTCACGCGGTACGCGTCGAACGTAAACGCCTCATAGAATGTGCCGGGCGCCGCAGTCGGATCTTGGCGAAAGGTCTTGTGAATAACGGTCACGATGTCGCATTGGACCAACACGATCTCCGCCCGATTTCCTTGCGGAGGCTGGGGCCCCGCGGCGGCTCCACGGCCTGCCCCGGCGCCACCTGGGGGGGGCCTGGGCCAGGAAGGTCTTCTTGAAGTCTTCGAAGTCGCTGGTGTTTGCTGCCTGCGCGCGTTTGTGAGACGCGGGGTTGTGCTGAATGTAGGTCGGGTCCGCGAGAGCCACTTTCGCCTCGCCCGTCAAAAAGGCAAAATCGAGTGCCGCTTTCTTGGTGGCTTCCGTCTGCGCCGGTGTGGATGCGCAACCGGGCGCTGGATTTGCCTGCGTTGGAATCTGCTGGGCCAGGACAGGGGCAGAACCGAGCAGCGCAAGGAAAAATCCCGCTAACCAGACGTTTCTTATCTTCATAAATAGGCTCCTATTCGCGGCCGGATTATCTGCGAGAGAAAGAGAGCCAGTCAAGGGAAAGTCCTCTTCTCGGAAACTGGCCTAGCTGCAAAAAGCCGCATTCCGATAATGCCGTTCCCAGGAGCTATCCTTTGAGCTCGAGTGTCGCGAAATTATTTCTGCAGAAAGAGCCGGTCCTGCGCGCCTCCTTCCAAATTCGTTTTATCGCGGGCATCAAACGAGAGGCGGGAACGAGGCAAATCTCAAGAGGGATTCGCAGGCCATAGCGGCGATCTGTTCTGTTATTTCCTACAGTTGTAGATTTTCAGAGCAATATCAAAATATGTGGACCATGCCTCGCGGATGCATCATCTGACCAAAGAGAGAAAAACTCCCAAGGTGGGAAGATTATGAGACTGACGTCGCAACCTGAATCCCGAAGGGACGTGAAAATCTTGCTTGTTGAAGATCATGAGATCGTTCGAAAGGGTTTTGCGAATTGATTGACGGGCATTCCGGCTGGAAAGTGTGCGGCGAAGCCGGGAACGGCAAAGAGGCGATCGAGAAATCCCTCGCACTCAATCCGGATGTCGTCGTGATAGACCTCCTAATGCCAGTTATGAGCGGTATAGAAGCGACCAAGCAGATACGGCAACTCCGTCCAGCAACGAAAATTGTGATGGTATCAATTTATGACTCGCAGCGAACTGTGGCAGAGGAAGCGGGCGTGAACGCATACGTTGGTAAGAGTCGTACCTGGCCTGATTTACGTGATGCGGTAGCTGGGGTTCTGGAAGATAAGTCGGGTACTTGCGAATCGTAAGTATCCGGCACGCGAGTATTGGAGGCGCGCCAATGATGTGAAGCACCGTCGTTATCCGATCACAATATGGTTGTAAATTGCAAACTGGATGAGGCTGGCCGTGTTCTTGACGCCTAGTGTTTCCATGACTTTATATTTGTGAAACGCAATCGTCCGGACAGTTATTTTAAGGACGTCGGCAGCCTCCTTCATGGATTTGCCTTCGGCGAGGAGTTGTATGACTTCTCGCTGGCGCGATGTCAACGTCTTGCCCGCATCCCCCGCTTTGGGATCGCGAATAAAGGCTTCCTCCATCCCTTTTGCGATCCGTGCGCTTATATACGAGCTGCCCTTAAGGGCCAAACGAATCGCTTGAAACAATTCTTCCCGGCCTGAGCTTTTCAGCAAATATCCTGAAGCTCCCTTTCGCATGGCCTCTCTCGCAATATCTGGATCTTCATTCATGGTCACAAAGACCAACTTGACCGCAGGCATCATTGATTTTAGTTGTCGACCGGCCTCCAGGCCGTTGAGCAGCGGCATGGCCAAGTCAATCAGAACTACATCGGGCTTGAGACGCGGCGCGGCTTGCAGCAAAGAGAGACCGTCGGTTGCTGTTCCAACGACGTCGAAATCAGACTCTAAGAGTTTCTTGAAGGCTTCGATCACAAGTTCGTGGTCGTCAGCTATGAAAATTTTGGAGCGAACCATTGTTATTCCTCACAGGTATTCAAGCTGTAATAATCGGCAGGTACAAGCTGTCAAAAGTGACAGTTCAACATTTCAAAGCTGTAACGAACTGCCGAAAACCGGAAGCCATATCCTGCTAAGTCGCGTCCTCGGAATGTGGCCTGGGCCCCCGAATCCCACATTCCGATATCCCGTTTATCGGGACTTGAGAAAACCGCTGAGCACGAGCGAAGACCGTCAACGTGGACGGGGCTCCATCGATATGATTCCGAAGCACCCAAAGCTCGTACTCAAAAGCGCATCTCTGGCCGGATAGGGACCTATCGCGGCGAATCCAAAATCATTGCCCTGATCGGCGCAAATGTGGGGTGAACGCCTCATCGTCGCTGGCAACGACGCCTGTTACTTGTGACAGTTTGTTCATTGTCTGAGGGGAACTAGACTAGCGCGGGGGCCGGGGTGGCCCAGTAAGAAGTCCCAGCTTTCGAGTTTGTGTTTTGCAAGCAACACGAACGAGTCGAAGGAGGTTGGAAAATGAAGCTACCATTGTTTCTAGCAACAATAGTGGTGGGCCTCTTACTCCCGGGCGCACACGCAATGGCAGCGGCGCCCCAGGATCGGGACGCGACGCAGGGTGCGAATGACGCAGCGAAGGATGTCGGGAAGGATGCAAAGAGCACTGCCGACGCCGCCGCCAAAGCAACCAAGAAGGAAGCGGACAGAGCTGCTAAGAGCGCCAAAGCAACCAAGAAGGAAGCCGACAAAGCTGCCAAGACCGCCAAAGCAAACAAGAACGAAGCCGACAAAGCTGCTAAGACCGCCAAAGCGACTAAGAAGGAGGCGAAGGAAGCCGACAAAGCCGCCAAGGTCGCCAAGAAGGAAGCTAAGGAAGCCGACAAAGCTGCCAAGATCGCCAGGCAGGAAGCAAAGGAAGCCGACAAAGCTGCCAAGATCGCCAAGAAAGGCGATGCTGAGAAGGCCGCCGACAACGCCGCCGACAACGCCACGGACGTCGTGACGAAGGAAGGGTTTGAGCCTGAACGCCAGTGATTGTTCGCCCCGCGGCAAAGCGATCCGACACGCATCCCTAATTGAGCCGGATTCGGTAAACGAAGCTATTCGGTCCAGTCCCTGTGTAAGGGCCCGGCTTGTTGCGCGGCTACCACAAACTCGTCAAGAAAAGTTCTAAATTGTCCCCTTGGGCGCGCCACCTAAGTCTGTTGAATGTGCAGTAGCCAGCCAAGTCTTTCAAAATCGGCTCTTTCGAAGTGTTACCATGGTCAACTTTTGTGCTTCCCTCTCAGGGGTAATGAGCGATAGCTTTTCGATCACCTATGCCATCACCGCATCCGCTGCCGTCACCGCATCCGCGTTCTTATCTCTTCGTCCCCGGTAGTCGCCCCGACCGGTTCGACAAGGCGTTTGCCGCCGGCGCCGATGCCGCGATCGTGGATCTGGAAGACGCCGTTCCCGCATCCGACAAGCGCGCCGCGAGGGCGGCATTGGCTGCGTGGCTTTCGCCGGAACACCCCGTGCTGATTCGTGTGAATGGCGCCGACACCGAATGGTTCCGCGACGATCTCGCGCTCTGCGGCGCGCCAGGAGTAGCCGGCATTTTGCTCCCCAAAGCCGAAAACGCGGGCGCCATTCGCTTCGTTGCAGAGCAATCGAAGGGCGCAGCGATCCTGCCGCTGATTGAAACGGCGCGCGGTTTCGATCACATTCGAGAACTCGCGCAATCGCCGGGTGTCCAGCGGTTGGGGTTCGGCTCCATTGATTTCCAACACGACTTGAGCATTGAGGGCGATGACGCGGAGATCTTGTACTTCCGCTCGCATATCGTGCTGGTGTCGCGGCTGGCCGGGATTGATTCGCCTGTGGACGGCGTGACGCCCGACATCAACGATCTCGATCGGGTGCGCGCCGAGACGATGCGCGCCAAACGCCTGGGCTTTGGCGCGAAATTGTGCATCCATCCGAAGCAGGTCACCGTGGTCAACGAGTGCTTCCGCGCAACGCCGGAAGAAGAGGCCTGGGCCCGCCGCGTGGTCCATGCCGCCGCGGCGGCGGGCGGCGCGGCAATTTCACTCGACGGCAAAATGATCGATCGACCCGTGATTCTGCGCGCGGAGGCCATTCTGGCGCGAGTAGGGAAGCCGCCGCAGACCTGACGATCCGCGGCGAGCGCCCTGTTAGGGACAAAGTTAGGGACGAAATATGGGAAGTGCAATTCCGGAGCGCATTTCAGCATCGGTACCCGATGCAACGATACCCGCTGCAGCGGGATCGGCATCCGTAAGCACTTCGATCGGCAGAGGGTGGCGGCTGCTCGGCGCGCTGCTGATGACGCTCGCGCTCGGGACGCTCTACGCATGGAGCGTGTTTGTTGCGCCGCTCGAAGCCGAATTCGGCTGGAAGCGGGCGCAAACGTCCGCTGTGTTCACGATCGCGGTGCTCATGTTTGCATCGTCGTTCATCCTCGCCGGAAGACTCCAGGACAAGTTCGGGCCATTTTGGGTGGCGGTTACGGGAAGCGCCCTCGTGAGCGCAGGATTTCTGCTGTGCACTTTCACGTACAGCCTCCCTTACCTGTTTTTCTGCTACGGCGTGCTCGGCGGAGTCGGCAACAGCTTCGGATACTCGACAGTCGTTCCCGTGATCGCCAAATGGTTTCCGGACAAGCGTGGTTTAGCCGTGGGCCTGGCGCTTGCGGGCTATGGCGGAGGCTCTGCCGTCTTCGGCCCCATAGCCAATCTGTGGATGATCCCGCACCTGGGATGGCGCGCAACATTCGCCACGTTCGGACTGATTCTCCTGGTCATGACGATGATGGGAGCCTTCCTGCTGAGGAATCCGCCGGAAGGCTACCAACCGAAGGGCTGGACGCCGAACACCCGCCGCCACGAGCAATCTGCGCATGAGTTCACTCCGGGCGAAGTCTTGCGCACGCCGTCCTTCTACCTGATGTGGTGTGGCTTCGGATTCGGCTCGACTGCGGGCCTGATGGTGATCAGCCAATTGGTTCCGTTTGCGACCAGCCAGGGGATTCCCGGCGCGGCGCTCGCGACCCTCGGGCTCGTGGTCGGAGCGCTCGGGAATGTTTCCGGCCGCATCCTGTCGGGATGGATCTCCGACGCTTTGGGCCGCCTGAATACTTTACGTGTGATCCTGGTGATCGCCGCGGCGGCGATGCCGATTCTCTACAAGGTTGGCGCGAATGTAGCCGCGCTCTACGTGATGGTGTTTGTGGTCTATTTCTGTTACGGCGCGCAAGGGGCGGTGAACCCTACGACTGTGGCCGATTTCTGGGGTATGCGAAATGCCGGGGTGAACTACAGTCTTCTTTTCACGGCGTGGGGAGTAGCGGGCACGATCGGCCCGACCATCGGTGGCGTGTTTTTTGATCGTTATAAGAATTATAAAGCAGCATTTTATGCCGCGAGCCTGCTGGCTGGGGTCGCACTTGCGTGTGAGCTTATGGCGCGCCGTCCGCGCGCACGCTCGATTGCGGCTTCGGCTCCTGCGGGCAGCGCGCGATGACAATGGCGGGACATGGATAACCATTCACAGGGCCCTCTGCACGATGTGACGGTCGTGGATTTGACGGTGGCGCTCGCGGGTCCGGTAGCGACGTTGCTGCTTGCCGGCCTCGGCGCGCGCGTCATCAAGGTCGAGCAGCCGAATGCCGGGGACCCCTGCCGCAATAATGCACCGTACCTGGGGCGGGGCGGAGTGAAGCTCACGCGCGAGGCTGAAGATGATATTTCGCTTTCCGTACTCAATCGTTTGCGAAACAAACTCGGTATCACTCTGAATTTGAAGCATCCGGGCTCCCGCGCAGTTTTTGCAGATCTGGTGGGCAAAGCAGACCTGGTCGTCGAAAACTTCAGCCCGGGAACTCTGGACCGGCTGGGAATCGGTTACGGGTTCGGACGCGAAATAAATCCGCGCATCGTATACTGCTCGATTTCAGGGTTTGGCAGCGATGCTCCGCCGGATTCCGGCAAAGCGCTGGACACCGTCATTCAGGCCCTCAGCGGCATCATGTACGTTTCCGGAGAAACCGACGACCCGCCTGCACGCGTGGGGATCACGATTGCCGATCTTACGGCAGCGCAATTCGGCGTGATCGGCGCTCTCTCAGCACTTCACCAGGCCCGCCAGAGCGGCCAGGGACAGCATGTCGATGTCTCCATGCTCGGCGCACTGACCGCAATGGTTGCGAGTGAGAATTTCGAAGCGCTGGAACGATGCGGCGCGCCGTTGCGGACGGGGCAAACGGTTCAGCGGCTTGCTCCATTCGGAACCCATCGAGCGAGCGACGGCTACGTGGCCATCTGCGCGTACACCGATCCGTTTGCACATGCGCTTTTCGCCGCTATGGGAAGACCGGATCTCTGCGCCGACGAGAGATTTATGACCCGGGACCAGCGCGTAAGGAACTACCGCGAACTCGACGTGCTGATCGGCGAATGGACAGCCGCGCATCCGGTTTCCGAGATCGTCTCGAATTTGCGTGTGCGCGGAATTCCCGCTGCCGAAGTGCGGCACCCGGCGGCCGCTGTTCGCGATACTCGGGTGCTGGCTCGCGGTGAAACCGTGCCGCTCACCCATCCTCAATTCGGCGCGGTAGATGAAATCTACGGAATGGGTGTTCCCATCCGTTTTTCCGGCGCCAGCCCGAGTCTTGCGGGGCTGCCGCCCGAACTGGGGCAACATAACGAAACGGTTTACCGCGGGATCTTGGGGTACGGTGAAGAACGCATCAGCAAATTGCGAATGGAAGGTGTCATTTAGTTCTATAGCGCGAGCCATCGACTCGATCCGTGTTGCGGACTGGCTGCCGTCGATTGCTCCACGAGGAATTCAAATGCCCATCAAAACAGGCTGGGAAGGCCGCTATTTCGAGGACTTCGAAATCGGAGACATCTACCGATGCCGCCTCGGTAGAACCGTCACGGAAGCCGACAATATCTCGTTTACGCTCCTCACCAACAACACGAATCAAATCCACTTCAACAATGATTATGCCAAGCGCACGGAATTCGGGCGGTGCTTGATCAACAGCATCCTCACGTTGGCCATTGTCACCGGATTGGGAGTTGCCGACGTCAGCGAAAACGGTTTCGCTCTTGGCTGGGAGAGCATCCAGTTGCCCAATCCTCTATTCGCGGGCGACACGCTCTATTCCGAATCCGAGGTGCTTGAGAAACGCGAATCCAAATCCAAGCCCAAGCTGGGCATCGTCAAGGTGCGCACGCGAGGAATTCAGCAAGAGGGCAAAATCGTCATCGAGTACGCGAGAACGATCATGGTCTGGAAACGCGCGTTTGCCCCCAAGCTGGCGCTTTTCCCGGAGATCAAAGAAAAGACGTGAGCGCCCGCGGACGCCATCGGTGGGAGAGCGAGATATGAAGCAATCGTTGAAAGCAGACCGTGAGGCGATTCGTCTTGCGGTGCGGGCTCTATGTAAGGACTTTCCCGATGCGTATTGGCGGGAGGGGGACAAGGCCGAGCAGTATCCTCAGGCGTTTGTACAGGCTCTGACCGCAAGCGGCTATCTCGCCGCTCTGATTCCCGAAGAGTACGGCGGCGCGGGATTGGGAGTCACCGAAGCCGGCATCATCCTGGAGGAGATTAACCGCTCCGGCGGAAATTCCGGGGCCTGCCATGCGCAGATGTATACGATGGGAACGCTGCTGCGTCACGGAAACGAGCAGCAGAAACGGCGCTATCTTCCGGCGCTCGCGCGGGGGGAGTTGCGCCTGCAGGCATTTGCCGTTACGGAGCCGAATGCCGGTTCGGAGACCACGCGCATCGAGACGCGGGCTGTCCGTAAGGGTGACCGCTATGTGGTGAACGGCCAGAAGATTTTTATCTCGCGCGTGTTGCAGTCGGATTTGATGCTGTTGCTGGCGCGCACCACGCGCTATGAGGAACTCGAGGACAAGACGAGCGGCCTGTCCGTCTTTCTGGTGGATCTGCGCGACGTAAAGGGCAATTTGAAGGTTCAGCCTCTCGAAATGATGATCAACCACCACACGAATGTGGTTTTCTTCGACAATGTCGACATTCCCGCCGAAAACATCATCGGCCAGGAAGGCCGCGGCTTTCGCTACATTATCGATAGCTGGAATGCCGAGCGCATTTTGATCGCCGCCGAAGCCATCGGCGACGCGCGATGGTTTATCCATCGTGCTGCGGCTTATGCGCGAGACAGAGTCCTCTTTGGCAAGCCGATCGGCGCAAATCAAGGGGTGCAATTTCCAATAGCGCGTGCCAGCGCGCATACCGAGGCGGCCGACTTGATGCGCTTTGATGCCGCGGAGAAATTTGACAGAGACGAGAAGTGCGGGCCGGAAGCCAATATGGCCAAGCTGCTGGCCTCAGACGCAGCCTGGGAAGCGGCAAACGTATGCCTCGATACGCATGGAGGGTACGGTTTTGCGAGGGATTACGACGTGGAGAGAAAGTTCCGCGAAACCAGGCTCTTTACCGTCGCGCCGGTGCACAACAATTTGATTCTCGCCTATCTCGGTCACAACGTTCTCGGAATGCCCAAATCGTATTAGGCCTGAACCGGCTGGTAATAAAAGGTCTGCCCATCGGAACTGTTCGATGAGCCGAAACTATTGTTTCTCAAAGACTGCCACACCGGAAACAGTCTTACCTTTCTCGTCTGCTCCTCCTACGGTGAGCCTCATGATCCGGCCATCTTCAGAAACCGCCGTGCGGAATCGTAGCATCTCTTTGCCGCCCCTCACGTAGCTGACCTCTCGCGTATGGTCATCTATCCACTTTCCAGAAACACCATCGTACGGGCCGCCGGCGAGAACCTTTCCTATCCCGCCCTTGTCGGGAACCTCGTACTGAAACGCAATGAGCGAGCCGTTCGAAGCGGCGCCCTCCACGGTTACTTGGCGCTCGTCGCCTACGATTTGGACCGTAAGCCTTTCCTCTTTCGGAAATACGCCGGACGTGTCCTCCGATTTTGCAACGTTTAGTTTCCAAGTTCCGGCGAAAGGATTGGTTTGGGCTAGTAATGGAGCGGGATTAACTACCAGTCCGCCGTCCTTCTCACCCGGCGCAAGACCGCGTATGCACAATTCCGTCATGTTCAAATTGCACTGATAAATCTGGGAGATCGGCACATCTTTTGCTTGTACCACGTAGTCGCCGGAGCCGATGGCGGCAAGATCTTCGGCGTCGGCCACAACAAATGGATTTCCCGAATTGGCTCGCACACGGAACTGTTTGGAAGACGGTTCGTAGTCGCCATAGCTGAAGCAATAACCAATGCAGGCGCGATCAGCGATGTGGCGCATCACGACCCTTGAGCCGTTGAAAGGCGAAATCGTGGCCAAGATGCGCTGCCCTGGCGGTGGAATCCTTTCGTAGTATTCCGCTTGGGTTTCCATTCGATCGATTTTTCCCGTATCGGCATATAGAAACAGGAAAAAAGGCATAGCAATCGCTGCAAAGCCCACCGTATGCCATTTGCGTGGAACTGTGGTCGCCATCACGCAGCACGCCATGATCCCAGTGACCAGGCTAAGCCTTTCCGTCAGAAAGCTCACGAGTACCGGATACTGCGGAAGTGCGATTGCTCCGGGAGTCAGTAAGTCCACAAGTTGCGCAATTCCATACAGGTGCAAGGGTAGCCTGGATGCGGATAGCGCCCCGGGCGTCCGCCTCCGGCGAATAGCGTCGTAGGCCACGCATCCGACAAAAAGCTAAAAAGATGCTGGCCAGCACGCTGTAACCTTCCCCGAACAGTACCAATTGATCGGCGCCAGCCAGCGTCTGTAAGTAGCGTCTGGGCACCGTCATTGTCTGATAGTGTCCCCTGAGGTAGAGGCAGGTCGCCGCAAGAAAGACACCATTGCCAAGTAAGAACGAAGCTTGGTGGCGCGTGGAAAGCGCTCTTGCGATACAAATGTAGGTACCCACTCCGACCAACACGGCGGCCCCCAACGGATGTGCCATCCATGTCACGGGCAATAGAAGAAGGGCGTGGGCACGCTTCCAACCCTTACCGCGGATAATGATTGCCAAAGATAGAAAGGCAAGTCCGAGAGAAAGGTAATTCATGAATCCCATCTCGAAGGCCCAGCCATAACTAAGGATCGCCAGACACGGAGCCAGACGCCACGGCGGACGGGCTGTGAATGAAGAGGTCAGCGCGAACGAGCTCCAGAAGAAAATCAACACAGCGCTTGAGACAATGATCTTTTCTGCCAGCCGCAAGCCCACGATATCTGCCAGGCGGGTGAGGGCGATATCGAAGAGAACGTTATTCCATTGCCGCGCTATCCAAAGCCCGTTCGCCTGGCCGTGCTCAATCAATTGCGCGAGCCAGGCATTATAAGTGTGGCTGGCAAGGTCACCCGCCTCGATGTGGTGTGCCACCAGCACGGAACGAGAATGGCGATGGAGAGGAGGGCTATACCGAATGGATGCTCTCCAACAAACGCCGCCGCAGCTGCAAGAACTCCTTCTTCGGATGAAGTTGCCGTGCCGCAAAGCGTTTGCTCACCCGCAGCCCCTTGTGGCGCGGCCACACTTTCGGGTGAAGGAAGCGTATCCTGCTCTGGCAGAGTGCGCATAGGTACAAGCTGCTATGGACGAACGGCGCGAGTGTGGAGCTTAATATATAGCGTCGCAAAAGCGCCAACAGCCGGAAGTAATCACGTCACTCGGGACTAATACAAAAACACTTCAACCTGGGGTGCAACAAAAGACGCACTGCAACCAATCCTTACCCTTGGTGGAATTGCCCTCGCGTAAAATAAGCTGAAATAGCTCGACAGTCAGAATAGCCAGTCGGTGGAAAAGGAACATGAAATTTGCTCCTTCCCTGGTGAAGTCGCTGCTCCCAATTTGCGCCCTGGCAGGGTCTCTGCGCCTCGGAGCGCAGAGCCTCGGTCAGCCAGCCACTCCGCAGCAGCAGCCCGGCACGTCATCCGACAGCCGAATCGAAGACGCTGAAGAGCACGCTGGCCCATTCGCGATCGCCGGACAAAGCTATACCGTCGTGCTGCACGAGAAGCGCCTTGCGAATGTGAGCGACCCAACCTTCGCGCGGACCTTGGCGGGTGTGGAGATCACGGACGCGGCCGGAAACGTCTCCTACCAGAAAGCTTTTTCGTATGCGATCGAGCAAGGCCGTTTCGAGCGGGGCTCCTCGGCCTCCGCGCAGTTAGCGTCGGGAAAAACCGGCACGGGCCTGGTGATCTACTACCGCGAGCAGACGGCGGTCTCTCCCACGAGCGCGCTACAGACGCGGGAGTCATGGCAACTGTTTGGTTTCGTGAACGGCAAGCTCGCGCCTCTTGGCAGGCCCGCGCCCATTGGCGAGGGTGTGACCGGGCGGCTCCTTTATGGGGGTCATGATGAGAGCGGCGAATGGCGCTGTCTCCGTGATCGGCCAGCCCGATCTGATCGACATTCGTGCGTGGACCGGATACTTCTACGTTTTCGTCGGGCTGCGGGTGGACTGGAGCCACGGTGGATTGGCCCAGGGGCAACGCTGCATGGAGATGATCGGCGGCGGCTTGAAGGAAGTCGGCTGCGACATACGCGTGAACGCAGTCCGGAAACCGCCGGCCGATGAATTCACCTTCGCGCGTCTGTTTGCCGAAGCCGCAGAAAATATGGGGAATGCAGAGCATGTGGTCGTGCAGAAGGATTCCAAGGTCGAAATCCTCGGAGCCCGCGCCATCACCACGTGGAATGAAAACGACGAGCTGATTCAGCCGCTCATCGCCGACCTCTGGCTGCACGTGCGCATCGACGATCGCGCCGGATGGATCCACGGCGAAGAAGACTTCTCTGCACTCGGTTTACCCGCTGTGAGTCCCGAGCCATGAGATCTCTTCGTTTTGCAGCCATCGGCGTGTTGCTCGTTGGGGCGAGCCTCTTGGGATGGCGCGTGTTTCGCACCCGCTTGCACGCACACCTGACGCCGCCCTCCGCGCACGCATCCGCCACGCAACCGGAGAACTTGCAAGCCCCACCACCGAGCTTGCAGGCTCCCTCTGCCGCCGCGCCGAAAAATGAATCTGCCAATCGCCTCGGCCCGTTTTCCATTGCGGGCCGCGATTACACCGTCGAGCTGCAGACCAGGAAAGTTGGGCTCGGTTCCGACGAAGAGGCGAACACTGTCGTAGGCATGGAAATTCGAGACTCGGCCGGGGCGGCGCAATATCGAAGAACGTTTCCGTACATTGAACCTAAAAACGAAGAACCGAAGAGATGCATTTGTCGACTCCTGGTCTGTCTCCGCAGCTCTCCTCAGCGGCACCAATGGAACTGGGCTCCTGATCAGCTACGACTCTTATTCCGAGCCCTCGGCGCCGGAGGAGGAACCCGTCAGTTGGTGGCAGATCTTTGGAGTTGTCGGCGGGAAATTGGTGCCCTTTGGCGCGCCTCTCGAAGTTCAGGGAGGACTCATCACCGCCGGCCCACCGAGCCCGCTCTACAAGACCGCCGGCCCAGCGGGGCCGCAGGCGGACGTCGTCGAATTCAAAGTCTGGACCGGCCATTGCCGGTTGGTGTTTCCCATTCGCGTGGATTGGGCCCAGGGTAAGCTGACTCCTGCTCAGCAATGCCTGAAGACCGCTGACGGATTGAGCGCGGGATGCCAATATAAGGTCATTCCAGAAGAGAGCCTCTCCAGCAACGGTCTCACCTTTGTGCGCCTTTGGCCGAATCCCGACGAAAAGTCGGGCTCGCCGGCGAAGACCGTGGTGAAGAAGAATTCAAAGATCGATCTGCTGACCGCGCTCGTCGAAACCCAATGGAGTGACGGGAGCGATTCCAATCCCAGCACCTCAGGCGAATCCCAGAACGCTATAGCCGGAGCCGGCAGCGTCGGCGTCGCTCAGAACGGCGATTTGTGGATGAAGGTCCGCATCGACGGCAAGGAGGGTTGGATGCACTCGGAAGAAGACTTCCAGGCCCTCGGTTTGCCGGAAGACGAATAGAGCTACGCAAGTCGTTTGCCTGGCTGCGGCATCGCTGTCGTGCTCTCGTCAGCCGCACCCTGGCGTTTCCACCCAGGGCTGGTTAAGCGAGAAACGCCCGACGAGGATTTCGGCGCGGACGTACATTCCGAAAACGCGAATTATCGGCCCTTGAGGTAATCGTCGACTTTGCGGAAGAGGTTCTTTTCGTGAATCCGTAGCTGTTGTTGGACGTAATAGCGGGGCTCGATAGAACTGGAACATTGGAAATCATCTTCGATACGCATGAGGACGCATTGCACCTTGCCCTGGCTGGTCTCATAGTACTTGCCTGATATAAGCAGAAGCTGGCGAGAACCACCGGGAATATCGACGAGATCTAATCGATCAATGAAATACTCGTCAGAAGTACCGGAATTGCCGAGGGTAAGAGCATGCACTTGCGATTTGTTCTTTGGAGGTCGTATAAGAACATAATGAACAGGAAACTCCCCAGTATTCCAGTTCGGCATCTTAGATCCGCAGCGCCACCACTCCACCTGGTAGGCATCTCCAGTGCCGTCGAAATCGACTGGAGTGGTTGTAAGCCTGTCACAGGCTTTCAAAAGAAATTTTGCGAGAACGCCCTCACGCCGCGTCAGATCTCGATAACTCGACTGCGCGTACAGGCGCGCAGTAAACAGACACAAAACCACAAAAATGGCCCCAGGGACCCAGCGCATGGCCGGGTAGGATATTCAACAACCCCCGGGCAGTCAAGTATCTAAGATTTGATCCCCCCAACTTTTCTAATTAATACGAAGTGGAGTTTAGCCAGGCCCGCGCTTGCCGAGCGTGTAGGTGAGTCCGAAAACCCACCTCACCTGGCTTTGACCTTGATCCGCCAGGTGAGTTCTCAGAAAGTCCAGGTTCATGCGTCCAGACCAATGGGGATCGATTAAGTACTCAACACCACCACCCAGCATCCAGGAAAAACCATTACCATCGGCGGAGGCACCAGAAAATCCCGGCTCGTTTACTGTCAGTGATTGATCGAGCCATGAGATTCCAAACTGTGCTTCGCCGAATGGGCGTAGCTTGTGTTTATCGGTCCACTGGTTTGTGAAAAAGATTCGAGGTCCGAAGAGAAGGTTCCGAAGATGGCTCTTGGTCGAAACTAATCCGGAGGTAGCGAAAGTGCTAAGTGAGGATGTATCCCAGGCACTATCGTAATTCGCGGCGAGGGTCATCCTCCTACTGAACCACCACGCAGCTCCGACTCCATAACCGTCGGTTCCGTTGTTCCCGGTCATGTGAGCCCACCCTCCGCCCAACTCCAGACCTTGCCCATAGGCCCTTTGCGAAGGCATCAGTGTCGCCAGGAAGATCACCAAGAACGAGATCGAGAACCAGTGGCAGGTACCGCGCGACTTTACACGATTGGGCATTTTCAATCTCCTTTCGCAAGCCTAGCAGCACTAAAGCAGGTACGAGATTGGCAAGGAACTGTCAGAAGTATCAGCCCGCGGCCATTTCCCGCCGACGGGTGACTACAACCTCTAATGTAGAGTTTTGGTTAAAACATGAGTTTTATGAGCGAATCTATAATTCGCTCCAAGGGAATCATTGTCAGCGTGAGCGGTAGCAGAGGTAAAATGATGATGACCGCCAGCCGGATGACGGCGTCCCTGCTGACGGGCACGATGCGCATCTTGCTGACTACGCTATAGGCGTTCCCCAAGTCCGCCAGGGACTGAATGTCTGATGTGCCCAGCAAGGGTTCCCCGTCAGCTCCATGGCGCTCGATCCATTTGAGGTGAAAATCGTCGACGTAGCGGCTCGCCAGGATGCCAAACTCCCGCTTTGCCGCACGCCCTGCATGTGCGAGTTGCACAACGAAAAAGCTGAGTGGCGTTAGCGCCAACAGCATGAGGAAGACGACCACGCCTACAATTTCCATCTTGAAGCTTGGTAAGGTTGCTCCTGCGTGCCAAATTCGATTGCCGATCATCCCCGCGAGAAGAATCGTCTGAGCGACGAGCACGGGCGCAAACGCAAACACGCTGCCGGCGAGAAAGCCGAGCCCTCCCGCACGGTCGGGATGGAATAAATTCAGGTGAAGTGGCAACCGGCGCACATGCCACAGAAACCAATACCAGATGAACAGGCGATAATACCAGCGCAGAACAATAAACCGGAAGATCGGCAGGCTGACGAACGCGTACCAATATCCAGCGGTCGGTAGGCGCGTTATTCCGCCGATTCGGACGGCATACCACGGTGTCCACTCCCAGGGGTAGATTTGTGTTCACCCAGTAGCTCGCGCCAAAGGCAAGCACCAGCAGCAGGACTTCGATCAGGATGGAATTCCTCAGACGCATCACCGAGGTAACGAGATTCTCGAAGCGCGGTCGGTCCTCTGGCGCGATGATGCCTCGCTCCAGAAACTGCTGCACGATGCGGCGGATGCGTGTGTGCACAATCAACTCCGCCACGATCAGTAGAGGAAGTGCGCCTAGGAATCGGACGTGGGCGCCCGCATCGAGCAGGAAAGGGACGGAAACTCCACCAAACACATGATCTTCGAGGAGAGCAAGTACCAAGGGGATCAACCAGCAAATCAGCCATAAACCGACGATCCTCCGGCGTACGAGATCGAGGGGAGGCTTCAACAGTTTTGTGCGGAGGTAGAGCTGATATAGCGGTCCACCCAGCACGAGGGAAAAATCAGCCGCGTCCTCCACAGTGCCTCCGGTTGCGCTCGCCTCCAGGAGTTCTGATCGCTGCATACATCACTCTTAGGCTGCGTGAACGAAGAGTCGTTCCGGTGAGCGAAGCAGAACCTTGCCACGGCTCTTTACCAAGAACCCCTGACGTTGCCACTGGTTCAAGATACGACTTGCGGTGAACAAAGTTACATTTGCCGCGTTGGCCAACTCCTCGTTCGTGAAGTCCAGCTCCATGCCACCCGAAACCTTTTGTCCAATCCCTCTGGCGAGGCTAACCAATACGCGGGCAAGTCTTTGTCGAGCGGAGTGGCAGGTCAACGCTACGTTCGCGGCAAGATACCAGGCAAGATAATCCGCGGCGTCAAGCAATCCGTTGTCCAGCAACCTCGGATACCGCGCAAGCAAGTCTCGGATCGTGGCACGGTCCCACACCAACACACCGCTATCCTTCACTGTTTCCGTGCTGACAAGATAAGAAGCAGGTGTCGCCAGCACCGTATAACCGCCGAAAATGTCGCCCGGTACAAGCCAATTTAGAAGAATCTTTTTGCCATCCTCTGTTATGAAGAAATGCCTGGCGCGCCCTGTTATCAGGAGGAACAGATTGCTAGCAGGGTGCCCTTGGTTGAGTACAACAGAATTGGCCGGGAATCGACGTGGCGTTGCAGCTTTTAGGATTACCTCTCGCTCGGACAGCGCCAGTCCCTCAAGAAATCGTGACCTAACGTCGTTCCATACTGTGCTCATAGGCGAGATTGCTTTTGTACCCGTACTCATGCTTATGCCCCTCAAGTGTTCTCTGGATGGTGAGGAAGGGAAGCAGCCGTCTTAGGGCCGAACTGCTTCCGAAGCCTCTAATTTGCACTGTGGCGTTAGGTTCCAGAACTGTAAGAATTACGAGCGCCGTTTGGGGTATGGCCCGCGTAGGCTTGGAACATCTGTGGAACAAAACTCCGAAACCCCGCTGATGACGAGCATCTTCGGGAGCCTGCAGGCATAAAGGCAATCGAATCACCAGGAAGTTTGGAGCGGGCGATGAGAATCGAACCCACATCCAGCAATCCGCAAGTTATTGAATGTACTCACCCGATATCTTTGATTTGGGCGCACTTGGGGGCAGAATATCGCCTACTTTGTCCACTGCATCGCGTTGAGAATCGCCGATTACGTGGCCGTAAACTTCATCGGATTGAGAAGGCGCTGAACGATACGCTTCGTTCTGAGTTCGGCGACTGTGCCGAGCACTGCTGAGCGTTCCACTAATCCTCCCGACAAGTTCCGCTCGCCTGAAGCGGCGCTAGAAAGCGAACTTCGCTCCGATCTGGAACTGGCGTGAGGTTCCCAGAATGCTTTGAATCTGGCCCGCCTGAGCGTTCGTGGAAAACTTTGGACTGGCGGAAGTCCCCGAGTTGACGAATACCGCGGAGCTGTTCGGGGTAGCAAAATTCGTACGGTTGAACGCGTTGAACATGTCCGCGCTTAGCAGCACTGACATGGATTCGCGAAGCCGAATATTCCGCTTCAAGCCTACATCGGTATTCCATTGCGCTGGGGAAGTGAGTATCAGCGATCCGACATTTCCGGCATAGCCGGCCGGAGCGGGCACGAAGCAGCTGGCTTTAAAGTAATTCGTGGGATTGTGCGCATTGATAGCGTTATGCGCATCGCAACCCGGCGCCCAGTTCGGATGGTCGTTACCGGCGGAGGTGCCCGTACCCGCGCGAGCGATATTGAGACCACCTCTCACGTCAAACGGAACGCCGGAGGCCACTAGGGTTTGGCTCGTTAACTGCCAGCCGTCGAGAAGGGCCTTGGCAAATCTGGAGCTAACCATCTTCCCGAACGGGAAGTCGTAGTTGGCGGAAAGATTCGCGGAGTTCGTGCCGCCAAATGCACAACGAGATCGATTCGGGAAGGCCGTATAGTTCGAGACCCAGCCTGCTCCGCCGCCGTTTGTTTCGCTCGACGGCAGATCATCGGCGGAATCCCCAATGCACTTGGCGAAGGTGTAGTTGAATCGGACGTACAGCCCAGGAGACATGCGCCGCTCCACAACCGTCTCCACTGCGTTGTAGAAACTGTTCGCGTCATAGGCAATACCTGTGATGGAGGTTCCAAAGTTATTGTTGTTGACGCATTGTGAAGTCTTTGCGGCCGAGCAAAGTGTGGCAAACGGGACGGTCGCCGCAGTCGCCCCTCCGGCCCCGACGACGCTGCCCAGCCAATTTGCGTTCACCAGGCCGTTACCGGCCCAGTACAAGCAGGCTTGCTGACCAGGCGCCGTGCAGCTCGGATTAATTACCGAGTTCGGAATGGCGACGCCATTGACCATCGGCAGTTGCCCAGGGACTTCTACGGCCGTCGGATAGTACTCGTCGTAGTTGATGGTTCGGCCGTTATGCCGCGATGTGGATCCCACGTAGCCAACGGTAAAGCTGATGTGATCGGGTAGTTGCTGCTGAATGGCCAGGTTGTAGCCGTACTTCGTCGGTGTCTTCGGATGAGCCGGAAACTCCGAACCGAAGTTTCCGAAATTTCCGGAGGCCGAGAAAGCGGCCAAGGCCGCGTCCACAAGCGACTGTTGGTATGGCAGCGGCATTTGATTCGTCAGGGTAAGCGTCGTGGTAAAAGGATATTGACCGGTTGTGCCGCTGCCAAAATACGCATTCTCCTCAATCTCGTTGAAGAAGACTCCAAATCCGCCTCGGACACTCATCTGACCCTTCTTGAAGGGATCCCAATTAAAACCGACTCGCGGAGCAAAATTGTCCTTGGTTGACGCGGCGAAAAGGCTGCCCGTCACAGGGGCTGTGGCAGTCTGCGGGGAGGGATTGTTCAGATTTGCGAGCCGTCCAAATTGTTCGCTGGGAGGCGGTACATATTCCCAGCGCAAGCCCAGTGTGAGAGTTAGATTTGAGCGTAGCTTGTAGGTATCCTGCCCGTAAAAGGAGATCTCATAGAGCCGAAACCCGCGGGCATTTTGTACGTGACCCGGCACATAGGCGGTCCAGGAAGAGGCGGGCCCGCCCCATAGAAACTGTTGCAGATTCTGAAAACTGTAAGGCCCGCGGGAGTTGGCTGCGTAGTTATAGATATTATCGTCCCACTTCTTGTATTGAACGCCGAACTGAAAGGCATGCTTCCCGCGTAGATAGTTCACGTCGTCACTGAACATTCCAGCGGTATATCCGATCCAACGGGGCGCGTAATTGAATGCGGGTTGTACGGCTGACCCCAAAGTCTGCATCCCTGGAACCGTGATGCCCGGGAGCGGCGTGGTAACGCCGGAGGGATAATTGGCGTCGCCGGCCGTACAAACGGAGGAACATTTCACCTGGAGTTTGATCCCGAGCAACCGGGGATCCACACGGCTGACTCCGCCCACAATGTCCTGTTCGTTGTTGTAATAAATTCGGTTCACGCCCGCGCGGATTGTGTTCACGACGTTCGTGGAGAGAATGTGCGTGTCCTGAATCGTGAATGTCTGCCGGTGGAAATCCTGATCGTCGGCCGTTGCGCCGGTTTGCACGGGCGAGTACTCGGTCGACTGGTCCAGATTGTAGCTCGCGGAGAAAGTATTCTTGGAGCTGAAGCTGTGGTCGATCTTTCCTGCTACGTAGTTCTCGAGAACGGTTTGCACCGGATGGCTAAACCACTGGCAAAAGCCGCCGCCGACGCTCGGGCCATTGCAGACGGGCAATAGGGGATTGCTGCCTCCAAAAAATATCTGAGATATCGCCGGCGATAGTGTTACAGGTACGAGCGTGCCGGTCGGATTGGCGCCGCAGCCCGTCGTCGTAGCCTCGCATGGCAACTGGCCGGTTCGCGCGTTATTGTCGGGCATGTTGGCCACAAAGGACTGCGAGAGGCTGGAACGAAATCCTTCGTAATTGGCGAAGAAAAACGTCTTGTCCTTCCGGATGGGTCCGCCGATCGAAACTCCAAACTGATTGCGATGAAATGGAGAAGGCGAATTCTGCCCCGGCGCCTGATCGAAGAAGTTTCGCGCGTCGAACGCGCTGTTTCGATAATATTCATACGCGCTGCCATGCAGCGTGTTGGTTCCCGACTTGAAAAGAGTGCTGATCACTCCCCCCGACTGCTCCCCGTAGTCAGCTGTGTAATTATTGGTAATAACTTTGAACTCTTTCGTCGCCTCTACGCCGAGGAGGACGTTGCTGGCAAGGCTTATGGGCGACAACCGATACGTCCAGGTCATGTCCATGCCTTCTTGCAGAAACCGGTTATTCGTCGGCCGATCGCCTGCAACGGTCATTGCTGTCCCGCCAAAGCCGGTGTTCATCCACTGCACGCCCGGTTGGATCACCGCCAACTGCTGAAGATCGCGCGCGTTGAGCGGGATTTCCTGAATTAATTCTTCATTCATGATCTGGGAGACTTCCGAGCTCGTCGTTTCCACTGTCGGAATGGCCTCTGTGACAGTGACTTGCTGGGTCACCTGGCCTACCGCCAGCTTGAGGTCCACCCGGGTGTCGGATCCAACCCTTACTTCGACATCCTTTACCTGCGCAGAGGAGAATCCCACGGCTTTCGCCGCCACCGAGTATTTGCCCGGCAGAAGCGAAGGTACGTTGTACACACCTTCAGAGGTGCTGGCGGCCGTCCGGAGCACACCGGTGTCTTGATTTGTGATGGTCATTTCCGCGTTGGGAATTGCCGCACCCGACGAATCCTCGACGGTACCGAGAATTGTCCCGGTGACGCTCTGCCCCCAAACACGGCTGACAGGCACAGCGGCCAATATGACCAGCGCGAAGGCACAAAAATACAGGCATGCACACACTGACTTTGGGCGCATCTTCGTTCTCCTCGTTGTTGTCTACTTCGGGTAGCTACGAACGGCCGCCCACACACCCGAGGGCAGCCGATCGGACCTGTAACTACTTCCCCGACGACGCTGGTATGGTTGGCTTCACCACGTCGCTGAAGAATTTCTTGTTTTGATCGATCGTGCAATACCAGATCGCCGCACCGAAGTCCGTGGTGCGATTCTTGACGGTCTTGGGACCATAGGTCCAGGTTGCCGTATAGGCGCCTGGGTCGTCGATCGTCAATGTAATTTCGAGGGTGTTCCGATCCACCCTGCGATAACGCTCAATCAGGTGCAACTTATCCGTATGCGGACGACCTACGTCATCGAGCCATGTCTTGTCGTTGAAGCCGATCGAATCTACAACGAAAGTGTCGGCTCCTTCATACCAACCAATGGAGTTGCCATCCCAGGTTGGATCCGGGTCCTCTGGATGTTTGCGATTAAGCCAGATCGGGCGCCAGGAGGGACCGAATTCGTAAAGAATGTAGACCACGTCCGAAGTTTGGAGGAACTTGAACTTTGAAGGCCACGTGTACATCCGGGGAACACCATGCGGATCGCAATTTTCTATCGGATCCGTGCTTTCGGTGGTCTCCAGGTCGGCTCCAACTCTCGTATCGAATGTTGCATTCGGTCCGCTCATCGTTTTGCGGGATTTTAATTTCGCCAGGGCCCACGGCTGGTAAGGAATGCCGTCTCCAGGGGTTCCCACGTCGTTCGGCCCACCTTTAGGACTAAAGCTTCCCCCGATCGCGTAGCCCCAATTTCCTGTGAGGTCCACGTGTGTGGTCGCGCCCTTCGGCGCGGCCGCTCGCGAAGCTGGCTGATTAGCTTTCGCTGGTGGCGGCGCCTGACCCAGCAGGGCGGGCGCAGAAGCCAGCATGGCTGTTAGGACAATTATGTTCCCTCGCATATCGAACCCCTTCCGTGAGTTTCAGGCTTTCCAGCGCCGTCAGATCCCACCGGTGAGTTGGCAAACACTCCTTTATTTCGCTGGCGCCGTCGTGAGTTTTTCGAGAATCTCGGGCGGCGGATAGGCCCACAAATCTTCTCCGTTCGCCAGGACTGCCTTCCTCATAATTCCGCTGTGAGAGCCGTTCTTGGCCGCGTTGAGGCTCATCGTCACAACGTCCCCGGGCTTGAGCGATTTTCTGTTCCATCCACGCTCGACGAGCATGGTCGGGGGCGGAGCTTCGATGGTCCAATGCTGCGCGGTGCCCTTATCATCGGTCGTATCGAAGTCGATCTCGCAATGAGGGTTCGTCCAGGAAAAACCCGTTATCGTCGCCTTTAGTACCGTCAATTTGGAGTTGTCATACCCCGCTGCCCCATGGTGAGCAGCGACTGGGCTCGAGATGGCAAGAAAAGCTGCAGTCAGAATAAAACCTGCGAATAGCTTGCTTCGCATACGGGAGCGCTCCTTAGTCGTCAATTTCGACCCACGAATCTCCTCTATGCCTCACAGGCATGCCCTACGCCAAAGTGCAAATCATTTGCCTGCCGGAGTCAAAGTAGGATCGACCACATCCTTGTTAAACTTTTGGTTCTCCTCTTGCGAGCAGATCCAGGGATAGAGCCCATACTCCTGTACCTGCCTGCTCTGCTTGACGATCTTCGGTCCCCACGTAAAGGGGGCGGTATAGGCTCCCGGATCGTCAATAGTAATGCTGACCTCCAGATGATCCGAATCGACGCGCCGGAAACGCTCGATCGTGTGCAGCTTGTCGCTATGCACATGACCGACGTAGTCGAGCCAGGTCTTGTCATTAAATCCCACGGTGTCGATTACAAATGTGTCGCTGCCCTCATACCATCCAATCGCGTGGCCCCACCACGTATTGTCGAGCTCGTCTGGATTGGGATGTTTGCGATTCAGCAGAATCGGGCGCCAAAACGGCCCGTATTCGTAGAGGATATACACAATGTCCGGAGCTTGAATAAACTTGTACTTGGAAGGCCAGGTGTAGATACGTGGCGCCGGCTGCGGATCGCAGAGATTGATCACCGGGTCCGTGGGGTTGTCAAAATTGGCGTTGGGTCCCGACGCCGTCCTCTGCTGCTTGAATTTCTCCAACGCCCAGGGCTGGTAGGGAATGCCATCGGCGGGAGTCCCCGCGTCCATCGTTCCACCCTTGGGACTGAGGCTAAACGCACCGCCGATGGTCCAGATCCCCGACAAATCCACATGAGGCGCGGAAGTGGGCTGCGGCGACGCGGGCGGCGTCAAATTGTTCGTCGCTCGTCCTTGGCCGCCCGTCTGAGAAAAAACAGACGCCGAAAGAAGCAAAGTCGCCGCCAGCCCCACCCATGAGGCGATGAACTGATTTCGGTTGGCCAAGATATTTTTCTCCGTCATGAGCGTGGCCTGCGTTCGCGGCGTCGGGCCCTGTTTGGTGACGGCCCTGTTCGGTAACAGATGGATCGGCGAGTTGTTTGTTATCGTCCGCCGTCCCCGATGGCGAACACCTAGTGGGTGAGCTTTTACATCACATCCCTTAACTTTTGCAAATGAATTCCGGTATCAGGAATGGGATCTGAACCTGCTCATAACACTTCAGCGCTCGACGTAAGAAAGTGATGCCGGAAGAGGAGGCGACGAAGAAAGAAGGTTTGCTCGGAAAAGCCGCTGGTGTATAAGTGTATCCATCCCGGGGTCAAAACGTAAATTCCGCATAACAGAATTGGGGTAAAGCCGATGACCAGTGCTCTGGTTTCCATGCGAACCGTTGGTGCCAGTTTGGTGGTGGTGCTCGCTGTCGCTTCGTTCTCTTTCGGGCAACAGCAGGGTCAGCCGCCCGCGGGCCAGGTTCGACTGGCCGAGCAGCAGTTCAAGAATATCCAGGCGCTCAAGGGATTCCCTGCCAATCAAGTCGTGCAAACCATGCACGTCATCGAAAGCTCACTCGGCGTGAATTGCGAATATTGTCACATTCAACAGGACCGGTCGAAGGACGATCTGGAGCCGAAGAAGACCGCGCGCAGGATGATCACCATGGTCCTCGACATTAACAAGAACACTTTCGAGGGGAAGCAGGTGGTCACTTGTTATACCTGCCATCGCGGCTCGCCCCAGCCCGTAAACGCGATTGTTCTCCCCATACCGAACGCCATGATCGAGCACCCGGAGCCCCCTGCGCCGAACCTGCCGAGCGCAGACCAGATCCTGGGCAAATATGTCCAGGCGCTGGGCGGCGAACAGGCCCTTCGAAAAGTCACCAGCCGCGTCATCACAGCGACCCGCGATATTCCCACGGGTCCGGGCGGTGAGAACCCGACTCCCGCTCAAATCGAAATCGATCAAAAAGCTCCGAACCTGGTGGTAACCACCAGCCGAGCCGACAAGATTACTCTTGCGGAGGGTTTTGACGGCACCACCGCCTGGGCCCAAAACATGGCGGGCGTGGTCGCCGCCCTTCCTGAACCTGATCAAGGGCGCGCCAGAAAGGCCGCCGATCTTTATGAACCTCTTAATCTCAAGAATGAGTACGCCCGTATGGAGGTCCGCAGCATCGAGAAGGTCAACGGCCGCGATGCATACGTCGTCGTCGGATATCCGCAAGATGACGTGCCGGAGCGGCTTTTCTTCGACACGCAGACGGGCTTGCTCCTGGCCAGAAAAACAGCCATCCCCACGCTGCTGGGCGATAACCCGGTGGAGGTGTATTACAGCGATTACCGCAACACGGGCAGCGGCGTAAAAATACCCTTCGTGACGTACATGATCCCGGGATCGCCGCGCTCCGAAATGTGGACAAACTCGACGATGCGGATTCAGAAGGTGCAGGACAATGTGCCGGTGGATAGTGCCAAACTGGCGAAGCCGCAATCCAAAACGCCGCCCGCGCCGGGCCAATAAAAACAGCCGTCCGTCGGTAGATTGTTCTCAGTTCTCCGCATTAGACCGGACGTCTCTTTGCAACAATTGACGCCCAACACAACACATGCTATTGCTACGGGTGGAAGACTGCGAATCTGGTTCACCGCTGCCGTGCGTCGCATCACTTAAAGCTCCCGCAATCGTGCCATCAAAACGGAGGCACCTCGAGGAATTACCTTTTAGCTAGGCCAGACACTTCTCAAAAAGGAGGGCATTATGGATGGGTCAGCAGCAGCTCAGAAAAAGACTACCGAAGTTCGCTCTGACGACGCCAGAAAACCGGTTGCCGCGACACTCGATCAGAAGCTCGAAGTCGTCATCCTTCCTGTCTCGGATGTCGACCGCGCGACACAGTTCTACCTGAGGCTGGGGTGGCGGCAGGACGTCACACCGCCAGGCTCGGGCGTGGTACAGCTTACCCCGCACGGCTCGTCGTGTTCCGTTCAATTCGGCGCGAACCTCACCTCGGCCGCGCCCGGTTCAGGCAAGGGCTACCTAATCGTTTCCGACATCGTAGGCGCCCGGAACAAGTTCGTCGACGCAGGCATCGAGGTGAGCGAGATCTTCCACCTCACCCTGAACGGCCCCGCCGGCGGTCCGGATCCGGAACGCGGCAGCTACCGCTCTCTCGCCGCGTTCAGCGATCCCGACGGCAACGGTTGGTTGCTCCAGGAGATTACGACGCGGCTTCCCGGGCGCGTCGACTCTGGCGTGACGTCGTTCGCTTCCACAAACGATCTGGCGAGCGCGATGCGGCGCGCGGAAGCCGCCCACGGCGAGCACGAGAAGCGCACCGGACAGCGCGACGCAAACTGGGCCGACTGGTACGCCGCCTACATGGCCGCCGAGCAAGCCGGAACGGAACTCCCAAAGTGAGCGGCAACAATGCGGGCTGACATCGCGCCAGGACGCCCCTTTCCCGACTACGAGCTGCCCGATCACACGGGCACGCTCCGCAGGCTGAGCGAGCTGCAGGGCGAGGATCCGCTGATCCTCACCCTTGCCCGCGGTCACTACTGCCCGAAAGAACACCAACAACATCTCGAGCTCGCAGCGTTCTACCCGAAGATTGCCGTGGCCTACACGCAGATCGTCACGATCTCCACCGACGACCACCATACGACCCAGGAATTCCGCGCCTCAGTCGGCGCCCAGTGGCCCTTCCTCTCTGACCCCGATCGAAAGGTTCAGAAGGACCTCGACATCCAGGAATACACCGACCCCGATAACAATCCGATGATCCCCCACACTTTTGTGCTCAAGCCGGGTCTCGTCATCCATAGCATCTATAACGGCTACTGGTTCTGGGGCCGCCCGTCGGTCGTCGACCTCTGGCACGACCTGCGCGCCGTGACCAGCGAGATCCGCCCCGACTGGGACCTGAGCACGCCTGGACTTCGCGAAGCCTGGAACGCCGGCGACAAATCGCGCTTCCACGGCTGGAACAAGCGCCCCGACGACAAAACAGCCTCGGTTGGGGTGAAAAAATAGGGAGTGAAGGAGGAATCGTATGAGCACCGCCAGCAGTGTCTCTCCCGTCCGGCGCGAACCCGCGCTCGCTGGGCAAACTGTTGTCGTGATCGGCGGTAGCGCTGGGATTGGTCTCGAAACGGCGCGCCTGGCGCGCGCCGAAGGAGCCACCCTGATCCTCGCCGGCCGGAATCCCGAGCGGCTGCAGGACGCCGCAAGTGAACTCGGCGCACAGAGGAGCGCGGCCTTTGACGCCACGGACTTCCCTCAACTGGAGCGGTTCTTCCACGAACTACCGGCGCCGATTGACCACGTGTTTGTCACCGGTCCCGGCCCCTACTATGCGACATTGGCGGACTTCGACTTTGACAGGGCGCGCCGAGACGTGGAAGCCCACCTTTTCCTGCCGATACAAGTGGCTCGCCTGGCCGCAAAAAAGGTTCGCGCAGGAGGGGACGTTGCTCTTCATGGGCGGCACCGGCGGTCGCCACACCGCGCCAGGAATGGCCCTCATCGGCGCCCTGACGGCCGCGATGCCGGCGCTGACGAAGAACCTGGCGGTGGAGATCGCGCCGATTCGCGTCAACCTCATCGCTGCGGGGTTTGTCGACACGCCGCTTTCGGCGTCGCTGCTGGGCGATCAACTGGATGCGCGTCGCGACCAGCTTCGCAGGACGCTGCCGGTGAGGCGCGTCATCGGCCCGGCCGACATCGCGGCGCTCGCCGTCCACCTCATGACCAACACAGCCCTGACCGGAGGAACCTACGATATCGATGGCGGCCAGCAACTCGTGGAGGGCGGCGGCTAGAGACGCGGTACCGGGAGAGAATCGATGAACATCAAGATGGGTGTGTTGGCGATAGCGGCCGGTTTGATTGGGGCAGTGCTTTTTTCGCAGAGCCAGCGGCCGGCGTCCATGCCTGATCTGCTTGGGGCCGTTGGGTGGCTCAACTCCGGTGCGCTCAACACAAAGGCTCTGCGCGGAAAAATCGTGCTGGTCAATTTCTGGACGTATACATGCATCAACTCCCTGCGGCCGATGCCTTACGTGAAAAGTTGGGCGGAGAAATACAAAGACGCGGGGTTGGTTGTGATCGGCGTGCATACGCCTGAGTTCTCGTTTGAACACGAACGTCCGAACGTCGAGTGGGCTGCGCGGACGTTTCATATTTCGTTTCCGGTCGCTATCGACAGCGACTACAACATTTGGCAGGCGTTTCATAACGAAGCGTGGCCGGCGCAATACATCGTGGACGGCAAGGGGCAGATCCGCTATCGCCACTATGGTGAAGGCGAATACGCCCAGATGGAGCGCGTTATCCAAACGCTCCTGAAAGAAAACGGTGCCGCCGGATTCGACGAGAACACGATTTCCGTATCGGGCACCGGAGTCGAGGCCGCACCCAGCAATGATGAGCGATCTCCCGAGACGTACGTCGGCTATAGGCAGGCTGAGCATTTCGCGTCTCCGGAAAAAGTGGCGCGAGATTCTCAAAAAACCTATAGCGCGCCGGCTTCGACCTCGCTCAACCAGTGGGGACTCGTCGGTTCGTGGAACGTCGGTTCCGAAGCAGCGGTGCTGCAGGCTGTTCCCGGCAAGGTCCTGTTCCGGTTCCACAGCCGCGACCTAAACCTGATTCTGGCTCCAACCAAGGACGGCAAGCCGGTCCGCTTCAAAGTCACACTCGACGGCGCCGCGCCCGGCGACAACAACGGAGTTGACTCGGGGGCGGACGGCACCGGCGAAATTCGCGAACCGCGCATGTATCAGCTCATTCGGCAGAAGGGCTTCCCAATCTTAGACCGTACATTTGAGATCGAGTTCCTGGATTCCGGCGCTCAGGTTCTCGATTTCACGTTTGGTTAGAGACTTCCGGAAAGCGGAATCGATCCTCTGAGAGAACCTCCGGGGGTCCATCATCGGTTACGTTCTCTAGTTGTTATCTTGTGCCCCAATAACTTAGCTAAATACAATTTGAGCGCCATGACGGAAGCTCGACGCAGTCCGCGAATCATAGCCTGCATTCATCTGGATGTGCTGCCGCTTCAGCCTCTTGCCGCAACCTCAGCCGTAATTAACCTGCATGGCGCTTTGATTGTATCTGCCGCGCCGTTGTCCACGGGAACTCGCGTCAACATACGAAACCGTAAGAACAATCGTTCCATTCGTGCGCGTGTGGTTTGGACTGGCCCGCGCGATGAGACGGGCTTGCACAAGGTAGGCGTAGAGTTTGAAGATCCAGAATCAGGATTCTGGGGCGATGCTTATAGCGCCAGAAGCACATGAGTCGTTGCCAAGATATGGGCTTGGAATCAGCCAGTTCCGATAAGGGGACTTATCGTTGTGCTGGATGTGTCCGCTCTGACTTCAAAATTCATCCAACACCTGGAACAGTCGCTGCCGCAACAGCAGATAGGCTTCCTGCGCCTGGTCTTCGACTTGGGTCTGCGCCAGGATGGCTAATAACCGGTCCAACGGCAAAGAGCTCTCTTCCAGGTCGCCGACAAGCCCGCACGTTTTCTGGGCTTCTTGCGCATAGTTTCCAAAAGCCGTCAGGCATTGATCGCGGAGACAATGAAGGTCGGACATGCTTTACCTCCGTTCGCTCAAGACAATCTAGGTGGGGGCCGAACTTGCGCGAGAATGTTGCGTTCCTACCTGGATTGTCAATACAAAGATACTGGTATAACCGGTTAAGTACTGTTTCTATGAAATGCCCCGGGAAAAGGCTGAGCCTCGGTTCACTCCTGATAAACGGGCGGCGTGAAATGCAGATACTCAGCGTTGCGGGGGCGGAATAGTCAAACCTTCCATCGAACTTGCGCGCCTCGAGCTGGATTTCCTGGAAAGGTAGTCTTTCTACGATAAGACTTCTTAACACCAACTTAACGGCGAGCTCCTGTCCTCAGGACGTAGAATCCCGTCGTCTCGATAGGAGAGCGCAAATGGGAATCAGTCTCAGCATTCTCGACTTGATTGTTGTTTCAAGTGTGGTGATTGGCGTTTCGCGCGCGGTGTGGAAGGGGCAACCAGAGAGTTCTCGTTCGCTACTCTTATCCACCTGCCTCACTTTAGCCTTGATCGTCTTTGGACTTGTCTCCCTTTCAGCGGCTCTTGGCCTCGCTGGCAGTTCCTCGCGAAATCAGATAGCTTTACTCGTTTTTCTTGTGCCAATTGCAATCGTTGCCCCGATGTTGGGGGCGAACAAGCCAGCGTAACAATCTGATCTTATAAGCTGCGCAATAGCGGCTCACTTATGGCGATCGAGACGTTCACGAGAGACGAGCACTGCAATCGTTGCAGCAAACCTGTCGTCGTACGTTGCAGGGCGGGAAAAAACGCCGCCCTGTCTGTATCTACTGAGACAATCGTGTGTCCATGGTGCGGCCACAACTGGACTTTGGAAGTTCCGGGTCAGTTGCTCTGGGTCGAAAAGCGGTTATGAGAGAAGATTAGGGACTAATTCCCCATAAACGGGATTTATCGGAAGGTGGCTTTGTCCGGCTGCCCAGTTTCGGAGGTGAGGGCAAACATATGAAGACGTCAAGAATCGTCGGCCTGGTGATTTTGATCGTCGTGATCCTTGCACTCGCTCTGAACTTCGCGATCACGCGTTCTTCGCCGTCACTTCCGGCTAACTATAATGGCCTTCGTAACAACGTGGTGCGCCTATACCGTGGCGAGCTTGGCTTTTGGCTGACCGGAGACCCTGTTACTATACCCGTCACGGACTGGTCATTCACGGATGCGATTCCAAACATTCAGATTGAGACTCGCACGTGGTATCTCCTGCCCCACGTTGTACGCACGGATATCGCCAGGAATGACGCACAGCTGTATTTATTCTCTGAATATTTTGCGCCTAAGCCGGGGCAGCCGGACCATCGGGACGATTTTCCGAACGCCAGGTTCTGGAACCGCATGGTGGTTCGAGACCCTAACATACGAGTGAAGATCGGCAATCGATTATTCCAGATGCGGGCGTACCCGCTGACCGACCCGAGCCAAATGGCGGTGGCTCGGCAAGCGTTCTTGAACAAGTATGACGACATCAGAACGAAGCAAGAGTTGCCAGAATCTCGGCGTTCAAAGCTGTATTTTTTTCGCCTGGAACTTCAATGGAATAACAATTCGTAGTGGCCAACTCCGAGAAATGGCATTATCGAAAACTGCTCCCTCGGCACCCTTTCGAACTGAAACGCGACGCGATATAAAAGGGTGCCCTTTGGATAGTCAGACACGGCCTAGAGCGCGCCCGGTGGTGTGGTTTCAAGCGCCGGGGTTGCGCACGGTTATCCGAAAAAAACTGCGACCCGACGACCTCGTTCCGATGATGCGACTTGTCAGGAGTTGGCCGTAACGGTTTAGTGTGGCACCGCCGTTGTGTCTAAGTTGGGAGAAGCGTACGATGCAGCACGAGCTATAGGCCATCGGAATCGAGGACGCCCGTCGCATGACCTTTAGCGGTGCAGCCAACAACTCCGATGCCCTCGTGTAATAGAATGAGTGTGAGGTTGTCGGTGCATTGGTTTGAAGGAACTACTGGAGGTTGCGGATGAAAGGCACTGTGCTTGCCCTTAGTTTACTTCTGATGGCTATTCCGGTGTTCGCCCACCATGGAGGCACTTCACTATATGACATGTCAAAACAAGTGACGACAGAAGCCACTGTGACGGAGTTCTTGTGGACGAATCCTCACGTAGAGATCGGTTTGGACGCCAAAGGTGACAAGGGCAAGGTGAGGCATTGGATTTTAGAGACAAATTCGACACCGGTAATGGTAAATCGTGGCTGGAACCGAAAAATCCTCCAGCCAGGAGATGTCATAAAAGTGACCTTTAATCCCTCCCAAAGGGGAGGGAGTGTCGGGCGCCTGATCAAACTGAACAAGGCCGACGGCACAGAACTCCGATAACGTCTGAACGTTGTGGAGAGGGCTTGAAAATGCGAAATCGATTCCATTGGTCAGCGGCCCTGCTGTTGGGAATACTCGGATTTATCTCGGGATGTTCCCGGAGCAATTCCGCAAAACCAACTTCCCAGACGCCGGATCTGTCCGGCACTTGGCTGGGCAAACCAATTCAGTCCTTGAGTCTCTCAGATCCCCTGGCCCAGAAGCCAGGAGCTGAGGGTGATATACCGTATACGCCGTGGGCAATCACCCGGATGAAGGCAGAACGGCCGGCCACCGGACCCAATCAGAGCTTTGAAAACACCACGGATCCGGCGTTGAAATATGCGGATCCGGACGGTTATCCGCGCGCCTCTATTCATCCGATGAGGTTCAAAATTGTCCAAACCCCAAACTACATCTATCAACTCTGGGAATACAATAAATCCTGGCGGGAGATTGCCCTCGACCGGCCACATTCGAAGGTTCCGGATATCTCTTGGTTTGGGGAGTCCGTCGGCAAGTGGGAGGGGGACACACTGGTGGTGGACTCAGTTGGTTTCAAAGATTCCACGTGGCTTGATCCCATCGGCCACCCGCACACTGAAGATCTCCACATGATAGAGCGTATCAGGCGCGTCGACCCGGAGACCTTGGTTTTTAATTTCACGTTTGATGATCCAAAGGCTTATACGAAAGTGTGGAATGGACAGCTAACGTTTAAGTTGAAAACCGATGGGGTAATGACTGAAACGATCTACACGATCTCGGATGAACTGAGTTTTCGACAGCGCTTCCTGAATGAAAAACCTCCTATTCCGATACGGCACTGACGCTTGACCCGGATTTTCCCCAAGTTCCACGGAATCTTCCGTTGTTGCCGGCCGACAAATATTGTCCCACGAAACGGCGTTATCGAAAGCGCAGTCGGCGGCAGAGTTACTGCCGTCGGCAAGAAATTATGTTCCATTTTGCGCCGGATCAGGGTCCCGAATCTTGTCCCACCAGGCGGGATGAGCAGTCGCTCGGAAGCTGCCAAATCCGCTTGACTCGCGTTTATCCCAGGAGTAGAAGCGTTGTAGTTTCATAGTTTCATGCCTTCGGTAGAGGAGCGTCCTGTGGGAATAAGAAGATTTGCGCGAGTTGCCGTGAGGTTGGTTTGCTGACGCTATCTTCGGCTCCGCTGTTCGCGCATCATGGAAACGCGGCATATGAGACTGCGAAGGAAGTTACCATAAAAGGAACTATCACGGATTGGCTGTGGGCGAATCCGCATTGCATTATGAAAGTCGACGTGAAGGACCCTGCAGGAAACGTGCAGCATTGGGTGATAGAGGCTCTTAATCCGCCTGATATGGTCAGGAAGGGCTGGGCGAAGAATAGTTTCAAACCAGGAGATGAGGTCACTGTGACTCTGGTGCAAGCAAAGAATGGCTCGCCAATCGGGCGCTTCAGAGGAGACAGGACTATTGTGCTCGCGAATGGCCAGGTGTTTTCAGCGAATGATCCAAACCCCGCGCAACCGGCAGAAAAACCCTAGGGACAAGCAGTTTACCTAAAGCCTGGTGCGCCTGCCGGTGGCCTGTCCCTCATTGATTAGGGCTCTGGCGCCCCAGCAGTATGCATTGAGTTGAAATTGAAGGTACAACCTGACTTCGGAGGACTTGGAAAATGCAACGATGGTTAATGTTTGCGACCGGGGCGATGGGAGTACTGAGTGCATCGTTCCTCTCACCTGGTCTGCGCGCACAAAATGCTCCTTCTGTATGGAATTCGGATTCACCGAATTGGACTCAAGCGCAAGACGAGGCTGTGAAGAAGCAGAAAGCCCCGGCGCCGCGGCGGGACCTGACGGGTACCTGGGACGTAGGAGGTGGGGCGGGTATCGGGGTATTTGGAGCCAAAAGCATGCCCTCCGACGGGAAGCCAGAGCATGAATTACCCTTCACGGCTTCAGGGCGAGAGAAGTTTCTGGCAAATAAGCCGGGATGGGGAACGACAGAGGTCGCTGCCGCGTTGGTGAACGATCCGGTGGACCGCTGTGATCCCGCCGGTTTGCCGCGAGCGGATCTTTTTGAGCTAAGGGCAACACAAATGATCCAACTGCCGAAAAAGGTTGTGATTTTGTACGAGTTTCAGCAAGTTTGGCGGACTATCTGGACCGATGGACGCGAACTGCCCAAGGACCCAGAGCCTCGGTGGTACGGATATTCGGTAGGCAAATGGGAGGATGATTATACGTTTGTCGTGCAATCGAATGGGATGGATGAAAGAACCTGGCTGGATAATGGCGGCCGCCCGCACAGCAGCGACCTTCGGGTGGACGAGCGGTTCCACCGTCTGGACCGTGACACCATGGAACTCACAGTGACAATCAACGACCCGCAGATCTACACAAAACCGTGGGTGGCGCTCGACAAGATTCCTCTCCATTTGCGGTCAGATGAGTTCGACGTTAGAGAAATGATTTGCTCACCATCCGAAACCGAGGAATACAATAAAACCGTTACCAACCCGGTTGGTGCCCCTTAGTAAGCCAATTTGTTTGTCGCCTGACCACAGCTGTATTGGCAGGAGAGTCGCTCCGGTTAGGGCATCCTGTGTTCTGATCTTGAAGCTTAAAACTGTGATCGCGACCTAAACCACCATCGAGTAACTTCCGCCGAGCGCGCAACATTATCTCGCTGCTAAAGCCGTGGTAGCATATCCGCCCGAAGCGAGACTCAGCAAAGACACGGAAAATGTTCGCCACGGGCCTCGCGAGATAGGCCACGCCGCGCACACGATCGGATCAGGGGAGGGAATCATGCCTAGTGCAACGGGACGAAACGTCCTCGTTACCGCGCAAATCGTCCTTATATCTATGTTCGCTGTTACGTCGGCGAGGGCTCAGGCTGCTCCAGCGGAAAAGCCGCCCATGGCGGACGACGTGTTCAAAAACATCCAGGTTCTCCGGGGACTTACCGTTGACCAGTTCATGGGCACAATGGGGTTCATCGCTGCGGCCCTCAGCATGAACTGCTCTGAATGTCACGACACAAGCAGCTCAGCGGCATTTGCCTCCGATAACCCGAGGAAACAGATGGCGCGCCGAATGATGGTCATGGTGGACGCGTTCAACAAGGCCAATTTCGGAGGAAAACGCGAGGTGACTTGTTATTCATGTCATCGCGGCGACGCTCGTCCGAAGGTAACGCCCAGTCTAGCCGAGCAGTATGGCACTCCCCCGCCAGATGACCCCGATGAAATTGAACTGCCCGAAACTCCCGTTCCCAATACACCCACGGCCGATCAGCTTTTTGACAAGTATATCCAGGCGCTCGGCGGCGCCCAGCGACTGGCCAACGTCACTAGCTTTGTCGGTCGAGGTACTTATGAGGGGTTCGATACGGGGAGTGGCAAGGTCCCCGTAGATGTCTACGCCAAAGCTCCGAATCAGCGCACGACCATCGTGCACCTGACTTCGGGAGATAATATCAGGACCTCCGACGGTCGGAACTTCTGGACCACGTCGACGGGTACATTCCTTCCGATACCTGTACTAGTGATGACTGGAGGAGAACTCGAAGGCGCCAAGCTGGATGCGGCCCTCTCTTTTCCTCAGCAGATCAAGCAGATGTTGAAGGATTGGCGCACGGGTTTTCCGTCCACCACCATTGATGGTAACGATGTTGAGGTCGTCCAGGGAACCGGCGCTACAAATACCCCTGTAAAGTTATATTTTGACAAGAAGTCGGGCCTGCTCGTGCGGCTCGTGCGCTATACGAATACCGCTCTGGGCCTGATCCCCGCGCAGACCGATTACTCCGATTATCGCGAGGTGTCAGGTGTCAAGATGCCCTTTCATTGGACCGTGACATGGACGGACGGTCGATCCACCATTGAGCTGAGCGAGTTGCGAGCTAATACTCCCATTGACGCAGCAAAGTTTGCCAGACCGGTGCCATCGGCTCCGCGCAACCCTTAGGAATTCGATCGGAAGACGGAGCTGGCTAAGCTTGCGTCCTGACGAGTCTCGCGACGAGGATTGCCCGGCGACGCGCAACGGGTTGCGCGGTCCCGGCACGTCGAAAATACGCGCTACGAACCAGCGCGATTATTGGCGGGGAACTTGCGTCAAGTCTCTTAGCTTTTTCAGTCCCTCTATTTCCTGGTTATTCGTGCAGTAGTATTCCTGCAACGGCTCGTGTCCCAGAGTCCACATGCGAGGAGCGGACGTCCAAGGCTTCGTCAGCACCTTGGGGTCTTCGATGGTCACCTGGTAGACGAGGTAATTCATGCTGGGGCGGGTGATGCGCTCGACTACATGCTCCTGGTCACTATGAAACCAGCCTACATAATCATTCCAAGTTCTGTCATCTACGGCGATTGTATCGACAACCAGTGTGTCGCCCTCCCAATGAGCGATTCCCTCGCCATTGAACGTAGGATCGGGATCTTTGCTGTGGGCATGTCCGTCCGTGGGGATAATGCGGAAGTTGTTATTTAATTCGTTCAGTTGAGCCAAAAACGCAGACGTTTGAATCAGCTGAATTGGGTACGGGTTCGTTATAAACATGCCCGGAACACCTCGCGGCATGCAATTCACCGATGGCCGTAGCAGCTCCGCATCCACAGCGGATAGCTTCTTGATTCTCTCGGCCGCCCAAGGCTGAAAGGCGGGCTTCTCCTCCGGAGTCACCTTGGGGTCGAATTGTCTTCGCGCTTCACTTCCCGCAGCCGTTACGTCGTCAACGCCCATAGTGCCCGCAAACCAAACTCCAGAGAGATCCACATGGCCGTCTTGAGTGCGCGGCGGCGGACCGCCCTTGGGCATTGGCTTCGCATCGGGTTTTCCATATCCGGGTACAGAAAGATTCCCTACAGGATTTCCGACGTTAGGCGGTTTAGCTCCGGTTTGCCCAGCCCAGGCTTTTACCGATAGCCAAGACACACACGCGACCGCTAGGAAGGCGGCTGCGGTGATCACAATGCGAGTGAAAACGCGAAGCTTCATGTTTGACTCCCCACGTTCGGTACAGCTTCCTCAAGGTTGATCCCCGGGTTTGCCTTCCCCGAGATATCTCCTGCCGCCAACCACCAACTCGCGGCCATCCGACCCCTTTAACGTCTCGGCGGCGCCCTTTGGACTGCCATCCTTGCCAGGACATGCTCTTACCGTGATCGTCTTTCCAACGCTCGCAAGAATATCCTGCCGCTGAGTTCCGGCTCTTTTCACCACGTTGGGTGAATCGCCTTCGAACTGCCACGAGGTAACCTTGCCGTCGGCGTCTTTTGCCTCGACATAAAAGTAAATGTGAGGATTCTCCCACTCGAGTTTCATCAGAGTGCCCGTCACATAAACCAGCTTGTTTCCGTCAAACTCCGCCTGAAAACCGTGATGTGCAAAGACGGGAAGTGCAAGGCCTGCCAAACTGACGATAGCAAACAGCGCGAGTAGCACACGTTTCATGGGAGAATCTCCTCGTTCCTATGATGACATGCTCAATACTGATCTGAGAACCCACTTTCCCGCACGATGGCGGTTCCCGCGTCCTCGGACTGAATACCAACGGGACTGATTGCCACACCGGGATTTCCGCTAGCTGGTGACACCCAAGAACGTATCACGCTTGACCCCCTCTGCAAAGGAACCAATCCTGTATGAGCGTCCCCTTTACCCTTAAAACGAATACTTCAGCGCTAGCTGAATGATTCGCGGGCTTACCGACGTCGTGGCGATGGCCCCGAAGCCACTCGCCGCGCTCGCCACGGTGTTAGGAAGGCCGAATTGCGGATGGTTGAAGGCGTTGAAATATTCCGAGCGGAACTGCAGCGTTTGACCTTCCCGGATGCTGAAGGACTTGGCCAGCGACATGTCCCAATTGTTTTGTCCGGGGCCCAGAACGACGCCCAAGCCAACATTGCCGAATCCAGTGCCCGTTCCGAAAATCCCTCCGGTAGGCGGAGCACAGAAGACCCCCTGGGCTTTGCCATTTAAGTAGCCGCTGGTTACCCGCTGAGTCAGGCTACCTGACGTCGCGATGTTATCGTTGGACATGCCCAGGCAGAACTGCGGTGTGGCACTCGCGAAGCCGTTGCCGCCGACAAAGTCTGATCCTGCCGTCGCGTCCGTTATATTTAGAGGGTTACCATCCTGAATAGTGGTCACCCCGGACCAACTCCATCCGTCAAGCAGCACGCCCTCGATTCCTTTTGGATGACCCAAGGGAAGATCCCAAACGTAACTCAAAACGAAGCGCTGCGGCCGGTAGTTGGGATTTAGCCCGTACTGGAGGACGAAATAGGGGTAGGTGTTGAGCCCATATGCCTGGGTAATGAAGCCACGGCTCCAGGTATACGCGCCTTGCAGTTGCAATCCGTATGATAGCTGTTTCCGGACTGTTACCTGCAAGCTGTTGTATTTGTAACTGCCCGCCGTTTCGATACTGCTGGCCGTAGGCGAGATGCCGAGGTTCGGCACGCGCAGGACCACGTTTTGGGGACTGTTGGTCGTCACATTGTAGATGGAGCAGCTTGCACAGGGCGCGCCTACTCCCGCCAACTGGGCTATGTTGAAAGGCGTGGCGCTACCTTGTCCTTGGAAGCCCGCCGCGGATTGAAGCAACTGGTGGATTCCGTGCGAGCCCACGTACCCGAGCTTCAAGCACCCATTTGGACACGAACTCATACTGAGTGTTCAGGTTCCATTCGTAGGTCAGCGGAACCGTGAGATTCTCCTGGACCGCTTGCTGCGCCATATTCGAACTGGTGTTGTTCGCAGGATTCACCCACAGAGGCGTGAACCCGATGGTGCCTGCGGCTCCGGGAATAACGACAGACGGTAGAACCCAGGGATTCGCCAGCGTCGCCGCACTCGGAGGAACGGCAGTGGGGAGCACTCCGGGCGCAGTATTGCCAGGGTTGTTGTCGGCGAAAAGTACTCCGCCGACCAGATCGTAGAAGTACCCCGCGCCGCCGCGCACAACAAACCGATTGCTGGCGGTCGGCTGCCATGCGAAGCCTATGCGGGGTGCAAAGTCACTGTACGGCGCATGACCTGGAATTGCGCTTCGGTTGCCATTCTTGGTAAGACCCGATGTAATCGGGCCGCTGTAATTGCTGGGGACGATAAATCCCGCCAGAGTTCCTGTCGCTGGAGTGGTTGGCAGCGCCCCTTTAAGCGCAAGGCTTGGCAAATAGTTGCTGAAGTTTCCATCCGTCAAATACGGCAATCCATCATATTCCCAGCGCACTCCCACGTTCACCGTCAGCCGCGAATTCAGCTTGAAGTCATCCTGGACAAAACCGCTGAGGTCCGTGACCCGTATGGAGTAATTAAACCCGCCCGTAGGCGACGGTGAAGTCATCCCCGTGTTGGACATATTGCTTGCGGTGCCACCGTTACACCCCGCACTACGCGGGGGCGCATCCTGCCCGCCCAATCAGGAAGTCCCCGAACGAAGAAAACGTTGGGCCACCCGCCTGGAGGCCAAAATAGTTTCGGGAAAGCCCGACGCGCTCAGCCTCGAAACCAGCGCGAAACGTGTGCTTCCCGTGCGTCCAGGAGACCTGGTCCGCCCACTCATGCTGATTTTCCGGGAACTTCCCGTTGAAAAGGTAATAGGGACCGAAGGAGAAGCCGCCGCTACCACTGCCGATCATGAAGTTCGAGAGGGTGTCGTAGGCAGGAGTTATTCCCGCGGCCGTGGTCAAACTGGTGATGCCCACTCCCGAATTCGTAAACGGACTGGACACGGAGGCGACGGTGTTGTTGCGCTGATAGGAAATGCGCGCCTCGTTCACCAGGTTTGGAGTCAAGACAGAGGTCAGCCTCAGGAGTGCCGCGTGATTGAATTTGTTGACCAACACCGGATGCCCGGGCACGGCGTTGGTGATTTGCGTGACGTTTAAGGCCGGAAACGCTCCATTGATGGGATCTTGCTCATAAGCGTAACGCCCGGACAACGTATGCTTGCTGTTGAACACATAATCAAAATTGCCCATCCCGTTATGGTCTTTGAATTGGGCTGGATCGGTGAAGGTGGTGGGCGTAAATTTCCCCGTGCCCGGACTTGGAACCAGATAGTCCCCGTTGGGCAGCTTCAGTTGAAGCAGCGAGATGGCCACCGGATTGATGTTGTACAAAGGCCCACCTGCGCCGCTCGCGGGGCACAGAACCTGAACGCTATTCGCGGTTGTTACCCGGCCGGCAGTAACGCCGCAACCGGGATAAACTGGTATTCGTCGCCAGATTTTGTATGAATGCCGCTGCATTTCCGGTGCACAACCCCAAATTCCCATTCCAACCTGCAGGGCAGGAACCGCGGTCGCCGCTCGGAAGTGGAGGCAAGGTCAGGGACGAGGTACCGTACCCGGTAATTCCGTTGGTCTGACTGGTCTCTTGATAAGAGACGAAAAAGAAAAGCTTATCCTTCTTGATAGGTCCGCCGACTGCACCGCCATACTGATTGGAATTGAATAACGCCTTCGGTTGGCCATTAAAATTTCGGAACCAGTCGTTGGCATTCAGGGCAGTGTTACGAAAGAATTCAAATGCCGAGCCGTGAAAGTTGTTGGAACCGCTCTTGGTGATGACGTTTACGTTGGCTCCCGGATTGCGCCCATAGCCGGCATCATAGGTCGAGGTTTGGATCTTGAATTCCGCAATGGCGTCGGGAATCGGAATCGCAAAGGATCCGAATTCCACGCCTTCGCCACCGGTGTTAAAGCTGAACCAATTGTTGATGGGAACGCCGTCCTGAAGATAAGTGTTCTGAGCCGTGCCCCCTCCGTTGACGGCGATGAACGTGGCACCCTTTCCAATGTAAGCAGCGTTGGTCACCGAGGCATTTGCCCCGGCGGACATGGCCAACAGGTTCGTGTAGTTCCTGGTGTTCAGGGGAAGCTCCGTGATCACGCGAGCGTTGGCCACTGTGCCCAGCGCGGAATTTTCGGTCTGCACCGTCTCGACCGAACTTTCCACGGTCACAGTCTGCGCCTGAGTGCCTACCTCCAGCTTCCGATCGAGAACCGCCGTTTCTGTCACGTTTACGGTGGCCGAGGGCACCTCCACGGCTTTGAACCCGGCCGCCTCAAATCTCACCCGATAATTTCCGGGGGGCAACAAACCGATTTTGTAACTGCCGTCCGATCCGGTCATTGTGGTTCGCGCCTGATCCGTGCTCAAGCTTGTGGCTGTGACGGTAGCGTTTGGAACCACGGCGCCCGAAGGATCCACGACCGTGCCGGTGAGTGCTCCCGTCGAGGCCGACTGGGCCATTAGAGAAGGAGCCCCTGCAAGAAATACCACCAAAGCCATAACACAACCCCAGCGGGGCACAATACGCCCGTACTTCGCCATTTTCATGTCCTCCTGCAGTCTTTCGTAGGCCCCGCAAGACCCCGTATGCGCGGCATCAGATCGAACGAGATACTGATATCTTATGTGCCCAGTTACCTTCACGTCACCGGAGTTGTCAAGAAGAATCTGGCCGCCGCACGAGGGCATGGCGATAAGACGATTACGACATTTGCCAATTTTCAGCTTGCCGCGATGACGACTACCGCCACAAAGAGGCAATCCACGCATGACATGCGTCCTTTACCTCTAATACGAGTACCTGATCCCCGGCGTTTTCACCCTGATTTTGTATATCGTCGTGCGGCAAGCGATGTAGAGCGCTTTGCTATCGGTATCGCCAAAAGAAAGGTTCGCACAGATCTCCGGCAGGCGGATCGTGCCCAGGTGTTTGCCCTCGGGCGAGATCACCACGATGGCGGGTCCCGGGGCTGTCTCCCAGACGTTTCCCTTAGTGTCCACTTTCATGCCGTCGGTGATCCCGGGTGCTTTGTTGTCCTGCATGTCAAAAAACATTTTGCCGTTCGTAACCGTGTCGTCCGGCTGCACTTCATAGCGCCTGACGAAATTCCGCACACTGGCGTTCACATACAGGTATTTCTCATCCGGCGAGAATGCAAGCCCGTTAACGGCGGGCATGTCCTTGACGGCCACCGACACCTTGCCATCCTTGATCATGAAAACGCCGCGCACATCCCCAGCGCCGGCGGTGACGTAGATCGCTCCATCTTTCTTGACGATGATGTCGTTCGAGCCGGTCATCCTGTTCCCATCGTAGCGATCGGCCAGGATGGTACGCTTGCCGTTTTTTTCGATCCGATCGATGGAAGCCCCTGAGTTTGTCGCGATGAGCAGCCTGCCCTCACGATCCAAAGCCAGACCATTCGAGCCGATCAGGTACCACTTGCGTTCGTCCGGGGCTTGGCCGGGGCTGGCCATCCCAACGCGCCAAATATCGAATCCTGTGTACCCGCTGTGGTCCAAATACAAAGACAATTGGCCCTCAGGAGTCAGCTTATAGATCTGGTTCGTCCACATATCGCTGAACAACACATATCCGCTCTGTCCCCTTTTTTGCACCCACGTGATTCCTTCAGTGAATCCAAAACCGTCCTTTATCTTCTGAAATTCGGCATCAGCGGAGATCAGTTCATCGAGCGCCGGATCCAGTCGAACGACGGGCTTGCCCGCTGCAAGTTGATTAGGCTTCGGTCCGGAGTTGTTATTTTGGGCAGCGCCGGGCTGAATAAGGAATATTCCGACGACTCCCGCTGTGAAGAGAATCCATTTGCGCATGAGTGCCCCCTTTAGCTCAAACGGCGATTTCAGTTCGGACTTCCGGTGGGTCCAGCTCCAGTCGCTCACCTTCCAGAGATAGCGCTTGGTCCTGACGCTGCTCACTCACGGTCGGTGGAGTCGAGGTGGCGCTGCACATCCATGATGTGTTGCGTCATCACGCTTCTCGCGAGCAGGACATCGCGGCTGCTCACTGCTTCGAAAATGCTGCGGTGGGACATCACCACGCGAGAGCGCATCTCGTAGGTGAGTTTGGAGCGGGAAATCGGATCCCGAATCGATTCGTTGACGGCATTTACAACAATATTCAGAACCGGATTATGAGCAGCTTCGGCCACCCGGGAATGAAATTCCAGGCACCCGCGCCCGCTTGGGCCACTGCAAGAGTCAGGCCGACTGTTGAACTCGCCTGTCTGCAATTTTTTTTCCTGAGCGAGTACAACAACTTCCATTGCGCGCAGGTCAGCCGGGGTAGCGCGCAAGCTTGCGAGCCTGGTGATTTCAGGCTCCAAAATCGCGCGCACTTCGCTCAGGTGCGCGCCCTTTGCTTGTCCTAGCTTTACCACGGTGTTAAGCGAATCCAGTAACGCGCCTAGCGCCTTGTCAAAGTCGGCGACAAAGGCACCACCCCCGAATCCCTGCTTGATTGTGAGCATGCCTTCTTTTTCGAGGGCTCGGAGGGCTTCCCGAAGCGCCACACGACTGGTCTGGAAGCCGCACGCCATTTCGCGCTCGGGAGGCAATTTATGGCCTGGAGCGAGCAGGCCGCCAAAAATCGCTTGGCGAATCTGATCGGCCACGGATTCGTGAACTCGCCGTCGCTTTAGGCCGGTGATTTTAAACCCAGGCTCCATATCGCTGCCGTCCTCTGGCTGCCAAAGCGGGACTTCGGCCGAGGGAATATAACACGGGTCTTAGGTTAGCCCCACTTACTTTTGCGTCGGGAATCCTGTGATCTCAAAGGAGGCTCAGTCCCAGTTGACTAAGGGGATTATGAGGAGATGTCGGGGACAATTGGCTTGACATCAGCCGAAAAGGTCTGATATTAGGCCACCAGGAATTTCGTTTTGAAGAATCGAAATATCCCTAGGCAAGTAAGGATTAGTAGGCCAAGAAAAGTACCGGGTATGGGGTGGTCCATGAGGATAGTAATAGCGTGCACGGTTTTAGTGGTCCTTGCTTTGCTCCTTTCGCCGGCATTTATATCAGCCCAAACTGCGGGAACTGGGGCGTTGGCGGGTACGGTTACAGATTCCTCGGGCGCAGCGATTGCCGGTGCCAAGGTCACAGCGACCAACGCCGGGAGTGGCCAAAGTCGTGTGACCACCACGGGAACGGACGGCGGTTACAAATTTAGCTTACTGCAGCCAGGCGCCTACAATGTGAAATTTGAGGCCTCCGGATTCGCTGTCATTGAGGTACCTTCGGTCCAGATCAGCGTAACTGAAACTCCGGTATTGGACCGAACCCTGACTGTAAGTTCGGAAGCGCAGACCGTCACCGTACAAGCCAACGCCGAAATTATTCAGACGGCAAGCTCCACCCTGGGCAACGTAGTCGGCTCAACTACCGTTGCGGCCCTTCCGCTGAGTACGCGCAATTATGTGAACCTGATCGCGATGGCTACAGGCGCCAGCGCCGACGTGAACAACGCGACGGGACTCGGCAAAGGATGGTTGATCACGTCCGTAAACGGAGCCAACAACACGCAGAATAATTACCAGATGGATGGGGCGCCGATTGACAATTGGGCGAGTTTCAACGTGGGTAATGACAGCGGTTTCTTCGCGTCCCTTCCAGTTCCCAATCCAGATGCGATTCAAGAATTCAAGATCCAGACCGCGACGTATGACGCAAGTTACGGACGCAATGCCGGCGCCAACGTCAATGTGGTCACCAAGTCAGGCACCAACCAATTCCACGGTACGTTATTTGAATTTTTCCGCAACACCGCACTCAATGCCAATGAGTGGTTTTTCCAGCGAAATGAACTGAGCCAAGGCCTGCCGAATACACGACCGGTGTTGAACCAGAACCAATTTGGCGGCACCATCGGCGGTCCGATCAAAAAAGATAAACTCTTCTTTTTTGCTTCCTATCAGGAGACCCGGCAGACGAATGGGATCTCGCTTTATGGTTTCTCCGGCGTATTCCTGCCTCCCATTCCCAGTGGCAACCGGGGAACCTGCCCGTCAGGCTGGACGGTCGCGACCCAGTGCGATGGGGCTGCGCAGACCTTCATAAAGAACCTTGGGGCAGCGAATTGCCCGCCCGTGGGAGCGGCAAGTCCTTCAACGGCTGTTGGTGGAACGCTTCGCGGGGGCGTGCAGGTGGCCTGCGACGGATCGGACATTAATCCGGTAGCGATCAACCTTTTGCAACTCCAGACGAACGGAAGCTATTACATTCCAAGCCCTGCCACTCTCCCCACCGCAGGCTCCACGTCACTAAGCACCTTTTCGAATCCCGCGCACTACAAAGAACATCAACTCATTGCCAACTGGGACTACATCATCAATCGCGAGCACACGCTCTCCGGCCGATACATGTATAGCGCCGACCCGACCAACGCGCCTTTTTCTTGCGCCATCGTCAACGGCACCACCGCCAGTTGCGTGCCAGGAGCGCCGATCACCTTTTCGTATCCCGACCATGCGGCAGTGTTGAAGCTTACGTCAGTTATCTCTAATAACCTGGTGAACGAGGCTCGTGTCTCCTACCAGCGCTTCTCATCAAACGCTCAAAATCTTGTTCCGTTCACAAATTCGCAGGTTGGGATCCAGGGACTCACTCCGCAGGTCAACCAGCTGACGGCTCTTAATGTGACCAATCAGTTTGTCGTCGGTGCCAATTCTATCTTCGGCGTGAATATCGAGGAAAATCAATTTCAGGGCGCTGACGGGCTGTCCTGGACGCATGGCAAACATAGTTTTCGAACCGGCGTGGAATTCGGCCGCTATGACATGACCACCTACCTCCCAAGTATCGAGATTGGGCAGCCAACCTTTCCGTCATTTTCGGACTTCCTGATCGGGCGGTTCTGCCTGTCCCGCCGGAACTTTTCTTCCTATTTCGCAGGGAGGAACTGCGGTGCAGGTCAGATTACTAACGGCCAGCAATTCCCGAATAGTCCTGGAAACACAAACGGCACTACCTTCAGCAATCTTTCCACGATCGGTACGAACCTCACCGTGAGGGCTTATAACGGCCAACTCAATCAAACCTTCAAAGCCAATGACATCAGCGCTTTCGTTCAGGACGATTTTAGGGTCAGCTCGCGCTTGACGTTGAACCTTGGACTGCGATGGGAATATGCCGGATTTCCGGCGGCCGCGGACGGAGGCTGGAGCGACGTCTGGCCAAACCTTGTCAACACTCAGCCCATCCCGGGAAATTCACCGGCCACGGCCAGTCTGGTCGGGTACGTGGTTCCTTCAAATTTTCCGGGGCCGGTTCCCTCCGGAGTCAAGCAGAGCGCCAACACCTATCTCGAACAAACCGGTCCACCGCGGGATGATTTCGCTCCGCGTGCGGGCTTTGCATGGCAGCCGTTCGCAACCGGTCGCTTCGTCTTGCGTGGCGGATCGGGGATATTCTACGACCGTCCGAACGGACATTTTCTTGCGCTTGACGGCATCACGACGCCACCATTCGGTATCACACCTGCCTTATCGCCGTCTGCTAGTCTGGCGAACCCCTTCGTGTTGCCGCCTGTGATCGCAGGTCCAACTGGAACGCCGGGATGGCCGGGACGATGGGTGGACTTCACGAGTGGTGCAACCTCCAACTTGTCCGGGCGGGGCGTGGAACCAAATTTCACGGTTGCGACTGTTTACGAATGGAATTTGAACACGCAGACCGAGTTCGTGCATAACTGGGTGCTCGAACTGGGTTACGTCGGCTCTCACGGTATACACGTGTCGGGATTTCTCCCCGTCGCGGGTGTAACCTCCGGCGGAAACGCCGAGCCCATCAACTTGGCCCAGCTTGCTACTCCTGGCAACCCGGTCTCTTGCGGGTTTGATGGTGTGCCAGCTCATTGCATCACGAGCAGCACGACCACGAACATCTCCGAGCGTGTGCCCTATCTTGGGTTCGCTACTTCCTTTGCTCCCAACTCAAGCACGGGTGGCTACTTATATAACAGCTTGCAGGCGACCGTACGAAAGCAGCTTTCTCACGGTCTCCAGTTTCAGGCGGCATACACATGGGGTCGGGCCTTCGTAAACTACTTTGTAGGCAACGCGGCCGCGACCCAGCCGGGTATTAATCCGGTGACCCGCGTATACGGTCCGAATAGCCAATATCGCCCACAACGCCTGGTGATAAACTACGGGTGGGCTCTGCCTTTCGGGGTTCATAAGGGCGTTCTTGGTCTTGTGTCCAGCGGCTGGAATTGGTCTGGAGTGATTGTTATCCAGGATGGTACGCCGCTGATAATAACGGACAGCCGAGATGGAACGATTTTTACCAACGGAGGTGGCCCGGTTGCCCTATCTACGCTTTGCCCTGGTCAGACCAGTGCCAACATACTCACGTCAGGGAGTCTGACCTCCAAAGTCACGAGCGGCCTGACCGGTGGCCCGGGATATCTGAACAAAACAGGAGTCTTTTGCACTCCGCAAGTAGTTGCGGGTGGAACGGGATATGGTGGCGATGGACTTGGCACGGTGCTAGGCCCGGGCGAGAACAATTGGGACATGTCACTGGCCAAGACATTTAAGGTGAAGGAATCGCAAACCGTGGAGTTCCGGACAGAGTTTTTTAACGCTTTCAACCACCCCCAATTCTTGAATCCTTCAACAAATGTGGCGCTGGGAAGCTTCGGCCAAATTGGCGCTACGTCAGTCAATCCGCGCCTGATTCAATTTGCGCTAAAGTATCTATTCTAATGCCCTATTTGACGGCTTCATGGACAAAGGAGAATCTTGTATGCGACGCACGCACTGGATCATGTTGTTCGGCTTGATGGCCGTGGCCTTCCCTCTTTCCGCGCACCATGGATTTCAGGCGGAATACGATGGAAGCAAGATCATCTATGTCACCGGCACCTTAACCAAAGTTGATTGGGCGAATCCGCACATTTATGTCTATGTGGACGCAAAAGATGATCAGGGCAAGCAGACATCGTGGATGTTTGAAGGCTCCGCCACCACCCTCGTAGAGAGGAATGGAACTCGTAAGGCGGATCTTGTTTCGAGTATCGGTAAAACCGTCACCATCAGAGCGACGCCGGGCAGGAGTGTCATGAACCCGATGCGGGGAGCTGCCGAAACCATTAAAACAGCGGATGGGCGAGAGCTAATTATGGGCGGCAGGAGATATTCAGGCGGCGGCAACAATATCGGGAATTGAAGAGAGACTCTGCCAATGACATTTAAGGGGATCTGCAAATGAAACGTTACTGTCGCAATTGCGCTCTCGGTGCCATAGCTTTAGTAGCCAGTTTGCACATCGCTTCCGTACCTGCGCATGCCCAGATCGGGGAAGTGTCTAAACCCGGCTTTGGGAAGCCCGTAAATTCGGCTCCTACACTGCCAAAGCCCCGGCCGACACCTCGCACGAAGGACGGGCATCCGGATTTGTCCGGAGTTTGGTTTGTGGGCTTTACTGGAAACTTCGATCTGACCGCCGAGAACACACCGGCTCTGAGTCGATTGGATCCAAAGGACGGACCGCAGGCGCGCCCTTCCTTCCAGCCCTGGGTAGCGCTGAAGCAAAAGAGGTTTGGGTCTCAGCAAGAAGCGGAGCCCTGTTTGACTTGTGAGCCCCTCGGTGTTCCAGGTTTTATCACAAAGAACCCATATCCGCTGGAGATCGTTCAAACGGATAAAAAGGTCGTGATATTGGCTGAATTGGATGCCACGTTCCGCACCATTTGGACCGATGGACGCCAGCATCCCAAGGATCCGTCTCCCAAGTTCAATGGCGACGCGGTCGGACACTGGGAGGGAGACACTTTAGTAGTCGATGTGATCGGTATCGATACGCACACATGGCTCACGGGTCCCGGCGGAAACATAGCTTGGTTTCCTAGCGACGTGATGCATTTGACCGAGCGGTTCAAGCGCCCGGACTCGAATACGTTGCTCTATCAAGTCACGGTTGATGATCCAAAGGTTTTGACGAAGCCGTGGACTTCCAACCCAAATCACTATACGATTGGCCAAAGTCCTCTCAGTGAGTACTACTGTACAAATAACCAGGACGTGCAAGTGCTGAATCCAAATGGCATCAAGTACATCTCGCCCACCGGGTTGGATGAGCGCTATTTTGACGAGGACGAATACCAGGAATTGTTGAAGGAAGCGGCGGCGCAGAAAAAGTAAAGGTAACTGAGGTTTCCGGCGCTATATTGTAGGTCTTTGAGTGTTTGATAGGTGCTTGCTTCCGTACTTGGATAGGGAGGAGTTCCTTGAGATATAAGATTTCCGCCATTTTGATTATTTTCACCACGCTCTTCGCAGTCGGACCTCTATCGGCGCACCACGGGTTAACCGCCATTTTCGACAACTCAAAGAAGCTAACGCTGACAGGTACCCTTACAGAGGTCGACTGGCAAAACCCCCATATCGTAGTCTTAATAGATTCGAAGAAAGACGACGGCAGCGTCGAGATGTGGAAGCTTGAGAGCAATCCTCCCGCCTGGTTCAAACGGCTCGGCATTACGCGGAACGATTTTGCGAAAGCGATCGGGACAACCATCAAGGTGGAGGGCCTGCGCGCCAAGGACGGATCGCCCTATGGCTATCTTCAGAAGATCACGTTCTCCGAGGGAAACTCTCTGGAACTGGTGGATCAAAACCAGAAATCGCAGCCTTAGTGACAAGGAGCATGACCATGACACACCGATTTATTTACGTGCTCAGCGCGGCCGTGATGCTCACTGTGGTCATGGTTGCTGGCAAGAGTGTTCGCGCGGCAGCGAATGACGTGCCGCGGACGGCCGATGGACATCCTGACCTGAGCGGCGTCTGGGCTTATGCGATCGATCTGCCTCCTGTCAATCTAAAGAAAGAAGTGAACGGGTCAGTTTCGGTCAAGGTCATCGACCAGAGTGCGCGGAGAGGCGCCAAGACGGCGATACCGGGTGCTCTACCGTCGACTCCGGCCCCGTCGTACAAGCCTGAATTCCAGGAAAAAGTGAAGTACCTGTCCGATCACGAAAGTACGCTGGACGAAGTGTTCTATTGCGCGAAACCGGGCGTCCCCCGCATCGGTTCTCCACGCAAGATCATTCAATTGCCGGGCGAGGTCGTCTTCTTTTACGAGGATATATCGGGAGACCCTTATCGCATTATCCCGACCGACGGCCGTGCACACCGTGCGGATGCGAACCCGTCCTACTACGGAGACTCAGTGGGCCATTGGGAGGGAGATGTCTTGGTAGTGGACGTCACCAATTTCGTGCAGGATGGCTGGTTTGGCGAAGGCGGATATTTCCACACGGATGCAATGCACGTGACCGAACGGTTGTGGCGGGACGGAGAAAACCTTATCTGGCAAGCCACGGTTGCCGATCCGAAGGTGCTCACCGCGCCTTGGACCATGACGCCTCGCGTGGTCAAACTGGCAAGCGAGACTCTCGAAGAGTCACCCAAGTGCGTCGAGGACGATGGCAAACGGCTTCTCAACAACGATCATCACGGCCAGCGCTAGATTCGTCTGGGAACATTCCGCTTTTCTCAGCACTCGGAGTCTAAGGAAGCGAATTTCAGTTCAGAAAGTAGATGCCCTCGTCTATTTTCACTTGGCTGTAGGGCAGTCCATACATGGCTGACAATGCGCACATGACGCGGCGAGCGCTGCTCGGGATGGGAGCCGCTGCCGCCATGGGAAGCTCGCTCCGCGCATTCGTTGCCCCAGCGCAGACAGCCACCACGGCGGCAGTGAAGGTAGAAAAAGATGTCGTGGTCGGTAAAGACGGCGGCACTGAGCTTCGCTGCGATGTTTATCGGCCGCCCGCAGGAACCGAGAAACGCATGGCACTGCTGCATCTGCACGGGGGAGGATTTGCTCGCGGCACCAAGGATACCCTCGCCCCCAAGCTGACGCCCATCACGGCTCGTGGCTACCTGTCCGTCGCGCTCGAATACCGCTTGAGCGGCGTGGCCAAGTGGCCGGCGCAACTCGACGACATCAAGACCGCCATTCGGTGGGTGCGCGCCAATGCCGGTTCGCTTGCCATTGATGCCACACGGATCGCCGCGGTTGGCTATTCAGCCGGCGGGCATCTTGCGCTGACGGCCGCTGGTGTCGCCGATACCCAGCTTGCGGCGTGTGTCGCGTTCTACCCGGTCGTCGAGCTGAGTAAGGAAAACGTGCTGACGCTCTTGCCGCCTGGAAGTGATGACGCTGCAGTGCGCGCCGCTAGCCCACTCAACTATGTCAAGGCTGGTTTTCCGCCGACCATAATTTTCCATGGATTGGCAGGATGTGACCGTGCCTCCGGAGAGCAGCGAACACCTGTTGCAGCAGCTTCGCCAGGCAGGAGTTCCCTCAGAGCTGCACACATTTGCGGGTGTTCCGCACGAATTTGACTCACATCCCGAATTTGCTCAGGCGTGCGCACCTCTCGTCGACTTCTTCCTTGATCGACAGATCCTGAACCCGCGGACCTATCCTCCATTCGCGGGCGGGCGCGCTCCGGTCGGCGGAAAGTAGCTATAGGGTCTTAAGATCCGTGAAACAGATCGTTGGTAAGTGGCGACTACGCCGCGCTTCTGCTTCTGGCCTTGTAGCTAGATCGCGCGCGTCAGAGGAATTCGGGTTTCTGAACGGTTGCGTATTGAGCATAGCAACGCACAGTCAGTAAGAAAGCCAAGTCCCAGTCGGTGCTTGTTGCTCAACACCAGGCTTACTCCAATCGCATACGCCATCTGGGAAAATTGCCTGGAGTCGCGCCCTGTCCGTATCTGAGAAGGATACCTTGTAGTCGTGATAATCGATGGGTTTCAGTTGGCACTTCAGAATATCGTTGCTCGCAGGTCCGCCAGCCAACATGCGAGGCGACTTGAATGTTGGGTAAAGCTCGTTGCACTTGCCCCCCGTAGGAGTCTGCGGTTCGATAATGCGGTCGCCGGCTTCCGTCAAACATGAATCCACCAGATCGGCCGGCTTTGCGCGAATGACCTTATCAATCATTCGATCACTGGACGTGTCCTTTGCAAGCCTGGTCAGCCACTCGTCCATCTTCTCCACTGCATATACGTCCATTTGAAGGTTGCGGCTGACGGGCCCGACCAAAAGAACCTCGTTGGCGAATGTGCCATTGGCCTTCAACAGGCGCTCGCGCAATGAGAATGAATGGAATTTCATGTGGATGTCGCCCTCCGGAGGAAGCAGATCGCGGAAAGGCCGCACATCGATGATAGGCAACTTCGCCAAACCGAGCCCACCGTTGGTCACCTGGCCTTTCTGATAGGCGGCCCGCAGTGCCAGCGGATCAGCCACACTGCGGATGGGTACAATGTTGCCGTCGTTGTCATAGCCGCCGACGTTCTGGTTTAAATCGAGGAATTGGGCCGTGGTGATAACACCAGCGTTGAGTGCCGCCAAACCGTACTGCAATCCGATATTGTCGATCGGCCTCCGTGCATAGCCCGTAGCGGGGTCACGGCCGAAGACGGCGACAGTGTGGTCGAAAACGTCGCATCGCACTCCAGAGCGATTGGCCACCGGATCGTAGATCTGAGCCTTTGGCAGTTGTGCCGGACAGGCCCCGGCGGATCTAATTCGATCGATGTCAGTTGTAAAATCCTTCACGCGCGCTTCGCCGAGAATCGCCAGTTTTTGTTTTTCGGAAAGTGCTTCCCCAACTTTCGTGTAGTAGCGGTACAGGAGCTGCGAGTCGATCTGCAATTGAGCGTTTGCCAGGACGTCCGGAAAGGTCCGGCCCGGAACGATCCCATCCAAAAGTCCAGGGTAATTGTCCGCGATCGGGAGTTGCTGCTCAGACCCGCCAGAGCCGCCCCATGACATCGTAAACACGGGTTTTCCGTACGCCTTGATGAAGCGCTCCTTCACCATCATCATGGTTTCCGCCGCGATCACACTGTTGCAGTCGTTGCCGAATACATTGAGTGTCGAGGAAGCTTCGGCGTACCCCTTGCCGACGATGGCGTCTTTGACTAACCCTCCGTTGGTACCGATGCTGGTGCCTTGCATATACCAGCCACCGTTGCACCCACTGCCGAATGAATAGAGCAATCGCTTATTCCAAGCCTTAGGCGGCGTCAGCGGCCCAGGCTGCGGCTCCTTCGTCGGATCGTGCAGCACCGCGAACTGATAAATCCCACGATTGATCGTGCCAGTTTCGACGCGCACCACGTAGGGGACTTTCTCGCCAGTGGAAGTCGTGGTCCAGGCCACGTCTGATGGCAGCGCGGTCATACTGGGCAGAGGTTTCAAACCAGTCGCGGTAAGAGCAACCCCGGAAGCAGCGGGTGCCGGCATCGTAGACTTGTAGACATAGGTGACTACGGTTTTCACCGAACAGTTGGCATCGATCGGCGGTCCGACGGACGTGCCATCCGGCAGCTTGAAATCCTGAGTCTGGCAAACGAACGGCTGCTCTTGAGAGCCTGAAAAAATCGGCCCGCTGATTGGATAATTCTTGATGGTAACTTGCGCCGCTCGGTTTCCCGGGCCGCGGAAGACTTCCAGAACGTTCTCGCCGAGCTTTAACCCGTCCACCAGACCGATTAACGCGTGGGCTGCCGGGTCAGGATGGAGCGCGGAAGTAACATCCCGGCCGTTCAGTCTGACCGTGGGTTTATTTAGGGGGACGTCTTGCGGCACGTCGATCTGTACCAATACATCTCCGCCGCTGATCATCTCGGGCCGGCTCGATAACGTCGTTACGTGGAACTCCTGGCTGACAGCGGTCCGAGCCACATGGGGCATAGCCACAAGAGCAAGCAGCCCAGAGATAAGTTTCAATGACTTTCTCATAGGTTTGAGCGTTACCACAGCCTCCATCTTCAGAATTCCCGGAATGTGTGCAAGCGACGTATTTTACCGGACCTTTTCTAAGGATCGCGTTCAGATTACTTGGCTTTGTTTCCGAGGCCAGTACCCACGGGGTCGGCGAATTCCTTGTTGTATGCTGCCGTCTCTGAGGGTACGCACTCCATTTCGGGAATATCAAAGCTGGGTGCTTGTAATCTCACGGAAAACTTATCCATCGCTGCCCACGGTTTCGTATACATCTTCGGGTCGTCAATCGTGACGCTTATCTGCAAATGATCGCGATCCGCGCGGTGGTACTGCTCGATTACGTGCAGAGCATCACTGTGTGGACGCCCTACATTGTCCAGCCAACTCCTGTCATCAAATCCATTTGACTCGGCAACGAACGTGTAGTCGTCTGCCCACTTGCCGATCGAATACCCCCACCACCGAGATTCGGGGGGATCGTTCGGCGTCCACCGCGGCTGTTGGGGATTCTTGGGCAGCTGCCGCATGTCCGTCCAGATCACCCGCCACTTCCTATTGAATTCATACAGGATCAGCACTTGGTTGGCTGTCTGTACGATCTCGCTGGTTCTGAAGTTATGAAGGAGGATACGCGGAAACCCCTGTGGATCACACCCGGGCACCGGATCGTTCGTAAACGCCGCGGCAACTTCTGTAACGCCAAAAGTCGGCTTATTCGCCAGAAAAGCTTTGCGTCCCAAAGGCGTGTAAGGCAACTCATGCTCTGGCTTACCGTCTGATGGCATTGACTTCGGACCGGTCGCTTGCACTCCGTCGCTCGCTGTTTTTGCGGGCTCCCAGATCCCAGAGATGTCGCGGCGCGGAGCTGGCGTGGGCGTTTCACCCTTTTTATCGGAGTCATACACCGCTCCTGGCTGCCGCGCAAATTCGCCTTTTTGGGTGCGCGCCAAAAGTGAGAACAGGAATATGGCCATAAATGACATCACTGAAATCACAAAGCGCTTTGGCATTGAGCTTCCTTTCCGACGTCTAGTCTAAATGACCATTCGAAACTCATTCCGAAGAAGCTCACTGTCCCGCCCCGCCCTCTCCGAAGTAGCGCAGCACCTTACCGTTGGCGAGAATGATTCGATCGACACGCCCAAGTGGCTGGCCATTTTTGGTTGGTATCAGAATGACCGTAACTTCATCTCCGACTTTCAACGAATCTTTGTACCAGCCACTGTTGATCAGACCCGGGGGGTTGGTTTCCTCCGCAAGCCAATGAGTTATTTCGTTTTTCTCATTCTTAACATCGAATTTGAGCCAGCAATGCGGATTTGCCCAAACCCACTCTGTGACAGTGCCCTTCAGAGTAAGTTTTTTGCTGGTGTCGAACGCCGCGTTACCGTGGTGCGCGAACAAAGGAAGCGAGGCGATTAAGAGACTCATTGCCAGAGCGAACCCTACGGAATGCCTCTTCGACATAACGACTACCTCCATGTCAAGACGAACGGAAAGTGTTGGTCAAATCTATCACCGATTCATAAACCAAGAACCCTCTTTTGGAAAGACTCTTCGCCCGTCCCCGTAGCGGGCCGAAAATCGAAGTAATTGGGTCAGAAGGCGAGCCGGTTCGCGATGCCATAATCGAATTAGATGGGGCTGGTAATTGTTGCTTGCCAACGAATGTTGTCGTGTCGCTTTCTAGCCTGGAGTAAAGTGCGAGCGGCGATTGCTGAACACCGTCACGGCGCAATGAAAGTCTTGAACGCAGCGCTGGTCCATCGAATTCGTAGAACGTAGCGGTTTAGATGCGTTTCGTCGGAGCGGGTTTACGATCGATTGCCCGGCACGCAGGCGGCCGGCTTCAAGGTTCTACCCTTGGCACGGCTGCCGGCGATACGACACGTGGGCCGGCACGAACCAACACGCAAGGCCTGCCGATTCATCTTACTTCGGGGAGCCCTCCTGCTCGGCCTCAGGCCCGCCCCGGACAAACAGCGGCTTGTTCTCTCCGACTTTCGAGATCGAACTCAGTGCGCCCCTGTTTGCCACGAGCCTTGCCGGGGGTCACTTCGAAATTCACCTTGTCACCCGGCAAGAGATCATTTTTCCCCCAACCCTGCCGCCGCACTGAATTGGGACTGGTCAATTCCAGGTTCCAATTAGTCACGACCCCGTTCTTGTCTGTGACATCGATGTAAACTCGCATATGCGGATTCAGCCACGAGACCTTCGTCACCACGCCGGTCAACGTGACTTTCTTCGACGCGTCATACTCCGTATCAAATCCGTGGTGTGCGATCACCGGAACCGTCGGGTAGAACAGACCGAGGAGAACAACCATCAGCACTCCGAATCTAGCCTTCATCGTGAAACCTCCAGAGGACTTATTCGAGCTGTGAATTTTCTGTCATTTCTTTGGCCCGGTTTTCTCCTTTTGCCCGCTTTCGTCGGCTGGCGTTAAGCCACTAGCACCGCCATACTCGTTGTCCTCGAGACAGATGAACTCCATCATCTCAAGGCCGGGACGCATAAGCTTGAACGTAAACCTGGCCTCCAGCGGCCGGGTGAATGCTCCGGGGTCGTCGAGAGTAAAGTCGAGGAGGAGCGTGCCGAAATTGGGTCGCGTGTACCGCTCGATGGTGTGCATCTGCTCTGTATGCGGGGTGCCCTTACCGTCGAGCCAAAACTTGTCGTTGTAGCCGACGGTGTCGACGACCAGCGTGTCCCCGTCCCACCACCCGATCGAGTGCCCAAACCAACTCGGGAAGAGATGGTTATCATCCGGGTGCTTACGGCCGTCCATAAAGACCTGCCGGTGAGCCCCGGAGTCGCCGGTCTCGTGGAGGATGAAGATGTGGGTCATGCCCTTGTCCGTGTAGGACTCCACGATCCGAGTCGGATACGGGTTGATTCGCGGCACGCCCATCGGCAAACAACCGACGTAAGGTTCGTCCTTTTCCTTCCGGGAGTGCCTGAGTTCTCTTGCCCAGGGCAGCAACACGGTATCTAGCTCGCCTGGCTTCATCCCCATATCGTTCTCCATATCGTTATTCGTGCCGCCACCAAAGCAACCTACTCCCGGTCCATTTTTCCAACAACCATCCCAGGGGCCAGACAGGTCCGGTTTCCCGTCAGGCAGTCTTGGCGCGGGACGGGTGGCATCCTTCTCCGCGACGGTAGGAGTGCCCCCTACCGGGACTGAGGTCACGGCACCTTGCGAATGCAGAAACAGGGGCATGGCCAGTCCTGCTATGGTTGCCGGGATCACAAGAAGTCTTTTCATGTGAAACCTCTTCAACTTTAAGCAGTTTTCAACATCATTCCAAACTTGCGCAACGCTGGTGCCTCGAACACGGCTCGGTTCGGCGTCCAGCATCCTGCCACTATGCCCTTAGTGGAGACCCCTGACTTGCGTTTCTGGGAGCAGATCATACGCTCGTCGTCTCCTCGACACAATAAAAGCTCCCAGAGCGTGCCCGCGAGAATCGCCCCTGAATCTGCTGCTCGCTGTGTCGTCCCACACACGATGCCCTATTTCCGAGCCTTGATTGACAAGGTCAACACCCTATATATGATATGCCCCAATATAGGTTGTGAAGTAGCCATTGTGCTGCCGCAGCACCGTGCCCGGTTCACTATCGCGGACGAGTTGGTTAGACGAATTGCAGCTCGAAAGGCAGTGCGATTGAAGGCTGAGATGACCACTTGCATTCCTGGGCGAAACACGAACGGCCCTCTCGTTCAGGCCTTGGGTTGTCTGCTGTTTCTACTATCGATGGCCCAATTCGCCGCCGCTCAGAGCGCCACTTTCAAAGGCGAAATTACCGACGAGCACTTGAACTGTATTCAAACGCCGGTGAAGGCAGTCGAAGGCATCACGAAAAAGGAGGCTTGCGTACTCTACTGGACGCACTTCGCCAAACCTGCGAGTAAGTATGTTCTCTACGATGCGGCTACGAAGACAACTTATCAATTGGACGATCAGAATTGGGTGCAGCCATACGTTGGCGAGACAGTGCAAATTACCGGGACGCTTAACGCCGCAGCCAAGGCAATTCATGTCACTGGCATAAAGAAGCCTTGATCGAGGGAGAAAAGGGCAGTAGATGCTTGGTTAGAACGAATTGGTTAGAACGAAGATGTAGTGCGGACCGGAAGACGTAATGTGCCATCGTAAGTAGCCGTCAACGGATAATTCTCAAATCTCGGTACTTTCTTGCCTTCGCCACCCGGCCAACTCCGTCCCCAGGACGCGTTCTTTGCAAGGCTCTCCAATACCAAACATGAGTTTGGCGATGGGGCGCATGGACTTGGGGGATGTGCAGAATCGCTTTCAAAGGGGTTTCTTCGGGGGTTGTTGAGTGCCGCCAAATTGTCGACACCGCTGATGTCTATTGCTTTTCTTGCGTTGGGAGTCAGATAGGTCCAGATAAACGCCATTATCGGAGACTGGTCCTCGACAGCACCCCGAAAAGCCACCATCGATAAGAGGACTTATCAGGAGGTGGCTTTATTGAACCCAGGGTGCAGCCTGCTTCTCCTGCCAGGAGTCGACTGTGGGAATTAGTTTGCCGGAATTTCATCAACAGAAATGACAATTTTCCCGATATGCTGGCTGGCTTCCATATACCTGAAGGCTTCGCGCGCATGCTCAAATCGAAATACGCGATCGATTACCGGCCTCATTGCACTCGCCGCGTAAGCTTGGCAGAGTTCCTTGAGCATTGCCGCGGAACCTACGTTAATGCCTTCGATCCGTATGTTGCGGATGACAACGGGCGCAATGTTCAGATCCTTGGCAACGAGCGACAGGAAGCCCAGCAAACTAATGTGCCCGCTCGAACGGACGGCTTCGATCGACTGCCGAAGGGTGCTGGCCCCGACGGATTCCAGCACGATGTCTGCTCCCTTACCTTCTGTGAGGTCCAAAACCGTTCGGCTCCATTCGGGCTGCTCGCGGTAGTTGATTGTGCCGTCAGCGCCGAGCGCTTTCGCCCGCGACAGCTTTGCATCGCTGCCCGACGTGATAATCACCCGCGCTCCATGCATTCTTGCGATTTGCAAGCCGAACATCGCCACGCCGCCGGTACCGAGGATCAGGACGGTGTCGCCACTCTTGACGTGGCCTGCGTGGACCAAACCGTGCCACGCGGTCACGCCAGCGCAGGGCAGCGTCGCTGCTTCTTCGTACGTGAGCTGGTCGGGTATGCCTACGAGCCCGGCCTGATTGAAACTTTGTGTCGTGGTCAGTACACCCTCGACAAGGCCGCCGAGCGCTGAATCAACGTAGCTCAGACGAAACCTGCCATCCGTCCAGTCTTGAAAGAACGCACCGACGACACGGTCTCCGACTGCAAAATCGCGGACTCCGTCGCCAACGGCCATCACTTCTCCCGCTCCATCCGAACCGATGATGCGGGGCCGCGGGGCGTCAGGCGCGTAGAGTCCCTTGATCATCAAGAGATCGCGATAATTCAGCGAAACCGCCTTTATTTTGACGAGGACATGCCCTTTAGCGGGAAGAGCCACCGGGACGGTATCGATCGACAATGAGTCTATGTCGAATTTGTCCGCCAGGCGCAGGGCCTTCGCCTTCTGGGGCATCTTTGAGGGATTGCATTCGGGTGCCGCAGTGCTCATTTTTCGCTTTCCCGATCCTGATCAGTACGACTTTCGCAGTCTGACTTCACTCGCATTGCCGACGAACATCTGAAACCTTTTCACGTCGCTCTCGCCATAGTGAGGAACCGAATCTACAACAAATTACTATCGGTGACTCGCCCGATTCTGACAAGAAATACGGTAGAATTGACCGGATGCAGCAAGTCAATCCAGACACGACTCCGCAACCTGCGTTCGTGCTTGCCGAGACGCACAAGCCTGGCCGGTCTGTGTGGCACACGCATCGTCGAGCGCAACTCGCTTATGTGAGTGAAGGTGTGCTCACTGTCAAGACGGAGCAAGGCCTTTGGGTTGCGCCCCCGCAACGGGCGGTCTGGATTCTGCCTGGCGTTCGTCATAGCGCAAGCTCGGCCGGACCGTACTCGCTCTGTACGTTGTACGTCGAGCCACGGATGGCACAGCTGCCTCCAAGCTGCTCGGTTGTCGCAATTGAACCGCTAATCCGCGAGTTGCTGGTTGCGGCCGGTCGGTTTGGTTACCAATATCAGAATGGCAGCAGAGAGGCCCGTCTGATTCGGGTGGTCCTCGATTACCTTCCTAGTCTTCCCGTGGCTAGCTTAAGTTTGCCGCAGCCATCGGACGAACGCCTGCGGCGGATCACGCGAGCTCTACAGTCCCAGCCATCGGATGCGCGACCGCTTCCTGATCTTTCGCGTGCGTACGGTTTGGGTTATCGGACCGCTGAGCGCCTCTTTCAACGCGAATTGGGAATGAATTTCAAAGAGTGGCGACGACAATTGCGGCTGGTGACAGCCCTGGAACGGCTGGCCACGGGCGAGAGCGTCACGAATGTGGCTCTGGAGGTCGGCTATTCCGACGTGTCGGCATTCATTGCGATGTTCAAGTCAGCTCTTGGGTCCACCCCGGGGCAATATTTTCGTTCAAACACGAGATCATCGGCGACGGCATAGTCAGACTTCTTCGTACGCGCCGGAAGGATGGCAGATTTGCCATACTTTTTGTCTGAATCTGTGGAGACGGTTCGGGGCATATTTAGTAGATTGCTGCCGCGCCATCAAGGAGGGCCAATGAATAAGTTCTGGAACATTGTCATCGTCCTGTTCCTGGTCGCCGTACCCCATGCGATCAACGCGCAAAATCGAGGGGGGCAGCCCGCAACGGGTGATCCAGAAGCGGGTGGCACTGCGCGACGCCCTCCGCTGCTGTTCAAGGAAGACTGGAAGGAACCGCCACACACGGCTGCGCTCACCGATCAAGAGCGGTATGTCTCACAGGTCGTCATCGGCAACTCCAATCTTGAACTCAAACTTTACGGCGCGGATTCAAAGGTCGTGAGCGTCAATCCACACGAGGGCAGGCTCGACATCTGGAATGGAGACGCGGCTTCGCCTGTTGCCGTCACTCTGCGCGACAAGGCGAACTATCTGGATTTAACCGGACTGGCGCGGTTGCGCTGGATAATTCGCACCAATGGCCTTCACGTGATCCATCCCGTCCTGAAGCTAGCAGACAGTACACTCATTGCCGGCAGCCATGCAGACAACACCGAGGGAGTCTTCTTGCAGAGCGAGATTGCCTTCAATAACCAGCGCTGGTACAAGCTCGATCCCAATAAGGTCGTGACCGGCGCGGAGGTCAGAAATCCCGACCTCAGCAAAGTGGACGAAATCGGATGGGTCGATCTGGCTCCTGGTGGCGGACGGGGTGCAGCGGGCTGGGCGAATATCTCAACCGTCGAGTTGTACGCGAAGACGGCGCCTCGCCAATAGTTCACTCCAACTCCTAATAAACGGCATCATCAGAATGTTGGAATCGGACAAAAGCCAGTTACCGAGAAGAGGGCTTATCAGGATTTGGCTGGCAGGCATCAACGCGATGCTTACAATTGCGATTCGATGTCCGGTTCCCGCCATATCGTTCCTAACGGCTGTCGCGTTCTACGGCCGCTGGTTGAGCTAGAGACCTGCCGCCTTTAGCGCGGTGAGCACCCGTGCGTCTCGGAAGGGAACTCGACGCAGACGAACTCCCGTCGCGTCGTGAATGGCATTGGCAACGGCCGCCATCATGGGTTTGCAGGAAGCCTCGCCGGCTCCAAAAGGAGCAAGATCGGGCCGGTCGGGTTTGGGATCGCCGTTCACCAGCACCACGTCGATCTGCGCTGGTGTATCAGCATGTGTCAGACTGGGATGAGTGATCCAGTCCACGCTGGTGACCTTCTCGGTATCGAACTGCACCTCTTCGTGCAACGCGCGGCTCAACCCGTGGAGCATGGCGCCCTCGATGGTGTGACGCAAACTCTGCGGATTGACCACCAGTCCGCAGTCGTGCGCGCACACCAGCCGTTTCGCCCAAACATGGCCGGTTTCGCGGTTCACTTCGACCTCCGCTATTTGCCGCGACCACCGTCTGCCCGCGGAACGCGTAGGAGATGCCTCGTCCGCTCAGGATCTTTCCGCGTGCCGGTCGGTTTCGGCGAAGGACGGCGATCCCAGCCATACGTCTCCGCTACTGCTTTCAGCACCGCGATCGATCGCGACCGGCGGAACGCGTCGTCATCCGCGGAGCTGGCCATCAGTAGCTTGAGACGAAATTCATACGGATCCGCGTTCGCCGCCACGGCCAGCTCGTCAATAAACGACTCGGCGGGAAACGTGGATTGCGGGCCGTTAGGATCCCGCAAGTTTCCGGTGCGCACCGGCGTCTCCCACACCCCGGGCAGGCTCACGACCTCGGCCGTCATTCGCCGGTTGGGAATCGCGTACATTTCCGAAGGCATCGCCGCGCCGCCTTTGGCGGGAGTGGCGCGCCGCGATCCCATCAGCTGAGCGATCAGCACCGTATCCGGCTCGTTGTAACCGAGATGATTGTAGTCGGCCGCCCGCGCATGGTAGTCGTACGCCACCAGGTTTCCGTGGGCGTCCAAACCTCCGCGAACTTTAACCACGAAACGCCGGCCCCTTGGTGTCCCACGCCGTCTCTTCGTCTCCTCATCCACTGAACGCGAACCGGGCGGTTCATCTCTTTCGCCAGGTAGGCGGCTTCGCAACCGGCATCGTCGGCAGCGGTGCGGCCGTAGCCTTGCGGGACCTTCCATCCACACGACGCGCACTTTGTCGCGCGGCATGCCTAGAAACTGGGCGACGCCCGTTCGCATGCCGTAGGACTTCATGTCATTGGAATAGATCGGTCATCTGGCCGTTCGATGGATCGGCCGTCGCATGCGCTGGACTGATCGCGGTGTGCCCCTGGAACGGAATCTCATATTCCGCTTCGATCACTTTCGCCGCGCCCTTAAATGCCGCATCCGGGTCTCCCACCACCACCGGATTGAACGCGGAAGTGGTCTTCGCGCTGCGCATGTAGTTGAAGAGGTCTTCAGATGCCGGGAAGAGCGGTACATCCGGCTTTTGCCAGTCGACTTTCAGTCTTCTGGCCGCGTTGATTGCCTGTTCTTCACGTTCGCACACCACCGCGACGTAATTTCCCTTGCTCACCACCTTGAGGAACCCCGGCATGTCTCGCACGGAGGACTCATCGATGCTCAGTAACTTTGCGCCCACAAGCGGCGGCTTCACGTTCCGCGCGTGAACCATCCCGGGCAATTTGACGTCGACCGCCCACTTCAGCGAGGCGTCCACCTTGGCGAGGAATGTCGTAGCGCTGTCGGAGATTGGCCTACCATTTTGAATTCCGGAACGGTTTTTGTCTTGGCCATGCCGGTTGTGGCGTTGATGTTGTCTCCCGACAGCGCCACGTGGAACCTGTTTTCCGCCGATCAATTGGCCATAGGTGACGCTTCTTCGTCGGGATTGCCCTTCACGGAAATGACGCCGTCGCTCACGACCAGCCGCTCCACCGGAGCATCCAGGTGCGTCGATCCCATCTCCAGCAGCACGCGGCGAGCTTCGGCCGCGGCTCGCCGCATCGGCCAGGAATCGCGCTCGATCGCGGTCGAGCCCCCGGAACCGCCCTGATCCACGGTGATGTCCGTGCTGCCCATGATGCAGGTCGTTTTGTCGTATGCGATATCCAGTTCATCCGACATCAACTGCCGGAAGGACGTCCCGGTGCCCTGACCGCAGTCGGTCTTCCCAACGTAGAACGTTGCCGTGTTGTCCTCGTGAATCACGATCCACGAATCGAGTTGATGAAAGTCGGGGTCGGGATATGGTCCTGCCGTGTTCGCCGCTGCGCCGGCTTGGGCCATCGCCGCCCGAACCAACGGATGCGCGCCTGCTACGCCAAAGCTCACCACCAACATCCCTGCGCCTTTGAGGAAGCTCCTGCGCGCGATCGTCACATCCGACTTTTGCAGCAGATCTTCGACCTGTTTCGGAATATTTGTGAAGGCGGTCATCCCAGAACCTCCTTTTCCTCAGTCCCGTGAATCTCCGCGAGTAGCTTCGACGCGCGTTTGATTGCCGCCTGCACTCGGTAGTACGTCATGCAGCGGCATAGCGTCCCGTTCATCCCGTCGCGGATCTCCTCGTCGGTGGGATTCGGATTTTTGTCCAGCAGCGCCTTGGCCGTCATGATCTGCCCGTTCTGGCAGAAGCCGCACTGCGGCACTTGCTCCTCAATCCAGGCTTGTTGGACCGGATGGAGTTTGCCGTTCGTGGCCAACCCTTCCAGCGTGGTGACTTCGCCTTTCACGGAGGAAAGCGGCGTGATGCAGGACCGGGTCGCGACGCCGTTTATGATCACCGTACACAGCCCGCACTGGCCAAGCCCGCAGCCGAAATGCGGACCTTGCAAGTCAAGATCGTTGCGCAGGATGTACAGCAGCGGCGTCGAAGGATCAACATCCAGCGTATGTGTTTGCCGTTCACTTTCAATTTTGTCGTCATGCTCTATGCTCCAGGAAAAGCGGTCATGAACGGACGATACCTACGGTATCTCGCGGAATAATGCCAAAGGAGCAATGCGAGACCCGGAACTCCTTTTGATCTCTAAAACGGCACCATAGTACACCCAAGTCCCAATAAACGGCCTTCCCGGCAGGTGGGTTTTGAGGAAAGTCAGTTTCCGATATGAGGACTTCTCAGGACTTGGCCCGCATAAAGCACTCAAAAGGATTAGAAGTTATATCTCATCAACGGTCACGGTCGAACCGTCGTACCGGACGGGCAAGGAAGCACTCACGTCATCACTCGATCGCATCCAGCACGCGGCGTCGCAGATCCTGCGGGCCATTGAGGCAGACGGTTAGGGTTCGTCGCGCCTTTGGATGGCCTGGCGCGAGTTGCTCCATGATGCGGCCGACTCGGGCTAACAAGCCCGATGGCTACCTTCTAGGCGCATACCGCATCGCCACCGCCTCCGAGCCGAACTCCAGCCGGCTTACGAGCCTCAAGTCGACACGCTTCGATAGCCCCGCGAACGACGTCGGCCCGTAGCCCGCTAGCCTGGGGTGCACCACGAACTCATACTCATCGATCAATTCCAACTCCGCCAACGCCAGCGGGAGCTTTACGCCTCCCACGAACAGCCCCTTACCGACTCCCGCTTGAGCAGCTGAACTGCCGTCGCTAGATCCCCGCGCACGAGCTCCGCGTTCCAATCGACCCGGTCCAGGGTGCTCGACACGACGTACTTCTTTGCCGCGTCGATCGTTCGGGCGAAGGGTTCCATCCAATCAGGCCTCGCTACCGCCCGCGCCGGCGGCCGGAACGCTGCCTCCATCATTTCGTAAGTCACCCGGCCAAAGAGGAGGGCATCGGCTTGGTCGAGGTTCTCAATCGCGTGACGATGCAAGTCTTCGTCCGCGGGTATTGCACGATGATCGCAGCACCCGTCCAATGTGACGTTGATGGAATACCGAAGGGGTCGCATTACGTAAGCCTACCGCCGATCAAGGTTAGATTAGAAGTTTTCTCATATACGGTCACGGTCGACCCGTCGTATCGGACGGGCATGGACCTGACCGACCAGTGGGCGATCATCGAGCCGTTGTTCGAAGAGAAGCGGCGGCCTGACGGCCGCGGCCGCCCGTGGTGCGGCGCGCGTGCGGTGCTCAACGGGGTGCCGTGGCGGAAGCTGCTCAACGCACGAGGCAGGCCGAGGTTCGCGCAGCGCATAACCTTTTCTAGCGAATGTATAGTGAAGAGAACCGACGGTCGCTGAGGTCCTGATAAACGGCGTTACCGGAAACTGAGAATCGGCAGAGCACTACAGATGTCGACTCCGAATACAACCTACCCGCAGATGCCCACTGCTGTTCCAAGATAGGAGTTATCCACTAGTTGCTTCAGCATGAAGTCGGCGACATCATCCCTGGCGATTCGAGCCGTCCACAAGTAGCTGCCAACGCGGCGGCCGTGGCGATAGGTGCCCCGCATCTTGCCGTTCGTCAACACTGCGGGCCGCACGATCACCCACTCCACGTTGCTCGCCGCGATCACTCGTTCCTGCCGGGTCTTGTCCCAAAAATATAAAGGCAAAATGCAGGGAATGACAAATAGCGAGTAGTAAAGGCCCATGCGCCCGACGCTGTCCCCGATGCCCAGAGAAGTTTCGCAAACGAGACGTGCGACTCCCTGAGCCCTCATGGCGCGCAGGATGTTTCGAGTTCCTTCTGAGAGAATCCGCGTTGGATAGAGGAACCGTTTATGGCCCAGAGCGCAAAGCACGGCGTCCTGACCGTACATCGCTGCCCGAACAGAATCCTCGTCGAGCACATCGCCTCGAGTGACCTCTAGGCGTGGATGGTTCACTTGAAGTCTTGACGGATGTCGTACCAGTGCCGTGACCGTATAACCACGCCGCAACGCTTGCTCTACGAGTTGACGGCCAGTTCCACCTGTCGCTCCTATGATCAACACCCGAGTCAAGCGTCTTCCAGGTGGCATAGCCGAGATTTTGGCGACAGATCGGAGCCCACCGAGCGTCAAACCAACGGCGAGTCCAATCGCGTAGGCTATGAAAAGAAGTAAAAGCAACATTGTCGTCATCTTACAATCGACAAGCAACGTTCTGGTAGGTAGTTCCGAATAAACGGCATTATCGGACAGTGGGAATGGGCGGAATGCCACTTTCCGCCTTCGTCGCCAGCACGCAGACGCCGCTGGGCGGCAGATCTTCAAGAGACATGAAACAAGGGACGGCGGGACTAATTCTGGTATTTCGTCAATCGCTGCTTTGACGGCCTCGGTTCGTTTCTGGTCTTTTATGCCATCAGCTTGACGCGCCCCGGCACGGGCAGATGCCATTACCGGATTGCGTGACGTCGTTCATTTTTGGCGTCACCTATCTTTTCATGGTACTGCGGCCCCGGTTGGGCTGCATGGCAGCGGCACAGAGAGCCAAGCTGCACGATTCCTACCACTGAAGTAACATCACGCCGCTAACCACCAAAGTGGCGGCCGCCCAGCGCCGCAATCCAACTTCTTCCTTCAGGATGTACTTTGCCAGAAGCGTCTCAAGAACGTAGCTGATGGCCGTGGCCGGCACAGAAAAACTCACGTTGGCGATCGAAAGCAGCGACATCATGGCAAAGAAACCGGTGGTCAGGGCAGCTATTCCCGCGATCACCAGAGGATTGCGCACGACCCCCCATAGCATGAGGAACAGCGAACGCAATCCCAATTTCTCCACCTCGGGTTGGCGCTTCATCCCGGCCGTATTGAGCACGTCGCCAAGCGTGTTGCATACCGAAGTCAGCGCCACCAGTCTCCATTGGACGGCAATCACAGCGATTCCTTTTGCCTGCGCGTCGTGCGGTCCGGAGTCGTTTCCGCCAGGAGCACGCCGAAAGAGATCACCAGAATCCCGACCCAGCGCAGCCCGGACACACGTTCGCCCAGCGCGAAATGCCCCACAATGGCGATCAACACGTAAGAGGTAGCAATGACCGGCAAAACGAAACTCAGGTCCGCGCGACTGAGCAGCGCCAAATCGGTAACCATCCAGATGGCCAAAGCGCAGACTCCCGCGAGAGTCCAGGGATTAAGGGCCCGGATGTAATCTAGCGGAGAGGCCGAGAGGATCGCCCCGGCGCGGCGCATTCCATAGCTCAAAAAGACGTTGCCGGCAACCTGCGTCGCAATGGCGATCAGAACCAATAACTGCGTGCGGCGGCGATGCTCGGGTGTGGTCGTGGGCCTCATCATTCAGATCGAAACGGCATCGTCGGTCCAAGCGTTCACGGCTTCCAGACCCAGTTCAGTGAAGCCAATATTGAGAAGCCTGTGGACACTCAGTGTGGTGTACCCCTGACCGGAGTAGGTCTTGTCACCCAGCACATACCAAATCATTGCCGTCTTGAATGTGGATGAAACGTCGGCTGGGCCGACCATGCCGATGGGCACGTCTCCCGCATCTGCCGTAAACAATCGGAACACGTTGGATCGTTTCGCGATCATTAATTTCAGAGCGGCAGAATTTATGGACTGCATTCCGCCCCCAAAATCCAGCCACTGATAATTTTCCTTTTGCCGCGAGCCAGTAAAGAACGAGACCACAATCCGAGTCATCAATGGACCGGACATCCATAGGCCGAACTCAGCGAACGCACATCCTGGAGCAGCGAGTCAACCCAACGGAATATCGAGCTTGACGACTCAACAAACGAGTTTTCCCCGCGAGCTTGTTAGGGTTATTGCAAGAATCTCATGCCAATTTTCTAGGTAGGGCGGACTGGAGGCGCCGTCTAACTTCTGTATCTTTGGAAGATTCTTCTCCCGGCATTCACAAAACTGCTGTTCGAAACCACTCTGAAGGCATCGCAAAAATGAACGACTGTCAAAACTGACAGGGCGAGTATCGCGGCTCTGCGGGAACAGCCGGCTTGCCTTTCCATCACGCCCGAAAAGAAATTCGGCGAAACTTCAATCACAGGGATGAAAAAAATGGACCTTCTCGCATGGAATTGTGTGGGATGTTCACTGCGAATCTTATCTGGATCCTTTCCCGGCAGCACTTGTCACAGGCTGCGGTGACGTAAGCACTATGCCTTGCCAAAAGCTCTCGGCTTTGCGCTTCAGTGATCCGCCTGGCCGGCCTCGATTCTGGAGCACGCGGTTCTCACGACTTGATGTAGTGACCCCACAAGCAAGACTTGGGCGCAAAATGGGCACAAAACCAGGGTCAAATAGGCACAAATCGAGGGATGCCGGGTGGGCAGCCGAATCAACGTGAATTTTGCGGTAGACTGGAGCGGGCGATGGGAATCGAACCCACGTCCGCGGCTTGGGAAGCCGCAATTCTACCATTGAACCACGCCCGCTCCAGCCTAACGTATCAAACCCGCCTTGATTCCGGCAAGCCGGTTATTGCACCTATTAACGCCATACACAGAACCACGGTTTCGTTCGTTTCCGACGATTGGCAACGAGCGGGTTGCTCCAGTCGAAACCGCCGCGCCCCGCGAACGTGCGCTTCGAGCGAATGCCTTCGGCACCCGGAGCGGGATATAAATCGTGCTACCCTGTGCGGCTGCTCTTTGCGGGGAAGTGATCATCGGGAGGGGCGTGGTGGCCTATAGGGACCTGCGGGAATTCGTGAAGCGCCTGGAAGCTGCGGGCGAATTGAAGCGCATTAAAGCGGAAGTGGATCCCGTACTCGAGGTGACCGAGATCACCCAGAGGGTCACGCGCTCGGGCGGCCCGGCTCTGCTTTTCGAACGCCCCAAAGGTTCTCGCGTACCCCTGCTCATCAATTTGCTCGGCAGCGAGCGCCGCATCAACATGGCGCTTGAAGTGGAGTCGCTCGGTGAAGTTGCCGCACGCATTCGCGGGTTTCTGGACGTGCACGCGCCGCAAGGGCTGCTCGACAAGATCAAGATGCTGCCCAAACTGGCGGAACTGGGCTCCTTTTTTCCAAAGACGGTCAAATCGGCGCCCTGCAAAGAGGTCATCCGTCGCGACGGCTTTTCGCTTCTGGAATTCCCCATTCTGCAGTGCTGGCCACAAGACGCTGGGCGCTTCATCACCTGGCCCCTCGTGATCACGCGCAACCCCGAGACCGGCAAGCGAAACGTGGGTGTCTATCGCATGCAGGTCTTTGATGAAAAAACCACGGGCATGCATTGGCAAACTCAAAAACACGGTGCCGAACATTTCCGCCGGGCGCGCGCGAAAAGCAGCTCGGGCCGGATCGAAGTCGCCGTGGCCATTGGCGCCGACCCCGTGACCGCTCTCGCCGGCATTCTGCCGATTCCGCCCGACCTCGACGAAATGATGTTCGCGGGATTCCTCCGGCGTGAACCCGTTGAGATGGTGCCCTGCGAGACCTGCTCGCTCGAAGTGCCGGCGCAAGCCGAAATTATCCTGGAAGGGTACGTGGATCTCTCGGAGATGCGCGTGGAGGGGCCCTTTGGCGACCACACCGGCTTTTATTCGCTGGAGGGAGAGTATCCGGTTTTTCACGTCACCTGTGTAACCCACCGCCGCGATCCGATCTATCTGACCACCATCGTCGGCCCGCCGCCGCAAGAGGACTTCTACATGGGCCATGCCGTCGAACGCATCTTTCTGCCCGTGATGCAGATGCAATATCCGGAGATCGTCGATGTGGCCATGCCCGCCGAAGGCATCTTCCATAATCTGATGATTGTGGCCATTCGCAAATCCTATCCGGGTCACGCTCGCAAGATCATGAACGCGATCTGGTCCCTGGGGCAGGCCATGTTTACAAAGGTAGTGGTGGTAGTGGATCACGATGTGGACGTGCAGAATTGCAGGGAAGTGGCCTGGAAGGCTTTATGCGCCATCGATCCCGAACGGGATGTGCAGTTCGTGCTTGGACCGGCCGATACACTGGACCATGCCGCCCGGAGACAGGATTTCGGGTCGAAAATGGGTATTGATGCCACCAGAAAATGGGCCAGTGAGGGCTTTGACCGGCCCTGGCCCGATGAAATCGTGATGAATGAGGTAACCAAACAACGTATAGACAGCCTCTGGCAGGAGCTCGGACTGGGCGCAAAGCGGTGAAACATAGGCCCATGATGCTGCGGAATTAACCACTATATATAGTGGTACTAGTTAGTCATAAAACTCAACTAATAGAGTATTCCTGTCCTTTAGTTCTGGAAGTCAACCCCCTTATTACGGAAATCGCGCGCAGCGCTTTTCTTGACACTGAGCGCTGCCGGATGCCACATTCGCCCATGACAGCGGCTTCCTGATGGGCAGCAGTCGTGGGCAAGCCGAGGTTGTTCGGGCTGGGGGCCAGCGGACCTTCACTTCCGCGTTACGGGGTAGCCAGCGGAAATGCGCGAATCAAGAGAAGTCATGAATCTGCGCCAGGCTTCGAGTTATCTCGGGGTTTCGCCCGACACACTCTATCGCTACATCTGCACGGGATTGGTTCCGGCTTTCAAGCTGGGCAGCCGATGGAAGTTTCGCAAATCGGTGCTGGATCGCTGGATGGAAGAAAAGATGCGTCAGTCGCAGGGCAGGCGGCACTAGCCGGTTGGGGCGAGGCCTGTACGGCTCGCGGAAAGGCTCGCGATGTTTGGCACGGCTAAACAAAAACCAGTAGTGGGGCTCGACATCGGCTCCAGTTCGATCAAGTCCGTCGAGCTGAAGAGCACCAAGCAGGGCTACGAGCTGGTGAGCTTCGGCTTGGAGCCTCTGGCACAGGATACGGTCGTCGATGGCGCCATCATGGACGCGCCGCTCGTCGCCGGCGCCATTGGCACGATTTTCGACCGCCAGGAGATCAAGACCCGCTCGGTGGCGACCGCGGTTTCCGGGCATTCGGTCATCGTCAAGCGCGTATCGCTTCCGGTGATGACCGATGAGGAGCTTTACGACCGCATCCAGTCCGAAGCGAGCCAGCACATTCCCTTCGACATCTCCGACGTAAACCTCGATTACCAGCTGCTCGATTCGGTGGAGTCGCAGATGGACGTGCTGCTGGTGGCGGTCAAGAAAGACAAGATTCTGAACCACACCAACGTTTTGGCCCAGGCCGGAAAAACGCCTACGGTCGTCGATATCGACGCCTTCGCGCTGCAGAACTGCTACGAAGTGAACTACGATCCGGATCCCAGCACAGACGGTGGCGCTCCTGAACGTGGGCGCCAGCGTGATGAACATCAATATCGTGCGCGGCGGCGCTCCGCTTTTCACCCGCGACGTTTCGGTCGGCGGAAATCAGTACACCGACGCCCTGCAGAAAGAGCTCGATCTGAGCTACGAAGATGCCGAGCGTCTCAAGAAGGGCGAGGCCGTGGCCGGAGTCAACGAGGAGCATCGCGGCACGATTCTGCGCTCCGTCTCCGACATTCTGATCCTCGAAATCCAGAAAACGTTTGACTTCTTCCGAGCCACCGCAAGCGGCGAAAACATTCAGCGAATCTATCTGGCGGGAGGCACGGCGCGCGTTCCCGGCCTGGTGGACCTGCTTGCGCGAAGAGTTCGCTCTGCCCGTCGAGGAACTTTATCCGTTTCGCAAGATCGTGATCAATCCTGGCCGGCATAACGAAGATCAGGTACGCGAGCTTGCGCCACGCCTGGCGATTGCTGTTGGGCTGGCGCTCAGGAGTTTTGATACGCCATGATCCGAATCAACCTACTTGGCCGAGCACGACCCAAAGCAGCGCGCCAGGCGGTGCCGCTGGAGGCTACCCTCCAGGTCGTCTTTTTCGCAGCGGCATTGTTAGTCGCCTTCAGCGTGCTTTATTACAACTGGCACTCCACGAACCAGCAGGTGATCGAAGTCCGTTTGCACATTCAGAAGCAGACGGGCGAGAAAGCCAGGCTGGAGCAGTTGAAGACGCAGGTGGACGAGTTTGAGCGCCAAAAGGTGGTCCTGCAGCAGCGCATCAACATCATCGAAGAGCTGCAGCGCAACCGCACGGGCGGGCAGGAGCTGCTCGACGCTCTGGCCAATACGGTCACGCGCACCGATACGCTCTGGCTCACGTCGATGAGCCGGCAAGGCACGTCTCTGACGCTGGTCGGCACGGCGGGCTCCATCAATGCCGTGGCCAACTTCATCACCCAGCTCAAGCATTCCGGTTATTTCGATCAGATTGAGATCAAGGAGTCCACGCAAGACACGAAGAATGTCGCGATCCAGACGTTCACCTTCACCTTGACGGCACAGTTCGCATTGCCGCAGGAAAAACCTGCCAACGCAGCAGGGAAGAGTTAAGGGGAAAGCAATGGCCATCTCCTTCAAAGAATTTCCGTGGTACATCCAGGCGCTGGTTTTCGTGGCGCTGGCGATTTTGTTGATCGCCGCCGGGCTCTATGTTCCGGGACTGCCGGTGGCATCGGCCCGCGCCGAGCTGGACACGCTGCATCGGCAGGACAGCAAGCTGAATCAGGAAGTCAGCGCTCTCCAGGTTTACGAACGTCGCTACGCCGAGTTCCAGCAGGAGATGGCAGCGCTCAATAAACAGCTCGACACGCTGAAGACCATCGTCCCCGAAGAAAAGGAAACCGACGATTTCATGCGGCTGCTCGAAGGGGCCGCGGCTGCTTCCGGCGTTCAAGTTCGCAAATTGACGGCCATGCCGGTGGTGCTGCGTGACTACCACTATGACATGCCGTTTCAGATAGCGGTCGACGGCCCGTATTACAACATTGTGGACTTCTTCTCACGTCTCAGCCGTCTGTCTCGAATTATCAACGTGGGGGATTTGAAGTTCGACGGCCTGGGTGATCAGAAATCCGCGTACCCCGTGCGTCCAAGCACTACCGTCACCGGTAACTGCACGCTCACGACGTTCTTCACCACGAGCGCTACCGCCGCACCGCCCGCTGGCGCCAAACCAGCTGTGCGTCCGGCTGCGGCGGTTGTGAAATAAAGGGGCAGAATCGAGCTCACGATGCAACGTCAATACACAGCGAAGTCCAAAGGAAATCTGCGAAGCTGGCTTGCCGTGTTGTGCCTGGCACATACCGGCGTGCTCTTGGCGGCGCAACAGCCGGCCGCTACTCCCGGCGCGGTGCGGACGATGTTGAATCAGTCCGCCCCAGCCAAACCCGCGGCAGCACCGGTTTCCGCGCCTCCCAGTGGTTCCGCTTCGACTGCTCCTGCGGCGCCCAAGCAAGCGCAGAATACCAAGCCGGCGGCGCCCGCGAGCTCCCCGACCGCTCCTTCTCCTTCTGCCGCTAAGCCGGCCACCGGAGCCGCGCAGACTTCCTCCCCGGCGCAAGCGACATCGAGTGCCGCTGCTAAACCGGCAACCAGTCCGACTCCCACTGCCAAGCCCGGTTCGGGCACGACGGCGGGCTCCAACGCGGGGGCCGTCAAGCCAGTTGCCGCCGGCAAGCCGGCTGCTGCTGTCGCCGCCAAGCCCGTTTCGAGCGTTCCGCCAGGTTCGAAGTTAAAGACCGTCTCGGCCCCGGTTACCGCGACAAAACCGGTTACCGCGGCAAAAGCGGATGTGCCGACTTCAGCGACCACACCCACTGTAACGCCGGTGGCCGCGCATGAAAATATCGCAAGGCGCGATCCCTTCGAGCCCCTGTTGGGAAAGGATAAGGGCGGCGACGCGGGGCCCATGAACCTTCCGGCGGGCAAGCCCGGTTTGCTGATCAGCAGTTTGCGCATAGATGGCATTGTGAATGGCCCCAACGGGATGATCGCTATCGTTACGAATCCACAGGAGCGGGTCTACTTCCTTCGCGAAGGCGACCGCCTCTACGACGGCCAAGTGCAACATATCACCATGGACGGGATCTCTTTTCACCAGTCCGGAAAAGATCCCTTCGGCAATTCCGTGGAGCGTGAAGTGGCTAAACGGTTGAATTCTATTCCAGGAGAACAGCGATGAAGACCTACTGGCCGGTATTTAGGCCGAGCGGACTAGTTCTGGCGGCGGCCATGTTGGTGCCGCACTTGGCTGGCGCTCAGGCGGCAAAACTCGCGACGCCACTGGCCTCCCCGGCAGCTTCGGTCGCGCAAGTTGGTGTGGAGCGCGTCGGCCAGCAGACTGTCGTGCGCATGCAGGGCAGCGGCGAGCTGACCTACCATGTGACGCGGATGAGCGATCCCCCGCGCGTGGTGGTCGACTTTGACGAGGCACGTCTCGCCGTGCCGAGTAATACGGTCGCCAGCGATTATGCCCCCGTGCGCCGCGTGCGTCTGGGGCAGGCTCGTCCCGATCAGGTGCGCGTGGTCATCGATCTGTTGAGCCGCGCCGAATTCTCCGTCGAGCGGAAGGATCAGGCGCTGACCGTGTCTTTCAACGATCAGCCTGGCCAGGAAGCGCATTCGCAGCCGTCCGTCGTCAAGCCCGCCCAGAAACAGGATCGGGCCGAAGCGAAAAAGGCTGCGGTTGAAAAATCCGTGGACGCGCAGAACTTCCGCCTGCCCGCAACTTTGAGCGGTAATGCCGCGCTCGCTGCTCCTGTGCCTCAAACGCTCAGCGCCGCTGCTGGCGCAGTTCCGCAAGCCGGGCAAATTATCGCCAAGCCTGCCGTTGCCGATGCTTCACAGCCGGCGATCGCGCAGCCTGTGGCGGCTCCGATTAAGGGCTACACCGGCGAGGCGATCTCCGTAAACCTGAAAGACGTCGATCTCAAGGATTTCTTCCGCCTGATTCACGAAATCAGCGGGCTCAACGTGGTCCTCGATCCCACGGTTAAGGGATCGGTAACTTTGGTGTTGGATGAAGTTCCCTGGGACCAGGCGCTCGATATCGTCATGCGCAACAACGGACTCAGCAAGGAACTCGACGGCAACGTCCTGCGGATTGCCACTCGCGACACCCTCAAGAGGGAAGCCAACGATCAGCGCGACCTTCTAAGGGCCGAGGTTGAAGCGGTTGACGCCGTCACCGTCACGCGCACCTTGAGCTACTCCAAAGCCAGCGATTTGGTCGGTCCCTTGAAACGGTTCTTGTCGGCCCGCGGCGACATCATGGCCATGGATCGGTCGAATACTCTGATCATCCGCGATATTCCGGCGTCCATGCCGCAGGTCGATAACTTGATCCGGCAACTGGATCGCAAGACTCCGCAGGTGGAGATTCAGGCGCGCGTGGTGCAGGCGTCGCGCACCTTCGCCCGCGATATCGGCACACAGTTTGGCGTCGCAGGCGTGAGTGCCACGGCAAACGCCGCCAATTTCTTCGGCGGCAATCCAATTGCCAGCATGGCGAGCCCGATCGTCCACCAGCCGGCTCCTCCCATTGTGGTAGGTGCGCCAGCCGCTTCCGGTCCGAACTCAAGCGGCTCGATTCCGCTGATGTCTAACTTTCCGGCAAATGCACCGACCAGCGGATTTCAATTCTCGCGGGTCTCGCCTAACTTCACTTTGGACTTCATCATCACCGCGGCCGAGAGCAAGGGTGTCGGCAAACTTCTCTCCAGTCCGCAGCTCGTGACCCAGAACAATGCCATGGCTGTAGTAAAGCAGGGCACGCAGATACCGATTCAGACCACCATCAACAACACGATCTCCGTCCAATATGTGGACGCGGTTCTCAAGCTTCAAGTCACGCCGCAAATCACGGCGGACGGCAACGTCTTTATGGACGTTGCTGTTGAGAATACGCAGATCGATAACGGTATCCCGCTCGTGAACGGCGTCCCCGCTCTCGATACCCAGTCCGCACAGACAAAGGTGCTCATCAACGACGGTGGGACCGTGGTGATCGGCGGAGTTATGGTCAGCCAGCAGCACACCAACGTCTTCCAGGTTCCACTGTTGGGCAGCGTCCCTCTGATCGGCCATCTGTTCAAGGAAACCTCGGTCAGCGTACAATCCCAAGAGTTGCTCTTCTTCCTCACGCCGCGGCTGCTCCCTGGCTAACGGCGCGAGCTAATTTCTGGTGAAGGGAGGAGACACGGGTCTCCTCCTTTTTTTTATGGGTGCGGCTTTTGGAAGATAGGCTAAAACAGGCGGTAGCCGGCATGCAGGCCGCGGGCGCGGACGCCCTCGTGCTGACGCATCTGCCCAACATCTTTTATCTTTCCGGGTTTACCGGCAGCAACGCCATTCTTCTCGTCCTCGGCGATGTCCTGCATCTGTTCACCGACGGCAGATACACGATCCAGGCTCATGAGGAGACCCAGCATACCCAGGTGCACATCGTCCGAACTTCGCTTGCCGAAGCCTGTGGTGGATTCTGCCGCTCGCGTTCACGGCGAAAACGCATGCGTCTCGCTTTTGAATCGGCATCCTTGAAAGTCGCCGAATGGTCGCGTCTCAAGAAGGCGGCCGGCCCGGGTATTCAGTGGATAGCGACCACGGACCTCATCGAAAGCATCCGCGAAGTAAAAAGCGCCGACGAACTGGACATCATGCGCCAAGCTGCCAGGATTGCTTCCGAGGTCGTGGCCGAGGCTCCTGAGTTTGTTCGGCCGGGCGTAGCGGAATTGGAAGTGGCCGCCGAGATTGAGTACCGTTTGCGCCGGAAGGGCGCCAGTGGCGCTTCTTTTGAGACCATTGTGGCCTCGGGGCCCCGGTCCGCCTTGCCCCATGCCCACCCCACCGGGAAGCTGCTGCAGAAAAACGAATTGGTGGTCCTCGACCTGGGTGCTATACTCCGCCACTACTGCAGTGATCTGACACGCACGGTCTATCTGGGACGGGCACCGGCTCGAATTCGGCAGTGGTATGAAGCCGTGGAGCAAGCCCAGGAGGCCGCGCACGACGCTCTCCGCGCCGGGGTAACTGCCGGGAGCGTTGACCGGGCCGCGCGGCGGCTTCTCCATAAGCATGGTCTCGGGTCGTATTTCGTGCATGGCACAGGCCACGGCCTGGGCATCGAAATTCACGAAGGGCCGCGGGTCGGCCGGGCACAAAAGCGGCGGATACGCGCGGGCAACGTAGTAACCTTGGAACCTGGAATCTATGTGGAAGGGGTGGGGGGAATTCGCATCGAGGATGAAGTTGCTGTGCACGCGGGGGGCACCGAAGTGTTGACCACTGCGCCTCGAGGACTCCTGGAGCTCTGAGGCCCGATGAAGGAACCTCGAAACAAAAAGAGTTCGGTAACTACAGATCTGAATATCCCGGGCGTTGAGATCGGGCAGCTGGAAAAACTGCTCGATTTTATGGCCTCCCACGGGCTCGAAGAGTTCGAATACGAGCACGCCGGCCTGCGCATTCGCCTGCGGAAAGCCCCGGGAGTCGTAAACGCGGCGCCCCGGCCCGAAATCCTGCATCCGTCCACCCCGGGGCCGTTTCCGGCTGCCGCCGCTGCGCCCCACTCCGCGGAACCGGCTCCTGCGGCCAGTTCTGCTGCAGCCGCCGAAGATCTGCATGTGGTCAAGTCGCCGATCGTGGGAACTTTTTACGCGGCGGCCAGCCCCGGCAGCGCTCCTTTCGTGAAAACGGGCGATACCATCCAGGTCGGCCAGGTCGTCTGCATCATTGAAGCGATGAAGTTGATGAACGAAATTGAAGCTGACGTGAGCGGCGAAGTGGTGCGTTCTCTGGTGGAAAACGGCCAACCCGTGGAGTACGGTCAGGCTCTCTTCGCCATCCGTCCCGCGAAGAAGAAGTAGCGCCGTCCTTCCTCTATGTTCCGCAAGATACTCATTGCCAATCGCGGCGAGATCGCTTTGCGTGTGATCTGCGCCTGCAAGGAACTGGACATCGCCACCGTCGCCGTCTACTCCGAGGCCGACCGTAATTCGCTGCACGTGCGTTTTGCCGATGAAGCCGTGTGCATTGGTCCGGCGCGCAGCTCCGAGAGCTATTTGAATATTCCCCATGTGATCAGCGCCGCCGAGATCACCGACGTTGAGGCCATACATCCGGGCTACGGATTTCTCTCCGAAAACGCAAACTTCGCCGAGGTTTGCGAAGCTTCGCACATTAATTTCATCGGGCCCTCGCCGGACATGCTGCGCCTGATGGGGGAGAAGGAGCATGCCCGCCGCGAGATGGCTGCCGCCGGGCTGCCCATCGTGCCCGGCAGCGACGGAATTGTTGGCGACGCCGACGCAGCTACGGCGGAAGCGACTCGCATCGGGTACCCCGTGATCATCAAAGCCTCCGCCGGCGGCGGCGGACGGGGCATGCGCATTGTCCGCCATAAAGAAGAGCTCCTGCCCCTCTGGGAAACGGCTCGCCACGAGGCTCAGCAGGCTTTCGGCGTTGCCGACGTCTACCTCGAGAAATTTATCGAACGTCCGCGTCATATCGAGTTTCAGGTGCTCGGCGACCGCAATGGCAACGTTCTGCACCTCGGCGAGCGCGAATGCAGCATCCAGCGCCGCCACCAGAAACTGGTCGAGGAATCGCCCTCGCACGGCGCTCACTCCCAAGCTTCGCGCCGACTTGGGCCGCCGCGTCGTCGAAGCGCTGAAGAAAATCGGCTACAGCAACGCCGGAACCGTGGAGTTCTTGATGGACGAGGATGGCTCCTTCTATTTCATCGAGATGAATGCGCGCATTCAGGTGGAGCATCCCGTCACCGAAATGGTCACCGGTGTGGATTTGATCAAGGCCCAGATACGCATTGCCGCCGGCGAGAAGCTGGACGCCGCCGTCGGCCCGATTGAATTTCGAGGCCATAGCATCGAGTGCCGCATCAATGCGGAGGATCCCGGACACCTTTGTTCCCAGTGCCGGCCGCATCACGACATTCCAGATGCCCGGAGGCCCCGGCATCCGCGTGGACACCGCCGCCCATGCCGATGCGGTGATTCCTCCTTTTTACGATTCCCTGATCGCAAAGTTAGTCGTTCACGGCCGCGACCGTGCCGAGGCCATTGCCCGGATGCGCCGCGCCCTGGAGATGTTTGTTGTCGAGGGCATCAAGACTTCGCTGCCTCTGCACCAGCGCATTCTGGCGGATGCCGGATTTTGAAGCGGGGCGCCTCGATACGCATTTTCTGGAGCACCTGCTCCCCGTGCACGCCAAGTAGCAGCCGCCCAGATGAGTCTTGTCTTCCCTCCTCTCTATGCCATAATCGATTCCGCTCTGCTCAAGACGTCGGAGCTGTCGTTCGCCGAAATGATGGCGGAATCCGGGGTTGAGCTTCTCCAATATCGTAATAAGCGCGCTACCAGCAGGGAACTTTTCGACGTTTCCCGGACCATCTCCGCCCGGCTCGCCCGCTCTTCCGCGTCGAGAGCAAGTGTTGTGCGCTTCATCATGAACGATCGCGCGGATATCGCACTCCTTGCGAAAGCGAATGGCGTTCACGTCGGACAGCTCGACCTGGGCGTGGAGGATGCTCGCGCCATCGTGGGGCCGGATGCGCTGGGTTGGCGTATCCACGCACTCGCTCGAACAGATCGACGCTGCCGACAAGACCTCTGCCGACTACATCGCCTTCGGACCTGTTTTCCCGACTCGCTCGAAAGAAAATCCCGATCCTGTCGTGGGACTGGAGCTTTTGCGGGAAGCTCGCAAGCACACTCGCAAGCCGCTGGTGGCCATCGGCGGCATCACGCTCGAGCGCGCCGCGGACACCTTCCGCGCCGGCGCCGATTCGTTGGCCGTGGCTCGCGACCTGATCGCTTCATCTGACCCGGCCCAGCGTGCCCGGGAATTTCTCAGCGAAGCTTCGCGCTCTCGGCGGCTTCCGGGGGCCCCGGATTGAACTTCGGATCGAGCCCCGGATCGAGCCCCGGATCGAGGTGGACGGCATGAAAGCCTCTCCTGTTGCGACGGCGCCTGCGGCCGACCCGCTCGGCGCCGAATCCGGTTTCGTCCGCGGCCTGGGCCTCTTCGATTCCACCATGATCGTGGTCGGATCGATGATTGGCTCCGGCATCTTCATCGTCTCCGCGGACATCGCCCGCCAGACGGGCTCGGCCGGCGGCTTGCTCACCGCCTGGATCGTTGCCGGCGTTCTCACGGTCTCCGCCGCTCTTTCCTACGGCGAGCTCGCCGCCATGATGCCCAAGGCGGGCGGGCAATACGTCTACCTGCGCGAGTGCTACTCTCCGCTGTGGGGCTTTCTCTACGGCTGGACGCTTTTCCTCGTGATCCAGACGGGCACGATTGCCGCTGTAGCCGTGGCTTTCGCGCGCTTCCTCGGCGTCCTCTTTCCTGCGGTGTCGCCGACCTCGTGGATCATCCCTCCGGTGAGTGTCTCGGCAAGTTATGCCTTCAGCCTTTCCTGGCAGCAGTTCTTCGCGATCTTGCTGATCGTGTTTCTCACCCTGGCAAATACGCGCGGCCTGAACTGGGGCAAGTACATCCAGAACATTTTTACTTCCGCGAAAACTCTGGCGTTGATCGGTCTGGTCATCCTGGGAATCGTCTTCGGGCGGAATGCCGCCGCGATTCAGGCCAATTTCTCGCATCTCTGGGCCGTGCAAGGCGGCCAGGTCATCGAACCCGGCGCGGGCTTCTTGCGCCGATGGCTTCCTTCGGTCTCTGTCAGCTCCGGTTTGTGGGGTCTGCTCGTGGCCTATGGCGTCGCTCAGGTCGGTTCGTTATTTTCCGCCGACGCCTGGAACAATATTACGTTCACCGCCGGCGAGGTAAAGAATCCCCGCCGCGACGTGCCCATCTCGCTGGCGCTTCGGCACCGCGATCGTGATCACGCTGTACTTCCTGGCCAATATCGCTTATCTGAGCACGCTTCCCCTGTCGCAAATCCAGACCGCTCCCGACGATCGCGTCGCCACGGCCGTGCTCAGCGCTATCTTCGGCGGCGCAGGCGCGGCCATCATGGCCATCGCCATTACGATTTCGACTTTTGGCTGCGTCAATGGACTGATCTTGGCTGGCGCGCGCGTCTATTACGCCATGGCGCACGACGGCCTGTTCTTTCGCTCCATCGGCCGGTTGAATGAGAAGCACGTGCCCGCGCGGTCGCTTCTTTTTCAGGGCGTTTGGGCGGCGCTGCTGGTTCTTGCGCGCACGCGTCGCGTGGATGCTCTCGGAGCCGTGACGTACGGAAATCTCTACAGCGACCTGCTCGACTACGTGGTCTTTTCTGTATTGATCTTTTACGTGCTCACCATCGTCGGTGTGTTTGTGCTGCGCCGCAAGCGGCCTCAAGCCGAGCGCCCTTACCGCGCGTTTGGCTATCCGATCGTGCCGGCGTTGTATATCATCGTCGCGCTCGCCATCATGCTGGTATTGATCCTGTACAAGACGGCAACCACTTGGCCGGGTTTGCTGATTGTGCTCCTGGGCGTTCCGGTCTATCTGATCTGGTCCCGGCGGCCCGCACCGGAGCCGATCTCTCGTTGATTTCGGGAACGAACGAAGTTCTCTCGGGCATTAACGCGGAAGAAAGGTAGACATGCCAAGCCAATTATTCGCAACCAAGCCGCACAGCATGTTGCTCGAAGAGTTGCGCGGCGAGAATCGTCTTAGGCGCGTCCTCGGTCCCGTCCAGCTTTCGAGCCTCGGCGTCGGAGCGATCATCGGCACCGGCATTTTCGTTCTGGTAGGAATTGCCGCCCACGATCGTACCGGCCCGGCCCTGATGCTGTCGTTCGTGGCCGCCGGCGTGACGTGTATTTTCGCCGCTTTGTGTTATGCGGAGTTCGCCTCCATGGTGCCGGTGGCGGGATCGGCCTACACCTACGCCTACGCCACGCTGGGGGAACTGTTTGCCTGGATCATCGGCTGGGATTTGATTCTCGAGTACGCGGTGGCCTCTTCCACCGTCGCGCATGGCTGGTCTCATTACTTTCAGGATTTGCTGGCGTTCTTCCAGGTCAAGCTGCCGTTGATCGTCACGAATGCGCCTTTCGATTTCGATCCCGACCAGTGGAAGGCTCGCTCTGACGGGCACCTGGTTCGATCTGCCCGCCATCGTCATCGTCGCGCTGGTCACCGTGATTCTGGTCAAGGGGATCCAGGAAAGCGCCAGCTTCAATGCCGGCATCGTGATCCTGAAGGTCACGATCGTCTTCTTCGTGATCGGCTTGGGCGCGCGCTACGTGAATCCAGCCAACTGGCACCCCTTCGCACCCTTCGGGCTCACTGGCTTGAGCTTGTTTGGTCACACCCTGCATGGGGCAGACGGGACCAGCGCGGCGAACCTGTCGGCATGTTGGCCGGCGCCGCCATCGTGTTCTTTGCTTACATCGGCTTCGATTCCGTTTCCACTCATGCCGAAGAGGCCCGCAATCCATCGCGCGATGTCCCCATCGGGATCATGGTGTCGCTGGTGCTGTGCACGGTGTTGTACATCGCCATGGCCGCGGTGCTCACCGGGATGGTGCCGTACAACCAGATCAATATCGACGCCCCGGTGTCCGACGCGTTCCGGCAGGTGGGGCTGCCGTGGGCGCAGCTGCTGGTCTCGATTGGCGCTGTCGCGGGCATCACCTCGGTGCTTCTGGTAATGATGTTGAGCCAGCCAAGAATCTTTCTGGCCATGGCGCGCGACGGCCTGCTTCCTCCCGGATTTTTCGCCGCGGTCCACGACCGCTTCCGCACGCCCTGGAAGTCGACCATTCTGACCGGATTTTGCGTTGCCACCATGGCGCGCCTTCTTGCCTTTGCGGATCCTGGCCGAACTGGTGAACATCGGCACTCTGCTGGCGTTCGTGATTGTCTGCGCGGCCGTCCTGATCATGCGGCGCACCCATCCCGAGGTGCACCGCCCGTTCCGCGTGCCGTTCAGTCCCATCACGCCCATCCTGGGAATCTTGTGCTGCCTCATCCTGATGTTCTCGCTGCCTGCCGAGAATTGGTTGCGGCTGGCCGTCTGGCTGGTTGTGGGCCTGATCATCTACTTCACCTATGGACGCAAGCATAGCCGCCTCGCCGCGTTGCTGAAGCTGAAGCCGCCCGTCGCCGAACCGGCCTCCGCGAGCGCCGATCCGCACCCCCGGCGCTGATCGTTTCCGAAAGACCGACGGGTGCCCTACTCGGGTGTGGGTGCCCCATGCGCCGGTGTCGCGCGTGGGGCTTTTCCTTTGAGCGAAGAGCTTCGCTTCGCTCCCTCTGTCATTCCGGATGTAGCCCCCGACTTGCGTCTTTTCCGGCAGCCTTGCATCTAAAAACCCATGGAAATTCATGAAAGAGGACCCAGTCCCATGACTTCCTTCACGCAGTGGTCACACAAGTTGGCCGGGACAGACACGAAGAAATCGCTTTGGCTCGGCCTTGCCGTGGTGCCGACAATACACTTCTATTATGTCCAGGAGATGATCGCCGCCTTGATCATGTTCTCGGTGGTCTTTGCGGGCGCGGCCACGGTTGCACTCATTATTTTTCTTCTGGATCGTGCTGGTCAGCACGCCATGACCTGGGCCGAAGCGAGTGTGGCTCGGCTGGTACACCGGGGCAAGACCGTGCCCTGACGACATCTGATTTGGAAAAGCGCGAGTGCCCCATGCGTCGATGTTGCGCGTGGGGTTTGTCCTCCGAGCGAAGAGCTTCTCTTCGCTCCTCTGTCATTCCGAACGCAGTGAGGAATCCCTCCAACTCTCTCGTTGCGATCTTCGCACTTACCGCATTCTTACTGAGCTTCACACTCGCCTCTTCGAACCTAGCTTGTCCGCTATTGTCCTGACCAATTCGGCGATATCGACTGGCTTCGTGAAGTAATGAGCAACGTGCTGCTCGATGGCTTTCTCCGCACTTGCGTCGCCGGGATATCCGGTCAGAACGAAGTTGACGCAGCGAGGCTGATGCCGGCGCATCGCGTGAATTACAGCGAATCCCTCGTTCGCAAGTGGAAGGTTCAAGTCAGACAACAGCGCGTCGAATTTGTGGGTCTTTATCTCTCTGACCGCCTCATCCACACTGGCGACAGAGGTTACGTCAAAGCCGTATTTGACCAAGATACGGGGCAGCGTCAGCCGAATACCAGTTTCATCGTCCACGAACAATATGCGCTTACGAAGCAGGTCATCAGTCATGGCTCACCTCTCGCTGGCACACAAACGGAGTCTGAAGGCTGGGTTGCGCCCGAGAACTCAGAAGCCCGCAGAATACGCAAAAGCCCTGTGTCTCAATCAGGCTGCAATGCTAAGAATGCGTCGTTAGAGTTGACGAAAAGCTAAGCGCGAACGCGAACCGGGGCTTGCAAGCGCTGCATCAACGGCTCGGCACTTTGCAGTACAAAATAGTTCTTAGGCCCGAAGAGCGACCGGCAGTTAGGACAGGTATTGCTCACAAAAGGGCTGGATGGAGAAGAACCGCTCTGGCCACTCCCTGGATCTTCCATCTGTTCCAGTATGAATTCCGAACTACAAAAACCGCATTTCCTGCAGAGGTAAGCAAACATGTGGAACCTCCGATGACACTGGGCCCCGCCAATGTTCTCAAGTCTCAATCTCCTCAGCGGTGGCCAGACCTACGCGGGCCACGATCTTAGCGTTGGTTGCATCACGGATGAAATACTCTGCGGGTAGAGTGCGCGCCAATGTGTCGAGCTTGTCCTGTGCTTCGTTTAGAGTGGTCGCGTGCGTAACCCACAGCGGGCTGCCGTCCCCCAGCTTTCTGAAAATGTCGAAGCTGAGATTCATATTCTCTCCCGACCAGCCCCAATAGCCGTTTCTGCTGCGCGAAACAAAAATCCAATAATGCGAGACGGCAGACTTTGCCATCGTTGGTTTCTCTCTTCTCTTCCTGTGGCTAGGCTGGGTGTCGGCCGCGGGACTTGTTTAGATTAGAGCAATGGCAGGACCAAACATGCGATGAACAGTCCATTCCTTTTGTTTTTCTGTGAATGGCTGAAAGCGAAAAGGTTGCGTCACAGGCGCGAAGTCTTGAATTGTGCATCTACGGGCTTTATCCATGCGTCGATACGCTTTAACGCTGAGGCACGTTATTCCAGACCCAGGCATTTTTGCACTCCACATCGCCGTACAAGGCGCTGCTCGAAGATTGGGGGACTTCCTTGTATTGTCGCGAGGGTCGTGTTGTGTTGTCCTGAATACTACGGTTTCCGACGAGCGCATGCCCAGCCAGCGGTCCCCGCCCGAATTGCAGTGAGAAGCAGAAGTACAGTGAGGCGCAAATGTCAGCTCGCATCCTGGTAGTGGACGATTATCCGGTGGCGCGGAGAACGATCCGCTCGCTTCTTACGTGGCACTCTATGCATGTTTGCGGTGAGGCGGAGGATGGCCAAAAGGCAGTTGAGAAGGTCAAAGCGTTACATCCGGACCTTGTCCTGCTCGACATCAATATGCCGGTGATGGACGGTGTTCAGGCTGCTTACGCGATACGCCAAATCTCGCCGTCCACGAAAATTATTTTCTTCACGATTCACGACTCACCTGAAACCATGGCGGCAGCCCGACTGATCGGCGTTGATGAATTTGTGCCCAAAGCCGCTGCCGGAACCGAGTTGATTCCCGCCGTGAAGCGTCTCCTCAAAGTTTGAATCGCTAAGTCTTTTAGCAATCCTCTCCACTGTGTTTCGCTGCGATCAGAGAAACGCCTTCCGGTGTCTTCAGAGAGAAATCAAGGTGTCACTGGCTGCGGCAATCCCGGAGTCGGACCCGGAACCGGAATGGGTAGCGGCTCTGGGTCAGCTGGCGGGAAGAGCGGTTCTTCGGGACCACTCGGTGGTATTTCGGGTTGCGGGGGCTGAGGCGTAGGCTGCTCGGGCTCTGGGCCTGGTTGACCGGGCTTAAGAGGATTACCTTTCCGGATTTCGCTGCGTAGCACCATGGCTCGTATTGGCGTGATTGCTGAGAAACTTCTTCGCATCTTTAATCGAACAAAAACCGCAAAGGGGAGCATTACGCTCCCCCTTTGCGTTACTTTGTTTTTTTGCCTCGCGGCTTCTATAAGAGGCCGCAAGCACGCACCGCATGAGCGGTGCTATTTAAGTTGTGTTTCGTTCTAAATCAGGTGGAGTCATTCTCCTCCGGTCGCTCTAGAGCTTGATTCTACCTCATATCATTAGATGCGAGATGCAACGGTCCTGGTCAGTTTCCGCCTCAAATGGCAAGAATAGGCGGTGTCACTCGAAAGCCAAAGCGAGTCGAAACAGAATCCCTGGGCGACCTGCTGCGCAACACCGTCCTACTGCTCAAGATCTGAGTCTATTCCCAGAGTCCTCACCACTTTGTACGTTTGTGGCGTAGCTTCGCCCGCCGCGCCGGGGCGCTAGCCGCTTGTGACGTCACTCTACGGTAGCGGGATAAAGCCGTTCGCTGCAATTCTTTGTCTTGCCCCAATTTATTAAGGAAATCGGCGACTGCCTCGTCAAACGCACGGACGAAATTCAGTAGTCCGAAGCGGATCATTCCGTTCTCTAGTCTTACGTCGGTATCGTCCGGCGACATAGCGGCGTCGCCGAACAGGTTCCAGCTATGCACAAGGCTAAGCCGGTACGCTGGGTAGATACTGTCCGCAAAAGGCTTGTAGCTCTTAGGGAAATGTTCCTGGACAAATCTCTCTACATAATTTCCGCTGTGTCCGTACCGAGCTACAGCATCGAGCGCACACATATAAGCTACGGCGACCACATGTCCACGGTGCTCAAGCGCCTGCTCATTCGGATGTGTCGTAGGATGAGCTACCTTTATATCCCCAACGACATTGTGTAGCTCGTCCAGCATGGACTCCTGAAAGATGCGCTTTAAGGTTTTATCGAAATCGGCATCAAACTGCTTCGGTGCGGGAGGCCAGCTTTTCGGCTGCCAAGCCCTGAAGTTGGCGTTAGGAACTTGCGCCCCCTGTAACGGGAGCCACCGCTAGACTTGGTTCCTCTGAATAGATGACCATTTCGCGAGGCTTCCTTTCGTCGGTGCGCGCGAATTCTACCCCCAAAAAGCAAAGGGCCGGGCCTTACAAGCCGGGCGCTCCACCCTTTGGTGTTCGAAGGGTAGGGAAGCGATTGTTTTATTCATCCAGCCGCCCAATACTTCTCCCGCTCGTTCGAACGCGCGCGAACACATCCGCGTTCGAATACCTAGCCAGTAACTAAGCATTGACGTCTATTTACTTATATGATAGCATCGCGTATGTTCGTTGTACTGGCTTTCTCTCTGCTTTCTGCCATTCGCCGCGACCCGTTCGCTGTCTCTTTTCGACTCTCCGGAGTTTCTGCCAGTCCCGAATTTACTTCGCATGCTTCCGGTCTATCCTTCGAGAACAAGAGTGCAACACCACGCGAATCCTGCCAAGCCCCGCAAAATGACGATCCGTCCAGGATCGTCATCCTGTCCTCTGGCGAGAGTCACCTTTTCGCTGCGAACGTGTCCCAACAGGAGCAGCTTCGCGGCGTTGAAAAAGTCGAGCTTTCGCCGGTCAACACAGACGAACCGGAGCGAAGGATCTCTCTCATGCCACCGACGACGAACATATCCAGCAGAATCAACACTTATGCAAAAGTCAGCCACAACTCTCTTGAAATGAACACCTACGCAAATCGAGAAATCAGAAGCCGTTCAGAATGAACACTTACGCAAAAAGGTGGGGGGTGGGGGTCTGTCGTTCTGATTCTTTTGCGAACGCGACGGATCGTGCCATGATCATCGTGCCATGAAAAACGTCCCATGAAAGTTCTGACCGCGGAGCAGATGCGCGAAGTCGATCGGCTGACCACCGAGCGCTACGGCATTCCCAGCTTGCAACTGATGGAGAATGCGGGCGCGGCCGTCGCGGATTATCTATCGGAAACGTTTTCCGACTCTCTCGCCACGCGCAATATTCTGGTTCTGTGCGGCAAAGGGAATAATGGCGGCGACGGATTCGTGGTGGCCCGCCGCCTGCGCGAGCGCGGCGCTCCTCCCAGGGTCATCCTCTTTGCTGAACCCTCTGCCGTTCGCGGGGATGCAGCGGTGAATTTGCAGCTTTGGCAAAAATCCGGCGGCGACCTGCAGCGTCTGTGACATCCGCGGCTACATGGGCGTTGTCCCGCGAGGCCCTTGGCGACGCCGATCTTATTGTGGACGCATTGCTGGGCACCGGAATCAAGGGTCCGGTGGAAGGGCTCCTGGCTGCGGTGATCGAAGACGTAAATGCCTGGCGCGACGCACATGGCGAGCCCAGGCATCGGGTGATCGCTATCGACATGCCTTCAGGACTCCCTTCGGGAGCCGGAAGAGTTCGGCGGTCCGGTCATCTCCGCCGATGCCACCGTCACCTTTACCGCGCCGAAGGTCGGCCAATTGCTATCGCCCCGCGCCGCGTGCGTGGGCACTCTCGTCGCTCGCGCGATTGGCACTCCACGCGAGTTGCTCGCCGACGATCCCACGCTGAAGCTCCACTGGCTCGAGCCCGGCGAGTTTCGGACTCTCCCCATGGTGCGCAAGGCCGACGTCAACAAGGGAAGCTTCGGCCATGTCCTGATCGTTGCGGGCTCGCTGGGCAAATCGGGTGCGGCGTTGCTGAGTGGGCGCGCGGCCCTGCGCGTGGGTGCGGGCCTGGTTACCGTGGCGACTCCTGCCGATGTGCTGCCGATCGTTGCGGCCGGTATGCCCGAGTTGATGACGGCGCCTCTGCTGGCTACCGAAGAGGGCACTGCAAGCTTGCGCAATCTGGATTACGACCGCTTCGAGCAGGTCGCCCAGGGCAAGTCCGTATTAGCGATCGGCCCCGGCCTTTCCACCAACGACGAAACGCAGCAGTTCGTACGGGCTCTGCCGCGGAAATGGTCTCTTCCGCTCATCATCGATGCGGATGGCCTGAATGCTTTCGCCGGGCGGCCGGACGAATTGCGGGAACGAAAATCGGAATTGCTGGCGATTACGCCCCATCCCGGCGAAATGGCGCGCCTGCTCGGCATCAGGACAGCCGAGGTGCAGGAGCGCCGCCTGGCCGTAGCGCTGGAGGCGGCCGCGCGCTGGCGAGCGTTCGTCATCTTGAAGGGGTTCCACACCATTCTGGCGACGCCCGATGGGCGGGCCTACGTCAACACCACCGGCAATCCGGGAATGGCCACCGGCGGCACCGGGGACGTGCTCACCGGAATGCTTGCCGGTCTCACCGCCGAATTTGGCACCCAAAACTGGGAGCGCGTGCTGGGCCTGGGCGTCTACCTGCACGGCCTGGCCGGTGACGTGGCCGCGGAGCGCGTCGGTCAGGCTCCGCTGGTGGCTTCCGATCTCATCGAAGCGCTGCCGGAGGCTTATGCCCGCCTGTTGGCTCAATGGGACCATGTCCGGCACTGAAGTCATCTCTCATTCTCCGGAAGAGACCATGGAGCTGGGGCGCCGGCTGGCCCATCGCCTGCAGCCCCCCGTCCTGGTCCTGTTATCGGGCGACCTTGGCAGCGGTAAGACCACGATTACCAAGGGCATCGTCAGCGGGCTGGGCGCCGCGCGCGAAGAAGAGGTCACCAGCCCAACCTTTACGCTGGTGCACGTCTTCCGCAGCCCAGCTCACGATAAGGCCAGGATCTATCACGTGGACCTCTATCGGGTTGAGGATTCGCACGGTCTCGAGTCGCTCGCGCTCGAGGACGCCTTCGCCGAGCCGGGTATCGTCATTATCGAATGGGCGGAGCGCTTCACATTTCGCACCGATTGGCCCGAAGTCACCATCCGCCTCGAACATGTCGACGCGGAAACACGGCGAATCACCATCAGCCCCGCTGAAATCCTCCCGCGTTAAGCCCCCGCGGGACGCCAGCCAAGTAACCAGTCTCGCAGCGGCCGGTTTCCGGTCGGATGTTAACGCCTAGGCTGCGCCTGCGTGGATTGCCTGCTGCGGCTTCGCCGGACCCCTGCTAACCTCGTGAAAGTTTGACACATATGTCTTCCCAAGGGCCTACTCAACAGAGGGCTCGCGGGTAATCTTGCCCGCGTTGACCTGAAAACATATGCCGCCGAGCTGCCGCTCGGCACGCTCACGGTGGGCGTCGATAACATTCATCACGACGTCTACCTGAGCCCCGCGTGGACCGAACAGACCCGCACCTACCTGCTCGAGTTCGTTCGCCAGATGGCCAACCTCAACTACTCCGCTCCCAAGGGACCGAAGGCCCCGAAGCCCCAAAGGCCCGAAAGGCCCGGAAACCGGCGCCTGGAAACGCCAGACGCTGGAGCTGCTGCAGGCCTCCCTGACTCGCGCCAAATATGAAAAGAAAGTCGAGCTCGACCTGCTGCTCCGCGTCTCCGTGCTGAAATTCCTGACTCAGGAGATCGGCGCCCAGTTTGCGCATTCGCTTCTGGAGGCCAAGGAGTGGATTCGCACTCGCGGCGAATATTTCGAGCGCTCCGAACAGGCGCACGTGATGAAGGCTCGCCTGGCCGAACTGCAGGCCGACCGGCGCAGTGATCTTTCGCCAGGTGACTCAGCACGTCTATCAGATTCTTCTGGAGTTCGAGGAAAATAATCTGGGCCGCTGGCGCAAAGCTCTTTTTGGAGAGGAGCAGAGCGCGGCGTACGAAATGCTCAACAATCGGATCGCCTTCGTCGAGGGCGGCCGCGACGATCTGATTTTCCTCGAGCAGTATGTTCTGCTCGGCAATTACCTCAAAGACGAAGATCGCTTCGAGACCTTCGACTCGCTGATGCTCGATTTCCTGCGCGAAACGGTGCTCACCAGCGGCAGCGCTGAGGAGATCAAGGGAGCTTCGCGCTCTTATCGGGAATTGGTCGATTCCGCCGTGGCCACGCGCGAAGAGGTCGCGCGCCTGGAAGAGGAGCGCAACACCCTCTCGCGAAAATTGGAAAAAGGCGGCGGCATGTTCGCGCGCGTCGGAATTGGGCGCCGATATTTCGCAGGTGCGCGCCGAGCTTTCCAAAGTCGAATACTCGCCTGAAGCAGGCGCAGACCAAACTGGATGCATCGGAGCCTCAAATCGAGGCCGCCAAGACCAAGTCCGATTTCATCGCTCAGGAATACGACCGCGTTTTGGGCGACTATCTGAACGAGCCGGAAAACGCGCGCCGGCTCTTTGACGCGGACTGGCCGGAGGATACCGAGGCCGCCGGCGAGCGCGCGCCGCCGCCTGGACGATTGGCTGGTGCGGCTGGAGAAACGGGATTTGCTGATTCACGTGCTGGCCAGCTATGAGGTGCGCAACATCTATCACGATTATTGCCCGCCGATCCACTTGCAGCAGCTCAAGAAGGCGCTGGTTTCCCGCGAAGAGTTCGAGCACGTGGCGCAAATCCTGAAGCAGTTTCCGGCTCGGCGCTTCTCGATGGAGCGCATCGAGGCCCTAGCCAAGAAGGTGCGCCGCTACCCGCGGGACGAAGCGCGCGTGGTCGCGCTGCGTTTCGCCGAGGATTTCATGCGCCTGCGGCGCGATTTGCGGAATTACGAGCGTCTGACCGCGGCCATGGAGCGCATCCAGCTGGTGCGCAGCGAGCAAACGCGCGAAATTTCGCGTATGAACAACAGCCTTTACGAATTTCTGCTGCCCACCGAAGCGCGTCCGGCGCAGGACAACGTGGTCAATCACGCCGTGATCAAAGCCGACGTGCGCGGCTCGACCCGCATCACCAAGGACTTGCTGGCGCGCGGCCTGAATCCCGCGACGCTGTTCAGCCTCAATTTCTATGAGCCGGTGAAGCGCATCCTCGATCGCTACGGCGCCGCCAAGGTCTTCATCGAAGGCGACGCCATGGTGCTGGCCATCTTCGAGACCGAATCGAACCGCTCGAACCAGCGCGCCGTCTCCAAGGCCTGCGCGCTCGCCCGGCAGATTCTGGCGATTGCCGCGGCTTACAACGAACGGCCCGAGGCCGGCGATTTGCCGCGCCTGGAATTGGGAGTCGGCATCGCCTTTCAGGGTTCCGCGCCCACTTATTGGGTGGATAGCGATTCGCGCATCATGATTTCGCGCGCGCTGAATCTTTCCGACCGCCTGTCGAGTTGCTCGAAAGTGGCGCGCCGCCTGCTCGGCGACAAGTCCTCGCTTTTCCGGCTGTTCGTCTTTCAGCCCGGCATGGAGGGCGCTCAGGAGGACGAAGCGGACGAGTTTCTGATTCGCTTCAACCTGAATGGCGTGGAGCTGAACGACGAAGGCTTCGCCAAATTATCCGAGGAGATCGCGCTGCAGTCGGTCGAGGTGGATTGCGAAATGCCCTGGGGCCGCGAGCGGACGACTTTCTTTGTCGGCCAGGCGCCCATCGGCGAGGCCGTCGAACCGATCCTGCTGCGCCGCGGCTTCGTGCGCCAGCTGCTCTCCGACGGACGCATCGGACCGGCAGGGCAGCGCGCCTACTATGAAGTCTGCACCGATCCGCGCGTGCTTGAACTCGTCGAGGCCATGGTCTTCGCCACCTCCCGCAAAAATTGAATCGTAGCTCCTCCCGCATCAGTTAACGGACACGATGTAACAGTGATGCTAAAGCGAGGCGTTGTCACCCTGAAGTTTGCGGGAGCCAGGAGAGTGGGGGACTACGGCGCCTTTCCGATCCACCAGAGAACCGTGGCCAGGATTTTCCATTTGTGTTTATTGTCGAGCGTGATCGATTCGTACTCTCGGTTTTCAGGGTGCAGGACTTCCGTGTGGCCGTAACGTTGCAGGCGCGACACGGTCAATCCCATGTCTTTATTCCAGCGCAATCACGATTTTTCCGTTGAGCTTGGAACGGTCGGTTTGCGAGGAGTCTACGGCAAGGATGTAACCATCGTAGATCAGCGGGCTCATCGAGTTGCCCTGCACGCGTAGGCAAGTTGTGGCCGCGGGATTGGGGCACCACTCCTTGGGAGCGGCGATCATGCTCTCCACCGGGGCATCGTGAAGCACCGCCGAGTTGTCCCCCTTTTCCCCATGAGATGCCGCTACCACTTTGAGCAAAGGGATGGCTACGAGTTGCGGCGCCTTTGACTTCTTATGTCCACTTCCTGCGCTTGCGACCCGAATATCGATCGTATTCGGCCGGGCTAGTTTCCTGCTGAACTCCGGCAGCATGCGCATCAAGTCTTCCTTGCGCAAGCCAGCTCGGCCCCAAAAATACCAGCAAAGAGAGTCGCCCGCGAGAGTCCCAAGCTCTACATAACTGCCGGCGGGCGGCTCCTGCACGCCGCGCTCCCAGCGAGATATGGCCATTGCCGAAGAGTGCAGCCGCTGTCCAAACTCTGTCTGACTCAGATTCAGGCCGCGACGCAATTCGGCGACCGTCGTCGCCCAATCGGGTTTAGGAGAGAGTCGCGGCTTGCTTCGCTTTCGCATGGCGCGTGGCGTGGAGATCGGGCTGTCATCGTCAGTGTACGCCAGCGTACACGGTTTTGGAAAGCAGACGTTGCTTTGATTTATCGGTTGCTACTAGCACAATCTGTTAAATTGCGTATACTCTTCCAGTCTTATTAGCAACTTTCCGCTGTATTCCACTGGCTGCGGTTCTTTGCGAAATCGGACGGCTCCAGCCCCGCAAGGAACAATGGCCAATAGACTGATACGCGCTCGTAAAAAAGTTCTTCAGACGCAAGCCCTTCATGGTTTGGACGGGAACGCCGTCCACAATAAGCTTCTTCTTGATTTGGCGGGCGAGGACCGCAAGACGGTCCTCTCGAAACTTGAGTTCGTGCAACTTCCCGTTCACCGGGTATTGAACGAGATGGCCGAACCGATTAAGTACGGATACTTCATCAATAGCGGGCTGGCATCGATATTAAATGTCATGTCCAATGGAAAGAGTGTCGAAGTCGGACTCACTGGCCACGAAGGCTTTGTGGGCCTGCCACTGATCGTGGGCTTCCATACCAGCCCCACGCAGGCAGTGATGCAGATTTCGGGGACCGGATTCAGAGCGGACGCAAAAGAGATAGTCGATATTTTGCGCCGATACCCCGAATTAGAGAAAAGTTTGCATCGTTATTCCCAGGAATTGGGTTTGCAGACCACGCAAGTGGCAGCCTGCAATCGGCTCCACCCAGTCGAAAAGCGGTTAGCACGATGGCTCTTGATGAGCCAGGATCGTGTGGGCACCGCTGATTTTCCTCTAACCCAACAGTTTCTGGCGCATATGCTGGGCACGCGCCGTGCAAGTGTCACTGTCGCGGCGGGCATTCTTCAGAGAGCAGGACTGATCACTTATAAAAAGGGCCAGGTCCATATAGAAAATCGTGCCGGGTTGGAGAAAGCCTCTTGCGAATGTTATCGGCACCTGAACCAGCAGATAAAAAGCTGGCATAAGAACTCACACTAGAAGCGGCTATCCTACCAAGGGTCCTTTTATTTCGAACTCAACTCGGGACCAAACGTAATTCTTTCTGGACCATTCGGTTGAATTGCGTGGCCAGAGTTTACCGCGTCAGCATCGTCCCAGGAGTCTCACCGTCGAAAGGGACGACGCGCGTGGTCGTTTTCACCGAAGACGTCGCGAAGATTGCGGATCAGTAAGTTCGATATGCTTTCGGCCATGGTTTAGGTGATCCTCATATCTTAGAAAGGGCGCGAATAAGCGTCTGACGGATGGTCACCACCCTCACCACTGACGGCTCTTACCCCATCGAAACCGTGCCTCATCCTCACCTGTGTAGTCGGGATCGAGATAGATGTACAGGCTCGATATTCGGCCATCTCGAAACTTGAAGACGTTGCAGAAACGTCCGCCAGGAGTCGTGCCACCTGCCCACGACTTACCAGACATTCTGCCCTGTGACGTGCCCGGTTCCACTCCGGGTAAACCCAATCGATTGCATTTGTCAGGACTGCGGAGGGTTTCCCGCCCGATTCGCTTTAGCCAGCCTATGGTCGAGATGTCCCTGCAACGGAGGCTAAAACTGTTTATCGTTAGTGCCTCCTGGTGTTCGCTGTAGTAGATTCAAGTGATAGAAATCGCCACAGCCGGAGTCGAATTTACGCATGCAGCGAGTCGAAGGCCTGAGCGCGATATTGTTCTACGGGGCGATCTTCGTCTTGGGCTGGCTTGTTTTTCTGATCTTCCGGCCCTTCCTCGTCCCGCTTGGATGGGCCGGCGTCTTGGCCGTACTTTTCTACGGACATTATCAGCGCTTAGCCCGTCGCTGGAGTCGCACACGGGCCGCGGCCGCGGGCACTGCCGGCGTGACACTTATCCTCATTGTGCCGGCGCTGTTTCTAATGTTCCTTTTCGTGCGAGAAGCCACCCAGGCGATACAAGCTCTTCGGAACGGGGCTACCGCGGGACAGTTCGAATGGGTTAATCGCACCTGGAATCGGCTGGCCGCGCGGCTCGGTGACACCGAGACGAATCTCCCTGCGGTGCTACAACAGGGCGCAGAAAGGGCGGCGTCGTTCCTGGCGGCCAGGCTCGGAACAGTAGTGCGGAATATCGCTGTGTTTCTCTTTGAGCTCTTCGTTACTTTGTTTGCGCTATTCTTTTTCTTTCGCGACGGCGAAGCCATTCTCGCTTTCGTGCGCCGCATCCAGCCGTTTGAGGAGAAGATCTGGGAGCGCATACTCACCCAAACGCACGACCTGATTCAATCAAGCGTCGCCGTTAGCGTGCTGATTGCAGCCATTCAAGGATGCCTCGGTGGAATCGCGTTTGCCGTCGTGGGGATTGGATCGGCGGTGTTTTGGGGTGTGGTTATGGCCTTTCTCTCATTATTGCCGGTGGTCGGGTCGTGGCCGGTTTGGGTTCCGGCAGCGGTGTGGCTTTTCGCGACAGGACACGTCGCGCGCGGCGCCGTGTTGGTGGGCATCTGTCTGGGATTGGTTGGAACTATCGATAATTTCATGCGTCCTTATCTCATGAGTGGCCATGCCCGTCTCAACGCCCTGCTGATCTTTATTAGTGTGCTCGGGGGAATCGCGGCTTTTGGGCTACTGGGGGTTGTGTTGGGCCCGATTGTCGTTGCGGCAGCGATGAGTCTCCTCGACGTCTACAGAAGGCCTGAGTTGTCGGCGTGAGAGACCTCCAAAGAAACGCCTTCTAGAATCAGCGCTTCTTGCGAAGCCAGGGCTGAGGGCAGATAGAAGGCCAGTTCCTTTTCCCTGTGCGCGCATAGCTAAATTCAAGCTCCCAAATACCCTTCGGTTGGGATAGGCCGACTCGGCCTGTCATTCTAGACTCTACGAAATGTCCGATTTGCCAAGTCACGATCGGGAATCGGCTCCATTCCAATCCACTTTTCAACGCCGAGCGAGTTGGATTCTGGGCACGTTTTTGTTTACGTTCATCGTGGCTCGCGTCATCGTATTCCTGATCTTTTCCCGCCGTATCCCGGACATTTACCTGCATCTCGGCGGCACCCATGTCCATCATCTTAATTACGGGATTTTCTTACTCGCTGGAGTAGGAGCATATCTATTGTTGGGCGGTCCGATGAAGAAAGGACTTCACTGGGCATCCTTGGTTTACGGTGTAGGCCTCGCGCTCACTTTCGATGAGTTCGGCATGTGGCTTCATCTTGGCGGCAGCTACTGGCAGCGAGCGAGTTTCGATGCAGTGGTGGTTATTGGTGCATCCCTCGGATTGATCGTCGTGGCGCCAAAGTTATCGAGATTTCGACCGCATGATTGGTTGACGGCTGGAGCGCTGGCAATCGCGCTGCTCGTTTTTGGCGTTATGCTCGTCGATTCCTTCCGCTACGTACAGCGGACGATGTACCACATCCAAGTTCTGGAGGAGAAACAGCAGCCCAAATAAATCGTGTCCGAGGATGCCACTTCTCGATAGGTCCTCAGAAGGGTCCTTCTTTTTCTAGGCGAAGAGCACCGCTGGAGGGACCACTTCGCTGACCTTGCAGTTCAGTGGCGGCAGCGCGTACGAGCTCGTGGCTGTGGCACCAGAAGGAAAAGCTTTCACCGGCTACTGGCACCGAGCACTTTCTCCACCTTGGCCTCTTGGTCGGGGCTCAACGTCGTGCGCAGAATCGTTCCTCCGTAGCCGCGGAACTGATCGGCAAGAACGTCGGGATCGATAATGCGGAGGATCGCGAGGATCGCCGAATCGCCAGGCTCAATAAGTGCTTTCACCTGTTTAACGAAATCGTCGGTAATGCCAAATTCATCTTTCCACGATGACGCATTGGTGGCCCCCACCCCGGCGCCGATTGCGGTCCCGGTGATAGCCCCTGAAGCGAGCGCTGCACCCGCCGCGGCAGCACTCACGCCGGCGGTGAACGGAATCGCGAGCGTGGCGAGCGTGCTGCCAATTAGCAAACCCAAGAAACCACCCAATCCAGCACCTTGCCCTGCGGTCATCAGCTGATACCCCTGGTCGACTCGCAGTCTGCCACGTTGGTCGCGATAGGCCGCAACGGCGCCCTGCAGATCCACTACGCGGTCGTCTTTAAGGTCCAGCAACGCGTTGAGCACTTTCGATGCTCGGTGTTTGTCTTTCTTAAAACCCACCACGATCAGTTCTGCCACGTGGCTCTCCTTCTTGCTCGTCGCTTCGGCGGTGTAGCGCCATACCGGGTAGGGACCGATTCTGATTCGGATCGGTCCCTATTCGTCGGTACAGGCGAACAAAGCCAACTCAGCGAGCACTGGCCTTGAGAACTTTCTCAACCTTGGCTTGCTGGTCACGACTCAGCGTAGTTCGCAGGATCGTGCCTCCGTAGCCGCGGAATTGATCGGCCACAATGTCGGGATTGCCAACGCGAAGGATGGCGAAGATCGCCGAGTCGCCCAGTTGGACCAGTGTTCCAACCCTCTGGACGAAATCGTCGGGAATGCCAAACTCATCTTTCCACGACGATGCGTCGACAGCACCGATTCCTGCGCCGAGCGCGGTTCCGCTGATCGCACCCGTGGCGACAGCCGCACCGGCCGCAGCGGCGCTAGCCCCGGCAGTGAAGGGGATCGCGAGGATAGAACCGATCATCAAGCCCCACAACGCGCCCCAACCCGCACCTTCGCCTGTGGTCATCTGGTAGCTTTGATCAACTCGCAGTTTGCCGCTGTAGTCGCGGTAGACGGCAACGGCGTCATGCAGATCAACGACCCAATTGTCATTGAGTTCGAGCAACTCGTTGAGCACTTCCGAAGCGCGATACATATCTTTCTTAAAACCAACCACTATCAGTTCTGCCACGTTGTTCTCCTTTCAGTATTGTGCCAATTGACTTAATCGTGAGTTTCGTCATGCCTATGACTTACCTCGTCGATCTTCCATTTCGTTAGTGCAATACGAAGACCAAACCTAAGCTCTTGTAAACAAGCCGACACCCGGGCTACGCAGTCGCGATTTCCTCGTGAATTCGCGAACCCCCGCTAAAAATAGTGCGGAGTGACTGCCTTGCTGTGGGGTCAAGCGGAGAAGGGGGAGCTGTCGGCGGACGAAAACGCACTGCCGCGAATCAAGAAACCCTGGAGAGCGCACCGTCGTGTCTTAGTTATCTGTACAAGCGACCGTACCTGGTCGGGGCCTACCAAGATTGCGCTTATCTCATTCGCTTGTTAGCGTTGCGCAGCGCTACTTCAGTCTCGGGCGCACACCACAATTCACGCCTTCATTTGCATGACTGGCTGATCCGAACGGTTATTCGAGGAGGTCCGCCCCGAGAAACACTCGAGCCACACGATTCGGAGCACCGCGACCGTCGGTACCGCGAGGTATACGCCTGCAATGCCTCCCACCTGACCACCCACCATGAGCGCAAACACAACGGTCAGGGGCTGCAGTTCCAAGCTGCCACCCATGATGCGAGGCGAGTTCACGTAATCCTGTACCAGCCGCCACACAATCAGCAGCGCCACCATCCAGATCCAGTGAGCGTGTGTCAGAAAACCGAGCGTCAGAATCGCCCCTGCCGAAATGATCCATCCCACGGCAGGAAGGAATTCGAGAGCTCCTCCAAGAAGTCCGAGCGCGATCGCATCAGGAAAGCCCAGGACGAGCATGGAAACGCTATAGAAGACGAAAGAAAGACCCGCGAGAGCGAGTTGCGCGCGAATGTACTTGGCAAGCATTCTGTCAATATGGCGCAGGATTCGCTCCAACCGTGACCCGTCTCCTTGCGATTTCGTGGCTTCGATAAGTGTTTCCGCGATATGCCGGCCATCTCGCAGGATGAATATGGCCAGAATCGGAATGGCAAAAAGCCAGATCGAGCTAGCGGCAACATACGCTACCGACGTCGCGCCGCGCTCGAAAAGACGGGCAATGACGTCCTGGTGACGAGCCAACTGGTCGCGGATCCACAATTGCTGAGCCGCAGTCAAACCATGGCCAACTCCGGCACCAGCCACGGCTCCGCCGCCGCTGGCAAGACGTTCCAAGAGCTCTCGGACCGTCGTATTGAGGCTCCTGGCTTGTGCCGCGAGGCGTGGGCCGAATTTGTATCCCAAACCGCCAAGCACCAGGGTCCCGATGACGTACACCTGTGCAATTGCCGAAGTGCGATTCTTCCTAAAGAGCGGCGACCGTTCTTGCACCAACGCGACGGCGGGTTCGATCAGGTAGGCAAAGAAAAGAGAGAGCAGCAAAATGAGAAAGGCGCCGCGCGCGATGTAGAGGACAGCCGCCGCCAGCAGAAAAAGCGCTACGGTGGTGACTACATTCCCCGCACGATCATCGAGTGAGAACACGCGGTTCTCCTCTCTGCCTATCCGCCGGCCGCAATATCCAAGGCTTTGCAACCTGCGCGCCCTGGCGGATCGTGAAGCGGCTCGCTGGGTTACGTTTGTCCCATCGTAGATGAATGTTTCACTGAATTGCTATCTGGATTCACTCGCCTCGATCTGTGTATTAGGCTGCTCTGGGTTGCGGCTTGAACACGCTATGAATGGCTCCCGCGAAACCCACCAGAGCCGATCCGTCCAGTATCAGGTCGATGCCGATGGCCATGCCAATGAAGAAGGTGCTCGAGGCCGGCCAGTTCCGGAGAAGGGTGAAGCCTAGAATGACCGCGACGCCTCCTGAGACCGCTGTCCATCCCCAACGCGGGAACTTGATGAGGCCCGCCGCAACCATTCGAAATATCCCACCCACGACAAAGAGGGAAGCCAACAAGATCGTCACAGCCTCGGCGCCGGCATCCGGGTGGCGCACCAAAAAGTATCCAGTCACACCCCGGATGATCGCGTTCAGCAAGTACAAAAAGACCCCGCCCCAGCTCCAAGCTTGAAACGCACCCACGAACCACGCCACTCCGCTGAAGAGAAGGATCCAGCCGAAGACCAAAATCGATACGGTGGTCGCAGTCCTAGCCGTTCCCACACAAGCAATGCCCAGAACGATCAGCAGGATTCCCAGCGCAAGAAGCCAGCCCCATGATTTTCTAACTTCTTCCATCCCAGCCGAGAACGCATCGGCAAATTTCGTCATTGTCCTGCTCCTTTCGTATACTGTTTACTGTGTATCTCTTTCGTGCGGGCCGCTTGAGCCGCAGAGCAGCCTTCCCACTTTCACCGCAGAAACACTTCCGGGGCGTCCTTAGGAACCGACATCGGTTTGGCCGATTTTGGATCGGAGTTGAACTTGCCAAAGACTGAAGGATTGTCGCGGAAATGTTTTTGCAGCGCATTGACGCGATTCTGATTCCCCGGATGGTCCGACAACAGCTGCGGTACCTGACCCATGTTGGCATTCTGAAAATCCTGGAAGAGCCATACCAGTCCCCACGGGTTGTATCCGGTTGCGGCACACACGTCTGAGCCGGTAATGTCAGCTCGCGATTCCACATCGCGGGAGTAGCTTAACGAATGCAGCTTGCCAAGCAGCGCGATGGCCAAAGGGTGACCCAGGAGAACCGCCGCCGCGATGTCGCGCTCGGTGAGTTTTTGATCTTTCTCCATCAATGTCACGGCATCGCGATGAATCGTGTGCGAGACCTCGTGACACAGCGTTCCTGCAAGTTCTTCGGTGTTTTTCACGAAATATAGGAGCGAATCGACTACATAGACGTTGCCACCCGGTGTTGCAAATGCGTTCGGTTGAGTTTCGTGAACGAGATAGAACTTGAACGGGTGGTTGTATTGCGGCTGCGCTGCTCGCGTAATAGCGTCCGAAATCGGCCGCAACTGGTCGTAAAGAGGAGAAGATTCGACGATTTCGCCCTTGGCCTTCAGCTCGTCGAACACTTGCTGGCCCAGCTGCAATTCCACGTCTTGAGCAGACGCTTGGGCCTGTCCTGCGGCCTTTGTGCTCCCAACCCCTGCGAGATACGCCGCAACGGTTGCCACACACGCCGCAGTAACAACATAAAAAAGAGTCTTTCGGATTCGTTCAAGTACGTTCATATCGTATCTCCCTGTGCCGTTTTGCCTTCTCTGTGTGCTGGCGATCAAACTCTTGTATTTCAATTCAACGCGCATGGCTCGTGTTTACAGTCGCACTGTAATTCCACTTCCTCGATGTCATCCGCATCCGAACAGTAGGCACTGCAGTACTCTTCGGTGATTGAAATCTGACACTGGCAGTGCTCATAAGCGCATTTGTGACGAGTATCAATATCCATGATGTATTCCATTGCCCACCTCACGCTTTCGAGTCGTGCGATCCCTTCCGCCCTGCTGTGCCGTCGATGTTACTTGGGTGCCTCATTCAAGAATTGCTTCAACGTCGTTTGGACGCCGGCAATTTGTCCTTTCAAGGCGAGCGCGTCGGACTGAGATTTCTGGATCATTGCACTCGCCTTGCCGATGTTTTCGGCCGACAGGTCTGTCTCCATGAAAGCCTTGAGATCACGGAGGGTGCTCATAAACGGCTGGAGCTGGCTTGCGATGTCGTTCAGACTGGCGGCGAGATCGTCGTGATCCTTCATGATCTTGGACCGCCGCTCGGTGCTGGTCTGTTTCAGTTCCGGATTTGACATCTGAGCAATCGAGGTGTCCCACGCAGAAAAGTATTCCGAACCGGTCGATTTCATTGCATCGATGTCAGAAGTCGCTTGCTTCTGCGCCGCCTCGAGGCCATCGAGTTCCCTGGAGAAGGATTCGTAACGCTTCTTTAAATCCTTGCCCTGGGCTTGACTGACCGACGAGAGTGCCTGCTCGGTTTTGTCGAGTTGGGCAACGTATTTATCGACATCATCGGAGGTCTTCGCTGTTCTCTTTCCCAGTTCCGCCGATTGCTTGAAAGTGTCGCCTGCGGCACGGGTTGGTGTTGGAGCGAGACTCAAGCCCAAAATGCAAAAGCCAGTCACCAACTGTCTTCTGATCGACGTGTACATCATCACGTTTCCTCCTGGCCGAAGTTCTTTCCCCGATCGCTGCTCGGCCTGCGTTTAGTCGGGGACTACATCTCCGGCCTGAGCGGCCTTAGCCTTCAAAGCAGTTGCTTTGTTCTTAAGGATCTCGGCCTTGGCCCTTGCCCGTTGCTCGGCAGCCTGACGTCGCTCTTTGGCTTTCTCCAGCCGAGCTTGTATCTTCGAGTCGAGCTGGTTGATCTTTTCCTGAATTTTTGCTTTCCGGTCGGCGCGAGCCTTGGCGTGCTCCGCCTTCATCTGCGCGATGTCAGCCTTCATGGCCGCAGTGTCTTCGTCATCAACCGTGTCCTTCACGTCGGAAAGCGCCCGGCGGAATACGGTCCCGCCGATCGCTTCCATGCGGGTGTCCACCGGAGTCGTCCAGTCTTCTTGTATTTCCGCGACTACGGCGAATTTGGTCGGCGTCAGCTTCTTGGCCACGTCGTCGACGAAGTCGTCACCAACCCTTGCGTTGCTCAGATCAGCCGTGCTGCCGGCCACTAATCCCACAGCTGCGCCAATCGCTAGACCCGCGGGGCCCCCAAGAAGGCCAATGACGCTTCCCAGCGAAGTTCCCACGAGAGCTCCGAGCGGCCCCGGGTCATCGCTCTGCCTAACCGTTACGTTGCTCTTCGCATCCTTGGCAATGACCGCATAGGCGTAGACCACAATGCTGCCCTCGTTTTCTAATTGAAGAAGCGTCTTCTTCCCCTCGTACGCTTTGGTTTCCGTGTCAAAAACGACTACCAGCATTCTGTCCATGTCGGCTTCGCTCCTTTTTTCTTACTGTGCGCCTTGCATTCCTTATCAATGCAATTCACAGGCCAAGCGTAAATCCTTCAAAACACTCGTGCGCGCACACTCTGGCCGTCGCAATCTCTTCGCGAATTCGCGAAGTTCGTGAAACACCTGTTTCGAACACTTGAAAGGTGTGTGTTTAGACAGTGGCCATGAAGCTGTACTTGTTGATATGCATCGATCGGATCTTCGATTCCAGAGTGGATGGCGGAATGCCAAGCTTGACTGCCGCACCTGATGGTCCCGACACTCGGCCTCTGGTGTCGGCCAAGGCGGCCTCAATCATTTCTCGATCCCCCGTCGCAGACCTTTTAAACAACGGCTGTGTGGCTGATTCGCTGTGGAAGCATTCGCGAGAGAGCCAACTCTTCTTGACCGAGAGGTTCCCCTTTTGATAGACAACCACGGCGCGTTCGATAACGTTTTGCAACTCACGAATGTTTCCGGGCCATGAATATCGAGTCAGCGCTTCCATTGTTTCAAGAGGGATCGCATCAATGGCCTTGTTCATCCGCTGAGCGAATTGCAGGGCGAAATGCCGCACGAGCAGCGGAATGTCTTCTGGGCGGTCGCGCAACGGAGGAATGGAAATCGGAAAGACGTTCAGTCGATAGTAGAGGTCGCTCCGAAACTGTTTCTCTACCATCATCTCTTCCAAGTCGCGATGAGTCGCGGTCACAACCCGAGTGTCAACCTTCTTCGTGCGTGCACTGCCCAACCGTTCGAATTCTCGCTCTTGCAAGACGCGAAGGAGTTTCGGTTGCAACTCCAGGGGGATATCGCCAATTTCATCCAGAAACAGCGAACCTTGGTCTGCCAGCTCAAGCCGGCCAATCTTCTGAGTGATCGCACCGGTGAAGGCGCCGCGCTCGTAACCAAAAAGCTCGCTTTCGAGCAGACCGCTAGGAATGGCTGCGCAATTGAGCCTTACAAACGTCCGGTCCCTCCGGCGACTGCGATTGTGAATCGCGCGAGCGATGAGTTCCTTGCCAGTGCCCGTCTCTCCCAGCAAGAGCACGGTCGAATCGCCTGGAGCTACCATGTTGACGAGATCCAGCACTTCCCGGAGGGCGGGACTCTGCCCCACGATTCCTTCAAAACCCGCAACGGGCTGAATTTCTTCCTCTAACCATGGTTCCTTATTCACCCTACTCGAAGCATCACTCGCGAACCGCAAGTTTCCTCTGTGGATATCGAGATCCGAAACGTCGGTCAAGTTCATGGCGATTCTCCAAGCACGTAAATCTTTGCCGTCGAGATGTGCTGCGTGCTAACGCAGATCACCTTGCACTTCTTTCTCTCACAATCCACCTGTGGATGGATGCCGGGAAATCCTGTACGTGGCCCTATGCGCCTCACAGCCGACTATGGACTTGCAAAGCTCTCGGGACCGCAGATTCGACATTTGCTTGACCTCAAGCTTCCGCAGGTCTACTAGTGGGAACGTTGATTACCGGTAGACTCACGGGCTAGTGTGGGGTCGGAGCCAGGCCGCAGTTTGAAAGGATGCGCCATGAACGATGCAGCGAAAGCCTGGTGTAAAGTTGCCATGATCCGAAGTTTAATGCCCACTGTTGCGTTGGTGGGCTGGATTGCCACCCTGCCTGGCTATTCACAGTCAAATCCTGACCTGCAAACATTCTTTCGACAGGATATCGGACTGAGTCAGGACCAAATCGCCGCGATCCGAAACGGACAGCCGGTCACGAAGAATCTGACGTCCCGCACGCCGGCCGAGGTCTTTCTGTTCGGCGCGGTCTACATCCATGCCGCTCCTGAGAGTTATGTCCAGTTCGCTCGCGACTTCGATCGCCTCCGCAAGCTTCCCAACTACCTGGCGCTTGGCGTGTTCAGCAATCCGCCACAGCTTTCTGACTTGAAGGGTTTTTCGTTCGACAACGATGACGTCCAGGCTTTGAAGAATTGCAAGCCGGGCGATTGTCTGATTCAGATGCCCGCTAGCTCCATCGAAGAGTTCCATCGATCCATCGATTGGTCTGCCGCCGACGTGAACGAAGAAGTGAATCAGTTCCTACAGAAGACAGCGCTGCAGCGGCTGCTCGCCTACCAGCGCGAGGGCAATCAGGTCCTAGGTGTTTATAACGATAAGCGTGACCCGACCGAGGTGCCCAAACAGTTCGCCTACATGCTCAGCTACAGCAAGGCCTTGCCGGAGCGCCTGCCGGATTTCTACCAATACCTTCTCGCCTATCCCAATGCGAAGCCCGCGAACGTCGAAGACACGTTCTATTGGGCAAGGGTGAAATTCGGATTGAAGCCGACGCTGCGTGTGGTGCAGGTGGTTACCCTGCGCGGGAACCCGGCCGACCAAGTCGCATACGCCGTCGCCGAGAAACAGCTCTATTCGAGCCATTACTTTGAGACCGCGCTCGACCTCTCCTTCTGTGTCCGCGGGAGTGACGACCCGACGAAACCCGGTTTCTATCTGATCATGGCCATGGGTTCCGAGCAGGCGGGTCTGACCGGTCCCAAGGGATCGATTGTTCGAAAGGTCGCGGTGGGCCGGTCGGTTTCCAATCTCCAAGATGCGCTCACCACCATCAAGAACACGCTCGAGGGCAAACAGTAATCACATGGCTGGCATGAGGGAAACTAGAGGCCTAGATCACTCAATCCTGGCTGGTCTTCGGGACGGCGCCCGAGCGGCCAGTAATATTTGCGATCTGATTCCAAAATGGGAAGGTCGTTGATTGACGCAAACCGTAAGGCCATGAGCCCGTCGTCATTGAACTCCCAGTTCTCATTGCCATAGGAGCGATACCAGTGACCTGAGTCGTCGTGCCACTCGTAAGCGAAGCGTACGGCGATCCGATTTCCGGTAAACGCCCACATTTCCTTGATGAGCCTGTAGTCCAGCTCCTTGGCCCACTTGCGAGTGAGGAAAGCGATAACTTCGTTTCGTCCGTTGATGAATTCCGATCGATTCCTCCATCGTGAATCGATCGCGTATGCCAGAGCTACTTTCGCGGGGTCGCGAGTGTTCCAGCTATCTTCGGCGAGGCGCACCTTTTGAATCGCACTCTCGCGTGTGAAAGGAGGCAAAGGGGGGCGGGTTGTCATCGCTGCAGTTGCCATGATTCATCTCCTTGAGCTGTCCAGCTTCCAAGCTTGCTTCCCTCAACTCATGAGGCGGCGCCAGGTAGTACGCGTTGCGCCGCCTCTCCGCTCTCACGAATGGGGCGAATTGCGATGTAGGGCGAATCTACATCGTCAGAACGACGCGGAACTGTGCCTTGCCGCTCAGCATACGTTCATAGCCCTCTGCCGCTTTCTCGAGTGGATAGGTCTCGATCATCGGGCGCACGCCGGTCAGTTCGGCGAAACGCAGAGTGTCATCCTCATCCGCTGTCGTACCCGAAGCCCAGCCCTGAATGGATCGGCTGCCAGTAATGAGTTGTACCGGTGTTACCTCAAGGGGATCGAAAGCCGCACCGATCACCATGAGCTTCCCATTCGGTCCCAGGCCGTCGAACAGCTCTGACATTGCTTTTGAACTCGGGGCTGTAGCCACCACCACTTGTGCGCCGCCCAGTTTTTGCAACGCTGCCGCCGTATTCGTCGATTTGCTGTCGATGTAGACGCTCGCTCCGAGCTTCTTTGCGAGCGGCTCATTCTCAGCCCCGCGCCCGATCGCCGCGACCTGATAACCGAACTTTTGCGCAAATTGAATGCCCAAGTGACCAAGGCCGCCGATACCCTGGACGGCGACGAGGTCGCCGGGGAATGCACCGCTGTGGCGCAGCGAGTTGTACATGGTGATGCCGGCGCAGAGCAGCGGCGCCGCCTCGGCATCGCTTAGACTTTCGGGGATAGCCACCACGGCCTCCACCGGAGCCACCATGTATTGCTGGTATCCCCCGTCGTAGCTGATCCCCGGAACTTTCAGGTTCTGGCAGTTGCGAAAATCTCCTCGCTGGCACGCTCGGCACGTCCCATCGTGTCCGCCATGCCAGCCCACTCCGACGCGCTGTCCCTTCTTCCAGCCGGTTACACGGTCACCCAGTTCGTCGATGAGGCCGACGATTTCGTGCCCCGGGACGCGGGGATACTGAATTCCAGGCCAACTGCCGTCTTTCGTGAATGCGTCACTGTGACAGATGCCGCAGGCTTGGACCTTGATGCGCACCTCTGCCGGGCCCGGTTTCGGAATCTCGCGCTCGGTGATCTCGAAGTCTCCTCCTGGCTTG